>NZ_JOCX01000001.1 GCF_000717915.1 Streptomyces sp. NRRL S-244
CCTCCACCCCCCTCCCCCTCGACGCCCTCGTCGCGATCTACCGCGACCAGGCGACCCGCACCGCCGCCACCGCCCACCCCGACCGCATGCGCCTGCTCACCACCTCCGAGTCGGCCGCCTTCCTCATCGCCGCCGAAATGCAGCGCGTCGGCCTCCCCTGGCGCGCCGACGTCCACCGTGCCCTGCTCACCGAGCTCCTCGGCGAGCGCTACGCCGGCGGCGGTGAACCCCGCCGCCTCGCCGAGCTGGCCGACGAGATCTCCGCCGCGTTCGGCCGCCGCGTACGCCCCGACCTCCCGGCCGACGTCATCAAGGCCTTCGCCGAGGCCGGGATCCGGCTCAAGTCCACCCGCCGCTGGGAGATCCAGGAGCTCGACCACCCCGCCGTAGAGCCCCTCCTCGCGTACAAGAAGCTGTACCGGATCTACACCGCCCACGGCTGGAGCTGGCTCCAGGACTGGGTGCGCGACGGCCGCTTCCGCCCCGAGTTCGTCCCCGGCGGCACCCTCACCGGCCGCTGGGTCACCAACGGCGGCGGCGCCCTGCAGATCCCGAAGGTGATCCGCAGAGCCGTCGTCGCCGACCCCGGCTGGCGGCTCGTCGTCGCCGACGCCGACCAGATGGAGCCCCGCGTGCTGGCCGCGATCTCCCGCGACCCCGCCTTCATGGAGGTGGCCGGGCGCCCCGAGGACCTCTACACGGCCATCTCCCGCCAGGGCTTCTCCGGCGACCGGGACATGGCCAAGCTGGCCGTCCTCGGCGCCGTGTACGGGCAGACCTCCGGCGACGGCCTCAAGAACCTGGCCGCGCTGCGCCGCCGCTTCCCGCAGGCCGTGGCGTACGTGGACGACGCCGCCAAGGCCGGCGAGGAGGGCCGCCTCGTACGTACCTGGCTGGGCCGGACCTGCCCGCCGCCGGTCGGCGCCGACGAGGACGGCGAAGCCGGCGTCCCGCAGGACCGGGAGGAGGGCTGGACGCCGAGCTACGCCTCGACCAACACCCGCGCCCGCGGCCGGTTCACCCGCAACTTCGTCGTCCAGGGCAGCGCCGCCGACTGGGCGCTGCTGCTCCTCGCGGCCCTGCGCCAGGCCATCGCCGGCGCCGGGATGCGGGCCGAGCTCGTGTTCTTCCAGCACGACGAGGTGATCGTGCACTGCCCGGCCGAGGAGGCCGGGGCGGTGGCCGAGGCGATCCGCACCGCCGGCGACCGCGCCGGCCGCATCGCCTTCGGCGACACCCCGGTCCGCTTCCCGTTCACGACGGCGGTCGTCCAGTGCTACGCGGACGCGAAGTAGAGCCGCCCACGGTCCTAACCCACCCCGGGAACGTCCAGTCCGTGGAAGTAGACGTGGAACTCCTCGCGCTCGAACCCCTCCGCCTCGTACAGCGCCTGCGCGACGTGGTTGTCGTACGCCGTCTCCAGCTGTACCCCGGACACCCCCGCCTCCCGCGCCCGGCGCAGCACCTCGCGCAGCAGCGCCCGCCCGGCGCCGGTGCGGCGGCCGGAGGGGTCGACGTACAGGTCGCTCAGGATCCACATCGGCCGCAGGGCGAGCGACGAGAACGTCCGGTAGACCTGCGCGAACCCGACCGTGCCGGCCCCCGGCACATCCGCGAGCAGCACCAGCGACTCGCCGCCCCGGATCCGCTCCGCGAGGTACGCCCGGGGCGCGTCCGGGTCCTCGACCTTCACCTCGTAGAAGTCGAGGTAGCCCCTGAACAGCACGCCCGCGACGTCGAGATCACCATGACCGGCAACGCGCAGCACCACACCCTGATCGCTCATTCCCTCAGTGTGCGGTAACGGACTGGGCGGGCAGGTTGAAGACGTGGTCCGGGGTGACGACCTTGGTGATCGCCTCACCGAAGAGGGTGCTGGGCTCGGCACCCTCGTACGAGATGTCCGTGTTCAGCATCACCGCCAGCGTGGCCTTCGCCTCCGGCAGGTACACGGCCAGCGCCTGATAGCCGGGCAGTGAACCGTTGTGGCCGATCCAGCCCTGGACGTTGAAGATGCCCAGGCCGTAGCCGGTGCCGGGCAGCGCCTCGACGACCTTGAGGCGTTCGGCCTGGGTGGCGGGCTTCAGCAGCGTGCCCGTGGCCATGACCTTCGTCCAGGCCTTCAGGTCTTCGAGATCGGAGATCATCGCTCCGGCGGCCCAGCCCCAGGAGGGGTTCCAGTCGGCCGCGTCCTCGGTCTTGCCGGTCGCGGTCTGGTCCGTGTAGCCCTGGGAGTGCGGATTCGGGAACTCCGCGCCGACGGGGAAGAGCGTGTGGTGCAGCCCGGCCGGTCGGACGACCTTCTGGTTGATGTAGTCGTTGAGCCTCTGCCCGCTCTGCTTCTCGACCACCAGCCCCAGCAGGATCAAGTTGGTGTTGCAGTAGTAGAACTTGGCGCCGGGCTCGAACAGCACCGGGTGCTTGAAGGAGTACGCGAGCAGCTGCTGCGGGGTGAAGGGCCGTCGAGGATCGCTCGTGAGGGCCTTGAAGAAGCCCTCGTCCTCGGAGTAGTTGAACAACCCGCTCCGCATCCCGGCGAGCTCACGCAACGTGATCCGGTCCCCGTTGGGCACCCCGGCCACGTACTTGCCGATGGGGTCGTCCAGCCGGGCCTTGCCCTGGTCGACCAGCTGGAGCAGGGCGGTCACGGTGAACGTCTTGGTCACGCTGCCGATGCGCATGTTCATGTCCGTACGGATCGACTGGCCGGTGGCCTTGTCGGCGACACCGAAGGCCCGTACGTACGAGCCCTTGCCGGGGGCCGAGAGCGACACCATCACCCCGGGCACCTTGGCCTGGCTCATCACTTTCCGCACGGCGTCGTCCAACTGCCGCGCCACGGCCGGCGTGAGCTGCGGAAACTCCGTATCACTGGCAACGGGAGCCGACGCGACGGTCCCGGCCGACGTATCGAGCGCGTACCCGGCCCCCGCCCCGAGCGGCAGCACCACCAGTCCGACCGCGGCCACCCCCACCGCCGCTTTGCGCAACCGTGTAGACATGCCGGCCTCCTGCCACGCGTCGCCCGGGTCCAGCCTTCCCAAAGTAGCCCCACCCCCACCGCCCGGCGACCGGACCCCGGCCGCCCCCGCAGCCGGTCGATCACTCTCGGTGTGCTCACGGACGACATAGGGGGGCCATGACGACGAGCCGATCGACCCCAACCGCCTGGCAACACGGTTCGCGAGGCTGGCAGTCGCGGCCGCCGTGGACGAAGACACCCGGACGGCTGGCCGGACAGACGCCGCATCATCGACCGCTCCCTGAAGCGGTTCATCGCCACGGGCGATGGCACGCGGATCATGCAGTTCCTCGATGCCGCTCGAAACGCCGCCGCCGACCCCGTCTTGTCCGCCGGCCTCGGCATTGCGGCCCGGCTCCGGCGCGAGCACGAACTGAGCAAGCTCCGGCTCGAGCGGCAGGAAGCCGACGCGGCCCGGAAGGCGGCCGCGGAAGAGGCCGAGGCCCAGCGCCGTGCCCACGCGGTGGAAAGGGAGAAGGAACGGGCGGCACGCGGAGCGGGCAACGCCCCTCCGCCGATCTGATCCTCGCTCCACGTTTGCCCGAAGTCCGCGCCGACCGGCCTCGGTTCACCGTCCGATGTCAGCGGTCAGCAGCTCCAGCACCTGATGGGCCGTCCACCTGCCCGCCGCACCCGGGCAGGTGGCCAGGTAGTGCGCGATGTCCTGCCTCTCCCACGGCCCCGATTCCAGGAGTCCGCCGGCCAGGTACCGCAGGTACGCCGCTGAAGGCATGAGCACGTCCACGTCCTGGAGCGTCCACGGCGCCGTGAACGTCAGTACGGGGATGCCGTCGATCGTTCCGGGGCAGATCAGGGTCTCGTAGCGTCCGGGGCCCACCTCGTGGCGGCCCTCGCGAAGAACCGTCGTCAGATCGAGGTCGCGTCCGGGCTCCTCGTACATCTCCTGCATGGCGATGTCGGACATCTGGCCAACGGTGACCAGATGCGCGCGTCCACGCGTACGTCCCGGGGCGGTCGGATCGTAGAACCCGCGCCCACCCGTCCACACGGGGGACTCGGTTGCGAAGTAGAGGCGGCCCGCCAACTCCACCGCGACGGACCGCTCCGGCCCCCGCCGGTCCCGGCATCCCGGGTACGTGCGCATGGCGCCCGGCGGCGTACCTCCCGCGATGTACGCGGCAAGGCGGTCCATGTGCATGTTGGAGCCATAGGAGGCGTACCAGACCCGATCAGGCACAGCGAGTGCTCCGTCGAGCGGCATCACAGTGTGCACGGTCATGCGCGTTTCCCCGGGGGAGGTCGTGAGGACCGCCATCAGTCCGCCAACACGGACCAGCGTATGACGCGCCGGCGCAAGATCCGGTGAATAGCAAAAGCCCCAGGTCACGGCGAGTGAGTCCTGGGGCTTCTACAGAGCCGCCTTCGGGATTCGAACCCGAGACCTACGCATTACGAGTTGTCCGATCTTGTTCCGCACACGTCCGTCAAGGTGTCCGACAGCTACATAAGCGCAGGTCAGAAGGACTTCCCGGACACCCTCAGCTCACCCCGGACAGCCATGGAATCTGGGATGACCGAGACCAGGACTGAGACCCGGCTCAGCCTTCCCCCAGTGCGGCAAGGTGATCGGCGAAGCTCTCCGTGAGGCTCCGCAGTACCGCCGCCCCCTTCCCAGCGGTGGCCTGAGAAGGAAAACCGATGACACCACTCTTCGTGTACGCCTTCATGCCGAGCGTCAGCAGAAACGGCCGATCACTCGCATCGTGGTCCGCAGCTTCGTACCCCGGGCGAACAAAGTCAGGCTCCGAGTGGAGCAGGATCGAGGTTTCGATCTCTCCCGCGTGCATGTCGTCGTGTGCGTTGCTGCTGAGGCCAGCGTGTTCACGGGCGCTGTTCCACTCCCGGCCCTGCGGAAAGAGGCTCATGCGCGGCTCTGTGAGGTTGGCCTCCTGCACGATGTTCGAGAGTACGTAGTTGCCCCCGTGCGCATTGACGAGGACGAGCTTTCGCACCCCCGACGCTTCGAGCGATGAGGCAATGTCGGTGATCACTGCGTGCAGCGTACGGGCGCTGATGCTCACCGTTCCGGGCCACGTCCCGTGCTCATGGCTGCATGCGATGCTGATGGGAGGCAGGGCCATCACGGGGTAGGCCGCGGCGAGCTCACGGGTGATGATGCACGCGATTGCGGTATCTGTGATCAGCGGCAGGTAGGCGCCGTGCTGCTCATACGACCCGATCGGCAGCAGAGCGACGCGCGGCGCCTGTTCCTGAACATCGATAGTGGTGATGGTGGGAAGCAGGTTCACGGCTCTCCTCTGGTCCGGTCAGCTCCCCTTCATACTGCCCAACAATCGGTTGAGCTCCGCAATCTCCACCAGCTTCCGCCACGGCGTGAGAAACGGCTGCAGCCTCAGCAGCTCCCCTAGAATGCGCGCCGAACCGGTCGCCTGAGCAATCGCTGCGGCCTGCGAAGCGGCGTTGTACGCGCCTTCCACGTCCTCAAGCTGGGCATAGGCCGTGGCGAGCCGGGCCAGACAAAGCCCTCGGTCCCGCTGCTGCTCGGCCGGCCACTCCGTGAGACTCGCTTCAAGGGTCGCGACGGCTTGCTCGGGCTGCCCGAGGTGCAGGGCGCATGCCGCTGCCTCCATGTCGATGTACGCGACCGAGCAGTACGGGGCGAGCCCCTCCCCGACCGGGCCCTGGTCGGCCAGCGCTCGCGCTTCATCCAACGCGCGTGTGCTCTCGTCGCCCTGCCCAAGAAGGGCGTCCGCGTACGCTCTCGCACGAAGTGCAACGGCCCTAACGTCCTGGGGAAGCCCTCGCGCCTGCCTCAGCGCAGCGTTGGCCAGCCCAACCGCATATCCGGCTTGGCCCGCCTCCGCCGCGATGTTGCTCCGCCGCTGGAAGACGTAGGCGCTCAGGGCCGGGTCCTCCAGCTCCGAGGCGTAGTCCAACGCCCGATTCGTCCAAAGCATTGCGGACTGCGAGTCTCCCGAGTCCTGATGAAGCCATCCGAGCAGTTCGGAGTACCGGGCGCCCACCCGCACCGCTTCGTCTCGGAGTGGCCCCCGCGCTTCCTTGCAGACCTGTTCAATGAGCGGCATCTGACTCTGAACCGCCGGCACGAGGAACCGTGGCCCCACTACAGGCTCAGCCTGCACGTGCTGCATGAACACCGCCTTCAGGTACCCGATGACTTCCGGGCTGGCCTGCATGCTTGCGGCTCGCGGTGCTGGCAAGGACGGCAGCGTATCCAGCTGCGATGGTGCCGCTTCGAGGGATAAGCCCAGCTCAACCCGCGTGGCCTGGTAGGCCTCACAGAAGAGCGTCTGATAGTCCGTCCCCGGTGGCCGGCGGCCGTTCTCGAACATCGAGACCTGAGCCTTGAGGCTGGTTCGAGAGGGGAGCTGAATGCCGAGCCGGGCGGCCGCGTCCTCCATTGCATCCATCAGATCGGCCTGAGACCACCCTCGCGCGGCCCGTGCTGCTTGGAGCTTCGACTTCATGGCGCCCCCAACGTCCATTGATGCAACAGGCGCCCATCATGCCGAAACAGGCCCCTGACGTGGGGAGTTAACAGGTAACAGCGGCCGACTGTTAACTCCTGTGCACTGTGGATCGGCTCGAAATGAGGCCTACTGGTTCTCGTCAGACGGACCAGGTCGAGCAGCTTCAAGCTGTTGGACCCGGCCCTGGAGTTCAGAAACTCGGGAGGTGAGATGCACGAGCTGATCCTGGAGGTCTCGGAGCCCAAGCGAGGTCTCTTGAGCCGTCGGATCCCCCTTCTTGGGGTCGAGCACGTACGTCCCGCTTCCCTGCTTGCCAACAACAAGACCGTCTTCGGCAAGTTGCCTGTAGGCGCTCTGCACGGTCATGAGGCCTACGCGGAGCTGCCTGGCCAGGCCCTTGGCCCCGGGGAGCTGGCTCCCTGTCGGGTACACGCCGTCGCCGATGTCCTTGCGGAACTTGGCGGCGATCTCCTTGGCAGTCGGGGGTTGCTCCGGGTTCCAGTCCATGGGTAGAGCGTAACCAACCTAGGTCTTTTTCAAAGGCGCCCTGCGGGTGCTTGACGACCAGCAAGAGACCTAGGTAACTTCAAACCAAGCAAGCGACCTAGGTAACTTGCTTCGGCTCCGGCTGTGTCCCCCTGCCTCGCGGCAGGGGAGCCCTCTGGGTTTCCACGGCCAGTCGGGAGCTACCGGCTTTGAGTTGAGAACTGAACAGCGTGCCAAGCAAAACGAGACGGGCGTGATCCCGTCCCCGGGGCGACGGGATGTCGCTCGGCGGCAACACGTTTCTGTCACGTTCCGGCTCTGCGATCGCCCCTGGCCTGGGGTGCTACCCGGTTCGTGCCGCCCTGCTGGCGTCAGAGCAGTGACGATGACGCGCCCGATTTCCGGGCTCGGGACCGGTCCGCCGTGGCAACGGCAGACCGGTGAAGCCCGCCCACACACGGCTTGACCTGGCATTCAGGAGTCTTCGTGATCCGGTTAAGAGCCTTGGCCGTCGCCCTGCTGGACCGGCAGGCCGGCGTTGCCCTTCGCGTCTCCCCCGATCCGCCGCGCGAGCGCACCGGCTCTCTCGGTGATTCGCGGAGTCGGGACACCCGCGCGGCCGCAGCCGCGGCCGGTTGCCTCCTCCGCCCGTCCGTCGCCCCTTGGGCGGCGTACGGGCGGGGTGGGGGAGCTGGAGTTCTTCCCGCTTCATCCCAACGCAGTGCAGCCCCGGTGCTCGAACACCGGGGCTGCTGTTGGGTCCCGTTCCTCTACCGAAGGAGCAAGACCCGTGGAGTCCATCGCTGCACTTCAGAACCGTGTTACCCCGTGGTCCGACAGCCTGGAGCCGTCAGATGCGGAGCTGAATGAGATCGAGGCCGAGATGCCTCTGGTCCTGGCGGAGGTCGAGTTGCTGGACGCGCTGATCGTGCTGCTGGACCGGCCGGCGTCGGAGTTCGACGGCCGCCGGATCCGCCGGGCGCATCGGCGGGTGCTGGCGGCCCGCCGGGACGCGGAGAACAAGTCGTGCCCTCTGCCGCCGGCGGTGGCGTGATGACGTACGCCTTCCTCCACCTTCGGCGCGGCCGGTGGAGCGTGTTCGTGGCGCTCCTCGGTAAGCCGGACTGGCCCAGCCTCTCCTTCACCGGTACGGCCGCCCCGACGGTTGAGGAGCGCTCGCGGGCGCTCACCGCGCTTGGCTACGCCGTCACGGACGGGGTCGAGTGGTCCTGGACCGAGGACAGTGAGCGGCCCGAAGAGCCGACGTCCGCGGTCGTTCTGATCGCCAAGATGCCCGTCTCGCCGGTCGTGGGGGGTGCGTTGTGAGCGATGCTCATCTGCGCTCATCGGAACGCGCTTTGGCGTTCGGGACGTGGCTGATCGTGAGCGGGGCGATGCTCTTCTCGATCCTCACGGTCACGCCGCTGATGGCCGCCCACACCCCGGACGCGTGGGACTGGACGGCGCCGATCCTGCCGCTCGTGGTGGACGCTGCGGTGCTCATCGTGGTCCGTCTCGACTCGGTCCTGGCCCGCCTTGGCGGACACGGGGGGCCGTGGCCGGTGGCCCTGCGCTGGATGACCGGCGCGATGACGCTCCTGCTGAACATCGGCGCATCCGCCCTGGCAGGAGACATGGTCGGGGTCGCGATCCACGCGGTCGCACCTCTTCTGCTGATCGTCACCGCAGAGGCCGGCCTTGCCTACCGGCGCGCCCTGACCGCCGCCATCCTCGCCGCCGAGGAACGCAAGCAGGCCCGGCGGGACGCCACCGCACGAGCGGCCGCCGAGCGCGAGGAGAACCAGCTGCGGGCGGATCGTGAACGCCGTGACCACGAGGCAGCGCAGGCGCGTGAGCAGCGTGAGCACGAGGCGAAGCTGGCCCGGGAAGCCGAGGAGCGCCGGGATCGGATCCGCCGTGAAGAGGCCGACCGTGCGGAGGCTGCGCGGCGGGCGGAGCAGGAGGCGCGGGACGAGCGTGAGCGCCGTGAGCACGAGCGTGAGCAAGCCGCGATTGCCCGTGAGCAGGCTGCCCGACGGGCCGCCGCACAGCGCGCGGCCGAGGACCGCCGCCGAGCCGAGCAGGAACGTCAGGAAGCGGCTGAGCGGGCGGAGCGTGAGCGCGCCGAGCTGCTGGCCGCCGGCCCCGCGGAGGAGAAGCTGCCCGAGGTCCGGGCCCGTCAGGTCGTGCAGGCCGCCTACGCGGCGGGTCTGACGCAGCGGCAGGCCATCGAACTCACCGGCTGGTCCGCGGGCTGGATCGCCGCCCGGTACCAGGAACTGCGCGACCTCACCGCCCCCACCCCGCGCCCCGTCCTCGAAGGAGCAGCACAGTGAAGCTCTCCCCGAACACCAGCCCCGCCGAACCGGACAACCTGCTGATCCGGATGCACAACCAGCTCGGCGCCGCCATCGACGTCAAGGGCACCGAGGACCGCGCCCGCTGGGCCTGCCACGGATGCGGCGAGACCCGCTCCGACTACCCGCTCTACATGACCCGCGTGGACGCCAACGACCACGCCACCAGTTGCCGGGCCGCCTACCACCGCATCCGCTGATGGCCAGCCTGCCCGTCTATGCGTGGCGCCTGGCCCCGGACGGGCTGGCTACCCGCCGACAGCTCCGTGCGCTCGGCCTGAGGCCGGGCGGTCAGGACGTGGCCGCGCAGGTGGAGCGGCCTCGCCGGCGGCGCGGCCCGCTGGTCGCCTACCTGTACCGGATCGATGCGGCCCGGCCCGTTCGACCGATGACCGAGCGGCGGGCCGCGGCCCTGGCAAAGGCCAACGCGGCCCGCCGCCGGTGCCCGGCCTGCCGACGTGATGCCGGGTACGTGATCCCGGCCGCGCTCGGCATGTGCACCCCGTGCGCCTACCCACAACCCGATGACCGCGTCTGACCTGCACCGTCCAAGCACTGGAAGGAGGGAACCACCATGTCCGGAATCGACTGGGACGAGGAGTTCACCCGCATGAACCCCGAGGCCCCGGAGAAGCCCAGCACGTCGTCCAAGTTCTCCGCCACGATCGGCAAGCTCGGCGGGGTCCGCCGCAACACCGCCGCCTTCGCCGTCTGCGGCACCATCGCCGTCCTCGCGGTCTGCGGGACGGTCGTGGCCGTCACCAGCATGCAGGGCGAACAGGCCGCCCAGGACCGGGCCCGGGCCAAGGAACAGGCCGCGAACGCCCTGGTGGAGGCGGAGGCCGACAAGCAGCGCGCGCAGACCGCCGAAGCCGCGGCCAAGACCCTGTACGAGCGGGAGATGACCGTCTACCAGGAGTGCATGAAGATCCGCGCGGCCGCGGTGGCCAAGGCAGCCTCCTGGGAGGTCTCCAAGGTTCCCTCCTGTGCTGCCCCGACCCTCGGCGGCGGTCCGGCGCCTAAGACGCAGGAGTCCGCCGGCGACGGTGCGGGCGCCATCGCGTCCAGTCCGTGGCTGTGGGTGGCGCTCGTCGGCGGCGGTGGCCTCTTCGCCTACAAGAAGCTCTCCGTGCCCTCCGGTTCGGGTGCGGTTGTCTCCGCGAACGACAAGGGATTCGTCTTCGAGAAGGGTGCCTGAAATGACGCTCCAGTTCTTCGCCCTGGCCCTGTTCTGCTGGGCCCTGTTCTTCACCTTCAAGAAGACGAAGGGAAAGCAGATGGCGATCTGCCTGATGCTGATCGTCTCCGGGATCTTCCTGCCGTACACACCGTTCAGCGACGAGATCCGCAGCACCCTCGAATCCGTCTTCAACACCGCGAACAGCACCGTCAGCAACATCGGCACGTCACGCTGAGCTACCAGCGCACCGGTTACTGGTTACCGGTTACAGCCCACGAACGCCCCATCGAACCGCCCCGTGCGGCCCGAACCGGCGCCTGTAGGGGCTGTAACCGGTAACCGGTAACCCCCGACAACTACACAGTGTCACGTAAGGAGGCTCGTGGAAATCCTCGTTCTCCTCGCCATCTCCTACCTCGTCGGCGTCAACAACACCCACGACACCTACGAGAAGGCAGGCATCAACAAGCCCCCGCCGAAACCGAAATCCAAATGGCAGCCGACCAAAGCCCCGGACACCTTCCGGAACGGCGCCTACAACGCGGCGGCGAAAGCCCATTACGGGCTCCTGGCGGGCGCCCACTTTGCCGGGGGCCTGCGTGACGGATGGCGGTCCGCCTACATGAAGAAGCCCGGCGCCAAGCCTTCCGGTTCGCCGTCCGCGGCAGCTCCGGCGGGGCCATCGGCGCCCGCCGCCGGGGCGACCGTTCCTCCCCAGCCCACCGTGCCCCCGAAACCGACTGTGCCGCCGAAGCCCACTGATCCCCCGACTCCGCCGCCCCCGACCTCGCCGCCGGCCACGACGGTTCCGGCGCCGGGCACGGTGCCTGTGCCGCCCACGATCAAGCTGCCCGAGCAGATTCGGAAGGACCCCGCGATGCAGCCCAACCCGCCCGTCCCGCACACCGCGACCGTCGACAACAAGGGCGTCCACGTCACCACCGCCGCAGGCAAGACCCGCACCTACAGCGGCGGGGAGGTCATCACCCTCACGCAGGTCATCGACCTCGCCGAGGGCGCGGCCAACCTGTGCCAGGTCAGCACCGACACCTGCCTGGAACTCGTCGACGAGTCCACCGAGCTCGCCTCGGACTGTGACGTCCTGATCGCCGAGATCACCGAGAAGGGCGTCGGGGCGAACCTCATCGGCAAGTGCGAGCACCTCAAGGAACAGCTCGACCTCCAGGCCGCCGCCGCCAAGAAGCTCCACGACCAGATCCAGGGCGGCGAAGAGGCCTGCCGCACCGCATCCGCGAACGCCGAGGTCCGCCACGGCCAGATCTTCCGCGCCGTGGCCGACTCGCCGCTGACCGCGCCTGCCGAACGCGACTTCTACAACGCCCGATAGACGAGGAGCCCGGATGTCTGCCACCGAATCCCTGAAGGACGCCGCCACGTACGCGGCCCTGCGCACCAAGCTCGCCTGGCTGACCCACCAGGTCCATGCTCACGCCGACACCGTCACCCAGCTCACGACCGACGTGGATGAGACGGCGGAGCAGATGCAGGATGCGGCCGAGACGATGAAGGCGCTGGCCGTGGATGCGGCCACCACCGCCGAGTTCGCCGACGCCGCCCTGACGATGACCGGCGCCAAGGACGCCGCTGGCGCCTACACCGCCGCAGCCGACAACGCGGCCGCGGCCGCCGACGACGCCAAGACCACCACCGAGACCGACCACGGCGGCATCGCCGACGCGGTGGACACCTCCCCGGTCGAGATGGCCGAAGCCGCCTTCTACACCCAGCCCTAAGGAGGCAGGGCCATGGGGCCGACCCGAGCACAGTTCATCCAGTACGCGCCCGCCGCTCTCGCGCTGGCGTCCGTGACCGCCGGCCCCTGGTCCGCCCTCGCCGCCGCAGCCGCCGGAGTAGGGGCATGGGCCGCAGGCGCCTCCGCTCCCGCACTGCGGTCCCTGATCGCCTGCGGGATCACCGCCAGCGGATGCGGCATCGCCGCCCACCAGATCCTCACCACCGGCATGAACCCCCTCTTCGCCCTCGGCCTCGCCGTACCGGCCGGAGCGGCAGCCCTGGCCCACCACCGCAACACCGGCGCCGGACTCCCCGCCCTCCCCGCCACGACGGCGGCGGGCCAGTCCTCGCAGGCGCAGGTAATCACGGCATGGTGGACGGAGTTCATCTGCGGCCCGACCCAGACCGAGGGCCGCAAGCTCATCCAGGCCGGCGCCCACCTCGCGCACCTGACCCTCGACGTCGGGGACGAGAACGTGTCGTTCTCCGGGGTCATCACGGTGCCGCAGGGCCAGCAGGTGAGGGTGAAGGCGGCGGACATCGCCTCCGTGTACCGGGTCCCCGTCTCGCAGGTGGAGATGGGCGATCCCAAGCACTACGCGCCGAACGCACTCCCGGTCACGGTCCACCTCAGGAAGGCGCCGGAACTGCCGGAGCAGCCGGGAATCTCGGCGGGTGCTCCGTCCACGCCCGAGGAGCTGTGGGCCGCGCATGTGGCCGTCCCGGACGGCGCGATGCCCGGCACCCGCCTGACCCTGACCCGCTACGACGGCCCCCTGGACTGGGAAGGGATCGCCACGCGGGAACGGAAGGCGATCGGGACCGTCAACATCCAAGACCTCGCCGGGAACCTGGACCTGTCGTCCATCCAGATCGCCCTCGCTCCCACGGACAAGCCCTCGCATATGGGGGTGCGCGTGATGAAGGAGCACGCGCTGATGCACGGCACGATGCTCTCCGACGTCGTGGACGAGCTGGCCATGGACTCCCGCGGATACGTCCGCCTGGGCACCTACATCGACACCCACGCCGCCCTCGTCCCCCTGGCCCAGCCGGGATCCGGGGCCCGCCACCTCTACCTCGTCGGCGGATCCCGCTCCGGCAAGTCCGGAGTGCTGGAACAGATCCTGCTCTCCGCCCACCGATCCCGGATCGCGGTGATCCTGTCCTCCCCACAGGCCGGCACCATCGCCGGAGCAAGCCTGGCCGCTCACTGCGGCGACGGCCTGGACGAAGCCATGGGCGCCCTGCGCCTGGCCTACGCGGTCATGCTCGACCGCGAAGCCCGCTACCGCTCCCCGGCCTTCCCCTTCACCGACCCGCTGATCCTGAGCGTCATCGACGAAGCGCACATGCTGCTGTCGGTCTCCTCCCCGTACCACGCGGAGGCGAAGGCGATCGTGGAGCAGATGACCCGCCGATCCCTCAAGCGAGGGATCGGGGTGGTCCTGGCCACCCAGACCCCGCTGGCCGAAGACCTCGGGAACTCCTCGATCATCCGCTCCCAGCTCCTGATCGGCGGCGGCGCCGTCTTCCTGCGCTGCGCCAAGGGCCAGGGCTCCCTCGTCGGAGCGAACGCGGTCGAAGGCGCGGAGGGCATCGACCTGTCGATGATCCCCTCGTCGTGGCCGGGCCAGTACGCCAAGGTCTCCGACCGGGACATGACCGGTCTGGACACCGAGGCCGCCGCTGGTCCCGAGGACGGCACGTTCGGCCTCGGCTACCTCCTCACCCCCGGCTCCCAAGCCGTCCAGTTCCGCTCCCTGCACCTCGACGTCCCGCCCACCTCCCTCTCCGGAGGCCAGCCGCCCGTCGCCGTGGAGGACTGCCAGGCCTGGCGCCAGCGGGAAGCAATCGCGCAGACCCCGGTGGTCGATCAGCGGGGCAAGAACCTGATCGGCAGCCTCACCGACCTCCTCACCAAGACCGAGCAGGGCCCGGCCACGCTGCCCCAGCCGCGGGCCCAGACCGCCCCCGCCAGCCCGGCACCTGCTTCGGACGGACAGGAGCTGATCAAGCCGCGAATCCTCGAACTCCTGCGGGAGGGATCCATCCCCATGACGGTCGAAATCATCGCCCGAAAGCTGGGCACCTCCGCGAACAAGATCAAGCCGCGCCTGTCCGAGCTGAAGAAGCGGGGCGAGGTCACCAACGAGAACGGCCTATGGAGGGCTGCATGAACCGCACTGAAACCGAGTTCACCCCCATCGACTCCGACCTGTACGTGAAGGCGTTCCACCTCCTCGACCCCACCCCGGCGGCCCCGTCCGCGCCTTCGCCGGTGTCGCTGATCCTCGCGGCCGGGCCGGTGCACCGGGCGGGCCCGGTGGAGAAGACCCTCACCGACGCGCTCGCCTTCCTCGACACCCACGGCTGGGCCAAGCACCGCCTCATCCACCCCGAAGGCGCCCGCTGCTCCATCGGCGCCCTGCGCGCCGCCGCCGGCGCCCGCAACTCGGCCTACCGCGATGCCGGAAAGCTCCTCCTAGACGAAGCCCGACGCCAGCACGGGGCCCAGTGGAAGGCGATCCCGGCCTGGAACGACTCCCACACCGGCCCGCAGGTCCGCAGCGTCTGGGAGGCCGCCATCCAGCGCGCCCACCAGGCGAACATCTGAGGCCGGAGCCGCCCGTGTCGTTCTCGTTCACCAACCCCAAACCGGACCACGGCCACGACGATCGCTCGTTCTCCTTCACCTCGCCGGCGGAAGTCGAGGAGAAGCTCCAGACGATCGAAGACCTGGCCCACGAAATCCTCCGCCTCATCGCCGAAGTACGCAGACAGACCGACAGCTGAGCGCCCCACCCACCCAGACAGCGAGGGCGGCCCCCTCTCACCACAGACCGGGCCGCCCTCACCCATGTCCAGCCCGGCCACGAACACCCTCAACAGCCGAAAGGCCACCGCATGAACCAGCCCCTGCCCGAGCGCGTCGCCGACGCCCTCGCGCTCCTCACCGGGCAGCGCACCGTGCGCTGCCCGCACCCCGAATGCCGGGTCAGCATCCGCTACCGCCACGTCACCCCCGACGAAGCCAAGCGGCTGACCGACCTGGCCACCGACCACACCCGCCACTGAACACAGCGAGGGCAGCCCGTCTCGCCAAAGCCCGAGCCGCCCTCGACTGCCAATGCACCGCCTCAACGCCACCGGGATGCCCGGCGGCGCCAGCAGCACCGTCACTCAGCACTGAGGAGAACCCCTTGAAGACCACCACGATGCCGTGGTTCGAAACCCTCACCGACAGCGTCCACGCCCTTGGCGCCGCCGCTGGTGAGGCCCAGCACGCCCACCAGGGAGCCGCCCTCAACCTCGCCCACAGCGACCTGGACAGGGTCCGGCTGGTAGATGGCGGCATCCAGCTCCCCCACTGGAGCCCGGACATGCCCTACCAGCCGCACGTCCACACCATCGCCCTGATCAACGGCCACCACCGCAACCACGCCCACCTGCTGTACCGGCTCCACCACCAGAGCGCACAGGCGTACGCCTACGGCACCACGTGGGCCATCCGACAGGTCCTCACTGGCAACCAGCCGCCGCTGGTACAGCTGACCCGGACCGCGCAGGGCTTCTACATGCTCCCCAGTGAGGCCTACCCGAGCACAGAGGGCTTCGAAGGTCTGAAGGGGTGGAGCGGCAGGCCCGACTTCGACCGGGCCCTTACCGAGATGGAGCGCCGAGAAGCAGCCGCCGAGTACGCGGCCGGCCCCTACACCGAAGACGAGCCCTTCGACGACGACGGCGAATACATCGCAGACCACGAGGCGTCCGCCATGCACGACGCCTCGATCGTCGCCGAAGGCCTGCCGGACGCCATGTACGCGTACGGCCAGCAGGCCGAACGCGCCCTGCGCTTCGCCCTGCTGGAGCCGCGCAGGCAGCACACCCGCTCCTAGATACGCCGAGGGCGGCCCCCGTCTCGCCAAAGTCCGGGGCCGCCCTCGTCAACCAGCACGTTGCATCGAACTGGAGGACTCCAGCATGACCTATCAACCCGCATCCGCGCTGCTGACGGCCGCGCTCGATGCCGCTGCCTTGGGCTGGAGCGTGTTCCCGCTCCGGCCCGGGCAGAAGCGGCCCGCTCTCCACGGGCAGGAGCACTGCCCCGGTCTGGGCGACTGCGCCGGCGGGCACCGCAAGTGGGAGGTTCGGGCCACCAGCGACCCGGACCGGATTCGCCGAGCGTGGGACCGGCTCCCGTTCAACGTCGGCATCGCCACCGGCCCCTCGAACCTCGTCGTGGTCGACCTCGATATGCCGAAGAGCAAGGGCAGTTCGGAAGCGCCGCACGGCGCAGACACCTTCCAGGCGCTCTGCGAGCGCGCCGGGCAGCCCATCCCGGCCACCCTCTCGGTGCGGACGCCCACCGGCGGATCCCACCTGTACTTCACCGCCCCCGCCGGGGTCAGGCTGGGGAACTCGGCGGGCAGGCTCGGCCCGCTCATCGACACCCGCGCGTGGGGCGGATACGTCGTCGCCCCTGGCAGCGTCACGGCCACCGGAACGTACGAGGTCAGCAGCCCGCTGACTCCGGCGCCGTTCCCGACGTGGCTGTACTCCCTGCTCGCGCCCCGCCAGGCGTTGCGCCAGCTCACCGGACGCCCCACCCTCGCCCAGCACACCAGCCGATACGCGGCCGCCGCCCTGAACGCGGAGACCGCGTCGGTCGAGTCGGCCCCGGACGGAGAGCGCAACGGGACTCTGCTGCGGGCCGCCCGGGCTCTGGGGCGGTTCATCGCCGCGGGCGACCTTCCCCGCGATGTGGTGGAGGAGGCTCTTCAGGGAGCGGGGGAGTCAGCTGGCCTGCCGTCTTCCGAGTGCCGCACCACGATCCGCTCTGGTCTGAACTGGTCCATCGCCCGCAACGCGATGAGGCGGACGGCATGAACCACCACCCCCGCTCCTCCTTGAAGAGCCTCACCCAGACCCCCACCGGCCCGAGCTCCGCCGAACCGGCCCCTGTCACCGTCGGGGGTAGGGCGCCGAAGGTCGTCGCCGAAGGCGTCCCTTCTGCTGTTCGCCGTGACCCGCGCACGGCAGACGGCCGGTACGTCGTCGCCGTCCTGCACATCTGCGCCCCGCGGGGCGCCATCCCCACCGCCACCTCGACGTGCGAGTGCGGCCACAGCCGTTCCGCTGTCGGCCAGCGGCAGGTTCTCACCCTCATCCAGCTCCACACCGACCACCGCGCCGCATGCCCGCTGGGCCGCATCGCCACCGCTCACCGGAGGAAGGCCGCATGACCATCGCCACCCAGACCCTGCCCGCGCCCAACCCGACGGCCACGGACGGCTCCCGCCTGCTGGACGAGGTGGAGTCCTTCCACCGGCGCTTCAACGTCTTCCCGACCGAAGCCGCCTACGTCGCCGTCACCTTGTGGGACGCTCACGCGCACCTGCTGGACTGCTTCGACTCCACCCCGCGCCTCGCGTTCCTCTCCCCCGAGCCCGGGTCGGGGAAGTCCCGCGCGCTGGAGATCGTGGAAACCCTGGTCCCGCAGCCGCTGGTGGCCGCGAACGCGTCCGCCCCGGTGCTGTTCCGGGCCGTCTCCACCCTGGACACCCGGCCCACGATCCTCTTCGACGAGGTAGACACGATCTTCGGTCCCAAGGCCGGGGACAACGAGCCCCTGCGCGGGTTCCTGAACGCGGGCCACCACCGGGGCGCCGGCATGTGGCGGTGCGTCGGCGACGGCACCAACCAGACCGTCCAGGAGTTTCCCAGCTTCTGCGTAGTCGCCATGGCCGGGCTCGGCTCCCTGCCCGACACAATCCTGACCCGGTCGGTCATCATCCGGATGCGCCGCAGGGCCCGCAACGAACGCGTCCAGCCCTTCCGCCGGCGCCTCCACGCCCCGGAGGGTCACGCCCTGCGCGACCGGCTCGCCGACTGGGCGGACAGCGTCCGGCACCTGGTCGACGGGGTGTTCCCGGAAATGCCCGACGAGGTGACCGACCGGCCCGCCGACGTGTGGGAGCCGCTGCTGGCCGTCGCCGACGCAGCGGGGGGTGCATGGCCCGCCCGGGCCCGCGCTGCGTGCGCCGAGATCGTGGCCGCGTCCAAGCAGGACGACAAGGGCAGCATCGGGATCCGGTTGCTGACCGACCTGCGCGACCACGTCCTCAACGGGATCGAGCGTCTGCCCACCATCTCCGTCCTGGACCGCCTCTACGCGCTGGAGGAGGCGCCTTGGGCGGACATGGGCGGCAAGCCGCTGACTTCCCGGGGCCTGGCGAAGATGCTCGGCGAGTACATGACCGGCGACAACAAGCCGGTCGAGCCCCGCAACATCAAGAGCGGCGGAGCGGTCCTCAAGGGCTACTACGCGGCCGATCTCGCGGACGCATGGGCGAGGTACTGCCCTCCCCCCACCCCCTGAGAATCCGCTACTTCCGCTACCTCCGCTACCTCGCAGGTCAGAGGCCCTGCGGAGGTAGCGGATAGCCCGAAAACATCCGCTACCCCACCAGCAACTTCCGCTACCGGCCTGGCCCCAACGGCCGGGCCGGTCGCGCACCTATCCGCTACCGCTACCCAATCCGCTACCGCGATCAAGTCCTTGACCAGGGCGGTAGCGGAGGTAGCGGCAGTAGCGGATGTCTACGAGCGGGGCGGCAAAGCCCCGCTACTCCGTCGCCGTGGAGGCAACCAGATGACCACCGCCATCGCCCCCTCCGCCCGCGTTCTCTGCACCGTGGAAGCGGCGGCCGAGCTGCTCTCGCTCGGCCGATCCACCGTCTACGAGCTCATGGCCGCCGGCGAGTTGCCGTTCGTCAAGGTCGGCCGGGCCCGTCGGATCCGTCGGACCGACGTCGACGCGTTCGCCGCCCAGCTCCCGCCGCAGCCCGTCTGATCTCTCAGCGCCACTTACTGGCGGCCCCGGGAACCCCCGGGGCCGCCTTTCACATGGAGGAGCACAGCAGCTCGTGAGCACCCGCAAGCCGAACATGGAGTCGTCCATCTACCTGGGCAGTGACGGGTGGTGGCACGGTCGCGTCACGATGGGGGTCAAGCCCGACGGAGGGCCCGACCGCCGACACCGTCGGGCCAAGACCGAGACCGCAGTCACCAAAAAAGTCCGCGAGCTGGAGAAGCTGCGCGACGAAGGCCGGGCGACGAAGGCCGGACGGAAGCCGACCGTTGCGGAATGGATGGATACCTACCTGACCACGATCGCGAGCCTGAAGCTCAAGCCGCGGTCCCTGGACGACTACTGGTCGAAGACCCGCAACGACATCATCCCCGGCGTCGGGAAGCACCGCCTCGACAAGCTCGCGCCGGAGCACCTGGAGGTGATGTACGCGGCCATGATGGAGGAGGGACACGCGCCGTCGCACGTGGTCAAGGTGCACCGGATCCTCTCCCGCGCTCTGAAGATCGCCCACCGTCGCAGGCTCATCACCGAGAACGTCGCCACGCTCGTTGACCCGCCGTCCGTCGACGAGACCGAAGCGAACCCGTTCTCGCGGGACGAGTCCAAGGCGTTCCTCGCGGCCGCCGCGAAGCGCCCGACCTTCATGCGGTGGGCCATCGGCGTGGGCATGGGCTTCCGGCAGGGCGAGGCCCTGGGCCTGCGTTGGCAGTACGTGGACCTGGAGCAGGGGCTGTTCCACCCCGCCTGGCAGCTCCAGCGCCTCACCTGGAGGCACGGCTGCAAGAACGCGCACGCCTGCGGCGCCCGGCTCCACCGCTTTGAGCCCTGCCCTGCCGACTGCTCCACCCACAAGGGTTACAAGCGCGGCTGCCCCAAGCCGTGCCCGAAGACATGCCGTCGGCACGCCAGCACCTGCCCCGAGCGGAAGGGTGGCGGGCTGGCCTTCACCCGGCCGAAGACGAAGAAGAGCCAGCAGCCCGTGCCGATCCCCCCGCCCTTCCTGCCCTACCTCATGGAGCACAAGGCGAAGCAGGACGAGCAGCGACAGGCTGCCGGGGAGCTGTGGGAGGAGTGCGGCGCTGTATTCACCCGGGCCGACGGCCGGCCACTCGACCCGCGGGCCGACTGGGAGGAGTTCAAGCAGCTGCTCGAAGAGGCGGGCATCAGCGACCGCCGCCAGCACGACGGGAGCCGTCACACGGCCGGCACGATCCTCAACGAGTTGGGAATCGACATGCCCACCATCATGGAGATCCTCCGGCACACACAGATCAGCCAGACGAGGCGGTACGTGAAGGGACGCTCCGAGCTCTCGCGGGAGGCGATGCGCCGGATGGGCGAGGCGTTCATGCCTGGCCCCGATCCGGTGTCTGAGACCAGAACTGAGACCGAGAACACCCGAGCGGCCCGTGCACGGCGGCGGCGCAAGATCCGGTAAATAGCAAAAGCCCCAGGTCACGGCGAGTGAGTCCTGGGGCTTCCACAGAGCCGCCTTCGGGATTCGAACCCGAGACCTACGCATTACGAGTGCGTTGCTCTGGCCAACTGAGCTAAGGCGGCACCGCTGGGTAGACAAGTGTTCCCTTGGAGAGGAGCTCTCATCAGCAGCGGCGCCAAGTCTACAGGCTCGAACGGGGTGCCCTGAACCGCATTGCGTGGGGGTCGGACATGTCTCGCATATGGGGTGTATCAGGGCGTCAGCTGCACTTCTTGCCGTCCTGTGGCGGGGTGCCCTGCAGGAGGTAGGTGTTGATCGCCGTGTCGATGCAGGAGCTGCCGCGGCCGTACGCCGTGTGGCCGTCGCCGTCGTACGTGAGGAGGACTCCCGAGTCGAGCTGCTGCGCCAGTGCCTGGGCCCACTTGTACGGGGTCGCCGGGTCGCGGACCGTGCCGACCACCACGATCGGCGGGGCCCCCTTCGCGGTCAGGGCGCGGGCCTCGCCAGTGGCCTTGACCGGCCAGTACGCGCAGTTCAGCGAGGCCCAGGCGAGGCCCGCGCCGAACACCGGGGAGGCCTTCTCGAAGGAGGGCAGGGCCGCGTCGACCGCCTCCGGGCCGGCGAAGGCGGGCGGCTGGTCAAGGCAGTTCACCGCGGCGTTCGCGAACATCAGGTTCGCGTACTTCCCGTCCGGCTCGCGCTCGTAGTAGCTGTCGGCGAGGCCGAGCAGGCCGGACCCGTCGCCGTTCATCGCCGCCGTCAGCGCCTCCCGCAGCTGCGGCCACGCGCTCTCGTCGTACAGCGCCGCGATCACCCCGGTCGTCGCCAGGGACTCGCCCAGGGGGCGGGCCGGATCGCCGCTGGGCACGGGCTGGGCGTCGGCCTTGCGGAAGAACTCCTGGAGACGATCGGCCACCGCCTCCGGGCTGCCCTTGCCGAGCGGGCAGTCGGACTGCTTCACGCAGTCCTTGGCGAAGGAGCGCAGGGCCGTCTCGAAGCCCCCGGTCTGGTCCCGGTTCATTTCGAGCGCCGGACGGGAGGGGTCCATCGCGCCGTCCAGCACGAGGCGGCCGACCCGGCCGGGGAAGAGCTCCGCGTACGTCGCGCCGAGGAGGGTGCCGTACGAGGCGCCGACGTACGTCAGCTTGTCGTCGCCCAGCACCGCGCGCAGCATGTCCATGTCGCGGGCCGCCTCGACGGTGGAGACGTGCGGCAGGACCCGCTGCGAGCGGGCCTTGCAGCCGTCGGCGAACTCCTTGAACGCCGTCACCAGCTCGGCCCGCTCCGCCGCGTTGTCCGGCGTCTGGTCCACCTGCGTGAACTTGTCCATCTCCGGCCCCGTCAGGCACTCCACCGGACTGCTGCGGTCCACTCCGCGCGGGTCGAAGGAGACCATGTCGTACTGGGCGCGCACGGGTGCCGGGTAGCCGATGCCCGCGTACGCCTGGAGGTACCCGATGCCGGAACCGCCCGGTCCGCCCGGGTTGACCACCAGCGAGCCCAGCCGCTTGCCGGGGCCGGTGGCCTGGCGGCGGGCCACGGCGATGTCCACGTCCTGCCCCGACTCGGGGTGCGCGTAGTCCAGCGGGGCCTTCATCGTGGCGCACTGGAACCCGGGGACACCGCACTCGCGCCACTTCAGCTTCTGCTCGTAGTACGGGCGCAGCGCCGCCGGGACCTCGGTGGGAGCCGCCGACAGCGCGGGACCCCCGGACGAGGAGGCGGCCGCCCGCGTACCCCCCGACCCGGCCGAGGTGCACCCGGAGAGCAGAAGCCCGGCGGCTGCGATCACGGTTCCGGTGGTACGCAGCAGGCGACTGGTGTCCATTCTCGGAGCCTACGGCCTGCCGGGCGGCCCGGCCGGGCGGGCGTACGCCACCGGCCGACCGCCTCACCGGTGAGGCACCGCAGGCCCGCCCGGAGCCCGCGCTCCGCGGCCCGACCTCGCCGGATCGCTCATACGGGTGAAGCGGTCAACCCGGGCCGGGATCCGGCCCGCCCGGCCCCCGTGCCTCACTCGGCCCGCGCGCCTCGCTCGCCTCGCTCAGCCCGCGCGCAGGGACATCGTCATCGCCTCGACCGCGAGGAGCGGGGCCACGTTGCGGTCCAGCGCATCGCGGCAGGCGATGATCGCCTCGATCCGGCGCAGGGTGCGCTCCGGTCCGGACGCGCGGGCGATCCGGTCGAGGTCGGCCCGTATCTCCTCGTTCGCGATCGCCAGCGAAGAGCCGAGCTGGAGCGCCAGCACATCCCGGTAGAAGCCGGTGAGGTCGGTCAGCGCCAGGTCGAGGGTGTCGCGCTGGGTACGGGTACGGCGGCGCTTCTGCCGGTCTTCGAGCTCCTTCATCACGCCCGCCGTGCCGCGCGGCATCCGCCCGCCGGTGCCGGCTCCGGCGCCGAGCGCGGCCCGCAGGTCTTCGGTCTCCTTCGTGTCGACCTCCTCCGCGACCTGCTTGGCGTCCTCGGCTGCGGCGTCGACCAGCTCCTGGGCGGCCTTGAGGCAGCCGCCCACGTCGTCGATGCGCAGCGGGAGCTTCAGCACGGCGGCCCGGCGGGCCCGGGCGGTCTCGTCGGTGGCGAGCCGGCGGGCCCGGTCGATGTGCCCCTGCGTCGCGCGCGCGACGGCCGCGGCGACGGCGGGCTCGATGCCGTCGCGCCGGACCAGCACATCGGCGACGGCGGCGACCGGCGGGGTGCGCAGGGTCAGGTGCCGGCAGCGGGAGCGGATGGTGGGCAGCACATCCTCCAGCGAGGGCGCGCACAGCAGCCACACGGTCCGCGGAGCGGGCTCCTCCACGGCCTTGAGGAGCACGTTGCCCGCGCCCTCCGTCAGCCGGTCGGCGTCCTCCAGGACGATGACCTGCCAGCGGCCCACGGCCGGGGAGAGCTGCGCCCGGCGGACCAGGTCGCGCGTCTCCTTCACGCCGATGGACAGCAGATCGGTACGGACGATCTCCACATCGGCGTGCGTGCCGACCAGGGTGGTGTGGCAGCCGTCGCAGAATCCGCAGCCCGGCTCGCCCCCGAGGGCGCGGTCCGGGCTGGTGCACTGGAGCGCGGCCGCGAAGGCACGGGCGGCGGTGGCCCGCCCGGAGCCGGGAGGGCCGGTGAACAGCCAGGCGTGGGTCATCTTGGACGCGGCGGGCGGAGCCGCCCCGGTCTCGACGGCGGTGACCAGGGCGTCGGCGTCACGAGCGGCGGCGGCCAGCTGCGCCTGCACCCGCTCCTGTCCCACCAGGTCGTCCCATACGGGCATCCCGCCCACCGCCTTTCACCGGCCGTCGTTCCCTTGGCCGTCCGTGCCGTCCGTGCCGCTCGTCCTGCTCCTGCCCGCCCCCAGTGTGGCGTGCGCCACTGACAATCCCCGTCAGCGGCCGCGCGGACCGCCCTCTTCGTCCTCGTCGTCCCGGCGCGGGCCGAGCAGCTCGTCCGCCAGGGTCGGCAGGTCGTCCAGCGGGGTCTCCTCGGCCCAGGCGGGCCGAGGCCGGTTCGGCCGGGTGGACCCGTCCTGCCGGTCCTCCTGTCCCTGCCCGCCCGGACGGCCGTCGGCGCCGAAGACCGGCAGCTCGCGGGTCGCGTCCTCGCCGGCGTCCCGGAATATGCCCGGCGGCACCCGGTCGGCCGGGCTCTCTTCCGGACGCCGGGCCGTCGGCCGTGTGGCGGACCGGGCCGGGCCGGACGGGGCCTGACCGGCCGGAGGGCGCGTACGGGACGGCCGTACGGGCGGCAGGACGGCCGTCTCGTCGGTCGGACCGGATGCCGGTACGGGCGGCAGGACCGCCGTCTCGTCCGCCGGGCCGGCCGGCGCGACGGCGGGCAGGACCGAGGTCTCCGCCGCCGGGTCGATCTTCGGCACCGGGACCGTCTGCGTCACGTCGTCCGGCTGGACGACCCGCTTGACCAGCGGGGTCTCCACCGTCACGGCGTCGTCCGGCAACGGCTCCTTGGTCATCGGCACCTTGGGGGCGGGAGCCGCGGGAGCTGCGGGAGCCGGCGCAGGCGCCGGGGCGGGCGCCGCAGCCGGAGCCGCCGCCGAAGCCGCCGAAGCCTGCGCCGCCGCCGCTGCCGCCGAGGCCTCCGCCAGCCGACGCGCCTCCTCGGCCCTCAGCAGGGCCTCCTCGGCACGCCGCTGCTTCTCCAGCCGCCGCTCCTCGGCCTCGGCGCGCAGCCGGGCCTCCTCCTCGGCCTGCTTGCGCAGCCGCTCCTGCTCCGCCGCGCGTGCCTTCTCCTCGGCCTCCGCGCGCAGCCGCTCGGCCTCGGCCCGGGCGCGGGCCTCCTCCTCGGCGCGCAGCCGCTCCTCCTCCGCCTTGCGGGCGGCCTCGGCCTCGGCCTTGATCCGGGCGGCTTCCGCCTCGGCCTTCAGCCGGGCTTCCTCCTCCGCGCGCAGCCGCTCCTCCTCCGCCTTGCGCGCCGCCTCTTCCTCGGCCCTGCGCCGGGCGTCCTCCTCGGCCTTGCGCCGGGCCTCGGCCTGGGCGGCCACCTCGGCCTCCGAGAGCGGAAGCATCCGGTCCAGGCGGTGGCGTACGACCGTGGTCACGGACTGCGGGTCCTGCCCGGCGTCGACCACCAGGTAGCGCCCGGGGTCGGCCGCGGCCAGCGTCAGGAACCCGGCCCGCACCCGCTGGTGGAACTCGGCCGGCTCCGACTCCAGCCGGTCCGGCGCCTCGGTGAACCGCTCGCGGGCCGCCTCCGGCGACACGTCGAGCAGCACGGTCAGGTTCGGGACGAGCCCGTCGGTGGCCCAGCGCGAGATCCGGGCGATCTCGGTCGGGGACAGATCGCGGCCGGCGCCCTGATAGGCCACCGAGGAGTCGATGTAGCGGTCGGAGATGACCACCGCGCCCCGCTCCAGGGCGGGCCGGACGACGGTGTCCACGTGCTCCGCGCGGTCGGCGGCGTACAGCAGGGCCTCGGCGCGGTTCGACAGCCCGGCCGAGGAGACGTCGAGCAGGATCGAGCGGAGCCGCTTGCCGACCGGGGTGGCCCCCGGCTCGCGGGTCACGACGACCTCGTGGCCCTTGCCCCGTATCCAGTCGGCCAGGGCCTCCACCTGGGTGGACTTGCCGGCTCCGTCCCCGCCCTCCAGGGCGATGAAGAACCCGGCGTCGGACGCCGCCTGCACCGGCTCGCCGCCACGCAGCGCCTCGCGCAGATCGCGGCGCAGCGGTACGCCGCTGCGGTCGTCGGCCTTGGCGAGGACCACGACGGCGACGGGCAGCAGCAGGGCGCCGACCAGCATCAGGGTGAACGCGGCCCCGCCGTGCGCGAAGACCACGTCCCCGGCGGCCAGCCGGTGCGGGCCGATGGCCGCGGCCAGGGCCGGGGCGAGGACGGCTCCGACGCCCACGGCCACCCGTACGACGGCCTGCAGGTGCTCGGTGACCCGGGCCCGGCGGAACTCCTCGGTCTCCTGGTCGAGCAGGGTGTGCCCGGTGTTGGCGGCCACGCCCGCGGCGGTGCCGGCGAGCAGCGACAGGAACAGCACGGTCGCCGTGTCCGGGACCAGCCCGGTCAGCAGCAGCGCGAGCCCGGCCACCGCGATGGCCAGCGCGAGCAGCCGGCGCCGGGACAGCGCGGGCAGCACCTTGCCGGCCTGGGTGGCGCGGATGCCGAGGGCGGTGCCGCCGAGCAGGGCCAGGAGGAGCAGAGAGAAGGTGGCGGGGCCGCCGCCCAGGTCGAAGGCGTGCAGGACGGCGACGGCGGCCGCACTGGCCACGGCTCCGGCGACGGCGGCGCAGGCCAGGACGAGCAGCGGAATGGCCCCCGTACGGCCCTTCTCCGGGCGGTCCCCCGCCTTGGGGGCCCGCAGGCCCTCCAGCGGCGAACGCGGGCGCGGGGTCTTCGCCCCGGGCAGCACCAGCGGGAGCAGCAGCGAGACGGACGCCGCGAAGAGGCCGGAGGCCACGTAGGAGCCGAGGGCGGCCTGGTTCTCGGCGAACCAGTCCACGCCGAGGCCGAGGGCCTCGCCGACCAGGGTCGCGGCGAGCAGCACGGCGGCGGCGACGGGCAGCGCGGCGAAGGACGTGCGCAGGGTCAGCCGGCGCAGCGCGTCGAGGTGGTCCGGCAGCGGCCGTACGGTCGCCCCCTCGGGCGGCGGCGTGGGCAGCAGGGCGGGAGCCGCGCTGTCCTTGGCCAGGGTCCAGAGGCGCTCGGCGACGCCGGAGACGAAGACGGTGGCCAGCAGCGCGGTCAGCGCGTGCGCCGGGATCCAGTCGAGCCAGAGCGGGGCGACGACGAACAGGCCGAGCCGGAGCCCGTCGGCTCCGATCATCGTCCAGCGGCGGTCCAGCTTGCCGCCGGCCTCCTTCGGAGCGAGGAGCTTGGCCAGCGGACCGAGCAGGACGGCGCCGAAGATCAGGGTGGCGAAGATCCGGACGCCGAAGACGGCGGCGACGGTGAGGGCCCAGCCCTGGTAGCCGCCGCCGAAGGTCTCTTCGGAGACGGCCGTCTGGAAGGCCAGCAGCACCAGCACCAGCAGGGCGAGGGCATCGCCGATGCCGCTCACCAGCTGGGCGCTCCACAGCCGGCGCAGCCTGGGGGTGCGCAGCAGGGCGCGCACCGCACGCTCGCGGGAATCCGCGGCGAGGGCTTCGTCGTAGGTGGGGTTCGCGGGGGCGGTCACGACCGTTGGCTGCTCGGCTCGCGTCATCCGCCCAGCCTATCCGCTGCGCTCGGCCGCTGAGGAGCCTGTGGATAACCGCCCGGTGTGACCCCGGCCCCACTCCGGCCCGCTCCGGCTCGCTCCGGCTCCGCCCCGGCCGGACGGCGCCGGGCCCGTGCGATCCGCACGGGCCCGGACACCTCGTCTGCCAGTCGCTCTGCCGGCCGCCTGCTAGTCGTCCGACGACGGGGCCGACGCGGCCGCCTTCTTCGCGACCGCCTTCTTCGCCGTCGTCGTCTTCTTCGCGGCGGTCTTCTTCGCCGTCGTCGTCTTCTTCGCCGCGGCGGTCTTCGTCGCCGTGGCCTTCTTCGCGGGCGCCTTCTTGGCCGGGGCCTTCTTCGCCGTCTTCTTGGCCGGGCCCTTCGCGCGCTTCTCCGCCAGCAGCTCGTAGCCGCGCTCCGGCGTGATCGTCTCGACGTCGTCGTCCCGCCGCAGCGTCGCGTTCGTCTCGCCGTCCGTCACGTACGGACCGAAGCGGCCGTCCTTGACCACCACCGGCTTCTCGCTGACCGGGTCCGTGCCCAGCTCCTTCAGCGGCGGCTTCGCCGCGGCGCGCCCCCGCTGCTTCGGCTGGGCGTAGATCGCGAGCGCCTCGTCCAGGGTGATCGAGAACAGCTGGTCCTCGGTCTCCAGCGACCGCGAGTCCGTGCCCTTCTTCAGGTACGGGCCGTAGCGGCCGTTCTGGGCCGTGATCTCCACGCCCTCCGCGTCCGCGCCGACCACGCGCGGCAGCGACATCAGCTTCAGCGCCTCGTCGAGCGTGACCGTGTCCAGGCTCATCGACTTGAACAGCGAGGCCGTCCGCGGCTTCACCGCGTTCTTGCCCGTCTTCGGCGTGCCCTCGGGCAGGATCTCCGTCACGTACGGCCCGTAACGACCGTCCTTCGCGACGATTTCGTTCCCGCTCACCGGGTCCTTGCCCAGCTCGAACTCGCCGCTCGGCTTCGCGAACAGCTCCTCCGCGTACTCGACCGTCAGCTCGTCCGGCGCCAGGTCGTCCGGCACGTCGGCCCGCTGGTGGCCCTCCGCGTCCTTCTCCCCGCGCTCGACGTACGGCCCGTAGCGGCCGACGCGCAGCACGATGCTCTCGCCGACCGGGAAGGAGGAGATCTCCCGGGCGTCGATCGCGCCGAGGTCCGTGACCAGCTCCTTCAGACCGCCGAGGTGGTCGCCGTCGGCCGGCACGACCTCGGTCGCGTCCTCCGAGCCGAAGTAGAACCGCTTCAGCCACGGCACGGACTGGGCCTCGCCCCGCGCGATGCGGTCGAGGTCGTCCTCCATCTTCGCGGTGAAGTCGTAGTCGACGAGCCGCCCGAAGTGCGTCTCCAGCAGGTTCACCACGGCGAACGACAGGAAGGACGGCACGAGCGCCGTGCCCTTCTTGAAGACGTATCCGCGGTCGAGGATCGTGCCGATGATCGACGCGTACGTCGACGGACGGCCGATCTCGCGCTCTTCGAGCTCCTTGACCAGCGAGGCCTCGGTGTAGCGGGCCGGCGGCTTGGTCGAGTGCCCGTCCGCCGTGATCTCCTCGGCCGACAGCGCGTCGCCCTCCGCGACCTGCGGCAGCCGCTTCTCGCGGTCGTCGAGCTCGGCGTTCGGGTCGTCCGCGCCCTCGACGTACGCCTTCATGAAGCCGTGGAAGGTGATCGTCTTGCCGGAGGCGGTGAACTCGGCGTCCCGGCCGTCCGACGCGCGGCCGCCGATCTTGACGGTGACGCTGTTGCCGACCGCGTCCTTCATCTGGGAGGCGACGGTCCGCTTCCAGATGAGCTCGTACAGGCGGAACTGGTCGCCGGTCAGACCCGTCTCGGCCGGGGTGCGGAAACGATCACCCGAAGGGCGAATCGCCTCGTGCGCCTCCTGCGCGTTCTTGACCTTGCCCGCGTAGACGCGCGGCTTCTCCGGCAGGTAGTCGGCCCCGTAGAGCTGCGTGACCTGCGCCCGCGCCGCCGACACCGCGGTGTCGGAGAGCGTGGTGGAGTCCGTACGCATGTAGGTGATGAAGCCGTTCTCGTACAGCTTCTGCGCCACCTGCATCGTCGCCTTCGCGCCGAAGCCCAGCTTGCGCGAGGCCTCCTGCTGGAGCGTCGTCGTGCGGAACGGGGCGTACGGGGAGCGGCGGTACGGCTTGGACTCGACCGAGCGGACGGCGAACGAGGTGTCCGCCAGCGCGGCGGCCAGCGCCCGTGCGTTCGCCTCGTCGAGGTGCAGCACCTCGCTCTTGAGCTGCCCGTTCGAGCCGAAGTCGCGGCCCTGCGCGACGCGCTTGCCGTCCACCGTGTTCAGGCGGGCGACGAGCGTCGAGGGGTCGGAGGCGTCACCGGCGCGGCCGGTGGAGAAGGTTCCGGTCAGGTCCCAGTACTCGGCGGAGCGGAAGGCGATGCGCTCGCGCTCCCGCTCGACGACGAGGCGGGTGGCCACAGACTGGACGCGGCCGGCCGACAGCCGCGGCATGACCTTCTTCCACAGGACCGGCGAGACCTCGTAGCCGTAGAGGCGGTCGAGGATGCGGCGGGTCTCCTGGGCGTCGACCATGCGCTGGTTCAGCTCGCGCGGGTTGGCGACGGCGTCGCGGATCGCGTCCTTGGTGATCTCGTGGAAGACCATCCGGTGGACGGGGACCTTGGGCTTGAGGACTTCCTGCAGGTGCCACGCGATGGCTTCGCCCTCGCGGTCCTCATCGGTGGCGAGGAAGAGTTCGTCGGACTCGGCCAGCAGCTCCTTGAGCTTCCTGACCTGGGCCTTCTTATCGGCGTTGACGACGTAGATCGGCGCGAAGTCGTGCTCGACGTCGACGCCGAGACGGCGGACCTCGCCGGTGTACTTGTCGGGAACCTCGGCCGCGCCGTTCGGGAGGTCGCGGATGTGCCCGACGCTCGCCTCGACGACGTATCCCGGGCCGAGGTAGCCCTTGATCGTCTTCGCCTTGGCAGGGGACTCGACGATGACGAGTCGGCGGCCGCCCTTTGCGGTCTCGCTAGTCGGGGACAACTTGGCTCTTCTCTCCGGTCGGCACTCGGTCGCGGTACGGCGACGCTGCGGAGTGTGACGGTACAACCCGCCCCCGTGTCAAACGGCAGAAGCCCGCAACGGCCACTCGAACGGTAACCCGACAAGTGCCATTTCTGCCGCCCGGATACCGCGCCGGACCCGTAGCGATCACCGGGCCGAGTGGCCAGGGGGCCGTCTGGCCCCGCCCCCGCACCCCCTCTGACGTCCCGTTTACGACGCCCGTCCAGGCGGGTCGGCGCGCCGCTGACCGGTCGGTGAGCGGGCCGCCGATCAGGCTCTGATCAGCTTCTGGTCAGAGCCTGACCAGTCCGGCGACGAAGCCCGCGGTCACCGTCGTACGAAGCACCAGATTCCGAGCGCAAGGGAGGTCCCGGACGCGAGGAGCGCCAGCGGAACGGCCACGGCGGGGCGCACACCATCGGCCACCGGCGCCCGGCGCGCCGCGCACGCCCCCGTCCAGCCCAGGAGCGCCGTTCCGAACAGCAGGAACACGCTCCCCGCGAAGATCGCCGGACCGCTCTCCATGCCGTTCCCCCCTTACTCCCGCTTGCTCCCGGGCCGCTCTCCGGGTCCCGTACGGATCCCTCCAGAGCCCCGTGGCCGACCCGCGGCCTTGCCCCTGCGCGGGAGCCTGCCACGCGCTGCGTAACGGCTTGCGAACCCCGGGTTACATGACGGTTTCGGCCACGGCCGGACGCCTCGGACGAGGCCGCCGGCCGGGCCGCCGCGTCGCCGGCGGAGCGGCCTGACGAGGGTCCGGCCGGGGGACCGTCCGGGAGCCGCCCAGGGTCCGACCGGGGGTCCGACCAGGGGTCCGACCAGGGGTCCGACCAGGGCCGGTCAGCCTTCGGCCGGCTCCAGGAATCCCTGCTCGACCAGCACCCGGATCGCCCCCGGAGTCCGGTCCCGCAGCACGACGGGATCCTCCTGCACCAGGTGCGCGATCGCGTCCAGGATCCGGCCCGCCGTGAGTGAGCCGTCGCACACTCCGGCGAAGCCCGCCCCGACCGTGTCGACCTTGGTCGCCCGCCGCATCCCGCGGTTCTGCCGCAGCACCACGTGCTCCGGGTCCTCCGCGCCGGGCGCGCCGACCTGTTCCTGGACGACCTCGGCCGCCAGCACGAAGCGGGCCTCCAGCAGGGCCGCGTCGTCGTGGTCCCGCAGGTAGTCCTGCCGGGCGAAGTGGGCCACGACGGCGTCGCCGAGCGGCTGCTCCACCGAGTGCGGCCACTCCTCGACCACGATGGAGGGCTCCGCCGCGTCGCTGCGGCGCAGCGTGATCCACCCGAAGCCGACGGCCCTGGTCTTGCGGGCCTCGAACTCGTCCAGCCAGTCCTCGTACCGCCGCGCGTACTCGGCGGGGTCGGTGCGGTGGTCGCCCGCGTCGCGCAGCCACAACTCCGCGTACTGCGTGACGTCCTGCACGTCACGCTGCACGATCCACGCGTCGCAGCCGCGCGGCACCCAGGCGCGGACCCGGTCGTGCCAGTCCTCGCCCTCCACGTGCTGCCAGTTGCCGAGGAACTGCGCGTACCCGCCCGGGTTGAGGTGCGCGCCGGCCTCCTGGACGAGGGTCCGGCACAGGTCGTCGCCGCCCATCCCGCCGTCGCGGTACGTCAGCCGGGCACCGGGAGAGATCACGAACGGCGGATTCGACACGATCAGGTCGTACGTGGCCTCGCCGACCGGCTCGAACAGCGACCCCTGGAGCAGTTCGGCCTCCTGGGCGCCGGACAGCGCCAGGGTCAGCCGGGTGAAGTCCAGGGCCCGGGGGTTGACGTCGGTGGCGGTGACGCGGGTGGCGTGCTGGGCGGCGTGCAGGGCCTGGATGCCGGATCCGGTGCCGAGGTCGAGGGCGCTGCCGACCGGGGTGCGGACGGTGATCCCGGCCAGGGTGGTGGAGGCCCCGCCGACGCCGAGGACGACCCCCTCCTCGCGGCTGCCGATCCCGCCGGCCCCGCCGACGGCGCAGCCGAGGTCGGAGACGATGAACCAGTCCTCGCCGTCGGGTCCGCCGTACGGGCGCACGTCGACGGTGGCGTGCAGTTCGTCTCCCTCCCGGCGCAGCCACCCGTCGGCCAGCGCCGCTTCGACGGGCAGCGCCCGGGCGGCGTTCTCGTACGGCTCCGGCTGCTGGAGCAGGAACAGCCGGACCAGGCTCGCGAGCGGGCCGTCGCCGGGGCCGCGCGTGGCGCGCAGGGCGGGGACCGTCTCGCTGCGGGCCAGCGCGGCGTAGGCGGGGGCGCCGAGCAGGTCGAGCAGGCCGTCGGCGGTGAAGCCGGCGGCGAGCAGGGCCGTGCGGAGTTCGGCGGCGCGGTCGGGCGAGGGAAGGCTGGTGGTACTCACCGGTCCATTGTGTCGGCTGCCGCCGCCGATGCGTATGCCGCGCGGCCGCTGATGCCGACGATGCATGCATACGCCGGGGCGGCCGGGGTTCCTCGGAACCCCGGCCGCCCCGGTCCGCGTAGCGCCGCCGCGTACCGCCGCCGCGTCCACCGGCGACGGCGACGGCGCCTGCGGGCTACCTCACTTCGCCGACGGCGACGGCGCCGCGACCTGGCAGCCCTTCTGGCCGTTCATCGCCTTGTCCAGGCCGCCGGCCTTGAGCGTGCTGAGCGCGTTCTTCCCGCCCTGAGTGGCCGCTTCGAGTCCGCCGGCCACCTCCTTGAGGCCCTCCGCGAACTTCGTCTGGTCCTTCGGGTCCAGGCCTTCCATCTTCGTCTTCAGGTCGGCATAGCCCTTGGAAGATTCCTCGAAGCCCTTGATCGCCGTGCCCTGCGTCGTCTGGCCGTCCTTGACCGGCGGAACTCCCGCCCCCTGCAGGGCGGTCCCCATCGCCTTGTACGACGCGGACATGGTGCCGAACGCCGCGGAGTCGGTCGTCTGCACCTCTTCGGGCTTGCTGCTCTCGGTCGCCACCCGCTTGATGTCCGCGTTGGCGGTCTCGATCTTCTTCAGCTCCGGCTGCCACTTGTCGCAGACCTTCTTGGCCCAGGCGTTGGCCTTGTCGTCCGTCTCATCGCCGCCGCAGCCGGACAGCACGAGCATCAGTACCGCACCGCCGGACACTGCGGCCGCAAACTTCTTGTTCACCGGATTGGTCCCTTCGAAGGCTCTCGGCCCGGAAGATACACGCCCACCATCGGGGCACGCAGAAAGGCGGACAGACGGCGCGTCAGTCCGCGCCGCCTGTCCGCCGTTCGGGCGTATCTTCGAGTCCTCGGGCCGGCCGGCCCGCAAGTCCCCGCGAAGGTCACCCCTCCGGTCAGGAAACCACCGCGGGATCGGCCTGCTGGGCCACCCGCTCGGCGGGCGCGCCCTCGCCCTCGGTGTCGTCCCCGACCGTGATGCCGCGGCGCTTGGAGATGTACACCGCGCCGACGATGACCGCGATGGCCAGGGCCGCGACGATCGCGCGTACGGTCGCGCTCGTGTCGGGGCCGTAGCTGAACTGCACGACCGCCGGGGCGATCAGCAGCGCCACCAGGTTCATGACCTTGAGCAGCGGGTTGATCGCGGGACCGGCGGTGTCCTTGAACGGGTCGCCGACCGTGTCGCCGATGACGACGGCCGCGTGCGCCTCGCTGCCCTTGCCGCCGTGGTGGCCGTCCTCGACAAGCTTCTTCGCGTTGTCCCACGCGCCACCGGAGTTGGCGAGGAAGACCGCCATCAGGGTGCCGGTGCCGATGGCGCCCGCGAGGAACGAGCCGAGCGCGCCGACGCCGAGCGAGAACCCGACGGCGATCGGGGTGAGGACGGCGAGCAGGCCGGGCGTGGCGAGCTCGCGCAGCGCGTCCTTGGTGCAGATGTCCACGACGCGCCCGTACTCGGGCTTCTCGGTGTAGTCCATGATCCCGGGGTGCTCGCGGAACTGGCGGCGCACCTCGTAGACGACGGCGCCCGCGGAGCGGGAGACGGCGTTGATGGCGAGGCCGGAGAACAGGAACACGACCGCCGCGCCCAGGATCAGCCCGACGAGGTTGTTGGGCTGTGCGATGTCCAGGCTGAGGTTCATCTCCCCGGCCTTGGCACCGACCTGCTTGACCGCGGTGGCGATCGCGTCGTTGTACGAGCCGAAGAGCGCCGCCGCGGCGAGCACGGCCGTGGCGATGGCGATGCCCTTGGTGATGGCCTTGGTGGTGTTGCCGACGGCGTCGAGGTCGGTCAGGACCTGCGCACCGGCGCCCTCGACGTCGCCGGACATCTCGGCGATGCCCTGGGCGTTGTCGGAGACGGGCCCGAAGGTGTCCATGGCGACGATGACGCCGACGGTGGTGAGCAGGCCGGTGCCGGCCAGGGCCACGGCGAAGAGCGCGAGCAGGATCGAGGTCCCGCCGAGCAGGAACGCCCCGTACACGCCGAGGCCGATGAGCAGCGCCGTGTAGACGGCGGACTCCAGGCCGACGGAGATGCCGGCGAGGACGACGGTGGCCGCGCCGGTCAGGGAGGACTTGCCGATGTCCCGGACGGGACGCCGGTTGGTCTCGGTGAAGTAGCCGGTGAGCTGCTGGATCAGGGCCGCGAGCAGGATGCCGATCGCCACGGCGACGAGGGCCAGGATGCGCGGGTCGCCGGAGTGGTTGGTGATCGCGGGGTTCTCGACGCCGAGCAGGTCCTTGTAGCTGGACGGCAGGTAGACGAAGACGGCGATCGCGACCAGGACCAGCGAGATCACGGCGGAGATGAAGAAGCCGCGGTTGATGGCGGTCATTCCGCTCCGGTCGGAGCGGCGCGGGGAGACCGCGAAGATGCCGATCATGGCGGTGATGACGCCGATCGCGGGAACGATCAGCGGGAAGGCCAGGCCGAGGTCACCGAAGGCGGCCTTGCCGAGGATCAGCGCGGCCACGAGGGTGACGGCGTACGACTCGAAGAGGTCCGCCGCCATACCGGCGCAGTCGCCGACGTTGTCGCCCACATTGTCGGCGATGGTCGCGGCATTGCGCGGGTCGTCCTCCGGAATGCCCTGCTCGACCTTGCCGACCAGGTCGGCGCCGACGTCGGCGGCCTTGGTGAAAATGCCGCCTCCGACACGCATGAACATCGCGATCAGCGCGGCGCCGAGGCCGAAGCCCTCCAGGACCTTGGGGGCGTCGGCGGCGTAGACCAGGACGACGCAGGAGGCGCCGAACAGGCCGAGGCCGACGGTGAACATGCCGACGACGCCGCCGGTGCGGAAGGCGATCCGCATGGCCTTGTGCGCGACGTCGGTGAGGTCCTTGGCGGGCTCGCCCTCGGCGGGGGTGGCCTCGCGCGCGGCGGCGGCGACGCGCACGTTGGCGCGGACCGCGAGGCGCATGCCGATGTAGCCGGTGGCCGCCGAGAAGATGGCGCCCACGAGGAAGAAGGCGGAACGCCCCGCCCGCTGGGTCCAGTCGTCGGCGGGGAGCAGGAAGAGCAGGAAGAACACGACGACGGCGAAGATCCCGAGGGTGCGCAGCTGCCGGCCGAGGTAGGCGTTGGCGCCTTCCTGGACCGCGGCGGCGATTTTCTTCATGCTGTCGGTTCCCTCGTCCGCCGCGAGAACCTGGCGGACCAGGATCTGCGCGACGACGAGTGCGGCAAGTGCCACGGCCGCGATCACCATGACGATGAGCCGATTGTCATCGGTGAGTACGGCGGCTGCCAGATCGGAGTTTCCGATCGGCGCGTTGGGGGTGAAGAGCCCCGTCATTCGTCCTCCTTGACGTGATGAGCTCAAGATGTGGACGGATTGTAGGGAGCTCTTCCCGATCAAAACAGTGCGCAGGAAACGGAATTGGCCTGCTCTTGCTCCTCAGCAATAGATCGCGTCACTCCATTACCCCCCGAAAGAAGTAATGGGGCAAAGGCATTGACGCCTGATCATTGATCTAGGAAATGCCGTCGGGGTATGAAAAAAGGCCCTGCTCAGCAGGGCCTTGATGAAGATCGGAAGAATCTCCGAACGGGCGGGGCTACGGGAGATCGGTCGCGCCGGACACGGGCCAGCTCATCCGGATGGTCCCGCCCCCCTCCCCGCTCGTCACCTCGACGTCGTCGACGAGCCCGCTGATCACGGCGAGGCCCATCTCGTCCTCGGTGTCGGTGTCCGGGTCCAGGGCGGCGTCGAGGCCGGGCACGGCGCCCTCCGGGCCACCGGCCGGTCCGGGCACCTCGTCGCCGACCTCGATGGAGAACAGCTTCTCCTCCTCGGTCAGGACCACCCGAACGGGCGCGGTCAGCCCGTTGCTGAGGTGCAGACCGACGGCGCGCGAGCAGGCCTCGCCCACGGCGAGGCGGACCTCGTCGAGCACGGCTTCGTCCACGCCGGCCCGCCGCGCCACGGCGGCCGCGACGAGGCGGGCCGTCCTGACGTGTTCGGGCTGGGCGCTGAAGCGCAGTTCAACGGTGGCCATGCGCGTCCCCCTCGGACTACGGGCGTGCCTTACAGGGGCCCGGACCGCTGTCGGCCCGCGCCCCCGCTCCTCTTCGGCTCCCCCCGCGGTGCCTGGCGGCGCCGCGGAGGGTGAGACCGTCAGTCGGTGGCTGCGACGGCGTCTTCCACCGTCGTGTGGATCGGGAAGACCTTCGTCAGGCCGGTGATGCGGAAAATCTTCAGGATGCGCTCCTGGTTGCACACCAGACGCAGCGAGCCCTCGTGTGCACGGACGCGCTTGAGACCTCCCACGAGCACACCAAGCCCGGTGGAGTCGAGGAAGTCCACTCGCTCCATGTCGACAACCAGGTGGTAGCTGCCGTCGTTCACCAACTCGACCAACTGCTCGCGCAGCTTGGGCGCGGTATACACATCAATCTCGCCACCGACCTCCACGACCGTGCGGTCGCCGACAGTGCGAGTCGACAGGGACAGGTCCACGGATCCTCCAGCACCTTGCTATCGAGCGGCGCCCCCCAGGGGCCTCCCCACCCGTAGGCAGGGGAGGGATTGGCTGCCGCGATGGCATTCAATCACTTACCGGCAGGCGCGCACGACGCCTTCCGACCATTGTCCCGCACGCCGGTGACACACTCGGTTCCAATGGCCAATACTCACCGTCCCGGTCGGCCCACGGCACCCGAGGACCCACGACCCACCCCCGGCACGGTTCTGGACCGGCTCTCACGGGGGCCTTCTCGAGCTGCGCGCATCACCCATACGGAGCACTTGCCCCCTCGGGAGGGTCGTCATGCAGTCTGGCCCGACCGCATCCGAACGGATGTCGTAGCCGCGATCCGGGCAGCGGGCATCGAACATCCGTGGGAACACCAGGCCGCGGCCGCCGAGCACGCCCTGGACGGCGAGTCGGTGGTCGTCGCCACCGGCACCGCCTCGGGCAAGTCGCTGGCCTACCTCGCGCCCGTGCTCTCCGCCCTCGCGGACGGTGCACAGGCCCCCAACGGCAGGGGTGCGACCGCCCTCTACCTGGCCCCGACCAAGGCCCTGGCGGCCGACCAGCGGCGCGCCGTACGTGAGCTGGCCGGGCCCCTCGGCAACGCGATCCGGCCGGCGGTCTACGACGGCGACACGCCGGTAGAAGAACGCGAATGGGTGCGCCAGTACGCGAACTACGTGCTCACCAACCCCGACATGCTGCACCGGGGTATCCTGCCCGCCCATCCCCGCTGGTCCTCCTTCCTGCGCGCCCTGCGCTACGTGGTCATCGACGAGTGCCACACCTACCGGGGCGTATTCGGCTCCCACGTGGCCCAGGTACTGCGCCGCCTGCGGCGGCTGTGCGCCCGCTACGGCGCCGATCCGGTCTTCCTGCTGGCCTCGGCCACCGCGAGCGACCCGGCGGCCGCCGCGTCCCGGCTGACGGGCGTGCCGGTCCTGGAGGTCGCCGACGACGCCTCCCCCCGCGGCGAGGTCGTCTTCGCCCTGTGGGAGCCGCCGCTGACCGAGCTGCGGGGCGAGAAGGGCGCCCCGGTGCGCCGCACCGCCACGGCCGAGACCGCCGACCTGCTGACCGACCTGGTCGTCCAGGGGGTCCGTACGGTCGCCTTCGTCCGCTCCCGGCGCGGCGCGGAGCTGATCTCGGTGATCGCCCAGGAGCGGCTGGCCGAGGTGGACCGGTCCCTGCCCCGGCGGGTCGCGGCCTACCGGGGCGGCTACCTGCCCGAGGAGCGCCGGGCCCTGGAGCGGGCCCTGCACTCCGGCGAGCTGCTGGGCCTGGCCGCCACCACCGCCCTGGAGCTGGGCGTGGACGTCTCGGGGCTGGACGCCGTCCTGATCACCGGGTACCCGGGCACCAGGGCCTCCCTGTGGCAGCAGGCGGGCCGGGCCGGGCGCTCGGGGCAGGGCGCCCTGGCGGTGCTGATCGCCCGGGACGACCCGCTCGACACCTACCTGGTCCACCATCCGGAGGCCCTGTTCCGCCAACCGGTGGAGGCCACGGTCCTGGATCCGGACAACCCGTACGTCCTGGCCCCGCACCTGTGCGCGGCCGCAGCCGAGCTCCCGCTGACGGAGCCGGACCTCGCCCTGTTCGGCCCGGCGGCCGCTGAACTGATCCCGCAGCTGGAGGCCACCAAGCTGCTGCGCCGCCGGGCGACGGCCTGGCACTGGACCCGCCGGGAGCGGGCCTCGGACCTGACCGACATCCGCGGCGGGGGCGGCCGCCCGGTGCAGATCGTCGAGGCGGCCACCGGGCGCCTGCTGGGCACCGTCGACGAGTCGGCGGCCCACACCGCCGTCCACGAAGGGGCCGTCCACCTCCACCAGGGCCGCACCTATCTGGTGAAGCAGCTGGACCTGGAGGATTCGGTGGCGCTGGTCGAGGAGTCCAATCCGCCGTTCTCGACCACCGCACGCGACACCACCTCCATCTCCGTCCTGGAGACCGAGACCGAGATCCCGTGGGGCCCGGCCCGGCTCTGCTTCGGCTCGGTGGAGGTGACCAACCAGGTCGTCTCGTACCTGCGCCGCAAACTGATCACCGGCGAGGTGCTCGGCGAGGCCAAGCTGGACCTGCCGCCGCGCACCCTGCGCACCAGGGCCGTGTGGTGGACCGTGACCGAGGACCAGCTCGACGAGGCCCGGATCAACCCGGAGATCCTCGGCGGCGCCCTGCACGCCGCCGAGCACGCCTCCATCGGCCTGCTCCCGCTGTTCGCCACCTGCGACCGCTGGGACATCGGCGGGGTCTCCGTCCCGCTGCATCCCGACACCCTCCTCCCGACCGTGTTCGTCTACGACGGCCACCCCGGCGGCGCCGGGTTCGCGGAGCGGGCCTTCCACACGGCCCGCGCCTGGCTGACGGCGACCCGCGACGCGATCGCCGCCTGCGAATGCGAGGCCGGCTGCCCGTCCTGCATCCAGTCCCCCAAGTGCGGCAACGGCAACGACCCCCTCCACAAGCGCGGCGCGATCCGCCTCCTCACCCGCCTCCTGTCCGAGGCCCCGCCCGCCTGAGGGCCCTCGTACGAGAACCCCCGTTCGGTCAGGGGCCAGTCGGGTCGGCACGGGCGGGCCCGCTCGGGCGCCGATCGTCGGGGCGAAGGGGCCCGTCGTGGGACGGGCCGACACCTCGGCGACCTCGCCGTGGACGGTGCAGGCGGTCACCGCCGCGCTCTGGGCCCCCGCGACGCGGCGGGCCGCGGCGCAGGCGGCCACGGGGCCGTGGGTCCAGGTCGCAGCCGCCGCCAGGGCCGCCAGGTCGGCCGCCGCCGCCGCGCGGTGCCGGGCCACGACGGCCTGGCCGAGCAGCAGCACCCCGCCGAACACCGCCCCCAGCACCGTCGCCACCAGTGCGGCCCACACCGTCGCCGACCCCCGATCCCGGGCCCGGTCCAGATCCCGATCCCGGGCCCGGTCCCGGCCCAGATCCCGGCCCCGGCCCCGGCCCCGGCCCCGGCCCCGGTCCCGGCCCCGGTCCCGGCTCATGGCGGCGGCCCCACGCTGTCCTCGGCCAGGGCCACCGCCTGTGCCCCGAGCCGTACCGGCAGCCCGCCCGGGCCCGGCGCCGGGGCCGACACCCCGACCCTCCACAGGCCCCCATCAGACTCCAGCACCACCTCCGCCCCCGCCGGGGCGGCCGCCCGGGCCGCCGCCTGCGCCACGCCCGCCGGCTCCGAGCGGGCCGCCGCCCGGGCGCCGGCCCGGGCCGCGTCCACACACCGGATCTGCGCGGCCGCCGCCATCAGCGCCCACACCAGCAGCGCCGCGAAGAGCACCAGCGCGGGAATCACCAGGGCGGCCTCCGCCGTCACATATCCCCGGTCGCCCGGTCCCCCGCGCTTTTCCTCAGAACGGCACATCGAGTGCCTTCCCGATGGTCGACTGAAGCGCCGTGGAGACCACTTCACTCGTCACCACCTTGTACAGAACGGCCGCGAATGCACACGCCGCGATCGTGCCCATGGCGTATTCCGAAGTGGACATGCCCGCGTCGTTCGCACGACCGCTCATCGCCGACCGCAGACGAAACCTGATGATCCTCATGACAACCTCCTGTTGATTCGGGTTCTTGACGTGATCCACTGATGATCCGATTGGCGTTTCCAGGCGCCGAGTTGAGGGCCGACCTGAGAGCCGAGCTTCCGGAGTTTCTGTTGTGACTTCAGGCGGCCGAGAGAAGACCGGAGGCCATTCCGATCACCACCGGGGCCACTCCGACCGCGAGGAACGCGGGGAGGAAACACAGCCCCACCGGAGCGGTGACGAGCACCGCCGCCCGCTGCGCCCGGGCTCCGGCCCGCCGGGCGCGGTCCTCGCGCAGGGCCGTCGCCAGGCGGGAGACCGGCTCCGCGGCCGGGGCTCCCGTACGGGCCGCCCGCTCCAGGCATTCCGCGAGCACCCGGGCTCCCGGTATCTCCGCCAACCTCCCCCACGCGGAGCCCGGTTCGCCGCCGAGCCGCAGCTCCGCCCCGGCCAGCGCCAGCCGCTCGCCGACCGGACCGCCCAGTGACTCGCCCACCACCTCGGCGGCCTCCACCGGCGCGGCACCGGTCGCGAGGCACGCGGCCAACAGATCGGCCGCGAAGGGGAGCTGACGCTCCGCATCCCGCGGATCCACCCCGGCGGGCGGCCGCGCCCGCCGCTGCCAGCGCCACACCCCGATCGCCGCCCCGCAGCCGGCCAACACTCCCAGCACCCCGCCGACCAGCACCCAGGCCGCCAGCAGCGCCCCCGCCGGGCCCGCCCACACCGTCACGGCCGCCCGTATCCCGGGCCCGAACACCGGCGCCCGATGCTCCGGTTCCGCCGACAGCAGCGCGGCGATCCTGCGCCGGGCCGCCCGCGCCCGGACCCGGGCCGCCACCGCCGAAGCCGTGCACAGCACCGCCACCGCGAGGCACAACGCCATCCCCAGCCTGTGGATCACGAAGCCGCCCATCACCGCTCCCCCGCCCGTACGATCCGCCGACACCACAGCAGCCCCAGCGCCTCCAGCACCCCGCCCGCCAGCAGACAGCCCCACCCGACCGGGGTGTGCAGCAGCACGCGGAGCGGATCCGCTCCGAGCCCGGTGCCGATCAACAGGCCGACCAGTGGCAGCAGGGCCAGCACCCCCGTGGTCGACCTGGCACCCGCCAACTGGGCCCGCAGGGACTCCTGCCGGTCCCGCTCGGCCCGCAACGCCCCCTCCAGCCGGTCCAGTCCGGCCGCGAGCCCCGCGCCCCCGTCCACCGAGATCGACCAACAGGCGGCCATCCCGGCCAGCCCTTCCGCCCCAGGCTCCCGCGACGCCTGCCGCAACGCCGCGGGGACGTCCCCGCCGAAGGCCGCGGCGGCCAGCACCGCCGCCTCCGCCGGGCCCGGACCGCCCGGCCCCGCGGCCGACCGCCGCAGCGCCGCCGTCAGCGCCTGTCCGGGCTGGGCCCCCGCCCGCAGCTCGCCCACCGCCGCTCCGCACAGCGCGATCACCCCGGCGGCCCGGGCACCCCGCTCCCGCTCCCGCTGCCGGCCCCGCAGCCACCGCCGCACCAGCGGCACCGCCGCCGCGCCCGCCACCAGCGGGATCACCGACCCGCCCAGCAGCGCGACCACGAGCCCGATCCCGAGGCAGGACCACTCCCGCCACCGCGCGGCCCGTACCCGCACCGCGATCAGCAGCCGCTCCCGGCGCACCGGACCGCGGGGCACCACGGGCCCGCCCCCGGCCAGCACCACCCGGGCCCGCCGGGACACCCGGTCTCCCCCGGCCAGCGCCCAGGCGGCCGTCCCCGCGCAGAGCACCCCGGCGAACAAAGGCAGCGGCACCGCGGCCGCCCCGTTCACCGCGCACCCCGCAGCAGCGGACGCAGCCGCTCCCAGCCCCGCTCCCGGGCGAAGCCCCGGGCGGACCAGCGCAGCGCCGGTACGGTGACCACCAGCCCGGCGGCGTCCCGCTCCAGCACGTGCACCTCGGCCACCCGGCGCCGCCCGGCCCGGTCCCGCACCAGATGGACCACCAGGGTCAGCGCGGCCGCCAACTGGCTGTGCAGGGCGGCCCGGTCGAGCCCCGCGGAGGTCCCGAGCGCCTCCAGCCGGGCCGGCACGTGCGCGGCGGCATTCGCATGGACCGTGCCGCAGCCGCCTTCGTGACCCGTGTTCAAAGCCGCCAGGAGATCGGCCACTTCCGCGCCCCGGACCTCGCCGACGACCAGCCGGTCCGGGCGCATCCGCAGCGCTTGGCGGACCAGATCCGCCAGGGTGACCAGGCCCGCGCCCTCCTGGTTGGCCGGCCGGGTCTCCAGCCGCACCACGTGCGGATGGTCGGGGCGCAGCTCGGCCGAATCCTCGGCCAGGACGATCCGCTCGCCGGGGCCGACCAGCCCCAGCAGGGCGCTGAGCAGCGTGGTCTTGCCGGTGCCGGTGCCGCCGGAGACGAGGAACGACAGCCGGGCCTCGACCATGTCCCGCAGCAGCCGCTGCCCGCCGGGCGGCAGCGTGCCCGCCTCGACCAGCTCGTCGAGCGTGAACGCCCTCGGCCGCACCACCCGCAGCGACAGGCAGGCCGAGCCGACCGCCACCGGCGGCAGCACGGCATGCAGCCGGGTGCCGTCGGGCATCCGGGCATCCGCCCAGGGCCGGGCGTCGTCCAGGCGCCGGCCCGCGACGGCGGCCAGCCGCTGGGCGAGCCTGCGCACGGCCTCGGCGTCGGCGAAGGTCACCCCGGTCAGCTCCAGCCCGCCGCCGCGGTCCACCCACACCCGGTCCGGGGCGGCCACCAGGACATCGGTGACCTCCGGGTCGGCGAGCAGCGCTTCCAGCGGGCCGGCGCCGACCAGTTCGGACCGCAACTCGGCGGCCACGCCGAGTACTTCCGCGTCCCCGAGCAGTCGGCCCTGCGCCCGCAGGGCCGCCGCCACCCGGGCCGGGGTCGGCTCCGCCCCGCTCTCGGCGAGCCGCTGCCGCACCGCGTCGAGGAGTACCGCGCTCATGCCGTCACCCCCTGGGCGGGGCCGAGCGCCCGCCGCCAGAAGCCGTCGCAGAACCGGGCCAGCGCGCCCCGCCCCTGCCCGCCCGGCGGTTCCCCCTCGGCGACCCGCCCCGGGAGCCCCACTTCGACCGGAACCTCCCCTGCGAGCGGCACCCCCAGCAGCCCGGCCACCGCCTCGGCGTCGAGCCCGCCCGGACAGCGGCCCCGTACGACCACGCGGACGTCCCGGGCCACCATCCGCACTCCGGCCGCGACCCGGCCCGCGGCGGCCACCGCCCGCAACTCGCCCGGCACCACCATCAGCACCAGGTCCAGCTGCGCCAGTGCCTCGGCCACGGCTTCGTCCACCCGCCGGGGCAGGTCGACCACCACCACCCCGCCCCGGCGGCGCGCGGCGGCCAGCACCGAGCGCATCGCCGCGGGCGGCACCACCACCCGGTCCCCGCGGTCCCAGCTGAGCACCCGCAGCGCGTGCAGCTCCGGCAGGGACTCCTCCAGGGCGCCGGCGCCCACCCGGCCCCGCGAGCCCGCGAAGTCCGGCCAGCGGAGCCCCTCGGCGCTCTCGCCGCCGAGCAGTACGTCCATGCCGCCGCCGAGCGGGTCCCCGTCGATGAGGATGGTCCGCTCCCCGGCGCGGGCGGCCCGGAGGGCGAGTGCGCACGCGAGGGTGGAGGCTCCGGCCCCGCCGCTGCCGCCGATCACCCCGACGGCGAGGGCGGGTTTCCCGGCTCCTTCCACCACATCGGCGATGCGGTCGACGAGCCGGCTCTCGGCGTCGGGGAGCCGGAGCACCTCCTCGGCGCCGATCTCCACCGCCCGCTGCCAGACGAGGGGGTCGTCCAGATCCCGGCCGACGAGCAGCACCCCGCCCCGGCGCGGAGCGCCACGCACCCGGCGGGCGGCATCGTCCCCGACGAGCACGAGCGGCGCGGACTCCCATCCGACGCTCCCGCCCGCCTCCAGGGCGGCTCCGGAACCGCTCTCGCCCCTCCCGCCGCTTCCGCCGCCACCGCCTCCGCTTTGCTCGGGCACCGCATGGTGCACATGCGGCTCGGCGCCCGCGGCCGCGCACAACCGCAGCAGATCGTCGAGCAGCAGCGGGTCCTCGGTGATGATCAGCGGCCGCCCGCCACCGGGCACAGCCCCGCCCGGAGCGCCCAATGGCCTGATTCCGCCTGCTTCCACGCGCTCCGGCACTTCACACGACTTCGATCCAGCCACGATCTCCGCCCCCTTCTCACTGCAAATCCCAGCACCGCGGACTTCGCGGCTGGAATCACCGTGGGGCCATCCGGAAAAAGACGTGGATCTTGCTCGAAAACTGTGGACAACAGGAGCCCTGTGAATAACTCCATCACCCCCACAGGTGAGTTCCAGAGCGCGCTGGAACCACTACGCTCCGTCACGAGTTGGGAGAAGTGAGGGCCTTCGCCACGCAGGGCCCACCGAGGAAGGAGGGCTGCAGGAATGGTCACTTGGGGCCGAAGGCAGGGACGCAAACCGCGTCCGGACATGCGACGACCCCCGCCGGGGGGGAGAGCGGGGGTCGTCCCCACGGTCCGACTCGGGGGGGGAGGAGCCAGACCGGGTTAGCACGGTCGCGAACGATCCGTGACTTCCATGGTGTACCCGAGAGCCTTCTCAGGCAAACCCACGCGCCACACCTTACGCCGAATGGTGGGCGCATATGCTCGGGGCGTGGAAATCCAGCCCTTGCCGCACTCGTCGCCCCGCACCGCAGCCTTCTTCGACCTGGACAAGACGGTCATTGCGAAGTCAAGCACTCTGACGTTCAGCAAGTCCTTCTACCAGGGCGGCCTCATCAACCGCCGCGCCGTGCTGCGTACCGCCTACACCCAGTTCATCTACCTGGTCGGCGGCGCCGACCACGATCAGATGGAGCGGATGCGTGAGTACCTGTCCTCCCTCTGCAAGGGGTGGAACGTCCAGCAGGTGCGGGAGATCGTCGCCGAGACCCTGCACGACCTGATCGACCCGCTGATCTACGACGAGGCCGCCTCCCTGATCGAGGCCCACCACACGGCCGGCCGCGACGTGGTGATCGTGTCGACGTCCGGCGCCGAAGTCGTCGAGCCGATCGGCGAGATGCTCGGCGCGGACCGGGTCGTCGCGACGCGCATGGTCATCGGCGAGGACGGCTGCTTCACGGGCGAGATCGGGTACTACGCGTACGGGCCGACCAAAGCCGAGGCGGTGCGGGAGCTCGCGGAGTCCGAGGGGTACGACCTCGCGCGGTGCTACGCGTACAGCGACTCGGTGACGGACATCCCGATGCTGGAGGCGGTCGGGCACCCGCACGCCGTCAACCCCGACCGGGCGTTGCGGCGCGAGGCCGTGGCGCGGGAGTGGCCGGTGCTGGTGTTCAACCGGCCGGTGCGGCTGAAGCAGCGGCTGCCGGGGCTGTCCATGCCGGCGCGGCCGGCGTTGGTGGCCGCGGCGGCGGTGGGGGCGGCTGCCGCCACCGCGGGGCTGGTCTGGTACGCCAGCCGGCGGCGGGCCAGCGCACTGGCCGCGGCCGCGTCCGCCTGACCCGCCGTACGGCGCCCGCGCCTCACACCCCGACGGGATACCCCAGCGGGGCTTGGGAGGTCAGCGGGCGCCCGGGCGGGAACGCGCTCTGAGCTGCGGCGACGACGGCTGTCCAGTTCGCCCCACGGTGTCCTGGAAAGTAAAAAAAGTAGGTAGGGGTTCCGCTTGTCAGCGAAGCGGAGTACAAAGGAGTCAACGGCCCGCGAGACCAAAGAACATCCGAGAGGATCATCTTTAAAACGCAGTAAGGCCCACGGACCGAAGCATGAACGCCGAGCACCCACGCGACGTCGACCCGTCGATTACGGGCCAGCCGCACCAGGTAACGGGCAAAGCTCCCGGCCTGATGGGCAACCATCGAGGACGCTTGGTAACTGGGCGTAAATGCCAGCGGCGACACCAAAGCTAGACGGTGTCGCCGCAACCCTGTGCGGGGACCGGTTACGCCGCTCCCCGCTGCAACGCCTCGCAGACCGCCGTCGACTCGCGGACGCCCAGCTCGATCGCGCGGCCGCAGTGCGCGATCCACGCCGCCATTCCCTCCGCCGTCCCCGAGACGTAGCCCTCGAAGGCCGCCAGGTACGCGTCCCGGCCCTGCTCCGCATGGCCGACTTCCGCCGGGCAGATCGCCTTCGGGTCCAGACCGCTGTTGATCAGTACGATCCGCTCCGCCGCCCGCGCGACCAGCCCGTTGTACGAGCCGAACGGGCGCAGCGCCAGCAGCTCGCCGTGCACCACCGCCGACGTGATCAGCGCCGGGGCCGAGCCGCCCGCGATGATCAGCCGGGACAGGCCGTCCAGCCGTCCCGCCACCTCGTCCGCGCTCGGCAGCGGCAGGGTGACGAAGGGTTCGTCCACGGGCTCGCCCGCCAGCCGCGGCCGGCCCACCACGTCACCGTCGGCCGTCGACCCCGACGCCACCAGGTGCAGGCGCGCCAGCACCCGCAGCGGTGACTGGCGCCAGATGCTCAGCAGTTGCCCGGCCTCCGCCGTCAGGCGCAGCGCCGCGCCCACCGTGCGCGCCTCCGCCTCCGCCCCGAAGTCGGTGCGGCGGCGCACCTCCTCCAGCGCCCAGTCCGCCCCGGACAGCGCCGCGCTGCCGCGCGCCCCGCGCAGCGCAGCCTCCGAGGTGATCTCCCCACTGCGCCGGCGCATGACCCGGTGCCCGTAGACCCGGTCCACGGCCTTGCGTACGGAATCCACGGATCCGGCGACGCCCGGGAGCGAACCCAGGGCGGCCAGCGGGTCAGATGCGCTACTCATAAGTAAGGAGCCTACGCACTGCACCTCCATGGCACCGACCCCTCCTTGGAGTGGTCTTCTTCACTTAGCGGCACCACGCAAAGCGACTGGAGCACTACTCTTGGTGAACATGAAGATCGCTTTCGTGGGAAAGGGCGGCAGCGGCAAGACGACCCTGTCCTCCCTCTTCATCCGCCACCTCGCAGCCAATGAAGCCCCTGTCGTCGCGGTGGACGCCGACATCAACCAGCACTTGGGCGCCGCGCTCGGACTCGGCGAGGACGAGGCCGCAGCGCTGCCCGCCCTGGGCGCGCACCTGCCCCTGATCAAGGAGTACCTGCGGGGCTCCAACCCGCGCATCGCCTCCGCCGACACGATGATCAAGACCACCCCGCCCGGCGCCGGATCACGCCTGCTGCGCGTCTCCGAGGACAACCCGGTGTACGAGGCCTGCGCGCGCACGCTGGTGTTCGACGGGGAGCCCGTGCGGCTGATGGCCACCGGCCCGTTCACCGAGTCGGACCTCGGGGTCGCCTGCTACCACTCCAAGGTCGGCGCGGTGGAGCTCTGCCTCAACCACCTGGTCGACGGTCCGGACGAGTACGTCGTCGTCGACATGACCGCGGGCTCCGACTCCTTCGCCTCGGGCATGTTCACCCGCTTCGACATGACCTTCCTGGTCGCGGAGCCGACCCGCAAGGGCGTCTCCGTCTACCGCCAGTACAAGGAGTACGCGCGGGACTTCGGGGTCGCGCTCAAGGTCGTCGGCAACAAGGTGCAGGGCACGGACGACATCGAGTTCCTCCAGGACGAGGTCGGGGAGGACCTGCTCGTCACCGTCGGGCACTCCGACTGGGTACGGGCGATGGAGAAGGGCCGCCCGGCGGCGTTCGAGCTGCTCGAAGCGAGCAACCGGCTCGCCCTCCAGGCCCTCCAGGACGCGGCCGACGACTCGTACGCCGACCGCGACTGGGACCGGTACACCGCCCAGATGGTCCACTTCCACCTGCGGAACGCGGAGAGCTGGGGGAACGCCAAGACCGGGGCCGACCTGGCTGCCCAGGTCGACCCCGATTTCGTCCTGCGGGAGAGCGTCGACGGCGGGCCGGCGGGCCGAGACCTCGACGGACCGGCGGACCAGGACCTCGACGGGCCGGCCGCCCCCGACCTCGTCAGTCCTCGCTCGAACCCTCTTCGGCCGGCTCCTCAGCCGGCTTGACCGCGGGGGCGGCCGGCTTGGCCGGCGGCCCCGCCGTCAGGAACTTCGTCCAGCCCTCCTTGGGCGCCTCGCCGACGTCGAGGCCGCGCATCCACTCCAGGGTCTTCGGGTCCTGGGCGTCCAGCCAGTCGACCAGCTCGCGGAACGGCACGCAGCGGACCTCCTTCTGCGTGCACATCGACTCGATGGAGTCCTCGACGGCCTTCATGTACGTGCCGCCGTTCCAGGACTCGAAGTGGTTGCCGATGATCAGCGGCGCGCGGTTGCCCGAGTAGACCCGGTCGAAGGCCTGCTGGAGGCCCTCGCGCATCTGCTCGCCCCAGTACGCGTGCTGCGAGGGGTCGCCCTGCGTGGTCGTACCGGACTGGTTGACCAGGTAGTTGTAGTCCATGCTCAGCGTGTCGAAGGCACGGCCCGGCATGGGCACCAGCTGGAGCGGGACGTCCCAGAGCCCGTCCGTCTTCTTCGGCCAGATCTGCTTGCTGATGCCGCTGGAGTCGTAGCGGAAGCCCATGTCCTTGGCCGCCAGCATGAAGTTCTTCTGGCCCTCGAGGCAGGGGGTGCGGGCGCCGATGAGCTCCTTGTCGTAGTCGAACGGGAGCGGCTCCATGCCCTTGAGGTCCGGCGTGTTGGTCTTCCAGCTCTTGACGAACGACTTGGCCTGGTTGATCTCGCTCTTCCACTCCGGGACGGACCAGGTGCCGACGCCGCCGTCGGGGCCGCAGAAGTGGCCGTTGAAGTGGGTGCCGATCTCGTTGCCCTCGAGCCAGGCCCCGCGGACCTGCGCGGCCGTGTCCTTGATGCCCTGGAGATCGCCGAAGCCGATGTCGGAGCGGCCGGACTCGTGCTGCGGGGCCGTATAGAGGGAACGTTTCTCCTCCGGGAGCATGTACACGCCGCTGAGGAAGTACGTCATCCGGGCGTTGTACCTCTTGCCGACCTCGCGGAAGTGCGAGAAGAGCTTCTGGCTGTCCTCGCCGGCCCCGTCCCACGAGAACACCACGAACTGCGGCGGCTTCTCGCCGGGCTTCAGCTTCTCCGGCTTCCGCACGTTCGGCTGCGCACCCGTGTACGCCGTCGAGCCGTCGCCGATGAGCCGATTGACGCTCCCGGGCGCGGCCTCCGGGGCCGCCGCGCCCTTCTTGCCGTTCGGGCTCCCGGGGGACGGCTTGGCGGGTCCCGAGGTGCTGCACCCGGCGACGCCCAGCACCAGCGCCGTGGCGACCAGGCCGCCGGCGATCTTCTTCGTGGCGGCGATCATCCGTCCACCTCTCCTCGCAGTTCCATCGCGGGTCTTCCGCGCCGCAACGTCCCATGCGGTCCGCCGTGAAGATGATGTGACAAGCCGTACAAAATGCTTAATCACCCCTGGACGCTAATTTCTAGACCATTTGCCCCCATTCCCTATCGCGATCCTTTACTCTCCATTACCTTTCATTTACTGAGTGTTGAGACTCCCGCCGCTTCATCCCTCCGCAGAGGAGACGGGACCTATGACAGCCACCTCCCCCACGGCCCACGACGCGCCACACAAGGGGCACCGCGCCGATTTCCATGCCGACCTCTCCGCCTCTCTGACCGTCTTCCTGATCGCCCTGCCGCTCTCCCTCGGCATCGCGCTCGCCACCGGCGCCCCGCTCCAGGCGGGCCTGGTGGCCGCGGCCGTCGGCGGGATCGTGGCCGGGCGCCTGGGCGGCACCCCCCTCCTGGTGAGCGGACCCGCGACCGGACTCACGGTCGTCACCGCCGAGTTGATCCAGCACTACGGATGGCGCACGACCTGCGCCATCACCGTGCTCGCCGGCTGCTGCCAGCTCGGGCTCGCCGCGCTGCGCACCGCCCGCTCAGCGCTCATGGTCAGCCCGGCCATCGTCCACGGCATGCTCGCGGGCGTCGGCGTCACGATCGCGCTGGCCCAGCTGCACATCGTCCTCGGCGGCACCCCGCAGAGCTCCGCCCTCGCCAACGTCCTGGGGCTTCCGGGTCAGCTGGCGCAGCTGCACCCGGCCGCGCTCGGCGTCAGCGCCCTGACCCTGGTCGTCCTGCTCGGCTGGCCGCGGCTGCCCGGGCGGATCGGGCTCGCGCTGCGCAAGGTGCCGGCCGCGCTGGCCGCGGTGGCCACGGCCACGGCGTTCGCCGCGGTGACCGGGCTGGCCGTGCCCCGGGTGGACCTGCCGTCCTGGCGCAGCCACGCCCTGCCCGAGCTGCCCGAGGGTCCCGTCCTCGGCATCCTCGCGGCGGTCCTGACGGTCACCCTGGTCGGCAGTGTGGAATCCCTGCTGTCCGCGGTCGCCACCGACAAGCTGATCGCCTCGCAGCGGCGTACGGGCAACCGCCCGCCGCGCGCCGACCTCGACCGGGAACTGCGCGGACAGGGCGCTGCGAACGTCCTCTCCGGTCTGCTGGGCGGGCTGCCCGTCGCGGGCGGGGCCGTCCGGAGCGTGGCCAACGTCAGGTCCGGGGCCGTCAGCCGCCGGTCGGTCATGCTGCACGGGCTCTGGATCCTGCTCGCGGCCGCCCTCCTCGTCCCGGTCCTCGACCTGATCCCGCTCGCCGCGCTGGCCGCCCTGGTGATGGCGCTGGGCGTGCAAATGGTCAGCGCCACGCATCTGCGCACGGTCACCCGGCACCGCGAGATCGCGGTGTACGTGACGACGATCGCGGCCGTGGTGCTCGGCGGGGTACTGGAGGGGGTCGCCATCGGCATCGCGGTGGCCGTCGCGATCGCCCTGCACCGGCTGGCCCGGACCCGGATCACGGTGGAGGTGCTGGACGGGGTCCACCGGGTGTGGGCGCGCGGGCAGTTGACCTTCCTCGCGGTGCCGCGGCTGAGCCGGGTGCTGAACCAGATCCCGCCCGGCGGGCGCGTAGTGGTGGAGCTGGACGGCTCGTTCATGGACCACGCGGCCTACGAGACCCTCCAGGACTGGCAGCACGCCCACCTGGTGCACGGGGGCTCGCTGGAGGTCACCGGCCGCTCCACCGCCCGGATGACCGGAGCGGACCGTGCCAACCGGCCCCATCTGGCACACCAAGCACACCAGGGACACCAGGCACACCGGGCCGACCGCGTCGAGCAGCGCTCCCACCGCGGCGGGCATCGCGGCGGGCACCAGTGCTGCCGCCCGTGGACCCCGTGGATGAACCACTGCGACCACCGGCCGGCGGCCGAGCGTACGATCCCCGGCGCGGCCGCGGCTCCCGACGCGCTGGAGGCCGTGGAGGCGGCGGCCCCGACCCCGGCCCCGCGCCGCCGCGGCGCCGGCCAACTGGCCAGCGGGATCAGCGCCTTCCAGCGGGACACGGCGCCGCACGTCCGTGAGGAGCTGGCCCGGCTGGCCCGGGAGGGGCAGCGGCCCTCGCAGCTCTTCCTGACCTGCGCGGACTCCCGCCTGGTCACCAGCATGATCACGGCCAGCGGCCCCGGTGACCTGTTCACGGTCCGCAACGTCGGCAACCTGGTCCCCCTGCCGGGCGCCGAGGCCACGGACGACTCGGTTGCGGCGGCCATCGAGTACGCGGTGGACGTGCTCAAGGTGGACAGCATCACGGTGTGCGGGCACTCGGGCTGCGGGGCCATGCAGGCGCTGCTGAACTCCACGCCCGGGGCCCCGATGACCCCGCTGCGCCGGTGGCTGCGGCACGGGCTGCCCAGCCTGGAGCGGATGGCCAGCCGTCACCACGCCTGGGCCCGGATCGCGGGCCGGCTCCCGGCGGATGCCGTGGAGCAGCTGTGCCTGACCAATGTGGTGCAGCAGCTGGAGCACCTGCGCGCGCACGAAGCGGTGGCCCGACGGCTCGCGGAGGGCACGCTGGAGCTGCACGGGATGTACTTCCACGTGGGCGAGGCCCAGGCGTACCTGCTCTCCGAAGGCGAGGACTTCTTCGACTGCCGGGTCTTCGACAGTGTGGGTCACCAGGCCGGACATCACGCCGAGGAGCCCGCCGGACACCACACCGGGCAGCACGTCGGCCAGCACGCCTGAAAGATGACCGGATGATGACCGAATCGCCGTGACCGGCGGATCCGGATCATGGATACGAACGAACCGGTACCCTCCGGTATCCGTGTCACAGAGTGGCCCCTTCCCGCATCCTGCGGCGGGAAGGGGCCACTCTGCACATCCGCCCGGCCGTGATATAGGTCTAAACCAATTTTCGGCTACCCCTTGTCACCAGGGCCGCTGACTGATGAGCTATGCCCGGGGACACAACGGACACCCTGGGAAAGGGAGATGTCGTGAGCAACGAAAGCCTGGCCAACCTGTTGAAGGAGGAGCGCCGATTCGCTCCTCCCGCCGACCTGGCCGCCGCCGCCAATGTGACAGGGGCTGCGTACGCACAGGCCGACGCGGACCGGCTGGGTTTCTGGGCCGAGCAGGCACGGCGGCTGACCTGGGACACAGAGCCGACCGAGACGCTCGACTGGACCAACCCGCCCTTCGCGAAGTGGTTCGCGGACGGCAAGCTGAACGTCGCGTACAACTGCGTGGACCGGCACGTCGAGGCCGGCAACGGCGACCGCGTCGCCATCCACTTCGAGGGCGAGCCCGGCGACAGCCGCTCGATCACCTACGCCGAGCTCAAGGACGAGGTCTCCAAGGCCGCCAACGCCCTGACCGAGCTGGGCGTCCAGGCCGGCGACCGGGTCGCGGTCTACCTGCCGATGATCCCCGAGGCCGTCGTCGCGATGCTCGCGTGCGCCCGCGTCGGCGCCGCGCACTCGGTGGTCTTCGGCGGCTTCTCCGCCGACGCCGTCGCCTCCCGCATCCAGGACGCCGACGCCAAGCTGGTCATCACCGCCGACGGCGGCTACCGCCGCGGCAAGCCCAGCGCCCTCAAGCCCGCCATCGACGAGGCCGTCGCCAAGTGCCCGCAGGTCGAGCACGTGCTCGTCGTACGGCGCACCGGCCAGGACACCGCGTTCACCGAGGGCCGCGACGTCTGGTGGGAGGAGATCGTCGGACGCCAGTCCGCCGAGCACACCCCGCAGGCCTTCGACGCCGAGCACCCGCTGTTCATCCTGTACACCTCGGGGACCACGGGTAAGCCCAAGGGCATCCTGCACACCTCCGGCGGCTACCTCACGCAGGCCGCGTACACCCACCACGCCGTCTTCGACCTCAAGCCGGAGAGCGACGTCTACTGGTGCACCGCCGACATCGGCTGGGTGACCGGGCACTCGTACATCGTCTACGGGCCGCTCGCCAACGGCGCCACCCAGGTGATGTACGAGGGCACGCCGGACACCCCGCACCAGGGCCGGTTCTGGGAGGTCGTGCAGAAGTACGGCGTCACCATCCTCTACACCGCGCCCACGGCGATCCGTACGTTCATGAAGTGGGGCGACGACATCCCCGCGAAGTTCGACCTGTCGAGCCTGCGCGTGCTGGGCTCGGTCGGCGAGCCGATCAACCCCGAGGCCTGGATCTGGTACCGCAAGCACATCGGCGGCGACCGCTGCCCGATCGTGGACACCTGGTGGCAGACCGAGACCGGCGCCATGATGATCTCCCCGCTGCCCGGCGTGACCGAGACCAAGCCGGGCTCGGCGCAGCGCGCGCTGCCCGGGATCGGCGCCACGGTCGTGGACGACGAGGGCCACGAGGTGCCGAACGGCGGTGGCGGCTACCTGGTCCTCACCGAGCCGTGGCCGTCGATGCTGCGCACCATCTGGGGCGACGACCAGCGGTTCGTCGACACGTACTGGTCCCGCTTCGAGGGCAAGTACTTCGCGGGCGACGGCGCCAAGAAGGACGACGACGGCGACATCTGGCTGCTCGGCCGGGTGGACGACGTGATGCTGGTCTCCGGCCACAACATCTCGACCACCGAGGTGGAGTCGGCGCTCGTCTCGCACCCGTCGGTCGCCGAGGCGGCCGTGGTCGGCGCCAAGGACGAGACCACCGGCCAGGCGATCGTGGCCTTCGTGATCCTGCGCGGCAGCGCCTCGGAGACCGACACCCTGGTCGGCGAGCTGCGCAACCACGTGGGCGCCACGCTGGGCCCGATCGCCAAGCCGAAGCGGATCGTCCCCGTCCAGGAGCTGCCGAAGACCCGCTCGGGCAAGATCATGCGGCGCCTGCTGCGCGATGTCGCCGAGGACCGCGCGGTCGGCGACGTCACGACGCTGGCCGACTCCTCGGTCATGGACCTGATCCAGAGCAAGCTGCCGTCCGCCTCCAGCGAGGACTAGGCACGAACCGCTCGGACCGCACGAGCTGCACCGACTGAGTGACGAGGGGCATCCGGCGCGTCGCGCCGGATGCCCCTTTCGCACATAAAGTGAAGATCGCCGGATACGTCCTCGCGCAACCCTGTAAAGTATTAGAAGCGTAAAGAATGTAAGTCCACAGGGTGCGCCGGGAAGTCTGGTCGGCAACGTGCTTCGCCATGCCGTCCAACCCACCCCGGAGGTGCCCCCCGTGGCCGCGCCCAGCCCCACCGACCGCCACAGCCGCAAGTTCCTCGGCAGGCTCTCCCTGCCCGAGCGGCGCTTCGTGGCCGACGCCCTGCGCGCCGAGACCGTCGGCGGCGTGCTCCTGCTCGTGGCCGCCATCGCCGCCCTGCTGTGGGCGAACATCCCCGCCCTCTCCGCCAGCTACACCGAAGTCAGCGACTTCCACATCGGCCCCGCCTCACTCGGCCTGGACCTCTCGCTCCAGCACTGGGCGGCCGACGGTCTGCTGGCCATCTTCTTCTTCGTCGCCGGCATCGAGCTCAAGCGCGAGCTCGTCGCGGGCGATCTGCGCGACCCCAAGGCGGCCGCCCTCCCGGTGATCGCCGCCGTCTGCGGCATGGCCGTACCCGCGCTGGTCTACGTACTGGTCAACGCGGCCGGCGGCGGTTCGATGGCCGGCTGGGCGGTCCCGACCGCCACCGACATCGCCTTCGCCCTCGCCGTCCTGGCCGTCATCGGCACCTCGCTGCCGTCCGCCCTGCGCGCCTTCCTGCTGACCCTCGCCGTCGTCGACGACCTCTTCGCCATCATGATCATCGCGGTGTTCTTCACCAGCGAGATCGACTTCCTGGCCCTCGGCGGCGCGGTCCTCGGCCTGGTCGTCTTCTGGTTCCTGCTCCGCAAGGGCGTCCGCGGCTGGTACGTGTACGTTCCGCTCGCCCTGGTCATCTGGGGCCTGATGTACAACAGCGGCGTCCACGCCACCATCGCCGGCGTGGCCATGGGCCTGATGCTCCGCTGCTCGCGCAAGGAGGGTGAGAAGACCTCCCCCGGCGAGCACATCGAACACCTCGTCCGGCCCATTTCCGCCGGCCTGGCCGTCCCGCTCTTCGCGCTGTTCTCCGCCGGCGTCTCGCTCTCCGACGACTCCATCGCCCAGGTCTTCACCCGGCCCGAGACCCTCGGCGTCGTCCTCGGCCTGGTCGTCGGCAAGGCCGTGGGCATCTTCGGCGGCACCTGGCTGGCCGCCCGCTTCACTCGCGCCTCGCTCAACGAGGACTTGGCCTGGCCCGACGTACTCGCCGTGGCCTCGCTCGCCGGCATCGGCTTCACCGTCTCGCTCCTCATCGGCGAACTCGCCTTCACCGGCGACCAGACCCTCACCGACGAGGTGAAGGCCGCCGTCCTGTTCGGCTCCCTCATCGCCGCCGTCATCGCGAGCGTGATGCTCAAGCTCCGCAACCGCAAGTACAAGGCCCTCACCGAGGACGAGGAGCGCGACGAGGACCACGACGGCATCCCGGACATCTACGAGCAGGACAAGCCGGAGTACCACCTGCGGATGGCGAAGATCTACGAGGCGAAGGCCGCGGAACACCGCCGCAAGGCCGAGATGGCCACGTCCGCCGCGCTCGAAGCCGCCACCGGGTCCAGCGCCGAGCGCGACCGTCCGGCATGATCTGAACTGACGCCGTGACGGGCGAAGGACAGCCGCCGCGCAAGGCGTCGACAGCAGACGACGGCAGATGACAGAGGGAGAGAGCGATGAGCGCAGTGGACCAAGGGGCGCAAGGAGCCGAGCGCACACTCGGCCAGCTGGTCGCCTCGGCCACCGCCGAGATGTCCGCCCTGGTGCACGACGAGATCGCCCTCGCCAAGGCGGAGATCCGCCAGGACGTCAAGCGCGTGGGCGTCGGCGGCAGCGCCATCGGGATCGCAGGGGTGTTCGCCCTGTTCTCGCTGCCGGTGCTGAGCTTCGCCGCGGCGTACGGGATCCACAACCTCGGGCTGGGGCTCGCCTGGTCGTTCCTCATCGTCGGCGTGGCGTTCCTGCTGCTCGCGGGCCTGCTGGCGCTGATCGCCGTATCGAAGTTCAAGAAGGTCAAGCCGCCGGAGAAGACCATCGCCTCGGTCAAGCAGACCGCGGCGGTCGTCGCGACCGTCAAGCCGCATCCGCGGTCGGTGAGTGACCAGGCCGTGGGTGTGGCACGCTCGTCCTCATGACAGCGCCCTCACCGGACTCCAGCACTCCGCCCACCGCCGCCACGGCGGTCAGGATCGACGTGCCCGGCGGGCGAGCGGTGACCCACCGGGACGTCGCCGCCAACGGGGCGCGGTTCCATGTCGCCGAGATGGGCGACGGGCCGATGGTGCTGCTGCTGCACGGCTTCCCGCAGTTCTGGTGGACGTGGCGGCACCAGCTGACCGCGCTCGCCGACGCCGGGTACCGGGCGGTCGCGATGGACCTGCGCGGGGTGGGCGGCAGTGACCGCACCCCGCGCGGCTACGACCCCGCGAACCTGGCGCTCGACATCACCGGGGTCGTACGGTCCCTCGGCGAGCCGGACGCCGCCCTCGTGGGACACGACCTCGGCGGCTACCTCGCCTGGACCGCCGCCGTGATGCGGCCCAAGCTGGTGCGCCGGCTCGTGGTCTCCTCGATGCCGCACCCGCGGCGCTGGCGCTCGGCGATGCTGTCCGACTTCGGCCAGACCCGGGCCAGTTCGCACATCTGGGGCTTCCAGCGGCCGTTCATCCCGGAGCGGCAGCTCGTCGCCGACGACGGGGCGCTCGTGGCCGAGCTGATCCGGGACTGGTCCGGTCCCCTGCCGCCCGCGGTCGAGGACCTCGACGTGTACCGGCGCGCGATGTGCATCCCGTCCACCGCGCACTGCTCGATCGAGCCGTACCGCTGGATGATGCGGTCGATGGCGCGGCCGGACGGGCTGCAGTTCAACCGCCGGATGAAGCGGCCGGTGCGCGTGCCGACGCTGCACCTGCACGGATCGCTCGACCCGGTGATGCGGACCCGGAGCGCGGCCGGTTCCGGGGAGTACGTCGAAGCCCCGTACCGGTGGCGGCTGTTCGACGGCCTCGGGCACTTCCCGCACGAGGAGGATCCGGTGGCCTTCTCGACCGAGCTGGTGAACTGGCTGAAGGACCCCGAGCCGGACCGCCGCTGACCCGACGGGGTCTCAGCTGACCGGCTGCCAGCCGGCCGGCTGACCAACTGAGCAACCGTCAGTGCGACTGTCCTACGAACATTCAATTGCCCGGCGCATAGGCCAATTGGCCGCCCCGGACGGGGTTACCGACCTTGGGGCCCGGGCACAGCTCGTTGTATGGGCTGGACGCACGACTACGGTGACACCGCACGCGAACGCCGCCCGGCAGCGACGCCGGGCACGCACGGGAGGACGGGCCGGGACGGCCACGACCCCCGACTCGGGATTCCACGCATCCTGCGCCGCCGGGCCCGCTGGGTCTCGGCGCGCCTGCGGCATCCACGGACGTAGCCGGAGCCGCGCCCCGTCCCGTACGGACCCCGGGCCCGCCCGCACCCGTAGGGGCGCACCCGGACCCGGACGGGTCACCGGACCCGGACGGATCACCGGACCCGGACGGATCACCGGACCCGTACCGATCAGAGGGCGCAGCCCTGGCTGTCGACCCGCCGGTCGGAGGCCTTCCCGATCCGGATGTCGTCGCGGACCTCGTCCGCCGTCAGCGCGTACCCGGTGTTCGGGTCGTCGAGCGACTTCGCGAAGACGACCCCGTACACCTTGCCGTCGGGCGTGAGCAGCGGGCCGCCGGAGTTGCCCTGGCGGACGGTCGCGTACAGCGAGTAGACATCACGGCGGACGGTGCCGCGGTGGTAGATGTCCGGGCCGTTGGCGTTGATCCGGCCGCGGACGCGCGCCGCGCGGACGTCGTACGCGCCGTTCTCCGGGAAGCCGGCGACGATCGCGTCGCTGCCGCTCGCCGCGTCCTTGTCGGTGAACTCCAGCGCGGGCGCCTTCAGCTTGGGCACGTCCAGGACGGCGATGTCGCGCTCCCAGTCATAGAGCACGACCTTGCCGTCGTAGAGCTTGCCCTCGCCGCCGATCTGCACGGTCGGCTCGCCGACCCCGCCGACGACATGCGCGTTGGTCATGACCTTGCCGGGCGCGAAGACGAATCCGGTGCCCTCCAGGACCTTGCTGCAGCTCGGCGCGGTACCGACGACCTTCACTATCGAGCGCTTGGCCGCCTCGGCGACGGGGCTGCGGGCGAGCGCCGGGTCGGGCGCCTTCACCTCGGTGATCGGCTCGTTCGAGAACGGGCTGAAGACCTGCGGGAAGCCGCTGCGCGCGAGGGTGGAGCTGAAGTCCGAGAACCAGGTGTTGGCCTGCGCGGGCAGCACCCGCGAGACGCCGAGCAGCACCTTGGAGTTGCGGACTTCCTTGCCCAGGGTGGGAAGTGACGTCCCGGCGAGGGCCGAGCCGATCAGCCACGCCACCAGCAGCATCGCGACGACGTTGACCAGGGCTCCGCCGGTCGCGTCGAGCGCGCGCGCCGGCGACCACGTGATGTGGCGGCGCAGGCGGTTGCCCAGATGGGTGGTGAAGGCCTGCCCGATCGAGGCACAGACGATGATCACGACGACGGCGATCACCACGACCGTGGTGGACACCTGGGTGCCGTTGTCGGTCACCCGGTCCCAGACCAGCGGGAGCAGGGACACGGCGATGAGACCACCGCCGAGGAAGCCGATCACCGACAGGATGCCGACGACGAACCCCTGGCGGTAGCCGACGATCGCGAACCACACGGCGGCGAGCAGCAACAGGATGTCCAGCACGTTCACGAGGGTCACCGTCTCATGCGCGCCAGTCGAGCGGGACCTGCCTCGAACGGTCCCAGGGGCGCTCCCACCCCGCGAAATGCAGCAGCCGGTCGATCACTCCGGCGGTAAAACCCCAGACCAGAGCCGATTCGACGGTGAAAGCGGGGCCCAGGTGGCCGCTCGGGTGGACGGCCATGACCCGATGATCGGGATCCGTGAGATCGGCCACGGGAACCGTGAAGACGCGGGCGGTCTCGGCCGGGTCCACGGCGCCGACGGGGCTGGGATCGCGCCACCAGCCGAGGACCGGTGTCACGACGAACTCGCTGACCGGGATGTACAGGCGCGGCAGCACGCCGAAGAGCTGGACGCCTGCCGGGTCGAGCCCGGTCTCCTCCTCGGCCTCGCGCAGGGCGGCGCGCAGCGGGCCGGTGGTGTGCGGATCGCCGTCCTCCGGATCGAGTGCGCCACCGGGGAACGAGGGCTGGCCGGCGTGCGAGCGCAGGGTTCCGGCGCGCTCCATGAGCAGCAGCTCGGGGCCGCGGGGGCCCTCGCCGAAGAGGATCAGCACGGCGGACTGGCGGCCGCGGCCGTCCTCGGGCGGCAGGAACCGGCTGAGCTGGGTCGGCCGCACCTTCACCGCGGCCTCGACGACGGGATCGAGCCACCCGGGCAGGCCCTGGGTGGTCACAGGCGGAGCGCCGGCACCCCGGCCCTCGTACGGGGCCTGCGGCTTGCCGTGCTGCGGCGGCGGGGCCGCCTGGGCCACACCGCTCTCGTCCCGCGCTCCGCGCGTCATAGGCACCCCTGCTCCCTGCCGTCACCGACACCGTCGCCGACCCGATACGGGGACAACGCAGCCCCGGGCCGGATTGGTTCCTCCGCGGGCCGCCGTGCGGCGGCCCGCGGCCGTGCTCCGTTCAGTTCCGCTCCCCGTTCCGCGCCCGGTTCCGCTCCGTGTTCCGCATTCAGGAGGCGGTCGGGGCGGACACGTCCGCCTCTGCCACCCTGCCCGCGCCCAGCGGCGGCGCCGGGAGGCCCGGGTAGTCGGGCGGCGGGCTCAGCCGCTGGCCGGGCTGGCCGCCCTTCTCGTACTTCAGCAGCTTCTTCGCCTTCTCCGGGTCCGTCTCGCCCTCCCCGTACGCCGGGCACAGCGGGGCGATCGGGCAGGCGCCGCAGGCGGGCTTGCGGGAGTGGCAGATCCGGCGGCCGTGGAAGACGACGCGGTGCGAGAGCATCGTCCACTCGCTCTTCGGGAAGATCGCGCAGATCTCCGCCTCGACCTTCTCCGGGTCCTCCTGCTCGGTCCACTTCCAGCGGCGCACCAGCCGGCCGAAGTGGGTGTCCACGGTGATCCCCGGGACTCCGAACGCATTGCCGAGCACCACGTTGGCCGTCTTCCGGCCGACTCCCGGCAGCTTCACCAGGTCCTCGATCCGGCCCGGCACCTCCCCGCCGAAGTCGTCCCGCAGGGCCTGGGAGAGGCCGAGGAGGGACCGCGCCTTCGCCCGGAAGAACCCGGTCGGCCGGATGATCTCCTCCAGATCCTCGGGCACGGCCGCCGCCATGTCCTCGGGGGTCGGGTAGGCGGCGAACAGGGCCGGGGTCGTCTGGTTCACGCGCAGGTCGGTGGTCTGCGCGGAGAGGACCGTGGCGACCAGCAGCTCGAAGGGATTCCGGAAATCGAGCTCGGGGTGGGCGTACGGATAGATCTCGGCCAGCTCGCGGTTGATGCGGCGGGCCCGGCGCACCATCGCCAGATGCGATTCCGGTTTCTTGGCCGAACCTTTGCCCTGGGGGCTCGGCAGGGCCTTCCGGGGCTTCCCGGGCGTCTTCTCGGGGGCTTGTTCGCCCACAGCTGAATTAGGCCCGCCCGTCACTCCTGCGGACCCCTTGGCCTGTGCTCTCACCGGCTTATTGGACACCCGGCCAGCCTAAGGCCGGGCGCTGACACCCGCCTGGACCTCAGGTAACACCACTCTGATTGGCCTCTCACCGCACAGCACACGCGTACGTCCGGCATCCTTGGTAGTGATTGATCGCACTGTTTGAGCCGTCCGGCAAAATGGGGGACCAGGTCCCCCTGAGCTGGTCGACATAGGAGAGAGACTCGTGGACGACGTTCTGCGGCGCGCCCCGCTCTTCGCGGCGCTCGATGATGAGCAGGCCGCGGAGCTCCGCGCCTCCATGGGCGAGGTGACCCTCGCACGCGGTGACGCCCTGTTCCACGAGGGCGACCCCGGTGACCGGCTGTATGTCGTGACCGAGGGCAAGGTGAAGCTGCACCGCACCTCCCCCGACGGCCGCGAGAACATGCTGGCCGTCCTCGGCCCCGGCGAGCTGATCGGCGAGCTGTCGCTGTTCGACCCCGGCCCGCGTACCGCCACCGCCACCGCCCTGACCGAGGTCAAGCTGCTCGGGCTCGGCCACGGCGACCTCCAGCCCTGGCTCAACGCCCGGCCCGAGGTCGCGACCGCGCTGCTGCGCGCGGTGGCACGGCGCCTGCGCAAGACCAACGACCAGATGTCCGACCTGGTCTTCTCCGACGTCCCGGGCCGTGTCGCCCGCGCCCTCCTGGACCTGTCGCGCCGCTTCGGCGTGCAGTCCGAGGAAGGCATCCACGTCGTGCACGACCTGACGCAGGAAGAGCTGGCCCAGCTGGTCGGCGCCTCCCGCGAGACGGTCAACAAGGCCCTCGCGGACTTCGCGGGCCGCGGCTGGCTCCGCCTGGAGGCCCGCGCCGTGATCCTGCTGGACGTGGAGCGGCTGGCGAAGCGGTCCCGCTGACCGCGGTCCGGATGTGCGTGGAGGGGTCCTGCCCGGTCGGGCGGGGCCCCTCTGGCGTCTCCGGGCGGCTCGGCCGTATTCGGGTATCCGTCTCCGGCAGCGCTCAGACCTCGGTCAGGGCCTCGACCGCCTGCTTCGCCTCCAGCAGGGCGGCCCCGGTGATCCGCCGATAGACCCGGATGGCCTCGACCGTGCGGCCGTCGCGCACGAGCGCCCGTACCTCGTCCAGGCCGGCCGGCTCCGGCTCCTCGATGCCGAAGTGGTCCAGGACCAGGCCGAGGCGCCGCTCCAGCCGCTCCGAGCGCCGCTCCAGGGCCTTCATGCGCAGGGTGACCGTCGAGGTGATCCACGAGGCCGTGGCGATCAGCGCGAGCAGCAGGAACAGGGTGGTCATTCGGGGCCCCCAGGGATCAGTCCGTGATCTTGAAGGTACTCCAGCTGCGCCCGTACGGACCATTCCGCGGCCGGCCACAGCGAGCGGTCCACGTCCGCGTAGACGTGGGCGACGACCGCCCCGGGGGTCGTGTACCCGTCCTCCACGGCGGTCTCGACCTGGGCGAGCCGGTGCGCCCGGTGGGCCAGGTAGTACTCCACCGCGCCCTGCGCGTCGTCCAGGACCGGCCCGTGGCCCGGGAGCACCGTGTGCACGCCGTCGTCGACCGTCAGCGAGCGCAGGCGGCGCAGCGAGTCCAGGTAGTCGCCGAGCCGCCCGTCGGGGTGGGCCACGACGGTGGTGCCGCGGCCGAGGATCGTGTCGCCGGTCAGCACGGCGCGGTCGGCGGGCAGGTGGAAGCAGAGCGAGTCGGCGGTGTGGCCGGGGGTCGGGACCACGCGCAGCTCCAGGCCGCCGGTCCGGATCACGTCCCCGGCGCCGAGCCCCTCGTCGCCGAGGCGCAGGGCGGGGTCCAGCGCGCGGACCTTGGTACGGGTGAGCTCGGCGAACCGGCCCGCGCCCTCGGCGTGGTCGGGGTGGCCGTGGGTGAGGAGGGTCAGCGCGATCCGCTTGCCGGCCTGTTCGGCCCGCTCCACGACGGCGCGCAGGTGGGCCTCGTCCAGGGGGCCGGGATCGATGACGACGGCTTCCGCGGAACCGGGCTCCGAGACGAGCCAGGTATTGGTGCCGTCCAGGGTCATCGCGGAGGCGTTGGGGGCCAGGATGTTGACCGCGCGGGCGGTGGCGGGCCCTGAGGTAACGATTCCTCTGGGCTGTCCGGGCAGAGCGGCCGCATTCGTCACGGGGTGCCTCCGGGGCGGACGTGCTTGGTGAACTCGTCGTGGCCGGGCCAGCTGAGCACCAGCTCGCCGTTCTCCAGCGTGGCCTGGGCCAGTACGGGGGTCAGGTCCTGGCCGGCGGCCGCGGCGAGGGCGCCGGCGGCGCTCCCGTACGGCTCCAGCGAGCGCAGCGTGGAGATGGTGGGCGGCATCATCAGCAGCTCGCCCTTGGCGTAGCCGGCCGCGGCGTCCGCGGGGCGGATCCAGACGGTCCGGTCGGCCTCGGTGGAGGCGTTGCGGGTGCGCTGGCCCTCCGGGAGGGCAGCGACGAAGAACCAGGTGTCGTAGCGGCGGGGCTCGAACTCCGGGGTGATCCAGCGGGCCCAGGCGCCGAGCAGGTCGGAGCGCAGCAGCAGGCCGCGGCGGTCGAGGAACTCGGCGAAGCTGAGCTCGCGGGCGACGAGGGCCGCGCGGTCGGCCTCCCAGTCGTCGCCGGTGGTGTCGCCGACGACGGTGTCGGGGGACTCGCCGGCGAGCAGGACGCCGGCCTCCTCGAAGGTCTCGCGGACGGCGCCGCAGACGATCGCCTGGGCGGTGCGGGGGTCGGTGTCGAGGCGGGCTGCCCAGTCGTCCTGGCTCGGGCCGGCCCAGCCGACGAGGTGGTCCTCGTCGCGGGGGTCGACCCCGCCGCCGGGGTAGGCGTACGCGCCGCCCGCGAAGGCCATGGAGGCCTTGCGGCGCAGCATGTGCACGACGGGTCCGGCGGGGGTGTCGCGGAGCAGCATGACGGTGGCGGCGCGGCGGGGCTCCACCGGGACGAGGGAACCGTCCATGAGCGCGCGGATGCGGTCGGGCCATTCCGGCGGGTACCACTGGCCTCCGGCGGGGGGCTGCTGCTGACCGTACTGACCATTCGGCATGACGGGATGCTACGGGTATCCGGCCCGATGTTCGAGAGCCACCGGGGCGGCGGGCCGGGTCGCCCGGACCCGGTACCCGAACGCAGGACGGGCCGGAAGAGGCGGTACGGGAACGAGCCCGGCGGTACGGGAACGGCCCCGGCGGGCCGCCGGACGGAGTCCGGCGCAGCGGCACGAAGCCGGTGGGGCCCGCCAGGGCCGAAGCGCGCGAGTGGCGCGTCAAGAGGGGGTGTGGCGCGCCAAGAGGCGGCGCCACGTCAGGAAGCGGCGGCGCGTCAGGAAGCGGAAACCTCGACCTGGAGCTCGACCTCGACCGGGGCGTCCAGCGGCAGGACCGCCACGCCGACCGCACTGCGGGCGTGGACGCCCTTCTCGCCGAGCACCTCGCCGAGCAGCTCGCTCGCACCGTTCAGCACGCCCGGCTGGCCCGTGAAGTCCGGGGCCGAGGCCACGAAGCCGACGACCTTCACGACTCGCTCGATCTTGTCGAGGTCGCCGATCACGGACTTCACCGCCGCCAGGGCGTTCAGCGCGCAGACCGCCGCCAGCTTCTTGGCCTCCTCCGCGGAGACCTCCGCCCCGACCTTGCCGGTCGTCGGCAGGCTGCCGCGGACCATCGGGAGCTGCCCCGCGGTGAACACGTACGCGCCCGACCGCACGGCCGGCTGGTACGCGGCCAGCGGCGGGACGACGTCCGGCAGGGTCAGGCCGAGCTCGGCCAGCTTCGCCTCGACGACGCCGCTCATGCCTTCTCCCGCTTGAGGTAGGCCACGAGCTGCTCGGGGTTGTTCGGCCCGGGCACGACCTGGACGAGCTCCCAGCCGTCCTCGCCCCAGGTGTCCAGGATCTGCTTGGTGGCGTGGACCAGCAGCGGGACCGTCGCGTATTCGAACTTCTTGGTCATGGGGGCGAGCGTAACGCGTGAGACAGAGGGCTCATGCGCAGCCCGAGGGGCGAGTGGTTAGGCTCAGACGCTGTGAGCAGGCTCCAGGTGGTCAGCGGCAAGGGCGGAACCGGAAAGACCACGGTCGCCGCGGCACTCGCGCTCGCCCTCGCGCGCGAGGGCAGACGGACGCTGCTGGTCGAGGTCGAGGGCAGGCAGGGGATCGCACAGCTCTTCGGGGCCGAGGCGCTCCCGTACGAGGAGCGGAAGATCGCCGTCGCTTCGGGCGGCGGGGAGGTCTTCGCCCTCGCCATCGACGCCGAGCGGGCGCTCCTCGACTACCTCCAGATGTTCTACAAGCTCGGCTCCGCCGGCCGCGCCCTCAAGAAGCTCGGCGCCATCGACTTCGCGACGACCATCGCGCCCGGTCTGCGGGACGTCCTGCTGACCGGCAAGGCGTGCGAGGCGGTCCGGCGCAAGGACAAGGCCGGGCGCTACGTCTACGACCACGTGATCATGGACGCGCCGCCGACCGGGCGGATCACCCGGTTCCTGAACGTCAACGACGAGGTGGCGGGGCTGGCCCGGTTCGGGCCGATCCACAACCAGGCGCAGGCCGTCATGAAGGTGCTCAAGTCCCCGGAGACGGCCGTCCACCTGGTCACGCTGCTGGAGGAGATGCCCGTCCAGGAGACCGCCGACGGGATCGCCGAGCTGGAGGAGGCCGGACTGCCCGTCGGGCGCGTCGTCGTCAACATGGTGCGGCCGCACCACTTGGACGAGGACACCCTGCGCGCCGCCGCCGGCGAGCGCCGGGCGGACGTGGCCAAGGCGCTGTCCCGGGCGGGCCTGGGCGGCGCACGCCGCGGCGGCCTCGCCGAGCGGCTGGTGGACCCGCTGCTCGCGCAGGCCGCCGAGCACGCGAGCCGGGTGGAGCTGGAGCGCGCGCAGCGCACCGTACTGGAGCAGCTGGACGTGGCGACGTACGAACTCCCCCTGCTCGGCACGGGGATGGATCTGGCCGGGCTCTACGAGCTGGCCTCGGAGCTGCGGAAGCAGGCGGGCGAGGAATGACCGGGGCCACGACGGGAATGACGGGAATGAAGACCGGCGTCGGCATGGACGCTCCCCCGCGGCTGCCCGTGGACCGGCTGCTGGACGACCCCGGGACGCGGATCATCGTCTGCTGCGGCGCGGGCGGGGTCGGCAAGACCACGACCGCCGCGGCCCTCGGCGTACGGGCGGCGGAGCGCGGGCGGAAGGTGGTCGTGCTGACCATCGACCCGGCGCGGCGGCTCGCCCAGTCGATGGGGATCGACTCGCTGGACAACACCCCGCGCAAGGTCAAGGGGGTGAACGGGCGCAAGGGAGGCAAGGGGGTCGGCAGCGCGGACGGCGCGGACGGCGCGGACGGCGGCGAACTGCACGCCATGATGCTCGACATGAAGCGGACCTTCGACGAGATCGTCGAGGGGCACGCGGACGCCGAGCGGGCGGAGGCCATCCTCGCCAACCCCTTCTACCAGTCGCTGTCGGCCGGCTTCGCGGGCACGCAGGAGTACATGGCGATGGAGAAGCTGGGCCAGCTGCGGGCCCGCGACGACTGGGACCTGATCGTCGTGGACACCCCGCCGAGCCGGTCCGCGCTGGACTTCCTCGACGCGCCGAAGCGGCTGGGGTCCTTCCTGGACGGGAAGTTCATCCGGGTGCTGATGGCTCCGGCGAAGGTGGGCGGCCGCGCGGGGATGAAGTTCCTCAACGTCGGCATGTCCCTGATGACCGGCACGCTCAGCAAGCTGATGGGCGCCTCGCTGCTGAAGGACGTGCAGACCTTCGTGGCGGCGATGGACACGATGTTCGGCGGGTTCCGCACCCGCGCGGACGCGACGTTCCGGCTGCTCCAGGCTCCGGGTACGGCCTTCCTGGTGGTCGCGGCGCCCGAGCCGGACGCGCTGCGGGAGGCGGCGTACTTCGTGGAGCGGCTGGCGGCGGAGAAGATGCCGCTGGCCGGGCTCGTACTGAACCGGGTGCACGGCAGTGGTGCCGATCAGCTGTCCGCGGAGCGGGCGTTGGCCGCCGCAGAGAATCTTGAAGAGGGCGGCATTGTCGATCAGGAGTCCGGGAATGCTGGACTTCGTGACTCGGCCGCGGGGGCTGAAGCGGCGGACGCCGACGTGGCGGGGGCCGACGCGGCGGGGGCCGATGTGGACGAGATCACCGCAGGGCTGCTGCGTCTGCACGCCGAGCGGATGCAGGTGATCGCGCGTGAACAGCGCACACGCGATCGTTTCACCTCGCTGCACCCCGAGGTGGCGGTGGCCGAAGTGGCCGCCCTGCCCGGCGATGTGCACGACCTCGCCGGGCTGCGGGCCATCGGAGAGCGACTCGCGGCCGGGATGCCGGCCGGAGCGTAGGCGTTCGTACGGCGGATGCCTACGACGGATGCCTGCGTACGAGCGGCGCCTCCGGGTGCGGAGGCGAGGCGGTCGTACGCGGGACCGCGCGAGGGGGCCTGCGGCCTACCCCGCTGCCGCGTACGTCTCGTACGCGACGTCGATCTCCGCCATGTCCGCGTCGACATCCACGGTGAGGATGCCCGTACTGCGCTCGTACTCCGTGCGAGCGGTTTCGAGCAACCGTCGCCACGAGGTGACGGTGGGACGCCGGCGCAGCAGTGCGCGACGCTCCCGCTCGGTCATTCCGCCCCATACTCCGAACTCGACACGATTGTCGAGCGCGTCGGCCAGGCACTCGGTCCGCACCGGACATCCGGTGCACACCGCCTTGGCCCTGTTCTGTGCCGCTCCTTGAACGAACAGTTCATCCGGATCGGTAGTGCGGCAGGCTGCCTGCGCACTCCAGTCGGTAACCCAGCCCATCCCGGCGCCGTCCTCTCCCGAATCGAGGCTCCCCCACGGCGGTAGCGGCATATTCACCGCTGCCAGTTGAGGACGTTACGGAAGGCGAGCACAGTGCAACACCCCCGACGGGCCCAATCTTGAATGGTCCGAACGGACTATGGGTAAGCGGCAGATCACCCGACGGAGTGATCCGGCGACATGCCCGACCATTCCGGCAATTCGGGTGGAATCGGCGGACGTCGGACGAGCGACCGTCAGAGTGAGGGGCGAGATTCGGACATAAGTCCACCCCATTCGGGAAGGGTGAAAATCAAGCCGAGGGGTTGATGTCGCACCGCACTGCTGTGACAGTTGAGGACAGCTTAGGCCAAGGCATTCGCGCGTGTCCGGTGAATGAGAACGTAGGCTGCCCTCCATGGGAAAGAAGCGCTCGGGCGCCGGGCTCACGGGGCCGCAGCAGGCCGCCAAGTTCCTCGGGGTGTCCGTTCTCTCCGGAGTTGTGCTGGCCGGCATCGCGATCCCGGGCGCAGGCGCCCTGGGGCTCGCCGCCAAGGGGACGGTCGAGGGATTCGACGAGATCCCGGCCAATCTCAAGACACCGCCGCTGAGTCAGCGCACGACGATTCTGGACGCCGAGGGTGGCTTGATCGCCACGGTCTATTCACGGGACCGGCAGGTGGTGCCCTTGACGGCCATCTCCCCGTACATGCAGAAGGCGATCGTCGCGATCGAGGACTCGCGTTTCTACGAGCACGGCGCGATCGACGCGAAGGGCATCCTGCGCGCGGTCAACCGCAACGCGCAGGAGGGCGGGGCCGCGCAGGGCGCCTCCACGCTGACGCAGCAGTACGTGAAGAACGTGTTCGTCGAAGAGGCCGGCGATGACGAGACCAAGGTGCGCGAGGCCCAGGAGAAGAGCCTGGGCCGCAAGATCCGCGAGCTGAAGTACTCGATCCAGGTCGAGGAGGAGCTCGGGAAGAAGAAGATCCTCGAGAACTACCTCAACATCACTTACTTCGGCCAGCAGGCATACGGAATCGAATCCGCCGCTCAGCGCTACTTCAGCAAGCCGGCCAAGGACCTGACCCTGGACGAGTCGGCGCTGCTGGCGGGCGTGGTGCAGTCGCCGAGCCGGTTCGACCCGGTGAACGACGCGCAGGAGGCGATGAAGCGCCGGAACGTCGTCCTCCAGCGGATGGCCGACATGAAGGACATCTCGCAGACCGAGGCGGACGAGGCGAAGAAGAAGCCGGTGACGCTGAAGGTGACGCGGCCGAAGAACGGCTGCATCACCGCGGTCAAGGGCGCGGGCTTCTTCTGCGACTACGTGCGCAACACGTTCCTGACCGACCCGGTGTTCGGCAAGACCCGCGAGGAGCGGGCCAAGCTCTGGAACCAGGGCGGCCTGACCGTGCGGACGACGCTGGACCCGCAGTCGCAGGAGTCCGTCAACGAGTCGATCAAGGACCACGTCAACCAGGACGACAAGGTCGCCACGGCCGTCACCCTGGTGCAGCCGGGCACGGGCCGGGTCCTCGGCATGGGCCAGTCCAAGCCGTACGGCTTCGGGAAGAACGAGACGCAGATCAACTTCTCGGTCGACAAGCGGATGGGCGGATCGAACTTCGGCTTCCCGACCGGTTCGACCTTCAAGCCGTTCGTCGCGGCCGCGGCCCTGGAGAAGGGCGTGTCCGCGGGCAAGACGTACCCCTCCCCGCACGACATGGAGTACCCGAGCCCGGTGGAGACCTGCGGCGACAAGCCCTGGGTCAACACCTCCCACGACCGGGTCGAGAACGAGTCGGAGTCCGAGCGCGGCCCGTACGGCATGCAGGAGGCGATGGCCAAGTCGGTCAACACGTACTTCGTGGAGATGATCTCCGAGAACGGGCTCTGCCCCGTGACCGAGATGACCACGAAGCTCGGCGTGATCCCGGCCGACGGGACGAAGCTGCCGGAGGTACCGGCCATCGCGCTCGGCACCGAGGGCATGTCCCCGCTGACCATGGCGAACGCGTACGCGACCTTCGCCAACCGCGGTGTGTACTGCACCCCCGTCGCCCTGGAGTCCATCACCGACGCGCACGGCAAGGCGCTGGCGGTGCCGAAGTCGCAGTGCGACCGCGTGATGAGCGAGAAGACCGCCGACACCGTCAACACGCTGCTGCTCGGCGTGATCGACTCCGGTACGGGTACCGCGGCGGGTCTGACCGACCGGCAGAACGCGGGCAAGACCGGCACCACCGACAGCCGCTACAACGCCTGGTTCGTCGGGTACACGCCGAACATGGCCGGCGCGACGTGGGTCGGCTCGGGCGGCGCGAAGCAGGTGTCGATGGAGAACATCACCATCGGCGGCCAGTACTACGACAAGGTCTACGGCGGCGGGCTGCCCGGCCCGATCTGGAAGCAGGCGGTCTCGGGCGCGCTGGACGGCCGGGAGGCGCCGAGCTTCGTCACGGTCGGCCTCGGGCCGGAGACGGGCGCGCCGACGGGCGGCGGCCGGCCCAGCACCCCGAACCCGAACAAGCCGGGGAAGCCCGGCAAGCCGGGCGGCGACAACAAGCCCGGCGGCCGCCCCGGCGGCCAGACGGCGGCGGGAGCCACGGGCGGCCCGGCGGGCGGCGCGACGGGCGGGGCGACGGGCGGCGCGACGGGCGGCAACACCCCGACCGACCCGTTCCCGGGCGGCGTGATCGGCGGCCTGGAGGACTAGCAGGACATGCATTGACCGAAACCGAATGACTGAGGGCCCCGCCCGCGCAACGCGCGGAGGGGCCCTCAGTCATTCACGCGTTCACGCGTTCACGCGTTCATGTCTACGAGAGGTGCTTCTTGACGGCGGCGGCGACGCGGCCGCCGTCCGCCAGACCGGCCACCTTCGGGTTCACGATCTTCATGACGGCACCCATGGCCCGCGGCCCCTCGGCACCCGCGGCCTTGGCCTCCTCGACGGCCTGCGCCACGATCGCGCCGAGCTCCTCGTCGCTGAGCTGCTTGGGCAGGTAGGTGTCGAGGAACTCGCCCTCCGCCGTCTCGCGCGCGGCCTGCTCGGGACGGCCGCCCTGCGCGAAGGCCTCCGCGGCCTCGCGGCGCTTCTTCGCCTCCTTGGCGATCACCTTGAGGACCTCGTCGTCGGAGAGCACGCGCGCCTCCTTGCCCGCGACCTCCTCCTTGGTGATGGCGGAGAGGGTCAGGCGCAGCGTGGACGAGTGCAGCTCGTCGCGCGCCCTGATGGCGGTGGTGAGGTCTTCCTGGAGCTTGGCCTTGAGCGTGGTCATGACCTGAGTCTGCCAGGTGGAGGGCCGGTGGCGCCCGCCGGTTTTCCGCGTCTGCGACGATGGGGCCATGCGTGCGCGTTACGGAGTACCCCTGAAGGTCACGGCGTCGATCGCGGCGGTGGGGGCCGCCGGTGTGGCCTACGCCGCCGGTTTCGAGGCGCGGTCGTTCCGGCTGCGCCGGATCACCGTGCCGGTGCTCCCCGCCGGGATGCGCCCGCTGCGCGTGCTCCAGGTCTCCGACATCCACATGGTCGGCGGGCAGCACAAGAAGCGCGCCTGGCTGCAGTCGCTGGCCGGCCTGCGCCCGGACTTCGTGGTGAACACGGGGGACAACCTCTCCGACACGGAGGGCGTCCCGGAGGTACTGGACGCCCTCGGCCCCCTGATGTCCTTCCCCGGGGTGTACGTCTTCGGGTCGAACGACTACTACGGGCCGCGGCTGCGCAACCCCGGGCGCTACCTGATCGAGAAGGTCCAGGGACGGCACGGGCTGAACGGCAACAAGCCGGTCGTCGGCGCCGTGCACAACCCGTGGGAGGAGCTGCGGGACGCCTTCGACGCGGCCGGCTGGGTCAACCTCACCAACACCCGCGGCCGCCTGAAACTGCCCGGTCTGGAGCTCGCCTTCACCGGGCTCGACGACCCGCACATCAAGCGCGACCGGTACGAGCGGGTCGCGGGCGGGCCGGAGGCGGACGCCGACTTCTCGATGGCGGTCGTGCACGCCCCGTACCTGCGGGTCCTGGAGTCCTTCACGGCCGACCGGTACCCGCTGATCCTGGCCGGGCACACGCACGGCGGGCAGCTGTGCATCCCCTTCTACGGGGCGCTCGTCACCAACTGCGACCTGGACACGAAGCGGGTGAAGGGGCTCTCCACGCACGAGGCGAACGGGCACCGCGCCTACCTCCACGTCTCGGCGGGCTGCGGCACGAACCGCTACACCCCGGTCCGCTTCGCCTGCCCCCCGGAAGCCACCCTCCTGACGCTGACCCCGAAGGCGTAGCGCCCCCGCCGCCCCCTCGCGAAAACCGGATTTCGTCTCCGGCCGAGGGTCCGCTAAAGTAATCGATGTCGCCAGGACAGCAACCGCTGCAAGGCGGCGATCGGGGTGTAGCGCAGCTTGGCAGCGCGCTTCGTTCGGGACGAAGAGGTCGTGGGTTCAAATCCCGCCACCCCGACTTCGTAAGACCAGGTCGGACCACGTACCAATTTTGGTACGTGGTCCGACCTGTTTCTGTGAGTGTCTAACTGAGTGACTACGATTTTGGATCTTCCTTGAAGATGCCGTCCATGACCGTCGCCCCCGTCTGGATCACCGGACGGATCTGCTTCCGGTAGACCGCCTCCGTGACCGCCGTGCCGGAGTGGCCGACGAGCCTGGAGATCTCTTCCAGCGGGACACCCTTGTCCGAGAGCAGCGAGACGAAGCTGTGCCGCAGCTCCCGCGGGGTCCACTCCTTCGCGTCGACTCCCTCGGCCCCGGTGATCGCCTGCCGGAAGGCGCGCCGGACGTTGGTGGAGTCCAGCTCCGTCCCTGTCGCGGAAGAGAAGACGAGCCCCTTCTCCGTCCACTGATCACCAGCGGCCAGCCGATCCCATCCCTGATCTTCGAATTGCTGCCAGAGCGCATCCACGCACCTGGCCGGCAGGGCGATCGTCCGACGCGACTTCTTGGTCTTGGTGTCCCCGGTGGAGCGAACCGACCGCCACACCGCGATGTGCGGCGGCACGGGCGGCGACGCGTCCGGGTCCCCCTTCAGGAAGACGTGGTCCCAGGTAAGCGCCCGCATCTCTTCCGTCCGCGCGCCGGTGAGCAGGGCCACCACGATGTACGCGTACGCGGACGTCCCCGCTGCCGCCTTCAGCACCGCCTCAGCCTGGGCGAGCTTGAGCGCCTTCGACGGTCGACCGGGCTGGCCTGTCGGGATCGAGCACAGCTCCACGATGTTCCGCTTCACCTTGTCCCGGACCATGGCTCGCTTCACGGAGCGGTTCAGGCACGAGTGGATCGCCTGAAGCGTGCGCGTGCTCAGCGTCATGGCCTTTTCTGCCAGCCACTTGTCGACGTCCTCGCCGCTCAGCTCCCTCAGCTTCCGGGCTCCGAGCGCGGGGATCACGTGGATGCGGCCGAGGGACGTGCAGGTGGCGACTGTCTTCGCGTCGCGGCCGGCCAGCCCGTACATGAGCCAGTCGTTCACCGCGTTCTCCACCGTGTAGTTGGTGGGCGCGATGGCCAGCCCGTCCTCGTGATCCCGCAGCACCTCCTTGAGCTTGGCCTTGGCCTCGGTCTTGGTCCTGCCGCTGCCCTTCCGCACGATGCGCTTCCCGCTGGGCGAGAAGCCGAGGGTCACGCTGGCAATCCACCGCTGCCGATCCTCGTCCCAGTGGAGACCGCCGTCCCCGCGGCTGCGGCGCGCTGTCATCGCCCTGCACCTGCTTCGCGCTCCAGAAGGGCCACGTAGTCCGCGATGGCGGAAGCGGGAACGAGGCGCGTGCGGCCCTCCGTGACCGTCCGGAGGCGACCCGCACGGATCAGCTCGTAGATCACGGTCCGGCTCAGCCTCAGGACCGTCGTGGCCTCGGTGACGCGGTAGAGCACCGGTGCCACGACGTCGACCCCGTGATGACTCATCACGGTCATAGCCCGGCCTCCTGATCCGTGGTGTGCTCCGCGAGCGCTTCGCGGGCGGTCTGGCGGTTGAGTTGGATGTCGCGGGCGATAGTGGCGGCGAGCACGGATTCCCCGGGGCTGTGGCCATGGCCGGCGTACTGCCACGAGGCGAGGACGAGCACGGTGCCCGGCTCGACGTCGCCGAGGCCGCGTGCTTCGCGTTCCTGGGCGGCGCGGTAATCGGCGCGTGTCTGCCGCAGATCACCGAGGGTGGTCGAGTACCGGCGGGACTTGGTCGAGAAGTGCCCGCGGAATCCGAGCATGTGGGCCCAGGCGGCGAGCCTGCGTTCCGGGTAGAGCGGGTCCAGGTCGAGGCAGGCCCCGACGAGCCGGGCCGTGTGCGCGGGGACGTCCAGGAGGACGAGTGCCTCCCTGTTCCCGATGCGCCGGTCGAGGGTGCCGGTGTTCTCGGCCGCCTTGGTGGCGTACTTGGCGACGTACGAGGCGACGGCCTGTTCGGTGATGTCCGAGCCGTCCCCGAACGCCTTGATGGGCCGTACGTCGAGCTGTGTCCCCCAGCGGAAGGTGCGAGCAGGCTGATCCGCGACGGCAGGGACGCTGACCGAGGTGTACGCGTGGGCGGCGGCCGCCCTGATCGCACGGTCGAGGAGCTCGGTCGTGGCCCAGGCGGGCGGCGGACTGTCCGGCCCGTCAGGACCGTCGATGCGGACCACGGCATGGAAGTGGATCGCGCCGCGCTTCTGAAACTCGGCGACCTTGCCGTAGGAGATCCGGACAACCTCCTTCAGCTCCCGCTGAGTGAGCCCGGCGTACGCGGCGATCTCACGGCGCAGGCGGGTGGTGAAGCGCTGCCAGAGCTGTCCGGCGTGGTTGTTGAAGAGGACGGAGCCCGCATAGTCGTACGTCTCGGGGTCGAGGGCGGTACCAAGTTCGGCGGCGTCCTCCTGGTGGTGCTTGCCGCAGCGGCAGGGACGGCCCACGGGGCGGTTGTGCACGAGACCGAAAGAGGGTGCCGTGAGCGTGGCGAAGACGCGAGGGTGTTCGCGGACGGTGGCGGGGATGTCCCGGCGGTCGTCTCCCGCGAGCCCGGCCCGGATGAGGTGGTAGGTGTCTCCGGCGTAGGTCCAGGCACAGCTGGGGCAACGCGAGGCGCGGCGGTTGCCACAGGCGATACGAAGGCGGGCGCCGGGTTCGTTCTCGGTGGAGTAGCGGTACAGGGTCTCGCCGGTGGTCTTGTCCTTGGTGACGGTCCAGCCGGTGATGTGGATGGGGTCCGAGCAGCCGCCCGTACGGCGGATCTGGTCTTCCCAGCGGGCGTAACCGGGATCGGCGGCCGCCTTCAGCATGTCGCCGAGGAGGCCGGGATCCAGGTCCGCGAGGGGCGCGGAGCCGGTCACGCGGTCGCCACCTGACGGCGGGCGGTGGAGGGGTGTGCCTCGCAGTTCGGGCAGATGCGGCACGGCGGGCGTGTGCCCCGGTCCATGATGGTGGTCCTTTCGATTGCGGTCGGGAGGGGCCGGTCTCTCCGGGCGGCGGCGATGCTTGGTGGCTTGTGCGCCGCCCGGAGGCCGGTCAGTGGTTCCTGAAGTCCTGGCGCAGGGCGCGGACGAGGAACAGCAGGACGACGCCGCTGACGGACAGGGCGACCGCGGTGACCGCGACGGCCAAGAGCAGCGAGACGGCGACGGACGCCAGGGCGAGAACTCCGGCGACTCCCCCGGCGGCGAGGGCGAGCGCGGTCCCGGGCGAGTTCTGGACCAGGCCGCCGAGGGCGGTCTGGGGCTTGGCCGACACCGGGGCCGCCGTGGAGTGCTCGGCGGGCGCCGGAGCCGGGCGGATCGTCGCCGGCGTGTAGGAGTCAGGGCTCGGGTACTTGGGCTTGAACACGGTCGTTCTCCTTCCGGGTTGGGCTACTTGCTGATCGCGGTGTCAATGGCCGGGGCGAGGAAGCTGTCCGCGAGGAGGAAGCCGCCAAGGAGGGTCACGGCGACCAGCCACCAGGGCGGACGGATGAGCTTCACGCCGAGGACTCCGACGGCAAGCAGGGCCAACCAGAGCGGGACATCCATGGCGGTGGCCTTTCGAGGCGTTCAGCTGACGCGGCAGCGGTGGGTGCGGGCGGCGAGCTGGGCGGCGGTCGAGGAGCTGTAGTCGGAGGACCAGCCGCATCCGTCGGTGGTGCAGACGGCGGCGTCCTTGGTGCGGCCCTGGCGGTCGCGGTAGTTACCGATCTGGACGGGGCCGATCTTCATGAGCGAGCGGAAGTTGATCCGGGCGGGCATGGGATCTCCTCTCAGGCCAGCTGGGCGGCGATGGCCTCAGCCAGCGAGGGCGGGACGCCGAGCCGGGTTCGCAGGGTCTCGGTGTCGATGTCCGAGCCCGTACGGGTGCGGTGCTCGGCGGCGATCTTCTGGGCGTGGGCGACGAGGGCGGGTGGTGCCGTGACCGTCGGCTCCGGGGCGGGCAGGGCGGCGGCCGGAGCAGCCTGTACGCCGGGTTCTGTCTCCCGCTCGACCACCGGCTCAGGTTCGGGATCCGGAGCGCTGGTCGTCGTAGGCCGGTGGACCAGGAGCGTGCCGCCGAGGAAGGCGAGCGCGGGCCATCCGGCGACGAGGATCCGGAGCCAGTCCGGGACGTCGCGCAGGTCGAGAAGGCCGGCCGTCGCGACGTTCGCGCCGAGCGAGGCCGCGAGGGCTACGGCGAACCAGGACCAAGCCGACCGCGAGGGCTCGCCCGCGTCTCGCAGGCTGCGTAGGCGGTGCCAGGCGGCGACGAGGAGCAGATCCACGCTGACCGGGTAGGCCCAGGCCTTCCAGCCGTCCTGACCGGCGGCTTCGGCGAGGTCGTGCAGGTGGGCGAAGGAGAGGGCTCCGGCGATGACGGCCTGGACGAGGACGGCGTCCGGGCGGACCAGGCGGGTCATGGTGTTCTTCACCTCCTTCAGGCATGGGGCGGGTAGGGACTTGGCGCGAGAGGCCGCGCCGACCGGGGTGGGCCAAGTGCTTAGAAGGCACCTGCTGCGGTGGCCTTGGGCTGGACCTTGCCGACGTGCACGCGAGGCGGGAGCGCCGGCCGGAAGGGGTCCAGCTCAGGAATGCTCGGGGTGCGGTGCGCGTGGGCGTTGCAGGTGTCCACGGCCTGGCGGAGCGTGGTGTGCGGGGCCCGGATGCGGGACCAGCCGCCGGACGAGTCACCGGCCACGGCGGTGCCGGGGCGGTCCCTGTCGATCTGGACAGCGGCGAGGACGGCGTCCGGGGAGATGTCCCCGAAGGCCATGTTCGCCGAGGTCTCGTCGTTGACGCGGTGGGCGGTACGGCCGGTGAGCTGGGCGCGGAGCATGGTGATGCCCTTGCCGAGCTCGGAGCCGAAGCGCTGGCCGCAGATCTCCAGGTGTACGCCGGCGGCGCGGCCGAGCTGGGCGAGACGTACGAGATCGGTGACGATCTGGTCCCGCCGGAGTTCCTCGGCCTTGTTCGCGGCGAGAGCCAGCTCAGCGACCTCGTCGACGATGACCACGACGGGTACGGGACGGAGGTGCGCGGGCAGGTCCCAGATGTCGGCGGTGATCTCCGCATCCGGCAGGCCGACGCTGATGCGCTGTTCGGCCCGGATGACCTGGTAGACGCGGCCCATGTACTGGACGAGTGCGGACAGCAGCACAGCCGCATCGGCGGGGTTCTCTGCCAAGGCGCTGAACCGGGCCGCCAGCGGGGACAGTTCCACGCCGTTCTTGCAGTCGATGCCGACGAGCGCGACGTTCTGCGGCGCCAGCCCGGCAACGAGGGTGCGCTGGTAGACGGACTTGCCGGACTTCGTCGCGCCGACGTTCAGGGCGTGCGGAACCTGCCGGTAGTCCCGGTAGTGGACCTGCCCGTCCTCACGCAGGGCCACCGGAACCCGGAGCACCTCAGACGGCAGCGCCCGCGGCATGCGCACGCGCTCAAGTACGTCGTACCCGGTCATCCGCAGCTCAACGACGCCGGACCGGATCTCCCGGGAGACGACGTTGTGCAGTCCGAACGAGTGGCGAAGCCGGTCGGAGGAGGCGGAGAAGTCGAAGGCGTCCTGTCCGGGCCGGAGTTTGAGCCTCAGGACCAGGCCGGTCGCAGTGGGCAGCAGTCGCAGGATGCGCGGCGAACGAGCCTCGGGTACGGGGCGGTTGGTAACCCGGGCGAGTGTCAGCCGCCAGCGGGCGGGCGGGACGGTGAGCCCGCAGGCGTCCATGACCGACCGGTAGCGGATCAGGACGCGGATCGTCGCGAAGGTGACCCCGAAAGTCATCCAGTACCAGGTGGGCCACCGCCAGCGCAGAACGAGCGCGAGGGCCAGGACCACCAGCAGCGTGACCCATAAGGCGTCCACGCTCAGCCCGCCTTGGCCAGTGAGGTGACGGCGACGGCGCGGAAGCTGAGCCCGTGGCGCTTCTGGCCGTTGAACTCGTTCTCCCACGGTCGGGCGACGAGGCCGGTCAGCGCGACGGGGGTCCCCGTGACCAAGTCGCCGGAGATGTCGGGCTCCGCGACGGTGACGGACACGACCTCGGCGTTGCCGTTCATCACGAACAGCACGTCGACGGTCATGAGGTTGTTGCCACTCTCGGTGTCGACGGCGACCTGGCCGGTCTTCTTGTCGCGCAGCTTGAGCTGCGGGGGCTGGGCGACCATCACGGTCGCACCGGTGGTGTCCACAGGGATCTGACGCACGGAAGATCACTCCTACATAGGGGTCGAACTCCGTCACTCATGTATATGAGTGACATGAAGAAGAGTGCACCACTCCTATACATGAGTCAACCCGCTACGAAGAGAAACTCGCAGCGGGCTGTGGGGAGTTGAGCGGCCGTCAGTCTCGCGCAGGGATCCTGTACTCGAAGACGAACTGGTCAGCGGCCATGAGGGTGTCGCAGACCTCGACCACTCGCCCCTCTTCCGTGACGGCATCGCGAACCAGATGCACCACGGGCGCGCCGGGGCTCAGGGACAGCTCCGTGGTCTCCGCCTTGGTGGCCGGCCGAGCCCGGAGCGTCTCCACGAACTCCGCGAAGACGTGCCCGTGATCCTCCAGTCGCGCATAGATGCCACCAGGACCAGGGTTCTCGGCGAACAGCTCCGGGATGTCCTTGACCACGTCCCACGGCAGGTACGAGCTGGCCGTCTCGACAGGGGTCCCGTCCCGGAAGTACAACCGCCGCCGCGCGAGCACCTGAGTCCCCGCAGTCACTCCCAGCCTCGCGGCGATCTCCTCCGGCGCCTCCATGGGCCCGATGAACAGCACGCTCACCTTGGCCTCAGCGCCGGACTGCGCAGACTCGGCAAGATAGGCGGCCCGACCTTCCTGCCGATGCGTACGCCGGAACCGATCCGAGGACCGGTGCCGTACGGGGGGCCGGGCCTTCACCATCGAGCCCTTGCCGTGCCGGGTCTCCACGAGCCCACTGGCCCGAACTTCGACCATGGCCTTCCGGATCGTCCCGCCGGAGACGCCGTAGCGATCCACCAGCTCGGACTCACTCGGCACCATGTCGCCGGCCTTCAGTACGCCGGCCCGGATCTGCTGGACGAGTTCGTCAGCGATCTGCACGTAGCGCGGCCCTGCCCCGCGGCCACCTCCCACTGCGGTTCCCATAGTCCTTCTCTTCCTCCTATGCTCCTGTACATGAGTACGGGTTCCCCGCAGGCCAAGTCAACGCCACTGCACTCCGTGTCCGTAGCCGGGGCAGTGCTGCGCGAGGACGGCCGACTCCTGGCGATCCGCCGAGCGGACAACGGGACTTGGGAGCTGCCCGGCGGAGTCCTCGAACTCACCGAGTCCCCGGAGGCCGGCGTCCGCCGTGAGGTCGTCGAAGAGACGGGCATCGAGGTAGAGGTAAATGACCTGACCGGGGTCTACAAGAACACCACGCGCGGCGTCGTAGCCCTGGTCTTCCGCTGCAAGCCGTCCGGCGGCACGGAACGCACCTCAGAGGAATCAACCGCGGTCGCCTGGCTCACTCCGGACGAGGTCTCGGCCCAGATGTCCGAGGTCTACGCGATCCGTCTCCTGGACGCCCTGGACGAAGCAGGCCCCCACGTCCGCAGCCACGACGGCCGCCATCTCGTCACGTCATGACCCGCGAGGAGGCCATCCGCCTGGTCCAGCTCCTCATGGACGGCGGCACTTTGAGCGAGGCCGAGGACGACTCCATCATCGAAGCCCTGCAACGGGGCCTGCGGTGCCCGCACATCATCAACTACATCTTCCATCCGGCTCCCGGACCGGAGCCCACCGCTGAACAGATCGTGGACCGAGCCATGGCCTACCACCCGATCGCCCTCTGACCCAGCAGCGATGCGATAAGAGTTTCCCTACTTCATCAAGGCTCGCTTCGCTCGCGGCGCTGGCTGCCCCATCCAGCTCGGAAGAGCAAGACACACTCAGACGACCAGGTCGTCATCGTTCCCGGCCTCCTGAACTGCAAGAGCAGTCTGATGTAGGGATCAGAGGTGCCGCGCACAGCGCGACGGCGCCGGTCGGGCGCCGGCCGCGCTGCCCCTCCTTGCCTCCGTCACCGGGGCCGCACGTCCGTCACCCGCCCGCGCCCACAAGGGGCGAAAGACCAGGCCGGGGAAAGCAACGGCAGCGCACCGCCGCACCAGGCAGCCACCCGCGCACACGCCCCTGATCCGTCAGCCACCCGTCACAGACCTATGCCTCCGGCGGGGGCGCTCCGGCTCCGGGATGCACGGGGCCCGTTCTGCGTCTGCCGGCCGGTTCATGGTGGGTGGTGGGGAGCTGTCATCCCGTCTGCCGTCGACCCAGGCAAGCCATAGCAGACCAGGCTTCTGGGGCCCAGGTCGTTCGTCCAGCAGGGCGCTCCACCTGGGCCCCAGAAGCCTGCCCCGCTATCACTCCGTGTGGGTCGACGGCAGACGGGATGACAGCTGGGCGGACTTTGGCTGCCAGCCCAACAGGACGCTTGGCGTCGGCATACTGCTGCAATGAGCGAAACCGTGTGGGTTGCCATCATCACAGCCGCCTCAACACTGGCGGGCGGAAGCATCGCATCCCTGGTCGCCGCCTGGAATACGCGTAAGCAGCTACAGGCAAATCACGCTCTCGCGTCCATTCAAGACATAGAACGGAAAAAGAGCGAACGTCTATCTCTACAGCGAGACGCCTGCATGCAATTCATAAGTCAACTTACTGCGACGGAAAGAGCCATGATCAGCTTTTGGCAGGCCGTTGCCCCGGCGGAGGGGTCTAACATCCGGACGCACGAGCCGTTCGTAGCCGCTAGCGCGGAGTTGAACGCGCTCGTCGACCGAGCCCGTCTGATAGCTCTTGAAGGCCCGGAGGAACTGCACATCGCAGCACTTCAATGCGCGGTCGACGAGGCGAAGGCCCTAGCTGCGCTAGGCGATGTCGCTCATGAGAGCAGAGGCAGAAGCGACGACCTAGGAACTCTCTACTCCGATGTTCGAAATACGCAGAACACCACACGCTATACGAACACGAGCGCCTTCATCCGGGCCGCCCGTGCCGCTCTACAGCCCGAAGCGGCTACACCGTCACCCTAGGGCGCCCCCGCCAGGGGTGAACCCAGCGACCGCTGAAGATCACAGACCAGTCAAGCCAGCCCGCGTGCACAAATTCGGAGCCCGACTAGATCGTTTCCGCAGCCAATGTCACGGCAAGGACCTAAGGTGAGCGCAGCTTTGACGGACGCAGGGGGCAAGTGTGGAGCTGACCTTCGAGGACAACGGACATCTTCAGCCGGGCCGCTACCAGGTTGATCTAGACCGAGCACGGGAGTTTCTCGTTGAACACCACCGCTTCTCAGAGTCCCTGACACGGGCGCCCCTCTGGGAGGGCCTGGAGAGGTACCTGATCCGCTTCTGGGCCCTCGAAGATCAACATTCCACACGCCTAGCGGGCTCAACCTTGATCGATCGGCTATGGCTCGGCGGGAGCTACGTTAGCCACAGGGTCAACCCGGACAACATAGACCTCACGGTCATCATCGACCATGAGGCGGAGCAGCGCGTCCGGAATCAGCTGGGCGCCAGATGGCTGACTGACGCGTTTCAGCGAGAGTCGATCAAAACCGAGTTCGGTCTCAGCCCCATACCGATGCGTTACGTCCGAGTAGCCTCCCCCTTCAAGAAGAGAGAGCTGGACCAGAAGGACAGGCAGTACTACTCGGACAGGGGGGCATGGGACGACTGGTGGCAGCGCCGTCGCGCTTCCGATCACATCAAGGATGGCCCTACCGTGGAGACCGCAGTAGCCAGCCGAGGGTACCTGGAGGTGACACTGTGAGCACCGCCCGTGAACGCCTCATGTCGAAGCACCAAGATGAGGCGCACTCTTGGCTACAGCGCGAGCTTGCAAAGCCAGTCCCCTCGGAGGATGAGTACGACTCAGACGTGCGTTTGCGGTGGCTTGAGGTCGCACGCAGCCACGACCCAGGTGCAAGCCTCACAGAAGAGCTCATGTTCCGATTGCGCGGAGATGCAGCTAGTGCAGGCGGTCTGGACCTTGGCGTCGGGGGCCTCCTCCTCAAGCCGCTACAGGAGATGATCACAGCTGCGGCTGAACGGAACGTGAAGCTTCTCCTGGTGGGCGTGTCTCCCGGAAGTACGGTTCTGCATTTCCAGCCTCAAGAAGCGGGCCCCATCACCAGTGAGACCGAGACCACTCCCGGTCAAGTGATTGAAGGTGCCGTCCGCAAGATTCACACCCTGTTTGAGGCGGCCGACAATGGAAGGCAGGCCGAAAACTGGGGGGATACAGAGAAGCATCTCGGCGACTTGGCCCGAGTACTCTCAAAGTTCGATTTGACGGCCGATCTACGCTGGCTAGACGGAGGCGGCGGGGTAGTTTCATCGTCTCTCACGGAACGCGGGCGGGATAACGTCAAGACCTGGCATGCGCATGTTCCAGAAGCCACCCCACCCCAGATGTCTATCACCGGCCATATTGCAACCCTTGACAAATCCACCGGGGTAGCAAAGGTGAAAACTGGCCCGTCCCGAAAATCGAAGGCATACGCTGTGCACTTCGATCCAGGAGATCTAGTGTCCCTTCGACTGACTCTCGATCAACACGTCACATTCACTGTCGAAGAGCGCACGAAAATCAAGCGAGATGGCACGGTCGTAACAGAAACGTACTTCGTGAGCTGGAACGGACAACAGTAATGTGCGCCGCGGCATGTCGGCGGTCATCGGCGCCAGCAAACAGTCCCTTGGCCGTGATCATGACCCAGAAGCCATAGTCGCGGCCTACTTGCGGACGACGGCTGGGGCGTAGGGGCTCACAACCTCTTGACCTGCTGAAACGCGTGAGACACACGGGGTCTCCGCAGCCGGGTGTGCGCCAAGTAGGAGCGGCCCCAGACTGGGTCTGGGGCCGCTCTATTTGCCTTGTACGGGATCTTGCTATCTGAGGTGCGTTGGCGGTCCTGGATGAGCTAGGTGGCCTGGACGCGGGAGGCGGTGGCCGCGGCTTGTTGCTACGCGGACTGCGTCTCGTAGCGCGCCGGTCAGATCCGTTGCTAGCAGGCGGAGTTCGTCCGGGTCGGTCTCGGCGTCCGCGAGTACCTCTAGTGCCTGGTCCAAGAGCTCGATGCCCCGGCTGAGCTGTATCACTTCGGTGTTGTCGGCCAGGTGTGATAGGTAGCCGCCAGCGTCGTCAGTGCTCAGGAAGCAGGGCTTGCCGTCGAGGCCGGGCCATGGGAGGAGTCTCAGCTCGGTGTACGAGGTCATTTCTTCGACGTCCTCGCTTTCGTCGGAGGGTGGGCAGTGAAGAGTGCGTCGGATCGGTCGCCTGGCAGGACCAGGAGGGCCGCTTCTACCGCGCGCCCCGTCGTGTCGGTCGCCACGCGTGTGATCGAGAGGACGGCCAAGGACGTGCCGATTCGAAGGGTCGTCGCCTCCTCCGGGGTTGGGAGGCGGGCACTGAGCCTTTCCTGGACCTCGGCCAGTGGAGGGCAGAGCTCTGCCAAGCGTGTCGTCAGGGCCTCGGGTGACTCCTCACCCATGTCGGCCGGCGCCAGGTCGCGGGGGACGTAGATGCGCGCCAGGCCGTGCGGCGATTTTCCTTGGTGACTGAGGCAGTGGAATTCGGTCAGGGGGCTGCCGAATGGCACGCGCAGGAGGGCGGTCAGGTGGCCGTGCGCCTGGACGTTGGTGGTTCGGACGGTCAGGCGCAGGGGCTCAGTGTGCGGGTACGGCGCGGCTCCCCCACCGACGTACGTGATCTTGCGCAGCAGGTGGCGGACGAAGTTACCGCTGCCGTGGATCTTCTCCACCAGGCCTTCGCCTTGCAGGAGCGCGAGGGCGCTTCGAAGCGTTGGTGTGCTGACCTCGTAGCGGGTGGCGAGTTGGGCTTCGGAGGGAAGGCGTTCGCCGGCTTTGAAGTGGCCTGTCGCGATCTGGCGGCGGAGGTCATCCGCGATGGTGTGGCGGCGGGAAGGCACGGGGCGGATCACCACTTCCTCATCGTCCGGAGGGCGATGAGTTGGCTCCGCGCATGCAGCGTCAGCACCTCGCCCGTCTCGAAGAACAGGCGCTTGGCCCCGGCCGGCATCTGGATGAGGTCGGCGACCCGGCATGGCTGGCCACCAATTTGGATGACGTCGCCGAGCTGGACGCTGACCGATGTGATCTCGATGCTCGCGGCGTACGCGCCAGTGGGGGGCTGCCCTCTCACTGGTTCGCCTGCCGCGGTTCAGGGGCGTCGTCCGCCACGTGGCAGGAGCAGGCGCAGGCCTCGTAGATCACGGGGACGCCGACGGGCGCCGCGGCGGGGGACGACTGGGCGCATTCCGAGTGCGTGCCGATCGCGCACGAGCTCGACCGGTACGTGGTCCTCCCGTGCGTGGCATAGGAGAGTGCGGGGAGTTGCGGCCCACTGGTGCGGGCGGGGGTAGGGCCCATACGGTTGTGCACGCTGATCAGCTCCTATCGCTGACGGCCAGGTCCCCGGACGTCGCCCGTCGCGGGGACCGCTTTATTTACGGCGGCCCAGAGAGTGCGGCCGGTCAAGCTGCTGGCGACGAGTCCGAATCGGTCAGCCTCCGCCACCACTTTCAGGACCTCCCGCCACGATTCGGCGGGCAGCGCTTCCGGTACCTCCGCTTCGATCGACGTGTAGGCGGCGTGCGGCTCCACGCGCGTGGTCAGCCCGAGAGCCGACAACCGGGCGGCGAGATCCCTGGCCCTTGCATCCGAAGCGGGCACAGAAGGGCCTCCGTCGCCGACTGAACACGTTGAGTGAAGCTAGTTAACTAGATTAGAGCTAGTGGACTAGATTTTCCACATGCCTGAGCAGCCGCCTTATCTCCGCATCGCCGACGTCCTGCGGCAGCGGATCGCGGAGCACGAGTGGACGGCCGGCGATCGGCTCCCCTCACGCGCCCAGATCGCCGAGGAGTGTGGTGTCGGCGAGAACGTGGTTCGCAGGGCGCAGGAACTGCTGATCTCTCAGGGTGTGCTGGAGGGGCGCGCGGGTTCGGGTACTTACGTCGCCGAGCCCAGGCAGCGCGTACGGGTGGTGCGATCCTCGGCGCGTGAGCAGCCGGGCGGTTCTCCGTTCCGGGCGGACATGCAGGCACTGGGCAAGCAGGGGAACTGGGAGAGCCGGACCGAGGCGAAGGTGCCCGCGCCGGCTGAGATCGCGGCGCGGCTCGGGATCGCCGAGGGCGATCTGTGCGTCCGAACCGTCTACGAGTTCCTCGCCGATGGCAGGCCTGTGCAGCTGTCGACGAGTTGGGAGCCGTACGAGCTCACCGGCGGCACGCTCGTTGTGCTTCCGGAGGGTGGGCCGCATGCCGGGATCGGCGTCGTGAACCGCATGGCGGAGATCGGTGTCACCGTCAGCCATGCCGTCGAGCAGCCCGAGCCGCGGAACGCGACCGCCGAAGAAGCGTCGCTCCTCGGGATTCAGAAGTCCTCCGTCGTGACCCACATCCGGCGGACGTACTACAGCGACCAGGGGCAGCCCGTGGAGACGGCGGACGTCGTCATCCCCGCTGCGCTGTGCGAGATCGTCTACGAGATTCCCGTCAACCGCTAGAGAGCCAGCGGCACCCCAGTGCGCCTGCACCATGAACAGCTCGCTGGCAGATCGCCCTGCTGGTCATCACGGGCTCGTTTGGCGTCTCGGGCTCACGTACTGCGCTAGGCGTGAGCCCGAGCGAACACCTCGGCTCCTACTGGCTGAGGAGGCGCGCCCTTTTGCTGGTCGAACTCCCCCTGCGTGAGTAGTCCCTGCTCGACCAAGCTCCGCAACTTCAGAAGCTCGTCTGCGACCGACACAGGGGCACTCGGTGCCGTGCCCTGGGGTGCGTGCTGGGCGGCGATCGCCTGGTCGAGCGCGACGCGAAGGCGCTCGAACTCCGGCTGCTGCTGCTTCGTGAAGACGACGCTGTTCTCGTCCTTACTGGCGTCGAGTGTGCGGCCACCCTTCGGAGCCTGGCGGTCGGCTCCGCCGATGGAGAACTGAATGAAGCCGTTCACCACAGCGCCGGCGGGCTTCCACTGCACCGCGCTGATCTGGGCGACGTGCAGTCTCTTCTCCCCCTTGCCGTGCGTTGCACGTGCGAGGAAGCCCTTACGGGTGATGGTGACGTACTGGCCGTCGAACACGATCTGTCCGCCGTAGCCTGACACTTCAATCATGGCTGCCCCCTTGAACCGTCGGGTCGCCATCATCCGGTACTGCGGGTCCCCCGCGGAGGAGAATCACGAAGACGGACCCGCGGACATTCCGCTCCACCAAAACCTCCATCTCGGGGACTTCAAGGCGGTGAAGCGAGATGATCGCCCTCAACGCGAAAGTGGCTGAGGGGGACCATGCGGAGCAGCAACATCACCGTCGGGGTGTGCCTACTCATTTGTCTCACCGCCTGCTCAGAGTCTGCGGACTCCACCGACGGAGCCAACCGCACTACCCCGACGCCCAAGGTTGCAACACCATTCCCAACGAGACCCACACCGGTCGCTCCCCTTCAGATCGGCCAGGAAGCCACGTGGGGAGGGGGCGCACCAGACCCGGCGAGCGGCACAACTGTCGTCCTGTCCTACGAGCAGCCCGTCAAGGGCGCCAGGCCACCCGGGGATGGTCTTGGTGTCAACGACGGCGTGTGGGCAGCCGTCGAGGTCAAGGTGTGCAACAAGCAGGGGCCCGACATCAGCAGCGATCAGCAGCCTTGGTCGCTGGCCTTTGCCGACGGGACACGAACGCAGACGACCGGGTTGAACGGAGGCGACTTGCCGAAGCCCGAGTATCCGACGCTCCCCACCGTGGTCAAAGCCGGCGACTGCCTGCGCGGCAAGATCCCGTTCCCCGTGTCGAAAGAGCGGCGACCCACAAAGATCGTCTATCAACCGGCGAGCGCCACGACCTCTACCGAGTGGACTGTGCCACCGTCGTAGGGCGTCACCTGGCGGCTCGGTCTGAGTGTCTAACTGAGTGACAACGGGGGCGGACAGTGCCGGACGGCGGCGGACTGTCTGGGACTGTTAGCGCAGGTCAGCGGCATCGCGCCCCATGGTCGGCCCACCACCGGGGTTGCTTCGGGACGAAGAGGTCGTGGGTTCAAATCCCGCCACCCCGACGCTGTAGTACGAGGTCAGGGCCGGTTTCCTTTGGGAGACCGGCCCTGTTTCGTTTTGGCTTGGCGTACTGCGTGTCATCCGCCGCGTACGGCGCGTGCCGGTTCGGGCCACTGGGGGGCCACCGGGGGGACACCGGGGGTGGGGATGCTGTTCAGCAGTAGGTGACCACTGACGCCGAGCGGAGGTGAATCAGATGAAGGTTTACGTCAAGCCGGAGGCCAAGAAGGTCGACCAGGGCACCATCGTCGCCGCTGTCCGCTAGCAGCGATCCCATGCCACGCCTCCCGTTCGGGGGGCGTGGCATGTCCGCTCCAGTCACCAGTCACAGGGGAATCGGAAGGCTTATGTGCGGAATTGCTGGATTCGCCCATACGGACGGAAGCGCTCTTGCCGGGTCCGCCGACGCGATTCTCCGGGACATGGCCCATGCGCTGCGGCCGCGCGGGCCGGACGACATGCAGTTCCATCACACCGGGCCCGCGTGCATGTCGTTCACGCGGCTCGCGCTGATCGACCCCGAGGGCGGGCGGCAGCCGTTCATCAGCGAGGACGGGAACGTCATCCTCGCGGCGAACGGGGAGATCTACAACCACCGGGAGCTGCGGAAGGGGTTCGAGGGGCGGGTTCGCTTTCGGAGTGAGAGCGACTGCGAGGTGCTTCTCCATCTTTATCTGGAGAGGGGGATCGGGTTTCTCGATGATGTGCGGGGGATGTTCGGGATCGCCGTCATCGACCTGCGCGAGCAGCGGCTGCTGCTCGCACGCGACCGGCTCGGCATCAAGCCGCTGTTCATCCACCGCAACCGCGACACCGTGCTCTTCGGCTCCGAGGTCAAGGCGCTCTTCGCGCACCCCGAATGCCCGCGCGAGCTCGACTGGACGCGCGCCCTCGCCGACCAGGGGCTCAGCTCCGCGCCGGTGATGAGCGACGACGAGCCCGTCAGTTGGTTCAAGGGGATCGATCACGTTCCGGTCGGGGCCATCGTCGACATCAGCCTGCGCGGCGGGGCCACCCGCGTGCACCGGTACTGGGAGCTGCCCACGCCGGCCGAGGCCGGCGGGCTCCCCGAGAGCTTCTTCGTACGGAGCATGGGCGACCTGCTCGCCTCCTCCGTCCGCGAGTGCCTGATCGCCGACGCCGAGATCGGCGTCTTCCTCAGCGGCGGCCTGGACTCCGCGGCCATCACCTCCCTGGCCGCGCACACCGGACTGCACACCTTCTCCGCGCTGACCGGCGCCACCGTCGTCAACAAGGACGCCCAGTACGCCCGCGAGACCGCCGACCTCCTCGGACTCCCCAACCACCAGGTCGCCTTCGGCGCCGACCGGATCCCCTCGCCCGACGAGTGGCGCCGCCTGCTCTGGCTGATGGAGACGCCGCTGTGCGGCCCCGAGCAGTTCTACAAGAGCGAGATGTACCGCTTCGCCCGCGCCGAACGCCCCGAGCTCAAGGCGATCCTGCTCGGCTCCGGCGCCGACGAGTTCAGCGGCGGCTACAGCGTCGCCCTCTCCGGCGGCGGCGACTGGAAGGACTTCGAGGGCAACCTGCGGACGATGGCCCGCCGCAAGGCGCTCGGCTCACAGTCCGCCCTCTCCGTCTGGTGGGAGGGCACCGACCTGCCGCTGCTCAGCGACGACGCCGTCGGCGCGTACGCCCCCGGCGCGGTGGACGACCCGTACGGCTCCTACCTGGCCTGGAAGTTCCGGGACATGCAGCAGTACAACTTCTGGGTCGAGGACCGCACCGCCTCCGGCAACGGCGTGGAGGCGCGCGTCCCCTTCCTCGACCACCGCATCATCGAGCTGCTCGCGACCGTGCCGCGCGCCTACCGCAAGCGGCTGTTCTGGGACAAGCAGGTCATCCGCGAGGCCGTACGGGACATCCTGCCCGCCGAGGTGATCGGCCGGCCCAAGCTCGCCTTCTACGAGGGCGAAGGCGTGCGCCACACCCACCGCACCTTCACCCGCATGCTCGCGCAGAACGGCGACGAGCTCGTCGAGCAGGCCCTCTCCTCGCCGCGCGCCGCCCAGTACCTCGACGGCGCCAACATCCACCGCGCCCTGCGCCGGCTGGAGCGGGACCAGGGCTCCGGCCACGTCGAACTGCTGCTGCGCGTGGTCAACCTGGGCATCCTCGACCTGATGGCCGTGGACGTCCCCGGCAGCCGGGCCCCGAACGGGCCGGCCCCGTACGCACTGCGCGTCACGGACTTCGAGGGCCCGGAGGTCCGGGAGCTGTTCCCGCAGGCACGGATCGAGGAGACCTCGGTGTTCCGCCTCGCCGAAGGCGTCCTCGTGCTCGACGACGTACAGGGCGCCAACACCTCGTACGTCGTGGTCGACGGCGGCATCCGCTTCGTCATCGACCACCTCACCCACGCGGACTGGCTGCGCCTGCTGCGTGGATTCGACGGACGCCGGCCGCTGTCGGAGGCGCTCGCCGCCACCGGCTGTGCATTCGACGCGATGCGGCCGCTGCTGGACGGATCGCTCGAAGCCGGCCTGCTGGAGTCCGTCGACGCCCCTGAAAAGTAATCACGAGTGAGGTCATCCGATGACAGCCCATCTCTACTGGGACGAGATCTGGCGCACCGACAGCGGGCGCACAGGCGACTGGTCGCGGCCGCACCCGTGGGTCGTGGACGAGGCCGCACGACTGCGGAAGCTCGGCGCGCAGGACGTACTGGACCTCGGCTGCGGCGTGGGCCGGCACGCCCTCTGGTTCGCCGAGGCCGGGTTCACCAGCTCCGGCACCGACGCCAGCGAGGCGGCCGTGCGCGCCGCCCGCGAGGAGGGCGAGAAGCGCGGGGTACGGGTCGCCCTCGACATCGGCGACTTCGGCGAACTCCCCTACCCGGACGCCAGCTTCGACTACGTCCTCGCCTTCAACGTGGTCTACCACAACGACGAGGCGGGCCTGGGCCGCGTACTCGACGAGGTCCGGCGCGTCCTGCGCCCGGGCGGCGCGTACCAGTCCACGATGCTCTCCAAGCGCAACGGCGAGTACGGGCGCGGCATCGAGGTGAGCCCCAACACCTTCCGCCAGCCCGGGGCCACCGACGACAAGGTGCACCCGCACCTGTACGTGGACGCCGCCGACCTGCTGCGCCTGCACCCCGGGTTCCGCCTGCTCAGTGCCACCGACGCCGAGCACTCCGCGCCCGGCTCCTTCCACTGGCACTGCGTGTTCGAGTCGGCGGGGGAGGACGTGGCGGGCACCCGCCACGGCCGTTTCGCGCAGAGGGCCGGGGAATAGTGTCGAAGGCGACGCGACTGCGCGAACTGCTGGAACGCAGGGCACTGGCCCGGATCGTCGGATCCCGGGACGCGCTGACCGCCCTGCTCGTCGAGGAAGCCGGGTTCGACGGCCTGTGGGCGTCGAGCTTCGAGATCTCCGCCTCCCGGGCCCTGCCCGACCTGGGCCTGCTGACCATGTCCGAGCTGCTCGAAGCCTGCTCGCACGTGAACCAGGCGACCGGGCTGCCGCTGCTCGCGGACTGCGACACCGGCTTCGGCGGCAACATCAACGTCGTCCGTACGGTCCGCCAGTTCGAGGCCGCGGACATCGGCGGCATCTGCATGGAGGACAAGGTGTTCCCCAAGCGGAACAGCTTCCTCGGCGGCGGCCAGAACCTGGAGGACGCGGGCGAGTTCGCCGGCCGGATCCAGGCCGCCGTACGGGCCCGGACCACCGCCGACTTCACCGTCATCGCCCGCGTCGAGGCGCTCATCGCCGGGGCCGGGCTCGCCGAGGCGCTGCGCCGCGCCCACCTGTACGCGGACGCCGGCGCCGACGCCATACTGATGCACTCCAAGAAGTCCACGCCGATCGAGATCCTGGAGTTCCTCCAGGCCTGGCAGGCCCGCACGCCCGTGGTCGTCGTACCGACCACCTATCCGCACTGGGACCTCGCCGAGGCCGAGGCGGCGGGCGTCTCGATGGTGATCTACGCGAACCACGCGCTGCGCGCCTCGGTCTCCGCCATGCGCGACGTCCTCGGCGAGATCCGGCTCCAGGGCGGGACCGGCGGGGTCGAGGACACCATCGCCCCGATGAAGGAGCTGTTCGGCCTCACCCAGGTGAACCGGTGGGAGGAGTGGAGCGCATGATCAGCGCCGAGTTCTTCTGCGCGGAGCTGGACCGCCGCGGGTACGGGTTCTTCAGCGGGGTGCCGTGTTCCTTCCTCAAGGGCCCGTTCGCGCTGCTGGAGCAGCGCGACAGCTACGTCCCGGCGCCCAACGAGGGCATCGCGCTGTCCATGGCCGCCGGGGCCGAGCTGGGCGGGACCCGGGCCGTGGTGCTGGCCCAGAACTCGGGGCTCGGCAACCTCCTCGACCCGCTGACCTCGCTCACCATGGCGTACGAGATCCCGCTGCTGCTGTTCGTCAGCCTGCGCGGCTGGCCGCACGCCGAGGACGACGAGCCGCACCACGCGGCGATGGGCGCCGGGACCATCGGCGTACTGGAGGCCCTCGGGGTCGCCCACGGCATCCTGGACCCCGCCGAGGAGAGCCTGGGCGCTCTCCTCGACCGCGCGGAGTCGGCCCGGCGCGAGAGGCGGTCCTTCGTCGTCCTCGTACCGGCGAAGACCGTGGACGCCCGCCCGGTGCCGGCGCCCGCCCCGGACGCGCGGATGGACCGCCGGGCCGCCGTGTCCGTCATCGCCGGGCACCTGGGCGACGCGCTCGTCTACAGCACCACCGGCATGATCAGCCGGGAGCTGTTCGGGGTCGTCGACGACCCGCGCAACTTCTACATGCAGGGCTCCATGGGGCACGCCATCGGCCTGGGCCTGGGCACCGCGCTGAACCGCCCCGACCAGGACGTCGTGGTCATCGACGGCGACGGCGCGGCGGTCATGCACCTCGGCGGGCTCGCGCTCGTCGGCGAGCGGCGGCCCCCGAACCTGACCCACTTCGTGCTCGACAACGGCGCGTACGACTCCACCGGCGGCCAGCGCACCCGCGCCACGGCCATGCGCTGGGACGAGTTGGCGCTGGCGGCCGGATACCGCACGGGCAGGGTCTGCCGTACGGCCGAGGAAGTCACCGCCCATCTGGGGGAGATCAAGGGGCGGCCCGGGCCGCATCTGGTCGCCCTGCACATCGGCAGGGGTGGGGCCACGCCCCCGCGGGTAACTTCGGCGCACACCAACGCCGAGGTCAGGGCCCGCTTCCAGGCCGCGGCGACCGAAGCCCGGAAGGACGACCTGCCGTGACCACCGTCATCGCCCATGTCAGCGATCTGCACCTGGACCTCTCGGAGCGCGCCACGCAGCGCGCGCTGACCGTCATGAACCACCTGCGCGACATGCCGGGGCCCATCGACGCCGTCCTCGTCTCCGGTGACATCGCCGACCACGCGACGCCGGACGAGTACGCGCAGGCCCGCAAGCTGTTCGACCTGCCCTACCCGGTGCTGGTACTGCCCGGAAACCACGACCGGCGGGGTCCGTTCCGTACGGGCCTGCTCGACGCGGCGCCGGATGACGGGGAGCTGAACCAGGTCGTCCGCACGCCCGGAGCCGTCTTCCTGCTGTGCGATTCGACCGTCCCAGGCAGCGACGAGGGCCTGCTCAGCGACCTGACCCTGAGGTGGCTGGACGAGACGCTGACCGCCGCGGGCGGGGAGCTGCCCGTCTTCGTCTGCTTCCACCACCCGCCGGTCGACCTGCACACCCCGTACGTGGACCGGGTCCGGCAGTTCGGCGAGGAGCGCCTCGCCGCGGTGCTGGAACGGCACCCGCAGGTCGTGGCCCTGCTGTGCGGACACGCGCACGTGGCCGCGGCCACGACGTTCGCGGGGCGCCCGCTGCTCGTGGCGCCCGGGGTCGCCTCGACCGTCCCGCTGCCCTTCGAGGGCCTGCCCGCCGTGGACTACGAGCTGGCCCCGGCGCTGGCCTTCCACGTACTCGACGACCGGCGGCGGCTGGTCACGCACTACAGGGCGCTCGGCCGACCGCACCTCCCCGAGCACTGAACCACCGCCGAGCCGCTGCCGAGCCTGCGAGCCCCGAAAGCCACCGAGAAGCGCTGGGAGAAGGCCATGAGAAGAGTCCTGATCGCCAACCGCGGTGCGATCGCGGCCCGGGCCGTGGACACCTTCCGCAGGCTGGGCTGGTCGCCGATCGCCGTCGTCGCCTCATCGGACCCCCAGCGCCTGCACGCGCTCGCCGCGGACGGGTGCGAGTACCTGGAAGGCACCGGGCTCGCGGAGACGTACGACCACGTGGGCCGGATCGTCGAGGCCGCCCGGCGCTGCGGCGCCGACGCGGTCTACCCGGGCTACGGGGCGCTGGCGGAGGATCCGGAGCTGCCCGAGCGGCTGGCGGCGGCGGGCATCGCCTTCGTCGGGCCGACGGCGGAGGTGCTCGCGGCGGCCCGCGACAAGGACCACGCGGTCGCCACCGCCGACCGGCTGGGCCTGCCCGTGCTGCCGCACGCGACCGGGCACGAGCCCATCGCCAAGCTGGTGGCGGACATCGGGCTGCCGGTCATCCTCAAGCCGGTCACCGGGTGCGGGGGCCTCGGCGTGCGCATCGTGCACACCGAGGCGGAGGCGGAGCGGGCGCTCGCACAGATCGGTACGGACGAGGGTGACGCCTGGTACGCCGAGCGGTACGTGGAGCGCGGAGCGGTGGTCGGGGTCACGGTCGCCGTGGACGGGGCCGGAACCGTGCACCCGCTCGGTGAGCGGGAGAGCCTCCTGGTCGACGGCAGCATGAAGCTGCTGGAGGCCTCGCCCGTCCAGGGCGTGGCCCCGGAGCTGGTGGAGCGGATGCGGACGGACACGGCCCGGCTCGTCACCGGTATGGGGTTACGGGGCGTGGCGACGGTCGAGTTCATCGTCGGCTCGGGTGTCGGTGGCGGCGTCGGTGCCGGCGTCGGTGCCGGTGCCCGGAGCCACTACTTCCTGGAGGTCAACGGGCGGCTGCCGCTGGCCTACCGGATGTGCGAGGCGCAGACCGGCCTGGACGTGGTGGCCCTCCAGATGGAGCTGGCGCAGGGCGCGCTGCCCGCCCCCGGCCGCATACGCGTCGACCGGGACACGCACTGCCTGGAGGCGCGCCTGTTCATCGAGCCGGCCCCGGACGGGGCGCCCGGCCGGATCACCGCCCTGGAGCTGGCCCCCGAGCCGGGGGTGACGTACAACTGCGCGCTGGACGTACGCGGGCCGGTCGTCCTCGACAACATCGTCACGCAGGTCCTGGCCCTGGGCGAGCGCCGCGGCGCGGCGGCCGGGGCGGTACTGCGGGCCGTCGAGGGCAGCGGGGTTTCGGGGGTCGGAACCTGCGCGGAAGAGATAGCCGTGTGGCTGCGGGGTTCGGGGCTGGTCCCGGAACGCCTCGGCAGCCAGGCCTTGGGAGTCTGATCTGAGATGAACAGCAACGATCCGTTCTCGACCGTCCGCCACCCCGTCGACCGCGCGCTCGCGACGGCCGTCGCCGAGAGCGGGGAGGAGGACGTACGCGCGCCCTGGTACCGGGAGTTCGGGCAGACCATCGGCGGTCACGTACGGCGCCACCTCGACGCCCGGCCCGGCTACTTCGTGCTGAGCGGCCTGGACCACCTGGGCGAGGAGCAGGCGCGCCGGTTCACGGTCGCGGTCTCCCGGCTGGCCGGGGACCTGCTGCCGCAGGACGGCGCGGGGGCCCTGCTGCGGGACGTACGGGACCGGGGGGTGCGGCTCGGCGAGGGCGCGACCGGCCGCTACTCGGACAGCCGGCAGGGCGGCAGCCTGCACACCGACGCGGCGCACCGGCCGGGGCGGCTTCCGGACATTTTCGCGCTGTTCTGCGTCCGGCAGGCCTCCAGCGGCGGGGCCCTGGTCACGGTGCACGTGAGCGATCTGCTGGAGATCCTCCGGGGCCACCCCGAGGAGCTCGCGGCGCTGCGGCTGCCGGTCCACTTCGACACCCGGGACGACACGCCGGGGGTGCCGCTCACGACCGAGCGGCCCGTACTGGAGTCCAAGGACGGCCGGGAGCGGATGTACTACCTGCGGGACTACATCGAGATCGGGCACAGCCATCCGCACGTACCGCCGTTGACGCCCGAGCAGGTCAAGGCGCTGGACCTGCTGGACTCGCTGCTGGAGCGGCGCGATCTGCAGACGCACGGGCGGCTGGCACCGGGCGAGATGATCTTCATCGACAACCGGTCGATCGTGCACGGCCGGACGCCGTTCGACGAGGACCGGCCGGTTGACGGCGGGCGGCTGATGCTCCGCACCTGGATCGGGCTCACCGCGCAGCGCGCGGCCGCGGCCGACACGGACACGGGCACGGGCACGGACACCGACGCCGGGGCTGGGGCCGTCCGGTGACACGGGTCGTCACCGAGCTCGAACGGCTCGGCCTCGCCGAGTTCCTGGCCGACTTCCCCGGGGACTCGGTGGACCGCCGCCAGTGGGCCGCCGGCGCCCGCGGCCTCGACGGCGAACTGCGCACCCTCGCCGGGTTCCTGCTGCTCGGGGAGGCTGCGGCGGCCGACCGGCTGCCACCCGCCCTCGCCGGGGCGCTGCCGGCCCTGGTCACGAGCGGGGTCGCGCACCAGCGCGGGGCCGAGGTCCAGCTGGTCGACGTCAGCCTGTTCCGCTCGGGCGGGGTGTGGCTGTTCGCGGAGCCGCCGAGCCCCTTCCCCGTACGCCACTACTTCGGCCGGGACTCGATCGCGCTGGCCCGGCGCACCGGCTTCCGGGCGGGGGCGCGGGTCCTCGACCTGTGCTCCGGGCCGGGGTTCCAGGGGCTGCTCGCCGCCCGCGGCGGCGCCCGGGCCACGCTGGTGGAGCTGCTGCCCGAGACCGCCGAAGTGGCCCGGATCAACGCGGAGATCAACGGGGTGGCCGACCGGATCGAGGTCCTCGTCGGCGACCTGTACGAGCCGCTGCCGGCCGGGGTGGAACCGTACGACCACGTCATCGCGAACATCCCCTTCCTGCCGACCCTCGCCGCCCCGGGCGAGGAGGCCGCCCACGAGGGCGGCGAGGACGGGTTCGGCGTGGGCCGGCGGGTCCTCGCCGGGCTCCCCCGGCACCTGGGCGCGGGCGGTACGGCCCATCTGACCGCGCTCCTCCTCCAGGCGGACCAGCAGCTCGTCACCGACGGCGAACTGCGGGCCTGGGCCGCGGCGAACGGATACGGCCTGACGGTCACGCTGACCGAGCGGATGGCGGTGGACGCCGACTCCGACCTCGTCCAGACGACGGTGTCGGACCACCTGGAGACCGATCCGCAGGCCGATCCCGAGGAGCTCACCGCCGCCGCCGTCGCCGTGTACGCGAGCCGCGGGGCGACGGCCGCCCGACTGGCCTATCTGCGGATCGACGCCGGGATGGCCGACTTTCGTGTCCTCGACCGCGCGGGCGGCTGAAGGTGGCTACCGTGACCCGCGCACTCGATCGCGATCGGGAAGGACGCACAGCGTGACGACGGCAGGGACGGACGGCGCGGGCAACGGCAACACGACCCACGGCACGGGCAGCATCGGCTCGAAGGGCCCCGAGCTCATCGAGCTCGCCTCCATCAAGGACGCGGAAGTCGACCGGTGGAACGCCCTCGCGGGCGACGCCGCCCTCTACTCGACCCACCGCTGGCTGCTCTACGGCGAGGAGCTGGCCGACGCCGGCTCCCGCCACCTGGTCGCCGCCTGCGACGGCTCGTACACCGTCGGGCTCCCCACCCACCGCTTCACCGGGAAGGTCCCGCACTTCTACGATCCCGCCGTGCTGTTCCCCGGCGCCGCCGAGCCGGCCACGCCCGAGCGCCCGCTGCTCCTCGGCGGCACCCGCCTCGGCTACACCAGCGAGGTGATCGTCGCTCCGGGCACCGCCGAGCCGCTCGCCGCGGCGGGCGTGCGGACCGTACTGGACCGGCTGCGCGCGATGGGCGCCGAGGACGACGGCCTCGCGGCCCTGCTCTACCTCACCGACGAGTCGGTGGAGCGGCTGCTGCCGCACCTGGGCCCCCGGGACCAGGTGGTGATGATGGACGCGACCGCCGTCCTGCCCGTCGACCCCGACGGCCTGGAGGGCTACCGCAGACGCTTCACCTCCCACCAGTTCACCTCCATCCGCCGCGAGATGCGCCGCTACACCGACGCCGGCTGCCGCACCGAGGTCAAGCTCCTCTCCGAGTGCCACCAGCTGCTCGGCCCGCTCTCCGCGCAGGTGCTCATCCGGTACGGGCACCCCGTCACCGACGAGAGCGAGTCGGAGCGCTTCGCCCAGCAGGCCACGCTGTTCGACGACAACTGCCGGATCCTGGGCGCCTACCAGGGCGACCGGATGGTGGGCTTCACCCAGTACTTCTTCTGGGGGAACACCATGTACGCCCGCTCGCACGGGCTGGACGACTCCATCGCCCGCGAGGCCAAGCTCTACTTCAACCTCACCTACTACGAGGCCGTGAAGTACGCGGCGGCCAACGGCTACCACTGCGTGGACCTGAGCTGCGACGCCTTCCAGGCCAAGGTGTCCCGGGCCGCCCGGCTCCAGCCCCTGTGGGGCGTCCTCCTCGACGCCCCGTGGACCGGGCCGGTCCTGGAGCGCGTACGCGCCGAGGAGCGGGCCCGGCGCCGGGAGTTCGCCTCCCACGACCCGGGGATCGAGTCGCGGGTGGCGCAGCTCGTGGACGCGCGCGGCCGGTAGGCCGACGACAGGGCCCGGGCCCCCGAAGACGGGCCCAGGCCGGCCGCGACGCTCACCCGGCCGGTCTGGGCTCCCGCTCCTTCTCCCACTCCCGCTCCCGCTGGTCGCGCCCGCGCTCCGCGATGGCCGCCACCGGCGGCACCGCCGCCCCGGCCGCGACCATGAGGGTGACGAGCACGGCCCAGCCCAGCGGGCCCGCGCTCAGGCACAGCGCGTTCAGCACGGTCGGCGCCACCGCGCCGCCGATGCCGACGCCGACGGAGAACACGCCCTGGTACTCGCCCTGCGCGTGCTCGGGGGCCAGCCCGAACGACAGCGCGTACTCCCCCGCCGTGAACAGCATCTCCCCGAAGGTCAGCGCCGCCGTGCCGATCAGGATCAGCCCCATCGCCCCGTACATCGGGACGTGCGCGGCGGCGTAGACGAGGGCTATGGCCACGGCGATGACGGGCCCGCTGCGCCGCATGGCCAGCGCCCCGTCGCGCGGGGTCTCGACCCCCTTGGCGACCTTGGTCTGGAGCAGGACCACCAGCGCGCAGCTCAGCGCGAAGACCAGCGACACCGTCCAGCGCGGCGCCTTCGTGTACTCGGCGATCCACACCGGCATCAGCACCGTCATGAAGACGTCGAACATGACGAGGGTGCCCGCGAGCACGCTGACGGCGAGGAACGGGCGGTCGGCGAGCGCGTAGTGGCGGCCGCTCCCCGGCTCCTTGGGGATCGGCGGCAGGTGCGGCAGCCGGGCCACCAGCACCGCGGCGACGAGGTACGAGACGACGTCGGCGCAGATCGCGATCACGTACGCGGTCCGGGTGTCGGCCTGTAGCGCCAGCCCGCCGAGCAGCGAGCCGGAGACCATCGCGAGGTTCTGGAGGGAGTAGATCCGCGCCCGGTACGCGACGCGGTCCGCACCGCCGACGTACGCGATCAGCGCCCCGCTGATCGCGGGGAAGGCGCCGCGCCCCAGGGCGATCAGGGTGATCACCACGAGGAACCCGGCCATGCCCTCCACCAGCAGCAGGGCGCCCGCGGCGGCCGCCTGGGCGACCAGTCCGGCGATGCCCACCTCGCGCGGCCCGAACCGGTCGGCGAGCCGGCCGACGAGCGGCCCGGCGACCAGGCCCGCGAGCCCGGCCGCCGTCAGCCCCATGACCACGTTGCCCGTGGACAGTCCCACGGACCGGACGAAGAACAGGACTTGGAGAGGGGCCCAGCTGCCCGCCCCGAGGTAGCGGACGAACAGTGCGGCCGCCAGGCCGCGTCTCAGGCTCCGTCCGTCGCTCGGCATCAGTGGCCCGCCGGGGCTTCGACGGCGGCGGGGCGGGGGGCGGACTCCGCGGGGCGGGGGTTGACCTCGACCCCCAGCTTGGGCGCCAGCAGTTTGCGCAGCTGCTGCGCCGCCGCCTCGGCGGTGTTCGCCCGTACGACGTCCCAGCCGCGCCGGGCCGCCCAGTCGAGCATGACGTCCCGGACGGCGGCCTGGTGGGACAGGAAGCTCTCCGGCCGGCACTCCGGGTCGCGGCCGCACTCGTACGGGGTGATGTCCCCCTTCTTGCGGCGCAGAGCCTCCTCGGGGGTGACGTCGAAGAAGACCACGCTGTCCACCGGGGCCATGGCGTGGACGATGGCGTCCACGAGCTCCTGGGGGCAGCCCGCCAGCAGTTCGGTGGCGGCGTGCTTGACCCAGTAGCCGTCGAGGACGACGAGGTCCGCCTCGGCGGCGCGGGCGCGCTCCGCGGCCAGGGTGTTGAGCCAGCCGAGGAAGAGCATCCGGGCCGGGTTCGGCATCTCGGCGATGCAGACCCGCAGTTCGTCGAGGGTGGTGCCGCGCAGGAAGCGGGCCTGCGGTACCTCCGATTCCGCGAACACCTGCCACTTGCCGACGACGCGGAACGACAGGCCCTGGCCCTCGGCCCAGCTCTGGAGCCGCTTGACCTGCGTGCTCTTGCCCGCGCCGTCGGGTCCGTCCATCGCAACGATCACTGTTCAAATCCCTTCGGAAGATCCGCCACGGGCCATCGCCGTACGGAAGTCATGCGGTGCTGCCGCGGTGGTACGCGAGAGCCCGCTCGATCAGCGCCTCGGCGGCGCCGGTGTACTCGGCCGGGATGAGCAGCCGCTCCAGCTGCGCGGCGGTGAACTCCTCGGCCAGTTCGGGCGCTTCCGCGAGGAGCCGCCCGACCAGGGATTCCGCGGAGTCCGCCGGCGCCCCGCCCCCGCCTCCGCCCGCGGCCACCCGGCCGACCAGGCGCTTCGCGCCCGCCTTGCCGAGTACGGGGGCCAGTGCGGCGGCCAGCCGCTCGGTGACCACGGCCCCGCCGGTGAGCCGCAGGTTCGCCGCCATCCGAGCGGGCCGCACCTCCAGCCCCTCGGCCAGCTCCGCCGCGGTGCAGGCGGCCCCGCCCACCAGCCGCAGCGCCTCGCGCAGCGGCTGCCATTCGCCGTGCCAGGCCCCGGCGGGCCGCTCGTCCTCGGCGGCGGCCGCGCAGTGCGACAGCGTGAGGACGAGCGAGGGCACCTGGAGGGCGGCGGAGCGGATCATCGCGGCGAGCACCGGGTTGCGCTTCTGCGGCATGGCGGAGGAGACGCCGCGGCCGGCCCCGGCGGGTTCGGCCACCTCGGCGAGCTCGGTGCGGGCCAGGGTCTGCACATCGGTGGCGAACTTACCGAGCGCCGCGGCGGCATGCCCGAGGACGGCGCCCGTGTCGCCGATCGGCGTGCGCAGGGTGTGCCAGGGCAGGACGGGCTCCGCGAGTCCCGTCTCGGCGGCGAAGAGGGCGATCAGCTCCCCGGCGTACGCACCCGCGTCGGCGCCCGGATCCGTGCCCGCGCCCGTGCCCGCCCGGTCCTGTGCCGGCCGCGCGTACTCGAGATAGCCCGCGAGGGTGCCCGCGGCCCCGCCGAGCTGGACCGGCAGCCCCCCGTCGAGCAGGGCCCCGACCCGGCGCCGTACGTCGACCACCGCGACGAGCCAGCCCGCCGCCTTGAGGCCGAACGTGGTGGGGACGGCGTGCTGGCCGAGGGTACGGGCCACCGCCGGCGTCCCCCGGTGCGCGTCGGCCAGGTGGGCCAGCGCCCCGGCCGTCCGGTCGAGCTCGGTCCGTACGAGGCGCAGCGCACGGGCCGTGACCAGCATCGCGCCGGTGTCGAGGATGTCCTGGCTGGTGGAGCCGCGGTGCACGTACTCCGCCGCCGCGGGGTCCTCGGCCGCGACCAGCGCCGTCAGCTCCTCGACCAGGGCGACCACCGGGTTGCCGGCGCCGCGCGCCCGTACCGCCAGCGCGGGCAGGTCGATCGCCCCGGCCCGGGCGCACGCCGTGATCGTCTCGGCGGCCTTCGCGGGTACGGTGCCCAGCCGGGACTGGGCCCGGGCCAGGGCGGCCTCGGCGTCGAGCATCGCCTGGGCCCAGGCGGTGTCGGTGAGGGCCGCCTCGGTGGCGGTACCGGCCCGGACCGGCGAGAGGAAGCCGGTGTCCGGAGATGTGGTGGGGCGGTCCATCAGGTGGTGCTCCTCGTCAGCGAGTCGAAGCGGCGGTCCGCCCCCCGGGCGAGGCGGAGGATGCCGCGGGCCATCGCGTCGGAGTCGCCGAGGATCACCGAGTCGACGCCCGGCCGGGCCCCGGCGGCGGTCACCCAGTGCACGCCCTCGGTGGGCACGCCGTACGCGAAGCGCCGCTCGTGCGCCGCGCCGGTCGCGTCGATGACGTGGTACGGGCGCTCGGTGACAGCGATCCCTCCGGTCCGGTACGGGCCGCGCTCGTCGTCGATCACGTACGGGACGCACTGGCCGGTGGCGTACAGGTACCCCAGCAGCGGGTCCTCGGTGCGCACCACATCGGGCTCGGGCAGCCGCGCGTCGATGAACGCCCGCGCGTGCACCGCGTCCCCGCCGACCCGGGGCGAGCGGGCGGTGAAACGGCCGGCGGCCTCGTCCGCGCCGAACTCCGCCCCCGGGCCGAGGACGGTCAGCACGCCGGCCTCGATCAGCGCGATCGCCTCCCGGATCCGGCGCGGCGGCGGGCCGATCGACAGGTAGGCGTTCAACGGCCCGTAGCGGGCGGTCAGTTCGTCCCGGTAGTCGGCGCCGGATATCCCGCCGTGGTCGACCAGCAGCCGCACCTCGTTGCGCAGGTCGCGCAGCACGTCGAGGGCCGCCTTGTACGGGCCGTCGACGTTCCCGGCGTGCGCCTCGGCCACGTCCCGGCGCAGGTGCTCCAGCAGCCACCCGGTGAACGCGGCGCGGTCGGCGAAGACCCGGTCCGCGCAGGGCCGGGCGACGCGGTCCCAGTCCCAGCGCCGCCCGGCCGGCACGCCCAGCACGTCGAGCAGCCGGTCGCGGTCGTACGGGGTCCAGGGCCCGGAGGCGCTCCGTTCGAGCAGCCGCGCCGCGGCCTCGGGGCGGCCGCCGGCCCGCAGCAGGGCGGCGTAGTAGACGGTCTCGACCTCCTGGGAGACCAGCGGCCAGATGTCGCACCGGAAGCGGGGCCGCCGCGGCCCCCGGCGCAGCCGGGCCACCGCCGCCGGGGTGAGGACGAGCGGGAGGTGGCGGCCGTGCGCGCCCTTCTGGTTCTCGCCGCGCGCCTGGTACGGCACCCCCCGGCGCGATCCGGCGTACAGCACGGGCTCGCGCCCGGAGCGGTGGTAGACCAGCCCGGCGTCCTTGGCTTCGTAGACCCCGCCGCGGCCCTCCGTCAGCAGGGCCATGTGGTCGAAGAAGTTGAGCCCGAGGCCGCGCAGCAGGACCGGCTCCCCGGGCTCGATCCCGTCGAGCCGGGCCTCGGCCGGGTTCCCCGGGGGCAGGTAGCAGAGCCCGCGGCGGGCCGCGAACCGCGCGAAGGCGGCCTCGGCGGGGGCCGGGGAGACCGGCAGGTGCCCCTGGGCCAGGACCACCGCGTCGAGCCCGGACAGCACCGTGCCGTCGTCCAGGGTCACCCGGTCGAGGCCCCCTGCGGAGGTGTCCGCGTCGAGGCGGACGGCCCGCGCGGGGTGGGTACGGATGTCCGCCGGGCCCCGCCGGACCACGCCGCGCAGCACCCACTCCAGGTAGCGCCCGTACAGGGCCCGGGTGGGGTAGCCGTCGGGACCCGGCACCTCGTCCCCGGCCGGGGAGGCGCCGCCGTGCAGGGCGGGGTCGGCGGCCCACTCGGCCAGGCTGGGGCCGGGCCGCACGGGGCCGTCCATCGTCACGCTGTCATCGGTGAACAGGGTCACCTGGGAGGCGACCGTGTTCATGAGCAGGTGCCGCGACTGGTCGGAGCGCCACACCTGCCCGCTGCCCGGCCGCGGGTCGACGAGGTGGACCCGCAGCCGCACCCCGGCCGGCAGCAGCTCGTCCGCGTTGGCCGCCAGCCGCTCCAGGACGGACAGCCCCCGCGGGCCCGACCCGATGACGCAGACCGTCAACCAGCGCTCCCCGTCGCCGTGTTCGTCAGTACGTGCCGAAGTACTCACGGTGCTCCCATGCGGTGGTCTCGCCCGGTCCGGCGGGCCCCGCGACGGCCAGCCACTCCCCGAACCGGGCCACCTCGCTGTGCTTGAGCTGCGCCAGGCAGTCCTGGAGCGGTTTGCCCAGCAGGTCCCGGGCCAGGGCGCTGCCCTCCATCGCCGCCACCGCCTCCGCCAGATCGCGCGGCAGCGCCGCCGCCGTGGGGGCGTGCGGGTCCTCGGCGAGGGCGCCGGGCCGCAGCCCGCGCTCGATGCCGTCTAGCCCGGCGGCGAGCTGCGCGGCGAGGTAGAGGTAGGGGTTGGCGCAGGGCTCCCCGATCCGGTTCTCCACGTGCGTGGACTCCTCGCCCGGGCCGCCGAGGACCCGGATCAGGGCGCCCCGGTTCTCGGCGCTCCACACGACCCGGTCCGGGGAGAGCGAGAACTGCTCGTCGAGCCGCCGGTACCCGTTGACGGTCGGGATGCAGAACAGGGCGGTGTCCGCGGCGTGTTCGAGCAGCCCGGCCACGTAGCCGAGGCCTTCGTCCGAGAGCAGCGCGGCGCCGCCCTCGCCCGGAAGCGGAACGAAGGCGTTGCGGTCGGCCGCCGTGTCGAACAGCGACTGGTGCAGGTGCCAGCCGCTCGGGTCGAAGCGCTCCAGCCGGGGCAGCGCCATGAAGGAGGCGTGGTGGCCGAGGCGGGCGCAGATCTGCTTGGCGACCGTACGGAAGAGCAGCATGGCGTCGGCGGCGTCCAGCCCGTTCATCGGGCTGAACGTGAACTCCAGCTGGCCCGGGCCGGATTCGTGCTCGACGGTGCGCAGCGGCAGCCCGAGTTCGCGCAGGGCCCGCGCGAGCGGGGTGACGAGGTGCATCAGGCCGTCGGTGAAGGTGTCCAGGTTGAACTGGTAGCCGCTGTTGACCGGTTCCACGGCGGGCGGTTCGCCCTGGACGCCGAATCCGCCGACCGCCGCGGCGGCCCCCGGGCCGTGTTCCGCGCCGGCCAGCCGGGTCACGTACCACTCCACCTCCAGGCCGACCACGTAACTCAGGCCGCGCCCGGCGGCGCGGGCGCACTGGCGGCGCAGCACGGCACGGCTGGAGAGCGGGTGGGGGGTGCCGTCGCGCAGGTGCTCGTCGGCGATGACCCAGCCGGTGGCCGCCTCGGTGTACGGCAGCACCTTGAAGGTGAGCGGATCGGGGACGATCAGGAAATCGCCGGCGCCGGTCAGCTCGGGTATGCCGATGCCGCCGCCGGGTGCGAAGAAGTCGACGCCCACGGCGTGCCCGGTGTCGAAGACGAAGGGGCCCGGGCTCATGTCGATGCCGTTGCGCAGCGCCGTGCGGAAGGCCTCGACCGTCAGGGTCTTGGAGCGCATCAGCCCGTGCGGATCGCCGAAGCCGACCCGGACGAACTCCAGGCCCGCCAGGGTCTCCTCCAAGGCCTCCGCGGCGGCCCGCTGGTCCGCGCTCCACAGGCCGTGGCGCTCGACGAAGCCGACGCTGCCGGTGGCGAAGCGGGCGTAGCGCCGCTCGTCGGCCTCGCGGGCGGTGGTGGCCTTGGTCATGTCGATTCCTTTGCTGGTTCCGGCGATCGCGCCGAGAGCGCCGCGTAGTGGTGGTGCCAGGGCCGCGCCTGCTCCAGCTGGTACGCGGCGGCCAGGACCCGCAGGTCCTCGCCCCGCCCGCCGACCAGTTGCAGGCCGACGGGCAGGCCCTCGGGCGACAGCCCCGCCGGGACGGACACGGCGGGCTGGCCGGTCAGGTTGAAGGTGTAGGCCTCGGGGGCCCACGCCAGCCAGGACAGGGCGCCCTTGCGGACCGGGTCCGGCGGCTCGTGCCGGTCGGCGGCGAACGGCGCGATGGCCACGGTCGGCATGGCCAGCAGGTCGTAGTGCTCCATCAGGGCCTGGCTGCGGGCGCGCAGCACGGCGCGCGCCTCGTACGCCCGGGCCAGCCGGGCGGCGCTGAGCGTGCGCCCGTACCGGATGACGCGGAGCCGGCCGGGGTCGAGGCGGTCCGCGACCTCGTCGAGGTCCCGGGGGTGGGCGGCCGCCTCCCAGCCGGCCAGGATCGTCTCCAGGGCCCGGTACGGGTCCTCGAAGGGCGGCGCGATCTCCTCGACCGCGTGCCCCCGGGCCGCCAGCGCCTCCACGGCCCGCCGGGCGACGGCCGCGATACCGGGCGGCGGTACGGGATCGCCGAGCGAGGGGATCCAGCCGATGCGCAGGCGGGGCAGGAGCCCGGCCGTCTCCTCCAGGTCCCCGGCCGGCCCGCCGGGCGCCCCGAAGGACAGCGGGTCGGCCGTGTCGTAGCCGGACATCACCTGGGTGAGCAGGGCCGCGTCGGCCACCGTCCGGGTCAGCGGCCCCAGGTGGGACAGCTCGTCCGGGCTCTGGGGCACGTACGGGATCCGGCCCAGCGAGGGTTTGAACCCGACGACCCCGCAGAAGGCGGCCGGGATGCGGATCGACCCGGCGCCGTCGGTGCCGGTGGCGCCGACCCCGATGCCCACGGCCACCGAGGCGGCCGCGCCGGCGCTGGAGCCGCCGGGGGTGCGGGCGGGGTCCCACGGATTGCGGGTGGGGCCCTGGAGCCGGTTGACGCCGGCCGCGCTCCACCCGCCCTCGGAGGTGTTGGTCTTGCCGATGACGATCGCGCCCGCCGCCCGCAGCCGGGCCACGGCCGGGGCGTCCCGGCCGGGTACGGCGTCGGCGTGCAGGAGGGAGCCGCGGGTGGTCCGTATCCCCTCCGTCGGGGTCAGGTCCTTGACGGAGACGGGCATGCCGAGCAGCGGCCGGTCCCGCCAGACGGCGTTCCCGTACCGGTGGAGCAGCCGGTCGGCGGCCTCGGCCTCGGCGGTGGCGCGCTCGCGGGCGAGCGTGAGGAAGGCGCCGATCCGGGGCTCCCACCGGTCCAGCAGCCCGAAGGTGGCGGCGAGGTGCTCCGAGGGCAGCAGGCTGCCGTCCCCGTAGGCGGCGCGGAGCGTGCGGATCCCGGCGGACGGCGACGCGGGCAGGTGGGGTGCGGCGGGCAGGCCGGGTGCGGCGGGCAGGTGGGGTGCGGCGGGCAGGTCAGGCGCCATGGAAATCCCGGTACCAGCCGTTGTCGAAATCGCGGATCTCCAGGCCCCGGTCGGCGGCCGCCTGGTGCAGCAGCGCCTGGATCCGGCCGGCCGTCATGGCCGCCCGCAGGTCGCCCTGCCCGAACTCGGCGCCGGAGGTGCGCAGCAGCCGCAGGTCGTAGAGGCCGGGGCGGTACGCGCCTTCCAGCACGATGCCGAGCGGGACGCGCAGGGCGTGCCGGACGCCGAAGGTGACGTGCCCGGTGTGGTGCTGGTCGGACCAGTTGGTGATGTCGGCCGTCATCGGGGCGAAGAACCAGTCGTCGCGGCCCGGGGACTCCGCGGTCCACGACATGCTGTGCGGCAGGTAGTGCCAGGTGTTGTAGCGCATCCGCGCGCTGTACGCGGAGAGGGTCCGGGCGAGGGCGGCCCGGTCCTCGGCGAACTTCCGGGCGAACGCGGCGCCGGGCGCGACGCAGCAGTAGAAATCGCGGGTGGCCAGGGCGATCCGGTCCTCGGCCGGGTGGCCGCTGTGCAGGACGGCGACGCTCTTGGGTCCCCGGCCCATCACGACGTCGCAGTCCAGCGCCCCGGCCAGCGTCTCGAAGAAGCGGTGCAGGAACCCCTCGTACGCGCTGGTGAACCCGGCGGGCGCGGCGAGCCGTACGACGCGCTCCACGACCTCCTCGGCGTACGCCGAGACCGCCGCGGGGGCGGCCGCCACGGGGAAGGGCCGGCCCGCGGCGCCGGAGAGCAGCTCCGCCACCGGCGCCGGGAGCTCGTCCCAGCCGAGCGGCTCGGCCATGATCCGCTCGCGTTTGTGCAGGGAGGCACCGTTGATCTCGCGGTAGAACACGGCGCCCGCGCGCAACCGCTCCGCCCGCGCTGCGGCGCAGGCGGCGGCCAGGGCGTCGAGCGCGGCGCCCGTCGGCGAGCCGGCGAGGTCCGGGACCGGGGCCCCGTACGTCTCGATGCGTTCCCGCAGGAAGCCCGCGAGCAGGTCCGGGGTGAGCTGTACGCCGTTGAACTCCTCGGCCCGGACCGGGGAGCCGGAGCTGATGAGCGCGTTCAGGCAGACGACGAAGGTGGCGTCCTCGGGGGACCACCGCGCGGCCGGGGCCGCCCGGAGCGCGGTGAGCACGGAGCCCTCGGACCCGGCGGCCAGCGAACGGCCGGGCAGATTGCTGAACTTGCCGAGGTTGCTGTAGAAGCGGTCGCCCACGTACAGCAGTACGGGGGCCATGTGGACCAGGGCGTGGCCCACGGCGTCGATCCGCTGCCGCACGGAGTCGGCGTCCTGCTGCGCGAGCCAGCGGTGCACCTCCTCGAACTGGATCCGCTGGACGTCCTGGGCCAGCGCCCACAGCCGGCCCAGGGATTCCGGCCGGTTCTGCCACTTGAGGGTGCCGAGTGGCTCGGCCTCCTCGGGGCCGGCCGGCCGGGTGCCGGCCGGGACGACGCGCAGCCGCCCGGTCCCGGTCAGGACCAGCAGGTCCCCGGCGCCGTCGTCCGCCGCGGTGTCGGGGCCGCCGGTCGGGGCGAAGCCCGCGACCTGGGACTCGGCGATCTCCGTGTACACGCGCTCGCCGAGCCCCATGGCCGCTCGGCCGATCTGCTCGGGGACCATCCCGTCGAGGGTGGCCGCTATCCGTATCGCGTCGGCGGCCAGGCCGCAGGCGCGGGCCCGTTCGGCGGCCGCCTTGACCTGGGCATCGAATCCGGGCGTCTTCAGCTGCATTGTCGTCACCTACGGAACGTCATTCGACGGCGGTTCGGGATCGGGGCGGGACGGCCCGCCCCGCGGGACCCGGGTTCAGCCGAGCGCATCGAGGGTCCATGCGGACTCGTGGCGGCTGAACCCGAGGTGCGGGTAGTACGCGACGGCGGCCGGGGCCGAGAGGAGCACGAGCTTGGCCTGCGGCGCCGCCTCCCGGGTGGCGCGGATGAGATCCCGGCCCACGCCGCGGCGCTGGAACTCGGCGTCCACGGCGATGTCGCTCAGGTACGTGACGTACGAGCCGTCGGTGATCGAGCGCGCGATGCCGATGAGCCGCCCGTCGAGGCGGGCCGTGATCACGAGGTTGGCGCCGGCCAGCATCCGGGTGAACCGCTCGACGTCCTCGACGGGACGGCGCTCGCCGAGGGTGGACGCGCGGTACAGGGCGGTGACTTCGGCGACGTCGAGGCTGGCACCGACGACGGGCTCACACTTCCACATGCTGCTGCAGCTCCTTGCTCAGTTCGTTCAGTCGGGATTTGAGGTGGTCGCGGTTTCCGAGGAAGCGCCGCGGGTCCATGTGATCGGCGGTGACGTCCACGCCGCGGGAGCCGAGGCCCTCGGCCAGGCTCGTGCCGCGCTCCCAGGCCTCGGTGGCCGCGGCCTGGACCAGCCGGTAGGCCTCCTCGCGGTCCCGGCCCTCCTCGACGAGGTCCAGGAACACCTCGGAGCTGTAGACCAGGCCCCGGGTGGCGTCGATGTTGCGCGCCATGCGCTCGGGGAACACCCGCAGCCCGCGCAGCAGTCCGGCGGCCGACACGAGCTGGTAGTGGGCCACGGTCAGGCTGTCGGGCAGGATGACCCGCTCCACGGAGGAGTGCGCGAGGTCCCGTTCGTGCCACAGCGCGACGTTCTCGTAGGCCGCCCCGGCGTTGGAGCGCAGGATCCGGGCGAGACCGCACAGCCGCTCGCTGGTCGTCGGGTTCCGCTTGTGCGGCATCGCGCTGGACCCCTGGTAGGCGCTGGTGCGCGGCTCGTCCACCTCCCCGACCTCGGTGCGCTGGAGCATCCGCATCTCCAGGGCGAACTGCTCGACGACGGCCCCCGTGACGGCGAGCGCGGAGAGCAGCTCGGCGTGCCGGTCCCGCGCCACGACCTGGGTGGGCATCGGCTCGACGCCGAGCCCGAGTTGCCCGCAGACCCACCCCTCCACGTACGGGGAGATGTGCGCGTACGTGCCGACCGGCCCGGAGAGGGTGCCAACGGCGACGGCGGCGCGGGCGGCGGTCAGCCGGGCGATGCTGCGGTGCAGGGCGAAGGCGTGCACGGCGAGCTTCTGCCCGAAGGTGGTGGGCTCGGCGTGGATGCCGTGGGTGCGGGCGATGCACACCGTGTCCCAGTGCTCCAGGGCGCGCTCCACGAGCAGTTCGGCGAACGTACGGGCGGCATTCAGCACGTGGTCGCACGAGCGGGCCAGGATGTGTCCCAGCGCGGTGTCGACGAGGTCGTAGCTCGTCATCCCGTGGTGCACCCAGCGCGCGGAAGCGGTCGGCATCGTCTCCGTGTAGGCCGCGAGGAACGCGAGGATCTCGTGGTCGCGGGTGAGCTCCAGCTCGCGGACCCGGGCGACGGCGGGGACGGGGGCGCGGCGGATGTCGGCCAGGCTGCCCTGGTCCACGACGCCGAGTTCTGCCTGGGCGGTGCTCGCCAGTACCTCGACGCGCGTCCAGGTGGCGTACTTGTGCTCCTCGGTCCAGAGCTCGGCCAGCTCCGGAGTGGAATAGCGTTCGATCAAGGTCGGTTCTCCTCGGATCTCCCCGTCGGACGGCACGGCGGGGGACGGGACGCGGGGGACGGGACGTGGGGGCGGAGCTCGCGGGGGCGGAGCTCGCGGGGCTCAGGCGGTGAAGCCGAGCTCCGGTGGCAACGGGCCTGCGGCGGCGACGGCTTCGGCACGGGCCGCCGGGCCGCTCGCGGACGGGGTGGCCCGCAGCGGGACCAGCGCTCCGGCCGGTCTCGCGTACCAGGCGGCCAGCGCGTTCTGCACCGCGCCGTGCCGGCTCCGCATCGGGTCCACGTCGAACGTGAGCTCCCGCGCGTACAGCCGGACCAGCGGGTGGTACGAGAAGCGCACCCCGCTGCCCTTGACGAAGTCGGCCTCCAGCAGGTGCTGCGCGGTCAGCCGCTCCAGGGTCTCCTCCGTACGGTCGTCCGGCAGCCCCAGCGCGGCCGCGGCCACCCGTACCGGGAACGAGGCCGTCTCCAGCAGGCTGAGCAGCCGGAACGCCCTGCGCTCCGGAGCGTCCAGCGCGGCGTAGCCGACCGCCAGGCTGTCGCGGACGCCGAGGTCGCCGACCGCCAGCTCGTCGAGCCTCCTGCGCTCCGACTCCAGCCGCCGGGCGAGCGTCTCCAGCCGCCAGTGCGGACGCTCCAGCAGGCGCGCGCCGACGATCCGGATCGCCAGCGGCAGCCGCCCGCAGTACCGCACCAGGTCCCGCGCGGCCCCCTCCTCGGCCGCCACCCGTTCGCGGCCGAGGATCCTGGCCAGGATCTCGCGGGACTCCTCCGCGGTCAGCAGTCCGAGGCGCACGTGCCGGGTGCCGCCCAGGGTGGACAGCATCTCCAGGCTGGTCACCACGGCCGCGCAGGTCGGCGAGGCCGGCAGCAGCGGCCGTACCTGCGCCTCGTCGCGCGCCCCGTCCAGCACGATCAGCACGCGCCGGTGGGAGAGCAGCCCCCGGTACAGGGCCACCCGTTCACCGGAGTCGGCGGGCACGGCGCCGGGGCCGACGCCGAGCGCGCGGAGCAGCTCGCCGAGCACGTCCGCCGGCTCGCGGAAGGCGTCGCCGCGCTGGAGCTCGACGTACAGCTGGCCGTCGGGGAAGGCCGGGCTGACGGCGTGGGCGACCCGGACCGCCATGGTGGTCTTGCCGACTCCGGCGGCCCCGTACAAGTTGAGCGTCTGCGCGGCGGTGCGCTCCGCGCCCTCCCGGGAGACGTCGCGCAGCCGCCGGATCAGGTCCGCCTCGATGCCGGGCCGGGCGAACTCGGCGAGGCCCGGCGGGAGGGTGTACGGGCATCCCCGGCGCGCAGGGGCTCCGGCGGCGCCCGGACGGGGGCCGGCGGGGGCGGACCGGGGCGGCGCCGGCTGCGCCGTCGACCGGGCGGGACCGGCGAGTATCCGGCCGTGGGCGGCGCGGAGTTCCTCGCCGGGTTCCACGCCGAGCTCGTCCGCCAGCAGCCGCCGGGCCTCCTGGTAGGCGGCGAGGGCCTCGCCCTGGCGGCCCGCCCGGTACAGGGCCGTCATGAGACGGCCCCACGCGCTTTCCCTGAACGGGTGTTCCGATACGAGCGCCCTGAGCCGGGGCAGTACTTCGGCGTGACGTCCCACTGCCATTTCGGCGTCGGCCCAGCTTTCCGTGGCATTCAGCCAGCGTTCAAGCAGGGCCGCCCCGTCGCCCTGCTGGAGGTATTCGGAGGGGATGTCGACGAGCGGGGTTCCGTTGGTCTGCTCCATCGCCGACCGGAACAGCCGGGCGCGCTCGGCGGGTTCGGTGGTGAGTTCCGCCTTGTGCAGGAAGGTATTGAACCGGTCGAGGTCGAGCCGCTCCGCGCCGATTGCGATCGCGTAGCCGGAGGCCCGGCTGACGACCGCCTCGGCGCCCAGCAGTTTGCGCAGGCGGGCGATGTACCCCTGGAGGGTCTTGCGCGCGGTCAGCGGGGGTTCCCCGCCCCACAGCTGCTGGATGAGCTCCTCCGCGGTGAGCGCGCGGGGGGCGTGCAGCAGCAGGGCCGCCAGAACGACGCGGTGTTTGGCCCGCGGAATTTCCAATAATTCTCCGTTCCGCCGTACGGTCAGCGGACCGAATACATCGAACTGGAGATCGTCCAGCATGTGATGGCCCCCGTAATGTCTCACCCACGGGAAAATACGCAGGGGTGGTGACCCCTGAGGCGATTCAGCCCCGGGAATCACCCTGGGTGATGTTCACGACATCGTGCCGAGCGAGTTCCGTGAAGAGCTCGACGATGTCCTGCACCACGGATTCCTGATCGATGTCGTATTCCTGGGCGATCAGCGCGGCGATATCGCTCACGGTGCGCTTCCCGTCGATCTGCCGCCAGATGTGGGCGGCGGACGCGGTCAGCTCGAAGAAGTGCTCGTACCCGCCGACCACCGTCGTACCGCGGTGGTTGCGGATCTTCACGTTCAGCGGCAGCGAGGCCACCGAACCGGGGCCCACCTGCACGTCTTTGCCGAGCGGCGGTTCGTCGAGCGCCATCAGACCGACACCTCCATGGAGATCCGCTGGCAGACGGCGATGGTCTCCTCGACCCACTTGCGCGGGTGGTCCGGATCGAAGGAGCGCATCGTCTCGATGGCCCAGTACGCGTCGAACGGCAGCAGGGCGGGGTCGAGGATCTCCATCCGCCGGGCCCGCCACTTCGGCCACAGGCTGCCGAACTGGCCCAGGCTGGCCTGGAGCGCGTCCACCGAGTGGTTGAAGGCGTTCTTCGTCGCGATGACCGCGCTGTACAGATCGCCCCGGGCGATCTGGCCGGCCGCGTCCTCCGTGTAGCTGTCGGCCTGCTTGAGCGAGTTCACGATGAGCACCGAGCGGTGGGCCGAGGCGGCGAGCCGCTCGCGGGTGCCCTCCAGCCAGGCGCCGTCGTCCGCGGCCGCGGCGTACGGGAGCCGCTCCAGCATGGCGATCTCGTGGTAGCTCAGGGTGCGCCAGGTGCCCCGGCCGTCGGCGAACTGCTCCTGGGAGACCTTCGAGAGGACCTGCTCGATCTGGGACGCGGTCCAGTACTCGACGTCCCAGCGGCGGCCGTCGACGAACGTGCCCTCGTACTGGAGCGTGTTGGGTTCGAGCGCGACGTGGTTGGTCTCGTCGATCGTGCTGGTCCAGACGTCCCGGGTGACGACGTGGACGTCGAGGTCGCTGGTGGGGTTGCCCCAGCCTCTGATCAGGGAACCGCTCGCGAACACCGTCTCGTACGCGTCCGGGAGCAGATTGCGGCTCTTGAGCTCGGCGATTACCCCGGAGGTGTCATACGTCATGAGGCACGGCCCTTCCCCGTCTCGGACCGCCGCGACCGAGATCATCGGATGACGGCGTGCCCTGGTTCTCCTTGGATCGCCGCCACGGCGTCGGAACGGGCGGCACGCCCCGGAAAGGTGATCTCCGACCCCGGGGCCAATTCCGGCTCACCCGAAGAATCGGCTGGCCATGCAGAAGTCCTGAACTTCGGCACGGACCAGCATATTGACAAACCTTCAGTTGAGTCCAGAACAATCTGGTGGCGCGAATTTGCCTTTACATTCAGGGGCTTACTGTCCGTAAAGGGAGCATCAGTAAACGTGTACGGCCCAGTTGAGCCGCGGGAATCAACCGCGCGCGGATGACCCGGCCGTGCCCGCGTGACGGCGCTCCCGCGCACAGGAACGCCCGGAAGGCATGTCCGACGCGGGTGCAAACCACCGATTCTCGCCATACGCGACCCCGCCGCGGGCTGCCGACGGTGAAGAAATATTTGCCTTCCCGGGGTCGCGGCTGCAATCTCGCCCACCGCGAGGCCGAGGTGGCACCGGTTCTTCACCGGCGCAAGGGAGCGAACCGGCGTGCCGCCCTTACCGGTTGCTCAGGTACCGGTCCCGGACTCGGCGGCCAGCGAGCCGAGTTCGGCGCGGACCAGCGCGAGGAAGGCGACCGAGGGCGCCGCCTCCACCCCGCGCTCCCGCGCGACCGCCCGCAGGCGGTCGAGGACCGCGCCGAGCGTGGGCAGGGAGCCGAGCGGACGCAGCAGCCACAGGCGCCCGGGCGGGCGGCGCGGGAGTCCGAGGGCCGTGAGGACCTCCTCGGCCTCCCAGTCGAGGTCGTGCAGATCGGGGTCCGCGAGCGGGGCGGCCTCCACGTCGGTGATGTGCCCGTGGCCGTCCAGCCGGGTCTCCACCGCCCAGTGGGTGGACCGGTCCGGGATCCAGGTCCGGGCCGCCGGGGGCCACACGTACGGGAGGAACACCCACAGCGTGTCCTCGGGCGCGGGCTCCCAGCCGAGCACCTCCAGCTCCCGGACCTCGGGCAGCCGGTCCGGCTCCTGCTCGCTGCGGCCGGTCCGGCGCAGCGCGAGCGGGTGCGGTGTTCCGTCCTCGTCCCACGAGGCCCACGAAGCCCACGAGTCCGATGAATCCGACGAATCCGACGAATCCGACGAGTCCGGCGCGTCCCACGACATGCGCGCAGGCTACCGCCGGAGCGGGCGCCGGCCTACGACCGGCGGAAGTCCACCTCGGCCGGCGGCTCCCCCGGCCAGTTCAGCCGGGTCGGCGCCGGCGGGGTCTCGGCGAGTACGGTGCCCCGCGCGACCACGTACCGCGGCCGGACCTGGCGGCGGACCGCCTCGGCGGGGGTCTCGGCCGGCAGCAGCACGAAGGAGGCGGGGGCGCCCTCCGAGATCCCGTACTCCGCGTCCGTCAGGCCCAGCACCCGCGCCGCGCGCTCCGTCACCATCTCGAACGCCACCGGGATCTCGTCCGCTCCCGTGAGCTGGGCGGCGTACAGCCCGACGAGGGCGGTCTGGAGGGGGCTCGCGGTGCCGAGCGCGTTCCACGGGTCCATCACGTCGTCGTGGCCGAAGGCCACGTTGACCCCCGCCCCCAGCATCTCCTTGACCTGCGTGAGGCCGCGGCGCTTGGGGTAGCCGTCGAAGCGGCCCTGGAGATTGAGGTTCGCGAAGGGGTTGGAGACCAGGTTGATCCCGGAGCGGGACAGCAGCCGCTGGAGTTTGAAGCTGTACGCACCGCCGTAGGAGCCCATCGCCGTCGTGTGCGAGGCCGTCGCCCGTTCCCGCAGCCCCGTGCGCAGCGCGAGCGCGGCCAGCACCTCCACGAACCGGGACTGCTCGTCGTCGATCTCGTCGCAGTGGGCGTCCACGCGCAGGCCGTGCTCCTCGGCCACCGCGAAGGCGATGCCCAGCGAAGCGACCCCGTCCTCGCGGGTGTCCTCGAAGTGCGGGATCGCCCCGACGACGTCGGCGCCGCGGGCGACCGCCTCCCGCAGCAGCGCCGCGCCGCCCGGGAAGGAGACGATGCCCTCCTGCGGGAACGCGACGATCTGCAGGGTCATGAAGTCCCGGACCCGGTCGCGGACCTCCAGCAGCGCGTCCAGCGCGGTGAGCTCCGGGTCGGTGACGTCGCAGTGCGTCCGCACGTGCAGCACGCCCTGGGCCGCCTGCCAGCGCAGCACCTGCGTGGCCCGCGCGACGACGTCCTCGCGGGTCAGGGTCCGCTTGCGCTCGCTCCAGCAGGCGATCCCCTCCCACAGCGTCCCGGAGGCGTTCGGGCGCGGCTCCCCGGCGGTCAGGGCCGTGTCCAGGTGGATGTGCGGCTCGACGAAGGGGGCGCTGAGCAGCCCGCCGTGCGCCTCGATCAGCACGCCGGTGGCCGGCGGCTCCTTCTGGTCGTCGTACGGGACCACCCGCGCGATCCGGCCGTCCTCGGCGACCTCGACGTCGTACAGGCCCTCGGTGTGTGACAGCCGGGCGCCCCGGACGATCATCCGCATGCGGCCACCCTACGACCGTGGCCCGCGGTTTCCGGGGAAACCGCGGGCCACGCCCGGTGCATCGGATCAGCGCGTCTTCGCGGAGACGGACCGCACGGACCGCGCGTCCGGAGCGAGGGTCAGCCGCGCCCGCCCTTGCGGCGCTGCTGCTCGCGCATCCGGTCCTCCTTCATGGCCATGGTCTGCGCCTCGCGCACGTCCTCGACCAGCATCGCCGGCTTGCTCGGCATCCCGGATTCGGACGACCGACGGTCCTCGTGAGTCTGTTCCTTGCGCTGCTTCGCCATGATCACTCCTCACTGGAACTGGAAAACGGCTGGGGTGGGACCCCGCCCACGCTGCCCCCTCCCGTCCGCCACGACCATTCGGCAGCGCCAATCGGGTTACATGGAGGGTATGACTGACAACACGGCCGTGCCCGATTGGGAGAAGCGCTTCCGGGCGCCGCGCGTCGGGCTGCCCGACTGGGCCGAGGATGCCCCGGACCGCTCGCTCTTCGTCTCGAACGCCACCGGGACGTACGAGCTCTACGCCTGGGACCGGGCCACCGGCAGCCGGCGGCAGGCCACCGACCGGCCCAACGGGACCACCGACGGGACCCTCTCGCCCGACGGCGAGTGGATCTGGTGGTTCTCCGACACCGACGGCGACGAGTTCGGCACCTGGGTGCGCCAGCCCTTCGGGGGCGGCCCGGACGAACCGGCCACCCCCGGGCTGGAGCCCTCGTACCCCGCCGGGCTCGCCATCGGCCGCGACGGGACCTCGGTCGTCGGCCGCTCCACCGACGAGGACGGCTCGACCATCCACGTGGTGCGGCCGGACGGCGCGGAGCCCGTGGTGATCTACCGGCACCGGGAGTCGGCCGGCGTCGGCGACCTCTCCCACGACGGGACCCTGATCGCGATCGAGCACACCGAGCACGGGGACGCCATGCACTCGGCGCTGCGCGTGGTCACCCTCGACGGGGCCACCGTCGCCGAGCTCGACGACTCCCGGGGCGGCACGGTGGAGCTGGGCCTGGAGGTGCTCGGCTTCGCGCCGGTCGCCGGGGACACCCGGCTGCTGGTCGGCCACCAGCGGCGCGGCCGCTGGGAGCCGATGGTGTGGGACGTCGCCACCGGGGCCGAGGAGGACCTCGCGATCGAGCTGCCGGGCGACGTCAGCGCCGAGTGGTACCCGGACGGCTCCGCGCTGCTGATCGCGCACGGCTTCGAGGCGCGCAGCGAGCTCTGGCGCTACGACCTGGCGGCGCGGGAGCTCGTCCGGGTGCAGACCCCGCCCGGCACGGTCTCTGGTGCGACGGCCCGGCCCGACGGCACGGTGGAGTACCAGTGGTCCTCGGCGGCCGAGCCCTCGGCCGTACGGTCCACCGCGGGCGGGATCGTCCTGGACGCGCCCGGATTCCGGCCGCCCGGCTCGGTGCCGGTGGAGGACGCGTGGGTGGAGGGCCCCGGCGGACGGATCCACGCGCTGGCGCAGCGGCCCGCGGGCCACGGCGACGGCCCCTTCCCGACGATCTTCGAGGTGCACGGCGGGCCGACCTGGCACGACAGCGACGCCTTCGCGGCGACCCCGGCGGCCTGGCTGGACCACGGGTTCGCGGTGGTCCGGGTCAACTACCGGGGCTCGACCGGGTACGGCCGCGAGTGGACCGACGCCCTCAAGCACCGCGTCGGCCTGATCGAGCTGGAGGACATCGCGGCGGTCCGGGAGTGGGCGGTGGCCTCCGGCCTCGCCGATCCGGCGCGCCTCGTGCTCTCCGGCGGCTCCTGGGGCGGCTACCTGGCCCTGCTGGGGCTCGGCACCCAGCCCGAGGCCTGGGCCGTGGGCCTGGCCGCCGTACCCGTCGCCGACTACGTCACGGCGTACCACGACGAGATGGAGGCACTGAAGTCCCTGGACCGCACCCTCTTCGGCGGCACGCCGGAGGAGGTCCCGGACCGCTTCGAGGCGTCCTCCCCGCTCACCTACGTCGACGCGGTGAAGGCCCCCGTCCACATCGCGGCGGGCGTCAACGACCCGCGCTGCCCGATCCGGCAGATCGACAACTACGTCGAGCGGCTGGCGGCGCGCGGGGCGGTGCACGAGGTGTACCGGTACGACGCCGGGCACGGCTCGCTCGTCGTGGAGGAGCGGATCAAGCAGGTCCGGATGGAGCTGGAGTTCGTCCAGAAGCACCTGCCGAGGTAGGCGCGTCCGGGGCCGGAGCGGCGGCCCCGGCCCCGGTGATCCGGTGCACCCCCCGTACGGTGGTGGGGTGCACCGGTTTCTCCTGACCCCGCGCTGGTGGGGGATCAACGTCTTCGTCGCGCTCGCCGTTCCCGTCTGCCTGTTCATGGGGACCTGGCAGCTCGGCCGGTTCGAGGACCGCGTCGACAGCCACAAGGAGGCGGCCACCGGACGGCCCGCCGCCGAGGCCGCCGCGCCGCTGGAGTCGCTGCTCCCGGTGGACAAGAAGACCTCCGGACGCCTCGCCTCCGCCTCCGGCGAGTACGCCGAGCAGCTGCTCGTCCCCGAGCGGCGGCTCGACGGCAAGAGCGGCTTCTACGTCCTGACCCTGCTCAGGACCGACTCCGGCAAGGCCGTCCCGGTGGTCCGGGGCTGGCTGCCGGGCGCGGCCGACGCGGCGAAGGCCCCGGCCGCGCCGACCGGGCGGGTCGAGGTCACGGGAGCGCTCCAGGCCTCGGAGAACTCCACCAGCAAGGGCGTGTACGCCGACGGCGGGCTGCCGGCCGGACAGCTCGGGGTGATCGGGGCGGCCTCACTGGTCAACCTCGTGCCGTACGAGCTGTACGACGCCTGGCTGACGGTGCAGACCCCGGCCGACGGGCTGACCCCGGTGCCCGCGCAGGCGCCGAGCAACACCGGGCTGGACCTGAAGGCCTTCCAGAACCTCGGCTACACCGGCGAGTGGTTCGTCTTCGCCGCGTTCGTGCTGTTCATGTGGTTCCGGCTCTACCGCCGCGAGGTGGAGACCCTGCGCGATGCCGAGGCTGGACTGCTGCCGCAGACCGACGGCCGGTCGGCGGAGCCCGCCGCGGCTTCGGCTTCTACTGCGTCTGCGTCTGCCTCTGCGGCTACGGCTACGGCTTCGGGGCGTCCAGCGGAATGACGCCCGTCCGGTAGACCGTCCCCCCGCAGGCCGCGGGGATCGTCGTCTGCGTGGTGGTCGGCGCGCCCGGCACCGCCGTGTGCGGCGTGTGCGTCACCTCCACCCCGGTCGGCTCCGGGGTCTTGGCGCCGGACTCCGGCTCCGGGCCATCGGCACGGGCCGCCGTGCCCTGCCCGCTCTCCGGGGCACCCACCGGGGGCTTGGGCGCCGGGTCGGGCGTGGCCGCCGGGCAGGACTGCGCCGAGGGCACCCACGCGAAGCGGACCTCGTACGCCGTGTACGGCTGGAGCAGCAGCAGCGGCGTCTCCGCCGAGGGGTCGGGCAGCCCGGCCGCCGGATCCCCCGCCGTGTGGCCGACCACGGTGACCCCCGAGGACTGGCCGGGCACGGTGGCCGACACCGAGGCCGCCGTCACGGTGTCCGGGCCGATGACCGTGCAGCCGCGCGCCGAGACGTTGGTGACCTTGAAACTGCCGTACACCTTGCCGTCGGCCTCCGGGGCCTTGGCGCTGCCCTGCACCCCGAGCTGCTCCGCGCTGCACCCGGGCACGCCGGGCGCCGCCACCACCGGGGGCTGCGGGCCGGTGCCGGCCCCGGCCCCCGCCGTCGCTCCCGCGGTGTCCGGGCCGGCCACGGCGCCACCGGTCGGGGCTCCGCCCTCCTGCGGTTCGGGCCGCGCGCCGGCGCCGCCGGTCTCCGCGCCCTTGCCGGCGACCTTGCCGGGCCGGGGCTGCGCGCCCGCGCCGTCCTGGTGCGGATCGGAGGTGCCGTCGCCGGCCGTGGTCCCGGGCTGCTCACCGTGTCCGGCCATGGCGGAGTGCTCGGCGGCGGAACCCTCACCGCCGGTGATGTGCAGGTGCAGGGCCGCCGGGATGGCCGTACCGGCCAGCAGCGCGGCCGCAGCCGCCCCGACGAGGGCCTGCCGCTTGCGGGTCCTGCGTACGGGGACGGCGTGGCGCAGCCGCTCCAGCGCGCCGTCGGAGGGCTCCAGGCCCTCGACGGCTCCGCGCAGCAGGCTCCGCAGCGCCTGTTCCTCGCCCGCCCCGCCCGGCGGGGTGTGGTCGTCCATCATGACTGCGCAGCCTCCATCGCCACCCGCAGCGCGGCAATGCCCCGCGATCCGTACGCCTTGACCGAGCCGAGCGAGACGCCGAGCGTCTCGGCGACCTGGGCCTCCGTCATGTCCGCGAAGTACCGCAGCACCAGCACCTCGCGCTGACGCCGCTGGAGTCCGCGCATCGCCTTGATGAGATCGTCCCGTTCCAGCTGGTCGTACGCGCCCTCTTCGGCACTGGCCATGTCCGGCATCGGCTTCGAGAGCAGCTTGAGGCCGAGGATGCGGCGGCGCAGCGCGGAGCGCGAGAGGTTGACGACGGTCTGGCGCAGATACGCCAGTGTCTTGTCCCGATCGCGAACCCGGTTGCGCGCCGAGTGGACCCGGATGAACGCCTCCTGGACGACGTCCTCGCAGGAGGCGGTGTCGTCGAGGAGCAGCGCGGCCAGGCCGAGCAGCGAGCGGTAGTGGGCCTGGTAGGTCTCGGTGAGGTGGTCGACCGTGGTGCCCTCGACGACCACCGGCTCGGCGGCCGCGGCCGCGGCAACGGCGGACTGGGCGGCCGCCTCCTCCCCGCTCCCCGCGGCCTCCGCGCTATCGCGGGGCGCGGGCACGCGGCCGCCCCGGGTCGGCACGGCGGAGGGCACGGCGATCGGCGCTGCGGCCGGCGGACCGGGAAGGATCACGGGGAACCCGCCGGGCGCGGGCGCGCGGGAAGGCCGGAGCGGCGCACCGAGTGCGCTGCGCGCCGGTACGACGGCGAAGTCGAGAAGTGCCTCTGCCACGCCAGTTGGACACGCGTCCCCCCACCAGGGTTGTACGCGTGAGGCCGCCTCACCAGCAAAATCCCCATAGCCCTCATGCGTACCCGCTCTTCCTGATTGCCCCGCCCGTCCAGGCGGCAGTCAGGCCATCACCTTGATCAAGGGATCAGCACTGATCCTACAAAGTGAATTACGCGAATTCACCAGCGATCAGTTCCGCGATCTGAGTGGCGTTCAGGGCGGCCCCGTTGCGGAGATTGTCCGCGCACACGAAGAACTCCAGGGAGCGCGGATCGTCGAGCGAGGACCGCAGCCGCCCCACCCACGCCGGATCCGTCCCGGCGGCGTCCACCGGGGTCGGGAACTCCCCGGCCGCCGGGTCGTCCACCACGACCACACCGGGCGCGGCCTCCAGGATCTCGCGGGCGTGCGAGGCGTCCACCTCGGCCTCGAACCGCGCCCGTACGCTCAGCGAATGCCCCGTCAGCACGGGCACCTGTACGCAGGTCACCGCCACCGGGAGCGCGTCCAGGTGCAGCACCCGGCGGGTCTGCGCCCGTACGGCAAGCTCGTGCGAGGACCAGCCGCCGTCCCGCAGTTCGCCGGACCACGGCACCACGTTCAGCGCGAGCGGGGCCGCGAAGGGGCCGGCGTCCTCGCCGACGGCGCGGCGCACGTCACCGGTCTGCTCGCCCAGGGAGGTCCCGGCGACCAGCGACAGCTGGCGGCGCAGCACCTCGGATCCGGCCCGGCCGGCCGCGCTCGCGGCCTGGTACGAGGACACGGTCAGGTCGGCCAGCGCGTACTCGGCGTGCAGCGCGCCCAGGGTCGCGATCATCGCGGCGGTGACGCAGTCCGGGCTCGCGACGATCCCGCGCGGGCGCATCCGTACGGCCTGCGCGTTGACCTCGGGCACCACCAGCGGCACCTCGGGGTCCTCGCGGAAGGCCGCGGACTGGTCGACGGCGACGGCTCCGCGCGTGACGACGACCGGGGCCCAGCGGGCCGAGACCTCGGCCGGGGTCAGGAACAGCACCACGTCGCCCTGGCCGATGCCCTCGAAGGCGTCCTCGGTGAGGGCGAGCACCTCGCACTCCTGCCCGCGCACGGCCAGCATGCGGCCGGCCGAGCGCCCGGAGGCGATCAGGCGTATGTCGCCCCAGACGTCCGCCCGCTGGGACAGGATCTGGAGCACCACGGAGCCGACTGCTCCGGTCGCCCCGACCACGGCGAGCGCCGGAGCCGGGGCCGACCGGGTCGCGGTCATCGTCCGGTGCCTCCGTAGACGACGGCCTCGTCGCTGTCGGAGTCGAGGCCGAAGGCCGTGTGCACGGCGCGGACGGCCTCGTTGACGTCGTCCTGGCGGGTCACGACCGAGATGCGGATCTCGGAGGTCGAGATCAGCTCGATGTTGACGCCCGCGTCGGACAGCGCCTGGAAGAAGGAGGCGGTGACGCCCGGGTTCGTCTTCATGCCCGCGCCGACCAGGGAGATCTTGCCGATCTGGTCGTCGTAGCGCAGGGAGTCGAAGCCGATGGCGCCCTTGGCCTTCTCCAGCGCGTCGATGGCCTTGTGGCCCTCGGTCTTGGGGAGGGTGAAGGAGATGTCCGTCAGGCCCGTGGACGCGGCGGACACGTTCTGCACGATCATGTCGATGTTGATCTCGGCGTCCGCGATGGCGCGGAAGATCGCCGCGGCCTCGCCCGGCTTGTCCGGTACGCCGACGACCGTGATCTTGGCTTCGGAGACGTCGTGAGCGACTCCGGAGATGATGGCGTGCTCCACCTGCTCGTCCCCTTGCGGATTCTCGTTGCTGACCCAGGTGCCCGGCAGTCCCGAGAAGGACGAGCGGACGTGGATCGGGATGTTGTATCGGCGTGCGTACTCGACACAGCGGTGCAGCAGCACCTTGGAACCGGAGGCCGCGAGCTCCAGCATGTCCTCGGACGAGATCCAGTCGATCTTCCGGGCCTTCTTCACGACGCGGGGGTCCGCGGTGAAGACGCCGTCGACATCGGTGTAGATCTCGCAGACCTCGGCGTCCAGCGCCGCGGCGAGCGCGACGGCGGTCGTGTCCGAGCCGCCCCGGCCGAGGGTGGTGATGTCCTTGGAGTCGGCCGACACGCCCTGGAAGCCGGCGACGATGGCGATGTTGCCCTCGTCCAGCGCAGTGCGGATACGGCCCGGCGTGACATCGATGATGCGCGCTTTGTTGTGGACCGAGTCGGTGATGACGCCTGCCTGGCTGCCGGTGAACGACTGGGCCTCGTGGCCCAGGTTTTTGATCGCCATGGCCAGCAGGGCCATGGAGATACGCTCTCCGGCGGTCAGCAGCATGTCGAATTCGCGCCCGGCAGGCATCGGGGATACCTGTTCGGCGAGATCGATCAGCTCGTCCGTCGTGTCGCCCATCGCGGAAACCACGACGACCACCTGGTGGCCGTTCTTCTTGGCGTCCACGATCCGCTTGGCGACGCGCTTGATGCCCTCGGCATCGGCTACGGAGGAGCCTCCGTACTTCTGCACGACAAGGCCCACGTGCGCTCCTCGCTCAGTCCGTCTCATTGCTGGTGCAGTGTAACGAGCGGCCGCGATCCGACCGCTTCGTACCGCATCATGAGACGAACAGACCGGAGCCAAGGTTCCGTTTTGTCGTGGTTCCCCGCTCCCTACTTCCCCGGCAGGCCCAGCCGGGCACCGATTTCCTCGGCCATCACCCGTCCGGCCTGCTCGGCGAGGTCGTCCTCGGCCAGGTCCTCGTCGGTGTCCAGGCCGTCCAGGGCTTCCAGCGGCTGGTCCAGCCGCACGTGCGCGATCAGCGACTGGAGGGCGCGCAGGGTGGCCGAGGCCGTCGGGCCCCAGTTGGTGAAGTACGAGAACTGCCACCACCACAGCGCCTCCGTGACGCGGCCCGACTCGTGGTGGATGAGCCCGTGCCGCAGATCGGCGACCACGTCGGCCAGATCGTCGGAGATCCGGTGCGCCACCGGGGCCTTGCGCGGCTCGTACGGGTCGAAGACCTCGGAGTAGACGTCGACCGGCTCCAGCATGATCGCGAACCGCTCGCGCAGGTCGTCCACGTCCGGCTCCGGACCGAGGTCGGGCTCGTAGCGCTCGTCGGGCAGGACGTCCTGGTACGCGCCCAGCCGGCCGCCCGCCAGCAGCAGCTGGGACACCTCCAGGAGGAGGAAGGGCACCGCGCTGTCCGGGTCCTCGCCCTTGGCCACCTCGGTGACCGCGACGATGAAGGACCCGATCTGGTCCGCGATCGAGGCGGCGAAGTCGTCCGGATCCTGGGCCAGGGCGTGCAGCGTTGCGTCAGACATCGAGAAGTCGCCTTCCTTCAAAGGCCCGCCCGAGCGTGACCTCGTCCGCGTACTCCAGATCTCCCCCGACGGGGAGCCCGCTGGCCAGGCGGGTGACCTTCAGGCCCATGGGCTTGATCATGCGGGCGAGGTACGTGGCGGTCGCCTCGCCCTCCAGGTTCGGGTCGGTGGCGAGGATCAGCTCGGTCACCTCGCCGTCCGCGAGGCGCGCCAGCAGCTCGCGGATGCGCAGGTCGTCCGGGCCGACGCCCTCGATCGGGCTGATCGCGCCGCCGAGGACGTGGTACCGGCCCCGGAACTCGCGGGTCCGCTCGATCGCGACCACGTCCTTCGGCTCCTCCACCACACAGATGACCGTGGTGTCGCGGCGCGGATCGCGGCAGATGTTGCACCGCTCCTCCTGCGCCACGTTCCCGCACACCGCGCAGAACCGGACCTTGTCCTTGACCTCCAGCAGCGCGTGCGCGAGGCGCCGGACGTCGGTGGGCTCGGCCTGCAGGATGTGGAAGGCGATCCGCTGCGCGCTCTTGGGCCCGACGCCGGGCAGCCTGCCCAGTTCGTCGATCAGGTCCTGGACCACGCCTTCGTACACGGACTGCCTTCTTTCGCTATGGGGGGGGTGGATGGAGGGCTAGAACGGGAGGCCGGGGATGCCGCTGCCGCCGCCCAGGCCCTGTGCCAGCGGGCCGAGCTTCTCCTGCTGGAGCGCCTGGGCGTTCTCGTTGGCCGCCTGGACCGCCGCGACGACCAGGTCGGCGAGGGTCTCGGTGTCCGCCGGATCCACGGCCTTGGGGTCGATCACCAGCGCGCGCAGCTCACCGGAACCGGTGACGGTCGCCTTCACCAGGCCGCCGCCGGCCTGGCCCTCGACCTCGGCCTGTGCGAGCGCCTCCTGGGCCGCGGCAAGGTCCTGCTGCATCTTCTGGGCCTGCTGCAGCAGCTGCTGCATGTTGGGCTGGCCACCACCGGGAATCACAGGTCACTCACTCCGTCACGTCGGTCCAAGACTGGGGCAGCTTGGTCAATCCGAGCCTACGTGCTCCCCGCGCGGCGCGCCCTACGCCGTGAGGACCAACTCTTTCGAGTGAGAGACGGGGCGTGCGCGTACCTGATGGAGACCTCCTTGCGGGCGGAAAACCGGGGATTCGTCGCCCATCGGCCGCCATTCGAAGGTAGGAAGAGCATGCGCATCATTGCGCACACGCGCACCACCACACGTCAGCGCAGGCAGAGGGAGTGCCGGGTGAGCCAGCCGGAGATGCAGCCCGAGGGGCCACCCCGGGATCCCCGGGAACCCCGGGACTCCCGGGAGGAGGGCAGCGGACCGATGGCGGCGGGCGATCTGACCGGTGGACCGTTCCCCCTCGGGGACTGGGGCGAGCCGGCCGAGCGGCTGGACGAGCTCTACCGGCGGGTCGAGGCCGATGCGCTGCGCACCGCGGAGTGGTATCTGTCGGACCGGGCCTGGAAGCGCCGTGGCGCGCGGGTGCTGCGGATCGGCGCGGCGGCCGGGGCGGTGGCCGGGGCCGCGATCCCGCTGCTGGAGCTGACGGGGGCCGCGCCGGGCGCGGCCCCGTACGGGTACCTCTCGCTGCTGCTGGCCGCGGCGTGCCTGGCCTGCGACCGGTTCTTCGGCCTGACCTCGGGCTGGATGCGGGACGTGGCGACGGCGCAGGCGGTGCAGCGCCGTCTGCTGACGTTGCAGTTCGACTGGGCCTCGGAGAACGTACGGGAGGTCCTGGGGCCCACGGAGGGCACGGCGAGCGAGGCGGCGGAGCGCTGCCTGACCGTGCTGCGCCGCTTCTCGGAGGACGTGACGGAGCTGGTGCGGTCCGAGACCGCGGAGTGGATGGTGGAGTTCTCGTCGGGGCCGGCTCCGCTGGTGATGCAGTCGCTGGGCGCCCCGTCGTCCCGGGCCGAAGCGGGCCTCCCCCCGACCCGCTTCCCGCTCCCCCCGGGCACCCGCCCGAACATGCCCCGCCAGCGCCCCCCGGAACAGCCCCGCTGACCAGGCCGGCTGACCGGGCCGGCCGGCCTTTGAGGGGGGTCGGGGGCGAGCCCCCGACCCGGCCCCGGGTCAGCTGAAGATGATCATCGAGCCCTGTCCGAGGCTGCGCGTCGCGGCCGCATGCAGCCCCAGCCACACGTGCCGCTCCCGCGCGAAGGGGCTCTCGTCGTACGGAATCGGCCCCGCCGGCTCCTCCAGGGACGTGGGCCGACCCGGCGCCGCAGGCGCCACCGGCGGATTGCCGGGGTCGATCCCGATCGCCGGGGCCACCACCATCAGCTCGCGCAGCAAGCCCTGGGCCGACCCCAGCGGCCCGCCCCCGGCCAACAGCTCCTCATTGGCCAGCGGAGCCGCGAAATCCACCGGCACGTACGCCCCGGCATGGTCGTAGTGCCACACCAGGTGCGACTGCTGCGCCGTCGATTCGAACATCTCCAGCAGCTGCTCGTAGTCCCCGCCCAGCTCGTCCACCGGCGTCACCGGCAGTCCGCAGATCTGCAGCAGGTACGCCCGCCGCAGGAAGTGCAGGGCGTCGTAGTCGAAGCCGGCCACGGGGGCCACGTCCCCGCTCAGGCCCGGCATGTACGCGAACACCGGCACCGACGGCAGCCCCGCCTCGCCCAGTGCCTTGTCGTACGCGGCGATCTCTTCCGCGAACGGGTTGTCGGGGCTGTGGCACAGCACGTCGACAAGGGGGACCAGCCACAGGTCACAGGCCACGCGGGCTCCGATCAGTCGATGTCGCCGATCCGGTCAGCGTAGTGCGCCGAACACCCTCCGCGAAGGGCTGCGCAGAACCTGTGGCGGAACCCTTGGCGAACCCGCGGTGCAGCCCGTGCTCCCCTCAGGCGCAACCCGTGCTCCCATCAGGCGCGATCCCCGCGCCGAGCCGCCCGCTGCACCGTTGCACCCGCTGCACCCGCGCCGAGCCACCCGCTACACCTGCCCCGGGCCCACCCTCCAGACCCATGCGTCCTCCACCTTCTGCGGTTGCCGGCCCAGCAGCTCGCTGATCATGTCCCGCAGCTCCACCCCCCGGTCCTGGAACGGCAGCACGACCGCGCCCGCCTTCCAGAACTCCAGGTCGCGGCGGGCCTGCTCCCGCCACTGCGGGGTGATCTCCGGCGGCTGCGCCCCGTACCGGACGTCCCTCAGGAGGTTCGAGAGGTGGCGCGGGGTGGCCCCGTAGATGCCGATCCGGTCGGGCCCCCACGGGCCGTTGAAGTAGCCCCCGGCCAGCCGGAAGCCGAAGTCGGCCTCGACCTGCCAGTGCAGTGCGTCCGCCTGGCCCGGGTCCGGCAGCGGTACCGGAACGAGTGCTTCGCCGTCCTTGACGTAGCCCTTCCAGGCGCCCGAGGTGATGAACGCCGGCACCGGCGCCCGCTCCCGTACGGCCAGCGGCAGCGGCAGCACCGGGATCAGCGCCGCCGCCACCCCGAGCAGGCCGAGCGTGCGCAGCTCGCGCGAGCGCATCCGTACGATCCGGTCCAGCGCGAGCGCGAGCAGCACGCCCAGTACGGGGGCGCACACCATCGCCACGCGCCCCTCGATCACCGACTCGAACAGCGGCAGCTTCAGCATCAGCCGCCACGGCCCCGGCAGCACGACGTCCGTACGCGGGACGGGCACCCAGGGCCCGAGGGACAGCGCCAGCGCCACGGCGCCGGTGATCGCGAGCGCCCGGACGACCCTGCGGCGCCACATCCACACGCACACGGCCACGCCGAGCGCCAGCAGCGGCCAGCCGTAGAAGGCGTTCTGCTCGGTGGTGTTCAGGGAGAGCCGGCCGGCCGTCTCGGCGTCGCCGAAGAGCGAGCGGGCGGCGTACTCGACCAGGGCGCGCGGGCTGTTCCCCGCGTTGTCCCCGTGCAGCACCGAGTGGTAGCTCTGCGGGCCGAAGAACTGCCAGTACAGCGGGAAGACCAGCAGCGGTACGCAGACGCCGGCGGCGATGACCAGGCCCAGGCCCAGCGGCCGCGCGGCCGCGAGGGCGCGCCGCCGGTCGACCAGCAGGTAGGCCAGCGAGAACACCAGCATGCCGAGCGCGGCGATGAGCAGCGGCTCCTCGCCGAGGAAGATCTGGTACGTCGCGAACAGGCCGAGCAGGACCCCGTCGCGGACGATGTCGCGCCCCTCGCACAGGCGCAGGGCCCGGTCGATGATCAGCGGGAGCATGAAGAGGACGACGAAGTTCGGGTGGCCGTTGGCGTGCGAGACCATCGGCGGCGCGAAGGCGGCGAGCGCCCCGCCCGCGGCGGCGGCCCAGCGGCTCTGCACGAGGCGGCGGCGGATCAGCCAGTACCAGGTCCAGGCACTGGCGGCCATGCCGAGCGTGAGGACGAGCGCGAAGGTGACCGTCTCCCCGAACAGGAGCGTGACCGGGATCAGCGGGACGGTCAGGCCGAGCATCGTGGCGTTGGCCATCAGGTTCACGCCGTCGGGCATGCCCTGGGCCGTGGTGAAGAGAGGATTGCGCAGGTGGGTGATGTTGTCGGTGGCGACGCCGACGAACCACTCCCACTGGTTCTGGTCCTGGAGCGCGTCCTTGAGGTAGCGGCCGTCGAGGTCCGCCCACAGGCCGTGGAAGACGTACGCGGAGAGGGCGATGAAGACGGCGGCGACGGCGAGGCCGCCGGCGTTCAGCCGGAACAGCTCCGCCAGCGCGCGGCGGCGGTCGCCGGCGGCGCGGCGGGGGCGGGCCGCCGGGTTCGGGGTGCGGCGCACCGGTACCTCGGCCACGTGCCAGCCCTGGCGGCGCACCCAGCGCAGCACCTCGGCGTCGATGGCCGGGCCGTCGAGGACGGAGGCGCCGAAGGCGGCCCGCGCCCGGTCCCCGTCGAAGAGGGCGAAGCCGCAGGTGTCGGCGCGGAATCCCGGCATCCCGGGGATGCCAAGGGCGCGGACCAGGCGGTTTCCCGACCGGCCGAGGGCGGCGGTCGCGGGCTCGCCGCTGTCCTGGTTCTCGCTCCGGCCCTCTTCGCCGAGGGCCTGCTCCAGTCTGTCCAGCTCGGCCGGCGGAGTCCTGAGCCCGGCGTCGGCGAGCAGCACCCGTTCCCCGGCGGAGGCGAGCACTCCGGCGCGCAGCGCGGCGCCCCTGCCGCGGTGGTGCCCGGAGCGGATCAGCCGGATCCGGGGCTCGTCGGCCGCCGCCGCTTCGACGAGGGCGGCGGTGGTGTCGGTGGAGGCGTCGTCGACGACGACGAGCTCCCAGTCGCCCGGGCCGCTGCCGCGGCGGGCGTCGAGGTGGGCGCGGAAGGCGTCGAGCGTCGGGCCGATCCGGTGCGCGTCGTCGTGGGCGGGGATGACGACCGAGAGCCCGACGGCGCCGAGCCAGGCGGGGGCGGCTTCTGCGGCTCCTGCGGCGTCGGCTGCTTCGGTGGCTTCAATGGCTTCGGCCGCTTCGGCCGCTTCAGCCGCTTCGGCCGCGCCGGTTGCGGTCGTGTCGGTCATGCGCCGACCGCCTTCAGGCCCGCGGCCCAGTCCAGCCCGTGCTGGTTGTACGCGTACACGAGGCTGCGTACCTCGTCGGCGTCGGCCCGGGTCACCGCGTCCACCAGCTCGTTGTGGCCGGACCACAGTCCGGTGTGCAGATCCGGAGCCGCCTTCAGATGCGGTACGGCGAAGACCCAGCACTGCACCCGGATGCGGTGCAGGAACTCCGAGATGTACGTGTTGCCGACCAGCCCGCTCAGCTCCTTCCAGAAGCGCAGGTCGTAGCCGATCAGCACTTCGAGGGAACCGCTCTGCGCGGCCCTGCACGCCTCCTCGGCACGACGGCGCACCGACACCAGCATTTCGCCGGAGCCGGGCGCGGTGCCGCGCTCGACGAGCCGCCGGAAGATCCCGTCCACTATGAGCGTACGGGCCTCGATCATGCCCCGGTAGTCGTCCACGGAGAAGACACGCACGCGAAAGCCCCGGTGCTGGACCGATTCCAGCAGCCCTTGGGCCGCGAGGTCGACCAGTGCCTCGCGTACGGGGGTCGCGGAGACCTCGTACTGCTCGGCGATCTGCTTGACCGTGAACTCGGTGCCCGGTGGCAGGCGTCCCGCCAGCACCTCGTCGCGCAGCGCGTCCGCGATCTGCTGGCGAAGTGTGTTGCGGGTGACAGCGCCGCTGCCTGACATAGGGGTCCGTCTCCTTCAGTGAACTTTCGGACACCTTAGGCCAGGCAGCGAGGCTGAAACCGATCCGGCGTCGGCGGGTTTCCCGATCGGCCGCCGCGGGTCAGGCCGCCGTGGTGTGCCGGTCCGCGACCGTCAGCGCCTCGTCCAGCAGGGCCAGGCCCTCCTTGGCCTCGGCCTCCGTGATGGTGCACGGCGGCACGACGTGCGTCCGGTTCATGTTCACGAAGGGCCACAGGCCGGAGGCCTTGCAGGCCGCGGCGAACTCGGCCATCGGCGCGTTGGCCGCCCCGGCCGCGTTGTACGGGACGAGCGGCTCGCGCGTCTCCTTGTCCCGTACGAGCTCCAGCGCCCAGAACGCGCCCAGGCCGCGGACCTCGCCGACCGACGGGTGGCGCTCGGCGATCTCGGCGAGCGCCGGGCCGATCACGTTCGCGCCGAGGTGGGCGGCGTGCTCGACGACACCCTCCTCCTCCATGGCGTTGATCGTCGCCACGGCGGCGGCGCAGGCCAGGGGGTGGCCGGAGTACGTCAGGCCGCCGGGGTAGGGGCGGGTGGCGAAGGTCTCGGCGATGGCGCCGGAGATGGCGACGCCGCCGAGCGGCACGTACCCGCTGTTCACGCCCTTGGCGAAGGTGATCAGGTCGGGGGTGACGTCCCAGTGCTGGGCGGCGAACCACTTGCCGGTCCGGCCGAAGCCGGACATGACCTCGTCGAGGATGAAGACGATGCCGTGGCGGTCGCAGAGCTCGCGTACGCCCGCGAGGTAGCCGGCCGGCGGGGTCATGATCCCGGCGGTGCCGGGCACGCTCTCCAGGATGATCGCGGCGATGGTCGCCGGACCCTCGAAGGCGATGGTGTCGGCGAGGTGCGCGAGGGCGCGCTCGCACTCCTCGGCCTCGGTGGCGGCGTGGAACGGCGAGCGGTAGAGGAACGGGCCCCAGAAGTGCACGACCCCGGCGGCGGCCGTGTCGGAGGGCCAGCGGCGCGGGTCGCCGGTCAGGTTGATCGCGGCGGCGGTGGCCCCGTGGTACGAGCGGTACGTCGACAGCACCTTCTGCCGGCCCGTGTGCAGACGGGCCATGCGGACGGCGTTCTCGACGGCCTCGGCGCCGCCGTTGGTGAAGAAGACCTTGTCCAGGTCGCCCGGGGTCCGCTCGGCGATGAGGCGTGCGGCCTCGGAGCGGACGTCGACGGCGAAGCCGGGCGCGAGGGTGCAGAGCCGGGCGGCCTGCTCCTGGATCGCGGCGACGACCTTGGGGTGCTGGTGGCCGATGTTGGTGTTCACCAGCTGGGAGGAGAAGTCGAGGTAGCGGTTGCCGTCGTAGTCCCAGAAGTACGACCCCTCGGCCCCGGCGACGGCGAGCGGGTCGATCAGGGCCTGGGCGGACCAGGAGTGGAAGACGTGGGCGCGGTCGGCGGCCTTGACGGCCGCGCCGGCGGCCGCAATGTCTGCGGGGTTGCCCGTGGTGACGTGAGGGGTCATGCGGCCACGCTAAGAGTGCCCAGGTGGGAGGGGATATCGGCGGACTGTCTGTGGGTGGGGGCCGGGCCTCGGCAGTCTGTCGGCACGGAATGCGGAACGGAGTGCGGAACGGAGTACAGGAACCGAGTGATTGACAGCACACTGTCGAAGTGACAGCCTACTGTCATGCCGATGGAAGAGGCGATGATGGAAGAGGCGATGAAGATGACGACGTCCACTCCCCGCACCCGGCCGGTCCACCTCGCGGTGTACGACACGTACGCGGACTGGGAGACCGGCCACACCACCGCGCACCTGACCCAGCGCGGCCACCGGGTCCGTACGGTCGGCTTCGCCGCCGGAGCGCCGGTCACCACCATGGGCGGCGTCCGCATCCAGCCCGACCTGGCCCTCTCGGACCTCTCGCCCGAGGACTCCTCCCTCCTCATCCTGACCGGCGCCTCGCTCTGGGACTCCGGCGACGACCTGGCCCCCTTCGCGGCGAAGGCGCGGGAGTTCCTGGCGGCCGGGGTCCCGGTCGCGGCGATCTGCGGAGCCACGGCCGGCCTGGCCCGGGAAGGCCTGCTCGACGCGTACGCCCACACCAGCGCGGCCGCCGGCTACCTCGCGGGGCAGCCGGGCTACGCGGGCGCCGGGCGGTACGTCGAGGCCGACGCGGTGACGGACGGCGACCTGATCACGGCGGGCCCGACGGAACCGGTGGCCTTCGCCCGGGAGGTCTTCGCCCGGCTGGACGTCTACGGGCCGGAGGTCCTGGACGCCTGGTACCGCCTGTTCCACGACTCGGACGCGAGCGCCTTCCCGGTGCTGATGGCGGCGGGGGAGCGCGGCGATGCCTGACCCTTCGCCGGAACGGGCCCGGCAGGACCTGCTGAGCCGCACCGCACTCGGGGTGTTCGGCCTGAACGGCCGGTTCCTGGCGCTCTCCGAGGAACTGGCCAGACCGGCCGGGCTGACCGCGGCCTGGTGGCAGGTGCTGGGCGCGGTGCTCCGGGAGCCGCTGCCGGTGGCGGGGATCGCCCGGGTCATGGGCATCACCCGGCAGAGCGTCCAGCGCATCGCGGACCTGCTGGCGGCCAAGGGTCTCGCGGAGTACGTCCCGAACCCGGCCCACCGGCGCGCGAAGCTGCTCCGCCCGACGGAGGAGGGGCGCGCCGCCGTGGCCCGCATCACCCCGGCCCACGCCGTCCTGGCCACCCGCCTCGCGGAGGAACTGGGCGAGGCGGCCTTCGCGGAAACGGTCGAGGTCCTGGACCGCCTCACGAAGGCCCTGGACACCCTGCTGCCCGGGACGACTTCACCGCGGTGACCAGCGCCGCGTTCACCGCGGTGACCAGCGCCCCGTTCACCGCGGTGACCAGCGCCCCGTTCACCGCGGTGACCAGCGCCCGGTCCACGTCCCGGGCATCCGCGTGGCGACAACGCCGTGGGCGCGTACGGCTACCCCTGGCCCAGCCGGTCCAGTTCCTCCCCGATGGCGACGCGCAGCCCGTCGTGCCGGGGGCCCAGCTCGTGGCGACCGCCCCGCCAGTACTCCTCCTGCTCGTACCGCCACACCGGCACGCGGACCAGGTCGGCGGGCTCCCAGTCGTAGCGGGGCCAGATGTGGGCGTGGAGGTACGGGTCGGTGTTGCCCAGGATCTCGATGTTCACCCGCCGAAAGGCCGGGTCGAGCCGCCGGCAGGCCCGTTCGACGGCCTCGGCGAGCCGCTCCATGTCACCGAGGTACGCCGTCCGGCGCGCCCGCGGCAGATCCGAGAGCCGGGTCACTGACGGGTCGTCGGTCAGCAGCACCGCGTATCCGGGGAGGAACTGCCGGTCCCCGATCACGGCGAAGCCCTGGTCGAGGCGTCGCAGGACGGTCGGGTTCTCGCCCCGATGCGCGCTGCCTATACGGTCGTTGCGCCAGTCACCGTTGGTCATCCCGGGACCCTAGTCCACGCTCCCGGGGTGCATCCGCGGGAATGCACCGCGGGAATGCACCGCGGGGATGCATCCCCGGGGATGACCGGCCTCTTCGAGGGTGGCTCTCAGGTCTGCCCTGTCATACCTGAGAGCCATGCGGAAAGGGGGCTCTGCAGCGGGACGCCGACGATGCCCATCAATTCCTAACTTCGGAACCAGAGATGACGCGAGCACAGCCCCTCTGGATCGAGCGAAGGAAAAGGGACCCGCCATGACCCGCGCCGCAGGACGCCCCGTTGGACGCCTCGATCGACGCCTCGATGGGCGCACCGGCGCCGGTCGCCGTGCAGGACGACCCCGCGGCCGGCTGCGGCGCACCCTGCTGGCCGGGCTCGTCGCCTCGGCCGTCGTGCTCCCGGTATCAGCCGCCGCCTCTCCCGACGTCCCGGCTCCGGCGCCCGTAGCGCTCGCCGAACACGCCACGCTCCCCGACCGGTACGCCGCCCATCGTGCCAACCTCGCCGAGGCGGCCCGCATGGCGCAGGAAGCCGGCCGCACCGGCCGCGCGGCGAAGCTGCGCGCCATGGAGGCGGACGGCACCGCCCGGTTCCTCGCCTTCGACGGCCGCGGCAAGGGCCGGGCCGTCGAGGTGCTCGGCGATCTGGAGACCGCCGACCGGGTCGCCGTCCTGGTGCCCGGCTCCGACACCACGCTGGACACCTACCAGCGGTTCCGAGCCGGGGCCGTCGCCCTGCAACAGCGCCTCCAGGCCCGGCATCCCCGCTCCGCCGTGGTCGCCTGGCTCGGCTATGACACCCCCGGCACGGTCAGCGCGACCGTCCTGACCGCCGACCGGGCGGATGCCGCGGCCGCCGAACTGGGCCCCTTCCTCGACCGCTTGGGGCGGGCCGCCGCGCCCGAGGCCCGGCTCTCCCTGCTCTGCCACTCGTACGGGTCCGTGGTCTGCGCCCGGACCCGCACCGGCCCCGAAGTCTCCGACATGGCCCTGTTCGGCAGCCCCGGCACCGGCGCCGGTTCCGCCGCCGAACTGCCGACCGGCGCCCGGGTCTGGGCGGGGCGCGGCGGGGCCGACTGGATCGGCCATGTCCCCCATGTCCGCCTCGGCGGAGTCGGCTTCGGCACCGACCCCGTCGACCCGGCCTTCGGGGCCCGGCCCTTCACCGCCGGCCCCGGCGGGCACAGCGACTACCTCAAGCCCGGCACCGCGTCGCTCGACAGCCTGACCCGCATCGTCCTCGGCACCGCCACGGAGGCCCCCCATGCGTAAGCTCCGCGCCCGCTGGTCCGTCCTCGCGGACCGCATCGACGCCGGGACACCCGCCGACCGGGACCGGACCGTGGACGCCTTACGGGCCTTCGCCATCCTCGGCGTGGTGCTGGGCCACTGGCTGGTGACCGCGCTGACCACCGCCAACGGCGGCCTGAGCAACACCAGTCCGCTGGCCCACCTGCCGTGGCTGGCTCCGGTGTCCTGGGTGTTCCAGACACTGGCCGTGTTCTTCCTGGTCGGGGGCCATGTCGCCGCCCGCGGCCACGCCTCGGCGCGCGAGCGCGGGGTCCCGTACGGCGTCTGGGTCGGGCAGCGGCTGTCGCGGCTGTTCCGGCCGGTCGCCGCGGTGCTCGCCCTGTGGGCCGTGACGGCGGTCGGGATGCTGCTCGGCGGCGCCGAGCCGAGCACCGTCCAGACGCTGGTCAAGCTCGTCCTCTCCCCGCTCTGGTTCCTCCTCGTCTTCGCCGTGCTCACCGCCGCCACGCCGCTCGTGGCCCGGCTCAACCCCCTGTGGCCGCTGGCCGTGGTGGCCGGTGTGGACGTGTGGCGGTTCGGCCTCGGCGGGCCGGAGTGGATCGGCTGGGTCAATGTGGCCGCCGGCTGGCTCGTCCCCTACACCCTGGGCGCCGCCTGGTCCCGCGGGGCGTTCGCCCGGCGCACCCCGGCGGCCCTGCTGCTCGGCGCCGGCGCCGCCGCCACCGTCGGGCTTGTTCTCTGGGGCGGGTATCCGGCCTCCATGGTCGGCGTCCCCGGGGCCCCGATATCGAACCTGAACCCGCCGACGCTGGCCGCCGTCGCCTTCGGCCTGGCCCAGTGCGGGCTGGCCCTGCTGCTCCGCGGGCCGCTGGAGCGGGCCATGCGTCGGCCCCGGGCCTGGGCGAAGGTGGCGCTGATGAACCTGTCCGCGATGACGATCTTCCTGTGGCACCAGACCGCGATGATGGCCGTCACCGCCCTGGGGCTGCTGGCCCCCGCAGACCTGCCCGGGCTGCACACCGTGCCCGACTCCGCGCAGTGGATAGCCGCCCGGCTGCTGTGGCTGCCGGTGTTCGCCGCCGCGCTGGGCGTCTGCTGGGCCGCGTTCCGTACGTACGAGCAGGCCAGGCGGCCGAAGCAGAGCGCGGCCTCCCGGACCGCCTCCCGGACGGTCACCGGCTCCGGGACCGCGGCCCTCACCCTGCGGGCGACCGACGAGGTGATCCACCATGCCTAGGCTGGACGGCGTGAACGAGCAGAGCGGGCCGCCCGCCGTGGAAGCGCAAGCGCAAGCGGACTCCGGCAGGACCACCGCGCCGCGGGCCCGGCCCCTGCGGACCCTGGCCCACGACCTGCTCACCATCGAGCGGGACCCGCTGCCCAGGATGTCCCGGCCGCGCTGGCTGGCCCGGCTGCCGCACGCGGTGGTCATCTACGCCGCGGTCTTCTTCGGGTTCCTCACCGCGCAGCAGATGGGCGAGCACTACGACGACTACGGCGGCATCCCGCTGCTGGCGGGGATCCTGACCGGCGCGTCCATCGTCCTCGCGATGTTCCGCCCGATCGGCGGATGGTGGCTCGGCCTGCTGGCCGCGGGAGTAACCGCCTGGTCGATCCATGACAATGTCGGCCCCGGCCAGACCTGGCCCTGGATGCCCTCCGGGATCTTCGCGTTCGCACCCGTCCTGCTGCTGGTGGCCCTGCGGGTGCCGCCCCGGCTGACCGTCGCCGCGGTCTCCGTCCCCATCGCTCTGACCGGTCTGGCCGAGGTGCTGTTCAGGCCGGAGCACAGCCAGAGCAGCGTCCTGGCCGCACTTCTCCTCTTCGGCTTCGTCGGCCTGCTCGGATACGCCCTGCGGGCCACCCGCCTGGCCCGCGGAAAGCTCGTCGAGCAGGAGACGATCACCGAGGAGGAGCGGGCCCAGCGCACCCTGCTGGAGGAGCGGAGCCGGATCGCCCGCGAGCTGCACGACGTCGTCGCCCACCACATGTCGGTGATCTCCATCCAGGCGCAGGTCGCCCCGCACCTGGTGGAGAACCCCTCCGAGGAGCTCAAGGAGAACCTGGCGGGCATCCGGGAGAACGCGCTGGAGGCCCTGACGGAACTGCGCCGGGTGCTGGGCGTGCTGCGCTCCGAGCAGCCGGACGATCCGGCGAACCCGCACCATCCGCAGCCCACCCTCGCCGAACTGGACGGCCTCGTGGACAACGTGCGCAGCGCCGGCCTGGCCGTCACCACCGAGATCGCGGGCATCCGGCGGCCCCTCACCCCGGGCGTCGAGCTCACCGCGTACCGGATCGTGCAGGAGGCGCTGAGCAACTGTCTGCGCCACGCGCCCGGTTCGCGGGTGGAGGTCGGCATCGCGTACGGGCCGCGCGAGCTGCACCTGTGCATAGCCAACAGCGCCCCGACCCGGCCGGCCCCGCCCTCGCACGGCGCCGGGCACGGTCTGCTCGGGATGCGGGAGCGGGCGGGCATGCTGGGGGGCGAGCTCGCCGCCGGCCCCCGCCCCGGCGGAGGGTACGAGGTGAGCGCCGTGCTCCCGATGGATCCCGAGACGAAGAAGGACTGAAGAGGCGCATGAGCACTCCGGCCGACCCGATCAAGGTGATGATCGCCGACGACCAGATGATGGTCCGGCAGGGCTTCACCGTCCTCCTCAACGCCCAGCCCGACATCGAGGTCGTCGGCCAGGCCGTGGACGGGGCCGACGCGGTGGCCAAGGTCGCCGAACTCGGGCCGGACGTGGTCCTGATGGACATCCGCATGCCCGGGATGGGCGGCATCGAGGCCACCTCCGTCATCACCGCCGCCCCGGAGTGCGCCGTCAAGGTGCTGGTGCTGACCACCTTCGACCTCGACGAGTACGTGTACGAGGCGCTGCGCGCCGGGGCCTCGGGGTTCCTGCTGAAGGACGCGTCGGCCGACCAGCTCGCGGAGGCGGTCCGGGTGGTGGCGGCCGGCGAGGCCCTGCTCTCGCCGAACATCACCAAGCGGCTGATCACGGAGTTCTCCCGGATGGGGGCGCCGCGGGCGCCCTCGAAGGCGCGGATCGACGAGCTGACCGAGCGGGAGACGGAGGTGCTGTCGCTGATCGCGCAGGGGCTGTCCAACGCGGAGATCGCCGCGCACCTGGTGGTCGCCGAGCAGACCGTGAAGAGCCATGTGGGGCGGATCCTGGTGAAGCTGGGCCTGCGGGACCGCACCCAGGCCGCGGTGTTCGCCTACGAGACGGGTCTGGTCCGTCCGGCGGGCTACTGAGTGCCCCGGGTAGTACTTGAGGGGGAGGCCGGGATATCCCCATCAGCGGCGACGCGGACGAGGGGGCGGCCGACCTACGGTGTGGGTATGAGCGAGACGACCTCCCGGGCGAACCCCCGGACACCCGAGTTCCGGATGGCCTCCGGCCTGCTCCGGAGCGTGCGCCAGGATCTGATCACGGACGCCTTCGCGTACCGGCCGCTGGCGCCGATGCGCACCGACGGCCCGGTGACGCGGCGGCTGCCCGGGCGGATACGGCCGTACATGGCGTATCTGCCTCATGCGGTCGTCGGCTTCGTCGCGTTCTTCGTGGTGATGCTGACGTCCACGACCAGCGGGGAGTACGTCGTACCGAGCAGCTCCCTGGTGATGGGGCTGGTCGCGGCCACGCCGGTGCTGATGACCCTGGTGCGGCCCGTGGGCGCGTTCTGGGCGGCCATCGCCGCCACCGGGGCACTCGCGGTGGTCGGCTCCGGCATGAACGACGTGTGGCCCTGGACGCCGGGTGCCTTCGTCTCCTACCTCGCCACGGTGACCTTCGCCGCGATGCGGACCAGGCCCCGGGCGGCGGGCTGGATGTGGCTGATCACCCTGGGGGTCGGGATCGGTGTACCGGTCTTGCTCGGCCGTGGGGAGCCGGTCGAGGTCATGCCGATGGCCTTCCTCCTGGCGGTGTCGCTGCTGGTGGTGACGGTCCGCAACATCCGCAGGGAAGCGGAGCAGGAGGTCAGCGCGCAGCAGGAGGTCACGGCCGTCGAGCGGGACCGCCGGACGCTGCTGGAGGAGCGGACGACGATCGCGCGGGAGCTGCACGACGTGGTGGCCCACCACATGTCGGTGGTGGCGATCCAGGCGGAGGCCGCGCCGTACCGGGTGAAGAACCCGCCGCCGGAGCTGGAGGCGGCGTTCGCCACCATCCGGGAGAACGCGGTGGCGGCGCTGACGGAGCTGCGCCGGGTGCTGGGTGTGGTGCGCTCCGCTGACTACGAGGCGCCGGACGCCCCGCAGCCGACGCTGGCCTCGTTGGACGGGCTGCTGGCCAATGTGCGGGAGGCCGGGCTGAGCGTGGAGAAGACGGTGACGGGTGCGGTGCGGGAGCTGCCACCGGGCGTGGAGCTGTCGGCGTACCGGATCATCCAGGAGGCCCTGAGCAACACCCTGCGCCATGCGCCGGGGGCGGCGGCCTCGGTGGAGGTCTCGTACGTACTGGGCGGGTTGGGCATACGGGTGGTCAATGCGGCGGCGACCGGGAATGTGCGGCCCTCGCCGGGCGCGGGGCACGGGATCACCGGGATGCGGGAGCGGGTGGCCATGCTGGAGGGTGAGATGACGGCCGGGGGGACCGAGGCGGGCGGGTACGAGGTGGCGGTGTTCATACCGGTGCGCGGGCGACAGGGCGAGGCCCAGGACGCGGCGCAGGGGCCGGGGCAGTCGGCATGACGATCCGGGTGCTGATCGTCGACGACCAGATGATGGTCCGGGAGGGCTTCTCCGTCCTGCTGAACGCGATGGACGGTATCGAGGTGGTCGGCGAGGCGGTGGACGGCCGCGAGGCCATCGCCAAGGTGGCGGCGCTGCGGCCGGACGTGGTGCTGATGGACATCCGGATGCCGGTGATGAACGGGCTGGAGGCGACGCGGGAGATCGTGGCCTCCGACACGGACGCGAAGGTGCTGGTCCTGACGACCTTCGACCTCGACGAGTACGTGTACCAGGCGCTGCGGGCCGGGGCCTCCGGGTTCCTGCTCAAGGACGCCTCGGCCCGGCAGCTGGCCGACGGGGTGCGGGTGGTGGCCTCCGGTGAGGCGCTGCTGGCGCCGACGGTCACCAAGCGGCTGATCCTGGAGTTCTCGAAGCTGTCGACCCCGCCGAAGCTGGCGGACCCGGCGGGGATCGGGGAGTTGACGGAGCGGGAGACGGAGGTGCTGGTGCTGATCGCTCAGGGGCTGTCCAACGCGGAGATAGCGGACCGGCTCATCGTCGCGGAGTCCACGATCAAGACGCATGTGAGCCGCATCCTGGTGAAACTGGGCCTGCGCGACCGCACCCAGGCCGCGGTGTTCGCCTACGAGACCCGCCTGGTGACCCCGGCGTAGCGGGGTCACCAGGCGGGCCCGGCATGATCCGAAAGACACGGCCTAGACGGCGAGGAGTTCCAAGACGGCCCGTACGGCGTCGAGAACGGGCTGGCCGATCGCACCGACTGTGGCGGCGATGCCCGCGACGGCCATCAGCGCCCGGTGCCGCTCCTGCGGCGCCGCCGCACCCGGGCCGACCGCGAGGGCCGGGAGGGAGTCGTCGATGGACTGGGCGGTCAGCGGGGACACGTGGTCGCGCAGTCGCTCCAGCAGCACGATCAGTTCGCCGACGGCCTCCGCGAGGGCGGGATCGACCGGCTGGGCGGCGGGTTCCGAGCCGTGGTTGACCATGCCGATGTTGTGCGAGCCGCCGTGGATGTTGACGGCCTTGTCGAAGTAGTAGTTGTTCCCGCTCATGCGGTCGCCATCCCCACGTTGTTCGAGCCCCCGTACATGTTCACCGCGTCGCCGAAGTAGTAGTTGCTCGGGTTGCTGATCGTCAGCCGCTCCACCTGGACACGGAGTTCCGTGTCCGGGTTCTCGATCGCGTGGGCGATCTGGTGGACGAGCCGGTTCAGGTGGCCGGCCTCCCCGGTGACCAGCGCGGTCGATTGGCCGTTCGACTCGACGGCCAGGACGAAATGGGAGGCCGCGGTCAGCACCCCCATCATGTCCGCGAAGAAATAGATCGCGGCGACCACGCTGCCGAGCCAGACGAACACGAGGAGGGTGCTGAAGGTCTCGGTCTCATGAGCGAGGAAGTCCGCGATGGCGCCGAACAGTGTGAACCCCATCGCCGTCAGCAGGGTGATCGCCGTTCGCCTCAGGAAGGTCACGACGGCTTCCTTGCGCCGCGGATGCAGAACGAACGTGTACACACGGGCCACGTTCTGGAGCGGATAGACCGCCCCGCCCACCCACAAGAGCCGCTTGGTGACGCTCAGATCCAGACTTCCCGGCAGCCCGGCACCGGTGGCCGGAGGCGACCCCGGCGGGTTCTGCGGAGTCGGCGGCGGCGAGGCGGGCGGTGCCGGCGGCCGGTGCCACGGCCTCTGTGGCTGCTGAGGCACAGGTGGCTCTGTCGCTTCCATACATCCCCCTGAGATGGAACCGCATCGGAACGAAGCCTCATTAGGCCCCTGGCGCGCCGGCCCCACAAGGCGAGTTCCGGCCGCGCGCGGGGCCTTCCTCTACAGTGAAGGGATGGGCTTTGATCCGTGGGACGCCGCGTTTGTTGCCGATCCTTACCCTGCCTACCGGGAGCTGCGGGAGCAGGGGCGGGCGCTGTGGTGGGAGGCCACCGGGCAGTGGCTCGTGCCGCACTACGCCGATGTGAGCGCGCTGCTGCGCGACCGCCGGCTGGGCCGGACCTACCTGCACCGCTTCTCACACGAGGAGTTCGGCCGCGAGGCCCCGCCCCCGGGGCACGAGCCGTTCCATGTCCTCAACGACAACGGCCTGTTGGACCTGGAGGATCCCGCCCACGCCCGCGTACGACGGCTGGTGTCCAAGGCGTTCACCCCGCGGACCGTGGAGCGGCTCGCGCCCGCCGTGGACCGGCTCGCCCGGGAGCTGGTCGGGCAGCTCCTCGCCGACGGGGGCGGGGACCTGCTCACCGTCGTCGCCGAGCCGCTGCCCGTGGCGGTGATCGCCGAGCTGCTCGGGGTCCCGGAGGCGGACCGGGCCCCGCTGCGGCCCTGGTCGGCGGACATCTGCGGGATGTACGAGCTCCGTCCCGACGAGGAGACCGCGCAGCGGGCGGTCCGCGCGAGCGTGGAGTTCAGCGCCTACCTGCGCGAGCTGATCGCCGAGCGGCGCAAGAAGCCCGGCGAGGACCTGATCTCCGGTCTGATCGCCGCCCACGACGACGAGGGCCGGCTCAGCGAGCAGGAGATGATCTCCACCTGCGTCCTCCTGCTGAACGCGGGCCACGAGGCCACCGTGAACACCACCGTCAACGGCTGGTGGACCCTTTTCCGCCATCCCGAGCAGCTCGCCTCGCTCGATTCCGAAAAGTTGTCCACAGCTGTGGATGAACTCATGCGCTACGACACCCCCCTCCAGATGTTCGAGCGCTGGGTGCTCGACGACATCCGGATCGGCGACACCGTCATCCCGCGCGGAGCCGAGGTCGCGCTTCTCTTCGGGTCCGCGAACCGGGATCCCGCCCGGTTCGAGCGGCCCGACGCCCTGGACCTCGTACGGGCCGACAATCCGCACCTCAGCTTCGGCGCCGGGATCCACTACTGCCTCGGCGCCCCGCTCGCGCGGCGGGAGCTGACCGCCTCGTTCGGGGCCCTGCTGGCAGACGGCGTCCCGCCCCTGAAGCTCGTACGGGAGCCTCGGTGGCGGGACGGGTACGTCATCCGCGGTCTGGACGAACTCCTCGTGGAGTTCTGAGAGTTACGGGAATTCCGAGCGGGGTTACGCGGCCAGGTCCCGGCGGCGCAGCGCCGCCAGGCCGGCCGCCAGCAGGGCCGCCGCCAGCGCGGTCAGCACCAGCAGCGGGGCCCAGGCCAGAGCCTCGGCACCCGGCAGCTTGGGCAGGTGGGCGAAGGGCGAGAGGTTCAAGGCGGCCTGCGGGAGGTTCAGCGCCGGGCCGATCCAGCCCAGCGTCAGCGCACCCCCGGCCACCGCCCAAGCGGCCACCGCGTACCGCGGGGCGGCGCCGTGCAGGAGGGCCGCGAGGGCCCCGATCACCCAGACCGCCGGGAGCTGGGCGAGCGTGGCGCCCACCGCCGCACCCACGTCTTGGCCGTGCCCGATCCCCAGGCCCAGCCCCGCCAGCAGCAGGATCAGCGCCGAGCCGCCGAACGCCACCGCCAGGTGGCCGCCGGCCCAGCGCAGCCGGCCGACCGCGTTGGCGAGCAGCGGTTCGGCGCGCTGCCCCGACTCCTCGCCGCTCAGCCGCAGCACCGCCGAGACGATGTACAGGGCGGCGATCATGCCGAGCATCCCGGCCATCGTCGCGAGGAAGGCGTCCGCGATCCCGCTCTGCCCGCCCATCCGCTCGATGATCTCGCGGGTCCGTTCGTTGTCGCCGACCAGCTGCGTGGCCCCGTCCGTCATCCCGCCGAAGACCACCCCGGCCGCCAGGAACGCCAGGCTCCACCCGACCAGGCTCCCCCGCTGGAGCCGCCAGGCCAGCGCCCCCGCACTGCCGAGCCGGCCCTGCGCCGGGCCCGGCCGGGCCGGCAGGAAGCTCATGCCGACGTCGCGGCGCCCGGCCAGCGCGTACGCCGCCGCCACCTGCACCGCCACGGCCGCCGCGAACAGGGCGAACACCCACCAGCGTTCGGCCGCGAAGGCCCGTACGTGCTCCAGCCAGCCCAGCGGCGAGACCCAGGTCAGCACGCTCGAACCCCCGGCGCTCCCGGCGTCCCCGGCGGCGCGCAGTACGAACGCCGCGCCGATCAGCGCGCCCGTGAGCCCCTTCGCGAGCCGCGCGCTCTCGGTGAGCTGCGCCGCGATGGCGGCCAGGGCCGCGAACAGCATCCCGGTGGCGCCGATGCCGAGCCCGAGGGCGAGCGCACCGCCCGCCCCGCGCCCGGCGAGCCCGGCCGTCACCAGCAGCGCGGCCAGCCCGTTGGCAGTCAAGGCCGCCAGCAGTGCGGCCGTCAGCGGTGCCCGGCGGCCCACCATCGCGGCGGAGAGCATCTCCTGACGGCCCGTCTCCTCCTCCTCGCGGGTGTGCCGGACCACGATGACCAGGCTCATGATCCCGGCGAGCACCCCGGCGAAGATCCCGCCGCGCCATGCGGTCAGGGCGCCGATGGAGTCGCCGAAGGCCGGCCCGTACAGGGCGCGCAGCGAGCCGTTGGTGTTCATCGTGGTGAGCAGCCGGGCCCGTTCGGCGGCCGTCCCGTACACCGACTCCAGCGAGGCGGGCAGGCTGAGCACGAGCAGCGCCACGACCATGATCCAGACCGGCATCATCACGCGGTCCCGGCGGAGCGCGAGGCGCAGCAGCGTCCCGGTGCCGGCCAGTTGGTCCTTCATCGCGACACGCCCGCCTTCACGTCCGCACCGCCGCCGTTGCCACGCACGCCGTCCGCGTCGTCCGCGTCGTCCGCGTCGTCCGCGTAGTGCCGCAGGAAGAGCTCCTCCAGCGTGGGCGGGGTCGAGGTCAGCGAGCGCACCCCGGAGTCGGCGAGCGAGCGCAGTACGGCGTCCAGCTTGTCCGTGTCGGCCTGGAGGCGGATCTTCAGCCCCTGTACCTCCACGTCGTGCACGCCCGGCAGGTGCGCGATGCCGTTCGGCGGGCCGGCGAGCTCGGCGCTGATCGACGTGCGCGTCAGGTGCCGCAGATCGGCCAGCGTGCCCGTCTCCACCGTGCGGCCCTTGCGGATGATGCTGACCCGGTCGCAGAGGGTCTCGACCTCGCTCAGGATGTGCGAGCTGAGCAGCACGGTGCGCCCGGCGGCGCGCGCCTCGGCGACGCAGTCCTGGAAGACCTCCTCCATCAGCGGGTCCAGCCCGGAGGTGGGCTCGTCGAGGATGAGCAGTTCGGCGTCGCAGGAGAAGGCGGCGACGAGCGCGACCTTCTGCCGGTTGCCCTTGGAGTACGTACGCCCCTTCTTGGTGGGGTCCAGCTCGAACCGCTCGATCAGCTCGGCGCGCCGGGCCCGGTCCAGGCCTCCGCGCAGCCGCCCGTAGAGGTCGATGACCTCGCCCCCGGAGAGGTTGCGCCAGAGGGTGACGTCGCCGGGGACGTAGGCGACGCGGCGGTGCAGTTGCACGGCGTCGGCCCAGGGGTCGCCGCCGAGCAGCTCGGCGGTTCCGGAGTCGGCGCGCAGCAGGCCCAGCAGAACCCGGATGGTGGTGGACTTGCCGGAGCCGTTGGGGCCGAGGAAGCCGTGGACCTCGCCGGTGGCGACCGAGAGGTCGAGACCGTCCAGTGCGTGCGTGCGGCCGAACGCCTTGTGGAGTCCGGCGACGCTGATTGCCTTCGTCATGATTCTGAACGTACGCTACTTTCACAAACTTGTGAAGCTAGGGAAACATATAAAGTCAGGAGGGTGGCGGACGACATGGACACGGATGTACAGGCGCAGGACGTACGGAGCGACGAGGCGGCGGTCTCCCGCTTCGTGGAGCGGTTCGCCGCGCAGCTGACCGAGGCGGGAATGCAGCGGATGGCCTCGCGGGTCTTCGCGCAGCTCCTCGCGAGCGACAGCGGATCGATGACCTCGGCGGAGCTGAGCGAGGCGCTCCGGATCAGCCCGGCGGCGGTGTCGGGGGCCGTGGCGTACCTGACGCAGGTGACCATGGTCAGCCGGGAGCGGGAGCCGGGCTCCCGGCGGGACCGGTACGTCCTGCACAACGAGCTCTGGTACGAGACGTTCACCCGGCGCGACCAGGTGCTGAACCTGTTCGAGAAGACCCTCCGCGACGGCGCGGCCGGGGTCGGCGCGGACACCCCGGCCGGCGCGCGCATGGCGGAGACGGCGGCGTTCTTCGAGTTCCTCCAGGGCGAGATGCACGCGATGATGGACCGCTGGCGGGCCCACCGGGCCACCCTGGACCTCCCGAGCGCGTAGCGCCGCAGCTCCGTAACGCCTTGGCGCCTCAGCGCCCTGGCGCCGTAGCGCCGCAGCTCCGCAACGCCTTGGCGCCCAGGCGCCCTCGCGCCGTAGCGCCCGCCCTCCGCGACGCCCCGCCCTCCGCTACCCCCGCGGCAGCGTCAGCGACCAGGCCCCCGGCCGCAGGGTCCACGTACGGCGCCGCACCGGGCCCGCCACCAGCGCGTCCGCCCGGTAGCGGAAGTCCGAGCCCGACACCGTCACCGAGGCCGCCCTCACCCGCAGCGACGGGCCGCCGGCCAGCCGGACCGTCACCTCCGCGAGCCCACCGGACGGCCCCGGCACCATCCGCAGGTCCTCCACCGCCCGGTCCACGTCCACCAGCACCTGCCCGTCCGCCTCCACCCGCAGCCGGTGCCCCACCCGGGCCCCCGCGGGGACCAGCGTCCGCACCAGCGAGCGGTACGCGCTCCACACCGAAGGCACCGCCGGTCTCGGTGCCGCCCGGACGGGTGGAATCCGCAGATCCCCGAGCACCACCCCGTCGCTGTCGTCGACCAGCAGGTCCCGGGTCCGTACGGCGCCGTCCAGCACCGACCGCGCCGCCGCCACCGCCGACAGCGGAACGCCCAGCGACCGCGCCAGCCCCAGCGACCCCAGCTGCCCCACCGGAATCAGCGAAACGGCCCCGTCCCCGAGCCCGCGCTCGCGGTGCAGCAGCCCCACGGCCCGCACCAGCGCCCGGTCGTCGCCGACGATCACCGGCTGCCGATGGCCCCGGCGGGCAAGCGCCCGCGCAAACTCCTCCTGCGAGTCCGGGAGGCAGATTTTCGCCGCCGCCCCTGCCGACAGGACATCCTTCGCGATCCGCACGGACTCGCCGTCAAGACGGCGGGCGACCGGGTCGACGAGCACGAGCAGGCCGCCTACCGGCGCGCCCGCATGGCTCATGGTGGGCTCTGGAGCCGACACCTCGGTCCTTCCTCGGGTAGCATCTTTGTGCAAGAGGCCCTTGCGCTATTGCGCCAGGGCCTTCGTCTATTCCGGGGTACCGGTCCGACGGCTCAGCCTGCGGTGTACATCGTCGTACGCCCCCTGACCTTGGACATGCCCCATCCGGAAGAGGTGTACGCCTGTGCCCGCTCTTGTGCTGCTCGGAGCTCAGTGGGGTGACGAGGGCAAGGGAAAGGCCACCGACCTGCTCGGTGGATCCGTTGACTATGTGGTGCGCTACCAGGGTGGCAACAACGCCGGCCACACGGTCGTCGTAGGCGACCAGAAGTACGCGCTGCACCTTCTCCCTTCCGGCATCCTCTCCCCCGGATGCACCCCGGTCATCGGCAACGGCGTCGTCGTCGACCCGGCCGTCCTGCTCTCCGAGCTGCGCGGCCTGAACGAGCGCGGCATCGACACCTCCAAGCTGCTCATCAGCGGCAACGCGCACCTGATCACGCCGTACAACGTCACCCTCGACAAGGTCGGCGAGCGCTTCCTCGGCAAGCGCAAGATCGGTACGACCGGCCGCGGCATCGGCCCGACGTACGCGGACAAGATCAACCGCATCGGCATCCGCGTCCAGGACCTGTACGACGAGTCGATCCTCACCCAGAAGGTCGAAGCGGCGCTGGAGGGCAAGAACCAGCTCCTCGCCAAGCTCTACAACCGCCGCGCCATCGAGGCCGCCGCGATCGTGGAGGAGATGCTCCAGTACGCGGAGCAGATCAAGCCGTACGTCGCCGACACCACCCTGATCCTCAACAACGCGCTCGACGAGGACAAGGTCGTGCTCTTCGAGGGCGGCCAGGGCACCCTGCTCGACGTCGACCACGGCACGTACCCCTTCGTCACCTCCTCGAACCCGACCGCCGGCGGCGCCTGCACCGGCACCGGCGTGGGCCCGACGAAGATCAGCCGCGTCATCGGCATCCTGAAGGCGTACACGACCCGCGTCGGCGCCGGCCCGTTCCCGACCGAGCTGTTCGACCAGGACGGCGAGGACCTGCGCCGCATCGGCGGCGAGCGCGGCGTGACCACCGGCCGCGACCGCCGCTGCGGCTGGTTCGACGCGCCGATCGCCCGTTACGCCACCCGCGTGAACGGCCTGACGGACTTCTTCCTCACCAAGCTGGACGTCCTGACCGGCTGGGAGCAGATCCCGGTCTGCGTCGCGTACGAGATCGACGGCAAGCGCGTCGAGGAGCTCCCGTACTCGCAGACGGACTTCCACCACGCGAAGCCGATCTACGAAAACCTCCCCGGCTGGTCCGAGGACATCACCAAGGCCAAGACGTTCTCGGACCTCCCGAAGAACGCCCAGGCGTACGTGAAGGCGCTGGAGGAGATGTCGGGCGCCCCGATCTCCGCGATCGGCGTCGGCCCCGGCCGCACCGAGACGATCGAGATCAACTCGTTCCTCTAGGAGCGACCACGCCCACCACGTGAGAGGGGCGGTGCGCCACACGGCGCACCGCCCCTCTCGCGTTTCGGGAACCGGCCGGGAACTAGCTGGTCTGGTACCAGGCGATCAGGTCGACGATCAGGTCGATGTCCGTCCAGCCCTGGTTCCAGAAGTCGATCATGCCGCCCTTGCCCCCGGACGTCTGGACCAGGTTCGGCACGGTCGCACCCGCCGTCCAGTTCACGGACGAGGAGACGGGCCGCTGCGGCGTGACCGCGGTGCCCTTCACGTAGTCGGGCCACGTGTTCGGGTCGGCGGTGACCGAGAGGAAGCCCGACCCGGTCGTGTTGGTGACCGTGGTGTTCAGTACCCAGCCGTCGATGTCGGAGTTCGTCGTATCGGCGTCGAACCGCTCGGGGAGCATCGTGCGGGCCGGCACCGGGCCGGCCTTGCGGCCCCAGCTGTCGATGCGGGTGTCGATGACCCGGTACGGGCCCCCGAGGCACACGAGGGCCGCCCTGCTGTCGGTGCTGTAGTAGCCGACCACGTCGGCCACCACGTCGGCCCGGTCCCAGCTGCCGTTGCGGATGGTGATCTTCCCGTCGGGGCCGACCGGCACGATCACCGAGTTGGCGACCGTCTGACCGGCGGAGAAGTTCAGGCTCGACGTGGACGGCGCCGCCTGCCCGCTCGGGTAGGCGGTGAGGTGCCCGGCCGCCCGCGGGTTGGTGGCCGTCAGGTTGAGCGCCACGGCGGTGACGCCCTTCGGGACGCCCCCGCGCCCGGCGACGTCGAGCCCGAAGCTGCCGTAGCCGGGGACCTGCCCCTTCGCCGTACCGATCCCCTCGCGGGTGTCGACGGCGCGGACCGGGTTCAGCGTGGTGTAGCCGCTGGCGACCGACGCCGTGAAGTAGCCGGTGACGTCCGCGAGCAGGTCGACGGAGTCCCAGCCGCCGTTGATCAGGTGGACGGACCCGTCCTTGCCGACCGGCACGATCACCTGGTTCGCAACGGTCTGCCCCGCGGCGTAGTTCAGGTTCGACCCGGTCTCGAAGCCGTCCTTGTCGGGCTGGACCACGACGTGGCCCGCTCCCGCGGCGTTGGTGGCAGTGACGTTGAGGACCACTTCGGTGGCCCCGGCGGGGATGTTGGCGGCGCCCGCGACCTTCAGGACCACCGAGCCCCGCCCTGCGACCTTGGCCTGCGCGGCGCCGAGACCGGCGCGGGTGTCCAGCAGGCGCGTGGGCGCGTGGGCGGTGTACTCGCTGCCCGAGGTGACGAAGTCGAGCCGGTTCACGGCCTGGGCGCCGTGCGTGGTGTCGTTCACCGTGACCGTGATGGCGTACGAGCCGACGGTGGCGTACTTGTGCTGGGTGTTGCGCCGGTCGTAGCCGGTGCTGGAGGCCGTGACCTTGTCCGTGGTCCCGTCGCCCCAGGCGATGGTGATGTCGAGACCGGCGGCCTCGCTGCTGATGCGCGTCGTCAGGTCGACCGAGTGCGCGGTGGTGGCGGTGGCTTCCAGGTCGATCGCGAGGTACGCGGCGGCCTGTGCGGCCTTCCCGCCCTGCGTGCCCTGCGCGCCCTGCGCGCCCTGCGCGCGTGCGGTCCCCCCGGACCCGGACGCGGAGCCGGCCAGCGGCGTGACCACCGTACGGTCGGCCGGGCTGGAGAAGGTCTTGCCCCCCGGCAACGACCCGCCCTTGCCCGGGTTCCCCCCGGTCGTCGCGGCCACCCCGTGGCCGGCGGCGGGAGCGACAGGACCGGCCGCCACGGCCGGACCCGAGACGAGGCTTACGCCCGCTGCCACGAGGGCGGCGGAAAACATGAGACGGCGACGGAGCACCGTACCCCCCTTGGTCTGGTGCAGAACCCTGAACGGGTTCGAAATCCCGTTCAGCGTACAGACAGCTCAGCGGCTTGATCCACAGGGTTCTCGTCCGGAACCGAGCAGGGCGTCGACGGCCGCCTTGATCCGGTCGACCGGGACCTCGCGGGCCGTGAGGTGCTCGAAGAGGCTGGGGACGAAGGGGGCGAGGAGCAGGTGCGCCAGCACCGGGGCGTCCGCCTCCGGGCGGGCCCCGCGGAGCAGCATCGCGACGTGCGTGTGCATGGTCAGGTACGCGCCGCTCTCGTACCGGGCGCCCGGCGACGCGGCCTCCGCCACCGCCATCACCGCCCGCTGCTCCACGAGCCGTTCGGCCAGGGTGTGCAGGAACGCGCGCAGCCGTACGTCGGCCGGCGCGTCGGGGCCGAGCGGGGCCGGCCCGCTCAGGAAGGCCTCCTGGAAGCGCCGCTCGTCCTCGTCGAGCAGCGCGAACAGCAGCCGGCTCACATCGCCGAAGCGGCGGTAGACCGTCCCGACCCCCATCCCCGCGGCGTGGGCGACGGCGTTCATCGTCACGGCGTCCGGCCCCTGCTCGGCGACCAGCTGCGCCGCCGCGTCCAGGATCTTCCGCCTGTTCCGGGCGGCGTCCGCGCGCTCGGGCGGGGCCTGCCCCGTGACCGGGAGTTCGATGCGGCTCATACGCAGAGGCTACCGGACAGCCCTTGCCAACCGGATACCCATCCGCTTTACTTTCACTCGTCGAAGCGAAACGGATAGCAATCCGGTTAGGTCACACCAGGGAGTCCCACCATGAGTGCCAAGGTCGCGGTCATCTACTACTCGTCCACCGGAAACGTCCACGAGCTCGCGAAGGCCGTCGCCGAAGGCGCCGAGAAGGCGGGCGCCGAAGTCCGCCTGCGGCGGGTGCCCGAGCTCGCCCCCGACGCGGCCATCGACTCCAACCCGGCCTGGCGCAAGCACGTCGAGGACACCAAGGACGTCGAGATCGCCACCCTGGACGACCTCACCTGGGCCGACGCGTACGCGATCGGCTCGCCGACCCGGTACGGCAACATCGCGGGCCAGCTGAAGCAGTTCCTCGACACCACCGGCGGCATCTGGCAGCAGGGCGCCCTCGCCGACAAGCCGGCCACCGGCTTCACCAGCGCCCACAACGCGCACGGCGGCAACGAGTCCACGCTGCTCGCCCTCTACAACACGTTCCACCACTGGGGCTCGGTCATCGTCTCGCCCGGCTACACCAACCCGGTCGTCTACGGCGCCGGCGGCAACCCGTACGGCACCTCACACCCCGGCGGCAGCGGCGCCGTCAGCGAGGAGACCCTGACCGCGGCCCGTTACCAGGGCGAGCGCCTCGCCACCTTCGCCGCCCGTCTGGCCGCCACCGCCACCGCCACCGCCAACTAGGCCGGAGCCGGCCATTCCAGGAATGGCCGGCTCCGGACACGTGGCAGATCTGATCTCGTCAGGTCAGGTCAGCGGCTCTCGGTGAAATAGCCGAGCAGGTCCGTGATCACGTGGTTGCTGCCGCCCCAGCTGTTGAAGACGCTCACCTTGCCGTCCCCGACCGGAGTCGTGACGTGGTTCGGGACGGTGAGGCCGGGCAGCGTGTTCAGGCTGCTCGCGTCCGTACGGGCGCTCCCGTACCCGTGGACGGTCAGGAACCCGGCGGCGGAGGTGTCGGTCGCGGTCACGTTCAGCACCGCGCCCACCGCACCGGACGGCAGCCCGGCCACGGTCGTGGTCGCACCCGGGGCCAGCTTGCCGGTGGTCCGGGTGTCGCCGAGGCGCTTGGGCACGATCGGCGTGAAGAGGGCCTTGCCGTCCTTGCCGTAGTAGCCCACCGCGTCCACGACCAGGTGCGTGGAACCGGCGTTGTTGTAGAGCGTGATCGTCCCGTTCGGGCCCACCGGCACGATGGCCTGGTTGGACTTGTCCTTGCCCGGCTCCGGGTTGAGGTTCGACGTCGCGGGCCGCTTCGCCGGGTCCGGGTAGGCGATCACGTGCGTGTCCGAGATCGCCCCGGTGCCGGTCAGGTTCAGCGCGACCGCCGTGGCGTCGGCGGGGATCCCGCCCACACCGGCGACCTTGACGGTGCGCGTCTGGCCGCCGGCCAGCGCGCCGGCCGTCCCCGTACGGGTGTCGGCGAGACGGGTCGGGGTGACCGGGCTGAAGCGCTGCCCGATGTTCGGCTGGTAGTAGCCGACGAAGTCGACGATCAGCCGCGCCTCACCGGAGTTGAGCCGGAACCACACGGAGCCGTCGGAACCGACGGGAACGGTCACCGTGTTGGACGACGTACCGCCCGCGCGGACGTTGACGTTCGAGGTCGCCGGACGGTCCTGGCGGTACGGGGACACGCTGAGGTGGGTGTCCTCGCTCGCCCCGGTGACGGTCACGTTGAGGACCGCGGCGGTCATGCCGCCCGAGAGCGCCCCGCCGGCCGGCAGGCGCGTGGACCAGGGCTCTCCGCCGCGCAGCGACCAGAGGTAGGTCCGGGTGTCGACGATGCGGAAGGGATCGGTGGCGACGTAGCCGGACGCCGGGTAGTCCACGCGCACCGTCTTGGTGACCGTGGACGTGGCGCCCTTGATGTCCTGGAGCTTGACCGTCACCTTGTACTCGCCCGGAATGGCGTACGTGTGCTGCCCGGGGGAGTTGTAGTCACGCGCCTCGAAGCTGCCGTTGCCGTCGCCGAAGTCGACCAGCATGCTCAGCACCGGCCACGGCGCCACCGTGGACCGCGGGTCGAGCCCGATGGTCAGCGGGGGGACGTGCTCGTCGGGGCTGTCCGAGGTCGGCAGGACCGGCGGGGCGGTGAAGTCCGTGGCCAGCGGCTTGTCGGCCGCGGTCACCTTGACCGGCTTCTCGGTGGTGGCCGTCCGGCCCACCCCGCTCACCGCCGTCACCTTGACCACGTAGTCGCCCGGCGTGGCGTAGGCGTGCGAGGCGAGGGCCTGGGGCGCGTCGCCCTGCTGAGCGACGACCGGCTGCGTACCGTCGCCGAAGTCGACGCGGTAGCTCATCGTGGAGGGCCACTTGCTGTCCGACGAGGCCTTCACCTCCACCTTGGTCCCGGCCGGCGCCCAGCTCTGGTCGATCGACATCGTGGCGCTGCTGAGGCCGTCCTGGCTCTCGTAGGCCCCGCGGTCGAGGTACCCGCCGTTGCGCCCGGTGTTGGGGACCCGCGGGTCGTCCGTGGTCGGGTAGCCGCTGAAGTCGGTGGGCAGTACGCCCGGCGCCGTCGGGTCGGCGGAGTCGATGGTCGGAGAGCCGTCCATGGTGCCTACGCCTGCGGACGACGGCGTCAGGATGTCGTGCGCGCCCTGCCCCGTGCCGGCCTGGAAGGCGGCCGGGTCCTTGTACGCGGTACCGGACCAGCTGTACGCCGCCTCGGGGCCGGCGTTGCCGGCGACCAGGTTGTAGTCGGCGCGGGTCCCCGCCGTCGCGCTCTGCGCGACCAGGATCGGGTTGCGCGCACCGTCCGAAGTGCAGTACCCGCCGCGGGCGTAGGTGGAGACCACGTTGTTGAACACGGCCGAGCCGGTCGAGTTCCCGCCGAGCGCAAGGGTGGCCGAGCAGAGACTCCGGAGCGTGTTGTTGGTGACGACACTGCCGGGCGCGTCCGTGACGCTGAGCGCCGACGCGGAGACGCCGGAGATCTGGTTGCGGGCGAGCACGGTGTTCCGCGAGCCGCCGTCGACCCGGACGCCTTGCAGCGAGCTCCGGGTGATACGTACGTCGGCACTCCCCTCGCCGACCACGACCCCCGAACCCCCGGCCGCGTCCCGGCCCGCGCTGGCGACGATCCGGTCCAGCTCGACATCGCTGGACCGGCCGACCTGGAGGGGCGCGGCGAGCGTGATGCCGCGGACCACCACGTGGGACGCACCACTGATGGTCAGCCCCCTGCCGGAGTGGAGGTTCACCCGGGCCGCGGAACCCGTCTCTGCGTCGGCCACGAAACCGATGGGCTTGCCGGGCTCGCCGGAGCGGTCGATCGTGACGGCCTCGTCGTACGACTTGCCCGGCTTGATCCGCACGGTCTGGCCCGGCGCCACGACCTTGGCGGCCGCCGAGATCGTGCAGAACGGCACGGCCTGTGAGCCGGATCCACTGTCGGAGCAGTGGGAATCGTCGTGATTGCTCACGTAGAGGGAGTCGGGGGCATCGGCGGCCGTGGCCACCGGTATGCCGAGGAGTGTGACCAGACCTGCGGTCAGCAGGACGGCCGTACGAGTGGGGCGCACCAGCAGGAGTTCCTTTGCGGAAAGATGACCAAGGAGGTCATCTTCCGCTGTCCGAAAGCCGATGTCACCTCGGTTCGGCGCTACGCCCCCGCGGCCCAGCCGGCGAAGTCGGCCCAGGCCGTCGGGGCCACGGCCAGCGACGGGCCGTCGAGGTCCTTGGAGTCCCGCACGTGCACGGCGTGCGGGCAGGCGGCCACCTCGACGCAGTTGCCGCCACCGCCGTCGCTGTAGCTCGACTTGCGCCACTCGTAGGCCACCTCGACACAGTTGCCGCCGCTGCTGTCGCTGTAGCTCGACTTGCGCCACCGCAGAGCGTCGGTTCTCATTTCCACTCTCCCGCCAACTGCTTGATGAGGCACAGGGATTCATCGGGACTCAGGGCCTGCGCGCGGATCTTCGCATACCGCTGAGCAAGTCGGGACACCTTGACCCGGTCGCTGACCAGCATGCCCTCGTCCTCCACCTCCAGGTAGACCACGTGGTCGTGATCCTCCGTCTCCACCAGTTTCATCGGACCGCAAGCCCCCGCATAGGCTCCGGTCAGTCCTCTGTCCAGGGGCAGGATCTGGACGGTGACGTTGATGCGTTCGGCATCTTCCACGAGTGAGTTCAGCTGGTCGCGCATGATCTCCCAGCTGCCGAAGGGGCGCCTCAGTACGGACTCCTCCAGGATCAGCTCGATCATCGCCGTCGGGTCGCGATCGAACAGGGCCCTGCGAGCCAGCCGCGCCTCGACCAGTTCCTCCAGCTTGGCCTTCGGCTCCGGCGGGTATCCCGCGCTCATAAGCGCGCGGGCATACGCCTCAGTCTGGAAGAGGCCGTCCACCACCAGGGTCTCGTAGGACGAGATCGTGTACGCCGTTGCCTCCATCCGGGAGAACTCCCTGAAGCGAACCGGGTACTTCTCCATCAGGACGTATTTCCGGCTCGCCGCGAAGATGCCGAGCCCCTTCCCGATGACCTGTTCCAGGCCTTCCAGCATCCGGTCGCTCACCGGTTGCGCACAGGTCTCCATGGCGCTGATCGCCGATCCCGTGTAGCCGATCTGATCACCCAAGGCCTCTTGGGTCAGGTTCTCCCGCACCCGCAGGAGGCGGGCGATCTCAGCGATGAACTGGGTCATCGGTCGCCCTTCGTACTTTTCTTTACTCTTCTTGCCGTTTTCCTTGGGCATACCGAACACCCCCGAGCTGAAACGAACTCAAATGGTCTCCAGCGCATGGGCGCCATATCCCAGACTTCTCACCTATCAAGTCCGAGACCTAGAAAACCGTAGACCTGAGCCGTCACGCTTGTTCCATGAACACTGGAAGTCACTCGCCCAACTCCCCCACGCCCAGCTGGATTCCGGCCACCGGCATCGGAATTCGCAAGGCAGGAGTGCTATTTGACGCCGTACGCGTGGACGGTGACATGGGGCGGGACATCGCCGATCTCCTCGTCACGCTCACCGGCGGTGATCCCGGGCCGATCGTCGTGCAGGCCAACGGGCGGCGGCCCGTCTACTTCATGATCCCGGTCGGGAGCGCCGCGTACCGGGTCTGGCCACCCGGGTTCACGCGGCTCGCGTCGGGGCCGCGCAGGACCACGTACATCCCCGTCCCGGCCCTCGACGGCGCATGGCCGCTGGCCTGGCGGTGTCCGCCGACGCGCGAGGACCGGTTCGTGCACGCGCTGCTGCTGTACCGCGCCGCCGGGCTCTACCAGGCGAGCTGCGAGATCTCCTCCGCCACCACCGCGCAGGCGTCGGCCGCGGGGTCGATGAGCGGGAAGTGACCGATCCCGTCCAGCAGGGTCAGGCCCACGGTCTCCCCGGCCTTGGCCGCCGCCGCCACGTACGACTCGGCCACCGACGCCGGGACCACGATGTCCTCCCGGCCGTGCACGACGGCCGTCGCGATCCCGGTCGGCAGCAGGACCGCCGGGTCCGCGAACGGCAGGCGCTCCGCCCACTGGTCGGCGCCGCCCAGCAGCTGCGCGGACGCGCCACCGCACACACCCAGCTCCTCCGCGGCCACGAAGTCCGCGATGGGGGCCAGCGCCACCACGCCGCGCAGCAGCGGCGGGGAAGGCAGCCTCCAGGCGGCCGGGGACTCGGGTGGCAGGACGTGCCGGGCCGAAGCCCACAGCGCGAGGTGGCCGCCCGCGGAATGGCCGGTGATGACGGTGCGGCGCGGGTCGGCCTGCGGGAGATAGGCCCGGGCGAGCTCCGGGAGGGCGTCCATCGCGGCGGCGACGTCGTCGAAGGTCTCGGGCCAGCGGCCGGCCACGTGCCCCTGGGCGTGCTGGCGCGGCATGGAACTTCCGCGCCGGTACTCGACGTTGGCGACGGCGAAACCCCGGCGGGCCAGGAAGTCCGCGAGCGGGGTGATGTGGTGCCGGTCGTACGGGGCGCGCCAGGCGCCGCCGTGCAGGAGGACGACCAATGGGGCCGCGCCCGTGGCGGTCTCGCCGCGCGGGGCGTAGAAGTCGATCACCTGGTCGGGGTGGTCCCCGTACGCCCCGGTCGCGTCCGGGGCGACCGGCGGGTGGGAGAAGGCCGAGGCGGCCTCGGCGGCGTCCCGTTCGACTGCGGGGTCCGTCATCGGCTCAACCTCTCGGTAACGCGTGGGACTGGTGTTCCGGCAGAGCGGGACCGTATCAGGCCGGAACGGGGGCGTCGGTGGGGGGCGGGGGCCGTGGCCGGGATGTGCGGGGGCGGACGGAGCCGAAGCCCCGCCCGCCCGGTTGCCGTGACGTTTCGCCCCTACTTCACCCGAAAATGTGACCCAGTGTCCGGGCCGCACGCTCCGCGTCGGCGAAACCGACGTAGAGCGGCGTGAAGCCGAAGCGCAGGACGTCGGGGGCGCGGAAGTCCCCGATCACACCGCGGGAGATCAGGTCGTCCATGACCGCGCGGGCGTTCTCGGTGCGCAGCGAGACCTGGCTGCCGCGCCGGTCGTGCTCGGCCGGGGTGACCGATTCGACCTTCCCGGCCGGGACGTACGCGGCCACGCATTCCAGGAAGAAGTCGGTCAGGGCGAGGGACTTGGCCCGTACGGCTTCCACCGAGACCCCGTCCCAGGCGTCGAGCGCCGCTTCCAGGGCCAGCATGGACAGGATGTCCGGGGTGCCGACCCGGCCGCGCACCGCTCCGGCCGCCGGGGTGTAGTCCGGGGTCATGGCGAAGGGGTCCGCGTGGCCGTTCCAGCCGGGGAGCGGGGAGTCGAAGGCTCCCTGGTGGCGTGCGGCGATGTAGAGGTACGCCGGGGAACCGGGGCCGCCGTTCAAGTACTTGTACGTACAGCCGACCGCGAGGTCGACGCCGTGCTCGTCGAGGCCGACGGGGAGGGCGCCGGCCGAGTGGCAGAGGTCCCAGACGGTGACGGCCCCGGCGGCGCGGGCCGCCGCGGTGAGGGCCGGGAGGTCGTGGAGGCGGCCGGTGCGGTAGTCGACGTGGTTGAGGAGGACGACGGCGGTGTCCTCCCCCATCTCCTCGGCCGCGTGCGAGGGGTCGACCGGTATGACGGTGAGGCCGGTCATCCGGGCGGCCGACTCGGCGATGTAGCCGTCGGTGGGGAAGGTGGAGGCGTCGACCAGCATCCGCGTGCGCCCGGGGCGGGCCAGGCGGGCGGCGCCCACCAGGGCCTTGAACAGGTTGACGCTGGTGGAGTCGCCGACGACGGTCTGGCCGGGGGCCGCGCCGATGAGCGGGGAGAGCTTGTCGCCGATCCGCTCGGGGGCGGTCCACCAGGTGCCGGTGCTCCAGGACTGGATGAGCTCCGTGCCCCACTCGTGGGTGATGACCTGGGCGATACGGGCTGCGACCCCGGTCGTCAACGCTCCCAGCGAGTTGCCGTCCAGGTAGACGACGCCGTCGGGGAGGGTGAAGCGGTCGCGGAGCTTGCCGAGCTCGTCGGCGGTGTCGAGGGCGGCGGCGCGGGCCGCGAGGTCCGCCGGGGATTTCGCGTTCGCGTCAGACATGGCTGCGGGCCGTCCAGAGTTCCGGGAACACGTTCTTCGTGGCGCGCTTTTCGAGCCAGGTCACGCCGGCCGAGCCGCCCGTGCCGGTCTTGGCGCCCATGGCCCGGCGGGTGGCGACCAGGTGGTCGTTGCGCCAGCGCCAGACGAGCTCCGCGACGTCCGTGAGGACCTCGCCGAGGCGGTGGAGGTCGAGCTCCGCGTCAGGGTCCGCGTACAGGGAGGTCCAGACGGCCTCGACCTCGGACGAGGGCTCGTACCGCCGGGAGAGGTCGCGCTCCAGGACCTCCTGCGGGACCGGCAGGCCGCGGCGGGCCAGCAGGCGCAGGACCTCGTCGTACAGGCTGGGCTCCTGGAGCGCCTTCTCCAGCTCCGCGTGGACGCGCGGGGCGCCGCGGTGCGGGACGAGCATCGAGGCCGACTTCTCGCCGAGCAGGAACTCCATGCGGCGGTACATCGCCGACTGGAAGCCCGAGCCCTCGCCGAGGGCGGCGCGGTAGGCGTTGAACTGGCCCGGGGTGAGCTGGGCGAGCGGGCGCCAGGAGGCGTTGAGGGCCTCCAGCTCGCGGAGGGATCGTTTCAGCGCATCCATCGCGACGGGGATGCGGTCCTCGCGGAGGGCCTTCGCGGCCGTCTCCCATTCGTGGACGATGACCGTGAACCACAGCTCCATGACCTGGGTCGTCACCAGGAAGACCATCTCGCCCGGGTCGTCAGAGCGGAGGTGCTGGAGGTGGGTGAGGACGTCCGCCTGGACGTAGTCCTCGTACGGGGTCGTGCCGGCGAAGTCGAGGTTCGGGGTGTCCGAACCGGCTCCGGAGGCATCAAGGGTGTTCGACATCGCTGTCTCCTCGACACGTGCTTCCGGGTAGCGGTCCGCCCCTTCCGATGGGTGAGTGGAGCCCCGGTCCCCTGCTCGCATCATAGGACCGGATGCCGGGCTCCCTCTATTGGGGTGTGACCGGGGTCACAGGTGTTTTTCGGACACTACGGCACGCCGGGGCCCCGCGCGCGGGGCCCCGGCCGTCCGGATGCGTCAGGCGCCGAGGACGTCCGCGGCCGTCTCGGAGGAGTCGCGCAGGAAGGTCGAGCAGCGCTCGTACTCCTCCTTCTCGTCGATCGCCCCGGCCGCGCGGGACAGGGCGTACAGGGCGCGCAGGAAACCGCGGTTCGGCTCGTGCTCCCACGGCACCGGGCCGTGGCCCTTCCAGCCGGCGCGGCGCAGGGCGTCGAGGCCGCGGTGATAGCCCGTACGGGCGTACGCGTACGACTCGACGGTGCGGCCGGCTGCGAACGCCTCGTCGGCGAGGACCGCCCAGGCGAGGGAGGAGGTCGGGTGCGCGGCGGCCACCTCGACGGCGGGCGTGCCCGCGGCGATGGCCTCGCGGCCCGGCTCGTCGGGGAGGTGGGTGGGGGCGGGGCCCCCGAGCAGGTTCTGGTGAATGGACATGCCCCAAGTCTGGGGTATCGGGCTCCTCCTGCGGCGAAGGGCCCGGTCCTCCGTCGCGAGACGGTGGACCGGGCCCTTCGGTCGTGCGGTGTGGCGGGTACTACTTCAGCTTGGTGCCCGTCGAGCGCAGGTTCGCGCACGCCTCGGTGACGCGCTTGGCCATGCTCGCCTCGGCGAGCTTGCCCCAGGTGCGCGGGTCGTAGGTGGACTTCTTGCCGACCTCGCCGTCGACCTTCAGGACACCGTCGTAGTTGCGGAACATGTGGTCCGCGACCGGGCGGGTGAAGGCGTACTGGGTGTCGGTGTCGAGGTTCATCTTCACGACGCCGTTCTCCAGCGCGGTGGCGATCTCCTGCTCGGAGGAGCCGGAGCCGCCGTGGAAGACGAAGTCGAACGGGCTGGTCTTGCCGTACTTCTCGCCGACACCCTGCTGGAGGTCCTTGAGCAGCTCGGGACGCAGGACGACGTTGCCCGGCTTGTAGACGCCGTGCACGTTGCCGAAGGAGGCGGCCAGCAGGTAGCGGCCCTTCTCGCCCAGACCCAGGGCCTCGGCGGTGCGGATCGCGTCGTCGACGGTGGTGTACAGCTCGTCGTTGATCTCGTGGGTGACGCCGTCCTCCTCGCCACCGGTCGGGGTGATCTCGACCTCAAGGATGATCTTCGCGGCGGCGGCCTTGGCGAGCAGCTCCTGGCCGATGGCCAGGTTGTCGGCCAGGGTCTCGGCGGAGCCGTCCCACATGTGCGACTGGAAGAGCGGGTTCAGACCACGGGCCACACGCTCGGCGGACACCTCGAGGAGCGGGCGGACGTAGCCGTCCAGCTTGTCCTTGGGGCAGTGGTCCGTGTGCAGCGCGACGGTGACGTCGTACTTCGCGGCAACGATGTGCGCGAACTCGGCCAGGGCGACCGCGCCCGTGACCATGTCCTTCTTGTACTGGCCACCCAGGAACTCCGCACCACCGGTGGAGATCTGGATGATGCCGTCGCTCTCGGCCTCCGCGAAGCCGCGCAGTGCAGCGTGCAGGGTCTGGGTCGAGGTCACGTTGATCGCCGGGTAGGCAAACTTGCCTGCCTTCGCCCGGTCGAGCATCTCGTTGTAGACCTCGGGGGTTGCGATGGGCATCTGTCCGCTCCTTGGATGTGCGGGGAGTGTGCGATTGCTGGCCCTGACCTGGGGGCGACGTAACCGTCGCGCTCATCTTTCCAGACTCCGCGCGACACTCCACCCGTGCCGGGTGGACCGTTTCACGTGAAACATTCCGCCCGGCCGGGAAAGAGCAGGTCAGGACCTGTGCCCGGAGCCCCGGGGACCTAAGTCACCAGTTCTCCGGGGGCCAGCATGCGAGACCGAACAAGATCAAATGCGATCGGGCGGGATCGGCCCGGGCGCGGGGTCGGCCCGGATCGGGATCAGCCCAGGTCGAGATCGGCGAGCCGGTAGCCGGTGAGGTACGGCAGACCCGCCTCGGCGATGGCGTCCGCGGCACCGCGGTCCACGATCGTGGCGACGGCGACGACCTCGCCGCCGGCCTCGCGGACGGCCTCGACGGCGGTCAGCGGGGACCCGCCGGTGGTGGAGGTGTCCTCGACGACCAGGCAGCGCTTGCCCTTCACGTCGGTGCCCTCGATACGGCGCTGCATGCCGTGCGCCTTCTGCGCCTTGCGGACGACGAACGCGTCGAGGCGTCCGCCGCGCGCGGCGGAGGCGTGCAGCATCGAGGTCGCGACCGGGTCGGCGCCCAGGGTCAGACCGCCGACGCAGTCGAAGTCCAGGTCGGCGGTGAGGTCGAGCATGACCTGGCCGACCATCGGGGCCGCCTCGCCGTCCAGGGTGATCCGGCGGAGGTCGATGTAGTAGTCGGCCTCCTTGCCGGAGGAGAGGATCACCTTGCCGTGCACGACGGCCTTGTCCTTGATCTGCTGCAGAAGCGCATCGCGTACGTCAGTCATGACCCCGAGCTTAAAGGCGTGCGGGCGTGCTAACCGAGCCGCCGCCAGGTCCAGGTCGTGGAGATCTCCAGCGGGTCGACCGGCGTGACCAGGCGCGGGAGGCTGTTCAGGCCGTTCGGCGGACCGGACTGGGGCTCCACGCAGACGGCTTCGGGGTCCTCGTCGTAGACGACCACCCACTCCTCGCGGCTGCGGACCTTCAGCTCCAGCACGCCGGGCCAGGTGAGGGTGACGTCCACGCCGTTCGGCATCCCGAAGCAGTCGTCCCAAGGGCCGGGCTTGGGAGCCACACGGTGCCCGGTGGGAATGTGGTCGGCGTCCCGCTCCTCCTGCCACCCGGCCTCGAAGCCGAGCCGCGCGTCCTCGCCGGTGCCGAGGTTGCGGCGGAACCAGGGGTGCCAGCCGGCCTGGGCCGGGAAGGAGTCGCCGTACGTCTCGACGCCCAAGGAGAGCGTCAGGCTCTCGGCGGTCAGCTCGACGCTCTGGGTGACCCGGCCGGGCCAGGGCCACGGGTCGGCGAGGTCGTAGACGAACGCCGCGTCGGTGTCGCCGTGGCGGACCTTGCGCCAGGGGTGGTCGCGGCCGAAGCCGTGGATGGCGTGCGGGGGGTGGTTGAGCGGGAGCTCGTAGAGGACTCCGCCGTCCCGGAACCGCCCGTTCGCGGTCCGCCCGCACCACGGCACCATGGGGAACGCCCCGAAGTGCGCCCCTTGGCGCAGCAGCTCCGTGCCGTCGATGCGCAGGCTGCTGATCCGGCAGCCGTTCTCCTGGTCGACGGTCACCTCGGCGCCGCCCGCGCTCAGTTGCGTACTCATGCGGCCGACTCTAGGGGTTGTCGGACGGGTCAGCGGCGGCGGCGCAGAGCTCGGCCGACGACGACCGCCGAGGCCAGCGCCAGGGCGGCGGCCGGGGCGATCCAGCGCAGGCTGGCGCCGGCTCCCGAGGCCGCGGGGGCCGGGACCGGGGCGTAGCGGCCGCGCGGCGGCGCGTGGTCCACTTCCTCGGCGCTGCGGCCGATCATGGTGCGGCGGGCGTGGGCGGCCTCGGCGGGGGGCTGCGCGGCGGCGGCGAACTCGTCGACGTCCCCGATGTCGCCGATGTCCCCGATCCGGTCGAGCTCCGGGAGGCCCTCGAAGTCGCCGTCCATGAAGGGGTCCAGGGACGGGGGCGGCACCTCGGTGTCGAAGACGGAGGCCGTGACCTCGTCGGTGACGCCGCCGTCTTCCCCGTCTTCCCCGTCCGCGCCCCGCTCGGCCTCCTCGGCCTCCTCCGCCTCGGCGATGACGTCGGTCACCGGCTCCCCCGCTCCGGCCGCCAGCGCCGCGAGCTGCTCGGCGGCCCGGTCCAGGAGCCGGCGTACGGCGGTGGCGGTGGCCTCCGGCGGGAAGGCGGCGGCCCGCCCGTCCGCGGTGCCCTCGGCGGTGAACTCCAGCCGGGTCCCGTCCTCGGCCGGGGTCAGCAGCAGCGCGAGCGCCAGCTTGACGGTGCCGCTGCCCCGGATCTCGGTGCCCTCGCCGGCCACGGTGAAGCGGTCCGGATCCCCTTCGGTGACGGTCAGGGCCCCGCGGTAGGTGACGGTGCTGCCACCGACCCGCAGTTTGAGGCGGCCCGACACGGGCCCGGACGCCGCGTCGGCGTCCTGCTGGAGCCCGGGAACGCAGCGGGCCACCCGGGCGGGGTCGCGCAGCACGGCGCGGAGGTCGTCTGCCGGTACCGGAACGAACACCTGATGCTCCATGTGGTCGAGCCTACCGAGGGGAGACCTTCCCGTACCCGGTCCGGCACACACGAATGGCCGGTGCTTCCGAATTGCCGGTACTTCCGAACGGCCGGTGCTTACGAATAGCCGGTGCTTACGAATACCTCGGGTGCGGCAGCGTCGACGGCGGCAGGCCCGCCACCCGCGTCCGCTCGGCGTCGCGCGAGGCGTCCCGCAGGGACTGCGTGGACAGGGAGCGCGGCCACGGCGTGTTCCGGTCCACCCGCAGCTCGGGGACCCGCTCCCGGCCGGCCAGTACGAAGCCCCAGTCCTGCGGCGGCGCGTCCGACGTGCCGGGGCTGCGGTCGGGGCCGGCGGCGAAGCCCGAGAGCCGGCCGCCTGCGCTGTAGGGCGCGGTGAGCAGGCCGGCCGCGCGCAGGGTGGCCTCGACCGTCCAGTACGTGCGCGGGCGGCTGGCCAGCGGTCCCGCGTGCACGGCGAGCCGCCCGCCGGGGCGCAGGGCCCGCGCGGCGAGCCCGTAGAACTCCTGCGAGTACAGCTTGGTGCTCGGGGTGATGCCCGGGTCGGGGAGGTCGGAGACGATGACGTCGAACCGGTCCCGGGCGGCGGGCCCGCGCAGCCAGTGGAACGCGTCCTGCGTGACGACCCCGAGGCGCGGGTCCTCGTACGCCCGGCCGTTGAGCGCGGACAGCATCGGGTCGGTGCGGGCGAGCCGGACCACGCCGGGGTCGAGCTCGACGACGGTCACGGAGGCGACGTCCCGGTAGCGCAGCACCTCGCGGGCGGCGAGCCCGTCGCCGCCGCCGAGCACCAGGACCCGGGCGTGCGGGCCGGTCATCGCGGGGTGCACGAGGGCCTCGTGATAGCGGTACTCGTCGTAGCCGCTGACCCGCAGCCGGCCGTCGAGGAACAGGTCGAGGGAGCGCGGGGAGCCGGTGGCGGGGCCGGTCAGGACGAGCTCCTGGACGCCGGTCTGCCGCGCGACCCGGACCTCGGCGCCGTAGACGGCGCGGCGGGCGACCCGCTCGAAATCGTCGGCGAGGACGGTCGCGCAGGCGAGGACGGCGAGCACGGTGAGGTGCGCGGCGATCAGCAGCCAGCGGGAGCGGCGGCTCAGGTCGCGGCGGAACAGCCACAGGACGAGGCCCGCGCCGACGACCGCGTTGACGGTGCCGGTCAGCATGGCGCCGGTCAGCTGGCCGAGCAGCGGCAGCAGCAGGAAGGGAAAGGCCAGCCCGCCGACGAGGGCGCCCACGTAGTCGGCGGCGAACAGGTCGGCGACGGCGCCGCCCGCGTCCTGTCTGCGGATGCGCTGGATGAGGACCATCAGCAGCGGGATCTCGGCGCCGATGAGCACGCCGATCGCGAAGGAGAAGGCCACGAGCGCGGGCCGCGATTCGCCGAGCCAGGCGAAGCTCGCGTACAGCGACATCGCGGAGAGCCCGCCGAGCAGCGCGAGGCCCGCCTCGATGGCGGCGAATCCGAAGGCGGGCCGGCTGCGCAGCCGTTTGGCCAGCAGGGAGCCGACGCCCATCGCGAAGACCATGACGGACAGGACGACGGACGCCTGGGTGACGGAGTCGCCGATGAGGTAGGAGCCGAGGGCGAGCAGCTCCAGCTCGTACACCAGGCCGCAGGCGGCGCAGACGAACACGGTGGCCAGGACGAGGAGTCGGCCGGTCCGGGGCCGTACGGGCAGGGCGGCCGGGAGGGTCGCCACGCCCCGCGGCTCCGGAGCCGGGAGCACCCGGCGCGGGACGGAACGGTCGATCATGAAGCGAACGGTACGTCACCGCCCACTCACATCCCGTCACCCACATGGGTGCAAGTGGCTTACTGTTCCAGCCGGTTGGCGTAACCGTGTGGGGAGGCTCGCGGCGCCCGCGCCCCGGAAGGCCCAGCCCAGTCCCGCGCTACCGTGCGGCGGACTCCAGGGCTCCGGTCGGTGCACCCGTGCGCGCGCCGACCCTCGTACGAGTGGCCACCAACTGGCCTTCCTGCGGGTACGCGTGCCAGGTCCGCCAGCGCACCTGGCCCTCGTGGTGCTGCGCGAGCATGGCGGTGAAGGCGTACGGGCTGCCGGGAAAGGTTCCGGCCAATCCGTTCGGGTGATCCGCGACCAGCGCGAGCAGCTCCTGCGCCCGCCCCGCGAACGAGCCCTGCGACAGGGTCTCGACCCGCGCGGCGAACTCGTAGTCCCAGTCGCCCATCCGCTTGGCCACGCCGAGCGGCAGCGGCGTACGGCTGCCGGGCATACAGGCGACCGTCTCCGAACAGAGCACCCCGCCCTCCTCCAGGAGCACCTGGTGCGAGGCGCCGAGGAGGCGCAACTCCAGCTTCGCGCCCGCCAGTTCGAGGTTCAGTACGGCCAGGGCGGGCAGCCGGTCCCGACCCAGGGCCCAGGCGAGATCGGCGGCACGCGTGTCGGTGTAGGTGGTCTGGAGGGTCGTGAGCATGAGTCGGCTCCGCAAACGCGCGAGGGAGATGGGCCGGGGCCCGCCAGCGGTAGTCAACGGGTGGGGGGACACCGGCACGGGTCCACAGGAAGTCCAGGGAGGTCCGAGGACTGGTCTACTCAACCGAGGGAATCATGAAAGGCACGGCACTCACAGCGTTTTTACCCAACTTGATTGGGTTTACATCCCCCAGGGGGCTACACAGTTCACGTGTTCAACCACACGCGTCCCACGCATGTGGCGCCAGCCGCCCCGGGTCAGCTGGAACCGCAGCCTCCACCGCCGCAGGAGGACGACGATCCGCCGCAGGACGAGGAGGAACCGCAGGAGGAACCGCTCGAACACCCGCCGGAGGAGCCGCCCCCGCCCGCCCACCACGAGGAGCCCGAACCGGAGCCCGAACCGGAGCCGGAGCCGGAATCGGCACCCGTCCAGGCACGGGCCACCTTCCTGACCAGAGCCACGAAGCACACGACGACCAGCGCGGCAAGCACCCAACCGAAAACAGACATGAGCTCAACCCCCGTTCATCGCCCGGTCCCCCGGGTGTGAAAGGGAGATGCCCGCAGGCCACCCGGGCCAAAGCACACTTGAGCAACTCCAGAGGTTCCCCCCAGGATGACGCCCATGAGCGCACCCGTGGGCGGCAGCCGCCCCTTCCTGAACCGCCGCCTCGCGTCCTTCGGCACGACGATCTTCGCGGAGATGTCCGCCCTGGCCGCCCGCACCGGGTCGATCAACCTCGGCCAGGGCTTCCCCGACACCGACGGCCCCGCCGAGATCGCCGAGGCCGCCGCCCGCGCCGTCCTGACGGGCCTGGGCAACCAGTACCCGCCCGGCCCCGGCATCCCGGAGCTGCGGACCGCGGTCACACAGCACCAGCAGCGGTTCTACGGCCTGTCGTACGACCCGGACACGGAGGTCCTGGTCACCGCGGGCGCGACGGAGGCCATCGCCGCCTCCCTGCTCGCCCTGCTCGAACCGGGCGACGAGGTCATCGCCCTGGAGCCGTACTACGACTCGTACGCGGCCTGCATCGCGATGGCCGGCGCCACCCGCGTCCCGGTCACCCTGCGCCCGCACGCCGGCGCGTTCACCCTCGACCTCGACGAACTGCGCGCCGCGGTCACCCCGCGCACGCGCCTGCTCCTGCTGAACACCCCGCACAACCCGACGGGCACGGTCCTGACCCCGGCCGAGCTCGCGGCGGTCGCGGAACTGGCGGTGGAGCGCGACCTGCTCGTCGTCACGGACGAGGTCTACGAACACCTGGTCTTCGAGGGCGCCCACCTCCCGCTGGCCTCGCTGCCCGGCATGCGCGAGCGCACGGTCACCATTTCGAGCAGCGGGAAGACCTTCTCGTTCACGGGCTGGAAGGTCGGCTGGATCACCGCCCCGCCGGAGCTCGTCTCGGCGGTCCGCTCGGCGAAGCAGTTCCTGACCTACGTCTCCTCCGGCCCCTTCCAGTACGCCATCGCGGAGGCCCTGCGGCTGCCCGACGCCTACTACGAGGACTTCCGCGCCGACCTCGCCGCCAAGCGCGACATCCTCGCCGACGGGCTCACGGCGGCGGGTTTCGAGGTCTTCCGCCCGCAGGGCACGTACTTCATCACCACGGACATCACCCCGCTCGGCGAGAAGGACGGCCTCGCCTTCTGCCGCGCCCTCCCCGAGCGCTGCGGCGTGGTCGCCATCCCGAACCAGGTCTTCTACGACGACCGCGCGGCGGGCGCCACCCAGGTCCGCTGGGCCTTCTGCAAGAAGACCGAGGTCCTCGAGGAGGCCGCCGCCCGGCTGCGCAGGCTCTGAGGCCGGGCGGCTCCGGGGTCGGACGGGTCCGAGTTCACCGGAGATTCCGAGGGCATTCACGCCCCCCGGAAGGCCGTGAGCTTTAGGGTGCCCGAGGCCCTCCTCGTCCGGACGGCTTCCACACGCAGCGCGGGAAAGACGGGGTTCATGGCGGCGACGGGCAGTGTGTCGGTTTCCGTGCGGCCGCAGGGACTCCGGACCGGCAGGGTGCCCGCGGCCCTCGTCGCGCTCGGGGTCTTCGCCGCCGTCCGGGTCGGCGGGGCGGTGGTGCTCGCCGTCGGGGCCTGGTGGGCCGGGCGGAGCCCCGTCCGCGTGCTCGGGTACTCCTGGGACTCCGTCTGGTACCTCGGCATCGCCGTGCACGGATACGGCCGCACCCAGATGTGGGCCGGCTCCGGGCTGGTCCAGAGCGACTACGCCTTCTTCCCGCTGTACCCGCTGCTCGTACGGCTGGCCGGGGCCACCCCCTGGGCCGGGCTGCTCGTGGCCTGGACCGCCGCCGCGGTGGCCGCCGCCGGGGTGTACCGGATCGGCGAGCTGGTGCTGGGCCGGCGCGTCGGGGTGCTGCTGGTGGCGCTGTGGGCGGCGACCCCGTACTCCGTGGTGCTGACCCTCGCCTACACCGAGCCGCTGCTGGCCGCGCTGGGGGCCTGGGCCCTGTACGCCGTACTGCGCCGGCGCTGGCTGTGGGCCGCGGGCCTCGCGATACCCGCCGGGCTGACCCGCCCGACGGGGATCGCCGTCGCCGCCGCCGTGACCGCCGTCGCGCTGCACGCGCTGCTCGTACGGAGGTCCCGCGCGCCCGAGGTGTGGGCGGCCGCGCTGCTGGCCCCGGCGGGCTGGGCCGCGTACGTCCTCGCCGTCGGGATACGCACGGGGGACCCGGCCGGGTACTTCACCGTGCAGCGGCGCTGGGGCTCCCGCTTCGACTTCGGCTCGTACACGACCGACAGCATCTGGCGGGTGCTGACCGGCGGGCACGTACCGCTCGCCACCGTCGTGACCGTGGCGATCCTGGCCGCCGCCGGTTTCCTGGCGGTGCTCCTGCTGCTGGACCGGATGCCGCCGGCCCTGCTCGTCTACACCGCCGTCCTGCTGCTGATCACCTACGGCGGGGCCGGCTACTTCGAATCGAAGCCGCGCTTCCTGCTGCCCGCGTTCCCGCTGCTCCTGCCGGTCGCGGCCGCAATGGCGCGAGCCCGGCCGCGCTCCGCGGTCGCTGTGACCGCGGGGCTGGCCGGGCTCTCGTACGGCTACGGGCTGTACCTGCTACTGGTCGCCCGCGTACCGCTGTGACCGGGGGCGCCTAGTTGTCGTCGCCGTCCTTGTCGTCACCGTCGCCGTCGGTGGAGTCGATCTCCTTCTCCAGTCCGAGCTGCTCCACGAGCCACTTGTCGAACTCGATGGAGGCGCGGACCCAGCTGACCGTGGACGAGACGAAGTGCTCCAGGCTGACGCCGGTGCCGATCAGCATCTGCGCCTCGCCGATCAGGCGGACGGAGCCGTCGTCGTGCGTGTGGCTGTAGACCTTCGGCCACAGGGTGCGGCGGTTCCAGTCGTCGATCGACTCGAGGAGCTGGGGCTTGTCCTCGATCGCGTGCGGACGGTCGTAGAAGGTCCGCACCGAGAAGACCTGCTGCTCCTCCTCGCCACGGAACATGAAGTACGTCCGGAACTCCTCCCACGGCGCCGCGAGGTCACCCTCGTCGTCGACGACGTACTTGAGCTCCATCTGCTCCAGCAGCTGCTTGACCAGATCCTGGTCGGGGACGACGGGGCCCGCCGGTCCTGTGGCCTGCGGATCGGGCTGCTGCCCTCCGAAGTTCGGAATCGAGGCCGGGTCGATGCTCACCGTGTTTTCCCTTCGTGCGGATGATGTCATCCTCCCCCATGGCTCCCACCCCCTGTCCACCCCCGCACGTACGATCCGCGCAGGGCGGACAGGAGTAAGCCGCTGATAAGAGCGACCGGGGGACTTGTGGCAGGACGTAAGGCAGGGCGTACCGGCATATCGTGGCTCGCGGTCGTCGTGCTGGCCGCGCCGCTGGTCATCGGCATCGCCGGGTCGGTGGGCCTGTGGCTGGTCCTGGACGGCTGGGCCAACCACTCGGACGGCCGGGAAAAGCGGACGGGGACCGACTGCGCGCAGGCCCTGCAGTTCGCCCGCGGGAGCCTGCCGGCGGGGGCCCGGGGCGGGCGGTGCGAGCGGACCGACTGGCCGGACACCACCGTGAGCGGATCGTTCCGGATGGACCGCGGCGGGGTGGAGACGTGGCTGGCCGCCGCCTTCCCGCAGGCGCAGGAGCACGGCCGCAGGCAGCGGCCGGCGCTCTGCCCGAAGCCGGGGCCGGGGTACGACCCGGAGGCCGGGAACCGGTGCATCAGCGTCGACCATCCCGAGGCCGTGGCCGGGCTGGCGCGGCGGGTGGAGATCAGCGTCGAGCAGCAGGTGGGGTACGACGTCCTGATCCGGTTCGTCGCCCACGAGGGCTGAGAGCCCGGCCCGCGGCGGCTCGGGCGGCCGCGGACCGGGCACCCGGCTACATGGCCTTGCCGACGATCAGGTCCTCGCCCGCCACGTCGACGCGGACGGTGTCACCGTCGCGGACCTCGCCCGCCAGGATCTCCTTGGCGAGGCGGTCGCCGATGGCCGTCTGGATCAGGCGGCGCAGGGGCCGGGCGCCGTAGGCGGGGTCGTTGCCCTTGTCGGCGAGCCAGGCCAGGGCCTCGGGCGTGACCTCCAGGGTCAGTCGGCGCTGCGCCAGGCGGTTGGCGAGGCCGGCGATCTGGAGCTCGGCGATCCTGGCCAGCTCCTGTTCGTTCAGCGCGGAGAAGACCACCAGGTCGTCGAGGCGGTTGAGGAATTCCGGCTTGAACGAAGCGCGGACCACGTCCAGGACCCGGTCGCGCTTCTCCTCCGGGGAGGTCGCCGGGTCCATGAGGAACTGGCTGCCGAGGTTGGAGGTCAGGATCAGGATTGTGTTGCGGAAGTCCACGGTGCGGCCCTGGCCGTCCGTGAGGCGGCCGTCGTCCAGGACCTGGAGCAGGATGTCGAAGACCTCGGGGTGGGCCTTCTCCACCTCGTCCAGGAGCACCACGCTGTACGGGCGGCGCCGCACGGCCTCGGTGAGCTGGCCGCCCTCCTCGTAGCCGACGTATCCGGGCGGGGCGCCGACCAGGCGGGCCACCGAGTGCTTCTCGCCGTACTCGGACATGTCAATGCGGACCATGGCCCGCTCGTCGTCGAAGAGGAAGTCCGCGAGCGCCTTGGCCAGCTCCGTCTTGCCCACGCCCGTCGGGCCCAGGAAGAGGAACGAGCCGGTCGGCCGGTCCGGGTCCGCGATACCGGCCCGGGTGCGGCGCACCGCGTCCGAGACGGCCCGTACGGCCTCGCCCTGGCCGATCAGACGCCGGCCCAGCTCGTCCTCCATCCGCAGCAGCTTCTGCGTCTCACCCTCCAGGAGACGGCCCGCCGGGATACCGGTCCACGCACCCACCACGTCCGCGATGTCGTCGGGGCCGACCTCGTCCTTGACCATCGCGGACTTGGAGGTGCCGGTCTTGGAGGCCTCTTCCTCCTCCTCGGTGGCCTCCGCCAGCTCGCGCTCCAGCGTCGGGATCTCCCCGTAGAGCAGCTTGGAGGCGGTGTCGAAGTCGCCGTCGCGCTGGGCGCGCTCGGCCTGCCCGCGCAGGTCGTCCAGGCGCTCCTTGAGCTCGCCGACCCGGTTGAGGGACTGCTTCTCCTTCTCCCAGCGGGCGGTCAGGCCCCGCAGGTCCTCCTCCTTGTCGGCGAGGTCCTTGCGGATCTTCTCCAGGCGCTCGATCGAGGCCGGGTCGGACTCGTTCTTCAGCGCCAGCTCCTCCATGCGCAGGCGGTCGACCGAGCGCTGGAGCTCGTCGATCTCCAGCGGCGAGGAGTCGATCTCCATGCGCAGGCGGGACGCGGCCTCGTCGACCAGGTCGATGGCCTTGTCGGGCAGGAAGCGGGAGGTGATGTAGCGGTCGGAGAGGGTCGCGGCGGCCACCAGCGCGCTGTCGTTGATGACCACCTTGTGGTGGGCCTCGTAGCGGCCCTTGAGCCCGCGCAGGATCGCGATCGTGTCCTCGACGGACGGCTCCGCCACCAGCACCTGCTGGAAGCGGCGCTCCAGCGCCGGGTCCTTCTCGATCCGCTCGCGGTACTCGTCCAACGTGGTCGCGCCGACCATCCGCAGCTCACCGCGGGCCAGCATCGGCTTGAGCATGTTGCCCGCGTCCATCGCCGAGTCCCCGCCGGCGCCCGCGCCGACGACGGTGTGCAGCTCGTCGATGAAGGTGATGATCTGGCCGTCGCTCGACTTGATCTCCGCCAGGACCGTCTTCAGCCGCTCCTCGAACTCACCGCGGTACTTCGCCCCCGCGACCATCGCACCGAGGTCGAGGGAGACCAGCCGCTTGTTCTTCAAGGACTCCGGGACGTCACCCTTGACGATCCGCTGCGCCAGGCCCTCGACGACGGCCGTCTTGCCGACGCCGGGCTCGCCGATCAGCACCGGGTTGTTCTTCGTACGGCGCGAGAGGACCTGGACGACGCGCCGGATCTCCTGGTCGCGGCCGATGACCGGGTCGAGCTTGCCCTCGCGGGCGGCTGCCGTGAAGTCCGTGCCGAACTTTTCGAGGGCCTTGTACTGGCCCTCGGGGTCGGGGGTGGTCACCCGCCGTCCTCCTCGTGCGTTCTCGAAGGCGTCCAGCAGCTTCTTCGCCGTCGCGCCCTGCGTGGAAAGGACCTCACCCGCGGCGCCGCCCTTGGCGGCGATCGCGATGAGGAGGTGTTCGGTGGAGAGGTACTCGTCGCCGAGCTTCCCGGCCTGCTGGTCGGCCTCGGCGAGTACGGCGAGCAGCTCGCGGGTGGGCTGCGGGGGCGCGACCGTGGAGCCCGTGACGCTGGGCAGGGCTGCCAGCAGCCGCTCGGCGCCGTTCCGGACCGCCGCCTGGTCGGCCTCGGTGGCCGCGAGGAGGTCGGTGATGTTCTCGTTCTCCTCGCCGGCCAGCAGGGCCAGCAGCAGGTGCGCCGGGGTCAGGTCCGCGTGGCCGTCCTTCACGGCGCGGCTGGTGGCGGCGTTCAGGGCGTCCCGGCTCTTGTTGGTCAGCTCGGCATCCACGTGCGACTTCTCCTCTCAGACAGGTCGGACACAGGGTTGGGGTTCCGCTCTTTGAGTATGGCAGCGTCCGCAAAGTTGAGTCTATTCCACTCAAGGGCAGAATCGGTGCCCTCCCGTACTCTCGGGCCATGGCTCTTGACGTACTCAACCCGACGCCCGAGTACCTCGCCTTCTGGCGGGAGCGGCACGTCTGCACGCTGACCACCCCGCGCCCCGACGGGACCCCGCACGTGGTGCCGGTGGGCGTCACGTACGACCCGGAGGCCGGCCTGGCCCGGGTGATCAGCAACAAGAACAGCAAGAAGATCCGCAACGTGCTGGCGGCGCAGGGGACGCAGGCGGGCCCGGCGCGGGTCGCGGTGTGCCAGATGGCGGGGCGCCGCTGGGCGACCCTGGAGGGGCGCGCGGTGGTCCGTACCGACGAGGCCTCGGTCGCCGAGGCGGTGGCGCGCTACGCGGAGCGCTACGGGCGGACGCCGTCGCCCAATCCGGACCGGGTCGTCCTGGAGATCAGCCTCGACCGCGCGATGGGCCGGGCCTGAACCAGCGGAACTGGCGGAACTGGCGGAACTGGCGGAACCGGCAGAGCCGGCGAAACAGTTCGGTTTTCACCTTGTCCGGTTCAAGCACTGGACGCGGACATCACAACGGCGCCATCGTGGTCAGGTCCACGATGGCGCCGTTGTGTGGGGGAAGCACCTGGAGCGATCTGCGAAGACGGGGGAATCGCTTCAGGCACTGCGGGGGGTGGCGGTGGTGATATCGGGTTCGAAGAGCTGGTGGTCGCGCTGATCAAGGTTGACGAAGACCATTCCGTAGCGCACCTCGCAGCGGACGGGCTGCGGCGCGCCGCGGGGGCGGCGCAGGCACCGGTACGCCCGGACGTCCTCGTCCTCCTCGCGCGTGATGACGATGGGCTGTCCGAACAGGGTGACCATCAGCGAGTCGCCAGCGTGGGGGATGGCGGTGGCGAGGTCGATGAACTGCCAGCCGGAGCGGTAGGCAGAGGCCATTTCGCGACGGAAACCGCGGTCGTCGGGGGTCATGCCGCGCTCTCCACGCCAACGGCGCCGGCTTCGGCGTCTGCGGGGTTCGAGCGCCATCCGCTGTCCAACGGTGCCGCGCGCCATCCGCTGTCCTCCAGCGGCGCCGCCTGGAGGTCTGCGGCACCCCCTTCAGCTCCCCCCAGGGTGACCCCGGCAAGTCCCAGACCGGCCACAGCCGAGAAGATGACGGTGGCAAGCGCCGAGCGAAGCATTCTCTTGTTCATGGTCGGCTTCGTCCTCACTTGATGAAATCCTCTCCCCCGCCTGTCAGACGATGGCTCATTCAGGCACGTCGCTGCCACAGGGACGATGCATCATGTTCTTGCATGTTCAGGACCCTGGGGGGTGGAGATTTGACCACAAACAGAACAAAAGCGACACATCCCCACTCGGTCACCGAGCTGTGCAGCGAGGGGGCACGGCTCTACACGAGCGCGCTGCGCACGGGACGTATCGCACGTGGGGATGTCAAAACGGCACCCTGCCTGCTCGATCTGGCGTTGTTGCAGCCAGATCCTGATGACGTTAATTCCCTCCGTCCGGTTCCACCGGCGGTGGCACTCGCACAGCGGCTGCATCCGATCGAACGCGAGATCCGCGACAGGCACCGCGACTCACTCGAACTGTCCGAGGCTTTCGAGCCGTTTCTCGCCATCAGCGCGCAGAATCCGGCGAGCACCCACGCCATCACCGTCCTCGAGGGCTTCGACCCCATCAACGCCGCCCTCAACCTCGCCACGGCCGAGTGCCACACCGAGATGCTCACCATCCAGCCCGGCGGCGCCCGCCCCAGCCTGGAGCTCACCGAGGCCCTGGAGCGCGACCAGCCGCTGACCGACCGCGGTGTCCGGATCCGGACCCTCTACCAGCACACCGTCCGGCACAGCCGCGGCACGCTCGCGTACGTCGACCTCCTCAAGGCCGGCAAGGTCGAGGTGCGCACGCTGGAGGAGCTCTTCGAGCGCCTCATCATCTTCGACCGGACCGTCGCCTTCATCCCGGCCAGCGACGACCGCCAGGTCGCCCTGGAGCTGCGCCACCCGGGGCTCGTGGACTACCTCATCAAGGTGTTCGAGCAGCTCTGGCACCGCGCGGTGCCGCTCCAGGAGGAAGTCACGTACCAGCACACCCGCGGGGGCATCTCGGGCGTGCAGCGCACCATCGCGCAGCTCCTCATCGAGGGGCACGTGGACGAGGCCATCGCCCGCCGGCTGGGCATGAACGTACGGACCTGCCGCGCGCACATCGCGAAGCTCGCCAGCACCCTCGGCAGCGGCAGCCGGGCCCAGCTCGGCTTCCTCATCGCCCGCTCCGGGATCCTGGAGGACGAGGGCGACTGAAACGAACCGGGCCCCGCCCCGAATCCGGGACGGGGCCTGTGCCGTGCGTTCGAGGCCGTGCGCTCGAGGCCGTGCGTTCGAGCAGTCGCTCCGGTACCTGCCGTCAGTCGCTCTGGCGCTTCGGCGCGGGGCGCCAGACGACCAGGGCGTTGCCCGCCACCGGCGGCTGGTACTTGACCAGATCCCGCCGGTACGAGGCGTGCACCTGGGCCTCGCGCTGCTGGAGCGCGGCCGCCGCGCCGTCCACCGCCGCGGAGAGCTCGGCCACGCGCTGCTGGAGCGCCGCGACCTGGTTCTCCAGCTCGATGATCCGCTTGATCCCGGCCAGGTTGATGCCCTCGTCCTGGGACAGCGCCTGCACCGTGCGGAGCAGTTCGATGTCACGGGCCGAATAGCGCCGGCCGCGGCCGGCCGTCCGGTCCGGGGAGACCAGGCCGAGCCGGTCGTACTGGCGCAGGGTCTGCGGATGCAGGCCCGAGAGCTGGGCGGCCACCGAGATGACGTAGACAGGAGTGTCGTCGTTGAGCTGGTAGTGGCTCCTGCGGCGGCCGTCCATGATCATGCTCCCTTCGCGGACTCGAACAGCACGGCGCGCGGGTCCTCCGACTCCGTCGCGTCGCGGTACATCTCCAGCGCCTCACGGGCCTTGTCCGACAGCGAGGCCGGAACGGCGACCTCCACCGTCACCAGCAGGTCTCCGCGGGTGCCGTCCTTGCGGACCGCCCCCTTGCCGCGGGCCCGCATCGTACGGCCGCTGGGGGTGCCCGGCGGCAGCTTCAGCGTCACCGAGGGGCCGTTCAGGGTCGGGACCTTGATGTCGGCGCCCAGGGCGGCCTCGGCGATGGTCACCGGGACGGTGACCGTCAGGTTGTCGTCCTTGCGGCCGAACACCGGGTGGCCGTCGACGTGGACCACCACGTACAGGTCACCGGCGGGGCCGCCGCGCTCGCCCGGGGCGCCCTTGCCGCGCAGCCGGATCCGCTGGCCGTCGGAGACGCCCGCCGGGATGCGGACCTGCATGGTGCGGGAGGACTTGGCCCGCCCGCTGCCCTTGCAGACGTCGCAGGGGGTCTCGGCGATCAGGCCGCGGCCCTTGCAGTCCGCGCAGGGGTCGGTCAGCGAGAAGCCGCCGCCGCTGCCCCGCGAGACCTGGCCGGTGCCGACGCAGGTCGGGCACACGCGCGGCGTGCCGTTCTTGTCGCCGGTGCCCGAACAGGCCTTGCAGGGCGCCTGGGAGGACATCCGGAGCGGGACCGTGGCCCCGTCCACCGCCTCCGTGAAGGAGAGGGTGACCTCCGACTCGATGTCCTGGCCGCGGCGCGGCTGGACACGGGTCCCGGGACCGGCGCCGCCGCGGTTGAACAGTCCGCCGAAGACATCGCCCAGACCGCCGCCGCCACCGCCGAAACCGCCGGCCGCGCCGCCACCCGGCTGGGTGCCGCCGAACAGGTCGCCCAGGTCGAAGTTGAACGAGCCGCCGCCCCCGCCGGGACCGGGGCGGAAGCCGCCGTTCCCGAACAGGGCGCGGGCCTCGTCGTACTCCTTGCGCTTCTTGGCGTCGCCGAGGATGTCATTGGCCTCGGAGATCTCCTTGAAGCGCTCCTCGGCCGAGGCGTCGCCCTTGTTGGCGTCCGGGTGGAACTCGCGAGCGAGCTTCCGGTACGCCTTCTTGATCTCGGCCTCGGTGGCGTCCTTCGGGACACCGAGGACCTTGTAGTAGTCCTTCTCGACGAAGTCCTTCGTGCTCATCCCCGGTGTCCCTCCTCTCGTACCGCTACTGGTTCAACGTCAGCCCTTGTCGGGGGCATCCGTGTCCTTGTCCGACGGCGCGTCGGCCTCGGCCGACTCGGACTTGGGGGCCGCGCCCGGCTGGGGCTCGGCCACCGCGACCCGCGCGGGGCGGATCGTACGCTCGCCGATCCGGTACCCCGGCTGCAGGATCGCGACGCAGGTCGTCTCGGTGACGTCCGGCGCGTACGAGTGCATCAGGGCCTCGTGGATCGTCGGGTCGAAGGGCTCGCCCTCCTTGCCGAACTGCTGCAGCCCCATCTTGGCCGCGGCGGTCTCCAGCGATTCGGCCACCGACTTGAAGCCGCCGACCAGCTCGCCATGGTCCCGCGCCCGGCCGATGTCGTCCAGGGTCGGGAGCAGCTCCGTCAGGAGGGACGCGACCGCGATCTCCTTGACGGCGATACGGTCCCGCTCGACCCGGCGGCGGTAGTTCTGGTACTCCGCCTGGAGCCGCTGGAGGTCCGCGGTGCGCTCGCCGAGCGCGGTGCGGGCCTGGTCCAGCTGCGCCAGCAGAGCGACATCCTGTGCTGCTGCGGAGTCCCCGGCCGGGGCCGCGGCCTCCTCCTTGGAGGAAGCTGCGGCCTTCGGCTCGGCGGCGTCGTCAGGCGTGCCGTCGGCGGGGACTTCGGGCTTCTCCTCGAAGCCCGGGGTCTCCTCCGACATCAGGCAGCGCCGCCCTTCGGCTTGTCCTCGTCCACGATCTCGGCGTCGACGACGTCGTCTTCCGGCTTGGCCTGGCCCGCGTCACCCGCGGCACCGGCCGCGCCCTGGGCGGCCTGCGCGTCGGCGTAGATGGCCTGGCCGAGCTTCTGGCTGACCGCGGCGAGCTTCTCGGTCGCGGTGCGGATCTCGGCGGTGTCCTCGCCCTTGAGCTTTTCCTTCAGCTCGGCGACGGCCGCCTCGACCTCGGTCTTGACCTCGGCCGGGACCTTGTCCTCGTTGTCCTTGACGAACTTCTCCGTCTGGTAGACGAGCTGCTCGCCCTGGTTGCGGGACTCGGCCGCCTCCTTGCGGCGCAGGTCCTCGTCCGCGTACTGCTCCGCCTCCTGGCGCATGCGGTCGACCTCGTCCTTGCCGAGCGAGGAGCCGCCGGTGACGGTCATCTTCTGCTCCTTGCCCGTGCCAAGGTCCTTGGCCGTGACGTGCATGATGCCGTTCGCGTCGATGTCGAAGGAGACCTCGATCTGCGGGACGCCACGCGGGGCCGGCGGCAGGCCGGTCAGCTCGAACATGCCGAGCTTCTTGTTGTACGCCGCGATCTCGCGCTCGCCCTGGTAGACCTGGATCTGCACGGACGGCTGGTTGTCCTCGGCCGTCGTGAAGATCTCGGACCGCTTGGTCGGGATCGTGGTGTTGCGCTCGATGAGCTTGGTCATGATGCCGCCCTTGGTCTCGATGCCGAGGGACAGCGGGGTCACGTCGAGGAGCAGGACGTCCTTGACCTCACCCTTGAGGACACCGGCCTGGAGGGTGGCGCCGATGGCGACGACCTCGTCCGGGTTGACGCCCTTGTTGGCGTCCTGACCGCCGGTCAGCTCCTTGACGAGCTCGGCGACGGCCGGCATGCGGGTGGAGCCGCCGACCAGGACCACGTGGTCGATCTCGGACAGCTGGATGCCGGCGTCCTTGATGACGTTGTGGAACGGGGTCTTGCAGCGGTCCAGGAGGTCCGCGGTCAGCTGCTGGAACTGGGCGCGCGTGAGCTTCTCGTCCAGGTGCAGCGGGCCCTCGGCGGAAGCCGTGATGTAGGGCAGGTTGATCGTGGTCTCCGTGGAGGAGGACAGCTCGATCTTCGCCTTCTCGGCGGCCTCGCGCAGGCGCTGGAGCGCCATCTTGTCCTTGGAGAGGTCCACGCCGTGGCCGTTGGCGAACTGCTTCACCAGGTAGTCGACGACGCGCTGGTCCCAGTCGTCACCACCGAGGTGGTTGTCACCGTTGGTGGCCTTGACCTCGACGACGCCGTCGCCGATCTCGAGGAGCGACACGTCGAAGGTGCCGCCACCGAGGTCGAAGACGAGAATGGTCTGGTCGTCCTTGTCCAGGCCGTAGGCCAGGGCGGCGGCGGTCGGCTCGTTGACGATACGCAGGACGTTGAGGCCCGCGATCTCGCCGGCCTCCTTCGTCGCCTGGCGCTCGGAGTCGTTGAAGTAGGCCGGGACGGTGATGACCGCGTCCGTGACCTTCTCGCCCAGGTAGGCCTCGGCGTCGCGCTTCAGCTTCTGCAGGATGAAGGCGCTCATCTGCTGCGGGTTGAAGTCCTTGCCATCCAGGTTGATCTTCCAGTCAGTGCCCATGTGGCGCTTGACGGAGCGGATGGTGCGGTCCACGTTCGTGACCGCCTGGCGCTTGGCGACCTCGCCGACGAGGACCTCGCCGTTCTTGGCGAAGGCGACGACGGACGGCGTGGTCCTGGCGCCCTCGGCGTTGGTGATGACGGTGGGCTCGCCGCCTTCGAGAACGCTGACGACGGAGTTAGTGGTGCCCAGGTCGATGCCGACCGCACGTGCCATTTTGATTTCCTCCAGCTGACTTGAGTGGAACAGACTCAACCATGCCGCATCTCCGCGCCGTCGTCAACAGAGGTGAGTGGAGGCGACTCAACTTTTATCCGGGCCTTACGCTCACGGCACCCTCTGGAGGCCCTCACGGCACCCCCGGAGGCCCCGGGAGGCCCTCCGGGGGCCGAGCGGGCGATGCTGGGCCGGTCCACTGCGCGGCACCGCCGAAACCGCCGGAGGCGCGGGCAGGGTGCCCCCATGCCGCTGCCGCCGCTCACGCTCCCCACGATCCGGCACCTCGTACGACGGCGCCCGGCGAGCCCGCACCCCTTCGTACGCCTGCCCGCCCCGGCAGGCTCGCCCGCCGCCTCGGGTCTGCCGGGCCTGCCAGGCCTGCCGGACCTGTCGGCGAAGCGGGTGGTCGACCTCCTCGGGGCCGCCGCGCTGGCCGGGCTGTTCGCACTGCCGCTGCTGGTCACCGCCGCCCTGCTGTACGCAGCCCAGGGCGGGCGGGTCTTCGTACGGGAACCGGCGGCCGGGCTGGCCGGGCGGCCGTTCCTGACCTGGCGGCTGCGCACGGACGCCGCGGGCCGGCTGGGGGTGACCCTGAAGCGGTGCGCCCTGGACGGGGTGCCGCAGCTGCTGAACGTGCTGCGCGGCGAGATGTCGCTGGTCGGGCCGCGCCCCGAACCGCGTACGGACCGGGCCGACCGGCTCTTCGTACGGCCCGGAATGACCGGATTGTGGCAGGTCAGCGCGCGATCCGACCTCCCCTGGGAAGAGATGGCCCTGCTGGACCGGCACTATGTGGAGAGTCATTGGCTGGGGATGGATCTCGCGATCCTGGCTCAGACCCCTCGGGCGGCCTGTCGGCACAGGCGCTCCTGAGGCATGCCTGAGCGACACAGATCACCGCTCGCCCACCTACATTGCGGCGCGGGGAATGGGTAACCTCAAGCCTTGACTTCATAAGTTACCGCTTAGTAAGTGCCGCCCGAGGAGCCCTTCCATGCAACTCGCCGCGATCATCGTGTCGCTGGTCATCACGGTGGTGGCCGTCGCGCTGTTCGGCCGTGCCACCGTGCAGATCTACCGCTTCGTGCGGCTCGGCCAGCCAGTGCCCGCGGGCACGCGCACCGGCGACCCCACACAGCGCACCATCACCCTGGTCAAGGAGTTCCTCGGCCACACCCGCATGAACCGCTGGGGGATCGTCGGCTTCGCGCACTGGTTCGTGGCGGTGGGCTTCTTCTCGCTGCTGCTGACGATCGTCAACGCGTTCGGCCAGCTCTTCCAGGCCGACTGGCTGATCCCGATCATCGGTGACTGGCTGCCGTACGAGATCTTCACCGAGTTCCTCGGCCTGATGACCGTCCTCGGCATCGTGACCCTGATCGTGATCCGGCAGCTGAGCCGGCCGAGCGCGGCGGGCCGCAAGTCCCGCTTCGCGGGTTCCAAGACGGGCCAGGCGTACTTCGTCGAGGCCGTCATCCTGATCGTCGGCGTCTGCATCATGACGCTGCGCGCGCTGGAGGGCGTCCAGCACGGCGTCGACGGCTGGGAGCCGGGCTTCTTCGCCTCGTACCCGCTGATCGCCGCGTTCGACGGGCTGGACCTGAGCACCATCCAGTACCTGACGTACTTCTTCGCCGCGCTCAAGATCGTCACGTCCTTCACCTGGATGATCACGGTCTCGCTCAACACCAACATGGGTGTCGCGTGGCACCGCTTCCTCGGCTTCCCGAACATCTGGTTCAAGCGGAACGCGGACGGTTCGACGGCGCTGGGCGCGCTGCAGCCGATGACGAGCGGCGGCAAGGAGATCGACTTCGAGGAGCCGGGCGAGGACGACGTCTTCGGCGTCTCCCAGGTCGAGCAGTTCTCCTGGAAGGGCATCCTCGACTTCTCCACCTGCACGGAGTGCGGCCGCTGCCAGTCGCAGTGCCCGGCGTGGAACACGGGCAAGCCGCTGTCCCCGAAGCTCCTGATCATGTCGCTGCGCGACCACGCCCACGCCAAGGCGCCGTACCTGCTCGCGGGTGGCGGCAAGACCATGGAGGGCGAGGAGAAGGCGACGCCGGAGCAGCTGGCGGACGTTCCCGCGGCGGCGCTGGCGGAGGCGGAGCGCCCGCTGATCGGCACGGCGGAGGAGAACGGTGTCATCGACCCGGACGTCCTCTGGTCCTGCACGACCTGCGGTGCGTGTGTCGAGCAGTGCCCGGTCGACATCGAGCACATCGACCACATCGTCGACATGCGCCGCTACCAGGTGATGATCGAGTCCGCGTTCCCGTCGGAGGCGGGCACGATGCTCAAGAACCTGGAGAAGAAGGGCAATCCCTGGGGCCTCGCCAAGAAGCAGCGCGTGGAGTGGACCAAGGAGGTCGACTTCGAGGTCCCGATCGTCGGCAAGGACGCCGAGGACCTCTCGGAGTACGACTACCTGTACTGGGTCGGCTGCGCGGGCGCCCTGGAGGACCGGGCGAAGAAGACCACGAAGGCCTTCGCCGAGCTCCTGAACATCGCGGGCGTCAAGTTCGCGATCATGGGCGGCGACGAGAAGTGCACCGGTGACTCCCCGCGCCGCCTGGGCAACGAGCCGCTGTTCCAGCAGCTGGCCCAGGAGAACGTCGCCATGCTGAACATGGCGTTCGGCGAGGACGACGAGGACGAGTCGACGCGCAAGCCGAAGTCGGCGAAGCGCATCGTCTCCACCTGCCCGCACTGCTTCAACACGATCGCGAACGAGTACCCGCAGCTGGGCGGCGAGTACGAGGTCATCCACCACACGCAGCTGCTCCAGCACCTGATCGACGAGGGCCGGCTGACGCCGGTCACGCCGGTGGACGGCCTGATCACGTACCACGACCCGTGCTACCTGGGTCGGCACAACAAGGTCTACACGCCGCCGCGCGAGATCATGTCGGCCGTACCGGGGCTGCGCCAACAGGAGATGCACCGCCACAAGGAGCGGGGCTTCTGCTGTGGCGCCGGTGGCGCGCGGATGTGGATGGAAGAGCGCATCGGCAAGCGCATCAACAACGAGCGCGTGGACGAGGCCCTGTCCCTGAACCCGGACATCGTCTCGACGGCCTGCCCGTTCTGCCTGGTCATGCTGACGGACTCGGTGAACGGCAAGAAGAACGACGGCCAGGCGAAGGAATCCGTCCAGGTCGTGGACGTGGCCCAGCTCCTCCTGGAGTCGGTCAAGGCCCCGGCCCCGACGGAAGCCGAACTCGCGGCGGAAGCCCTGGCGGCGGAGGAAGCGGCGGCCGCGGAGGCGAAGGCGGCAGCCGAAGCCAAGGCGGAAGCCGAAGCGAAGGCGGAGGCAGCGGCCAAGGCCGAGGCAGAAGCCGCGGCCAAGGCGGAAGCCGAAGCCAAGGCGAAGACCGAAGCTGCGGCCAAGCCGGAAGCCGAAGGCACGGCCGAGGCGGAAGCTGCGGCCGGGGCAGAGGCAGAAGCCGAAGGCACCGCGAAGACGGAAGCTGCGGCAGCGGCAGCGGCAGAAGCCGAAGGCACGGCGAAGACGGAAGCTGCGGCAGCGGCAGAGGCAGAGGCAGAGGCAGAAGCCAAGGCGAAGGCCGAGGCGGAAGCAGCGGCCAAGGCCGAGGCAGAAGCCGAAGCCAAGGCGGAGACCGAAGCTGCGGCCAAGGCGGATGCCGAGGCGAAGTCCGAGGCCGAGGCTCCGGCAGGGGCAGCAGCTCCTGCCTCGACCGAGGCCGAGGCGGACGCCAAGGCGCCGGCGGAGCCGGAAGCAGAAGCCGCCACCGAGGCCGACGACGCAGGCTCCACCGCCAAGGGCGAGGCCGAGCCGGAGGCGGACGCCACCGCTGGGACCGAGGCCCAGGCTGCCGCCGACGCGGAAGCCGCGACCGAGGCGGAGCCGAAGGCTGCGGAGGACGCCAAGGCCGAGGCCGAGGCGAAGCCGGAGGCCAAGGCCTAGCAGGGCGCCAGCCCGCAACGAAACGCCGGTACGGCCGGCCCCTGCTCAAGGGGCCGGCCGTACCGGCGTTTCGGGGTCCGGGGGCGGAGCCCCCGGTTTCGGGAAGGGGCGGGGTGGGGATAAGGCCCCGCGCAGCGGCCCACCCAACCACCCCACCCCGTCAGGACTGGTCGGCCCGCCCCCGCTTCAGCAGAGCGAAGCCCAGCCCAGCCGCCCCCACCGCGGCCATCCCCCCGCTGGCGGCAACGAGCATCGGCGTATCACCCGTCGAAGCCCCGACTCCGGCTCCGGCTCCGGCTCCGACGCCCTCCGCCCCGGCCTTCACTCCACCCTTCGGGACCACCCGGTCCCCCGCCGGCTTCGCAGCCGCCTTCGACGGCTCGGCCACGTACTTCTCGATCAGCTTCCCGTCGAACCCGTACACCCAGCTGCTCCCGCCACCCTTCCCGTCGATGACGACGAACTTCACGCGCTTCCCGTCCTGGACGATCCGGTACGTCCAGCCGTCGTTCTGCGCGCTGGGGTGCTTCAGGTCGATCGTCCCGAGGAGGTTCCCGTTCGGCATGGAGATCTCGACGCGCTTGCCGTTCGGGCCGTCGATCAGCTTCGCGATCCGCCCGTCCGGCATGGTGATCCGGACCGAGGTCTCCTTCTTGACCTCGTGCTTCGGCTTCTCCACCGGCTTCTCCACCGGCTCGGGCATCGGCTTCGGCTTCGGCATCGGCTTCTGCTCGCCCTCCACCCACGAGGTCACGGTCCCGTTCGGCTGGAGGACGACGTGCAGCCCGTTGTTCTGCCCGTACGCCGGCTTGCCGCCCTTGCTGACCAGCGTGTCCAGCTTCGTCGACCCGGAGAAGACCTCGGCCTCGAAGTGGCCGTTGCCGATCTTGTAGACCTTGGCGATCGAGCCGTCCGCCAGCTTGACCGTGGTCACGAAGGCCCGCTCGACCGACGGCGCGGTCGGGTCGACCTGGGGCACGGTCGGATCAACGGCCGGCTCCGTAACGGGCTTGGGCTTGCCCTCACCAGACGCACCCTCACCCGACTTCCCCTCCTCCACGGGCCGCTCCTGCACGGGCCGCTCCTGCACCGGCTGCTCGACCCCCGGCAGAACCTCCTGCTCCGGTCCGGCCGACGAGTCCGCGAACGCGGATCCGACCGGGAGGGCCAGTACGGCGGCCGCGCCCGCGGAGACGGCGGCGGTACGAAGGGTGGTGCGACGGGTCGTGCTGCGCATGTGGGGGCTCTTCTCGTACTCGTAGGTCGTGGGTCGTGGGTCGTGGGTCATGTCTGTCTCGTCGACGGCGACACATACGAAGCTACGGACGCGATATCTACGTATTCCGTCGGAGACGTAACGAACCTCCACAGGCTCCCCACCAACCATGTAACTCACAAAAACCGGCCCAAAACCACCCATCGGGGATCCCCTAGGGGATGTCACAGCTCAGCCGCAAAGGGCCCCTATTCCGGCAGCCCGCCCACCACGCCACCCGGGACCAGGTACGTTCGATCACGTGGCTGGATTCAGGATCGGACGCGGCCGGGACAACAACCGCGCTCCCCAACAACCCCCGCGGCAGCAGCCGTACGGTCAGCAGCAGCAACCGCCGCAGGCGCCGTACGGACAGCAGCCCTACCCTCCCCAGCAGCAGTGGCCTCAGCAGCCCGCCGCCGGAGGTCACGGCGAGCCCGAGTACTTCGACCCGCACGAGCAGCAGCCGTACGGACAGCAGCAGGGCCAGTCGTACGGCCAGCAGCAGCCCCCGTACGGCCACGGCGGTCACGGCGGCGGCTCGTACGCGAACGACAACCCGGGGCACACCCAGGTCTTCGCGTACGGCGAGGACCCGTACAGCCAGGGCGCGACGTACCACGCGGGCGCCGCGGCCGCCGCGCCGACGGGCCCGCGACTGCCGTGGAAGGAACTCCTCCGCGGCATCGTGATGCGGCCGGGGCCGACGTTCCTGCAGATGCGCGACTACGCCGTCTGGGGCCCGGCGCTGATCGTGACCTTCCTCTACGGCCTGCTCGCGGTCTTCGGCCTCGACGACGCCCGCGAGGACGTCATGAAGGCCACCCTCCCCAACGCCGTCCCGATCGTCCTCAGCGCCGGCGTGGCCTTCGTCATCTGCGGCCTGATCCTGGGCGCCGTCACGCACACCCTGGCCCGCCAGCTGGGCGGCGACGGCGCGTGGCAGCCGACCGTGGGCCTGTCGATGCTGGTCATGTCCATCACGGACGCGCCGCGCCTGCTCTTCGCCGTGTTCCTCGGCGGGGACAACCTGTTCGTGCAGGTGCTGGGCTGGGCCACGTGGGTGGCGGCCGGAGCCCTGTTCACATCGCTCGTCAGCAAGTCGCACGACCTGCCGTGGCCGAAGGCGCTGGGCGCGTCCGCGATCCAGCTGGTCGCACTGCTGTCGATCATCAAACTGGGCACGCTGTAAACCCACGCCCCAGGGCCCACGGCCCACGACCGAGGGCCCACGACCACGAGAAAGGGCCCCGGCGCACAACGCGCCGGGGCCCTTCCCCACGTACCAGGCCTTCTCACATATCAGGCGTCGAGAACCTGACCCTCACGCTTCACCACGGGCGGCTCGACCGACCAGGGGAAGTTGATCCACTCGTCGGTCTTCTTCCACACGTACTCGCACTTCACGAGCGAGTGGGACTTCTCGTAGATCACGGCGGACCGGACCTCGGCGACGTGGCCCAGGCAGAAGTCGTGGACGAGCTTCAGCGTCTTGCCGGTGTCGGCCACGTCATCGGCGATGAGGACCTTCTTGTCGGTGAAGTCGATCGCCTCGGGCACGGGCGCCAGCATGACCGGCATCTCCAACGTGGTCCCGACACCCGTGTAGAACTCGACGTTCACCAGGTGGATGTTCTTGCAGTCGAGCGCGTACGCCAGGCCGCCGGCGACGAAGACGCCGCCCCGGGCGATGCTCAGGATGATGTCGGGCTCGTAGCCGTCATCGGCGATGGTCTGCGCGAGCTCGCGCACGGCCCGCCCGAAGCCCTCGTAGTTCAGGTTCTCTCGTACGACGTCGCTCATGCCTCGTGCCTCACCTGGGTGCGGTGGAAGTTCTGGAAGGAGCGCGAGGCCGTCGGGCCGCGCTGACCCTGGTACCGCGATCCGTACCGCTCGCTCCCGTACGGGAACTCGGCGGGCGAGCTGAGCCGGAACATGCACAGCTGCCCGATCTTCATCCCGGGCCACAGCTTGATGGGGAGGGTGGCGAGGTTCGACAGCTCGAGCGTGACGTGGCCCGAGAAGCCGGGGTCGATGAACCCGGCGGTCGAATGCGTCACCAGCCCCAGGCGGCCCAGGCTGGACTTCCCCTCCAGTCTGGAGGCGATGTCATCGGGCAGCGAGACGACCTCGTAGGTCGAGGCGAGGACGAACTCGCCCGGGTGGAGGATGAAGGCCTCGTCACCCTCCGGCTCGACCATGCGGGTCAGGTCGGGCTGCTCGACGGCGGGGTCGATGTGGGCGTAGCGGTGGTTCTCGAACACCCGGAAAAAGCGGTCGAGACGTACATCGATGCTGGAGGGCTGCACCATCGATTCCTCGAACGGGTCGATGCGAACCCGTCCGCTGTCGATCTCGGCCCGGATGTCTTTGTCTGAGAGAAGCACGTCCCGAGGATACGCAGTGCGCGCGGACCACCCCCAATCGAGAGCGGACCCGCGCGCCTCGCGGACCGTCTATCGCTTGACGGCCGCCACCCCGACGGGCACGGCATGCCTCAGCCGCGCACACCGCGGGCACCGCAACAGCCGCCCGGGCCCGATCCGGCCGGCACCGAGGTGCTGCAGCGGAAACGAAGCGGTACTGAAAACGTGCCCTTCGGCACAACGGACGACGGTGTTCTCCATCGAGTCCCTTTCCCCAACCTGCCGTACTGCGACGAATCGCCACATTAGGGGATGATCGCGACCCGCTCCAGCCGCCACTCCAGCACGGCTCCGGCACCACGGCGCACGGGTACGTTACGCCCCAACTCCCGCCTCCACGACCCTCGGTGCACCCCACAAACAACGACGACCCCGCGGCAGATTCACCGGGGGTCGATCATGGGGTAGAGTGTCCAAAGATACCGCTCCAGGCAACTGGAACGCCATGCGGATGTAGTTTAATGGTAGAACATGAGCTTCCCAAGCTTATAGCGCGGGTTCGATTCCCGTCATCCGCTCTTGAGAGAAGGCCCAGGTCAACGACCTGGGCCTTCTTGGTTGTCTAGACCTCTCAGCCCTCGCCGCGCCCTCCGCGTGCCCCAACTCGCAGGAATGCCCTGCTCGGAGGGCCCTCCTCGCACCGCTCGGACGCGGAATCGTCTCGGATCACGAGCCGCATTTCATGCGACCTGCGCCACACGGGAGCACAGATTCGCCTGTTCGCAACCCTGAAGCGAACCCTCAACCACACCGCTTGCGCGGCCAAGTTGGCGACGGCGCGACACTCTGCCCTGCACCTCCGAATGCCGCCGAATGCGCTCCCCACCAAAGCGTAGGCAGGCCAGCCCCGGCTCAGCAGCTGATCACCAATGGTGACAATCAGGTGACGCGTTGTCAGTGGTGGGTGCTTTCATGGAGCCGGTGTGCAGGGAGGCGCATCGCGACTGGTGGGGGGATACAGCTGTGCCCTGGATCAATGACTACTTTCGGGCAGACGGCACTCGGGTCAAAGGCCACGTCCGGCTCCCTGCCGGGGCCCGGCGGGAGACCGCGCTGCTCGGGCTGATCGTCGCCGGAGTGATCGTCTTCGGGAACGGAACGACATCTGCGGGGGCCGGAGCAGGCTCGGGTCAGGAGTTACCCAGGCCGGAGTCGACGGTGGTCTACCCGATCAAATGGCCAGCGTGGGAAAACCGCCCAGCGCCCCAACCCATACCGACGGTCTCCTATCCGATCGTCTTCCCGAGCACGGGGAACAGCAGGTGAGCCCCCGCCCACCCGCGAAGAGGCGCAAGCGCACCAGCACAGCACGGCGCCGGAAGGCCCCCGGCTCGGAGGAGCTGTGGCTCATCGGCCTGGCCGGCCTCGTGGCCCTCAGCCTCATCGTGGCGGTGATGTCGTGGCTCGCCGCCCACCCCTGGGTCCTGGTACTCGGCCTCCTCGCAGCCGGTGCCGCGGGCGCGCTGTGGCTGCGCCGACGCCAAGAGGCCGCGCGATGGGACCGGGTCCGGGCCCAGGGCTTGCGCTACGCCGTCGAGCACCTCGACAGCCTGCACCACAACGACTTCGAGTTTGCCGTACGGGACCTCATGCACCGGGACGGCTGCGCCGACGCCCAGAAGGTCGGCGGCCGGGGCGACAACGGTGCGGACGTCAAAGCCACCGACCCCTACGGCCGCCGCTGGGTCATCCAGTGCAAGCACCGCAAAGCCGGCTGGCAGGGGGCGGCGGTCGGCACACCCGACCTCCAGGTCCTCAACGGCACCGGCCGCCAGATACACGGCGGGGACGTCCTCGTCATGCTCACCAACGGCCGCTTCTCCCGGCCCGCCCTCGACTTCGCCAAGTCTCAGCGCCTCCACCTCGTCGACCGCCACCTCCTCGCCCAGTGGGCCAGCGGCCCGCGCCCCCTGTGGGAGCTCCTCCGCGCCGTCCCACCTCCCCGCAAACCCACCGCACTGTCCTGATCGGCTGGGGTTGCTGGACCTGGCCACTCAAACAGCCCGATTCCCGCGAGCTCTCACGCCGGAGAAGAGCAGAGCCAGCTCGATGACCACCACGCAGTCGGGTAGATGTTGGGGAAGCAGCTGACAGCGGGGTTGAAGAGAGGCCGGGTAAGGAGGGCTCCTGTTCGAGCTGGCCGATGCGGCAATCGGGAAACCGGACATGCAGACGGGGCCCCGAGCTCAGTCGGAGTTCGAGGTCACTCGGGCGGGAGCTCGGCGGTGGCGTCCATGGCCCCCGTCAGCCAGTCGTCCAGACCGTCGTCGCCGAGTGTCTTGTTCTAGCCCCGGATCACCAGGGTCGCGTGGCACCGGGGCGCGCAAGGGCCTCTTCATCGGCCGATCGGATGTGGGCTTGGTATCGGTGCGACCTCGCCCGATCACGAGACCGGCCACTCACCCTGCGGCTACCGTTTCTACGAGTGGTGCACGGGACGACCACTGATTGAAAGCAGTGTTGCCCGGCAGCTGGTTGGCTAGGGAGGGTTCGTGGCAGGCATGTCGGGGGCAGCACGTGGGGCTGTGTGGGCGGCGGCTGTTTCAGCTGGGCTCATTGCGGTAGGGCTGGCGGTGATCGTCGCGGTGGTCGATCTGGATACCGGTGATCGGACGGCCAGCATCATCGGTGCGGTCCTGGCCGCTGTGGGCCTCGTCGTTTCCGTGCTGGCGCTTGCCCGCCAGAGCCGGGGGGATTCGTCGAGTGGTCGACGGGTGCAGGCCGAACGCGGTGTCGCTGCTGGTGGGAACGTCGCCAATAACGCCATCGGAAGAAACTCGCGCGTGGACGGATCAGCATCGCCGGCGGCATCACCAGGGGCAGCCACCGGCGATTCTGGAGCGGTAGATGTGCAGGCGGGGCCTGGCGGCGTCGCGGCTGGCGGGGACATTGCTGGCAACGCCATTGGCGATGACAGCCAGGTCCGATGAGCGCCCTGTGGCCCCGCCGGTCACGCAAGTCCTCCACCTCGCCCGAACGTGGCAACCGCGGGACTGAAGAAGATCCCGTCCTCGACACCTCAGGCAATAGGCACGTGACGGTTCAGGCAGCCCAGGGAGCGGTCGCCGCTGGCCGGGACCTGTCCGGAAACGCCATCGGCCCGAACAGCACCGCCACCACGAACATCTACCTACCGCCGCCCCGTAAGAAGCCATCCTGGCCTATGCGAGTCGGGGCCCCGCCATTGCCTGCGTCGGCATTCCAGCCACGGCCGGTATTGCGTAGCGCGATCGATCGTGCTCGCTCGGCCAATGACACGTCGGTGTTGGCGCAGGTCCTGTCCGGTGGGGGTGGGGTGGGCAAGACCCAGCTCGCCGCCGTCTACGCTCACGAAGCCACTCTCGGAGGCACCGATCTGGTCCTATGGGTGCCAGCTGGCGAGGTCCAACAGGTCATCACCCTCTACGCCCGAGCTGCCCTCCTGGTGCAGGCACCGGGTGCCGACGGCGCTGACCCAGAACGTGATGCACAGGTGTTGTTGGACTGGCTGGCGACCACAGAGCGTTCGTGGCTCGTCGTCCTGGACGACATCACTGACCCCGCGACGATCGCCCGCTGGTGGCCGCCGGGCCGACCAAGGACGGGCTGGGTTCTGGCCACTACCCGCCTGAAGGACGCCCGCCTAACCGGGCAAGGCCGGGCCCGAGTTGACGTCGACGTCTACACCCCTGCTGAGGCCTTCTCCTATCTGCAAACTCGGCTCACCGCTGACGACGCCGCCCATCTCCTCGACGGACGCGAACACGAGCTGGCTGACGCCCTCGGAAGGCTACCCCTCGCCCTTGGCCACGCTGCTGCTTACATCCTTAATCAGCAGCTTCCCTGCGGCAGCTACCTCCAGCGACTCCAAGACAGCACGCGAAGCCTTGAAGACCTCCTCCCACTATCAGCAGACGCTGAGGGATACGGTCGGCAGGTAGCTGCCGCACTGCTGCTCTCCGTAGCCGCCGCGGAAGCAGCCACGCCGAATGGGCTCGCCCGGCCCGTCCTCCTCTTGGCCGCGCTTCTCGACCCCGCCGGCCACCCGGCGGACATTTGGGCTACCGCCCCCCTCCTCGAAGAACTTCCCCGATACTGCTCCCCTGCCATTGGGGGGAAGGAATCCACAGGCGCCGTCACCGCGGAGGAAACATACGAGGCCCTGCTCGTTCTGCACCGCTACGGCCTGATCACTTACGATCCCCGCAGTCAACATCAGGAAGTCCGCATCCACGCGCTTACGGCCCGGGCAGCACGTGAAACCACGCCCGGCAACCAGCAGTCGGCCCTCGCCATTAGTGCGGCCTACGCGCTGCTGAACATCTGGCCGGACCTCGATCAGATCCAACGCGACCTCGGCGCCGTCCTCCGCGCTAACAGCGACACCCTCAGGCAATACGCCGGGTCGCACCTCTGGCAAAGCGAAGCCCGCTCGCTTGTCTTCCGCGCCGGGAGCAGCCTGAACGACAACGGCCTCGTCGGTCCCGCACTCACTCACTGGCAGACTGTGACGGACCAGACCGAGGGGATTCTGGGGCCTGATCACCCCCATACCCTGCTTGCCTGGTCCAATCTTGCCGTCACTTACAGCCGCCTGAGCCGCTACGAAACCTCCGTGGAACTAGGGAAGCGGGCGCTGGCCGGCTTCGAACGGGTTCTCGGGTCTGACCATCCCAATACCCTGAGTGCCCGAGCCAACCTCGCCGCCACCTACCGAAACCTGGGCCGCTACGAGGAGGCCCTCGTCCTGAACAAGGGGGTGTTGGCCGATCGGGAACGTGTACTTGGGCCGGACCACCCCGACACCCTGAGCGCCCGAGCCAACCTCGCCGTCACCTTCGGAAATCTTGATCGTTACGAGGAGGCCCTCCTCCTGAAGAAGCGGGTGTTGGCCGATCGGGAACGTGTACTTGGGCCGGACCACCCCGACACCCTGACTACCCGATCCAACCTCGCCGTCACGTACAACGACGTCGGCCGCTACGACGACGCTCTCCGCCTGAAGAAGCAGGTGCTGGCCGACTATGAGCTTCTCCTCGGGCCCGACCACCCCGACACATTGCGCGCCAAGATCAACCTGGCAGTCACCTACAGCGATCTCGGCCGTTACGACGAGGCCCACCGCTTAGGACAGCCGGCGCTGGTCGACTGTGAACGCCTTCTAGGGTCTGACCACTCCGAGACCCTGCGCGCGCGGGCCCACCTTGCCGCCACGTACGACGCTCTTGAACGTCATTCTGACGCTCTGCAGTTGGGGGAGCAGGCACTGGCCGACCACGAGCGTGTCCTCGGGCAAGACCATCCCGAGACCCTCCGGGTGCGGGCCCAGCTTGCCCTCACTTACGGCCTCCTGGGCCACCACGACAAGGCGCTGCAGTTGAGGACGGAGGTACTGGCAGGCTTCGACCACTGTCTTGGCGCTGACCACTCCGAGACTCTGCGTGCCAAAGCCAACCTCGCAGCGACGTATTACGTCCTTGAACGTCATGATGAGGCTCTGCAGTCAGGAGAGGAGGCGCTGGCTGGCCTCGAGTCTCTTCTTGGGCCTGACCATCCCGACAACCTGCGCACAAGGGCCAACCTTGCTGCCACATGTAACGCATTGGGCCACCACCTGAAGGCTCTGCAGTCATGGGAGCCAGTATTGGGTGGGTTTGAGCGCAATCTCGGGTCTAGCCATCCTGAAACCCTGCGGGTGCGGACCCACGTCGCCGCGACCTTGTACCTCCTTGGGCGCCATGATGAGGCTCTGCAGTCGGGGGAGGAGGCGCTCGTCGACCATGAGCGTGCCCTCGGTCCGGACCATCCCGCGACCTTGCAGGCCAGGGCCCTCCTTGCCGTCATCTGCCGCGAGCTCGGCCACCACGCCAAAGCTGCCAAACTCGAAGGGGATCCTTCAGAGCCGAACTGAAAATACGGCGAGGCCTGGACGTCGGTCGCCGATCGGGCCGGTAAACCACTGTGTGACCTCGCAGGCGCGGGCGATATCCGGGCAGGCCATGCACTTCACCGAGCCGGGCACCATCGGGGGCGGTGCTGAACGAGCCGGTTCGGCTCTTTGCGTCATGTGGTAGGGCGACAGAGCAGGTTCCAGCGGAGCACCGGGGGCAGCTGCTAGCTGCCCCCGCTCGACGATCGTCACGCTTCCCGTATGAGCTTCGGCTTCGCCGACGCCTTCCCACGGGCCGCGCGGACCCTGGCGTCGATGCCGCCGGCGACCTCCTGCTGGCGTTCGTCGTCGGAGTGCTGGTAGATCATCGCAGCCTTCTCCGAGGACTGGCCGGCGCGGACCATCGTGTCCTTGAGGGTCGCGCCGGACTGCGTCGACAGGGTGTGGCCCGTGTGGCGCAGGTCGTAGAAGCGGAAGTCCTTGGGCAGGCCGACCTTCGTGCGGGCCCTGGCCCACTTGCGGCCGAAGGTCGTGCGCCGGAACGGCGCCCCCTTGAGTACGACGAGACCACCGGCACCCACCTCAAGGGCACCGCCCACGACTTCTCCGCACGCCTCCTCGGCGGCGTCTGCGGCATCGCCGGCACCTTCTCCGTCCTCGACGACCTCGCCCTCTTCCTCCGCCACATGCTCGCCCCCACCCAGGCCGCCTTGGGCCCCACCTGGATCAAGGACTCCCTCCGCATCCACACCGGCGCCCTCACCCCCGCCCGCGGCCTCTTCTGGCACCCAGCCCCCGGCACCGAGCCCGACCAGGGCATCTGGGTCCACTACGGCTTCACCGGCACCGCCATGTGGATCAGCCCCACTCAGCACCGCTGGGCCGCTCTCCTCACGAACAAGATTCGCTTCTCCCGCGACCGCGGACCCCTCACGGAGATCCGCAACGCGTTCCGGGCATCCGCCTTCGTGCCCGACATGCCCACGCTGACGAATAGCTTGCAGGTGCAATAGCCCTTGATCTGCGGAACGTTACGGTTACGCGACGAGGAGCGAACTGACTTCCAGGAGGACCTCAAGTTCAGCCGTGGTCGCATCTTCGCCTGTCGTGTGGACGATGGACGTACGGGTTGAACGGGTCCATGCCGAAACTGTTGGACGGCAGGGCAAGCCGATGATCGGCGGTCCGCGCAGCACGGGCACTCGCAGCCATGGATGGGCCGGGGGCACCCCAGACCAGGCCAGCCCATCCGGTTCACTGGCTCCATCCCTGACATCTCCACACCCGTTACCGCCGTGGCCGGGCACTGCGCAAACCACTGGTACCTTCCCCGCGTCGCCGGGAGTCCAGTCAGTGGTTACGTTTATATGAGTCGGCCGCCGACACGGTGCGATGGCTCCCGATCGCCAATCCACGTTCCGGCGTAGGGCCGGAGGCCGCCGGATCTCCCGCGAAGGAGAGACGAACATGTTCGAGACGCAGCTTGCCCTGGTGTGCGAGAGCGAGAACGTCACCTCTTCAGAATTCAGCCGAGTGGTTGCAGCGCTACAGACACAAGCGATTCGAGATTTCCGCCCCGTTTGGAACATCACCGCGACCGTCGACGCCTTCCAACAACTGGAGGACGTTCCGGTTGGCTCTTGGCCAATCATCATCCAAGACGTTCTCGAAGAGAAATACCGAGGGTGCGCCGGAGTTCACGCCGACAAACAAGGGCAGCCGTTCGCATTGGTCCTCTACGATGACGGCTGGTCCCATACAGCGAGTCACGAGATGCTCGAAATGTTGGCCGACCCGTGGGGAAACAGGCTGACCCCTGGCCGATCCCCTAGAAAAAACCAAGGGGTAGTGGAATTCCTCGTCGAAATTTCCGACCCCTCAGGCGATGCGCAATTTGGATACGAAATCAACGGAATACTCGTCTCGGACTTCTACACGCCGAACTTCCATGACCCTCTGCCATCCGGTATCAGGTATAGCTTCGGCGGTAAGATCGCAGAGCCTCGGCAGATCCTCCCCGGCGGGTACATTAGCTGGCACGACCCAATTAGCGAGCATTGGTGGCAACAGAGATGGTTCGACACCCCAAAGTCCACTTTCCATGATCTCGGGGTGCTGAGCGACCGCACCGGAAGCCTTCGAGCGGCGATCGATGCACGGACCGGCAACGAGCAACGCAGCGCGCGAACCGTGTCTCAGTCCTCCACATACACCGCTACTGCAGCGCTGACCGCCAGCTTCAAGGTGGCCGGCGACTCGCGGGCCCGGGGCTGGCGGGCGCAGATTGCAGACCTGGAAGACGGAAGTTATGCCGATGCAACTTGGCTGGGCGATGTACAGCAAGGCGATCCGGAGTAGAGTCGGCCATTCCAGGGATGGGAGGTCCGGCCATGGCTGATGACCTGGCTCGGCAGGCGAGCAAGGCCCGCGCAGCCCAGCTGCGTGAGCAGATTCGCCAACTCATGAGTAAGGCGCGCCCGGGGACCGCGACGACGGAACCGAGCTCCGGCGAGAGCCCGCGCGACTTCGTTCATCGGCGCATGCAGGAGACCGCCAGCGAAGCCGAACAGAAGCGCGCCAGGCAGAAGAAGCCAGCCGAACGGAAGAAGGCAGCCGGACACGGCAGTAACCAGGCGTGAGAGCACGAACGCGATACGCGCTCACGGGCCCTTCATCATGGGCACTGCTCGACAACAGTGACGTTAGCCATCCCCTTGTCAAGCCGCAACAACTCAACATCACCCTTGCTGAGCACGAGCTGACTGCCGTCGCGGACGAGTGTGCCGCATTGCAAGGCTCCGGTTTCTGTACGAACGAGCACGAGTTGCGGTTTTGGGCTGGCGGTCAGGGCGACCAAGCCGGCGGAAAGCACAAGCGCGGCGGCTGCAAGTCCAGATAGCCTTCCGAAGCGCAGGAGGGCGCGAGCCCAGCCAGTCTCCTCCTTATGCCACTGCGCAAGTTTAATGCCAGTAAGTGGGGAGAAACGCTTAGGAATGCCTCGGCTTGCCCTAGCGGTGGCAAGCACTGACACAAAGGCGAAGATCGCTGCCATTGTAACGAGCACCACCACAGTGCCACGGTCAGACTCGTTGAGCTTCTCGATGCTGCTGGGTCCCTGCACAATTGCAACAGCACCGAACAGTCCAAGCAACGTCGACGTGGTCGTTGCCCAAGCTGCGGCAGACGCCTGGATTGTGGAAAGACTAGCGCGGCTCGCCTCTTCGGCTTTGTTCTCCCAATACTCGCTCGCCAGCTCAGTCACTCGTCTGCCTCCTCTCCCGTGGTAGGTTCGCTCACATAGCCGTTGTATCCACAGCCCTGGGCGATTCCATCGGGGCGCAGGGGGTGATCACTGCTGCACAGGCACTTTACGTGGATCCCAGTAGCCTTTGCCTTTTGCTTGGCCTGCATTGGATAGCCGAACGCCTCCTTCGAAACCCTGATGCCGTCGTTATGCTTACAGCGGGGGCACTGAGTGAATTTCTCGTACCAGACAACAGGTCCATCTGGAGGTTGCGGGCTCCATGGCACCGCGTCGATCGATTGACGCCACCATTCCGGCGGATTACTGTTGAGCTCATAGGGCAGTGGCGGCTCAGGGTCTCGTTCAGGCGGAAACGTCACACTTTTCACCTGCCCCCGCCAGCAAGACAACAGCAGTGGAAGCCGAGGGGTTCACTCATTCGGTGCTTCAGGTTGACCTATGCGGCGCCCCCTGTGGCGGACGCCCGTCATCACCATCCGCTTGCGCTCGCAACTCCGCCTCGATCCCCACGAAGGACTTGCGGACGGCCAGCCGCGCCCAGCGTCTACAAGCAGTCTCGCCCCCGCCTGCGCCCATCCCGTGCCCTATCCGTGCCCTTGGCAGCGGTGAAGACCGGTCAATACCGGCGCGGGAAAGCCCTCACGGCGAGCCGTCCGGGAATCGATGCCTGCAGGTCAGAGGGCATATCGACGCCGTGGGCGTCGTTGATTCCCAAGCTTATAGCGCGGGTTCGATTCCCGTCATCCGCTCCACGACAAAGCCCCAGGTCAACGACCTGGGGCTTGTTTGTTGTCTAGACCTATCGGGGCCCGCGTGCCATTCACGCGCCATAACTGCCCTAACGGGGCGTCAGGTTGTGGTCGCGCTCCCTGTGGGGATCACCTCAAGCCGGACGGTGGCGTCGATGTCGTCGGCGAGCCTGCGCTGATGCTCCTTGGTGGAGTGGTCGTTGCGGGGCGCCTGGGCGCGCCCTGTCCCCGGGCGCCTGCCCGAGCACGATCTGCACGGCTGGCCGGGGTCACGAGTCCCCGGTAGCGGGGCGTGACCGGCCCGGGAGGAATCGCTCGTGTTCCCGCACGGCATGTCGCTCCACACCGCGGTGGCCGCCAGCCAGAGCGAGGCCAGCAGGACGTGCGCGCGCTGGGCGGCGCCCTGCCACTGCTCCAGGGGGAGCAGCGCGAGGACGACGACGATCAGCAGGACCTTCACCCCCAGGACGGCCCTGCCCCAGCGCAGCTGCCTCGCGAACGCGGCGATGGCGACGAGCAGCGCCCTGTCCGCCGCGCAGCTGAGTCCGATGTGGGCGAGGGAGCGGGCGCCCCGCCGCCCGCGAAGGGAGGGAAACCGACCCCAGCGGATTGGTCTCCGCGCTCGGAACCAGGGCCGGGCGTTCGGGCTAAGCCCAGTGGCGGGGACATCCAGGAAGGATCACCGTTTGCAGTGAGCCGGATGCTCTGCTTTCAGCAATCCAGCCGGAGACAAAAGGAGAAGATCTTGCGCGCTTTCTGGGTGGGTGCCGCAGTCGCCGCCGTGGTGGGCCTGACGTCGGTCACCGCTGCCGCCGCCGTTCCGCTGAATGAGGGCCAGGCGCCCCGGGCGGCCGCGCCGGTGGTTCCCGGAGAGCCCGAACTCCTGGAGGCGCCGCAGGTGACTCCGTCGGGCGTCACCCGGATGACGGCGCCCTCGCTGTCCACCAAGGCCGCTCCCGCCGCCGGACCGGTGTCGGATCTGCTGAGTGGTTTGCTGTCGACGCTGACCAACCTGCTGGCGGCCCTCGGTCTGCCGGTCACCCTGCCCACCCTGCCGCCGCTGCCCGTGGCCAAATAACGTCCGAGCCGGACCGCGGGACCCGGGCGTCAGCCCGGGTGCGAGCAGATGGTCTCCCCGGCTGCGATCAGCAGGGGAACCGGCCCGGAAGTGAAGCAGGCGAGTTCGCCGCCCTGCATCTCTTCCGGGCATTCGGCCGCGCTGGAGGAATCCGCGGGGAAGAGGCCGTTGTTGTGGAGGTCCAGGAGGATGGCCCGCAACCTCCGCAGGAGTTGGGAGATCACTTCGTCGCGCCCCGGAGTGGCACGGTGCGTCGCGAAGAACTCGTCGTAGAGCCTCTGGGTCTCCCCCGTCGGGATTCCGAGGGCAGCCGAATCGTCCCCGGCGCGCAGCAGCGACGCGCCGCCTGGCACCAGCTTGGCGGCGACGGCCATGTGGAACTGGTGGTTGCGTCGGCCGGCCCGGTTCAGCTCGAAGATGGCCACCGGCGCGGCCTCGCGCCGGTAGCGGGCCCGTAGCGTACGCAAGCGCTGCGCGACCGTGACGTAGTCGGGGGCCCAGCGGCCGCTGAAGGAAGGGTGCTTTCGCATCATCGCCGGGCGGATGAGCCGGTCGTACAGCTCGCGCGTGGGCGAGCCGGTGTAGGCGAGGAGCACGGAGTAGGCGTTGATGAGGGTGCTCGCCCTGGCGGCGGCGGCCTCGCAGTGGTCCCGGACGACGAGTTCGAGTTCGTCGTCGATCAATTGCCAGATTGCGAACACGGCTTGATGGCCTGCGATCCATCGGAACCAGTACAGCTCGTCCGGACCCGCGGGCGCCGGAAGGGGGTCGGCGGCCGTGATCTCGCCGAGGGATATCGGGGCGTTGGCGGCCTTCGAGACATTGCCGCCGGGTTCGCGGATCCTGACTCCGGCGTGCGGCAGTACCAGCGGCTCCAGCGCGTAGGGGGACGGGCGGAGGGCGCCGGCGGTCGGGGTGCCGAGGTTCGTGGCGGTGTTCATCAGGGCTTGCTTTCCGTTGCGTTGCGGCTTGCGCGACAAGGCCCCGGGGTGGGAGTCCCGGGGCCTTGTCGTGGGGGGCGGCTAGCGTGCGCCGCGGAGCGGGGCTTCGCGGCAGCCCCGGATGAGGAGGGCGTACGCGATCACGGTCGCGGCCAGGTAGTCCCAGCGGCCGTCCTCCAGACAGAGCCAGGCGGCACCCACCCAGGGGACGACTGCCGAGACGACGCCCTCCAGCTTGTCCGGGGTGACCGGCATGGGGTCCGGATCCCGGTTGGCGTCGCCCTTGGTGACGTACGTGGTGCCCTGCCGCCGGACCGCCCGGTGGGTGGTGAGCCGGCCCCCGTGCGTGTCGTCGTGGAAGGCGATGACCGCGCCGCCTCCGACCTCGTGGGCGGGAACGGGGCGGACGGTCACCACGTCACCGCGGCTGAGCGCCGGCTCCATGGAGCCCGAGACGACGACGGAGGGGCTCCAGCCCCACAGCAGCGCGGCCAGGGGCAGGCACAGCAGCGTGGTGGCCATGGTGACGAGCGTCCGGCACCCCGCCACCCGAAGGACGTGCCACCAGCTCTCGTCGTCCATGGCCGGGTCGGTCATGCTCAGCGGTCGCGCTCGACGTCCACCTCGGCGCCGAGGTCGAAGCTGATCTGGCAGTTCTGGGCCTCAGCCGGAGCGTCCTTGTCCAGGCTCCAGGTGACCTGGACCTCGTACTTGTTCTTCGTCTTGTCCTTGTCGAGCAGGATGCCCTCGCGGATCACGTTGGCCCCGTTGCTCCCCGCCTTGACCCACTCGGCAGCGGTGTGCTCGACCTGGGTGATGTCGTTCGGGTCGGCCTGGGGGCCGTGGTTGAAGCCCAGGTGCAGGTGCTTGGCGAGCTCGGAGGTCGCGGCGTCCGAGAGGCGGTTGCCCTGGGCGTCCTTGGCGACGATGTTCTTGAGCAGCACCTGGCCGAGGCTGCCCGGGACCTCGGACGCATCGGGGGCGAAGGTGTAGGTCACCATGGCGTTGGCCTGGGAACCGGGCTTCAGGCCCTTGGCGTTGATGAACGACTTGCTCGGCTTGTTGGACGTCACGTCGGCCTTGGTCCACTTGCCCGCCTCCAGGGTGTTGTCCTGGTTCCAGGTCGAGGCGGTGACCGTGGCGTGCGTGGCGCCGAGCACCATCGCGCCGGACGCCAGGACGCCGACGGGGATCGCCGCGAGCTTCGACCAGCGCTTGACGCGGGGGGCGTTGAGTGCCTTGCGCATGTTGTTCCTTCGGTTGATCTGATCAGGGTGTTCACGCCGCTGCGGCGTGGACGCCTTGATCAGATCCCGGTGGAGCGGGCCGGAAGTCGACCCGTGCGCGGCAAAGGTGATCACCTTCCGCCGAGGAACCCCGCCTGGTGCGCCAGGATCGCGGCCTGGGTCCGGTTCTCGACCCGGAGCGCGGTCAGCAGCCTGGACACGTACGCCTTGACGGTGCCTTCGGTGAGGTACATCCGCCGGGCGATCTCCGCGTTGGAGAGCCCTTCCCCCAGATGGCACAGGATCTCGTGCTGCTGGTCGCTCAGCGCCTCCAGCCGGCGCCGCTGCTCGGGCGGGATGCCGGGCGGCCGGTGACCGGCCCGCGCGCGGGAGGAGGCCAACAGCCGGGCGGCGGAGGCCTCGGCGAGCACGCGAGCCCCCGAGGCGACCAGCCGTACCGCGCCCACGACCTGCTCGGGCGGGGCGTCCTTGAGGAGATAGCCGGCCGCCCCGGCCTCCAGGGCTTCCGTGACCCCCTCCTCGGTGTCGAAGGTGGTCAGCACCAGGACCGCAGGGGGGTTCGGCAGGGCGAGGAGCTGCCGGGTGGCGGCGATGCCGTCCATTCCGGGCATCCGCAGATCGGTGAGTACGAGGTCGGGGGACAGCTCGCGGGCACGTGCCATGGCCGTGGCGCCGTCGGACGCTTCGCCGACGACTTCGATGCCGTCCGCGGCGTCCAGCAGCATGCGCAGCCCGAACCGCACCAGCGGCTCGTCGTCCGTGACGAGTACGCGGATCATGACGTGTTCCCTCCGTGCTGCTGCCCCACTGCGGTCCCGGAGGCTTCGCCCCCCTGCCACGGGAGCGTGTCACGACCGTGGTCGACGTTCGTGAACATCCGGCTCGCCGAAAGTGGATCCTCTGGCGGGGCGACGGGCCCGGGTACCGGCACGGTCATGTCGACGCGCCAGCCGCCGTGCGGCGTGGGACCGGCGTGGAAGTACCCGCCCTGGAGGGAGGCGCGCTCGCGGAGCCCGACCATCCCGAAACCGCCGCCCGCCGCGTCCTGCCGGGTGCGCCGCGCGGGCGGGTCGTTGTACACGGAGGCGAGGAGCATGCCGTCGGCCAGGCTGACCCGTACCGCGGCACGGGCGCCCGGCGCGTGCTTGGCCACGTTCGTCAGGGCCTCCTGGACGGTGCGGTACGCCGTGAGCGCGATCTCCGGCGGTACGCAGCCGTCGGCTCCGTACCCCTCGCGGTCGAAGGTGACGGCGAGACCCGCGGAGCGGGCCTCCGCGACCAGCGCGTCCAGATCGGCCGGCCGCCGGCCGGCGACCACCGACCCCTCCCCTTCCCGCAGCGCCCCGAGGACCTGCCGCAGGTCGCCCATCGCGGCGCGCGCGGCGTCGCCGGCCGCCCGGGCCAGCTTCCTGCTCTCCGGCTTCACCCCGGGAACGAACTCGATCGCCCCGACCTGCATGGCGATGATCGCAATCCGGTGTCCCAGGACGTCGTGCATCTCGCGGGAGAGGCGCAGCCGCTCCTGTGCACGGCTCTGCCGGATCCGGTGCTCCCGCTCGGCGCGCAGCGCGGTGATGCTGCGCTCGTACGCGTTCGCGCCCAGACCGAAGACCACGGGCAGGACGACGTAGAACGCCGAGTTCAGGAAGTCCTCGACCATCGAGGACCCGAGGTGGCCGGGCAGGAGTGCCTTCAGGGGTACGAACACCGCGCAGCTGACCGCGATCACCGCCGTGCGCGGGCCCCGCTGGTAGCGGGCCAGGCCGTAGAGGGCGAGGAAGACCGGGATGCGGGCCCCGTTCAGCGCCAGGCCCGCCATGGTCAGCAGGGCCAGGGGGAGCGGGGCCCGCCGCCGCCACAGGAAGCCCGCGGTGACGGCGAGTGCGACGGCTGCGCTCGGCAGCGTGCCGCGCACCAGCCCGGCGGCGGGATTGAAGGCACAGTGCACCGACGACACGGCCACCAGGCCGACGATCAGCAGGTCGGCACGCAGCCACCGGGACCGTCCGACGGGCGTCATGAGCGCGAAGTACCAGCGCTCGAAGGCGTCCGGGCGGGCGAGGTCGGTCACGGGCATCCTCGATCAAATACGGATATTCCACCAAATGGGCTATTCATTATGCCTGTGCCAATGCACAGCCGACGCACAGCGAGCGCGCCTGCCGGCCGCCGCGGCTTCAGGAGAAGAGCCGGCTCCACGTCTGAGCGCCCGGGTACCCGTCCGCGTCGTCCCCCGCCCAGCCCTGGGCCCGCTGGAAGGCCGCCACGGCACGCCGGTCGCTCTCGCTCCAGGTCGGGCCGGGGCCCTCGCCGTACGAGCCGCCGAAGCCCTTCCTGACCAGCCGTCGGCCGAGCAGCGTCACGTGCGGACCGCTCCGGCCCGGACCGAAGCGGTCGGCACCCGGGAACGCGGGCGCCGGACCGGCGCCGCTGCCCCCGCCGTCTGCGCGTCCGCCGCCACCGATGTCGTTGCCCCGGCCCTCGGTCAGCAGCCGCCAGGTCGCGGCGCCGGGTATGCCGTCCGCGTCCGCCCCCGACCAGCCCTGCGCCTGCTGGAAGGCCCGGGTGGCCGCCTCGTCGGCCGTGCTCCAGCGCGGGCCGGGCCCGCTGCGGTAGAAGCGCCCGCCGCCGCGGGCGGCGAGCATCGTCCCCAGGCGGGTGACGTGCGCGTTGTGCGCGCCGGGGCCGAAGTTTCCCGCGCCGGGGAAACCGCTGCCCGACTCGGGGGCGCCGCCGCCTTCCCGTTCCCGCAGGCCCGCGTAGCGGTAGGGGACGTACGAGCCGGAGTGCGAGAAGTAGGCGTAGGGCACGGTCCGCTCCACCGCTCCCCTCCCCGACGTCATCTCGATCGCCGTGTACCGCGTGTGGGCCGAATCCGCCCATCCCCCGAAGAGGACGGCGTGCGATCCGCTCGTCGGGGCGCCCGAGTTGTGGAAGAGCAGCAGGTCGCCGGGGCGCAGCTCGTCCTTCGAGATGCGCACGCCGTAGGTGTGGAGGTCTCCCGTCCAGTGGCTCGTACCGAGCCCCCAGGCCATGGAGACGAAGCCCGAGCAGTCGGTCCTGTACCCCTGGTGCCAGCGGCTCTGGCTGTACGGAATGCCCGCATCGACCCAGCTCCTGGCGCGCGCGAGGATCTGCTCGCGCGTGGTCGCCGGGCGGGATGCGGCCGCTGTACGAACGGTGGCGGTCGCGGTGGCCCCGGTCGGCATCACCTCCGTCCCATGGTGGGCCGGGGCCGCCTGCGCCTGTGCGGCGCCGAAGCCGGCGACCACGAAACCGGCGACTGCCGTCAGGGCGCCCAGCCGGGTGGCCCGGGTACAGGCCGGCGCCGGTGCAGCGGTGGGCCGCATCGGTTGCCGACCCGCGGTGCGGCAGCCGGGGCAGGCGCAGGCGGGGTCGGGGGGCAGTTCACGAAAGGCGGGTACGGGCAGGCCTGTCCGAATCATCTGCTGCTCTCTCCATGGTGATCAACACGGTCTGTGGTGATCTTGGAAGGGAGCGCCGGGCCGATCGTGCACGATCCCCGCCACGGAAGTGAACCGCTGCCCGGAACCGGCAGAGAGCTACGGCTCCCCCGGCCCGCCCCTCAGCGGACCGGCGCCGCGCGCGGCATGGAGGGCGATCGACAGGTCCGTCACCAGCTCGCACCGCTGGCGGTCGTCGCAGCTGAGGACGTCCCGCTCCAGCAGGCGGTCGACGGTGGAGGTGACGGCCGCGACCACGTCATCGGCGTCGGCCTGCCGCAGCTGCGCGTCCAGGGCGCGCAGCTGCCAGCCACGCATCGCGGCTGCGATGTCGGGGGCGAATTCGATGTGGAAGGGCTGCACCGAGTACACGTCCAGGCCGACCGCCCGGCACTCCGCGGCGACCGCGGCGGTGAGCTCCGCCGCCAGCCCGTCGGCGTCGTACGACGGGTAGAGCGCGTCGGGACCGCCCCGGCCGTGGGCCGCCGTGGCCGCCAGGACCTGGCAGACGGCGGACTCCACCACGGTCCCGAGACAGGCCTCGTGGCTCTCCACCCCGAACACCGCCCGCGCCGTGTCCCGCACCCGCCAGACGACCAGCACCACTGCCTGGAAGGCCACGCCGCCGCGGTCGACGCCCCGTATCGCCTCGCTGCGCCAGTGCCGCAGGCGTACGTCGACGGAGTAGCGCAGCGACAGCGGGGGGACCCACAGGAGTCCGGTCCGGCGCACGGTCCCCCGGTAGCTGCCGCGGCGGCTGAGCACCACGGCGGAGCCGTCACGTCCCCAGGTCAGGCCGGCCAGCGCGAGGAACGCACAGACCGCGGCAGCCACCGCAGTGATCGCGCAGATCGGCACGGCGGCCTCCCGCAGGGCAGCCGGTGCCGGCAGCCGGACCGGGAACGACAGCTCGTGCCCCGCGATGCGTACGCCTTCCAGTACGGGTACCAGCGCCAGCAGGCAGCCGGCCGTAGCCACCACGGCCACCGCCACGGCACCCCGGCCGGAGAGCGCCCGGCCCGGGCGCTCGCGCACCTCGGGCAGGCGCGGTGACCTCGGCGCGGGGCCACGGGGCCCCGGCCCCTGCCCCTGCCCCTGCCCCGGGTGCTCTCGGTACACGCTGTCCGCCATCTCCTCGGATTCCTCTCGGATGTGTTCGTAAGCTCCGGCCCGCGAACGGCCGCGGCGACGACAGAGGCCGTGCCGGGGTGGGCGCGGCGGAATTCACGAAGGTGCACGACACGGCGGCTAGCGTCCTTCCGGGATCGCACCCGGCTCACCAACGACTCCCGGAAACAGGCACCATGACCAAGAGCATCAGCGCCGACGTCCTCATGCGGCTGGACGGCCTGGACGGCCCGATCACCGTGCGGGCGCGATTCGGCTACCGCACCGACCGGCCGTTCGAGGTGGCCGCGTGTTTCTACCAACAGGACGAGTGCCCGAACAGCTGGGTGTTCGCCCGCGAACTGCTGCTGGACGGACGGCACTGCTTCACGGGCCAGGGGGACATCCGGATATGGCCCATGTGGTACCCGGGCGGACGTCGCGTGTTCTTCAGCCTCGCCTCCGACACGGGCGAGTGCGTGCTGTCCGCCGACGCCCGCGCGATCGACGCCTGGTGCGAGGCGGTGGAGGCGCTCGTGCCGCGCGGTGCGGAGGAGCTCCACTTCGACATCGACACGCAACTCGAACGGTTCCTGGGCTGATTCACGGGTACGGCCAGGGGTTGGGTACGCAGGTCGCATCACCCGAGCTGAGGGTCTTGGTCTGCTGCATCATCAACGGGGCGGGCGCGCCGCTCGCCCCGCACGACGCGTGGTCGTACCCGATGCGGTGGCCGACCTCGTGGTTCACGACCATCTGCCGGTAGCCGGTCATGTCGTCCCCGTACGTGGGCGAACCCTGTGCCCAGCGGTACGCGTTGATCATCACCCGTTCGGTGTTGTGCGCGTCGCAGGACACCGTCTGCTCGGAGGTGTCCAGACCGGCTCTGGCGCACCAGGCGTCGACGGTCCCGGGGCTCGCGAGGGTGACGACGAAGTCCGCATCCGGCGAGAACACCCGCTCGAAGACCTGGTCGCCGCCGTTGCCGCCGCGGGACCAGCTGCGGGGGTCGTTCAGGGTCTCGTGGACGAAGGCGGCGAAGCGCTGCCCGTCGAACCCCAGGGCGGCGAGGCCGTCCTCGACGTCCACCCGGTAGCGCAGCCTGCTTCCGCCTTCCCGTACGGGTACGGGCTGGTCCCCGCCCGGCATCGCGGCGAACGCCCCGCTGAGGGCGAGGGCGCGGTCCAGCGGGGGCCGGCGCGGGCGGCCGTCGTCCACGGGGGCGGCGGGCTCCGGCGGACGGACCGCCTGGACGGCCTGCTGCTCCGTGTCCGGCGAGGGCAAGGGCGAGGGGGTGGCCGACGAGAGGCACCACCAGGCCGCCACGAGGGACCCGGTGATCCCCAGGAAGTTCCGGAGGCCGGCGCCGCGGCGCCCGTTCCCAGGCCGTTTCATATGACCGAAGGTCGGGAACCGGGCGCCCTGCCCCGCACGTTGGCCGGCTGTACCGCGGCGTCGATGAGCCTGCGGTAGAGCACGTTGCTGTGCCGGACCGAGGCCACCGCCTCGTCGTACGCGGCGCCGACCTCCGTGCAGGCGTGCGCGAGACTGCGGACCTGCTGGCCGATCTGGTCGAAGGCCACGACCGCCTGGGCCTGCTCCCGCCCCAGGTGCCGACGCGCCCGCGGCCTGGACACCAGTCCGCTGTCCAGCTGCCGCATGCCGAGCATGGCCTCGACCGCCTGCTGGACGGGGGTGACGAGCCGCGGCGGGATGCGGTCGCGAACCCCGGGCGCGTCGGCTGCGAGGGTCAGCGCAGCCGTGATCCCGGACGGGGTGCAACCCGTGTCGGCCATGGCTTCGAGCCGGCGTTGCAGCACTTGGTGCACGACGCTCTGGACCCGGACGACGCGGTGCAGACCCCGCACCGCGGTCATCGGCCGGGCCCCCGCGTACTCCAGCAGATGGGACTTCAGCAGGACGGACGCGTTGACCGCGTCGATGCGCGCGGCGGTGGCGAGCAACAGGTCGATCCGACTGGACTCTTCCGCGTCCGCCCACGTCAGGACGGGCTGGAAGGCCTCTCCGGCCGAGGCGGTGGCGGTGGCGGTGGCGGTGTGGTTGACGACCGCCAACAGCGGCACGGCACCGAACCTGACGGTTCCGATGCGCTGGGCCACCGCCGCCCACAGGGCCGCGAACCTGTCGGGAACCCCGTACGGTACGGAGCCGCCCTCCGACACGACCGAGGGCCAGCCGCAGCTGACGCCGATCGCGGCGAGCCGCAGCGCCACCGGCTCCACCTGCCCCCTGGCGAGCTGGCGGACCCGACGCTCCAGACACGCCACACCAGGTCCGTTCCACCGGTCGGTGGCGATCGACCGCGCGTCGCGCACGTTCGAGGCCTGCATGGTCTCCTGCGCGTACCAGTCCATCGCACGCCACACCCCGGCGAGCGGACGGTACACGGCCGGTCTCGGAAGCAGGGGGATCCGCGTGGCCGCAGTGGCGGACAGAAATGTCATCAGGAAGCCTCCAGTAGCTCACTTCCCGGAGAAGCTACTGGGACAGGTCGGACCAAACGGAAAAATCGGCATCCACTTAAGGGATCCACCCGACGCACGTCGGTGAACTCCCAGCAGCCGGCACCACGGGGCACTTCGGATGGCCCCCGCCCGGGGACGGCCCCGGCGATGTGTTGATGTGTCGAGGGCTCAGTGCGTTGCCTCGCCTCCAAGGCTTCCGGCACTGATGGCGCCCCTCAGAACGTGGGCGATCTCCTCGGGCTTGAGGTCGATGCCGTCAAGTCCCTCGACGGTCAGCGGGATTTCCTCCAGCGCGTACTCGCCGCGGCCCTCGGCGCTGAACTCGGGACCCGTGCGGTCCTCGAAGGACCAGGTCGCGATGCGGGCGAGGTAGAAGAGCTGACGCTCTTCGTCGGACTCCACGGTGTGGAGGAGGCGGACGATGTCGGCTTTCCCCGCGATCTCCTCGTGGATCTCCCTGTGGAGGGCGGCTTCCCGGGACTCGTCGCCGGCTTCGACGCCGCCGCCAGGGAGGACCCAGTACTCGGGGATGTCGGGCTTGGTGCGGCGGATGACCAGCATCGTGTCGTCAGCGGTGACGAGGACGGCGCGGACTCGTTCGATCATTTCGCTCTGTCTCCATGCTCGTTGGCGGTCGCAGTGCAGCAGCCGGCCGCCATTGGCGTCGAACGGCTGCCTAACGATGAACGACGTTCGGGAATGAGGGCGACACCCATCCAGGCGGCGAGGTAGGCGAAGGCGGCGGTCGGGGAAACGGAGTCCGCAGGAGGCCGGCGATCGTGGTGGCGGCGAGGTTGCCGAGCGACTGGACGGTGGCGAGCATGCCGAGGGCGGAGCCGCAGGCCCTTCGGCGCGAGGGCCGCGACGGCGGAGTGCTCGGCGGCCTCGACCGTGGGCCTGACCGCGACGGTGTGGTCGCGGTTCCGTGTCACGTGTTCCGCTGGTCATGGGTGTCCTGGCGGAGCTGGTCCGTGTGCTGGGCCAGGGCGTCAATACGTTCGGCGAGCTCGGCGTCCTCGGGCCGCAGATGGGCCCGGGTGGCGGTCAGAGGGCGAACGAGACGGGCAGCGTCGTTGTCGGCGAGGGCCAGGTTCAGGTCGCCGATGGCGCCCTGGGCGTTGGCGGGGAGGCCGGTGAGGGCGGTGACCTGCCCGGCGAGTCGGCGCAGGGCGGCCGCGTTGTCGCGGGCCCAGGCGGTAACGGTGCGGTCGGCGGCGCGGGTGTCACGGGTGGCCTGGACGCGCTGTTCCCCGGTGGTTCCGGCGGTGCCGGGGCGCAGGCGCAGGTAGCGGCGTTCGGCGGCCTGCCGACTTGCGACCCCGAGCGGCCCCGCGAGATCGGCCCAGCTCGCCCCGTTCCCGCGGGCGGTTTCGATCAGGCCGCTCTCCCAGCCGGCGAGCTGCTCACGGATCTCGCGCAGCGTCAGCAGTGCAGCCAGAGCCGGGTGCGGGCCCGAGTCCGGCGCGGGCGGCGAAGCGGCTGTTCTCGCGGAGGGTTGCTGCGCGTCCTTGACGGCCTGGTTGATGGCCTCCAGTGCCGCGGCGGCAGCCAGGAAGGGGACTGGTGTGGTCGGCTCGGCGGCCTCGTTCATTGCGTTCTCCGTGACTCTGTCATCCTCCAGATGACTCCTTGCTTGTCATCGTTTCGATGACATGTTACAACGGGAGCACGTTGAAGCGCATTGGCAGTTCCTGCCTGAACCAACTGGAGGTGTTTCGCGATGTTGATGCGCACTGACCCGTTCCGCGAGATGGACCGGATCGTTCAGCAGCTCTCTGGTGCGTCGGGCACATGGTCGAAGCCGTCCGTGATGCCGATGGACGCCTACCGCCAGGGCGACGCGTACGTGATCGCCTTCGACCTCCCCGGCGTGAGCACCGAGGCGATCGACATCGACGTCGAACGGAACATGCTCACCGTGAAGGCCGAGCGCCGGCCCGCGGAGAAGTCCGACGGCGTGCAGATGGAGCTCTCCGAACGACCCCTCGGCGTCTTCTCCCGCCAGATCATGCTGGCCGACACCCTCGACACCGAGCGCATCGAAGCCGACTACGACGCGGGTGTCCTGACCCTGCGGATCCCGATCGCCGAGCGCGCCAAGCCGCGGAAGATCAGCATCGGCGGCGAGTCCGGCCGCAAGCAGATCTCCGGCTGAAGAGCCCGGCACCAGCGGCGGAGGACGGGGAACCGATTCCCCCTCCGGCACCCCGTCCTCCGCACTCTCGCCCCTTCACCCCCATCCGGAGGTGACGTGATGACGATGAGCCGGGAAGCGTTCCTGGACCACGTCCAGGAACGCGGCGAGTATCAGACCCGGGAGGAGGCCGAACGGGCAGCCCGCGTCGTCCTGGCCCTGCTGGGCGCACACCTGGTCGGCACCGTACGGGCCGAGCTCGCCGCCCGGCTCCCCGAGACGTACGCCCTGATCCTCCTCAACCCCCTGCAGGCCGCCGAACCGCTCTCACCTGAACGCTTCATCCGCGCGACTGCGGCCTGGATCGAAGGCGCCACCGAGAAGACGGCCCTGTGGGACATCGGCGCGGTCCTCTCCACCGTGGCCGCCGCGGCGGGAGACGCCCTCATGCGCGAGGTCCTGCTGCAGCTCCCGCCCGGCTACGACCTCCTCTTCGGCCACCCCCAGCCCACCTGACCGCGGCCGGCATGAACCGAGCCCTCGAAGAGAAAGGCAACCTCAGCACCATGTACGACCAGCCTCGAGCGAACCCGTCCCTCGCGGCCATGACGTTCGACCAGATGCTGGAACGCGTGCGCTACGAAGGCGCCTATCCCACTCGCGAACGCGCCGAGGAAGCCGTCCGCTCCGTCCTGGCCGCCCTCGGCCGGCAGATCACAGGGGACGAACGCGTCGACCTCGCGCAGTGCCTGCCCGTCGAGGCCGCCCTCACCCTGACCGCCCAGATCCCCGACACCGAACAACTCACCGGCTGGGGCTTCGTCAAAGACCTGGCCGCCCGCACCGGGGGCACCCCTGCCACCACGCGCTGGGACACCGGCGCCGTACTCGCCGTCGTCTCCCGGCTCGCAGGCCCCGACCTCCTCGCCCGAATCCTCCACCGGCTTCCCGGCGGCTACGCACTCCTCTTCGGCCAGGCAGAACTGCGGCAGCCCCAGCCCGCCGCCTGATCCCGCCCGACCCGTTCCCGGACTTCCGCAACGCCTGACCGCAGGGGCGGGCGCCGCTGTCGGCACACCCCCTACACGAGTGAGGGCGGGTTCTGGTCGTAGTGGCGGGGCAGTGGTCGGAGTGATGACCGCACCGCCGGTGACCACGGTCAGGGACATCCGGTTGCTCTGCCCGGACTCCACCAGGGCGGCGACGCTCACGAGCAACGCGTCAGGCTTCGACATGGAAGCCGACTCTGTTCTTCGCCCCACCCTGGCGGCCCGGCCCCTACGATCCGCCCACTCAGCCCGCCGAGGCGGTGGGACGGCTGGAGGCGGTAGCACCTGCCGGCTGCCCAGCCCGCGGATACAGGGTTGCGTTCGACCCCGATTACCTCCTCGTCGAACACATGAAAATCTGTGATGGCCACAGTAGACATTCGATTGCTGCATGGCTATGGTTTCTCTCGTAGCCAAGATCGAGCAAGGCCCGGAGAGACGAACTGCCGGGCATCAGTTCACGCAGTACGCAGGGCGGTGCGGTGGTGGAGTTCCGAAGCCAGAGCAGACGCAGGACGGCGACGGGGCTGACGACCGGACCGGGCGGCCCGCAGTGATCAGGGGCTGCCACGAGCAGTACCGCAGTTGACGCAGTGGCAGTTCAGTAAGTGCAGTTCGCAGTACCAGCAGTACGCAGTCCCCCGTTTGGCAAGTGATCGGTCCAGAGGGAAGAACGGAGGAGTTGACCGCCATCAGGATCGCCCGGGTCGAAGTCTGAGCCCGGGTACCGCAGGACATCGATAGTGAGGTGGTCTCCGGTCAAGCAACCGCGATCCCCGCGCCCCCGGCCGAGTGCAGGCCAGGCCCGCGGAAACAGAAGGCCGACGCGGTACTAGGGTCGGCAGATGGTGTAGCAGTTCCTTCGGGGCCCTGGTGCCGTACGGCACCAGGGCCCCTCCACGCGTTCCACGGAGAGAGGTGCAAATGACAGCACACGAATCGTTCGACGATCGTCTCGACGACGACGACTACCCCGCTTACACCATGGGCCGGGCCGCAGCCATGCTAGGCACCACCCAAAGCTTCCTCCGCGCCATCGGAGAAGCCCGCCTCATCACCCCGCTCCGCTCAGAGGGCGGACACCGCCGTTACTCCCGTTACCAGCTGCGCATCGCCGCCCGCGCGCGAGAGCTCGTCGACCAGGGCACCCCCATCGAGGCGGCCTGTCGCATCGTCATCCTCGAAGACCAGCTCGCGGAAGCCCAGCGCATCAACGCCGAATACCGCCGCACCACCGGAACACCCAATCCACCATCCGCAGTGTGACGGCTGCGCCTACGAGCCAAGGATGCCGTGGGCCGGGGCGTTTCACAGCGGGAGCGACCGAGGCCGTGTGCCGTGCCGTACCCCGGCCGCCGGACGCGGCCGAACGGCACACGCAGCCAATCTCAGAGTCGGTGGGCGAGGGAAGCCTGAAGCCCTCCCCACCCACCCGTCGTCGGGCGCCCCTCGCCGGCCTCTTCACCAACCCCTTGTCGCGGGCGGCGCGCACTCTGGCGTCGATGCCCCCGGCGACCTCCTGCTGACGCTCGTCGTCAGAGTGCTGGTTCGAGCGCAGCTGTCCTTGGTGCTTCTCGACAGCAGTCACCCCGCAGCCGGCAGGCCGAAGGCCGCCGAGCGCCCCCTGCCCTGGACGGGTGCGGTCCGGTTGCGGTCTGTGACCGCCCGGGTGACGGTGTGACAGGTATCGCTGTCGGTGATGTCCATGTGCCGACCAGAAAAGGGAAGCCGTATGCCTGCATCGCCACCGGTCTCGCCCTGACGATGGCCGCGACGGCTGGGTTGCTCTCCTACACCGCGCAGGCAGCCGAGTTGGCACCCGCCGCGGGCTCCTCGCACAGCGTCTCCGCCCCGCAGGCCCCCGCGGCCGCGGCCGACACGTTGGCCGCACTCGCCGCGCTGGGCCGTGTCACCCAGGCCGCCGGCGCGCTTCCGCCTTCTCCGAAGACTGGCCGGCGCGCACCATCGTGCCATTCAGGATGGCCCCCGACTGGGGCGAGAGGGTGTGCCGGGTGTGACGAAGGTCGTAGAAGGTGAAGTCATCGGGTAGGCCTGCCAGTTCCTCGGGCCGAGCCGGACCGTAAGCGGCGATGTAGACCATCAACCGCAGCGTGACCCGATGGCCTTGGCGACGGCATCGACCTGGTCCACGGTGGCGGTGGACCACTCGGCCGGCGATTCCTTCCCCGCACCCTTGATCCGGCAGGGATTCCGTCTGATCAACTCATCATCCTCGGCGGTCCCCATGATGGCGCTCAGTAGCCGGTACGACTTGGCGACGGTCGTCCCTCCGGTGACCTTGAGACGTTCCGCGCGCCAGGTGCGCACATGGGGCGGGGTGATCTGGTCAAGGTCCCGTTCCTCGAAGGTGGGCAGGATGTGCAGCCGCAGCAACCGCTGGTAGAGCTCGTCGGTGGTCTCCTCCAAACCGCGCTCGTCCACCCGCTGAACGGCGTACTCGCGGAAGTTGACCGCCCCCGCACTAGCCGGTCAGGGGCCGTTCACGTGCGGTGGGTGTGTGTTTTGAACCCAGGGTGACTCGTGCCAGGACGGTTTTCAAGATGACTCAAGGGGGATGCTCACCCATTGAGGCTCCACCGACCTCTCCATCCAGGACCAGGCCGCACCTTAATAGATGGACAGTGGCGGTATTTTCACCCTCAAGCCGGCATCGCGCAAATGTTGCTGCCAGCGCGCCTCTATCTCTGCACGGCTGCGCCGGATCTCTCCCCACCCTTCGATGGAATCCGGCAATTCCTCCCCTCTAGCCCACGCTCCCATCAGCATCCGGGTCTCGTTTCTGGCCAGGAAGCCCACCTCTGCAGGTGAGTACGCGCCCACGTCACCTACTGCCGCAAGATCCAGGAAGTGACATATCTCGGCGACGCGTTGACGCAGCTCGCCATTGAGAATGAAGGACTGCTCGAACCCCAAGACCGTGAATATCTTGGTGATGCTCAGCACGGTCTCTTCCCTGGGCTGATTCACGAGCCCGATAGGGTTCTCAAGATAGGCGGAGAGGATGCTTTCCACAGCACGCATCTCTCTGGCCCCCTTCTCCTTCCTGCTGTCGTCTTCAATGGCCTGGCGTCGAGCTATCTCGGCGTCCTCCAAATTTTCCCGTCGGGCTACCTGCGCTTGGCGGCGAGCCCCTATTCTTCCTATAGCGTCACCACTCAAGCCGATAAGTCCGCCGATGAGGACGGCGATAACTGTCCCCCATTCCATATTCCCTCCCCGTTTTAGAAACGATCCCGCAAGGACGCCTGTCGATATCGACCTGTGCAGGCGCGGACCGGTGCAACCCGCGGACCTAGGTGACGAGCAGCCTCCGACTAACCGTCCCCACGCACAAGAGTCAACATGCATCATCGTCAGCAACGGCCTCGGGCCGCTTCTGCCCCTCCGGGGCCTTGGCAGAGCTGGTGTGACCGTCGCTGACCGGTCTGGCCAGAGCTACGGGAGTCCCGGACCACTTGCCGCCGATTGGCCCCTGCTCGGCGGCCTTCTTCCCAGCAGGCCTGCATCGCGCGGCGGCTACGACCGGGTGCCGGTGCGCTCCGACCAGCGGGTGGACAGCGCCTGGCCCAGCGCCAGCACGCTCAAGCCGAACATCAGGATGCCCAGGGGGACATGGAACGACGGCATGTGCGCGACGCCCAGCACCACCTGCACCGAAGCGAGTACGAGGAAGCCGGACGCGTACAGGATGGGGCGGGGTGACCCGCCGCCCGGCCTCCACGCCAGGATCGTGGCGAGTACGTACAGCATCGACGCGCCGTACATCACCTTCGATCCGGCGTCGTGCAGTACGTAGCCGTGGGACGAGGACAGCAGCATTCCGGCGGTGACCGCCTGGAAGAAGAGGGCCAACGTCTGCAGGGCTACCGCGACCTGCGGGAACGTGACTCTGCCCTGTACTGCCGTCGTCTGTGTGGCCATGACGCGGTCCCCTCATCTGCCTCGCGGCGATGGATCAGTAGTGTCTCGGTGGTCCGACGACGCAGCTCCGCGAAATGTGAGGCGAAGCGCCGACCTCACACTCCGGTGCGGTGTTTCGTCGAAGTGTCGAGAGCGGAATCGGACGAGAAGAACCAGGGAGCGGTCGCGACCATGAGCACCCCATTCGAGCCAGGGCATGAACGGTCCGAGCCGGGCCTGAGCGCCGTCGTCGACGAGCGGCGCCAGCTGATCAATCTCGCCTACCGGCTGCTCGGTTCGCTGTCCGAGGCCGAGGACGCCGTGCAGGAGACCTACACCCGCTGGTACGCGATGTCGCGCCAACGGCAGGAGGCCATCGAGTCTCCCGGCGCCTGGCTGACGACGGTGGCCAGCCGCATCTGCCTGGACATGCTCGGCTCGGCGAGGGCCCGGCGCGAGCGCTACGTCGGCGCATGGATACCCGAGCCGCTGCCCGACCGTACGGAGTGGTTCGGCGGATCGGCGAGCGGCGGCAGGACCGAGCCGGCCGACCCCGCCGACCGGATCACCCTGGACGAGTCGGTGAACATGGCCTTCCTCGTCGTGCTGGAGTCGATGACGCCGGCCGAACGGGTGGCGTTCATCCTGCACGACGTCTTCCGGTACCCCTTCGCCGAGGTAGCCGAGATCGTCGGCCGGACGCCCGCGGCCTGCCGGCAGCTGGCGTCCTCGGCCCGCCGGCGTATTGGCGCCGCGCAGGCTCCGGCGGCTGCGACGGCCGGGCAGGCGGGTCTGGTGCGGAATTTCAAGGAGGCGTGGGAGGCCAAGGACATCAAGGCCCTCGTCGACCTCCTCGACCCCGGCGCCACGATGACCGCCGACGGCGGCGGCATGGTCGGCACCGCCCTGCGCCCGGTCGAGGGCAGCGAGCGCATCGCCCAGTACCTGATCCACATCGCCGACAAGGCCCCTGGGCTGACGCTCCTGGAGCGGACGGTCAACGGCCGGCCCGGCCTGGTCGCCCAACACGCCGGCGTCACCGTCACCGTGGCGGCGTTCAGCCTCACTGGCGGCCGCATCACCCGCATCTGGGCGGTCCGCAACCCGGAGAAACTCCGTCCGTGGACCGAGAACGGACAGAGCTGACCCGGCGCCGTGAATGCGGTGACGCACCACAGGTCTGACCCGGGTCCTCCCCCGCCTTCACCACTCAGACCCGTCGGCAGGCCCCGGCCCCACAAGCAGCCATGCACTGGAGCCAACGAACATGCGCTGAGCCCCTCACTCTCGCGACCCTGGCGCGCGGCCGCGCCCGGCTGATCGCGGGTACGGCAGGGCTGCTGACCCTCGCGTCCTTCCTGACAACCCGGCTCGGCAATGTGCCGATCAACGGCTGAGGCAACCGCCAGCTGACCGGAAGCAGCCGCATTGGGGCTTGCACTCCCCGTTGCGCACGCGCTGCGGCCTCTCCTGTAGTCCCGTTGGAGTTCGGGCGATGCGGCGGCCCGGGGGGTCGTAGGAGTTCGTGGCCCCCGTGAGGCGGTTCTCCGCGTTCCAGATGTACGTCCTCGGCAGGTGCGGGTGGCCGGTCAGGTTCGGTCGATGGTGGCCGTGTCCAGCGTGCCCGAGGTGATGCGGGTGGCGAGGTCGGAGAGTTTGATCCGGTGGGTACGGGCGTGGCGGCGCAGGGCGGTGAAGGCGGCGTCGGGGTCGGTCTGCCAGCGTTCCGCGAGGATGCCCTTGGCCTGTTCGATGGTGATGCGGCTGTTCAGTGCCGCCTCCAGCTGCTGGTGCTCGACGGTCTGGCGGTCGATGGTGCGCTGCTGGAGGATGGCGATGGTGGCGACGTCGGCGAGGGTCTGGGCGAGGCGTACGTCGGCGGGGGTGAGGGTCCGGGTGCGCTCGTGGAAGAGGTTGAGGGCGCCGATCACCTGGTGGCGCAGGCGCATGGGCAGGGCATGGGTGGTGGCGAAGCCGGCCTCGCGGGCGCGGGCCGCGAACGCGGGGAAACCGACGGTGGCGGCCGGGGTGTTGAGGTCGACGTTGAGCCAGGTCTGCCCGGTGCGGTGGCATTCGACGCAGGGGCCCTCGTCGTGCTGGAGGGCGAAGAGTTCCAGCAGCCGTGTGTGCTCGTCGGAAGCGGCGATGAGCTGGAGGGTGTCGCTGTGGTCGACGAGCATGACGCCCGCGGCGGAGACGTCGAGGAGCTCGACGCAGCGTTCGCACAGGCGCTGCAGGAAGTCGATCAGGTCGTAGTCGTCGAGCATGGTGTCGACGGCTTCGACGACGACTTCCAGGACGCGGGTCTCGCGGTTCATGGCCTTCACTCCTTCGTTCGGCCAGATGCGTCCGGCTCCGGTTGTTCTCGAAAATGCACCCGTCGTGCCACCACGTCGGCGGCGACGTCCGCCACCGGGCGGTCGTGGCGGTAGGAGTAGGCGCGCAGGAGCAGCAGGGCCTGGGCGAGGGTGACGCCGGCCTGCACGCTGATCATGCCGGTGGCCTGGTGCACGGCCGCCCGGTGGAAGTTCGAGGGTTCCCCGGCAGTGGTCGGCCCCTGCCCCGTGGGGGGCTTGTCGAGGATGACGGCGAGCATGGCGGCCGCCAGGAGCCGGGCGTCCAGAAGGGCCGGGGCCGTCATGGGACCGGGCGTGGCGCGTTGGAAGGTCACCGTGCCCAGGCAGGCGCCGCCCAGGTGCAGGGGCATGCAGAACACGGTCCGGACGCCGAGCGCGACGGCTTCCGACACCAGCACCGGCCAGCGGTCCGCCGTCATCGTGTGCAGATCGGGCTCGGTCACGGAGATGAGACCGGCGGCCGCGTCCCAGGCGGGCCCCTGTCCGAGGGTGAACTGCAGGTCCTCGAAGCGGGCGCTGACGCCCGGTGAGGACCAGACCAGCTCGCTGAAGCCCTGCGAGGTGGTGAGGGAGACCGCGATCCCGTCGAAGCCCAGCACGATCGCGCACCGGGTGGGGTCGCCGCCGAAGAAGTCCGCGCTGCCCACGTCGGGACGCAGGTCGGCGAGGACGGTGGCCATCTCCGGGCTGCCCGCCATGCGTCACACCTCCCCGCCCCGCCCCGGATCCCGCAGGCCGCGAGGTCATCTCCAGCCTAGACCTGGTCAAGGCCCCCCGGCGGGGCCTTCCGGAACGCCGGGTCCGGGCCGGGGCGTACCGATGTTTGTGCGTCAGTACGGAGAAACGTCACTCTCTCAGCGATCGGGTGAATGCGCTGCGTCACGGCTGCCGCTACGCCATATGTGTTGCCACCATGGGTCCCGGCCAGCCGTTCACGGCCCGTCACCGCTGTACGCCCGTGCCTCCTGCACGGGCCGTTGCAGTCGGCTCCGGGGCGTCGGCACGGCCGTCGGTGATCACCCAGACCCCGTGATCATCCGGTCCTCACAGCCACCCGGACCCCGTGGCTGCGGAGGGCGTGTCACCGATCACCCAGACCCCGTGATCGTCCGTCCTGAACGAATGCCTGTACGAGTGGCTGTCTGAGTGGCTGTTTGAGTGGCTGTACGAGTGCGCGGCCCGACGGCCGTGGCTTTCCGTGCCCTGGCTGTCGCGCCCGGGCACGGTCGACCGGTGGTTCCCGGGCCCACCCTCGGGGTGTGGGCGCGGGAGCCAACGGCTCTCCACCAGCAAGAACGGAACGCCTTCAGGGCCGATGGACACCGGGGCCCCGGGCACGCGACTGCGTCGATCACGCTCGCCGTGGGCCGGGTCGGGTTGCTCGAGTCGCCTCACCGCGGCCGGACCGGCTGCGCGGGCCGCGGACGCCGTGACTCGGATCACGGCGGCCGGGGCGGGTGGCATGTCACGTACGGGCCGGGGCCGTTGTCCACTGGGCGTACCCGTGAAGCCGTGCGGCCCGCCCCAGGAGGTTGACGATGAGAGTCCTGCTCGCCGGAGCGACCGGTGCCATCGGCCGTCCGCTGACCCGCGCCCTGATACGCGGCGGGCACGAGGTGCTGGCCCTCGCCCGGACGGACGGCTCCGCCGCGGCCGTGCGCGCCCTCGGCGCGGAGCCCGTACGCGCCGACGCGCTGGACCGGGACGGCCTGCTGCGCGCCCTGGACGGTCTGGCGGCCGACGCGGTGATCCACCAACTCACCGCGCTCAAGAGGCCCAAGCGGACGCTGACCGCGGACGATCCCGGCAACGTGCTGCGCGCGCGGGGCACGGCGAACCTGCTGGAGGCGGCCGGCGCCCTCGGGGCGGGCCGGTTCCTCACCCAGTCCCTCGTCCTCGGCTACGGCTACCACGACCACGGGGACCGGTTCGTCACCGAGGAGGACCCGTTCGGGGTCCGCGGCGGCGGCGTCGCCGACCACGTGATCACCGGCCTCCTGGAGGCCGAGGGGCGGCTCTTCTCCGCCGGTCACGTGGCGGGGACCGCGCTGCGGTACGGGGTGTTCTACGGCCCGGGGACCTGGTTCGACCCCACCCCGGGGAGCCGGGCCACGCCCGTCCCGATGGGCGGGGGCGGCGTGGTGCCGTGGGTCCACGTCGAGGACGCCGCCGAGGCCACCGTCGCCGCGCTGACGCGGGGCCGGGCGGGCGAGGCGTACAACATCGCCGACGACCGGCCGTCCCACTGGGGCGAACTCGCCGCGGCGCGCGGCGGACGACGGCTCCTGCTGCCCGGGTGGGCGCTGCGCCTCATGGTCCCGTACCTCGGGGCGCTCATGCTCGACACGCGGCTGCGGGTCTCGCACGCGAAGGCGACCCGCGAACTCGGCTGGACCCCCCGCTACCCGGACCACCGGGCGGGTATGCGCGCCGGCTGAACGGGGCGGCTCCACGGAGCCCGCCGCCATGGGGTCGGACCGGCAACGCATGGCGTCCGCACGTGACTTCGGACTCGGCTCCGCGGAGCGGGGTCGCCCACGGACGCCCGCCGGTTCAGCCGTGCGGCAGCAGCGGATGCCCGGCTTCGGCGGCTGCGAAGTGCGCGTCCTTCTGATCGCAGCGCGCCCGGCGCACCGCCTTCGCCGCCGACCCCCCCGCCACGTCCGCCCGCGCGTCGAGGGCCGCGGGGCAGCTGAGCCGCCGGCCTCGCGCGCCAAGCGGATCAGGTCCGGCCCGTACGCGCCCGCTCCCCACTGTGACCGCGCAACCGATTCGCACGGGCGTGCGGGACATCCGCTTTCCTGACGCTGCGTCACCCATGCAGACCCTTTTTCCGATATGTGGGCTATTGCTGTGAAATATGCGTCAATACTGCCGGGTGACGGCGCATCATCGCCACGGGCAGGGAGTCACTCCGCGATCCCCGGCCCAGGTTGAGCCTGCGCGCCGGCGCAGGTAGGGAGCTTGCGGCCCTGAGCAGTCATCGTCGCGGGCGCTCGGAATCCTCCTGTGGGAGGACTGCGGATCGAAGCAACAAGAAAGGTCCTGCTATGGCATTGGACGTCATCCGGTCAGCTCCACCCGACACAAGCCCTCAACGCAGTCTGCTCAAACGGGGAGCCTTTGCCCTGCTCCCCGCAGCGCTCCTGGCGTCGGCCGCCCTGGTCCCGAACCTCGCTCACGCCGCGGAATCCACCGTGTTGCTGGGGACCACCACCAGTTACGGGGTCCTGGCCGGTTCGACGGTCACCAACACGAACCCCACCGTCATCAACGGCGACGTGGGGCTCTATCCGGGCACATCGGTGACCGGCTTCCCGCCCGGCATCGTCAACGGAGTGACGCGCGTGGCCCCCAACGCCGCCGCCGCTCAGGCGAAGTCCGACCTCGTCGTCGCCTACGACGACGCGGCAGGCCGGGGGCCCGGGACCATTCTCGCTTCGGACGAGATCGGCGGACTGACGCTGGCACCCGGCGTCTACACGGCCCCGGCGTCCCCGCCGTCCCTGCAACTCACCAATACGGTCACCCTCGACGGCCAGAACGACCCCAACTCCGTCTTCATCTTCCGGATCCCCACGACCCTGACCACGGCTTCGTCGAGTGTCGTGGCCCTCATCAACGGAGCAAATGCCTGCAACGTGTTCTGGCAGGTGGGCAGCTCCGCCACCCTCGGCACGACCACCCAGTTCAAGGGCACCATCCTGGCCATGCAGTCCATCACGCTGAACAACAGCGCCGTGATCGAAGGCCGCGCCCTGGCGCGCAATGGCGCGGTCACGATGGACAACAACACCATTACGAGGCCGGACTGCGTCGTTGGCCCGCCCGGGCCGAGCGGTCCTCCCGGGCCGACCGGCAGCCCCGGTCCTACCGGCAGCCCCGGCCCGACCGGCAGCCCCGGCCCGACCGGTAGCCCCGGCCCGACCGGCGCTCCTGGTGTCCCCGGAGCCCCTGGCCCGACCGGCTCCCCCGGCCCGACCGGCGCCCCCGGCGCACCCGGTGTCCCCGGAGCCCCCGGCCCGACCGGCAGCCCCGGCGCACCCGGAGCTCCTGGCGCCCCCGGCGCCCCTGGCCCGACCGGCAGCCCCGGTGCCCCTGGCGCACCCGGCGCTCCTGGCGCCCCCGGCGCCCCTGGCCCGACCGGCAGCCCCGGTGCCCCTGGCGCACCCGGCGCTCCTGGCGCCCCTGGCCCGACCGGCTCCGCCGGTGCCCCCGGCGCACCCGGTGTCCCCGGAGCCCCCGGCCCGACCGGCTCCGCCGGTGCCCCCGGCCCGACCGGACCCGCAGGACCTGTAGGACCCACCGGACCCGCTGGACCCGCCGGACCCAAGGGGCCTCGCGGCGACAAGGGGCACTACGGCCACGGCAAGGACAAAGACAAGGACAAGGACAAGGGCGAGCACGGCCGCCACGACAAGGACGAGAACGGCGAGCACGGCCGCCACGACAAGGACAAGGACCAGGACCAGGGCGAGGACAACGGCGAGCACGGCCGCCACGACAAGGACGAGGACGGCGATCACGACCACGACAAGGGCGAGGGCGACAACGGTCGGGACGACCGCGACGAGTTCACTCCGCCGTGGGCCGACTTCCTGCCGAACAGCGAGGGCGGTGCTCCCGGCCAAGAGGGTCCCGTCCAACCAGGTCCCGTCCAAGCGGGTCCCGGCAACGCGGGTCCCGGCAACGCGGCCAAGACCGTCAACTTCGCCCACGTGAGCGCCGCCACCGGTCAGCAGCCGGAGGGGGCCGGCTCAAGCAGCGGGACCGGCATCATGGCCACCTCTGCGGCACTGCTGGCATTCATCGGAGGCTCGGTCCTCTTCACCAGGAAGCGAATCCGGCGAGGTACGGCGACTCGACAGGACTAGCCCATCGCAGACGTGACCGCCTCACGCCCTGACCCTCCGGTTACAGGCACTCGGCCGGATCGGCGAACGATCCGTCCCCCCGTCACCGACGGCTGCGTAAGCGTCGGTGGCAGGGACTGAAGCCCGGTCAAGCGCGCAGGACGTACCGTCCGCCGTTCGGCCGCTGAGCCCCTGGACACATCGTCCAGGGGCTCAGCGGCACTCGCGAGGGAACAGCTCCGAGATCGTCCCTCGCATCATCCCGGGCCGGCGTACGCCGCGACGACTTCGTCGATGAGGCGCCGGGTACTGTCCGGGCCCAGCGCCTGAGCCTGCAAGTGCGCATATATGTCGCTGTAGAGCCGCGCGTCGGATCGTTTCTCCAAATAGAGGTCGCTGGTGAACCTTTCCAGATACACCACGCTCGCGTCGGTGGCGTCGGCGAACTCCAGCAGCGAGAACTGCCCCGAGACACCCGGGTGCGCACCCACATCGTGAGGGAGGACCTGCAGGGTGATGTGCGGCTGGGCGCTGAGGTGGGTCAGATGGTCAAGCTGCTTGCGCATGACCTCGCGACTGCCCACGACGCGCCGCAGTGCCGATTCGTCCAGTACGGCCCATAAGCGCATGGGATTCCGCGGGGCCTTCAGTCGGTCCTGGCGCCGCAGCCGCACCTGGAGGCGTGCGGCGGCCTGTTCGGGCGTGACGTGAGGCATCGTTCCTGCGATGACCGCCCGGACATAGGCCGGGGTCTGCAGCAGGCCGGGGATCACCAGCGGCTCGTAGAGCCGGATCGCGGCCGCCTCGGCCTCCAGGCCGATGTAGGCGCCGTACGGGATGTCGCCGTAGAAGTTCCACCAGCCCTGCTGACCCGATTCCCTGGCCAGCTGCATCAGATGGTCGACTCGCCGCTGATCCTGAACCCCGTACAGCCCGCAGAGATCGCGTACGTCGCGCGGCTTGGCGAGGCGACGGCCGTTCTCCAACAGACTGATCTTGGGTTGGGAGATCAACAGGCGCTCCGCAACCTGCTGCGTCGTCAAACCGCAGTTCTCCCGGAGCCGGCGTAGCTCCGCCCCCAGTCGGCGCCTGCTGACGGTGGGATTGACAGTGACCCCCACAGGACGCGTACCTCCGCTCGAAAACCTTGCCCGAGCGAGCAGATTGCCACGGCCGGGACAGCTGGATCCGCTTTGGCGCCGTGTCGTGCACGGTGGTGAGCGCCGGGCGAAGAGCGGCCTTGGGCGCCCGACTGAACCGCAGGTCAGCGCAGGTTTCCCCGCAATATGCCAGCGCCGGGAGAGGGCGGCCCGCGGTGCGGCGAAAAGCCCCTTATGTCGCGCACTCGCCACGGGGCATACCATGACAAGTGGGTCAATGCACTCTCACGTGCGGCGGCCCGGAAGGGCGACCCCGGCGTGTGAATGTGCCGGGGTCGTTGTGTCGCGGTCGCCACGACACCGCGGCTAGGCGGGAACGGCCGCGCCCACTCACTCGGAGCTGCCGGAGTCAGACCGGGCCCGCGCCGTTCGACGGCGTCTCGGCGACCGTGAAGATCCGGTCCAGGTGGTGACGGAGTACCGCGACCGCCGACTCCGGGGTCCGCTGCCCCACCAGGATGCTGGTGCCCATGGTCGCCGTCATCGCGAGCAGGCTGATCGCCTCCGTGCGCGCGGCGACGCCCGGGTCGGCCAGGCCCGACGCCTGGGCCTGTTCGAGCAGGCCGGCCAGGGCGTTCTCGGCGGCGTCGGGGTTGTCGATGAAGGGCTGGGCGGCCAGTGCCTCATCGGTCACCGAGAGGATCGAGTAGGAGCTGTAGAGGAGATGGAAGGTGCGGCTCTCCTCGTCGGTCGGCAGTGAGGCCAGCAGCAGCGCCTCGATCGTCGCGCGCGGGCCCGGGTCCGGACCTGCGGCGGCCAGGCGGGCACCCACTCGCGCGGTGAAGCGGTCGGTCAGGTGCTGGAGTCCGTAGAAGAGCAGCTTCTCCTTGGTCTCGAAGTAGTACTGCACGAGCCGGAGGGACACGCCCGCCTCGGCGGCCACGTCGCGCATGCCGACGGCGTGCAGACCTCGCCGTCCGGCGACACGGATGAGCGCCTCGGCGATCTGGCTCCGCCGTTCTCCGTGATCAACGCGCTTTGGCATGTGCCGGTTTCTCCGCCCGTCGGTGGTGGGTTCGCGGTCCGGTTCGGACCGGACCCCTTTATGGTACCGCCGTATCAACATCATGGTACGGTCGTATCACGACGAACGGATCTTCCCGGAGGTGCCCCGTGCCCAAGAACACGACCCGCGTGCGCCGCGATGTCGGCCGCTACGTCAACGACACCCTGCGCGACCGCTACTTCGCCGCCGCCGACGTGCTCTTCGCGATGGGGGCGCCCCTGCGCTCCGAGACGGACGTCGAGACCAGCTTCGGCACCACGCACGTCTACCGGTACGGACCCGCGGACCCCGCGGCCGAGTCCCGTACGCCGATCGTCCTGATCCACGGCGCCGCCTACAGCTCGGCGATGTGGTACCCCAACACCCCCGGGCTCAGCCTCGACCGCCCCGTCTACGCCCTCGACACCCCCGGCGACGCCAATCGCAGCGTCCACCGCGAACCCATGTGGCAGCCCGAGCGCGCCGCCCAGTGGATGGACGAGGCCCTCGACGCCCTCGGCCTCGACAAGGTCCACCTCGTCGGCTCCTCCTATGGCGGCTGGCTCGTCCTCAACCAGGCCCACCGACGGCCCGGGCGGCTCGCCTCGGTCACCGCACTCGACCCCGGCGGCCTGGAGAAGGTCGGCCTGCGCTTCTTCGCCTGGATCTTCGTGAGCCTGTTCGCCACCTTCGCCCCGAAGGCGCTGCGCCCCCGGCTCGCCAAGTGGCTGGACCAGCCGGTCCTCGCCATCCCCGAGATGCGCAAGTGGATCCAGCTCGGCGCCCGCGCGTACCGGATCCGCCGCCCCGCACCCCTACCGCTGGCCGAGGACGCGCTGCGGTCCATCCGGACCCCGCTCTACGTGATCATGGGCAAGCACAGCCTGCTCGTACACCCCAAGCGGCAGCTGGAGCGCGTACCGAGGTTGGTACCGGGCGCCCGCGCCGAGATCGTCGCCGCGACGGGCCACGGCCCGCAGATCGACCACCCCGATGTGGTCAACGCCCGGATGCTCGGCTTCATGGAAGACGTCGACTCCCTCGCCCCCGCCGAGGGCGGCGCATAGGGCGGGCGGCCGGAGTTCGACGCTCCGCGACGGCCGGTGCCTGCACGGGGCCCGGCCGGGGCCGGGCTCGTTCCCTCGAATCAGGACATCTCGTCGAGGCACACCCGGACTGCCGATCGCCGCATCAGGGGGTCCCCCTGGAATTGACGCCACCGGTCAACTCCAGCAGAGGAAGACGTCGTTGCCCGCCACTGAGTCATGGCGCGAGCGAGCATCCCGGACACCGAAACATCGCCCCAGCCTGTCCGAAAACCATCAGTATGACCCGAACATGCTTGAGAGGCCCTTATCCCACTCATATGGTCATTTCCGACCGCAGCGGTGATCGACCACAGCAGGGGATACAGATGGAAGACAGGCGAACAGCGGTATCAATCCTGGGCATTGCAGGATTCAACGCGGCCCTGACCATCGGCGCGGCCGTCGTCACCTGGGACGACGGCCCCACTCCATGGGTGGCTGCTGCCGCGAGTTCCGTACTCGTCTTCCTCGTACTCCTTCGCAAGCGCTGATGGTCGCGATCCGTGCGGGCCATTCCCACATATCCGTGACCAAGAAGGAAACGCTCCCTTGAAGCTCTCGTACCGCATAGCCACCGCCACCCTGGCCTCCGTGGCCCTCGTCGGCGCAACGGCCGCGCAGAGCCACGCTTTCACCCCCTCGGCCTTCGCCCCGGTGTCCGCCGGAAGCGGCGTCTCCCCCGAGACCGCCGCGCTGGCGAAGAACATCCAGACCCTCCAGAGCCAGTCCTCCGTCATCGAGGGCGAGCAGGCGCAGACCTGGGTGAAGCGGGTCGGCGCCGACGTGGACGGCAAGAACATCACCACGCACCTGAAGCCCGGCTCGTCCCTGGCGATGGAAGGCGCCACCGTCTACAAGTTCAAGAACGGCAACACCCAGGTCGCCGTTCCCATCAGCGACCAGGTCGTCGGCGCGAGCCTGAACGCGGTGTACGACTCCTCCGGCAAGCTGATCGAGACGCTGGAGATGCAGCTCACCCACGACGACAAGACCGGTCACGCCCAGGTGTGGCGCAACGGCTCCCTGACAGCCGACAAGATCATCAACGCGGCGGACCTCCCCACGGACCTGAGCGTCAAGCAGCCGCAGTTCTCCACCTTCGGCTTCAGCTGGAGCAAACTCAACAACTGCCTCGCCAGCGCGGGCGTTTCGTCCTGGACCCTTGCGCTGATCGGTACCGCGTGCGCCGCCGCCTGCGTGGGAACCGCCGGCGCGGCCTGCGTGCCCTGCATCACCGCCGCCGGAGGGCTGGGCGCGGGCACGGTGTGGTTCTGCATCGGCAAGGCCACCAGCTGACAGGCCCCTCGCCGGAAACAAGACCCGCGGCCGTTCGCCCTCAATCGCAGTGAGGGCGAACGGCCGCAGGCCGTCGAACCAGGTTAGCCACGCCCGTCCGGCAGTTCCAACCACACCGGCATTCGAGCCACCCCACCCCGGCAGTCCGTTTCCCGGCTTCTCGCCCCGGGGGACCGCTCCGGGAGACCGGTCCGGGGCGGGGCGTCATCCGTGTGCCCCGCTTCGCAGGCGACATGATGCGGGCCGTCGCTGCGCGTGTCAGCGTGATCCGAGAGGAGTCCGTACCCCACGCATCACGAGGAGTCGCCGTCATGGACGGTACGCAGGACAAGCGTCAGGATCCGGGCAAGGGCCGCGGGGCGCAGGAACACCACCGCCGCCCCGGAGACCCCGCGCAGCCCCAGCCGGGCAAGCAGTCCCGCGAGAAGGGCCGGAAGCCGGGCGAGAAGGAGACCTCGCGCCGCCTCGAGGACGACCTGCTGCGCGAAGAGGACCTGCACGACGAGGGGCTCTGACCGGGGCACCACGGACGGCTCGGCCGCCGAGGATCCGAGGTCGGCTCGAGGTCGGCTCGAGGTCGGCTCGAGGTCAGCCTGCCGCGTCGGCGGCGCTGTCCTCGGGTTCGGATGTCGTGGCGACGAGGATCTGAGCGGCCTGCGTGATGTTGTCGGCGTCGACGGCGCGGGCCATGGCTTCGCGGGCGGCGTCGGCGGTGGTGTCCGGGGGAACCACCAGCAGGGCGAAGTGGTCGTTGTGGCCGCGGGTGATGAGGACGGTGTCGTCCCCGACCGGGTCGGAGTCGAGGTGCACGACCTGGCCGTCGATGACCAGCCGGGTCGGGAGGCCGTTCCAGGCGGACGCGTCCACGCCCACCCGGGTGATCGGCCCGAGGTGCCCGGTCAACACGCTGATCAGTGCCGGCAGCTCGGTCTCGATGTCGCGCGTGCGCGGCCACCACGCGCCGTCCAGGAGCCCCTCCCGGGACCGCGTGGTCTCCAGCCGCAGCAGGGCCGTGCCCGGCTTGATCGCCTCGTGGATCGCATCCGGCAGGAGCAGTGGAGGCGTGTCGGGGATGTCGGAGTCAGCCATGTGGGTTCGCCCGTCTACGGGTGCGGCCGTACTGCGTCGCAGGTCGGCACCGGTGTCGGCGTAGATGCCGGTGCCGGCGTCAGCGCCGGCATCAGTGCCGGCGTCGGTGCCGATGCCGGCGTTGCCGGTCGGGCGACGTGCGCGGGCCTGTCGTCCTTTCACGGTACTCCCGCCCCCCGCTCCACCGCCCGCCGGAAAATACCTGGTCAGATCGGCCATGGCCCACCGAACAGGCGTACAGTGAAAGCACCGGAAGTACTTCGCGCACCGGCTTTCACGCGGGTGTCGTTTCCGGCGATCGCCTAAAAACCGGGCTGCCGACGGGCAGTCCGGGGGCAGGTCCACACCATGACCAGTACTCTCGACCGGACCGCGCCCCGCGACCTCGCCGCAGAAGTCCCGGCTCGCTTGTCCCTCACCCCGAAGACCACGCTCGCCGGCCAGCTGGACGGGGCCTGGTGGCCCCACTCCCGCGACCTCGAAGCAGAGCTTCCCGCGCTCGCCGCCACCCTGCAGGAACCCTGGGGCCGTGTCACCCGCGTCACCGTGAACCCCACCCGCTGGCCCGTCGTACCGCACACGGTCGCCGTGGACGGGCACGTACTGCACGTGGGCTGGTTCACCGAACAGGACCCCGACAAGCTGATCCTGCTCTCCTACGGCGTAGGCCGCTGGGACCTCCTCGTCATCCCGCCGGAGACCGAACCCGCCGCCGCGGCCCGGCTGATGGCCGCCGCAGCGATTCCGGGCAGCGTCCTCACGGCAGGCGTCCTGATGGCCAACGAGACCGCCATCGGGCGCGGCATCCGCGATGCCCGCCGCCGGGAATCCACCTGGGAGAGCGAAGGCGGGGCCTGCATGTCCCCCTTCGGGAGCCCGATGGGCCGATCCGCCCTGCCGCTGCCCGCGAACGGCTGGAGGTGAGCTCCGTGGAGACCGTCGTCCTCATCGCGGTGATCATCCTCATGATCGGCGTCGGAATGTGGTGGATCCACCTGCTGAACGCCCAGCACGACGCGCGGATCGAGGCATACCGCTTCAGCACCCCCCTGCCGAGGCCTCCTGGCCTGCCGGACGACACCGGTCGTCGAGCCCACCACACGGATGCCGACCGGTGAGGAACGGACCTTCCTCCGACCGGGGGCAGCGGTCGGGGCGCCACGGCGCCCCGACCCGCCGGCCTCTCGCCCAGCCCGAAGGGAACCACGCCCCCGTGAAGTACATCGAGACACAGACACAGACACAGACACTGCCCTCGCTCGGGCACGCCGAGGTACGGATCATCGCGCACACTCCCGAGGCCGCCCGAGCGGTGGCGGAGGCGCTCCGCCAGTGCTTCGCCGGAGCGGAACAGCGCAGCTACCCCGGCCTCGACGGCGACACCCGCCTCCACCTCACCGTGGACACGACGACACCCGCCGGTCCCGCCCGCTCCTGGCTGGCCGCCAGCCGGACCCCTGTCGGCGTCGGCGCCCACTCCGACGAGATCTGAGAAGCCCCGAAGCCCCGACCGCACCCGGAGCCCGCCCCGCACACGCACACGCACACGCACGAAAGGACGCGGTCATGGCCACGCTGCGCGAACGCAAGACCTACCGCGATCAGGTGCTCCGGGTCCTGTACGAAGCCGTCGAGGGCAACCGCCTCCTCGGCATCACCGGAACGCAGCTGCGGCGCGACCTCCACGTACCGGAACAGGACCTGGCCGCCGCCTGCACCTACCTGGCGGGCGAAGGACTGATCACCGTGGACTGGGAGCCGGGCAACACCCCGGCGATGGTCACCCTCACCCACGAGGGAATCCGGCGCATGGAGTCCGAGGAGGAAGAGTCGGCCTAGACGCGGGCGAACTTCTCGGTCTGGTGGGCGAACTCCAGAGCCATGGCCGCGCTGACCGTGGGCCTGGTTTCACCGATGGTGCCCAGGTAGTCCTCGGTGGTGGGGCGGGCCCGGGTTCCGGTGTCGAAGGTGCGCTCGAACTGGACTTGGGAGACGGTGCGCGCCACATGGGTGATGTCGGCGGGGGTGAACCCCTCGCTGGCGGTCGCCAGCACCGCGCTGTCGGCCTCCGCGCCCGCGCGGGCCAGATGGCTCTCCCACAGCGCGGTCCTCGCGCGGTCATCGGGAGGGCCGATCGGCAGCACGTAGTCGAAACGGCCGTGCCGCAGGAACGCCGGGTCGAGCGTGGTCACGTCGTTCGTGGCGCAGACGAGCAGCCGCCCGTCCTGGCCCCGGAACCGGACGATCGCCTTGAGCAGTTCGTTGACGACGCCGACCGCGGTCGCGTCCGCGCCGCTCCGGGTCCCCGCGATCTCCTCGACCTCGTCGATGAAGACCAGGACGTGGTCGAGCCGGGCGATCTCGTCGAAGCGCCGGTTCAGCCCGCTCGCCAGCCCGTACTCGGCGGCCAGCCGGGCGGGGAACAGTTCGAGGAAGGGCCATCCCAGACGGCTGGCTATCGCGTGCGCGAACGTGCTCTTGCCGGTCCCGGGCGGACCGAACAGCATCACCGCCCGCGGCAGCTCCACTCCGTGCTGGGTGGCCAGTTCGGGATGTGCCAGCGGCAGGACCAGGCGCCGCTCGATGAGCCGCTTCTCCCTCTGCATGCCCACGACCTTCTCCCACAGTCCCCCGGGCGGCAGCTCCGCTCCGAGCGACGAGAGCATGCTGACCGCCTGAGGGGTCACTCGCCCGCGCTTCTCGAAGAAGACCAGGCCCGGACGGGCACCGAAGCCACAGTTGTGGAGGGCGGCGGCACCGGTCTCGCCGTCGGGCAGGACCGCGTGCACCGTTCGCACACCACCGGCGAACAACCGGTGCTCCAGAGCCGTGATCAGGTCGCTGCCCAGCCCCTGGTGCCGCCAGGCGGGCGCCATGCTGATGCGCAGGATCCACGCCCGGTCACCCTCCACCCTGCTCACCGCGGCGCCGACCACCACCTCGTCCGCGGTGGCGACCACCGCCGGGTGCGGAGCCTGGAGGGCCGCGACGGCGTCCGAGAGCGGGAAGAGAGGGGCCTCTTCGGCCCTGCTGCTCTCCGCATCGACGCGGATCACCGCTTCGAGATCGTCCTGGGTGTAGTCCCTGACACGCCAACCCGTCATGATCAGCTCCGACTGTTCGGCCGTACTCCCATCATCAGCCGACGTGCACGGGCCGCGCACGGCAGAGCCCGCGCGCCCCAGCCGCCGCTCAGGCTCGGCGGGGATCAAGCCGATCGACGCCGACGCCGACGCCGACGCCGGTATCGATGGCGATACGGGGTTCTGAAGTCAGCCGGCCGCGGCGGGGCCCAGGGGGATCCGGGCGAGGCGCTCGGGGTCCGCGAGGATGTCGAGCGCGATGATCTTTCCGTTCTTGACGGTGAACGCCATGAGCGACAGCGGCTTGCCGTCCGCCATCGCGAGTGCCCCGGGTATGCCGTTGACCAGGACCGGGACGGCGGCCGCGGCGAAGCGGGCGAAGGTGATCGCGTTCGAGGCGACGTCGGTCGCACCGCGCCGGACCGCGCTGGGGCGCAGCGTGCCGCCGTCGGAGCGGGCCACGACATCGGGGTCGAGGAGGTCGACGAGCGCGTCGAGGTCCCCGCCGCGGGCGGCGGTGAGAAAGGCGTCCACGACCTCGCGGGTGCGCACCAGGTCGAGGTCGGGGGTGGGCGCGGCGCCCTCGACCCGGCGCCGGGCGCGGCTGGCGAGCTGCCGCGTGGAGGCGGCGGTACGGCCGAGCACCGGGGCGATCTCGTCGAACGGGACAGCGAAGAGGTCGTGCAGGACGAAGGCGAGCCGCTCGGCGGGGGCCAGCGTCTCCAGGACGACCAGCAGGGCGATGCCCACGGAGTCGGCGACGAGCACCTCGCGCTCCGGGTCGATGCCGGAGAGACCCGTCACGACGGGGTCGGGCAGCCGGACGTACCCGTCCTGGTCGTACAGCGGATCCTCGCGTCGCGAGGTGCGCGAGCGCAGCATGTCCAGGCACACCCGGCCGACGACGGTGGTCAGCCAGCCGCCGAGGTTCTGCACGGCGGAGACGTCCGAGCGGCTGAGCTTCAGCCATGCCTCCTGTACGGCGTCCTCGGACTCGCTGAGCGAACCCAGCATCCGATAGGCCACGGCCCGCAGGTGGGGGCGGTGCTCCTCGAAGCGCCGGGCCAGGATGTCCTGCTCGCTCACCTGTCACGTCCTCGCGTCGCGATCGTCAATGCACCCGAAAACGCTAACCGGATGCCGCATCGCCGGAGCGGTGTTTCACGTGAAACATCGTCCGACCCTCCCAGGGGTCCACATCATGGACAACTACGCTCGGGACATGAACGCAGAAGCCGCCGACGCGCTCGCCGCCGTGAAAGACGCCGACCGGAAGCACGTTTTCCATTCCTGGTCGGCGCAGGAGCTCATCGACCCGCTCGCCGTGGCCGGGGCCGAGGGCTCGTACTTCTGGGACTACCAGGGCAACCGCTTCCTCGACTTCTCCAGCGCCCTCGTCTACACGAACATCGGCTACCAGCACCCCAAGGTGACCGCGGCCATCCAGGAGCAGGCGGCCAAGCTCTGCACCGTCGCGCCCGGCTTCGCCGTCGACGTCCGCTCGGAGGCGGCCCGGCTGATCGCCGAGCGCACGCCCGGCGACCTCGACAAGATCTTCTTCACCAACGCGGGCGCCGAGGCCGTCGAGAACGCCGTACGGATGGCGCGCCTGCACACCGGCCGGCCCAAGGTGCTGTCCGCGTACCGCTCGTACCACGGGGCCACCGCCACCGCGATCAACCTGACCGGTGACGCGCGCCGCTTCGGCAACGACAGCGCGACCGCCGGCGTCGTGCACTTCTGGGGGCCGTTCACCTACCGCTCGCCGTTCTACGCGGCCACGGAGGCCGAGGAGTGCGAGCGCGCGCTGAGCCACCTCGAGGACACGATCGTCTTCGAGGGCCCGCAGTCGATCGCCGCGATCATCCTGGAGACCGTCGGCGGCGCTCCGGGCGTGCTCGTCCATCCGGACGGTTATCTCGCCGGGGTCCGCGAGCTCTGCGACCGCTTCGGCATCGTCTTCATCCTCGACGAGATCATGGTCGGCTTCGGCCGCACCGGGAAGTGGTTCGCGTCGGAGCACTGGGGAGTCACCCCCGACCTGATCTGCTTCGCCAAGGGCGTGACCAGCGGATACGTCCCGCTCGGCGGGGTCGCCATCTCGGCCGCCATCGCCGGGACCTTCGCGCGCCGGCCCTACCCGGGAGGGCTGACGTACTCCGGGCACGTGCTCGCCTGCGGAGCCGCCGTGGCGACGATCAACGTCATGGAGGAGGAGGGCATCGTCGAGCAGTCCGCCCGCACCGGGGCGGAGCTGCTGGGGCCGGGCCTGCGCGCCCTCGCCGAGAAGCACCCGTCGGTCGGTGAGGTCCGCGGTCTGGGCACCTTCTGGGCCCTGGAGCTCGTACGGGACCGGCAGACGCGCGAGCCGCTCGTCCCGTACAACGCGGCCGGGGCGGACAACGCGCCCATGGCCGAGTTCGGGGCCGCCTGCAAGAAGGGCGGGCTGTGGCCGCTGATCGCAGGCAACCGCATCCACGTCGCCCCGCCCTGCAACATCGGCCCGCAGGACGTGGCCAAGGGCCTGCAGATCCTCGACGAGGCCCTGTCCGTCGCGGATGCGCACATGGCCTGAGCAGACGGCCTGACCTGCACGGATGCACGGTCACCCAATCCGTGGGTGCCTGTCTTGGACGTTCCGCGCCATTCCGAACACCACGTGAACGTGCTGGAATCCGACAGAGCACCTACGGACCGGGATGCACGTCAGTCCCGGGGCGGTCCTCCGTGACCGAACGGCGGGGAGCGGGGCGACCGCTGGACGCCGGGCGTACGGGATCCAGTCGGTCGGACTCCGTGTACCCGAAGGAATACAGCCATGAGCAAGCACGTCCTCGCGCAGAACCAGTACGGCAAGGCCGAGAACCGCATCGTCAAGGTCACCCGCAAGGGATCCGACGGGTCGTGGCACGAGATCCGCGACCTCAACGTCTCGGTCGCGCTCCGCGGCGAGTTCCGCGACGTCCACCTGACCGGCGACAACGCCAACTGCCTGCCGACCGACACCACCAAGAACACGGTGTACGCCTTCGGCAAGGAGCACGGCATCGCCTCGCCCGAGGCCTTCGGCATCCTGCTCGCCAAGCACTTCGTCTCCTCCCAGTCGCCGATCCGCGAGGCGCAGATCCGGATCGAGGAGTACGCCTGGGAGCGGATCCCGGTCCCGACGCGCAAGGAGCAGCACTCCTTCGTCCGCAAGGGCCAGGAGGTGCGCACGGCGCAGATCACGTACAGCGAGACGACCGGCCTCCAGGTCATCTCGGGTCTGAAGGACCTGACCGTGATGAACTCGACGAACTCCGAGTTCCACGGCTACATCAAGGACAAGTACACGACGCTGAAGGAGGCGTACGACCGGATCCTGGCGACCAAGGTCACCGCGCGCTGGGCGCACTCGGCGCTGGCCGCCGACGACTCCGCGTTCGACTGGGACCAGTCGTACAAGAAGGTCCGCAAGAACATGCTGGAGGCGTTCGCCGAGACCTACTCGTACTCGCTCCAGCAGACCCTGAACCAGATGGCCGAGCGGGTGCTCGACAACTGCCCGCGGGTCAACGAGGTACGCCTCAACCTCCCCAACAAGCACCACTTCCTGGTCGACCTGGAGCCCTTCGGCCTCAAGAACGACAACGAGGTCTACTTCGCGGCGGACCGGATGTACGGCCTGATCGAGGGCACGATCCACCGCGACGGCGTGCAGCCGGTGATCGCGACGAGCGACTGGATCGCCGCGTAGCGGCTACGTGTCGATCGGCTGGCCGATCAGGAGGTTCCACCTGCCGAGCCGCCCGGTGAGAGTGGTCACCGTGTCCGGCCGTACGTCGAGGCGCCAGAACGCGGCGGCCGGCAGCTCCAGCGCGTGCACCACGCCCGCCCGTACGACCGCCTGGTCGACCACGGCGCGGTGCGTGCCGGGGGCCAGGCCGGCGAGCGCGGAGCCGACGCGGGCGATCAGCGCGGTGACGGACTCCCCGCCGGTCGGCGCGTAGTCGGGGTCGGTCAGCCATCGCTGTACGGCGGCCGGATCCTCGGCCGCGACCTCGTCCAGGGTCCGGCCCGCCCATTCCCCCGCGTCCGGGCCGCGCAGGCCCTCGTGGCCGGGGCAGGGGTCGCCGTGGCCGAAACGTATCTGCCGCGAGGCTGCGTCGAACGGGCGTGTCACGAACTGAACTCGTACCACGGCACTCTTCATAAGGGGAGCGTAAACGCGGTACGGTCTCGGACGACAACCTAAAAAAGACGACGGTATGACGGAAGTACCGGTGAAAATCCGGCACGGTCGCGCCACTGTGAATCCTCCCGGAGGGGGAGGGAAAGTCAGACCCGCCATGTCGTCGCGAGCACCACTGACCGGGACGCGTGTTCCCTCTGGAGGTACTGCCATGGCTCACTCCGCCGTGCCCACGACGGCCCCTGCCGTCGCCCCGATTTCGCTCTCCGCGCTCGCCCCCTGGGCCCTGTTCGTCGGCGTCCTGATGCTGGTCCTGCTCTACCTCGTCGGCGCCGAGCAGGGCGCCACCGCGCTCTTCGAGGGCGACACCGTCCACGAGTGGATGCACGACGGTCGCCACCTCCTCGGCTTCCCCTGCCACTGATCTTCACCTCCGCAAGGGAAGAACCGAACCATGAACCCCATTTCCCCCCGCGTCCTGCTGGTCCGGGGCATGCTGGCCGGTCTGCTCGCAGGCGTGGCCGCCTTCCTCGTCGCGTACGTCCTGGGTGAATCCAAGGTCGACGCGGCCATCGCCATCGAGGAGGCGGGCCACGCCGCCCACGACCACGGCGAGGAGGCGGCCCCGGTCAGCCGGGCCCTCCAGGCCACGGCCGGCCTCGGCACCGGCACGCTGCTGTACGGGATCGCGCTCGGCGGCATCGCCGCGCTCGTCTTCTGCTACGCCCTGGGCCGCATCGGCCGCTTCGGCCCGCGGGTCACGGCCCTGCTGGTCTCGGGCGGCCTGTTCGTCGCCCTCAACCTCGTACCGTTCCTCAAGTACCCCTCCAACCCGCCGGCCGTCGGAGACCCCGACACCGTCGTCCGGAGGACCACCCTCTACGTCCTGATGATCGCGCTGAGCGTGCTGCTGTCCGCGGCGGCGCTCATCCTGGGCCGGCGCCTGGCGCCCAAGCTCGGGAACTGGAACGCGTCGATCGTGGCCTCGGTCGCCTTCGTCGCGGCGGTCGCCATCGCCTACGCGTCCCTGCCCGGCATCAACGAGGTCCCGGCCGACTTCCCGGCCGCCCTGATCTGGCAGTTCCGCCTCGCCACCCTGGCCATCCAGGCCGTGATGTGGACGACCTTCGGTCTGGCCTTCGGCGTTCTCGCCGAGCGCTCCCTCATCCCGGCCGCCGCCCCCCGGCAAGAGGCACAGCCCGTGAGCTGACGCCGAGCCCGGCACCCACGGCCCTGACCGCCCCCGGCGGCCAGGGCCGCGGTCTTTTCTCCGGTCCACTCGTTCGGTCGTATCTTGCGCAATCCACGGAATGGCGGTGGTTCACCCGTCGCCAGCTGGGAAGACGTCCGCGCCGGGGTGGCGACACGCCTGTGACGCGGCGTCAGTCTTCGGCGTTGTAAGCAGTACTGACGGGCAAGGAAGGGATCCACTGCTCTCAGGAGTCCCGGCCGCCGGAGCCGGGGATCGGACCAGGAGGGAATTCCATGCCCCGCGCCAAGTGGGTGGTCGGCGTGCTGACAGTGGCTCTGCTGGGAGCCGGCGTAGGCATGCTGCGGAGCACCGAGGGCGCCCGGCCCGCGGCGGCCACCGCCGCCGACGCGCTGCCCTCCCGCGCACTGGGTCTGTCCGGCCACCGCCGGCTCGTCGAGCAGCTGGAGCATGCCGGGCAGCACGCACCGGGCAAGGGGGCCCGGCCCGCGCGCGCCGCCGCCATCACACCGCTGCGGGTCTCGCGGCCGCTGCGGCTGCGCGTCCCGAGCCTGGGCGTCGACCTGCCGCTGGGCGGGGACGCGGAGGAGGCCGCCTGGGACCACGACAGCCCGGCCCCGGGCTCGGCCGGCACCGCCGTGGTCACCGCCGACGATCTGCGGCTCGCCGAGCTGCGGCGGGGGCTGACCATCGAGATCGCACGCGCTGACCGCCGTACCGCCGTGTTCACCGTCGACCGGGTCTCGCCCGCCGGGGTCAGAGGTCGCGGGCAGCGGCCCGGGCGCGCCCAACTCCGGCTGGTCAGCGGTGAGACCACCGTTCTGGCCCGGTTGACCGGCCAGCGCCGCACCGGCTGAGCCGGCAGCCGCCGCGGCCTCCTGTCATCCGAGGGGGGTGTCTTCGTCCCCCGGTCGGGGGCTTCTGCGGCCCGATCGGGGAGTTGTCCGGCGTGTCGGGGCAGACCCCTCGCATGAGCGGGACGCGGTACGCGCGCACGGCACTGGCCAGGGCCCTTTCAGCGGCCTGCGTCGTGCTGCTGTGCCTGTTCGCGTCCGGTCCCGCCGTCACGACGGCCGCAGCGGCGGCCGCGGTCGAACCCACCGCCTCCGGCGCGCCGAGCGAGCCGGGCGCCCCCGCCGAGGGGGAGTCCGACCCGGCCGCGGATCCCGAGGTGCGGGTCGCCGTACGGCTCGTCGTGCGCGGGCTGCCGGGAGTACGGCAGCTGCCGCGTCCGGTGTTTCACGTGAAACACGCCGGTCAGGCCGTACGCGCCGACGCCTACCGGACGGACGGGCCGATGCTGTCCGCGTGGACGGAGCGGGGTGTGGTCCTGCGCTGCTGAGCGGGCCGAGCGGCAGCGCACACCCCCACACACCCCCGAACACCGTGAGGTTCCGGCATGCCCATCGACCCGTACGCCGCCCTGAACGCCATGCTCCGCGCCGAGGTCACCCGCTACACCCCGACGGCACCCAAGCCGCAGGTCCGTGGGACCGACGGCGACGACACCCCCGCGGCGGCCACGGCAACCGCCCCGGTCAACGGCTCCGAGGCCCCGTCCGAGGGCTGAGCCGCCCGACACGGGCAGGCGCCGGTCCCGTGCGGGGACCGGCGCCTGCCGCGCTCAGGGCCGTCTGTCGCGCTTCCGGCTCATGGCTCGCGCGTGTAGTAGCGGTAGAACGCCGCCAGCCCGATGGCGATGCCGGTGATGAAGCCGACCCAGCACGAGCGGAGGATGGAGTGGTCGGCCATGCTGTACAGATAGCCCACCGCGATCCCGCCGAACGCGCCGTACGCCGTGGCGTGCAACTCCCGCATCAACCGCGGGCCGAAGCGGGCAAGGGTGAACATGATGCCGGCGAAGACGGCGCCGCACAGGATGCCGTAGAAGACGTTTCCCGCATCGACCCCGCCCGTGTCGCGCCTCATGAAGGCCGCCCAGACGCCGTAGACCAGTCCAAGGAGCAGCGCACGCGTCAGCTGGCCCTTGAACATGTCGTCCGTACCGGTCGCCTGCCAATGCCGCCTCGGGGCGGTGGGTGCCGCATGTGCCATGACAGGGCTCCTCTCTCCCATCATCCAGGGCACACCCGCCGCTCCCGACCGGCAAGTGGATCAGTGGATCAGCGCCCGGCACCCGCGGCGCCACCCGCCCGCAGCAGCACCGCTCGCGCCGCTCGCCGCGGCGGCTTTCCCTGGTGACGTGCGCACCTTCCTCTCGGCGGTACTCATCGCGCTGGTGGCCCTCCTCGTCCCCGCCGGCGCCGTCGCGTACTGGGCGGACCACGAGCTGGGCAACGCCGACCGGTACACCGCGGCGATGTCCCCGCTGGCCGATGACCCGGCCGTCCAGGGCGTCGTCGTCACCCAGGCGGGCCGCGCGCTCGCCGGGCAGATCGACGCCGGGCCCTTCCAGGGCGGGGTCGACGCCCTGCTCGGCGAGGCCCTGCGCTCCTTCGCCGGCACCCCGGCCTACCGCACCGCCTGGGACTCGGCCAACCGCGCCGCGCACGCCGCTTTCCTCAAGGCGCTCACCACCGGTGACGGCGACGCCGTCACCATCGATCTCGCGCCCGTGATCGAGCAGATCAAAGGGGACCTCGTCGCCGACGGCGTGCCGTTCGCCGACCGGATCCCGGTGACCCACGTATCGGTGAAGGTCATGGAGTACGACGACCTCGGCGCGCTCCGGAAGGGCTTCCGCATGCTCCAGATCGCCGGCATCTGGCTCCCCGTGCTGACCGTCGTGCTCGCGGCGACGGCGATCGCCGTCGCCGTCCACCGGCGCCGCGCCGTGATCGCCACCGGGCTGGGGATCGCCGTCGGCGCGGTCCTCCTGTGGATCGCGGTGGCCGTCTGCCGCCGGCTCACCCTCGACGATCTGCCGGCGGACATCGACCGGGCGGCCGCCGCGGCGGTGTACGACGCGCTCACCGCGTTCCTGCGCACCACCGCCTGGGTGGTGCTGGCGATCGGGCTCGCCGCCGCACTCGCCGCCTGGCTGACGGGCCGGCTACGCCGCACCCCATAAGCTCGGAACGTACCGGCGCGTGCAGAACGCCCCAGAAGAAGCCGAGAAGAACCCAAGAAGAACGCAAGACCCCGGAACAGCGCAGAAGAACCGATTCACGAGCGGCCGCACGGAAGCTGAATGAGCACCGAACGCACCGAACAGATACCTTCCGGGCGCCCCCGGCACCGTCCGCTGGCTCCGCCCGCCTGGCTGCTCAAGGGACTGCGGCCGAGCACCGCCCCCATCCCCTGGGCCGCCGCCGCGCGCGCCGGGATCGCGATGGCCGTCCCGCTCGCCGTCGGCTTCGCCCTCAACGAACCCGAGTACGGGGCCCTCGTCTCGATGGGCGCCCTGTCCGGGGTCATCGGCGACACCGCCGACGCCTACCGGATGCGGCTCCTGAACATCGCCGTGCCGCAGCTCTTCGGCGCGATCGGAGTCGCCCTGGGCACCCTGGTCTTCGGCCACGGCTGGCTCGCCGTCGGCGCCCTCACCCTCATCGCCCTCGTCTCCGGAATGATCTCCTCGATCGGCACCGTCGCGTCCGTGTCCGGACTGCTGCTGCTCCTCAACGCCGTGATCGGCGCCGGCCTGCCGCTCCCCAAGCCCTGGTGGACCGCCCCGCTGCTGCTCAGCGCGGGCGGGCTGTTCGTCCTGCTGCTGACCCTGCTGGGCTGGCCGCTGCGCGGGCGCCAGCCGGAGCGCGTCGCCGTGGCGGCCACCTACCGGGCGCTCGCCGACGCGCTGGAAGCCGCGGGCGGGCCGGACTACGACGAGCGCCGCAGGCAGGTCACGCACGCCCTGAACCAGGCCTACGACCTGGTCCTGGGCCGCCGCGCCCGGGTCCACGGCCGCAGTCCCGCGCTCGTACGGATGCTGGCCCAGCTGAACGTGGTGATCCCGCTGGTGGAAGCCGCCCCCGCCATGCACCTGCGGGGCAGAGCTCTGCCGCCCGAGATCCCGGCGGCCGTACGGGAGCTGGCGCAGACCGTGGAACGCGGCAGCACCGGAAAGCCCGTACTGGAGCTGCCCGCGCCCCACACCCCCGCCGAACGGGCCCTCGACGCGGCGCTGCGGCACGCCGCGGCCATCGTGTACCTGCCCGATCCGGACCTGCACAACGTCGACGACCGGCTCGGCCGGCCCGCCGCACTGACGGTCCGCGCCCGGCGGGCCGTGCGCGACATGATGCTGTCCAGCGCCTCCTGGCGGTACGGGCTGCGCCTCGCCCTGTGCATCGGACTCGCCCAGACCCTGGTCTCCGTGGTGCCGGTCGAGCGGTCCTACTGGATCGCGCTGACCGTCACCTTCGTCCTCAAGCCCGACTTCGGCTCGGTGTTCTCCCGGGCCGTGCTGCGCGCCGTGGGCACGGCGGCCGGGCTGGTCATCGCCGCCGCCGTGCTCGCCGAAGTACCGCGCGGCTGGTGGGACGTGCCGGTGATGGTGGTGCTCGCCGCGCTGATCCCCGTGTTCTCCACCAAGGGGTACGCCTTCCAGACTGCCGCGATCACACCGGTGATCCTGTTGCTCTCCGACCTCCTCAACCACCAGGGCTTCGACCTGATCCGGCCCCGGCTGCTGGACAGCCTGATCGGCTGCGCCATCACCCTGGTCGCCGGCTATCTGCTGTGGCCCGAGAGCTGGCACACCCGGATCGGCGACCGGCTCGCCGACACCGTGGACGACGCGGCCCGGTACGTGGAACGGGCCTTCGGGTCCCATCCCGCCACGGAAGCCGGGCAGCGGGCGGCGCGGACCGCGCGGCTCCAGGCCCGGCGGCGGATCTACCGCGAGATGTCGGGCGTGCGCAACGAGTTCCAGCGGGCGCTGACCGAGCCGCCGCCGACGGGGGCGCGGGCCGCAGCCTGGTGGCCGCTGGTCGTCGCCGTCGAGCGGATCGTGGACGCGACCACCGCCGCCCGGGTCCGGGTCAACCACGGAGCCGAAGCCCCCCGCGCCGAGGAAGTGGCGACCGTCATCGCCGATCTGCGGGCCCTCGCCGAGGGGGTGCGCAGGGCCCGGACGCCGACCCAGCTGCACCCCGCGGCGCTCCCGCTCGGGGACGAGACCTCCGTCCTGGCCCCGGTACGCCAAGAGCTCGCCGCGGCCCGCGCGATCGCCGCCGACGAGCACTGACACGGACCGCCCCGGGGGCCGGGGCGCGCGCGTCGCCCGAATGGTCCCGGGGCCGGGCCCGCGCGGCCCCGGCGGGAGAGCATCGGTGCATGAGGCCCCTCTCCCGGCGCGGCCGCGCGGCGGCCCCGGTCCTCGCCGCCGTCCTCGCGGCGGCGGCCGGGTGCGCCGACGTGGACGGGCTGCACGACGACGGCGACCTGGGCACGGTGCACGCCCCGCAGTCCCTGTGGGCGGACATCCACCCGGACCCGCCGGGCCCGGGCCAGCAGCCCGGTACGGCCGCCGTGGTCCCGGGGCTGCCCAAGGTCGTCGGCCTCAGCATGCGGGGCGTGAACGCGGTGGAGGTCGTACGGGCCGACATCACCACCGCCACCGCCCAGGACGGCGGGACCGGGCGCCTCGTCGACCCCCGGGCGGTGCAGCGGCTGGCGCTGTGTACACAGGCTGTGGACGGAGGTCCGGACTGCCCGGTGCGGCCCGCGGTGCTGCACGACGTGACGGGCAACGGCCGCGACGAGCTGATCACCGCCCTGGACATCGACGGCCGGGTCAGCGAGCTGCGCGTCTACACCGTCCGGGACGACGGATCGATCGCCCGGATCCTGTCCCGGCGCGGGGTGCTGGAAGGCGTGGAGGTGGCCGCCGAACACCTGGCGGTCCGCGAGCCGACCTCGAACCCGGAGAAGGTCTCCGTCTCCGACTACGTCTGGGACCCCAAGGCCGGGATCATGAACCTGTCCCAGCTCACCCTCGACGAGTGCCCCGGCATGAAGGACAGCTCCACCCCGTGCGCCTCCCCGAGCCGGGGCTGAGAGGGTCCGGGCCGCCATGCGGGTGACGAGCAGTCTGCGCTGGAAGATCGCCCTGACCACCACGGCCGTGTGCTGCGCCGTCGCCGCGGTCCTCGGGATCCTCGTGCACAACGTGGTCGCCCGGCAGATCGTCGGGGAGGTCCGCAAGGACGTGGACCGGGACCTGGACTACGCCCTCGCCCAGTACCAGTACGGCACCTCCCACGGTGATGTGAACGTCGCCCTGGACCCGCCCGAGCTCCCCGAGCAGCTGCGGAAACTCGTGGCGCGGGGAGGCACCGGCAGCATGGTCGGCCAGCAGGCCGGCAAACCCGTCATGTGGGCTGCGGCGCCCGCCGACGACAAGACCCTCGCCGTCTGGCTCCCGTACGAGAGCACCCGCCACCGGCTGAGGGACATCGACACCGCGATCCTCGCCTCCGCCGCGCTCGCCGCCGGAGTCGTGGCCCTGGCCGGCCTGTTCCTCGCCAACCGGATCAGCCGCCGGCTGACCACCACGGCCGCCGTGGCCCGCCGGATCAGCGCCGGAGACCTGGACGCGCGCGTGGGGTTCCCCGCCGAACAGGACGGCGGGGACGACGGGAACGGCAAGGACCGGACCGGGGGCACGGACGACTCCGCCGAAGACGGCGGCCGGCGCCGGCCGCGCTACCGCGACGAGGTGCGGGACGTCGCGCAGGCGCTCGACTCGATGGCCCGCTCCCTCCAGGAGCGGATCGAAGCGGAGAAGCGCTTCACCGCGGACGTCGCGCACGAGCTGCGCACCCCGCTCACCGGCTCGCTGGCCGCGGCCGCCCTGCTGCCGGAGGGACGCCCCAAGGAGATGATCAACGACCGGCTCAAGGCCCTGCACCTGCTCACCGAGGACCTGCTGGAGATCTCCCGGCTGGAATCGGGCGTCGAGCGCGCCGACCTGGCCCGGGTCGAACTCGGCGAGGCGGTACGGCGGGCCGTCGCGGCGACCCGCCTGGAGGCTTCCGTACGGGTCGTCCGGGACGTGGTGGTGCTCACCGACCGGCGGCGGCTGGACCGGATCCTGGCCAACCTGCTGGTCAACGCCGACAAGCACGGGGAACCGCCGGTCGAGGTGACCGTCGAGGGCCCCGTGGTGGTCGTACGCGACCACGGGCCCGGCTACCCTCCCGAGCTGATCGAGCAGGGCCCGCAGCGGTTCCGCACCGGGGACCCGGGCCGCGGCCGGGGCCACGGGCTGGGCCTGACCATCGTGGTCGGCCAGGCGGCGGTCCTGGACATCGCCCTGAGCTTCGCCAACGCACCCGACGGCGGGGCGATGACCACGCTCAGGCTCCCCGTCGGACGCCTGACGGGCGCAAGCTGAGCACACCCCGACGGAGGATGTTTCACGTGAAACGCCCATAGGCGGGCGGTGTTTCACGTGAAACACCGCCCACCCTGGTGGATTCAACCGGTCAACTGACCGTGCCTACCGGCCCGATCAGACGCCGATGTTCTTGCCGTCCTTGCGCCAGACGGACACGACCGCCGGGCGGACGATCTTGCCGGGGCCGTCGGGCCACACCGACTGGGGCTTCTCGACGGACGCACCGTCGATCTCGCCCGGGTGCTGGACGGCGACCAGGACGCGCTTGTCCTGGACCAGCGGGCCGCAGGTCTCGGCGCCGCGGGGGACGGTCAGGAACTGCTTCAGCTCACCGCGGCGCTCACCGGCGGTGGCGACACCGAACAGGCCGTCGTGGGAGCCGAGCTGGTTGCCGTCCGTGGAGATCCACAGGTTGCCGTGCGGGTCGAAGGTCACGTTGTCCGGGCAGGAGATCGGGCTGACCTTCTCCTTCGGGAAGCCGGCGAAGAAGGTGGACGGGTCCTTCGGGTCACCGGCGACCAGGAACAGGCGCCAGGCGAAGCCGTCACCGGCCGGGTCGTCGAAGTTCTCGGCGAGCTCCAGGATCTGGCCGTGCTTGTTCAGGTTGCGCGGGTTGGCCTCGTCCGCACCGGCCTTGCCGGCCTTGCCGCGGTCGCTGTTGTTGGTGAGGACGACGTACACGCGGCCGGTGCGCGGCGAGGGCTCGATGTCCTCGGGGCGGTCCATCTTGGTGGCGCCCACCTTGTCGCCGGCCTCGCGCGTGAAGACGGCCACCTCTTCGGCGGTCATGCCCTCGACGTGCGAGACGTTGCCGGAGGGGGAGGAGGTGAGGAGCTTGATCCACACGCCGGAGCCGTCGAACTGGCCGTCGGAGGGGAGCTTGCCGGTGCCGTCGATCTCGGCGGCCGGGGAGTCGCCGGTCAGCTTGGCGACGTAGAGGGTGCCCTCGTCGAGCAGCGTGAGGTTGTGCTCCTTCGCCGCGCGCGAGTTGCCCTTCTTCATCTGCTTCGACGAGACGAACTTGTAGAAGTAGTCGAACTTCTCGTCGTCGCCCATGTAGACGACCGGGCGGCCGTCCTCGGTGAGGCGGGGCTGGGCGCCCTCGTGCTTGAAACGGCCCAGCGCGGTGCGCTTGCGCGGGGTGGACTGCGGGTCGTACGGGTCGAGCTCGACGACCCAGCCGAAGCGGTGCGACTCGTTGGGCTCCTGGAGCACGTCGAAGCGCTTGTCGAAGCGCTCCCACTTGCGCTCGGTGGCGCCGGCGGTGACGCCGTAGCGCTTCAGGCGGGCGGCTTCGGTGGCGTCGGTGACCTGGCCGGCGTTGGCGAAGTACTGGTTGAAGTTCTCCTCGCCGTGCAGCGTGGTGCCCCACGGGGTGGTGCCGCCGGAGCAGTTGTTGAGCGTGCCGAGGACCTTGGTGCCGGTCGCGTCGACGGAGGTCTTCACCAGGGCGCTGCCCGCGGCCGGGCCGGTGAGCTTGAACTCGCTGGTCGCGGTGAGGCGGCGGTTGAGCTGGTGGCGGTTGACCGCGGTCAGCTTGCCGCTGCGGTGGTCCTCCTGGACGACGACGACGCCGAGGCCGTGCGCGGCCCAGGCGATCTCGACCTGCTCGCGGGTCGGGTTCGCCGGGTCGTAGCCCTTGAACATGAGGATCTCGTCGGTGTACTCGTGGTTGGCCACGAGGAGCTGCTGGCGCTCGTAGTCACCGCCGAGCGGGAGCAGCGAGAGGAAGTCGTTGTTGTAGCCGAACTGACCGGCCTGGGCGGCGGCGGTCTGCTTGTCGGCGTTGAACCCCGGAGCACCCTTGACGATGGGCTCGCCCCAGCGGATGACCACGTTCTGCTCGTAGCCCTCGGGGACGGTGACGCGGTCGTCGGTGTTCGGCGCGATGGCCTTGAAGCGCAGACCGCGGGCGCCCGCGGCGTCGGCCGCGGCGCCCTGGGCGTCGGCGGTGGGGGCGGCGGTGGCCGAGGAGCCGTTGCTGCCGAGGGTGATCGCGGTACCGGCGGCGGACGCGACCGTGACGACGGCGGCAGAGCGCAGCATCGAGCGGCGCGAGTAGGCGCGGGCGATGACGTCGCCCACGTACTCGTTGTCGCTCTTGTTCGGCACCTCGTGGAAGCAGGCGTCGCCGCAGCGGTAGCGGCAGGTGAGGGCGGAGCGGCCGCCCCCATGCGAGTTGCCTATGAGCGGCAGGAGCTTGCGCACGAGTTTCCTCCGTAGATGCACGGGTGCCGACAGCATGTCGGTCGAATCCAAGCCGTGACGGTAGGCGCGGGTTGCGCCGAAGCGGCGGCGCTGGAATGAACGCACGGTGAACCGGGCACGTCGGTGCGGGAGTTCGGCAAGATGGGGTGTGTGCTGGGCGGGCCGGGCGCCACGAAGGGCGCCCCTGCCGAAGTTCCAGCCAAGCGGCCGATAACCTTACGTGTCCACTCTGGGCAGGGATCAACCGCGCAGCACGGACAAATGACGCACGCACTCATGCGAAAGGCCTGGCCCATGGGTATTCGGAGCTTGTTGCGCAAGGTGTTCGGACGGTCTGCCGAGCCGGTTCCGGAGATGACGGACGCCACTTCGGCCGCCGTCCCGAGCCAGGCGGAACGCACCCCCCTGGACGTGGCGGCCGAGCTGGTCGCCGCCTCCTTCGACAATCCGACGGTTCCCCCGCAGTCCGCTCCGCGGGACCGTGAACCGGGGACGCTTCTCACCGCTCCGGCCCCGGACCCCACGGTCCCGGAGGCCCGGCGCCCCCAGCCGGAGCGTCCGGCGGTCGAGGCGGTGACGCCGGCGACGGAGCCGGTCGCCGAGCCGGTCGCCGAGCCGGCGGCCGAGGTTGTGGCGGAGCCCGAGGTCGTGGCGGAGGCCGTCGCGGCCGAGGCCGCACCCGAGCTCGTCGTGGAGCCCGAGGCGGAGCCGGTGGCCGAGGTCGCGGCCGAGCCGGAGGTGCAGCCCGAGATCGCTGTGGCGCCCTTGGCGGCCGAGGTGGAGACCCCGGCGGCGGAGCCGGCAGCCGAAGTGACCGAGCCTGCGGTCGAGGCCGAGGCCGAAGCCGCCGTCGAGGCCGTGGCCGTGGCTGAGCCCGCAGCCGAGGTCGTCACCGAGCCCGAGGTCGAGGCGGTGGCGGAGCCGACCGCCGAGATCATCGCCGAGGTCGAGGTCGTTGCCGAGCCTGAGGCGGAGCCGGTCGCCGAGGTCGAGGTCGCCGAGGTCGTCACCGAGCCCGAGGCGGAGCCGGTCGTCGAGGTCGTTGCCGAGGCTGAGGTCGTCGAGGTCGTCACCGAGCCCGAGGCCGAGCCGGTCGTCGAGGTCGAGTCCGAAGTCGTCGCCGAAGCGCCCGCGGCCGAGCCCGAGGGGCCGGCCCACGCGCTCGCCGACGTGAAGCGGGCGGCTCCCGGGGTGGCCGCGGCCTACAAGGCCGCCGGGCAGGTGCTCCGGGGCAAGGGCAAGGCCGGTGCGCGGGCCAAGGTCTACCTGGTCCTGGACCGGTCCGGGTCGATGCGCCCGTTCTACAAGGACGGCAGCGCCCAGCACCTCGCGGACCACGCCCTCGCGCTCGCCGCGCACCTCGACGACGAGGCGACCGTGCACACCGTGTTCTTCTCCACGGACGTGGACGGCACCGCCGACCTGGCCCTCGAAGCCCACGACGACGCCTGGGTCGAAGCCCGCCACGCCGAACTCGGCCGCATGGGACGCACCAGCTACCACGTGGCCGTGGAGGCCGTCGTCGAGCGGTACCAGAAGGACGGTGGCGAAGGCCCCGCCCTCGTCGTGTTCCAGACCGACGGCGCCCCCGACAGCGTCCGGCCCGCCAAGCAGGCCCTGGCCGACGCCGCGGCCTCGGCACCCGGCGTGTACTGGCAGTTCGTCGCCTTTGGCGACCACGAGGCCAAGGCCTTCGACTTCCTGCGCAAGCTGGACGCCGAGAACGCCGGCTTCTTCCACGCCGGTCCGGCTCCCGCCGGGCTGACCTCCGCCGCGCTGGCCAAGGGGCTGCTCCAGAGCTTCTGAGCCCCGTAGCCGCCCACCCACAAGACGAGGGGCCCGGAATCCGATGGATCCCGGGCCCCTCGTCTCGCGTACGGGCGATTACCGCGCGGCGTCCGGGTGGACGGCCTCGGCGATCGGCTTGGCGTCGGCCGCCTTCGTCTCGACCGGCTTGCGCAGCGCGATGTTCAGCTCGCGCAGACGGGACTCCTCCAGGACCGTGGGCGCGCCCATCATCAGGTCCTGCGCGTTGCCGTTCAGCGGGAAGGCGATGGTCTCGCGGATGTTCGGCTCGTCGGCGAGCAGCATCACGATGCGGTCGACGCCCGGGGCGATGCCGCCGTGCGGCGGGGCGCCGAGGCGGAAGGCGCGCAGCATGCCGGCGAACTCGCGCTCGACGGTCTCGGCCTCGTAACCGGCGATCTCGAAGGCCTTGAGCATGACCTCGGGCTCGTGGTTGCGGATGGCGCCGGAGGACAGCTCGATGCCGTTGCAGACGATGTCGTACTGCCAGGCGAGGATGTCGAGCGGGTCCTTCTCCTCCAGGTCCTTCATGCCGCCCTGCGGCATGGAGAAGGGGTTGTGCGAGAAGTCGATCTTGCCGGTCTCCTCGTCCTTCTCGTACATCGGGAAGTCGACGATCCAGCAGAACCGGAAGACGTTCTCCTCGAACTGGCCGGCGCGCTTGGCGGCCTCGACCCGGACCGGGCCCATGATCTTGGAGACCTCGTCGAACTCGCCCGCGCCGAAGAACACGGCGTGGCCGGGGACCAGGCCCAGGCGCTCGGTGAGGACCTTGACGTTCTCCTCGGTGAGGAACTTGGCGATCGGGCCGGTCAGCGCACCGTCCTCGCCCACGCGGACCCACGCCAGGCCCTTGGCGCCCAGCGAGATCGCGTACTCGCCGAGGCCGTCGAAGAACTTGCGCGGCTGCGCGGCGGTGTCCGGGACGGCGAGCGCACGCACGTGCTTGCCGGCGAACGCCTTGAACTCCGAGCCCTCGAAGACGTCGGTGATGTCGACGAGCTCCAGCTTGGCGCGCAGGTCGGGCTTGTCGTTGCCGTACTTCAGCATCGACTCGCGGAACGGGATCCGCGGGAACGGCGAGGTGACCTCGCGGCCGTTGCCGAACTCGGTGAAGAGCTCGGTCATCAGGCGCTCGATCGGCTGGAAGACGTCCTCCTGCTCGACGAAGGACATCTCGACGTCGAGCTGGTAGAACTCGCCCGGCGAGCGGTCGGCGCGGGCGTCCTCGTCGCGGAAGCACGGCGCGATCTGGAAGTACCGGTCGAAGCCGGAGATCATCAGCAGCTGCTTGAACTGCTGCGGCGCCTGCGGCAGGGCGTAGAACTTGCCCGGGTTCAGGCGGGACGGCACGACGAAGTCACGGGCGCCCTCGGGGGAGGTCGCGGTGAGGATCGGGGTCGCCATCTCGTTGAAGCCGAGGGCCACCATCTTCGAGCGGATCGAGGCGATGACGGCCGAGCGCAGCATGATGTTGCGGTGCATGCGCTCGCGGCGCAGGTCGAGGAAGCGGTACTCCAGGCGCCGCTCCTCGTTCACACCGTCGTCGGTGTTGATCGTGAAGGGCAGCGGGGCGGCCGCGCCGAGCACCTCGACCTCGACGGCCTCGATCTCGATCTCGCCGGTGGGCAGGTCGGCGTTGACGTTCTCGGCGCCGCGCGAGACGACCTTGCCGTCGACGCGGACGACGGTCTCCTTGGAGAGCTTGTCCAGGACGGCGGCCGCGGCGGTGCCCGGGCGGGCGACGAGCTGCGTGATGCCGTAGTGGTCGCGCAGATCGATGAAGAGGATGCCGCCCAGGTCTCGACGGTTGTGCAGCCAGCCGCTCAGCCGGACGTCGGCGTTGACGTCAGAGGCGCGGAGCTCGCCGCAGGTGTGGGACCTGTACCGATGCATCAGTCATCCAGTTCTTCGCGATACCAGGGTGGATTCAACCCTCACAAGGTTACCGTCCGGGCCGGGGACCGTGCTGGCGTGCCCGGCAGCCCCCGTGAACAGGCACGGCGGGGGGATGACCTGTAAAGATGACCGGGTGCGCACCGAGGACGTCCTGGCCGCCATCGCGACGGGCCTGTGGCGCTGGGACAACGCCTCCGGGACGGTCACCCTCGACAGCGAGGCCGCCCGGCTGCTCGGGCTGCCCGCGGAACCCGTCGTGCTGCCGGAGGTCGCCGTACGGTCGCGGTTTCACCCGGTGGACTGGAACGAGATCAACGGAATCGTCAATCTCGCGGTGGCCGAGGACACCCTCGCGGAGGCCCGGCTGCGGATCATGGACGAGGACGGTCGGGTGCTGCGGACCGTACGGAGCCGCTCCAAGCCCGTGGAGAACCGGTCCGCCGAGGGCCGCGTCGACTACGAGCTGATCGGCACCATCCAGGAGATCGCCGAGCCGCAGCCCGGCACCACCGCCGCGCACACCCCGATCACCGGCGACTGGCGGCGCTCCCGCGAGGCGTTCCTGCTGGACGCGGGGCGGGCGCTCGCCGAGGCCCGCTCCACGGCGGAGGTGCTGCGGGTCGCCGCCTCACTGTCGATGCCCGGCTTCAGCCCCGACGGGCTGGCGGTCTTCGGGGTGGCCGGGGACCGGCTGTCGATCATCGGGCACCACGGGCACGGCCCCGGGGACGAGGCCCCCTTCACGGACATGCGGCTGGACACGGACTACCCGGCCGCCGACGTCGTCCGGACGGGACGGGCGATCTACATCCCCAGCCCCGAGGACTACAAGCGGCGGTTTCCGGCCACCTGGCCGCTCGCCCAGCGCTTCGGCCGGGTCTCCTGGGCCTTCCTCCCCCTGATCGTCACCGGGCGCACCATGGGCGCCTGGATGGCCGCGTTCAAGCACCCGGTGTCCTTCTCCCCGGACGAGCGGTCCGTCCTGACCACGGTGGCCCGGATGCTGGCCCAGGCCCTCCAGCGGGCCGGCGTGGCCGAATCCGAGCGGGAACTCACCTCCGGCCTGCAACGGTCGATGATGCCAATGCTGGGCCCCGACATCCCGGGCATGCAGATCGCCGCGCGGTACGTCCCGACCGGCGGCGGGCTGGAGGTCGGCGGCGACTGGTACGACATGATCCCGCTGCCGTCGGGACGGTTCGCCCTGGTCATCGGGGACGTCCAGGGGCACGACGTACGGGCCGCCGGGCTGATGGGCCAGCTGCGGATCGCGGTGCGGGCGTACGCCTCCGAGGGCCACCGGCCGGATGCGGTGCTCTCCCGCGCCTCGCGCTTCCTGGCCGGGCTGTGTTCTTCGGACGGGGCCGATGCGTACGAGGAATCCGACTTCCGCAGTCCGCGCTTCGCGACCTGCCTGTACGTGGAGTGCGACCCGGCGACCGGGCTGCTGGAGGTGGCCCGCGCCGGCCACCCCGACCCGGTGATCCGGATGACGGACGGCACGGTGCTGATGCGCCCGACCGCCGGGGGCCTCCCGCTCGGCATCGTCCCGGACACGGACTACCCGACGACGCGGTTCACGCTGGAGCCCGGCGAGACGATGATGCTCTGCACCGACGGGCTCATCGAGACCGGCGGGCACGACCTGGACACGGGCTGGGCGCGGCTGCGGGCGATCCTCGAGTCCGATACGCACGGGCCGAACGGGCCGAACGGGCGGGACGGGCGGGACGGGCCGAACGGTCCCCACGGGTCCGACGGCCTGGAGAAGCTGGCCGACCTGCTGGTCCAGGCCGTGCACGGGCCCTCCTCGCACCACACCACCGGCCCGCTGGCCGACCGGCGCGAGGACGACATAGCCGTCGTCCTGCTGTGCCGGGATGCCGCGGACTGCGGCTGCGGGACCCCGGCGGCGCACCCGGTGCGGCCGGCGCGCCGCACCATGCTGACCGTGGCGCAGGCGGAGCCGGAGCGGATCGCGGGCGCGCGTCGGCAGATCCGGGAGCTGCTGCACGACTGGGCGGACGCGGAGCAGGTGGACTCGGCGGTGCTCATGGTCTCCGAGATGGTCACGAACGTCCTCATGCACACGGACGGCGACGCGCTGCTGGTCGCGGAGGCGGTGGGCGAGCTGGGGACGCGGCGGCTGCGCATCGAGGTGGCGGACGCCAGCGACGAGCTGCCGCACAAGCGGCACCCGGGCGAGATGGCGTCGAGCGGGCGGGGCGTCCTGCTGATGGAGATGCTGGCGGACACCTGGGGCGTGGACCCGCGCGGCGAGGGCAAGTCGATCTGGTTCGAGATGGACGAACAGGCCAAGGACGACGGCTAGCAGCTGCGGGCGTCGCCGCCGGAAACGCCGTGGTTGGATGCACGGGTGCTGACTCTGCTCCCCCCGCCGGTCAGGCGGCTGGCCGCCTGGTGCGTGGTCGCCCTGCTCGTCACCGGCGTGGTCGCCGTCGGCGTGTGGCTGTGCATCACCTTCAAGACCGCCGTCACCCCCGTCCTGCTCGCCCTGCTCGGAGTCGCCCTGCTCGGGCCGATGCACCGGCGCCTCGTACGGATGGGGATGCACCGCTCCCTCGCCGCCGCACTGACCTGCCTCGGCGTGGTCGCGGTGTTCGGCGGGGCCGGGTACGTGGTCGTCCACGCCCTGATCAGCACCGGCGACCAGATCCTCGGCTCCCTCACGCGGGCCGGACAGGACCTCGCCGAGCGCTTCGGGCCCGCCGGGACCTCCCTGGAGGACCTGGCGAAGAACGCCAAGGAGCTGCTGGCGAAGTTCGGCGGTACGGCCGCCTCCGGCGTCATCACCGGCATCAGCGTCGTCGGCGAGGTGCTCGCCATCGCCGTCCTCGCCCTCCTGCTGATGTTCTTCTTCCTGCGCGACTCGGACCGCGCGGCAGGCACCCTGCGCTCACTCGCGCCCCGCGCCACCGGCGACACCGTGGAGGCGATGGCCCGCCGCGCCTTCGAGGCCGTCGAGGGGTTCATGCGCGGCACCACCTTCATCGCCCTGATCGACGCCGTGTGCATCACGGTCGGACTGCTCGTGCTCCGCGTCCCCGGGGCCGTCGGCCTCGGCGCCCTGGTGTTCGTCGGCGCGTACATCCCGTACCTGGGCGCCTTCATCTCCGGCTCGGTGGCCGTCCTCGTCGCCTTCGCCGAGCGGGGATGGATCATCGGACTGTGGACCGTGGGCGTGGTGCTCGCCGTACAGGTGCTGGAGGGCCACATCCTGCAGCCCCTGATCCAGAGCCGGACCGTCCAGATGCACCCCGCCGTGGTCATGCTCGCCATCACCGCCGGCGCCAGCGTCGCCGGGGTCATCGGCATGCTGCTGTCCGTACCGCTGACCGCCGCCGCGTTCGGCGTGGTGTCGGAGGTCCGCGGACGCTACGCGGAGGCGGAGCCCACCGAGTAGCGACGTTTTCCGGACAACCGTGAAACGGTCCCTGATCATCCGGTCGGGGAGGAGGCAAGGCGGCCGTTTTACGGCAACCGTCCTCTCCTGCGCATTTCCGGAAATGGATCGGTCACGTCCGTGCGAACGGCGCCCGTGCGCCCCCGGAACACATTCAGCCGCTCTCGCCCGCAGCCCTGGAACCCACTGGTACGGAATTCGTCTTCGTGCCATCGTCTTTCACCGGACCGGGGGGACCAGCTCAGCGCTCGTGGCTCAAACGGGCGCGGCAATTCCTCTCGGCTGCACGAACGATCTGTCGGCTCATCGAGAGGATGACAACGTGCGTCGCAAGGCAGTTCAGTTCCTGGCCATCGCCCTTTCCACCGCCGCGTTCGGCATCGGGGCGGCCTCCGCCGCCCAGGCCGGCGACTACAACACCGACGGGGTGCGCATCCGCCAGACCCCGTACACGAGCGACACCCGCGTCAACGGTCTCGGCTACCGCAGCCAGACGATCACGCCCATCTGCTACTCGGAGGGCACGACCGTCAGCGGTAACCCGTACTGGACCAAGCACAAGAACAACAACACCGGCGTGGTCGGGTTCGCCTCGGAGACGCTGCTGAACAAGATCGCCAACCCGCACTGCTGACGGCCGACGGCCGTATGTGAATCAGCCCGCAGGCACCTGGTGCCGGGACCGCTGGAATCGGTCCCGGCACCGGGCTTGCCCGGCAGTTTAGGGCCACCCGCACACCACGGAAAGGTCGATCGTGCCGCGCTCCAACCGGACCTCCCGCCGCCCGCTCCGATCCACCGGGCACCTCGGCGCACTGCCGCTCGGCGCACTGCTCCTCGCCGCCGCCCTGACCGCCTGCAGCGGCGGCTCCGGAGGTTCGGGAGGTTCCGGTGACACCGGCAAGACGGGTGCGGCGTCCCTGCCCGGCGCGGAACCCAAGGTGAGCATCACGCCGCAGACGGATCCCGTTCACGCCGGACTCCCGCTCGACGCCTACGCGTTCGACAAGGAGCAGCTGAAAGTCATGCAGCAGGCCCAGGACATTCTCACGGACGCGTGCATGCACCGGCTCGGATTCGCGGCGTTCAAGAACTCGAATACGTACGCCAATACCGGCGGCGAGCGCGGAAGTACCGGAATCGGCCTGGTCGACGCGGAATACGCGAAGAAATTCGGCTACCGGACGGGCGGCGCCTCGCCGGACCGCCCGAGGGACACGAAGAAGCAGGACCCGAACGAGACGGCGGCCCTTTACGGTCCGCAGGACGGAGCGCCCGCGCAGCCCGGCGCCCCGGAGGGCGGCTGCTCGGGCGAGGCGACGCGCAAGCTGTACCCGCAGAGCGGAAAGACCGGCACGAAACTGCTCGACGAGCTGACCCGGCAGACCAACGACCGGGCGCGCGGCGACAGTCGGGTCGTGGCCGCCATCGGCCAGTGGAGCGTCTGCATGCGGGACGCCGGGTTCCAGGTGAAGACCCCCTGGGAGCTCCAGGACATGGAGGGCACCCGGTGGACCGGGCCGGTCACCTCCGAGGAGATCACCGCCGCCACCACGGACGTGTCGTGCAAGCAGAAGAGCAAGCTGACCGACACCTGGACGGCTGTGCTGACGGCGTACCAGAACACCGCCGTGGAGAAGAACAAGGACGGACTCGGGCAGGAGAAGAAGAACCTGGCCGAGCAGGTGAAGACCGCGGGGAAGGTCCTCAAGGACGGTACGGCGTGAGGCGCCCCGCAGGCCCGGCCGTCGCGGTCGCCGTCGGGTGCGCGGCGCTGGCCTTCGCCGCCACCGGGTGCACCTCGCCCGCCGCCGGGTCCGCCGCCCGGGCCACGCCCTCGGCGAGCGGGAACGGGCTGGTCGAGCCGACCCCCGACGTCCGCCAGGCGTACGACGCGTACTGGACCTCCTGGCTGGCGGCCGGCCAGAAGGCCGACCCCGCCGATCCGGTGCTCGACCAGATCGCCACCGGGGCCCAGTTGGACGACATGCGCGCCATGCTGAAGCACTTCGGCGAGGGCGGAAAGGTGCTCCGCGGCGAGGTCGGCCACCGGATCGACGGCATGGACGTCTCCGGCGAGCAGACCCGCGTGGTCCAGGACTGCGTGGACCTCGACCGCTGGCTCATCTACGACCGCGCGAGCGGCACGCTCGCCGACCAGTTGCAGGACAAGCCCTCCCAGCTGTCCGCGTTCACCCTCGTCCGCGAGCGGCTCGGCGCGCCCTGGAAGGTCACGTCGGTCTCGGTGCTCGGCGACTGCTGACGCGACTGCTGACGGCGACTGCCGCCGGCGGCTGTTGAACGGAAAAGTGGGTTTCACGTGAAACATCAAGAGGCCGCCGCCCCCGAGGAGTCGGACGCCGCGGTCGAGCCCGACGACGTACGGGCCTCGCTCGGCCGGCGGCGACGGATCCTGATCTGGGTCGTCGCGGGCGCCGTCGCCCTCACCGGAGCCGGTGTGGTCCTCGCCACCACCATCCGCTCCCCCGCCCAGGTCGCGGCCGATGCCGCGCCGCCGCCCGCGTCCGTCCTGGCCGACCGGGTCGAACGGCGGGTGCTGACCTCCTCGGTGGTCGTACGGGGCACGGTTGCCGCCGAGCAGTCCCTGACGGTGTCCCCGGGAGCCGGAGCCGCCGCGGCCGCCGGGACGGGCGGGAAACCCGTGGTCACCCGGGTCAACAAACAGCCCGGGGCCGCCGTACAGGCCGGTGACGTACTCGTCGAGGTGTCGGGGCGGCCGGTGTTCGCGCTGGCCGGGGCCCTGCCCGTGTACCGGGACCTCAAGCCCGGGGCCACCGGCAAGGACGTCGGGCAGCTCCAGGAGGGGCTCAAGGCGCTGGGCCACCCCACCGGCAAGGATCCGGCGGGCACGTACGGCGCGGGGACGAAGGCCGCGGTGACCGCGCTCTACGCGGCGCTCGGCTACACCCCGCGGCCCGCCGACCCCGGCGACGCCGAGAAGCTCCAGGCGGCGGAGGACGCCGCCGATACCGCCCAGCGGGGGGTCACGACCGCCAAGAGCGCCCTCGCCAAGGCCAAGGCGGGCGGTGGCACCGACACCGCGGAGGCACAGCAGCAACTCGCCTTCGCCCAGCAGGACCTGGCCAAGGCCACCACCCGCCTGGAGGCTGCCCGGGCGGCGGCCGGCCCCATGGTCCCGGCGGACGAGCTCGTCTTCGTCAAGGGCTTCCCGGCGCGCGTGGACGCGGTCAAGGCGGCGGTCGGGGAATCCGTCCCGGACGGGCTGCTCACGCTGTCGGCGGGCGCCCCGGTGATCCGAGCTTCGCTCCCGGCGCACCAGAAGGACCTGGTCAAGGCGGGGATGAAGGTAGAGGTGCTGTCCGAGTCCACCGGGCTCACCGCCACCGGGACGGTCGCCTCGGTCGCCACCGCCCCGACCCCGGCCTCGGGCGGCGCCGCGCCGGGCGGCTCGGGCGGCTCCGGCTCCGGCGGCTCCGGTGCGGGAGCGGGTTCCGGTCCCGGTTCCGGTTCCGGTGCGGGGGAGAACGCCGCGCAGGACCCCGGCGGTTACGCGCTCACCGTCACCCCCGGCCAGACGCTCGACGCCCGGCTCTCCGGACAGGGCGTCCGCCTCACCGTGACCGCCGCCTCCTCCGGCGAACCGGTGCTGGTGGTACCGCTCTCCGCCGTCTCGGCGGGCGCCGACGGCCGGACCACCGTCACGGTGCTGGGCAAGGACCCCGCCGCCGCGGACGCCCGGCGCCGGGTCGAGGTCCGGGCCGGGATGTCCGCCGACGGAATGGTCCAGGTCGAGCCGGTCGGCGGCGGCGCGCTCGCCGACGGCGACCGGGTCCTCGTCGCGCAGGCGAAACCGTGAGCGCCCCGGGCCCCGCGCGGGACACGGCCGCCGGCCCCGCCCCGGTCGTCCGCTTCGAGGGCGTCGGGCTCACCTACCCCGGACCGCCGCCCGTCCAGGCGCTGCGGCCCTGCGAACTGACCGTGGAGCGCGGCGAGTACGTCACCGTGGTCGGCCCCTCCGGTTCCGGGAAGTCGACCTTCCTGAACGTCGCCGGGCTGATCGACGCCCCGACCGCCGGCCGGTACCTCCTCGACGGCATCGACACCGGGACCCTGCGCGACCGCGACCGGACCGCCCTGCGCGGGCAGCGCATCGGCTTCGTCTTCCAGTCCTTCCACCTCCTGCCGCACCGCAGCGCCCTGGAGAACGTCCGCCTGGCCATGGTCTACAACGGCGTCCCGCGCGCGGAACGCGCCGAGCGGGCCCGTACGGCGCTGGAGCGGGTCGGCCTCGGGCACCGCACCGGCCATCTCCCGACCCGGATGTCGGGCGGCGAACGCCAGCGCGTGGCCATCGCCCGCGCCCTGGTCGCCGGGCCCTCGCTGCTGCTGTGCGACGAGCCCACCGGGAACCTGGACACCGCCACGGCGGGCGCCGTACTGGCGCTGCTGGACGAGCTGCACGCCGACGGGCTGACCCTCCTGGTCATCACGCACGACCCGCACGTGGCGGCCCGGGGCCGGCGGACGGTGTCCATCCGCGACGGGGTCCTGAGCGAGGTCGTCCCCGTATGAGGAACCCCCGGAGGAACCCCCTGAGGAGCATCGGGCGACGCCGCGGCACCGACACTGACGCAGGCACCGGCACCGGCACCGGCACCGGCACCGGCACCGGGATCACGCCCTCCCGGCTGTCCCTGCGCGACCTGCTCTCCGAGGCCCTGGCCGGGATGCTCCAGCGGCCCGCCCGCTCGGCGCTGACCGGCCTCGGCACGGTCCTCGGGGTGGGCACCTTCGTGGCGATCCTGGGGCTGACGGCCACCGCCTCCTCGCAGATCGACAGCCGCTTCAACGCGCTGACGGCCACCGAGGTCGGCGTCCAGGACACCGCGGGCGGCGCCGACCCCAAGCTCGCGCAGCAGGTGCCCCTCGCCTTCCCCCGGGACGCGGACGCCCGGGCGGGCTCCCTCAACGGGGTACGCGCGGCAGGGGTGTTCTGGCCCGTGCCGCTGGGCGACACCACCGTACGGTCCGCCCCGGTCGCGGGGGCGACCGGCGAGCGGATCCCCGTCGTCGCCGCCTCCCCGGGGATGCTGCGCGCCGCCGGACTGACACTGGGCTCCGGCCGGGCGTACGACGCCTTCCACGACGGGCGCGCCGAGCAGGTCGCGGTGGTGGGCTCGGCGATGGCGGCGCGGCTCGGCATCACGACGCTGGAGAGCCGCCCCGCGGTGTTCATCGGCGAGCACCCGTTCACCGTGATCGGCATCGCGAGCGGCGCGGACCGCAAGCCCGACCTGCTGCTGTCGGTGATCGTGCCCCGGGGCACCGCCGAGAGGCTGTGGGGGCCGCCGGAGAACGCCCAGCGGGCGCGGATGCTGGTGGTGACCGAGCTGGGGGCGGCCCGCCAGGTGGCCGCGGAACTGCCGCTTGCCCTGCGCCCGGACCATCCCGACTGGCTGACGCCCGCGCCGCCGCCGGACCCGAAGACGCTGCGGGCGGGGGTGACGTCGGACCTGGACCAGCTGTTCCTGCTGCTGGCGGCGATCTGCCTGGTCATCGGGGCGGTCGGGATCGCCAACACCACGCTCGTCGCGGTGCTGGAGCGGACCGGGGAGATCGGGCTGCGCCGGGCCCTGGGCGCGCGCGGGCGGCACATCACCGCCCAGTTCCTGGCCGAGTCCGCCGCGCAGGGAGCGGTGGGCGGGCTGGTGGGCACCACGCTCGGCACCCTGACCGTGGTCGGGGTGGCGGCGCTGCGCGACTGGACCCCGGTGATGTCGCCGCTCACCGTCGCCGTGGCGCCGCTGATCGGACTGGTCACCGGGGTCCTGGCCGGCCTGTACCCGGCATGGCGGGCCTCCCGTACGCAACCGGCGGAGGCCCTGCGCCGCTAGGGATGCTACGAGTGCTGGTCCGCCGACTTCGTGCGCTCCCGGGCGGTGGTGGGGATGGTCCCCAGCCGGCCCGCCTGGAAGTCGTCGAAGGCCTGCTGGAGCTCCTGCCGGCTGTTCATGACGAACGGCCCGTAGTGCGCCATCGGCTCCCGGATGGGACGCCCGCCGAGGAGGACGACCTCAAGGTCCGGGGTGTTCGAGTCCTGGGCCTCGTCCGCCCGCACCGTGATCGAGCCGCCCTCGCCGAAGACCGCCGTCTGCCCGGTGTGGATGGGCCGCCGGTCGGTGCCGACGCTGCCGCGTCCGGCCAGGACGTACGCGAGGGCGTTGAAGTCCTCGCGCCACGGGAGGGTGACCTGCGCGCCCGGGGTGACGGTCGCGTGGATCATCGTGATCGGGGTGTGGGTGATGCCGGGGCCGGCGTGGCCGTCGAGCTCACCGGCGATCACGCGGAGCAGGGCGCCGCCGTCGGGGGTGGAGAGCAGCTGGACCTGGCCGCCGCCGATGTCCTGGTAGCGCGGGGGCATCATCTTGTCGGAGGCGGGGAGGTTCACCCACAGCTGGAGGCCGTGGAAGAGCCCGCCGGACACGACGAGGGACTCCGGCGGGGCCTCGATGTGCAGGAGGCCGGAGCCGGCCGTCATCCACTGCGTGTCACCGCCGTTGATGACTCCGCCGCCGCCGTTGCTGTCCTGGTGGACGAAGGTTCCGTCGATCAGGTACGTGACGGTCTCGAAGCCGCGGTGGGGGTGCCAGGGGGTGCCCTTGGGCTCGCCCGGCGCGTACTCCACCTCGCCCATCTGGTCCATCATGATGAACGGGTCGAGGTGCTGGTAGTTGATCCCGGCGAACGCGCGGCGCACCGGGAACCCCTCGCCCTCGAACCCACCCGGGGCGGTCGTGACGGCCAGCACCTTGCGGGCGGCGGTCTCCTGAGCGGGCTCGGCGACGCGGGGGAGCGTCAACGGGTTCTCCACAGTCACTGCAGGCATGGTCGGAACCTCCTTCTGCCTCGAGTTTAGTTGAAACTCGAACTTTCTGCCACACCTCACAGAACAGAAGGGGCCCCGGGGAAATTCCCCCCGGGGCCCGATGTCTCCCACCTGCACTTATGCCGTACGGCGAGACGATGACCGACCTGACGGACACCATCGGCCGCCCGCGCGGCAGCGGCGGTCAGCCGTACATGCGGCGCATCGCGTAGTCGACCATCTGCTCCACGGCCTTCGCGTCGAAGACCATGCGGTGGTCGCCCTCCATGTCGAGGACGAAGCCGTAGCCGGTCGGCAGCAGGTCGATCACCTCGGCGCCCGTGATCACGAAGTACTTGGACTCCTTGCCGGCGTACCGGCGGAGCTCCTTGAGCGTGGTGAACATGGGGATCACCGGCTGCTGCGTGTTGTGCAGCGCCAGGAAGCCCGGGGTCTCGCCGCGCGGGCAGTAGACCTTCGACGTGGCGAAGATCTGCTGGAAGTCCTCGGCGGACAGCGACCCGGTCGTGAAGGCCCGCACCGCGTCGGCGAGCGACGGCGGCGAGGGCTCGGGGTACAGCGGCTGCTCGCCGTACCCGCCGGCCATCTGCTGCGGGGCGGCGTACTGCTGCCCTGCGCTCACGTTCTGGTCGTAGCCGTACATAGGGCGAAGCCTACCGAGCGCCCCCCACCCCGTGGACGCGCATTCCCGCCAGGGTTGCGGACCGGCCGCCCGACCGCCGACCACCCGGCCGCCGGCCACGGCCCACGGCCCGCGGCTTGACCCTGGTCACAGTCGCCACATCAGGGGTTGCGTCTTATTACCCGCGGGTAGCATCATGACATTACCGATTGGTATGTACGAGGAACCTGTCTTCCCGAGCCTTAACGGAGCCGTCGCCATGGGGCACTACAAGTCGAATCTCCGCGACATCGAGTTCAACCTCTTCGAGGTGCTCGGCCGCGACAAGCTGTACGGCACCGGACCGTTCGGTGAGATGGACACCGAGACCGCCAAGAGCGTCCTGTCCGAGATCGCCCGCCTCGCCGAGAACGAGCTGGCCGAATCCTTCGCGGACGCCGACCGCAACCCGCCGGTCTTCGACCCGGCCACCAACACCGCGCCGGTCCCGGCGTCCTTCAAGAAGAGCTACGAAGCCTTCATGGACTCCGAGTACTGGCGCCTCGGCCTGCCCGAGGAGATCGGCGGCACCACCTCGCCCCGCTCCCTCATCTGGGCCTACGCGGAGCTGCTGCTCGGCTCGAACCCGGCCATCTGGATGTACTCCTCCGGCCCGGCGTTCGCCGGCATCCTCTTCGAAGAGGGCAACGAGGCGCAGAAGAAGGTCGCCCAGATAGCGGTCGAGAAGCGCTGGGGCTCCACCATGGTCCTCACCGAGCCGGACGCCGGTTCGGACGTGGGCGCCGGCCGCACCAAGGCGATCCAGCAGGAGGACGGCTCCTGGCACATCGAGGGCGTGAAGCGCTTCATCACGTCCGGTGAGCACGACATGGAGGAGAACATCCTCCACTACGTCCTCGCGCGCCCCGAGGGGCACGGCCCGGGCACCAAGGGCCTGTCCCTCTTCCTCGTCCCGAAGTTCCACTTCGACTGGGAGACCGGCGAGCTGGGCGAGCGCAACGGCGTCTACGCGACGAACGTCGAGCACAAGATGGGCCTCAAGGCCTCCAACACGTGCGAGATGACCTTCGGCGACCAGCACCCCGCCAAGGGCTGGCTGATCGGCGACAAGCACGACGGCATCCGCCAGATGTTCATGATCATCGAGTTCGCCCGCATGATGGTCGGCACGAAGGCCATCGCGACGCTCTCGACCGGTTACCTGAACGCCCTGGAGTACGCCAAGGAGCGCGTGCAGGGTCCGGACCTGGCCAACTTCATGGACAAGACGGCCCCCAAGGTCACCATCACGCACCACCCGGACGTGCGCCGCTCGCTGATGACGCAGAAGGCGTACGCCGAGGGCATGCGCGCCCTGGTGCTGTACACCGCCTCCGTCCAGGACGCGATCCAGCTCAAGCAGGCCGCGGGCGAGGACGCCTCCGCCGAGATCGGCCTGAACGACCTGCTCCTGCCGATCGTGAAGGGCTACGGCTCGGAGCGCTCGTACGAGCAGCTCGCGCAGTCGCTGCAGACCTTCGGCGGTTCCGGTTACCTCCAGGAATACCCGATCGAGCAGTACATCCGCGACGCCAAGATCGACACCCTCTACGAGGGCACCACGGCGATCCAGGGCCAGGACTTCTTCTTCCGGAAGATCGTCCGCGACCAGGGTGCCTCGCTGAACGTCCTCTCCGAGACGATCAAGAAGTTCCTGGCCGAGGCCGTCGGCGGCGAGGAGCTGGCCGGCGCCCGCGACGCGCTCGCCAAGGCCGCCGTGGACCTGGAGGCCATCGTCGGGCAGATGATCGTCGACCTCACCGCCACCGGCGAGGACGTCAAGAACATCTACAAGGTCGGCCAGAACACCACCCGCCTGCTGATGGCCTCCGGTGACGTGGTCGTCGGCTACCTGCTGCTCAAGGGCGCGGCCGTGGCCGCCGAGAAGCTGGCCGCCGGCGCCCCCGCGAAGGACGTCCCCTTCTACACCGGCAAGATCGCGGCGGCGAAGTTCTTCGCCTCGCAGGTGCTCCCGAACGTCTCGGTCGCCCGCGCGCTGGCCGAGGTCGTCGACAACTCCCTGATGGAGCTCGACGAGGCCGCGTTCTAGCCCCTACGGTCACCCGCCCGACGGCCGGGCCCCCGCTGGGGGCCCGGCCGTCGGCATTCACAGGTTGTCGGTGGTTCGTGGGACGCTCGTAGGCATGAGCCCAGCAGAGCAGCACGGCCACAGCAGGGGGTACTCCGTCCCGACCGGGCGGCCGTACGCCCTCAAGGAGCTGCAGGCTGCCCTGGGCAGCCTCGGCGACCATCTGCGGGAGCTGTACGACGGCGCCCACCCCGCGGAGTACGAGGCCGTCGCCGATGCCCTGTACACCGCCTTCCAGACGGCCGCCGGGCTCGCGCCCGCCAAGAGCTACACCGGCTGCTCCGAGCACCCCAACGGGGCCCTGGACCCCGAGGCGCCCGACGGCTGGGGCCGCTGCCTGATCTGCAACGACCGGCGCCGCCTCGGGCTGCGCGCCCAGGGCGCCCGCGGCGCCCGCGCGGCGGCCGCCGCCCCGCCCGCGGGGGAGCAGCGCCGGCTGGGCTATCCCGTGCCGGAGCCTCCGTACACGCTGCAGTCCCTGCGCGACCACCTCCGCACGGTCGAGGACCGCCGCTTCCACCTGGGCTTCTCCTCCCCCGCCGAGGAGTTCGTCCGGATAGCGGACGACCTCCACCGGGCGTTCATCGTGGCCCGCGAGCTGTCCCGGCCGCGCAACGCCTCCGGCTGCTCCGAGCACCCCGGTGCGCCCATCGACCCGGACGCGCCGCCCGGTGAGGCCTGTATCTTCTGCGCCGGACGCAAGAGACGCGCGCAGCGCTCCGCGACGACCCCGGAGATGCTCCCGCGCATCCGCCGGGGCGAGCGCAGGCAGCTGCAGCGCAGATTCGAGCGCCCGCCGGGCTGAAAAGCCGCCGGGAAGTGGACCACACGGCCCGCGGTCCCGGCGTTTCGGCTATCCGCCGCAGTCCGACCATGGCGAACACGACCGTCGTTAAGGTGAACCACATGAGCTCTCCCGCCCGCTTCGACCGCGGCCACACCGACGATCTGATGACCTTTTTGACGGCCAGTCCGTCGCCGTACCACGCCGTGGCCAACGCGGCCGAGCGGCTGGAAAAGGCAGGCTTCAGGCAGTTGTCGGAAACGGACGCCTGGGACTCGGGCAGCGGAGGCCGGTTCGTCCTGCGCGGCGGAGCGCTCATCGCCTGGTTCGTCCCGGAGGGCGCGACCGCCCACATGCCGTTCCGGATCGTCGGCGCGCACACCGACTCCCCCAACCTGCGCGTCAAGCCGCTGCCTGACACGGGCTCACAGGGCTGGCGGCAGATCGCGGTCGAGATCTACGGCGGCACCCTGCTCAACACCTGGCTGGACCGGGACCTGGGCCTGGCGGGCCGGCTGAGCCTGCGCGACGGCAGCGAGCGGCTGGTGAACGTGGACCGCGCGCTGCTGCGCGTCCCGCAGCTGGCCGTTCACCTGGACCGGTCGGTCAACAGCGAAGGGCTCAAGCTCGACAAGCAGCGCCACATGCAGCCCATCTGGGGTCTGGGCGAGGTCCAGGAGGGCGACCTCATCGCCTTCCTGGAGGAGGAAGAGGGCCTGCCGCAGGGCTCGGTGGCCGGCTGGGACCTGATGGTCCACTCGATCGAGCCGCCGTCGTACCTGGGGCGCGACCGCGAGCTCGTGGCCGGCCCGCGCATGGACAACCTGGTCTCGGTGCACGCGGGCGTCGCGGCGCTGGCGGCCGCCTCGACCGCCGAGAAGCTGGACCACATCCCGGTGCTGGCCGCGTTCGACCACGAGGAGAACGGCTCGCAGTCGGACACGGGTGCGGACGGGCCGCTACTGGGGAACGTGCTGGAACGTTCCGTCTTCGCACGTGGGGGCACGTACGAGGACCGCGCGCGGGCCTTCGCGGGCACCATCTGCCTGTCCTCCGACACCGGCCACGCCGTGCACCCCAACTACGCGGAGCGGCACGACCCCTCGCACCACCCGCGCGCCAACGGCGGCCCGATCCTGAAGGTCAACGTCAACCAGCGGTACGCGACGGACGGCAGCGGGCGCGCGGTGTTCGCGGCGGCGTGCGAGCGGGCCGGCGTGCCGTGGCAGACCTTCGTCTCGAACAACTCGATGCCGTGCGGGACGACGATCGGCCCGATCACGGCCGCCCGGCACGGGATCCAGACGGTGGACATCGGCGTCGCCATCCTGTCGATGCACAGCGCCCGCGAACTGTGCGGTGCGGACGACCCGTACCTGCTCGCGAACGCGCTGGTGGCGTTCCTGGAGGGCTGACGCCCCCGTCGTACGGACCGCTCCGCCTCCCGGACCGGGGGGCGGCGCGGGATCCGGCTGCGGGATCCGGCGCGGGACTCGGTGCGGGATTCGGCTCCGGGATTCGGCTTCGGCATTCGGCTCCGGGATTCGGCCGGGCGGGTCGATCTGGGCGGCGACGCGGTGCGATGAACCTATGGTGACACTCCGTCATGTTGTGCTGGGGTTCCGTCCTTCCCGGCCGACAAGGAGAGTCCCGTGCTCCGCCTGTTCCGCCTCTTCCTCATGCCGCGCATCGCGGGCGCCGTGGGCGTCGCCCTCGCGCTGCTCGTGGCCGCCCCCGCGGCCGCCGATCCGAAGCCGTCGCAGTCCCCGGACGCACCGTTCTCCCTCAAGGACCCGCGGATCGTCGCGCACTTCGACTTCGAGGCCGGCCAGACGCCGGAGAACATCGCCCTGGAGCCCGACGGCTCCGCCGATCTGACCTTCGCCCTCGCCCGCCAGGTGGTCCGGGTGGACCGGCACGGCGGCAAACGGGTCCTCGCGACCCTGCCCGACGTCGCGGACCCGCAGACGCCGCTGCTCGGCGTCGCCGTCGTCAGCGGGATCGTCCGCACCCACGACGGCACGCTCTACGTCGGCTACAACACCGGAACGGCCGAGACCGGCATCTACCGGATCACGCCCGACCGCAAGGTCTCCAAGCTCGTCGACATGTCACCGAAGGGCTTCGTGAACGGCCTCGCCCTCGACGAGCACCTCGGCCTGATCTACGCCGCGGACTCCGTCCTCGGCACGGTGTGGCGGATCTCCCTGGACGACGACGAGCCCGAGGCGACGGCCTGGGCCACCGGCGCGGCGCTGGAGCCGACCACCTTCTTCGGCGCGAACGGCATCAAGGTGCGCGACCACGCGGTCTGGGTGTCGAACTACGACCGGGGCTCGCTGCTGCGGATCCCGGTCGACCCGGACGGGTCCGCGGGGAAGATCAGGACGCACGCCACCGGGCTGACCGGGATCGACGACTTCGCGTTCGCCGGGCACGGCAAGACGGTGCTCGCCGCGCTGAACACCACCGCGAGCGAGCTCGCCCTGGTCCGGCCCGACGGCACCCACACCGTCGTGCTGACCGGGAAGGACGGGCTGTCCGGACCCACGGCCGTGGCGGTCCGCCACCACAGGGTCTTCGTCACCAGCGGCGCCTTCCTCACGGGCATCGACCCGAACCTGCTGGTCGCCGACGTGGAGAAGGGCGAAGAGAAGCCCGAGGACCACGGCAAGCCCGAGAAGCAGGGCCAGGACGAGGGCCAGGACGAGGACCAGGACGAGGACCACGGCAAGCCCAAGGACCACGGGCAGCAGCGCGAGGACGACGGCAGGCACTGAGGCCGAGCCGAAGCCGTACGGCCGGGACCCGCTGCGGGTCCCGGCCGTACGACGTCGTCCTGCCGGAGACCCCTAGGCGTCCAGTCCGGCGAGGACGAGCGGCAGCCGGGTGGCGCCGTCGGCCGTGACGGTCACCGGCACGCCCCAGTCCTGCTGGTGCACGTGGCAGGCCGGGTACTCGTTGGCCGGGTCGTCGTCGCACGAGGCCGCCATCGCCGAGACGTGCAGCACGCCCTCCGTGACCTCCGGGTTCAGGGCCAGCTCCCGGAACAGGTCCGTCCCGGTCCCCTCGCCGCCCACCAGCAGCTCCGGCGGGGTCGAGGACACCAGCAGCCGTGTCGACGGCCCGTAGCGGGTGTCGAGCTTCTGGCCGGTCGGCGCCTGGAACACCACGTCGAGCCGGAGCGTGCCCGGGGCGACCTCGGTGGCGGCCCGCTGCGTGCGGTGCGCGACGGCGTCGACCCGTACCGCCTCCTCCGGCAGCCGCAGCCGGGTCAGCCGGTGCCTGGCGGACTCGACGACCACGATGTCCTCGCCGACCAGCACCGCGTCGCTGGGCTCCCGCAGGTCGGTGGCCAGGGTGGAGACCTGACCGGTCGCCGGGTCGAAGCGGCGCAGTGCGTGGTTGTACGTGTCGCACACCGCGACCGAGCCGTCCGGCAGCGCGGTCACCCCGAGCGGGTGCTGGAGCAGGGCCTGGGCGGCGTCGCCGTCCCGGTGCCCGAAGTCGAACAGGCCGGTCCCGACGGCGGTCCGTACGGCGTATCCGTCGCCCCCCTCGCCCGCGGGTTCCACGTACCGCAGGGCGCTGTTCTCGGAGTCGGCGATCCACAGCCGGTCCCCGGCGGCCGCGAGCCCGGACGGCTGGGCGAGCCAGGCCTCCAGGGCGGGGCCGTCGTGCAGGCCCTCGCTGGTCGTTCCGGCGGAGACCTCGACGGTCCCGGTCTGCGGGTCCCAGGTCCACAGCTGGTGCACGCCGGCCATGGCGATCCACACCTTGCCCTGCCACCAGGCGACGTCCCACGGCGAGGACAGGTCCACCTCCAGGGCCGGACCGGAGGTCGGGGAGCCCTGCCACCACTGCCGGCCGGTCCCGGCGACGGTCTCGACGGCGCCCGTCGCGGGGTCGAAGCGGCGCAGCGCGTGGTTGACGGTGTCGGCGACGATCACGGTCCCGTCGGGGAGCAGCGCGAGGCCCTGCGGCTCGCTGAAGCCGTCGGCGGTGAAGCCGCGCTCGCCGCTGCCGATGCGCCGTACGACGCTCTCGCCGTCGGGGGCCAGCTCCACGAGCTGGTGCCGCGTCGAGTCCGACACGAGCAGGTTCCCGCTCGGCAGCACCAGCGCCTTCCCGGGGAAGCGGAGGTCGGTCGCGACCGGCTCGGGCGCCACGTACGGCCCGTCACCGCGGCGCAGCGTGCCCTTGGCCGCGTGCTCGGCTTCGAGCTCGTCCACGAGCCGCGCGATGGCGTGCGCGTGCCCCTCGCCGGCGTGCTGCGCGACGATGTACCCCTCGGGGTCGATGACGACGAGCGTCGGCCAGGCCCGTACGGCGTACTGCTTCCAGGTGGCCAGCTCGGGATCGTCGAGCACGGGGTGGTGCACCTCGTACCGCTCGACGGCGTCGACGACGGCCGCGTGCTCGGCCTCGTGCACGAACTTCGGCGAGTGGACGCCGATGATCACGACGGTGTCGCGGTGCTTCTCCTCCAGCTCGCGCAGCTCGTCCAGGACGTGCAGGCAGTTGATGCAGCAGAAGGTCCAGAAATCGAGGATGACGATCCGGCCGCGCAGTTCGGCGAGGCTCAGATCCTTCCCACCCGTATTCAGCCAGCCCCCCTTCCCGACCAGCTCGGGAGCACGGAGGCGGGCACGGCGGGGCGCGGGGGTGTGCGCCGGGGCGGCATCGTTCATGCTTCAAGCTTGCCATCCGCCCGCGAACGCCCCCTCACGGCCGTCCCGCCCGGACACGGCCTAGTCGAAGAGGGCGCTCAGGCGGGGGAGGCGGGTGGAGGTCTCCTCCGTGTCGTCGAAGTCGAAGTCCCAGGTCGGGTCCAGGGCGGGGTAGCTGATCGTGAAGGAGTCCGCCGGGAGCTCGCGGCCCGTGGCCGCTTCGTACGCCGCCCAGGCGATCGAGAGGGCCTCCTCGTCCCACAGCTCCAGGCCCTGCGCCGCCGCCTCGCGGACCGCGGGGTGGTCCGCGAGGGAGTCGGGGTCGGCCAGGGCCCGGGCGAAGGCCTGCTCGCCCTGGGTCAGGAGCCAGCCGCGGAAGTAGTCGAAGCCGTCGTCCGAGCAGCCGCCGTTGATCACGTACGCCGCGGCCCACAGGGGGCTGCGGTAGGACTCCGCCAGCAGGTCCCACAGCACCTGCTGGGCGGCGGCTATCTCGGCCTCGGGGCAGCGCGCCAGCAACTGCGAGGCGCGCGCCGCCACCTGGTCCGGACCGGCCTCCGTACGGGCCGTGTCGATCAGCTTCCAGAACGTCTGCTTGTCCATGGGGGAAGCCTGGCATCCCCCTCTGACATCGGACGTGCCGTCAGACGGTGAGGAAGGAGTGGAGGGATTCTGTCAAAGCGGTGATGAAGGCCTCCTGCGCCGCCGGGGACACCAGGTCCAGGGAGAGGTACGGGTTCAGGTCCTCCAGCTCGACGAGGAGGAGCTCACCGGAGGGGGCGCGGCAGGCGTCCACCCGCTGGATGCCGTGCGACAGCGTGTTCCACGCGATGAAGCCGCGGGCGAAATCGAGGTCTGCCGCCGTGGCCTCGTACGGCTCCAGCTCCCAGCGGCGGGCCGGGTCCGGGGCGTGGAGGGCGTACTGGAAGGCGTCGTCGACGAAGTAGAAGGAGACCTCGTACGCGAAGTCGATGCGCGGCTGGATGAGGTTCACCCCCGCCGGTCCGGCCGGGTGCGGGGTGAAGGTCAGGCCTATGGAGTCCGCGCCCTGCTTGGGCTTCACCGCGTACGAGGGCACCGCGGGGAGCAGCGCGAGGTCGGCGGGGTCGTCGATGGTGGGGATGACGGGGTGGCCGGCGGCCGTCAGGTCGAGGAGGTACTGCTTGCCGGCCATGTCGCCGCGGCCCGTGAGCGGGTTGTAGACGCGGGTGCCGGCGGCGAGGGCCGCCGCGCGGAAGGCGTCGTACGCCTCCTGGTAGTGCAGGACCGGCCCGCTGTTGCGGACGATCACCGCGTCGAAGTCCGCCATCATGGCCGCCGCGTCCAGCGGATGGCACAGGGCGAGCGGGAAGTGCTCGCGCAGCCGGGAGCTGAGGAGGATGTCCTCGTCGCAGTAGCGGCGGCCGCGCGCCGGGTACGCCAGGTCGGTCACATAGAGCAGAGGCATGGCCGCAACCTATCGCGGGCATCGATCCGGGCATGAAATACCTGGTTCGGGACAAAATGCTGGCCCTCGGGGACGACTACTGGATCGAGGACGAGGACGGCAGGCACGCGTTCCTCGTCGACGGCAAGGCGCTGCGCTTCCGGGACACGCTGGAACTGAAGGACCCGGACGGGCAGATCCTGATCACGCTGCGGGAGAAGCTGTTCACCCTGCGCGACGCGATGACGCTGGAGCGCGACGAGCGCCGTCTCGCCGTGATCCGCCGCAAGCGGCTCTCCCTGCTGCGGGGCCACTACCTCGTGACGCTGGTCGAGGGCACCGAACTGGACGTGAGCGGGCGGCTCCTGGACCGGGAGTTCAAGATCGAGTACGAAGGGGAGCTCCTCGCGCTGGTCTCCCGCCAGTGGTACCGGATCCGCGAGACGTACGCCGTGGACGTGATCCGGGAGGACACGGACGCGGCGCTGCTGATCGCCGTGGCCGTGTGCGTCATCCGGCTGGCGGAGAAGGAGCGGGAGGGCGGCGCCGGTCCCGATGGAGATCCCGGGCCGTGAGCTGGCCCTGGACGTAGGCGTCGGTGTCCGGCGCGTACGGGCCTCCGTGGTCCAGCAGAAGGCCGGTGATGCGCTGCCACTCGGCGGCCTCGGCGCGGACGGCGGCGTCCGCGGACTCCAGGTCGCCGGCGTCGGCGAGCACGGCCTCCAGGGCGGCCTGCGCCTCGTGGTGGGCCATGCCGGTGGCCCGGTCCCGGACGCGCCGGCGGGCCTCGATCTCGGCGGCGGCGGGCTCGTGCGGCTCCAGGGCGGCCTCCAGCGCGTCCTCTGCTTCATCCGTCACGGCGCACCCGCCTCCTCGTCTCCTCGTCGCGGAACGGGCGTCCGGCGCCGCCCACTCCTCCCCTCTGCCCGGAAACCCCGGCGTCAACCGGGGCCTTCCGCGGCCGGGACCTTCCACGGCCGGGGCCTTCCGGGGCCGGGCCCTTCCGCGGCGCCGGGCCCGCCGGCCCCGGGGCGGCGGTCAGTGCAGGCGGCGGTCCTTCAGGGCCGGGAACTGCTCCCGGGTCTCGGCCACCTTCGCCGGGTCCAGGTCCACGGTGAGGACGCCCTCGCCGGGGCCCGCCTCGGCCAGCACCTCGCCCCAGGGATCCACCACCAGGCTGTGCCCGGCCTGCTCGACGCCCGCGTGCGTACCGGCCAGCCCGCAGGCGAGCACGTACGACTGGTCCTCGACGGCCCGCGCCCGGTTGAGCAGGGTCCAGTGGGCCCGGCGGCGGGCCGGCCAGCCCGCGGCCACGACCATCGTGGTGGCCCCGGCGTCCACCAGGCCGCGGAACAGCTCCGGGAAGCGCAGGTCGTAACAGGTGGCGATGCCGAGGACCTGCTCCGGCAGGGTCACCGTGGTCAGGGAGTCCCCGGCTGACATCAGGACGGCCTCGCCCTGGTCGAAGCCGAAGCGGTGGATCTTGCGGTAGGTGGCGGCCAGCTCGCCGGACGGGGACAGGACGAGGGCGGTGTTGTAGAGGGAGCCGTCGCCCGCGCGCTCCACGACCGAGCCGGCGTGCAGCCAGACCCCGGCGTCGCTCGCCGCCTTCGACATCGCCTCGTACGTCGGGCCGTCCAGGGGCTCGGCCTCGGTCTCGAACTGCTCGTAGGCGAAGGCGCCCACCGTCCACAGTTCGGGCAGCACGACCAGGTCCGAGCCGGCCTGCTCCCGTACGAGATCGGCCGCCCGGGCACGGCGTGAGGCGACCGACTCCCCGTCGGACACCGCGATTTGGATCAGCGAGGCGCGCACATTACCACCGTCCTGGCATTCAAGCCGTCAACTCGGGCCTACGATCGTCACACGAAAGCACTGCCGGGGCGCTCACCGGCAGCGTAGTTTTGGAAGCAGTCCACACGCTTCCAGAAAACGCGCCACTGAACAGCACGCGAGGGGTCCCGTTGACCGTCCAGCCGCATCCCAGCCTCCAGCCCTATGCCGACGCGTGGACCCACTCCATCGAGGCGATATCCGAGCTGGTCCTCCCCCTGGCGGAGGGCGAGTGGAACCGGGCGACCCCGTGCCCCGGCTGGTCCGTCCGTGATGTGGTGTCACACATCATCGGCATCGAATGCGAGCAGCTGGGGGACCCGCGGCCGATCCACACCGTCGCAAGGGACCTGCGGCACGTGGTCGACGAGTTCAGCCGGTACATGGAGGTCCAGGTCGACGTCCGGCGCCACCACACCGCGCCGGAGATGACCTCGGAGCTGGAGTACACGATCATCCGGCGGTCGCGTCAGCTGCGGAACGAGAAGCGGGATCCGGACACCATGGTGCGGGGGCCGCTGGGCGACCAGGTGACCCTGGAGTTCGCACTGCGGCTGCGGGCGTTCGACGTGTGGATCCACGAGCAGGACCTGCGGGCGGCGCTGGGCGTGCCGGGGAACTGGGACTCGCCGGGGGCGTACGTGGCGCGGGACATCCTGCTGGCCGGGCTGCCGAAGGTGGTCGCGAAGCTGGCCGGGGCGCCGGCGAACTCGGCCGTCGTGATCGACGTGCACGGGCCGGTGGAGTTCATGCGGACGGTACGCGTGGACGCGCAGGGACGCGGCTCGGTGGACGGGACGCCCTCGCTGGGGCCGGCCGTGACGCTGACGACGGACTGGGAGACGTACGTCCGCCTCGCGGCGGGGCGGGTCCGCGCGGGCGCCGTCGCGGACCGGGTGAAGGTCGAGGGCGACGCCGAGCTGGCGGACGCGATCCTGGCCCACTTCGCCGTCACGCCGTAGCGCCGTGACCCCGTAGCCGGCGGGCGGTCGGGCGCCGGCGGCGAGAACCACTCCCGCAGTTGTCGCGTCCCTGTCATGGACGGACAACGCGGAGCGGGAGAAGGGGGTTTCCGGGGTGTGGTCAAGGATGTCGGCTGCCGAGGTACCCGCGTCTGAGCGGCTCGACTGGTTCACCGACGTGATCGCGCAGGAGCTCGTGCCCACGGCGATCCGCAGTGAACGCGTCCGGGACTTCTGGGCCGAGGCGTCCGTCCTGGACCTCGGCGGCGTACAGGTGTCCTCGTTCGAGTTCAGCTCGCTGCGCTCCCTGCGCACCGCCGCCCACGTGCGGCGCAGCGATCCCGAGCAGTACCAGCTGGGGCTCGTGACCACCGGAGCCATGTCGCTCGCCCAGAACCGGAACGAATCGGGTCTGTTCACCGGGGACATGGTGCTCTGGGACACCTCGCTGCCGATGGAGTCGGACGCCGTCCCGGATGTGGACGGGGGCCGGGTGCGGGCGATCATCCTGTCCTTCCCCCGCGATGCGATGCCGCTGCGCGGCGCCCGGGTGGAACGGCTGCTGGCCCACCGGATCGCGGGCGGCCACGGCATGGGGGCGATCCTCGCCCAGTACATGCGGTCGCTGGCGGCGCACGCCGCCGACTGCGGGCCGGCGGAGCTGAACCGGCTGGGTACGGTCGCCCACGACCTGGTCGGCGCCTGCCTGGCCGGGCACCTCGGCGCGCAGGACGAGCTCTCGCCCGAAGCCCGCAGCCGCGCCCTGCTGGAGCGGATCGAGGTCTTCGTCAACCACAACCTCGGCGATCCGGAGCTGACCCCGTCCGCCGTCGCCGCCCGGCACGGCATCTCGCTGCGCCACCTCCAGCAGCTGTTCCACGACCGGGGCGAAACGGTGGCGGCCGGGATCCGGCGGCGCCGGCTGGAGCGGTGCCGGACCGATCTCGCGGACCCGGGGCTCCTGACCAGCCCGGTCCACACCGTGGCGAGGCGGTGGGGGTTCACCAACGCCTCGGTGTTCAGCCGGACGTTCCGGGAGTCGTACGGGACGAGCCCCACGGAGTTCCGGCACCGGGCGGTCCGGGAGGCCCTTGCGCGCAAGATCAACGAGCCTTGCGCGCCCGGCACATCCGGGGGTGTCGCGCGGCCGTAGGGTCGGCAATCGTCAGCCGTGCCGTGCAGGTGCCGGCGGCTGCGCCGGGGTGGTGGCTCCGGCGGGACTGGACGGGGGTCTGTCCCGCCGGGCCCCTGCGGGGGAGCCGGATGTGGGTGCCGCGTCGCTGCGCGAGCGGCCCCGGGCGGCGCCCGTGCTTCCGGGGGCGGCGCCGTGTGCGGGCTACGCGGGCGTCGGCCGCGGGGAGTCGGCCGGGTCCGCCGGCGCGGCGGAGGGTACGGAGGCGGACGCGGGCCGGGCCGGGGCCGCGATCAGGCGGGTGCGCTCGCGGGTCAGGGCCTGGGGGCGCAGGCGGAGGATCTGGGTGAGGCCCAGGAGCTCCACCGCGAAGACCGACGAGAAGGCGATCCGGTAGTCGTCGCCGGTGGCGTCCAGGAGGAGGCCGACCGCCAGCAGGGTCGTCATCGAGGCCAGGAAGCCGCCCATGTTCGTCAGGCCCGACGCGGTGCCCTGGCGCTCCGGCGGGTTCGCCGGGCGGGCGAAGTCGAAGCCGATCATCGAGGCCGGGCCGCACGTGCCCAGGACGACGCACAAGGTGACGAGGAGCCACATCGGGGCGTGCGGGCCGGGGTAGGCCAGGGTCGAGGCCCACAGCAGCGCCGTGATCGCCACCGTGCCCAGGGCCAGGGGGATCCTCGCCGACTGGCGGCGGCCTATCAGTTGGCCGTAGACGAGGCCGAAGGCCATGTTCGAGGCCACCACCAGGGTCAGCAGCCCCGCCGCGGTGGTCCGCGCCAGCCCCTGGTCCTCGACCAGGAACGGCATGCCCCACAGCAACAGGAACACCATCGCCGGGAACTGCGTCGTGAAGTGCACCCACAGGCCCAGGCGGGTGCCGGGTTCCTTCCAGGAGTCCCGGATCTGGCGGCGTACGAAGCCCTGGCCCGCGCCCCCCGCCGAGGGCGGTTCGTGGCCTTCCGGGTGGTCCCGGAGGAAGAGCGTCAGGGGGATCAGGACCGCCACGCCGGCCACCGCGCTGCCCGCGAACGCCTGGACCCAGCCGACCCCGTGCAGGACGGGGGCCAGCACCAGCGTGGAGACCAGGTTGCCGGCCATGCCGACCAGCCCCGCCAGCTGCGCCATCAGCGGGCCGCGCCGGGCCGGGAACCACCGGGTGCCCAGCCGCAGGACGGATATGAAGGTCATCGCGTCGCCGCAGCCCAGCAGGGCGCGGGCCGCGAGGGCCATCCCGTACGAGGGCGAGAGCGCGAAGCCGATCTGGCCGGCCGTGAACAGGACCGCGCCCAGCGTCAGCACCTTCTTGGTGCCGAACCGGTCCACCATCAGCCCCACCGGCACCTGCATGCCCGCGTACACCAGGAGTTGGAGGATGGAGAAGGTCGAGAGCGCCGAGGCGTTGACGTGGAAGCGGTCCGCCGCCTCCAGTCCGGCCACGCCCAGGCTCGTACGGAAGATCACCGCGACGAAGTAGACGGCGACGCCGATGGACCAGACGGCCACCGCCTTCCGGCCGCCGGGCGGGTCCCGGAAGACGCCGTTGACGCCGTTGACGCCGTTGACTCCGCCGCCCCCGTTACCGCCGTTGCCGCCGTTCCCGCTCACCGGCCCGTCCCCCGCACCAGTGCCTCGACCCGGCCCACGTGGCCCCGTACGGCCGCGGCCGCCGTCTCCGCGTCCCCGGCGCGCAGCGCCCGCAGGATCTCCGCGTGCTCGGCCAGCGACCGCTCCACCCTCTCGGGGTGCGCGTGCAGCAGGGCCACGCCCATCCGCAGCTGCCGGTCGCGGAGCTGGTCGTACAGCCGGCTCAGGATCTGGTTGCCGGCGCTGCGCACGATCTCGGCGTGGAAGCCCCGGTCGGCGGCCATCATCGCCGCGAGGTCCCCCTCGGCGGCGTGCCGGCGCTGCTCCTCCAGCAGTCCGGCGAGCCGCTCCAGCAGGCCCGGCGGCGCCGGCACGGCCCTGCGCACGGTGAACTCCTCGACCAGCAGCCGGGTTTCTATGACGTCGGCGATCTCCTGCGCGGAGACCGGCAGCACCAGCGCGCCCTTCTTCGGGTACAGCTTCAGCAGCCCCTCGGTCTCCAGCCGCAGCAGCGCCTCGCGGACCGGCGTACGGGACACCCCGACGGCGTCGGCGAGTTCGCCCTCCGTGAGGAGGGTGCCGCCCTCGTAGCGGCGGTCCACCAGCACGGCCTGCTTCACGTGTCGGTACACGCGCTCGGCGGCGGTGGCGGCGGCTTGGACGGGGGGTGCGGCTGGCGGCATGCGCACAGGATAGATACATGAAGGGTGCACCGGTCGCCCCGTCCGGGATGTGGACAGCCGCCGCGCACCGCTGCATCGAAGGGTGTACCCGGGCTTCGTCCGGCCGCAGGACGTAACGGGCCCCGCGCGCCGGGACGCTGGGGTCATGGCCCACACGACCCTCTCCGCCCCCGATGTGACCGCGACCCGGCTGCCCCTCCTCGACGTCCTGCGCGGCGCCGCCATCCTCGGCACGCTCATGACCAACGTCTGGATCTTCGCGTCCCCCGGCTCCGAGTGGGGCGTGCTCCAGGGCGGCCTGAACCCGCCCGACCCGCTCGCCGACCCCTCCGCCGCGCACCTCGCCGAGAGCGTCTTCCGCTTCCTCGCCGACGGGAAGTTCCTGTCCCTGCTGACGATCCTGTTCGGGGTGGGCCTGGCCATCCAGTACGACTCCGCCGCGCGCCGCGGCGAGCCCTGGCCAGGGCGCTACCCGCGGCGGGCCGCGTTCCTCTTCCTGGAGGGGACCGTCCACTTCGTCCTGGTCTTCGCCTGGGACGTGCTGATGGGGTACGCCGTCACCGCCCTGCTCGTGGCCTGGCTGCTGGCCCGCTCCGAGAGGGTGCGGCGGGCCGCGATGTGGACCGCGGGCGGGCTGCACCTGGCCCTGATCGGCCTCGTCACGCTCGGGAGCCTGGCCCGCCCTGAATCCGGGCCTCCCGCGGGCCCCGGTGCGGCGGCCGTCCGGCTGTACGCCGAGGGCGGCTACCTCGACCAGATCGCCTTCCGGCTCGGCCACGCCCCCGCGCTGCGCGTCGAGCCCGTCTTCTCCTTCGGGCTGCTGGTCTTCCTCTTCCTCCTCGGGGTCCGGCTGCATCGCGCCGGGGCCTTCGCGGCGAGCGCCGACGGGCGCCGGATCCGGGTCCGGATGGCCGGGTGGGGGCTCGGCCTCGGGCTGCCGCTGGGCACCGCCGCCGCCCTGGGCGGCCCCGACTTCTTCGTCCTGGGGCGCTACGGGATCGCCCCGCTGATCGCCGTCGGGTACATCGGCCTGATCGGCTGCGCCCTGGACCGCTTCCGGGTCCCGGGGGCCGGCGCGCTCGGCTCCGTCGGGCGCACCGCCCTGTCCTGCTACGTCGGCCAGAACCTGCTCTGCATGCTGCTCTGCTACGGCATCGGGCTCGGGCTCGCCGACCGGCTGGGCGGGACCGGGCCCTGGTGGGTGATGGGCCTGTGGGCGGGGGTCGGCCTCGTCCTGGCCGCCGCGTCGCGGCTCTGGCTGCGCCGCTTCGAGCGGGGCCCGCTGGAGGCCGTACAGCACTGGGCGCTCAGCCCTCGTAACCCCCGTGGGCCCCTTGAGCAGCGCCCGTGACCTCCACCTCCACCTCCAGGACGAACTCGTCGTACGGGGCCTCCTGCGGATACGGCGGCCGGATCTGCGCGAAGCGGATCCGGGCCCGCCCGCCCGGGCAGCGGCCCCGGACGACGTACGTCCGCTCCAGCGGGGCGCCGGGCAGGACCTCCGCGGGCGGCGGGGACTCGCTCACATCGCTGACGGAGACGGCGTCCGCGTCCCCGGTGACCTGCCAGGTCCACACGTACCCGCGCGCCCCGCGCCCGGTGAGCCGCAGCTCGTACGACTCACCGGCGCCGAGGGCGATCTGGCGTATCTCCACCCGCGAAGACCTCCCGGCTCAGGCGGGGCCGATCACCGGCCCCTCGTGCCAGCCCGCCCCGTCACGCCAGTAGTGCTGCAGCTGCCGGTCCGTGCGCAGGACGATGACCTCCAGGTTGAACCCGAAACTGCCCTGGAGCATCCCGGTGACGGCGAGCGCGTCGTGGCCGAAGACGGCGCCGCGGCTCCAGGCGGAGCCGGAGGCGTTGCCGCGCCACCAGTGCTCGACGCGCCCGTCGGCGCCGACCGCGCAGAGCTCGTAGTTCCCGGCGGTGTCCTCGTCGGCCGCCCCGTACTGGGCCTCGATCAGGCAGGGCGCGGAGGTGATCGCGCTGCCGAAGACCTCGCCGGGGCGCCAGGCGAAGCCGTTCGGGTCGTCGCGCCACCACAGCTGCATCCGGCCGTCCGTACGGGTGGCGACGAGGTCCAGGTGGCGGCTGCGGGTCTGGATCAGGGCGGGCCCGAAGTGGGCGATGGCGGAGGCGAAGCGGCCGCCGTCGTTCCAGGTCCAGGGGGCGCCGTTGATCCGCCACCAGTGGTTCAGACGGCCGTCGGCCGTGCGGACGACCGCCTCGAAGTTGCCCGGCTTGCCGTAGTCGCTCTGGATGAACGCCGGGGTCGAACCGATCGCGGCGTCGCCCGGCCCGAAGGCGCCGCCGTCGCGCCAGACGCCGGCGGACTGCTCGTAGTACCAGTGGCGCAGCCGGCCACCGGTGGTCACGTGCAGGGACTCCATGTTCCGGTTGTACGTGGTCCCGGTGAAGGCGGGCTGGCCGGAGGCGTCGTTCGCGTACGACCGGGAGCGGGCCCACGGGAAGGGGGCGTCGCCCTCGCGCCACCAGTGCTGGAGGCGGCCGCCGCCGGTGGTGGCGCACAGCTCGAAGTTGCGGTGGGCGCGGCCGTTGCCGCTCTCGTAGACGTTGCCGGCGTGCAGGCGGCGCTTGCTCCACGGGTCGATGTTGGTGCCGCGCAGGCCGCACTTGGCCCAGTAGTCGATGTTGACCTCGCCGTAGGCGATGCGCCCGTACCCGCCGACGTGGTAGCCCGTACCCCAGGAGTTCTTGAACAGCCAGCAGCCCGCGGCGTCGTCGTAGCCGACGATCAGCACGCAGTGGCCGCCCGCGAGACGCTCGCTCGTGCGGTGGTAGACGCCGGAGCCGAGGCCGAAGAAGTCGTCGTACACGTCGAAGCAGGCGGTGAGCGGGCCGACGGTGTCGAGCCAGACCTTCTGCTGCCCGACGTCGCCGAGGCGGACGTAGTCGGTGATCCGGACGGTCCGGCCGGACCGGTCCCAGCTGGGCGTGTACTCGGCGCGCCAGGCGTCGCGGCGGTCGGCCGGGACGGTCGGCGGGGGCGGGGAGTAGGGCCAGCAGTCGGGATCGGCGAGGCCGCCGTTGTCCTTGACCCAGTCGAGGGCGGTCTCGGGGTTGGAGCCCTGGCCGCAGGTGAACTTCAGACCGTCGTGGACGTCCCCCTCTGAGCGCTTCGCCCAGACGTTGTGCTCGATGCGGGCCATGGACTCGACGAGGCCCGCGGCCCCGAAGGCCCAGCAGGAGCCGCACGGGTCCTGGTCCTTGACCTTGGTGATCCAGGGCCAGCCCCAGCGGGTGCGCCAGTCGACGGCGGCCGGGCGGGCCCCGGGTCCCGCCGGCGGCGTGTCGGGCAGCAGGCCGTGGGCGGCGCGGCGGCGGGTGAGATGCGGATTGGCGCTCTCGTGGCCGATGAGGGCCCGCAGGTCGATGGCGCCGATCTGCTCGGCGGGCGTGAGGTTCGTACCCGGTTCCAGGCCGAGGGAGGGCCGGGGTACGGGCTCCTCGTCGGCGAGATGTTCGATGACGGACCAGCGCGCTCGCCGCGATACGAGCTGCGCGCGTAGCTCCCCCACCGTCTGGACAGACTGCTCCGGCATGACCGGCCCCCCAGCTGACACCGTTCGTATGCGAGACCCGGGAGCGTCCATCGGGCGGCGGGGCGCGTCAAGGGTGTCTGCACGGTCGCGCGGTCGCACGGGGGGTCGTACGAGGCGCCCGTCCGCCCCCGGCGTCGCAGGGACGCCGGGGGCGGGGGTGGGGCGGGTGGGGCCTACTCCGCCGGGGCGGGGGCGGCAGCGGCCGGCATGCCGGGCATGCCGAGGCCGGTGAACAGGGCGACCACGGTGGCGCCGAGGTCGTTCACGACGTCGTTGGCCTTGGTCCTGGCGTCGGTGGCGCGGCCGTTGGGACCGGCCGCCTTGGCGACTTCGTCGACGGAAGCCTTGAGGTGGTCGACGGCGGCGATGACGGCGTCCACGCGGGCGGGATCCACGGCCTTGGGCTTCGCGGCGACGACCGGGGCGACGGCCGGGAGCGTGACGGGCTGCGCGACGGCGGCGGGCGGCTTGGCCGCTTCGGCCGGCTGCTTGGCGGCGTCGAGCGGGGGCTTGGCCACCTCCACGGGCGGCTTGGCAGCCTCAACGGGCGGCTTCGCAGCCTCCACGGGCGGCTTCGCGGCCTCAACCGGCGGCTTCGCGGCCTCGACGGGCGGCTTGGCCGCTTCCACCGGCGGCTTGGCGGCCTCAACGGGCGGCTTCGCAGCCTCCACGGGCGGCTTCGCAGCCTCCACAGGCGGCTTCGCGGCCTCCACGGGCGGCTTCGCGGCCTCAACCGGCGGCTTCGCGGCCTCGACGGGCGGCTTGGCCGCTTCCACGGGCGGCTTGGCAGCCTCAACGGGCGGCTTCGCGGCGTCCACCGGCGGCTTCGCAGCCTCAACGGGCGGCTTCGCGGCGTCCACCGGCGGCTTCGCAGCCTCCACCGGCGGCTTCGCAGCCTCCACCGGCGGCTTCGCAGCCTCCACCGGCGGCTTCGCAGCCTCCACCGGCGGCTTCGCGGCGTCCGCCGGCGGCTTCGCCACCTCGGCCGGGGGTTCGTCCGCGGGCGGCTTCGGCAGGACCACCGGGGTCATCGGAGCGTTCGCCGGGGGCTTGGCCACGGCCTCCGGCACGGCGGGGGCCGCGGGGGCAGCCGGGGCGGCCGCCGCGAAGGTCTGCTTCAGGCCGGCGAGCGCCGCGTCGATCTTCTGCCTGTGCGCGGCCAGGTCCGCCTCCGGGAGCTTTCCGTCCGGCGACCTCAGGACCTCCCCGAGGAAGTTCGTGACAGGCGTGATCAGGCTGCCGGCGGACCCCAGGGAAGCCACCTGCGCGGTCAGCGCCTCGGCACCGGGGATGGCCTTCTTCGCCACCGGCGCCGACGGCTTCGCCGGGGCGACGGCCGCACCGGCCAGAGCGGGGGAAACGGACAGCAGCGTCACGCACAGGGCGGCGGGGAGGGTGTAGCGGGTGATGCGGTGCAAGTTCTCTCTCCTGTTCAGAGTGGCGGGGCATCGGGTGTGCCCCTGTCCACTCACCGCCACCCGGTCACATTCGGCAACCGGAAACCGGCCCTCGGATCCCCGAAACCTGCCCCGATCCACCGCCCCCACGGCCGCCACCTGCATGAATGGCTTCCCCTTTCAGCTCTGCCAGCAGTGCTGCACCCTCGTGACACCATCACTCTCAGCAACCATCCCGCAGGAAGATCACAGCGTGCGCTCGAGGCCGCATGGGGCGAGTTCGGCGTCGGAGGGCCCCGTTAGGGTTTCCCGTATGGGGACCTGGATCGCGCCGAGCGTCATAGAACGAGAGCTGTACGAAGCCAAGCTCAGGAACGACTGGCCCGCCTACTTCGACGCCCTGGCCGGCGCCTGGCTGTTCGTACCCATGGCCCGCGGCTACGTGGACGCGCACCCCACCTCGGTGCTGCTCGAACCCGCGTACTTCCCGCAGGTCCGCGCCCGTTGCTACGTGGCGTACACGGCGGGCATGCTGCCCGCCCCCACCGCCGACGGGGTCTTCTCCCGCCAGAGCCTCGCCTGGTTCGCCGCCAATTTCGAGCCGGGCGACCCTCCGTACCTGGCCATCAACCCCGGCAGCCCCTGCGAGGCCTTCCTGCCCGCAGCCCCCGGCGACCGCGCCGTCTGGAACGCCCACTGGGACCGGGCCCCCACGTACGGCCTGGAGCAGAACAAGGTCCACGGCCTCCACGTCGGGGGACCGCTGCGCGGCCCCGCCGCGTTCGGGCTCGCCTGCGGGGCGCACCTCTCCGTACGCAACGGCCTGTTCTGGAACGCCTTGGGCTACCACGGCGAGGGTTACAAGAAGGAGCGCGAGAAGCTCAAGGAGTACTGGGGCATCACCACGCGCGAGGAATGGCTGGTCAGCACCGAGCGACTGCTGACGGCGGACATGGTCAGCGCGGTATGGGAGTTCACCCTCCGGATCCGGACGGCCCTCGCCAAGGAGTTCGCCGGGCCGGTGGACATCGAGCACTGGCGGCACGCCGCCGAGGCAACCCTCCGGGCCAACGCCGAACGGGCGGCCGAGCCCCGGATCACCCCCGAAGGCGTCACCGTCGCCCGGCCCCGCTCCGCAGCCGAGGTGGAAGGGGAGGTCGCCGGCGTGCAGCGGGTCATCGGCCGCATCACGCGCTACGAGCAGCGCTTCCGCGCCGACGGGATCCTCAGCGAGGGCAGGTTCGTCCGCTCCGTCGAGGCATGGGACTACGGGCGCGCCTCCCAGATGGCCCGCTGGGGCCTGGGCGCCCGCTTGTGCACGCTCCAGGAAGCCGAGGACGCCGTCGTGAGGGCCGGGAGGGTCTGCCGGCTCGCCTACCGCTCCTGGGAGGACCTCTCCGCCGGCTTCATCCTGGGACGCTGCCTCCAGTTCGACGAGGAGGAGTACGGGCACTGGTACACCGACATGGCCGCCACCCACCAGGCGCTGATGACCGATCCGGGCAGTCCCTGGCTCAACATCCCCTGGGACTAGGGAAAGCGGCCGCCTTCCCCGACTTTCCCCAGTAGCGGCGAATCCTTGGACGGGGTCGGAATGCCCCAACTAGCCTCGCCCGCATGACCATTGTGCTGAACGACTCGGTACGCAAGCTGCTCGACTCCCCGCACCCGGCGGTGCTCACGACCCTCAACCCCGACGGTGGTCCGCAGAGTTCGGTGGTCTGGGTGACCCGGGACGGCGCCGACGTGCTGATCTCCACCGAGCAGGGGCGCCGCAAGCAGCGGAACATCGCCCGTGACGCGCGCGTCGGGCTGACCGTCTTCGACACCGCCAACCCCTTCATGTACGTGGAGATCCGCGGCACCGCCACCCTCACCGAGGACACGGGCCGCGAGGTCGCCATCCGCATCTCGGAGCAGTACCTCGGGCCGGGCGCCGGCAAGGAGTACGCCGAGGCCCCGGCCGAGAACGTCCGCCTCGTCGTGCGCATCACCCCGACCAAGGTGCTCGGCAACGCGACCAAGGCCGGATAGCCGCTTTCCCGGCCGCGGTCACGGCAGCTGCGGGCGGACCTCCGACCAGGCGTCGACCGCCGCCGCGAGCGGGTCGCCGTCCGCGAGGTGGGGCCGTACGAGGGCCATCCACGGCAGCAGGAGCTTGATGCGCCGCAGGTGCTGGATGCGGGGTCGCGGCAGGTCGCGCCAGGTGCGGGCCTCCGCGGCCGCCTCCGCCGGGGTCAGGTCGATCAGCGCCAACGCGTCCCGGCACAAGACCGCCGGGTCGCCGCCGCGGCCCGGGCCGAACTGCCCGATCAGGTAGCCCCGTACGGCTGCCACCTCGACCGCCCGGTCCAGCGCGTGCGAGCCCTCCCAGTCCGCCTTGCGGTGCGTCGCGGCCAGTGCCACCCCGCCCCAGCGCAGCCGGGTCTCCTCGGGCAGCCAGTCCCCCTGCATCCGGCCCACGGCCAGCGTCCGCAGGGTCAGCGGATGCGGCTCGTCCAGCAGCGGCGGGTCGGTGGCCAGCCAGGCCTCGATGTCCTCCAGCGCGTGCCCGCCGGGCGGGACGGCGGTCAGCACCTGGCCCCGGGCGAGCAGCGCGACCAGGGCGCCGGTGAGGTGGACCTTGGCCACGTGCCCGGCGTCGAAGAAGGCCACGGTGCGCCCGTACCGCTCGATCCGCCGCAGCCCGAGCCGCAGTTCCCCGACGGCGTAGACCTGTCCGGCGCGCGCGACCCCGCCGAGGCAGCGGACCACGCACACTCCGCCCGTGACGTCGGCCTCCTCGACGGAGTACACCTGCAACTCGGCGATGGCCACTCCCGGCCCCCCTTCCCCGGCCGGGAGGCTACCCCCTGCCGGTGTCAGAGCGCCCCTCGGAGCGCGACCCGCCGGCCACCGCCACGACCGCAGCCGGACGCCGGTCAGCTCGGGCGCCTCGTCGTAGTACGGCGCGATGACCGCGCCGTTGGCGACGAACCGTTCCCAGCCCATGGCTAGGCGGGCGGCTCCAGGACGAGCCGGATCTCCGTGACCTCGTAGCCGGCGCGGTCGAACGCGGCGGCCATGGGGGTGTTGACGGTGTCCGTGGTCGCGGTGATGCGCTCGGCTCCGGCGGCGGCGTGGAAGCGGGTGATCTCCGCCAGCACCTCGTCGATCAGGCCGCGGCCGCGCTGCTCCGGGACGACGCCCAGGTACCCGACGTTGCGGTGGTACGGGGTCGCGGAGGGGATGGCCAGGCCCGCGAGGGTGCCGTCCGGGAGGTGGGCCAGCCGCCACCAGGAGCGCTCGCCGGGGCAGTCGAGGTAGAACTCGATGTCCTCGCGGGCCAGTTGCCCGGCGTCCATCGAGCGGAGCTCGTTCTGCGTGTGCAGGTCCAGGCTGCCGGCCGAGAGGCGGGTGAAGGCGTCGAGGAACTCCTCGTCGGTGCCGTCGCGGAAGACGAGCCGCCCGGTGGGCTCGGCGGTCCCCGCGGCCGGGGTCCACTCGTAGCGCAGCCGCTCGATCTCCCGGGTCAGGCCCGCCTCGTACGCGGCCTTCTGGCGCCAGGCGACGGCGTCGACGAGCTCGGGGCGGGTCCGCCAGTCGCCGGGCAGCGAGACGTTGTAGAGCGGGAGGTTCCCGAAGGCCGCGTGCCCGGCGGCGAGCAGCCCGGCGGCGAGTGCGGCCGGGTCGGCGACGGAGCCCCGTATCTGGAGGCAGTCGAGCGCGAGGGGCCGCTCGCTGTCGGCGCGGCCCCACCACAGCGCGCGGCCCAGGACCTCGCCGTCTTCGTCCTCGGCGAACCAGATCCACTCGGGCCGGAACTGGTTCGCGGCGAGCTCCTCGCGGATCTTCTCGGCGGACAGGGCCTCGACGGGGCAGTCGGCCGGGTAGGCGAGGGCACGGTCGATGTCGGCGGGGTCTGCGGTGGCAGCGCGGAATCTCATATGGATGATCATCACTCGCGGTCCGTCATCCCACCAATGCTTTCCACACGCCGAAGCCCCCCTCGCGGTGCGGTGGCGAGGGGGACTTCGGGTGCCGGACGGTGGCCGGGTGCGCTACGACCAGGTGACGAGGCGGCGCGGGTGTTCCAGGACGGCCGCGATGTCCGCCAGGAACTTCGAGCCGAGCTCTCCGTCGATGAGGCGGTGGTCGAACGACAGCGCCAGGGTGGTGACGTGGCGCGGCTTCACCTTGCCCTTGTGGACCCACGGCTGGAGCTTGATCGCGCCGACCGCGAGGATCGCGGACTCGCCGGGGTTCAGGATGGGCGTACCGGTGTCGACGCCGAAGACGCCGACGTTGGTGATGGTGATGGTGCCGTTCTGCATGTCGGCCGGGGAGGTCTTGCCGTCGCGGGCCGTGCCGACCAGCTCGGACAGGGCCGTCGACAGCTCGCCGAGGGTCTTGGTGTGCGCGTCCTTGATGTTCGGGACGATCAGACCCCGCGGGGTGGCCGCCGCGATGCCCAGGTTGACGTAGTGCTTGAGCACGATCTCCTGGGCCGCCTCGTCCCAGGACGCGTTGACGTCCGGGTTGCGGCGGATGGCGACCAGCACCGCCTTGGCGATGAGCAGCAGCGGGTTGATCCGCAGACCGGCGAGGTCCGGGTCGGCCTTGAGCTCCTGGACCAGCTTCATCGTGCGGGTCACGTCGAAGGTGATGAACTCGGTGACGTGCGGCGCGGTGAACGCGGAGCCGACCATCGCCTGGGCGGTGACCTTGCGGACGCCCTTGACCGGGATACGGGTCTCCCGGGCCTCCGGGAGACCCGTTGCCGCCGTTGCCGCCGGCTGGACGGGCACCGATACGGCCGGAGCCGGCGCGGGCGCCGCCTGCGGGGTGATCGCGGCCGCGGCGGCGGCGTGCACGTCCTCGCGGGTCACGACCCCGCCCTCCCCCGTGGGCACCACGGAGGCCAGGTCGATGCCGAGGTCCTTGGCGAGCTTGCGCACCGGCGGCTTCGCCAGCGGGCGCTCCCCGACGGCGTGGCCGCTGCCGCTGCCGTTCAGCCCGGCGGCGGCCGGAGCCGCCTCCGGCTGGGCCGGTACGGCCGGCAGGGCCACCGCGGCGGTGCCGTTCTGCGCGGCCGCCGCGCCCGGCACGGCCTTGCGCGGGCGGCGCTTCGTCGAGGCCTGGGAGACCCCGTAGCCGACCAGGACGGGCTGGCGGGCCGCGGCGGCCGGCTCCTCGGCGGCCTCGGCCGGAGCCGGAGCCGACGCCGGAGCCGCAGCAGCGACAGGGGCCTCGACAACAGCGGCAGCCGCGGGGGCCTCCGCCGCACCCGTCTGCACCGAGATGATCACCTGGCCGACATCGACCGTGGTGCCCTCCTCGAACAGCAGCGCGTGCACGACACCGTCGAACGGGATCGGCAGCTCCACGGCCGCCTTCGCCGTCTCGACCTCGCAGACGACCTGACCGTCGGTGACCGTGTCACCCGGCTGGACGTACCACTTGAGGATCTCGGCCTCGGTGAGGCCCTCGCCCACATCGGGCATCTTGAATTCGCGGATCGTCACGGGAACGCTCTCCTCAGTACGCAAGCGAGCGGTCGACGGCGTCGAGCACCCTGTCCAGGCCCGGCAGGTACTCGTCCTCCAGGCGGGCCGGCGGGTACGGGGCGTGGAATCCGCCCACGCGCAGCACCGGCGCCTCCAGGTGGTAGAAGCACCGCTCCGTGATGCGAGCGGCGATCTCCGCGCCCGTGCCCAGGAAGACCGGGGCCTCGTGGACGACCACGAGCCGGCGGGTCTTCTCCACCGAGGCCTGCAGCCCGTCGAAGTCGATCGGGGACATCGAGCGCAGGTCCACGACCTCCACCGACTTGCCCTCCTCGGCCGCCGCGGCCGCCGCCTCCAGGCAGACCTTCACCATCGGGCCGTACGCGGCGAGGGTGAGGTCCGAGCCCTCCCGCGTCACCCGCGCCGCGTGCAGGGCGTCCGGGATCGCGTCGGTGTCGACCTCGCCCTTGTCCCAGTAGCGCCGCTTCGGCTCGAAGAAGATCACCGGGTCGTCGCTGAGGATCGCCTGCTGGAGCATCCAGTACGCGTCGCTCGCGTTCGAGGGCGAGACCACCTTCAGGCCCGGGACGTGCGCGAACAGCGCCTCGGGGGACTCCGAGTGGTGCTCCACCGCGCCGATGCCGCCCGCGTACGGGATGCGCACGACGACCGGCATCTTGACCTTGCCCAGCGCCCGCGCGTGCATCTTCGCGAGCTGCGTGACGATCTGGTCGTACGCGGGGAAGACGAACCCGTCGAACTGGATCTCCACCACGGGCCGGTAGCCGCGCAGCGCCAGGCCGATCGCCGTGCCGACGATGCCCGACTCGGCGAGCGGGGTGTCGATGACCCGCTCCTCGCCGAAGTCCTTCTGCAGGCCGTCGGTGATCCGGAAGACACCGCCCAGCTTGCCGACGTCCTCGCCCATGATCAGGACCTTCGGGTCCTGCTCCAGGGCCTTGCGCAGGGACTCGTTGAGCGCCTTCGCGATCGACATCTTCTCGACAGCCATCAGTTGCCCTCCTCGGCCGACTCGAAGGAAGCGAGGTACGCGGCGAACTGGGCGCGCTCCTCGTCGACGAGCGCGTGCCCGTCCGCGTAGACGTTCTCGAAGATCGCCATGGTGTCGGGGTCGGGCATGGCGCGCACGACCTCGCGCACCCGCTTGCCCAGCGCCTCGCTCTCGACCTCCAGGGCCTCGAAGAAGGCCTCGTCGGCCCCGCCGCTCGCCAGCAGGTACGTCTTCAGGCGCAGGATCGGGTCCTTCGCCTCCCAGGCCTGCGTCTCCTCGTCCCGCCGGTACTTCGTCGGGTCGTCGGAGGTGGTGTGCGCGCCCATGCGGTACGTGAACGCCTCGACCAGGGTCGGACCCTCGCCCGCGCGGGCCCGCGCCAGCGCCCAGCGGGTGACCGCGAGGCAGGCCAGGACGTCGTTGCCGTCCACGCGGACGCCCGGGAAGCCGAAGCCCTGGGCGCGCTGGTACAGCGGCACGCGCATCTGGCGCTCGGTCGGCTCGGAGATCGCCCACTGGTTGTTCTGGCAGAAGAACACCACGGGGGAGTTGTAGACGGCCGAGAAGGTGAACGCCTCGGCGACGTCACCCTGGCTGGACGCGCCGTCGCCGAAGTAGGCGATGACCGCGGAGTCCGCGCCGTCCTTGGCCACGCCCATCGCGTAACCGGTCGCGTGCAGCGTCTGCGAGCCGATGACGATCGTGTACAGGTGGAAGTTGTTGGTGTTCGGGTCCCAGCCGCCGTGGTTCACGCCGCGGAACATGCCGAGCAGGTTCGTCGGGTCGACGCCGCGGCACCAGGCCACACCGTGCTCGCGGTACGTGGGGAACACGTAGTCGTCGTCGCGCAGCGCGCGGCCGGAGCCGATCTGGGCGGCCTCCTGGCCGAGCAGCGAGGCCCACAGGCCCAGCTCGCCCTGGCGCTGGAGGGCGGTCGCCTCGCCGTCGAAGCGGCGGGTCAGGACCATGTCGCGGTAGAGCCCGCGCAGGTCCTCGGTGGTGATGTCCTCGACGAAGGAGAGGAACTCCGCGGCGTCGGGATTGTCCGCTGCGCTGACCCGTTCACCCTCGGGCGTCAGCAGCTGTACGAGCTGGGGCTCGGCGTTCTGCGCGGTGGCGGCAGCCTTGGCAGCGGGGGCCTTGGCGGCGCTCGCCGCGCCTGCCGCCCGCTTGGTGCCGCTGCTGCGTCGCGGCTTGCGCGCGGCAGTGCTCTCCACGGTCACGTGTTGCTCCTCCGTCGGTCCGGCTCCCGGGTTCTCCGGGGTCCAGTGCGGCTCACCCGGATCCGTACCAGCGCACAAGGGTGGGTGCGCGTCATGTACGGATTCGGGCGTGACAGGTGCCCCGGCAAGTGCCCTGCGCAATGCACGTTACCCAGTGCGCCGCATAACTGCGAAACCCCACTTGACCTGCGTTTTTGCTTGGATTTCCAAGTAAATCGGCAGGGCGGGGAACAACCACTGGTCACAGCCTTGCAGGGGGCCGGAACAACGGCACGTTATCCCGGGTAACGACCGCAGGGAAGGGGTGAGTGTGTGAAACTGAGTTCGTGCGCGAAGACGGAAAAATCAAGGTATTCCTCCTGGACGACCACGAAGTGGTACGTCGGGGTGTCCATGAGCTCCTTTCGGTCGAAGACGACATCGAGATCGTCGGCGAGGCAGGCACCGCCGCGGACGCGCTGGTCCGCATCCCCGCCACCCGGCCCGACGTGGCCGTGCTCGACGTGCGCCTGCCGGACGGCAGCGGTGTGGAGGTCTGCCGCGAGGTCCGCTCGCAGGACGAGGACATCAAGTGCCTGATGCTGACCTCGTTCGCCGACGACGAGGCCCTCTTCGACGCGATCATGGCCGGAGCCTCCGGTTACGTGCTCAAGGCGATCCGCGGCAATGAGCTGCTCAGCGCCGTACGGGACGTCGCGGCCGGCAAGTCGCTGCTGGACCCGGTCGCCACGGCGCGGGTGCTGGAGCGGCTGCGCGACGGCAAGAACGGCAAGGGCGACGACCGCCTGGCCAACCTCACCGAGCAGGAGCGGAAGATCCTCGACCTGATCGGCGAGGGCCTGACCAACCGCGTCATCGGCGAGCGGCTGCACCTGGCCGAGAAGACCATCAAGAACTACGTCTCCAGCCTGCTGTCCAAGCTGGGCATGGAGCGCCGCTCCCAGGCCGCGGCGTACGTGGCCCGGCTGCAGGCCGAGCGGCGCGCCTGAGGTCCGTTCGCTCCGTCCACGGCGTTCACGGCGTTCACGCTTCACGGCGTTCACGCCGTTCACTCGGGACCAACGTCCCCGATCATCGGGGCGGCCTCCTCTTTTCGGCCGAGGCATCCGTACCGGAGAGTAGACCCATGTCTCCGGAGGAACTCCACGCCATCGAACTGCTGCGCCGGGTGCCGTACGGCAGGGTGGCCACCAGCATGCGCGCGCTGCCCTTCCTCGCCCTCGCCCGCCACATCGTGGTGGACGGCAACGTCGTGCTGAGAATGCACGCGGGCTTCGGCTACCACCAGGCGTGCAACGGCAGCGTGGTGGCCTACGGCGCGGACAACTTCAATTCGGCGGACCCCCGCCTGTGGTCGGTGCAGTTCACCGGAACGGCCCAGACCGTCGAGCCGACCACCCGGGAACTGGAACTGTTCGGACCGGTTCCGCATTTCGTGGACGGCGCGGTCTTCGACCCCGTCTACATGCGCATCGAGCCCCAGTTCGTCACCGTGCACTCCCTGGCCGGAAATCCGGACAGGGAGTACCAGCACGCCCTCTGAGCTGCGAATTCCCCTACTGGTCTTCCAGAGGGTTATTCGGCGGGTCCACCGGCGGACTCACGCTCTTCGACGGCGACGAGGACGGCTTCGACGTGGGCTTCGACGGACTGGTCGACGGCGAGGTCGACGGGCTCGTCGAGGGGGACGTGGACGGGCTGGTGCTCGGCGTGAACTTGCTGCGGCTCGGCGACGTCGACACGTGGTCCTCCGACGAACGCGTCGACGGAGTCTCCTGCGAGGGCAGGCTCTGCTGCTCGGACGGGGCGCTCGACTGGCCGCTCGAAGAGCTCTGGACGGCGGGCGGAGTGCTGTCGTCCTTGTTCTTGCCCGACCCCGAGTTGACGGCGTACGCCACGCCGCCCGCGATCGCGACGATCGCCAGCACCGCGAACAGCCACAGCTTCCAGCGGCTGCCGCCGCGGTCGTCGTAGCCGTCGTACCCGTCGTGGCCGCCCTGCCCGCCGCCGTGGCCGCGGTTGTCGTACCCGCCCCCGCCGGGGAAGGCCGTGCCGTCGTCCGGGTTCAGCGGCGGCACCATCGGCTGCTGGAACTGCGAGGTCGTGGCGTGCGCCGCGTACGGCTGCTGCCCGCCGGTCTGGCCCATCGGCATCGCCGTGGTCTGCGCCGCCCCGCCGCGCCCGTGCGGCAGGGCCATGGTGACCGGACCGGTGTTCCAGGTGCCCGTGTTCGCACCCTGGTCGTGCAGCATCTGGAGCGCGTACTGGACCAGCCCGCGCATCTCCTCGGCGCTCTGGAACCGGTCGTCCGGGTCCTTGGCGAGGGAGCGCATGACGAGCCCGTCGAGTTCCTGCGGGATGTGGTGGCCCTCCGGCAGCTGCGAGGGCGGAACCGGCGCGTCCTGCACGTGCTGGTAGACCACCGACAGCGGGGTCTCACCGGTGAACGGGGGCCGCAGCGCGAGCAGTTCGTACAGCAGGCAGCCCGTCGCGTACAGGTCGGAGCGGTGGTCCACCGCCTTGCCGAGCGCCTGCTCGGGCGACAGGTACTGCGGGGTGCCCATGACCATGCCGGTCTGGGTCATCGTCGACTGGGCGCCGTGCAGGGCGCGCGCGATGCCGAAGTCCATGACCTTGACCGCGCCGGTCTCGGTGATGATGACGTTGGCGGGCTTGATGTCGCGGTGCACGATGCCGTGCTGGTGCGAGTACGCGAGGGCTTCGAGCACGCCGGAAGTGATGATGAGCGCCTGCTCGGGGCCCGGGGCCTCGGCGCTGATCAGCAGATCGCGGATGGTGCGGCCCTCGACCAGCTCCATGACGATGTACGGGACGGTATTGGGGCCGACCTTGTCCTCGCCGGAGTCGTACACGGCGACGACGGCGTGGTGGTTGAGCCCGGCGACCGACTGCGCCTCACGCGTGAAGCGGGCCTTGGAGACCGGGTCCTCCGCCAGGTCGGCGCGCAGCAGCTTCACGGCGACGGTCCGGCCCAGCCGGACGTCCTCGGCGGCGAACACCTCCGCCATGCCGCCGCGGCCCAGGCGGTGGGTGAGCCGGTAGCGGCCGTCGCCGACCAGGCCGCCGGCGCCCCAATGCTCAGGACCCTCGGCCATCCCGGCGCCGTTTCCCTCGGGTTCGGGTGCCATCAGTCCTCGCCGTCGTCTCTCTCGGCCGCCGCTCAGCGGTAGGTCCTTTTCGGGTGCTCCGATGAACGCTACAGCCTCGGAACAGGTCGCCGTTCGGACAATGGCGCGCCGTGGCCCCGTGGTCACGGAACGGGCACCTGGCTTGACGTGTGCTTGCCCTCCGGCAGACTGGCAGCCACATGCGCTCAGCCAGAGGCGTTGGGGCACATCCCGAGGGGAAGCAACAGTCATGAGCCAGGACGGCACTCAGGGCCAGTACGCGGGCGGCTCTCTGGCCGGTGGCCGTTACCAGCTAAGGGACTTGCTCGGTGCGGGCGGCATGGCGTCCGTCTACCTGGCGTACGACTCGGCGCTCGACCGGCAGGTCGCCATCAAGACCCTGCACAGCGATCTCGGCCGGGAGCAGTCGTTCCGCGAGCGCTTCCGCCGTGAGGCGCAGGCTGTTGCGAAACTGTCGCACACGAACATCGTCTCGGTATTCGACACCGGCGAAGGCGAAGTGACGTTCAGCGGCCCCGGGGCGGGCGACGCCGCGGTGATGCCGTACATCGTCATGGAGTACGTGGAGGGCCTGCCCCTCGGCTCGGTCCTGGAGGCGGACATCCGCCAGTACGGGGCGATGCCGGCCGACAAGGCGCTGAAGGTGACGGCCGACGTGCTGGCCGCGCTGGAGGTCAGCCACGAGATGGGCCTGGTCCACCGCGACATCAAGCCCGGCAACGTGATGATGACCAAGCGCGGCCTGGTCAAGGTGATGGACTTCGGCATCGCCCGCGCCATGCAGTCGGGGGTCACCTCGATGACGCAGACCGGCATGGTCGTCGGCACCCCCCAGTACCTGTCGCCCGAGCAGGCGCTGGGGCGCGGGGTCGACGCCCGGTCCGATCTGTACTCGGTCGGCATCATGCTGTTCCAGCTGTTGACGGGCCGGATCCCGTTCGACGCGGACTCGCCGCTGGCCATCGCGTACGCGCACGTGCAGGAGGAGCCGGTCGCTCCGTCCTCCGTCAACCGCTCGGTCACCCCGGCGATGGACGCGCTGGTGGCGCGGGCCCTGAAGAAGAACCCGAACGAGCGCTTCCCCACGGCCGCCGCGATGCGCGACGAGGTCGCGCGGGTGATGTCGGCCGGCCAGACCGGGGCGCCGGTCATCGTGCCCGGCGCGCACACGGGCGGCAGCGGGGCGGGCGTGGGCTCGGCCGTGTTCCCGCCGGTGGACTCCGGGTTCCAGGCGCCGCCGGCCCAGTCCGTGCAGCAGCCGTACGCGCCGACCCCGGCGCCGTCCCCGTACGCGCCGCAGACCCCGCCGCCGGTGGCGCAGCCGCACGGGCAGGGCGGGTACGCGTACCCGCCCCAGCAGCAGCCGGTCTCGCACCAGCAGCACCAGCAGCAGTACGCGCCGCAGACGCCGCCGCCGTTCACGATCTCCCCGGTGAGCTCCACGGCCCCGTCCGGCGGGAGCGGTGGCAAGCGGAACACGCCGGTGGTCGTCGGCGCGATCGTGGTGGCTCTGCTGGCCATCGGCGGTCTGATCGCGGCGATCTCGATGAACGGCGACGGCGACAAGGGCACGACCGGCGACACGGCCGCGTCGCCCGGGGCCTCCGCGTCCGCCTCGGGCTCGGCCAAGTCCGGCTTCAAGGGTCCGGACACCTCGCGCACGATCGACGCGGCCAAGTGCAAGGACCCGAGCAAGCACTACAGCGACGCCACCAAGTACACGGCGCCCGACCTGCGCTACAAGAACCTGCTCTCGGTCAAGGCGTGCATCCAGGCCTCCGGCGGCAAGTACAAGATCGTCGACAAGGACGAGGCCGTGTACGGCAAGGACACCGTGCTGGACCAGAGCCCGCGGCCCGGGGACAAGATCGAGAAGGAAGGCACGGAGTACACGCTGACCGTGTCGACCGGCAATCCGGAGTAGGCCCCTTCGCGGCACGAGCAGGTCTCCTCGCGGCACGAGCGAGTCCCCTCGCGACACACCCGGCATCCCGGGCGACCCTGATGGGCCGCCCGGGATGCCGGTTTTGCCCCATTATGTGAACCTGAGCACAGCATCTCGGCTGCTCGGGACGGGAGGGGCTCCCCGTGACTCAACGCCTCCGCGCGCAGCGCTGGCTGGCCGGGGCCGCAGTGGCCGCCGCCGCGCTGTCCCCCGCCACCCCCGTCGCCTCCGCCGCCTCCGCCACGGCCGCCGGCGCCTCGTCCCCGGCCGGTCTCGTCGCGGCCGGCCGGCCCCTCGCCCCGGCCCTGCCCGGCCGGGCTCCCGCCGCCGAGCCGCAGACCGCCGGCGATCCCGACACCGACCCGGTGGCCGACGTACCGCACGAGGCGTACGAGGAGCTCGCCGGCAGCGCCGCCGGAGTCGGGCGGGAGCGCCCCGGGCGGCCCGCCGCCGAGCCCGCGAACCCGGAGACGGTGCTCGCCGCCCGCCCCCTCCCGGCGCGCCCGCGCCTCCGGCCGGCCAGCCCGCAGCCGGTCCCGCCGCCCCCGCCGAGCCCCCCGCCCGTGGTCACCGCGATCGGCACCGGGCCGAACGAGCGCGCCGCCGACCTGGCCGCGCACATACTGCCGCTCGGCACCGGATTCGCCCTGATGGGACTGGGTCTGGGCTACCTCGGGATGCGGCTGCGCAAGGGCCTCTGACGCCGCCGCGCCCCCGTCCCTGAGGGGAGGCGGGGCCGCCCGTCCCCCTTCCGGCCTACGCCTCAGGATGGTTGCGCGGCCCTGCATACTCGGTATACATACTGAGTATGTCGATCCGCCACGGCCTTCTCGCCCTGCTGGAAAGGGGTCCTCGGTACGGCTCTCAGCTGCGTACCGAGTTCGAATCCCGCACCGGCTCCACCTGGCCGCTCAACGTCGGGCAGGTGTACACCACCCTCGCCCGCCTGGAACGCGACGGCCTCGTCGCACCCGGCGGCGAGGACACCGCCGGGCACACCCTCTACGCCATCACCGACTCCGGACGCGCCGAACTGCACCAGTGGTACGAGCGCCCCGTCGACCGCACCAACCCGCCCCGTGACGAGCTGTCCATCAAGCTCGCCATGGCCGTGGGCGCCCCCGGCGTGGACATCCGCGCCGTCATCCAGGCCCAGCGGCACGCCACGATCAAAGCGATGCAGGACTACACCCGGCTCAAGGCGCAGGCGCTCGCCGCGATCGAGAGCGGGAAGTCGCGCGAACGCGACGACGTGGCCTGGCTGCTGGTCCTGGAACAGCTGATCTTCCAGACCGAGGCCGAGGCCCGCTGGCTCGACCACTCCGAATCACGCCTCGTACGGCTCTCCCTGCCGGCCGACCGGAGAGCCGAGCCCGACCCGCCCCAGGCCACAGACACCGGCGCCACCGCCCAGGCGGCAGGCATCGCCGACGCCGCCGCACCGAAGCCCCGCGCCTTCCGCACCCCGCGGGGCTGAAGCCACCACCGTCCCAGGGGGGACCTCCATGCCCGACCAGCAGACCGCACCCCACATACCGCCCGCACCGTCCGCACAGCCCGTGCTCCGGCTCGAAAAGCTCGTCCGCACGCACGGCAGCGGCGCCACCGAGGTGCACGCCCTGCGCGGCATCGACCTGTCCGTGTACCCCGGCGAACTCGTCGCCGTCATGGGCCCTTCCGGCTCCGGCAAGTCGACGCTGCTCACCCTGGCCGGCGGCCTCGACTCGCCCACCAGCGGCCACGTCATCGTCGAGGGCACCGACATCACCACGGCGAGCCGCAAGCAGCTGGCCGCGCTGCGCCGCCGCAGCATCGGGTACGTCTTCCAGGACTACAACCTGATCCCGGCCCTCACCGCCGCCGAGAACGTGGCACTGCCCCGGGAGCTCGACGGGACCTCCGCCCGCAAGGCCCGCGTCTCGGCCCTGGCCGCCCTGGAGGAGATGGGCCTCGGGCAGCTCGCCGACCGCTTCCCCGACGAGATGTCCGGCGGCCAGCAGCAGCGCGTGGCCATCGCCCGCGCCCTCGTCGGCGACCGCCGCCTGGTCCTCGCGGACGAGCCCACCGGCGCGCTCGACTCCGAGACCGGCGAATCCGTCCTCGCCCTGCTGCGCTCGCGCTGCGACGCGGGCGCCGCCGGAATCCTCGTCACCCACGAGCCGCGGTTCGCCGCCTGGGCGGACCGCGTGGTCTTCCTGCGCGACGGCAGCGTGGTCGACGAGACCCTGCGCAGCCAGGCCGACTCCCTGCTCTCCGGGCAGGCCGGCCGGTGAAGTCCTCGTACCACGCGTGGATCGCGGCCATCCGGATCGCCCGCCGCGACGCCTGGCGCGCCAAGGGCCGCAGCGTCCTCGTCCTCGCGATGATCGCCCTGCCGATCGTCGGCGTGAGCGCCGCCGACCTCACCACGCGCAGCGCCCAGCTCTCCCCCGAGCAGAAGGTGTCCCGTGCGATCGGCACGGCCGACGCCCGGTTGAAGGACTCGGGGCTCAGCGGGCCCGTCTACCAGGACGTCGAGGGCAGGAACTCCATGCCCGTCGGCGGTTACGACAAGTACAACCCCAGATCGGAGCCGAATCCGAACCTGCTGACCTCCGCGATCCCGGCGGGAGCCCAGTCCCTCAAGGACAGCACGGCGCACACCAAGATCCGCACCAAGTACGGCCTGCTGGAAACCGATCTGCGGGAGATCGACGCGGCCAGCCCGCTGGTCACCGGCATGATCGAGATGAAGCGCGGCCGGCCGGCCCGGGAAGCGGGCGAGGTCGTCACCACGACCGCCTTCCTGGAGGAGAGCGGGTTCTTCGTGGGCTCCGAGTTCCGCGCGCGCGGCTCGGACACCTGGTACCGGATCGTGGGCGCGTACGAGCTGCCGTCCGACCTCAACAAGACCGAGATCCTCGCCCCGCCCGGCACCCTGCTGGCCCCGCTCGACAAGGCCTTCCAGGCCGCCGGGGTCCCCGGAGTGGTCGCCACCGACACCTACCTGGTCAAGGTCGGCGGCGATGGTTTCACGTGGAACATGGTCAAGGCGCTCAACACGAAGAGCGTGCAGGTCGTCTCCCGCGCCGTGCTGCTCGACCCGCCCGCCGAGTCCGACGTGCCGTACATCGCCCAGCAGAAGGAACTGGGCTACTACAACCCGGACAACGGGCTCCCGACCACCGAACTGGCCGTCCTGGCCACGGTCGTCGGCCTCGCGATGCTGGAGATCTGCCTGCTGGCCGGCCCCGCCTTCGCGGTCGGCGCCCGGCGCTCGCGCCGCCAGCTCGGCCTGGTCGGCGCCAACGGCGGCGACCGGCGCCACATCCGGGCCATCGTGCTCTCCGGCGGCCTCGTCATCGGGGCCGCGGCCGCCGTCACCGGCACGGTCCTCGGCGTCGCCCTCACCCTGGGGCTGCGGCCGACGCTGGAGGAGTACCTGGGCGCGCGTTTCGGCGGATTCACGTTCCGTCCGCTGGAAATCCTCGGCATCGCCCTGCTCGCCGTCGTGACCGGCCTGCTGGCGGCGATCGCCCCGGCCGTCACCGCCTCCCGGCAGACCGTGCTGGCCTCGCTGACCGGCCGTCGCGGGGTCCGCCGGGCCAACCGGGTGCTGCCCGTCCTCGGCCTGCTCGCCCTCGCCGCCGGCGCCGCGATCGCCCTCTACGGCACGGCCTCCCGGATGGGCGCCACCGTCGTCGCGGGCGGCAGCGCCATCGCCGAACTGGGCATAGTCGCCCTCACGCCGGTGCTGGTCGGCCTGTTCGGGCGGCTCGGGCGCTGGCTGCCGCTGTCGCCGCGGCTCGCGCTGCGCGACGCCGTGCGCAACCGGGGCCGTACGGCACCCGCCGTGGCCGCCGTCCTGGCCGCAGTCGCCGGCACGGTCGCGGTGGCGACGTACCAGCACAGTGCGGAGGTCCAGGCCCGCCACGAGTACATCGCCGATCTCCCGGACGGCGCCGGGGTGGTGGCGATCCACGAGCTCGGCCGCAGCAAGGACGTGCCCGCCGTCCGCGAGGCCCTGGCGCAGGAACTCCCGCTCTCCGTACGGGCGGACGTGGACTACATCTCGTACGGCAAGCCCGGCTGCGAGCGCTTCACCGGCCCCGAAGGCTGCGGCCGGGCCAAGATCATGCGGCCCAAGGAGCAGCGCTGCCCGCTCTACGAGGCCAAGGACGGGATGGACTCGTTCAGCCCCGCGGAGAAGAAGACGCTGCGCAAGGACCCGCGGTGCACGTACAACCGGCACTCCACACAGTTCTCCGTGGTCGTCGCCGACGAGAAGCTGATGACGGCGCTCGCGGTCACCGATCCGGGCGCGGCGTCCGCCTTGAAGGAGGGCAAGGGCGTCTCCTTCGACAAGCGCAACGTCAAGGACGGCAAGGTCACCGTCCGGCTGATCGACAACAAGGAAGACGTCTACGAGGCGGGGGTCGACCCGAAGGGGGAGGACAAGGTCTTCGCCGTCCACCAGGCACCCGACACCGCCGAGGGGTACGGCCTGGAGCTCGTCCTGCCGCCCGGCGCGGCCAAGAGCGCCGGACTGACCACCCTGCCGTTCGCCTCGTACTTCACCCTGGACGGCACGGCCACCAGCCGGCAGAAGCAGCGGGTGGCGGCGCGGATCGACCAGATCGGGGTGGAGGCCCCCGTCACCATCGAGGCCGGCTACCAGGCCGCTGCCGACATCACGATGCTGGCTCTGACGGTCTTCGCGGGCCTGGTCACCATCGGCGCGGCCGGCATCGCCACCGGACTCGCGCAAGCCGATGCCGAGGCCGATCTGAAGACCCTGGCGGCGGTCGGCGCGCCGCCGCGGGTGCGGCGCACGCTCAGCGGCTTCCAGTGCGGAGTGGTGGCCCTCATGGGCGTGGTGCTGGGCTCGGCGGCGGGCATCCTGCCGGCGGTCGGCCTGCGGCTGGTCCAGCGGCGGGAGACGGAACACCTCTTGGAGATGGCCGGCGACGCGAACGACTCGCTGTACGTGCCGATCGCGGTGCCGTGGGAGACCCTCGGCGGGCTGCTCGTCGTGGTTCCGCTGGGCGCGGCCCTGCTGGCCGCCCTGGTCACCAAGTCCAGCGGCGCCATGGCGCGGCGCGAGGCGGGCTGACGGTCACTGTGCGTTCTCGCCCCCGTACAGGGTGGATCACGCCCGTACGGGGGCACACCGTGTGAGTAAGACGGTGTGCGAGAGAATGACGGCATGGAGATGCCGAGGAGTGAACGGTCGCAGGACAGCCCCCCGCACGGCCTGATCGTGGGACAGGACGGGATGCCGGTCGGCGGCGCCGATGACGAGTCGCGCGAGGTCCCGGTGACGGAGATGGTCGAACAGCCCGCCAAGGTCATGCGGATCGGCAGCATGATCAAGCAACTTCTGGAAGAGGTCCGCGCCGCACCTCTGGACGAGGCCAGCCGGGTCCGTCTGAAGGACATCCATGCAGCGTCCGTGAAGGAGCTGGAGGACGGTCTGGCTCCGGAGCTGGTGGAGGAACTGGAGCGCCTGTCGCTCCCCTTCACCGAGGAGGCGATCCCCTCCGAGGCGGAACTGCGGATCGCCCAGGCCCAGTTGGTGGGCTGGCTGGAAGGCCTGTTCCACGGCATCCAGACGGCGCTGTTCGCGCAGCAGATGGCCGCGCGGGCCCAGCTGGAACAGATGCGCCGCGCCCTGCCGCCGGGCGCCCCGACGGACGAGGAAGACGGCCACGGCGCCATCCGCTCGGGTCCGTACCTGTAAGCGGCGACGAGCAAGCGGCGATGTGACATGAGGCCCGGGGTCCCGGGGGCTTCGGCCCCCGGGACCCCGGTCCCGTATAAGCACCCGGTAAGTGCAGCTCCCCGCAGGGGACATGGGCCGCGCATACTCGGGGGTATGACCTACGACGCGATCGTCCTGGCCGGCGGCGCCGCGAGACGACTCGGCGGCGCGGACAAACCCGCCCTCCACGTCGGCGGGCGCGCCCTCCTCGACCGCGTCCTGGACGCCTGCGCCGACGCCGCCACCACCGTCGTGGTCGGCGGCCGCCGCCCCACCACCCGCCCGGTCCGCTGGACCCGGGAGGACCCGCCCGGCGCCGGACCCGTCGCCGCCCTGGACGCCGGCCTGCGCGCGACCACCGCCGATCTGGTCCTCGTCCTCTCCGCCGACCTGCCGTTCCTCGACCGGGCCACGGTCCGGACGCTGCTGGATTCCGCCGGAGGCGACGGCGCCCTGCTGCGCGACCCCACCGGCCGCGACCAGCCCCTCGTCGCCGCCTACCGCGCCGAACCCCTGCGCCGCGAGATCGCCCTCCTGGCGACCGAGCACGGCACCCTCTCCGGCCTCCCCCTGCGCGCCCTCACCGCCGATCTCGACCTGGCCAAAGTGACGGACTCTGCGCCACTCGCCTCCTTCGACTGCGACACCTGGGAGGATCTCGCGGTCGCCCGCGCCCGGATCAGGGAGCATGGAAACGTGCTGGACCAATGGATCACCGCCGTCAAGACCGAGCTGGGCATCGACGTCGCCGTCGACACCAAGATCCTGCTCGACCTCGCCCGCGACGCCGCACACGGCGTCGCCCGGCCCGCCGCCCCCCTGACCACCTTCCTGGTCGGCTACGCGGCCGCCCGGGCCGAAGCCGCCGGCGCCGACCCCGCCACCGCAGTCGCCGAGGCCTCCCGCAAGGCCGCCGACCTGGCCCTGCGCTGGGCCGCCGAGGCCGAGGCCGAGGCCCGAGAGAACGGCTCAGGATGACCCCCACCGACGCCGACCACGCCCTCCGGGCCCTCGACGAGGCCCTGGCACTGGTCAGCCGCGACCCCGGCACCGCCGACGCCCCCGGCGGCGGCCATCGCGCCACCGGCTGGCCGCAGGCCCGGGAGGCCGCCGCCCGCGCCGGCTCCGGCATCCGGCCCCGCACCCACCGGGTCCCCCTCGCGGACGCGCTCGGCGAGGTGCTGGCCCAGTCCCTGGACGCGCTCACCGACCTGCCGTCCTTCGACAGCTCCGCCATGGACGGCTGGGCCGTCGCCGGCCCCGGCCCCTGGACCGTCCGCCCCGGCGGCGGGGTGCTGGCCGGCTCCGACCGCCCCGAGCCGCTGGCCGACGGCGAGGCCGTACGGATCGCCACCGGCGCCCGGGTCCCCGCCGACGCCACCGCCGTGATCCGCAGCGAGCACTCGCGCGAGTCCGGCACCCAGCTCCACGCCGACCGGGCCGTCCTCACCGGCCAGGACATCCGCCCGCGCGGCCAGGAATGCCGCTCCGGCGACCTGCTGCTGCCCGCCGGCTCCCTCGTCACCCCCGCCGTCCTCGGCCTCGCGGCGGCCGCCGGGTACGACGAGCTCACCACCCTGCCCCGGCCCCGGGTCGAGATCCTGGTGCTCGGGGACGAGCTGCTCACCGAAGGCCGCCCGCACGACGGCCTGATCCGGGACGCCCTCAGCCCCATGCTCGGCCCCTGGCTCACCCGGCTCGGCGCCGAGGTCACCGCCACCCGGCGGCTCGGCGACGACCCGGCCGGAGCCAAGGCCCTGCTGGCCGCCGTCACGGACTCCGACGCCGACCTGGTCGTCACCACCGGCGGCACCGCCTCCGGCCCCGTCGACCACGTCCACCCCGTCCTGCGGGAGGCCGGCGCCGAGCTGCTGGTCGACGGGGTCGCCGTACGCCCCGGTCACCCCATGCTGCTGGCCCGTCTCGGCGACCGCACGGACGGGCGCCACCTGGTCGGCCTGCCCGGCAACCCGCTCGCCGCCGTCTCCGGGCTGCTGACCCTCGCCGAACCGCTGCTGCGCGCCCTGGCCGGCCGCCGCCAGCGGCCCCGGTACACGGTCCCGGTGCAGGGCGACGTACCCGGCCACCCGTACGACACCCGGCTCGTGCCCGTCCTGCTGACCGACGAGCACGCCGTACCGCTGCGCTACCACGGTCCCGCGATGCTGCGCGGCGTGGCCGCCGCCGACGGGCTGGCCGTCGTACCGCCGCACGGCGCGCGCGACGGACAGGACCTGGAGATCCTCGATCTGCCGTGGGTCTCCGGAGGATGTTTCACGTGAAACTTCACGGCCACGACGCGATGGCCCGGGGCGCCGACGAGAAACTCGTCTCACGGCGCATCAAACTGCCCAAGCGCGTGGTGGAGAAGCCGCTCCGGCAGGTCGGCAAACGGCTGTTGATGGCCCTGTTCGTGCTGTTCCTGACGGTCCTGATCGTGTGGCTCGACCGCGCCGGGTACCACGACAACGCCAACGAGCAGGTCGACCTCCTCGACTGCGTCTACTACGCCACGGTGACCCTGTCGACGACCGGCTACGGCGACATCGTCCCGTACAGCGACAGCGCACGGCTGACCAACATCCTGCTGATCACTCCTCTGCGCGTGCTGTTCCTGATCATCCTGGTCGGAACCACACTGGAGGTCCTGACCGAGAAGACCCGGGAAGAGTGGCGGCTGAACCGCTGGAGGAAGAACTTGCGTGAGCACACGGTCGTCGTCGGCTTCGGCACCAAGGGCCGCTCGGCCCTGCAGACGCTGCTGGCCACCGGCCTCCGCAAGGACCAGGTCGTCATCGTGGACCCGAGCGCCAAGGTGATCGACATGGCCAACGCGGAGGGCTTCACCGGAGTGGTCGGCGACGCCACCCGCTCCGATGTCCTGATCCGCGCCGAGCTCCAGAAGGCCCGTCAGATCGTCATCGCCACGCAGCGGGACGACACGGCGGTACTGGTCACGCTGACGGCGCGGCAGATGAACCGCGGCGCGAAGATCGTCGCGGCGGTCCGCGAGGAGGAGAACGCGCCGCTGCTGCGCCAGTCGGGCGCCGACGCGGTCATCACGAGCGCGAGCGCGGCCGGCCGGCTGCTGGGGCTCTCGGTGCTGAGCCCGAGCGCGGGCACGGTGATGGAGGACCTGATCCAGCAGGGCAGCGGGCTCGACCTGATCGAACGGCCGGTGAAGAAGGCCGAAGCCGGCAAGGGCGTACGGGAGACGGAGGACCTGGTGGTGAGCGTGCTGCGCGGCCACCGGCTGCTCGCGTACGACGACCCGCACGCCAGCCCGCTCCAGCTGACGGACCGTCTCATCACCATCGTGCGCGCGGCGCCGCCCGCCTCGCCGATGGTGACGCTGGGGCCCGCGGAGTAGCGAACGCTTCACCGAGTTGGCGTACCCTCCGGGCCATGCATGCGATCACCATCGAACAGCCCGGCGGCCCCGAGGCCCTCGTCTGGGCCGAGGTACCCGATCCGGTGGCCGGCGAGGGCGAGGTCCTCGTCGACGTCGCGGCGAGCGCCGTGAACCGCGCCGACATCCTCCAGCGCCAGGGGTTCTACGATCCCCCGCCCGGCGCCTCCCCGTACCCCGGCCTGGAGTGCTCGGGGCGGATCGCCGCCCTCGGCCCGGGGGTGTCCGGCTGGGCGGTGGGCGACGAGGTGTGCGCCCTGCTCGGCGGGGGCGGGTACGCGGAGCGCGTGGCCGTCCCGGCGGGCCAGCTGCTGCCGGTCCCGGCCGGCGTGGACCTGGTCACGGCGGCGGCGCTGCCCGAGGTGGTCTGCACGGTGTGGTCGAACGTGTTCATGGTGGCGGGCCTGCGCCCCGGCGAGACGGTGCTGGTGCACGGCGGCTCCAGCGGCATCGGCACGATGGCCATCCAGCTGGCGAAGGCGGTGGGCGCCACGGTGGCGGTGACCGCGGGCGGCCCGGAGAAGCTGGCCCGTTGCAAGGAGCTGGGCGCCGACATCCTGATCGACTACCGCGAGCAGGACTTCGTGGCGGAGCTGCGGGCCGCGACGGGCGGCGCCGGGGCGGACGTGATCCTGGACATCATGGGCGCGAAGTACCTGGCGCGGAACCTGGACGCGCTGGCCGTGAACGGCCGGCTCGCCGTGATCGGGCTCCAGGGCGGGGTGAAGGCGGAGCTCAACCTGGGCGCGCTGCTGGCGAAGCGGGCGGCCATCACCGCCACCTCGTTGCGGGCGCGCCCGCTGGAGGAGAAGGCGGCCATCGTCGCCGCCGTGCGGGAACACGTCTGGCCGCTGGTGGCGTCGGGCCGGGTGAACCCGGTGGTGCACGGGTCGTTCCCGATGAGCGAGGCCCCCGAGGCCCACCGCACGCTGGAATCCAGCGCCCATGTGGGCAAGCTCCTGCTGACCACCTGACCGGCCGGTCCCCACGGCCGCGGGCTCCCTCCCCGACCGGGGGAGGGAGCCCGCGCGGGGCGCCCGTTACAGCGAACGCAGCAGCACGGCCGGGGACTCCACGCAGTCGGCCACGTAGCGCAGGAAGCCGCCCGCCGTGCCGCCGTCGCAGACCCGGTGGTCGAAGGTCAGGGACAGCTGGACGACCTGGCGGACCGCCAGCTCCCCCTTGTGGACCCACGGCTTGGCCATGATCCGGCCGACGCCGAGCATGGCCGCCTCCGGGTGGTTGATGATCGGCGTGGAGCCGTCCACACCGAACACCCCGTAGTTGTTCAGGGTGAACGTGCCCCCGGTGAGGTCGGCCGGGGCCAGTTTCCCGGCCCGGGCGAGCTCGGTCAGGCGGGCGAACTCCGCCGACAGCGACTCCGGGTTGCGGCCCTGCGCGTCCCGGACCACCGGAACCACCAGCCCGCGCTCCGTCTGCGCCGCGAAGCCCAGGTGCACGGAAGGCAGCCGTACGATCTCGTTCGCCGCGAGGTCCACGGTCGAGTTGAGCTCGGGGTACTTCGCCAGCGCGGCCGTGCAGATCCGGGCCAGCAGCGCCAGCACCGAGATCTTCGGCCCGCCCACGGCGTTCATCGCGGCCCGCGCCGCCATCAGCTCGGTCGCATCGGCGTCGACCCAGCACGTGGCGTCCGGGATCTCCCGGCGGCTGCGCGACAGCTTCTCGGCCACCACGCCCCGCAGGCCCTTCAGCGGCACCCGCTCACCGGCCGGCGCGGCTGCCACGGGCGCGGCGGGCGCGGCGACGGGAGCCGGCTCCGGCGCCCGGAGCGCCGCCTCCACGTCCGAGCGCAGGATCAGCCCCTCGGGCCCGGACCCGCTCAGCCCGCGCAGGTCGATCCCGTGGTCCCGCGCCAGCTTGCGCACGAGCGGCGAGATCACGGCGACGGGACCGGTCGCGAGGGGAGCGGTCGCAAGGGGCGCCGGTGCGACGGGCGCCGGCGTGAGGGGAGCGGTCGCGATGGGAGCGGGTGCGGGAGCAGCGGCACCAGCCGGCGCTGCGGAGCCAGGTCGCACCCGCCTCCGACGCGCCGTGCGCGAGTGGTCCGTCCCGTAGCCGACCAGGACGTTGCCCGAGCCGGAATCCTCGGGCTCCGCCTCCGGGGCCTCCCCCGCACCCACCGCCACCGTGATCAGCGGTGCTCCGACGGGGAGTTCCGTGCCCTCCTCCCCGAACCTGGCGGTGACCACACCGCCGTACGGGCACGGCACCTCCACCATCGCCTTGGCCGTCTCGACCTCGACCACCGGCTGGTCGATGGCGACGACGTCGCCCACCGCCACCAGCCAGCGGACGATCTCGGCCTCGGTCAGTCCCTCCCCGAGGTCGGGGAGCTTGAACTCCATTACCTGCGGCATCAGTTCTCCCACTGCAGGCGGGCCACGGTGTCCAGGATCCGGTCCACGCCGGGCAGATGGTGCTTCTCCAGCATCGGCGGCGGGTACGGGATGTCGAATCCCGTCACCCGCAGCACCGGCGCCTCCAGGTGGTGGAAGCACTTCTCCTGGATGCGGGCGACGAGCTCCGCGCCCGGTCCGCCGAAGCCGTTCGCCTCGTGGACCACCACCGCGCGCCCGGTGCGGCGTACGGACGCCACGACCGTCTCCTCGTCGAACGGGACGAGCGAGCGCAGGTCCACGACCTCCAGGTCCCAGCCCTCCTCGCGCGCCGCCTCGGCCGCCTCCAGGCACACCGGCAGCGAGGGCCCGTACGTGATCAGCGTGGCGCTCGTGCCGGTACGCCGGACGAGTGCCTTCCCGATCCCCGGCACGGCCGTCGGCGTCCCGGGGTTCCACTGCGCCTTCGACCAGTACAGCCGCTTCGGCTCCAGGAAGATCACCGGATCGTCGCTCGCGATCGACGCGCGCAGCAGCCCGTACGCGTCCTCCACGGTCGCCGGGGTCACCACGTGCAGGCCGGGGGTGGCCACGTAGTACGCCTCGGAGGAGTCGCTGTGGTGCTCCACCCCGCCGATCCCGCCGCCGTACGGCACCCGGATGGTGATCGGGAGCGGCATCGCGCCGCGCGTCCGGTTGCGCATCTTCGCCACGTGCGAGATCAGCTGCTCGAACGCCGGGTACGCGAACGCGTCGAACTGCATCTCCACGACCGGCCGCAGCCCGTACATGGCCATGCCCACCGCGGCGCCCAGGATCCCGGCCTCCGCGAGCGGGGTGTCCGTGCAGCGCTCCTCGCCGAACTCCTTCGCGAGGCCGTCCGTGATCCGGAAGACCCCGCCCAGCGTGCCGACGTCCTCGCCCATGACGTGGACCGTGGGGTCCTCCGCCATCGCGTCGCGCATGGCCCGCTGTAGCGCCTGCGCCATCGTCGCCGGCTTCACGGCCACCGTGGTCACGACTGCTCCTCCGCGTCGAGCTCGGCGCGCAGCATCTCCGCCTGCTCGCGGAGCCGGCCGGTCTGCTCCGCGTAGACGTTTTCGAACAGGTCCATAGGGTCGAGCACGGGCTCGGCGTTCATCCGCTCGCGCAGGGTCGCGGCCATCGCCTCGGCGGCGTCCTTGGCCTCCGAGATGCCCGCCTCGTCCAGCATTCCGCGGGCGGTCAGCTCGCGCTCCAGCAGCTCCACCGGGTCGTGCGCCTTCCATGCCTCGACCTCGGCGTCACCGCGGTAGCGGGTCGCGTCGTCGGCGTTCGTGTGGGCCTCGATGCGGTACGTGACCGCCTCGATCAGCGTCGGTCCGCCGCCGGCCCGGGCCCGCCGGACGGCCTCGGACAGCACCTCGTGCACGGCGGCGATGTCGTTGCCGTCGACGAGGCGGCCGGGCATCCCGTACCCGACGGCCTTGTGGGCCAGGGTGGGGGCGGCGGTCTGCTTGGCCAGCGGGACCGATATCGCGAAACCGTTGTTCTGGACGAGGAAGACCACCGGGGCCTGCCAGACGGCCGCGAAGTTCAGCGCCTCGTGGAAATCGCCCTCGCTGGTGCCGCCGTCGCCCACCAGGGCGAGCGCGACCACGTCGTCGCCGCGCAGGCGGGCCGCGTGCGCCAGGCCGACCGCGTGCGGCAGCTGGGTGGCGAGCGGGGTGCACAGCGGGGCGATCCGGTACTCGCGCGGGTCGTACCCGGTGTGCCAGTCGCCGCGCAGCAGCGTCAGCGCCTGAACGGGGTCGAGTCCGCGCGCCACGGCCGCGAGGGTGTCGCGGTAGCTCGGGAAGAGCCAGTCCTGCTCCTCCAGGACCAGCGCGGCCGCGATCTCGCAGGCCTCCTGGCCGACGGTGGAGGGGTACACGGCCAGTCGGCCCTGCCGGGTGAGGGCGGTGGCCTGGGCGTTGTACCGGCGGCCGCGCACCAGCTCGGCGTAGCAGCGGCGCATCAGCTCGGGGTCGAGCTTCTCGGCGGCCGGCGTGCCCAGCACCCGGTACGGCTCGGGGTCCGGGAGCAGCGGGGCGGCATCCGTACGGGGCCTCCAGGCGGGCGGCGGGGTGGAACGGTGGGATGCACCGGCACCGGGCAGCTCTTGGACCGTCATGGCGGCGTACACCTCCTCGTGGGAAGCGGGCAGGGCGACTCGGCTGTGAGGCGCCTCACCAACCGATTGTTCGGTCGATGGCGCAATTTGGCTACAGGCGGCTCCAGGCTGTGGACAAAGTGGCGCCGTAGCCCTGGGATGGGTGCAGGACGTCCAGGAGAGGGAGGCAGTGGGCAATGCCGGATGAACAAATGGCCGCATCGGGTTCCACGCCGGGTTCCGCACCGGTGCCACCGGGCGGTGTGCCTTCGGCCCCACAGACCCCGCCGACCCCGCCGCGCCCCCTGGATCCCATCGACCGTTCGATCATGCGCCTGCTCCAGGCGGACGGCCGCGCGTCGATACGGTCCGTGGCCGAGCAGGTCCACGTCTCGCGCGCGAACGCCTACGCCCGGATCAACCGGCTGATCGACGATGGCGTGATCCGCGGGTTCACGGCCCGCGTCAACCACGAAAGGGCGGGCCAGGGCGCCTCCGCGTACATCACCCTGAAGATCGTCCAGAACTCCTGGCGCACGGTCCGCGAGAAGCTCCGCGAGCTCCCGGGCGCCGCCCACATCGCCCTGGTCAGCGGTGATTTCGACGTCCTGCTGCTGGTCCACACCCCGGACAACCGCACGCTGCGCGAGCTGGTCCTGACCCGCCTCCAGTCCATTCCGGAGGTCCTGTCGACGCGCACCCTGCTGGTGTTCGAGGAAACGGATCTGCTCGATTCCGGCCCCGGCCCGAACGGCTCCCCGGCGATCTCCGAGGAGTAGCGGGCCCGGGACCGCCCGGGATACGACAGAGCCCCGGGAAGGCCGTGAGGGCCTTCCCGGGGCTCTTTACCAGACCGGTTCCGCGCTTACTTGGTCTCGTAGTAGCCGAACATGTCGACGATCAGGTCGGTGGTGTCCCAGCTCTGGTTCCAGAAGTCGACGACGCCGTTGACGCCGCCGGAGCTCGCCTGGACCAGGTTCGGGACGGTCTGGCCGGCCGTCCAGTTGAGGGTGGACGACGTGGGCCGCGCCGGGGTGACGTCGGTGCCCTTGTCGTAGGCCTCCGGGTGGTTCGGGTCCGGGGCGACCGACAGGAACCCGTCCTGCTTCGTGTTGGTCACCGTCGTGTTCAGGACGTACCCCGCGATGCCCTCCTCGTCCGTGGAGATCGGCATCCAGATGTAGCCGCGGGCGTACATCGGGCCGTAGCCCCAGGCGCGGGTGTCGAGCTTGCGGCGCGGCGCGAGGGGCATGAAGGCCCCCGAGCTGTCCGGGCTGTAGTAGCCGACGACGTCGACGATGACGTCGGTGCCCGCCCAGGCGCCGTTGAAGATGTTGACCTTGCCGTCGGCACCGACGGGGACGATCACCGAGTTGGCGACGGTCTGCTTGGCCTTGAAGTTCACGTTGGACGTGTTCGGGGCCTGCTGGCCGCTCGGGTAGGCCGTCAGGTGGCCGTCCTCGCGCGGGTTGGTGACGGTCACGTTCAGCGCCACGGCGGTGGCGCTGCCCGGCACGTACCAGCCGCCCAGCTGCACGCCCATGGACTTGCGGCCGCCGAGCTGGCCCTGGGGCGCGCCCTGGCCGGAGCGGGTGTCCACGGCGCGGACCGGGGTCATCGGCGTGTAGCCGCTGGCCGCGGTGCGGGTGAAGTAGCCCGTGATGTCCGCGATCAGGTCGATCGCCGTCCAGCTGCCGTTGTAGAGCTCGACGGTGCCGTCCTTGCCCACCGGCACGATCACCATGTTCGGGACGGTCTGCGCGGCCACGAAGTTCACGTTGGACGTCGTCGGACGCGTGGTGCCACCGGGGAACACCGTCACGTGACCGGGGTTCGAGGTGTTGGTCGCGGTGACGTTCAGGGCGACGGCCGTGACGCCCGCCGGGATCTTGCCGTTGCCGGCGATCTTCACCTTGGCCGAGGAGTACGCCTGGACCATGCCCCGCGGGGCCCCGGTGCCGTCCCGGGTGTCCAGGAGGCGGGTCGGGGCGTACGGCGTGAAGTCCGAGCCGACCGTCGAGAGCGGCAGCTCGTTGACGGACTCGGCCTGGTTCACGGTGTCCGTGACGGTGACCTTGACCTTGTACTCGCCGAGCTCGGCGTAGCTGTGCTTGAGCGACACCTCCTGGCCCGGGTAGGCGTCGGTGCCGTCGGTCGTCCCGTCGCCCCAGTCGTAGACGACCTTGAGGGTGGCGCCCGCGACGCTGACGACCTGGGCGCGCAGCTCGATGCCGTGCGCGGAGACGCTCTTCGCGTCGAGGACGAGGCCCAGCTCCGGGTTACCGGCGGCAGCGGTCTCCGCGCCCTGCGCGGTCGCGGCGGCCTTGTTCTTGCCCTGCGCGGCCGGCAGGCTCTTGCGGACCGAGCGCTCGACCGGGCTGTGGAAGGTCTTGGCATCGGCCGTGCCGAGCTTGGCCAGGTCCGCTGCGGGAGCGGACACCCCCTTGGCCACCGGCGCCGACGGCCCCCCGGCCGGGCCGGCCGCCTGGGCCAGACCCGGGATGAAACCAACGCTGGCCGCGACGACAACGGCAGCGGAAACTACAAGACGGCGACTGCGCACCGGCCCCCCATTTTCTGTTACTGCTTGAACGCGTTCGAAAGCCCGCTCATCGTACAGAATTCGCACAGCAATTCATCAGAAAATATGGGGCTTGATCGTACGGATCATGTCGGGAAGCTAGCCGCGCACGGTCCGCAGGCCGTCCAGGGCCATGTGGACCACCGCGTCGGCCAGTTGGTCCGCGGTCGTACCGGGGTGCGGGCGGTACCACTCCACCAGCGAGTTCACCATGCCGAACAGCAGGCGGGTGGCCAGCCGGATGTCCACGTCCGCCCGCAGGTCCCCGTCCGCCGCCGCGGCCTTCAGGAGCTCCGCGACCTGGTGGTCGAACTCGCGGCGGCGCTCCAGGGCCCAGCGCTCGGTCCGGGTGTTGCCCCGCACCCGCAGCAGCAGCGTCACGTACGGGAGCTCCGCGACCAGGACCTCGACCGTGCGGCGCGTGACGTACTCGACCCGCTCGACCGCCCGGCCTCGTACCGCGCCCGGCTCCTCCAGTACGGCGAAGAGCCCGTCGAGCGCACGGCTGACGGCGCGCTGCAGGAGCTCCTCCTTGCCCGCCACGTGGTGGTAGATCGAGGACTTCGAGATGCCCGCCGCCTTGGAGAGGTGCTCCATGGAGGTGCCGTCGTACCCGCGCTCGTTGAAGACCTGGACGGCGACGGACAGGAGCGTCTCGGGGGTGTAGGTGTCCCGCTTGGCGGTGGTCACGCGGTCTCCTCCGCGGTGCTCTCGTCGCTGTCGTCGTCGCCCTCGGCGTAGCCGAGCTTGAACAGCGCCAGCGAGGGCGCGTAGCGGCCGCCGGGACAGCGCTCGTCGAGGTGGTGCAGCAGGTCGTACGCCCAGTCCCGGCCGAGCCGGTCGTGCCATTCGGCCGGGCCCATGGGGTAGTTGACGCCGAGCCGCATCGCCGTGTCGACGTCCTCGGCCGTGGCCGCGCCGCGCGCGACGGCGTCGGCGGTCAGGTCGATCAGCATCGCGACCGTACGGGCCACGATCATGCCGGGCACGTCGCCGATGACGGAGACCTTCTTGCCGAGCTTCTGGAACAGGCCGACCGCCTCGGCGAGGGTCCGCTCGCTGGTGTCCTCGCCTGCGGAGAGCGCGATCCGGGTGGCCCCGCGGTAGTCGAGCGCGAGGTCGAAGTAGACGACGTCGGCGAACTCGATCGAGGTCTTGCCGTCCGCGAGCACCAGCTGGCCCTCGCCGGGCAGCTGGATGTACGGGCCCCCGTGCTCGGTGGAGGTGACCGCGATCCCGGCCTCCTCCAGCAGCTCTACGAGCCCGGCGGCGGGACCGAGGTCGCCGACCACGGTGACCTTCTCCGGGGCCTCCTCGGGACCGGCGGTGTGCGGGGCCGCCGCCTCGGCGTCCGGGCCGTACGGGAACCAGCCGTGCCCCGACTTGCGGCCCAGGCGGCCCGACTGGACCAGCCGGCGCTGCGCGAGGGACGGGGTGAACTTGGGGCTCCGGAAGAACGACTCCCACACGGAGCGGGTGACGGCCTCGTTGACGTCCTGGCCGATCAGGTCGGTCAGCTGGAACGGGCCCATCTTGAAGCCGCCGCTCTCGCGGAGCACGGCGTCGATGGTGGCCGGGTCGGCGCCCTGCTCCTCGTACACCGCGAAGGCCTCGGCGTAGAAGGGGCGGGCGATCCGGTTGACGATGAAGCCGGGGGTGTCGGCGCAGCGGACCGGCGTCTTCCCCCAGCCCAGCACGGTGGCGTACGCGCGCTCGGCGGCGGCCGGGTCGGTCGCGAAACCGCGGACCACCTCGACGAGCGGGAGCAGCGGGGCCGGGTTGAAGAAGTGCAGGCCGAGGAAGCGGCCGGGGTGCGCCAGGCCGGCGGCGAGCTCGGTGACGGAGAGGGAGGAGGTGTTGGTGGCCAGCAGGGCGTCCGGCGAAACCACCTCTTCCAGCGTTTCGAAGAGGGCGCGCTTGACGGCGACGTCCTCGACGACGGCCTCGATGACGAGCGCGGCGTCCGCGAGGTCGGCGAGGGCGGAGGCCGCTTCGATCCGGCCGATCGCGTCCTCGGCCTCGGCGCGATCGAGGCGGCCCTTGGCGGCCATGCGGTCGACGCGGTCCTGGACGATGCCGACGCCGCCGGCGGCGAGCGTGGCGTTGATGTCGTAGATCAGCACCCGGTGACCTGCGAGAAGGGCGACCTGGGCGATGCCCTGTCCCATGGTGCCGGCGCCGACGACCGCCACAGTGCGGGACCGCTCGATTGCTGTCATGTCCTGATCCTCCCGCACCGGGTTATCCACAGCCCTGCCGGGCCCTCTTGTCCCGACCGATCGTTCGGTTACTCTAACTCCAGTCTGCTCTTCTTCACCCGCCCCTGCCTGATCTCAGTCTGCGACCCAGCCTGATCTTGCCCGGCTCAACGAGGAGTTGGTCCCTGATGGCCGCCGAGCTCACCGTCCCCCTGCTGTCCGACAAGCACCGGTCCACGCTGGACCAGGCCCTGGCGGCCATCCGCAGCCGCGCCTACTGGTCACCGCATCCGGAGCACCCCAAGGCCTACGGGGAGACCGCGCCGGCCGACGGGCTCGCCGCCTTCGAGGCCGTCCGCGGCACCCGGTTCGACCTGGGCCAGCCCGGCACCGACGGCTGGACCGGCGGCGAGGTGTCCCCGTACGGCCCCGAGCTGGGCGTCGAGTACCCGCACGTCGACCCGGACGTGCTGCTGCCCGCGATGAAGGCCGGCATGGGCGCCTGGCGGGACGCCGGGCCCGAGGCCCGCGCCCTGGTCTGCATCGAGATCCTGGCCCGGATCGGCGCGCGGACGCACGAGTTCGCGCACGCGGTCATGCACACCAGCGGCCAGGCCTTCATGATGGCGTTCCAGGCGGGCGGCCCGCACGCGCAGGACCGCGGCCTGGAGGCGGTGGCTTACGCCTACGAGGAGCAGACCCGCGTCCCCGGCCGGGCCGACTGGTCGAAGCCGCAGGGCAAGCGGGACCCGCTGGAGCTCGGCAAGACCTTCACGGCCGTCCCGCGCGGCATCTCCCTGATGATCGGCTGCAACACCTTCCCGACCTGGAACGGCTACCCGGGCCTGTTCGCCTCCCTGGCCACGGGCAACGCGGTGCTGGTCAAGCCGCACCCGCGCGCCGTGCTCCCGCTGGCGCTCACGGTGAAGGTGGCCCGCGAGGTCCTCGCCGAGGCGGGCTTCGACCCGAACCTGGTGGCGCTGGCCGTGGACCGGCCGGGCGAGGGCATCGCCAAGACCCTGGCCGTCCGCCCCGAGATCAAGCTGATCGACTACACCGGCTCGACCGGGTTCGGCGACTGGCTGGAGACCCACGCCCGCCAGGCCCAGGTCTACACGGAGAAGGCCGGCGTCAACACGGTCGTCGTCGACTCGACCGCGGACTACAAGGGGATGCTCTCCAACCTGGCGTTCTCGCTGTCCCTGTACAGCGGCCAGATGTGCACCACCCCGCAGAACCTGCTGATCCCGCGGGACGGCATCGAGACGGACGCCGGCCACAAGTCGTACGACGAGGTCGTCGCGGATCTCGCGGCCTCGGTCGGCGGCCTGCTGGGCGACGACGCCCGGGCCAACGCGCTGCTCGGCGCACTGGTCAACCCGGACGTCAAGGCCCGCCTGGAGGCGGCTGCCGGCCTCGGCGAGGTGGCACTGGCCTCCCGCGAGGTGGTGAACCCGGAGTTCCCGGACGCGGTGGTCCGTACGCCGGTGATGGTGAAGCTGGACGCCTCCAAGCCGGATCCGGAGGCCCCGTACCTGTCGGAGTGCTTCGGCCCGGTGTCGTTCGCGGTGGCCGTGGACTCGACGGCGGACGCCCTGGACCTCCTGCGCCGCACGGTGCGGGAGAAGGGCGCGATGACGGTCGGCGCCTACACCACGTCGGCCGACACCGAGCGGGCGATCGAGGAGGTCTGCCTGGAGGAGTCGGCACAGCTCTCCCTGAACCTGACCGGCGGGGTCTACGTCAACCAGACCGCGGCCTTCTCGGACTTCCACGGCTCGGGCGGCAACCCGGCGGCCAACGCGGCCCTCTGTGACGGGGCCTTCGTCTCGAACCGCTTCCGCGTGGTGGAGGTCCGCCGCCAGGCCTGAGGCCGCGGACGGGCGGGCCCGGCGTGGCGGCGCCGGGCCCGCTTGACCCTCGACCTGGTGGAGGTCCCAGAGTCGTGGGCGTGGAGAGCGACATGCGCAGCATCGGCGAGATGGCCCGGGACAGCGGGCTGGGGGTGAGCGCCCTGCGGTTCTACGACCGCGCGGGCGTCCTCGTACCGGCATGGGTCGATCCGGTGACCGGGTACCGCTGGTACGCGCCCGAGCAGCTCGGCGAGGCGCGGCTGCTGGCCCGGCTGCGGCGCGCGGGGATGCCGCTCGCGGACATCCGGCTGGTGCTGGCCGGCTGGGCCGGCGGGGAAACCGGTCTGGTGCCCCGGCTGCTCGACGGGCATCTGCGGCGGCTCGAACGCGGGCTGGCCGAAGCGCGCGAAGAACTCTCCACGGTACGAGCCCTACTCGGACACCAGGAGACCTCCATGACCACCGCCCCCGCCACCGCCACCGCCACCGCCACCGCCCGGCTGACCGTGCCGGGCAGCGAGCTCGCGGCCGCGCTGGACGCCGTGCGCTTCGCCGCCGGAACCGACCCCGAGCTCTCGATGCTCGGCGGGATCCACTTCGACATCGAGGGCGGGGGCCTGCACCTCGTGGCCACGGACCGCTACCGGATGGCCGTCGCCCGTGCGTCCACCACCGGCCACGGCGGCGGGCGGGTCCAGGTGACCGTGCCCACCCCGCTCGCGGACGCGATGCGCGCCCTGCTGACCGACGGGGCCCCGGCCCGCCTGACCGTGGACGGGGACGAGGTGGTGCTGGAGACGCAGGGCCGCCAGGTCGCCGGGCAGAGCCTCGACGGGGAATTCCCCGACCACCGCCGCCTCACCCGGCTGCCCGAGGGCCGCCGCCTCACCCTGGACGTGCCGGCCCTGCGCCATGCTCTCGGCGCGCAGGAGGGCGAGGTGTGCGTCCTCGCCCTGACGGACACCGTGACCGTCGGCGACGACGACTGCGCCGGTGACCGGGTGGGGGTCAACCCCGCCTTCCTGCTCGACGCGCTCGCCGCCGGGGAGGAAATGCTGCTGGAGTACGTCGGCCCCAAGGCCCCCCTCGTCCTCCTGCGCCCCGACGTCGAGGACGCCTTCTCGCTCCTGATGCCGGTCAGTCTCGAGGCATGACCTTCGGTCCGCCCCAGTGGAAGAGGGTCATGGCCACGCTGGTGGCCAGGTTGTAGCTGGAGACCTGCGGGCGCATCGGCAGGGCGACCAGGTGGTCGGCCCGTTCGCGCAGCTCGGGTGAGATGCCGTGCCGCTCCGAGCCGAAGGCGAGCAGGGCGTCGTCCGGGAGGGTGAGGGCGCGGATGTCCTCGCCCTCCGGGTCGAGCGCGTAGAGCGGCCCGGCGGGCAGGGTGTCGATCTCCACCCGGTCCACGGTGGTGGCGTAGTGCAGTCCCGCCCCGGCGCGGACCACGTTGGGGTGCCAGGGATCGAGATCGCCGCGGGTGACGACGCCGGTGGCGCCGAATCCGGCCGCGAGCCGGACGACGGCGCCGACGTTGCCGAGGTTGCGGGGGTTGTCGAGCACGACGACGGGCGAGGTCCGGGGCTGCCGCTCGAGCCGGGCCCGCCCCTCGGCCCGGTCGGGCCGCACGGCCAGCGCCGCCACCCCGGTGGGATGCACCCGGTTCACGAGCGCCCGCAGCTCACCCGCGCGCACCAGCCGCCCCACCTCGCCCGCCACGTCCGGAGCCAGCTCGCCGGCCAGCGCCCGTACGGCCTCCGGATCGTCGGCTACGACGACCCGCACGTCGGCCCCGAAGCGCAGGGCGTGCTTCAGCGCGTGGAACCCGTCGAGGAGTACGAGGTCCCCCCGCTCGGCGGCCTCCCGCCACTGCCGTGCGCTCTGCTCCAGCTCAGTCATACCGCTGAGCGTAGTCAGCCGGTCAGCGCCCGCTCGGACCCGCCTCCGCCGGCGGCGGCCGACCAGCGGCGCCCCACCACGCCGGAGGCCCTGGCTCCGAGCCAGACCAGGAACACCGTCGGCAGGAACACCGCGTCGGCGGCGATCATCGCCAGCGAGAAGAACGGCAGCCCCAGCAGCACGGCGATCCCCGCGTGCTCCAGCATCATCAACGCCAGCAGCACGTTCTTGATCCGCCGGTTGAACACCGTGAACGGGAACGCGACCTGCACCGCCACCGTCCCGTACGACAGCAGCATCACCACCGTCCCGCTCCCCGCCAGCAGCCCGGACAGCCCCGGCCACGGCGTGAAGTAGTCCAGCCCGAGCGGGTAGTACAGCGCGGTCCCGTCCTGCCACCGCGACCCCTGGATCTTGTACCAGCCGGCCGTCGCGTAGATCAGGCAGACCTCCGCCATGATCACCAGCAGCCCCGCGTTGTGGACCAGGTTCGCCAGGACGTCCAAGGCCGCCCGCCCCTCGCCCTCCGGCTCGTACCGGTCCACCATCCACCACAGCGCGCACACGACCCACAGCGCCGCGAAGGCCGCCAGCCAGCCGTGGCTGAACCGATCCGTCACCGCCCCGTACGCGAAGAGAGCGCCCAGCACGCCCCACAGCACCGGCCCGGCCGCCCCCGCCGAGGCCGACCCCCGCAGCCGCGCGCGCCGCGCGTCCAGCGACCACACCTGCGCGCACCGCGTCAGCACCAGGTACATCGCCATCAGGTGGATGACGTTGTCCCCGCCGTCGCCCATGAACACGCTGCGGTTCTGCAGCGACAGCACTCCGACCATGAAGACCACGGACGTCGCGCGCGTCCGCCAGCCCAGCATCAGCAGCAGGCTCGACAGCACCGACACCGCGTAGACGATCTGGAACCACAGCTCCGCGTCCGACCACATCAGCACCGAGAAGGCGTGGTTCGAGGCGATCAGCCGCTGCGCCAGCCCGAAGCTCCAGGGTCCGTCCGGCCCGTACAGCTCGGACCGGTGCGGGAACTCCCGCAGCAGGAAGAACAGCCAGGTCGCCGAGAAGCCGATCCGGACGACGGCGCTCTGGTACGGGCCCAGGGCCTGCCCGCTGACCCGGGCGACCGCCCGGCCGGCGGCGGCCCGCGCCCGCCTCACACCGTCCACCACGGCAGCTCCCGGTAGTACGTCTGGGTGTCGGTCTTCTCTTCGCTCCACGGCGGCGCCGCCACCGCCCGCGTCGCCGAGCGCAGCTGGATCCGTACGACCTCGTCCCGGGCGATCCCGTCGTCCGCGAGCCGGCTCAGCGCGATCCGCCGCAGGTACCGCTCCGACAGCTCGCCGCGTTCGCCGATCGGTTTGTTGTCCTCGTCGTGCGAGCCGGTGAAGAAGTCCCACGCCCGCCGCAGCTCGTTCTGGCGCGTGTGGCTCGGCAGCAGGCTGTGCCGGATGGCCGCGCCGTCCTGTGCGGACAGGTCGCGCCAGCCGCCGGCGACCGGTGCGCCGCCGGGCGTGCGGACCTCCGCCCGTACCTCCACCGCGATGTTCTGCTGGAGCGGGTTGGGGGCGAAGAGCTTCCAGTTCTGCTCGAACTCGGGGTAGATCCAGTCGTCGACCGTCTGCGCGTGCTGCTTGCTCACCGTGTTGGACGGGGCGACGTGCAGGAAGACCAGCGCCAGGTGCCCGCAGGCGGCGAGGCCCACGGCCGCCAGGGCGAGGGCCGTGACGATCCGGTACGGGGCGGACAGGCCCGCGATCCCGGGAGCCCGCGGCGGCTGCGCCAGGGCGCCGGGCGGGTCGGCGGACGGGGCGCCGGGCGGGTCGGCGGGCAGCTCGGCCAGGGGCTCGACCGGCGGATCCGCCGGGGGACGGGCCGACGGGACGGCTGCCGCGGCGACCGGCGGATCGACCGGCGGAACGACCGGCGGAACAGCTGCTTCCGCGGGCTCGCGCTCGTTCGATTCCATCCCGCCCCGATCATCCGGCGTCCACAGGGTTGACCTCAGAGGTTGACACCCTACGGGCCGCCGACCCACCATTGAAGAGTACGAACCGAACGATCGGTCGGTCGGGCGGTCAACAATCTCTGGCAGGGGGCCGGGATGGTGGCAGTGACCCCGGAAACGGGGCAGGACTCAGGCCTCGGGGCTGACCTCGGGGCACAGCTCGCGGCGGCCTTCGACGCCGCCGTGGCGGCCGAGGAGCGCGTCGAGCCGCGCGACTGGATGCCCGAGGCGTACCGCGCCTCGCTGGTCCGCCAGATGGCCCAGCACGCCCACTCCGAGATCATCGGCATGCAGCCCGAGGCCAACTGGATCACCCGCGCGCCCTCGCTGCGCCGCAAGGCGATCCTGATGGCCAAGGTCCAGGACGAGGCCGGGCACGGCCTCTACCTGTACAGCGCCGCCGAGACCCTGGGCACCAGCCGCGACGAGCTGCTCGACAAGCTCCACTCCGGCAAGCAGAAGTACTCCTCGATCTTCAACTACCCCACCCTGACCTGGGCTGATGTCGGTGCGATCGGCTGGCTCGTGGACGGTGCGGCGATCACCAACCAGGTGCCGATCTGCCGCTGCTCGTACGGGCCGTACGCCCGCGCGATGGTGCGGATCTGCAAGGAGGAGTCCTTCCACCAGCGCCAGGGCTTCGAGCTCCTCATGGCCCTGTCCAAGGGCACCGAGGCGCAGCACGCGATGGCGCAGGACGCCGTGAACCGCTGGTGGTGGCCCTCACTGATGATGTTCGGCCCGCCGGACGACGAATCGGCGCACTCCGCGCAGTCCATGGCCTGGCGGATCAAGCGGCACTCCAACGACGAGCTGCGCCAGCGCTTCGTGGACATCGCCGTTCCGCAGGCCGAGGCGCTGGGCCTGACCCTGCCCGACCCGGACCTGAAGTGGAACGAGGAGCGCGGGCACCACGACTTCGGCGCGATCGACTGGGCCGAGTTCTGGGACGTGCTCAAGGGCAACGGCCCGTGCAACGAACAGCGGATCGGCCAGCGCCGCCGGGCCCACGAGGAAGGCGCCTGGGTCCGCGAGGCGGCCGCGGCGTACGCGGAGAAGCACAGCGCACACCACGCCGTACAGAGCACGGCGACGAACGAGGAGGCAGGGGTATGACGCAGAACTGGCCACTGTGGGAGGTGTTCGTGCGCTCGCGCCGCGGCCTTTCGCACACGCACGCGGGCAGCCTGCACGCGCCCGACGCGGAGATGGCCCTGCGCAACGCCCGCGACCTCTACACCCGGCGCGGCGAGGGCATCTCGATCTGGGTGGTGCCCTCCACCGAGATCACCGCGTCCTCGCCGGACGAGCGGGACCCGTTCTTCGCCCCCTCGGCCGACAAGCCGTACCGGCACCCGACCTTCTACGAGATCCCCGAAGGGGTGAACCACCTGTGACCAGCACCGATGCCGTTCAGTCCGATGTGGTTCAGCCCGAGGTCGTCCGGGCGGCGGCCCTCGCGCTCGGGGACGACGCGCTGATCCTCTCCCACCGCCTCGGCGAGTGGGCGGGTCACGCGCCCGTCCTGGAGGAGGAGGTCGCCCTCGCGAACATCGCGCTCGACCTGCTCGGTCAGGCCCGCGTCCTGCTGACCATGGCCGGCGACGAGGACGAGCTGGCCTTCCTGCGCGAGGAGCGTTCCTTCCGCAACCTCCAGCTGGTCGAGCAGCCGAACGGGGACTTCGCCCACACCATCGCCCGCCAGCTCTACTTCTCCTTCCACCAGCACGAGCTCTACGCGGAACTGGCGGCCGGCGACGGCCCGTTCGCCCCGCTCGCGGCCAAGGCCGTCAAGGAGACCGCGTACCACCGCGACCACGCCGAGCAGTGGACCCTGCGGCTCGGCGACGGCACGCAGGAGAGCCGCGCCCGCATGCGGGCCGCCCTGGACGCGCTGTGGAAGTACACCGGCGAGATGTTCCAGCCGGTGGAAGGCGTCGACGGCGTGGACTGGGCCGCCCTGGAGGGCCGCTGGCTGGCCGCCGTGGGCGGCGTGCTGGAGCGGGCCGGGCTCGCGCTCCCCGAAGGCCCGCGCACCGGCGCCTGGGCCGCCGGGGCGGGCCGCCAGGGCCTGCACACCGAGTCGTTCGGCCGGCTGCTCGCCGAGATGCAGCACCTGCACCGCAGCCATCCGGGGGCGTCATGGTGACGGACGCGCCCCGCGCCGCGGCCCCCGCGGGCGAGCCCAGGGCAGCGGAGGCCCCCGAGGCGATGACCCGCCTGGAGGCGGAGCTGGCCGAGCTGGCGGGCTCCGTCCCCGACCCCGAGCTGCCCGTCCTCAGCCTCGCCGAGCTGGGCGTGATGCGCGGGGTGCGGATGTACGAGGACGGTCACGTCGAGGTCACCCTGACCCCGACCTACACCGGCTGCCCCGCCATCGAGGCCATGTCCGCCGACATCGAGCGGGTCCTGACCGGCCACGGCATCCCGGACGTGCGGGTGCGCACCGTCCTGGCCCCGGCCTGGTCCACCGACGACATCAGCGCCGAGGGGCGGCGCAAGCTCGCCGAGTTCGGCATCGCCCCGCCCCGCCCGCACGCGGCCGGCGGGCCGGTCCCTCTCACCCTCTCGGTCCGCTGCCCCAACTGCGGATCGACCGACACCGAACTGCTCAGCCGGTTCTCCTCCACCGCATGCAAGGCGCTGCGCCGCTGCACCGCCTGCCGTGAACCGTTCGACCACTTCAAGGAGCTGTAGATGGCCGCGTCCACGCCGTCGCCCACGTCGGGCTCCGGGCGCCCCGCGCGCCACGGCGCCTTCCACCCGCTGACGGTGGCGGCGGTCGACCGGCTCACCGACGACTCCGTGGCGCTGACCCTGCGCGTCCCCGAGGAGCTGCGCGGCGAGTACCTGCACGCCCCCGGCCAGCACCTCACACTGCGCCGCCGCACCCCCGAGGGCACGGAGGTCCGCCGCACGTACTCGATCTGCTCGCCCGCCCCGGCCCCCGCGGGCCCGGGCCCGGCGGCGCTGCGGGTGGGTGTGCGGCTGGTGGAGGGCGGCGAGTTCTCCACGTTCGCCCACAAGGAGATCGCCGCCGGGGACGTGCTGGACGTGATGGTCCCGGCCGGGCGCTTCGTCCTGGAGCCGGCCGCCGCCCCGGCCGCCGGTCACTACGCGGCGATCGTCGGCGGCAGCGGGATCACCCCGGTGCTGTCGATCGCCGCCTCGCTGCTGGCGGCGCGGCCCGACGCCCGGTTCTGCCTGGTCCGCAGCGACCGTACGGCCGCGTCGACGATGTTCCTGGACGAGGTCGCCGACCTCAAGGACCGTTTCCCGGACCGGTTCCAGCTGGTGACCGTCCTTTCCCGGGAGGAGCAGGAGGCCGGGCTGCCGTCCGGCCGCCTCGACGAGGAGCGGCTGAAGGCCCTGCTGCCCGCTCTGCTGCCCGTGGCGGAGGTGACGGGCTGGTTCCTGTGCGGCCCGTACGGGCTGGTCATGGGCGCGGAGCGGGCGCTGGGCACGCTCGGCGTCGCCCGGACCCGGATCCACGAGGAGATCTTCCACGTCGAGGACACGGCGGCGCCGGCGCCGGCCGCGGCCCCGTCCCACGTACGGGTCACGGCCCGCCTCGACGGCCGCTCCGGGACCTGGCCGGTCCAGGACGGCGAGTCCCTGCTGGACGCCGTGCTGCGCAACCGCGCGGACGCCCCGTACGCCTGCAAGGGCGGGGTCTGCGGCACTTGCCGGGCGTTCCTGGTCACGGGCGAGGTCCGGATGGACCGGAACTTCGCGCTGGAGTCGGAGGAGACGGAGGCCGGGTTCGTGCTGGCCTGCCAGTCGCACGCGGTGACCGAGGAAGTGGAGATCGACTTCGACCGCTGAGGCCGGCCGTTTCCTCACCCTGTGCATTTTCAACCGCGTGCTCTATCTTGACGCACCGTCAGGCCCGGACCGGGTCTGACGGGGATCCGGTGCGCGCGGGAGGACAGGCAGTGGACTTCACCTTCACCGAGGAGCAGCAGGCCGCCGTCGAGGCGGCGAAGGCCGTCTTCGCGGACGTCGCCCCGGACGGCGTGCCCAGCCCCGCGCTGACCCCGGGGGCCGTCGCCGAGGACTTCGACCGGCCGCTGTGGGCCAAGCTCGCCGCGTCCGACCTGCTGAGCCTGGTCCTCGCCGAGGAGCACGGCGGCGCGGGCCTCGACGCGATCGCCCTGTGCCTGGTGCTGCGCGAGGCGGCGAAGGTGCTGGCCCGCGTGCCACTGCTGGAGCACTGCGCCACCGCCATGGCCGTCCAGGCCCACGGCAGCCCCGAACTGGCCGCCGCCCTGTTGCCCGGTGCCGGGCGCGGGACGCTCGTCCTCACCGCCGCCGCCCACGGCCGCAGCGGCCACGATCCCGCGGAACTCGCCGTCACCGCCCGCCGCGAGGGCGCCCAGTGGACCCTCGACGGGGTGCAGACGGCCGTCCCCTGGGCGCACGGCGCCGACTGGATCGCCGTACCGGCCCACACCGGCGAGGGGGAGGCCGTCCTGGCGCTCGTCCCGCGCACCGCCGAGGGGCTCACCCTGGCCGACCAGGTCTCCACCAGCGGGGAGCGGCTGGCCGAACTCGCCCTGGACGGCGTACGGGTGCCCGCGAGCCACCTCATCGACGACCCGGGCGCCTGGGAGCGGCTGCGCCAGCTCCTCGCCACCGGGACCTGCGCCCTGGCGCTCGGCCTGGGCACGGGCGTGCTCACCATGACCAGCCAATACACCGGCAAGCGCGAGCAGTTCGGCTTCCCGGTGGCTACCTTCCAGGCCGTCGCCGTCCAGGCCGCCGACCGCTACATCGACCTGCGCGCCATGGAGGTCACCCTCTGGCAGGCCGCCTGGCGGCTCGACGCGGCGACCGGTGGAGCCGGCGGCCCGCTGCCGAGCGCCGGGGACGTCGCCGTCGCGAAGATCTGGGCCTCGGAGGGGGTACGCCGGGTCGTGCAGACCGCGCAGCACCTGCACGGCGGCTTCGGCGCCGACACCGACTACCCGCTCCACCGCTACCACGCGTGGGCCAAGCAGCTGGAGCTCCAGCTGGGGCCGGCCGCCGTGCACGAGGAGGCGCTGGGCGACCTGCTGGCCGCCCACGCCCTCGCCTGACCGCCGACGGCCGACCGCCGACGGCCCCGCCGCCCGACGCCCTAGAGCACGAAGGCCGGGTTCCCGTTGTCGGTCACCATCGGGCGCCCGGCGCCGTCCCAGGCCTGCATGCCGCCGTCGATGTTCACGGCGTCGACGCCCTGGCGCACCAGGTACTGGGTGACCTGCGCGGAGCGCCCGCCGACCCGGCACATCACGTGCACGCGCCGGCCGTCCTCGACGGCCTCCGTCAGCTCACCGAAGCGGGCCACGAAGTCGCTCATCGGAATGTGCAGGGCACCTTCCACGTGTCCGGCAGCCCATTCGTCGTCCTCACGGACGTCGAGGACAAAGCCTTCGGAGGGCACCGCGGCGGCGTCCACCGAGGGAAGCGGTCCGAAGTTCATACGTCGCCTTCTCTCATCGCAGATCTGTTTCCCAACCTATCCAACGAGCGCGGCAAGCTCCGCCTCACGCTTCGCGACATCCGCGAGCAGTTGCTCCGCGATCTCCTCCAGCAGCCGGTCCGGATCCTCCGGAGCCATCCGCAGCATCGATCCGATCGCGCTGTCCTCCAGCTCGCGCGCCAGCGTCGCCAGCAGCTCCTTGCGCTGTGCCAGCCACTCCAGCCGGGCGTACAGCTCCTCGCTCTCGTTGAGCTGCCGTACGGCCTCCGGTACGGGGCCCGCCGCCCACTCCTCGGCCAGCTCGCGCAGCAGCTGCTCCTCGCCCCGCCCGTACGCCGCGTTGACCCGCGCGATGAACGCATCGCGGCGCTCGCGCTCGGCTTCGTCCCGGGCGAGGTCCGGGTGCGCCTTGCGGACCAGCTCGCGGTAGAGGCGGCGTACCTCCTCCGACGGCCGCACCCGCTGCGGGGGCCGCACCGGCCGGTCGGTGAGCATCGCCGACGCGTCGTCGGAGATGCCCTCCGAATCCATCCAGTCGTGGAACAGCTCGTCCACCCCTGGCATCGGCATCACCAGCGAGCGGGCGTCCCGGGCCCGTCGCAGATCCTCGGGGTCCCCGCTGCGCTCCGCCTTCGCTTCGGCGATCAGCGCGTCCAGCTCGTCGAGCCGCGAGTACATCGGGCCGAGCTTCTGGTGGTGCAGCCGGGAGAAGTTCTCCACCTCCACCCGGAAGGTCTCCACCGCGATCTCGAACTCGATCAGCGCCTGCTCGGCGGCCCGAACGGCCCGCTCCAGGCGCGCCTCGGGACGCTCGTCGCCCGTCTCTTCAGTCTGCTGCTCGCTCACCCGGCCAGCCTACGGCCGGTTGGCCCGGGTCGATGTTTCACGTGAAACATCGACCCGCGACCGTGACCCCGGGCCCAGCCCGGGTCAGGCCCGGGTCAGGCCGGGCCCAGGGCCCACTGACCCGCTCAGACCCCGGCCTCGGCCGCGATCCGCCCGGACTTCACCGCCGCCACCAGGTGCGCGTGGTCGGCCTCGCTCCGGTCGGCGTACGCCACCGCGAAGGTGGCCATCGCCTCGTCCAGCTCGTCGTTCTTGCCGCAGTACCCGGCCAGCAGCCGCGGATCGGCGCTGTGCGCGTGCGCCCGGGCCAGCAGGGCGCCGGTCATCCGCCCGTAGTCGTCGATCTGGTCGGGGGCCAGCGCCGCCGGGTCCACGCTGCCCTTGCGGTTGCGGAACTGCCGTACCTGGTAGGGCCGCCCCTCCACCGTGGTCCAGCCCAGCAGGATGTCCGAGACCACCTGCATCCGCTTCTGCCCGGCCACCACCCGGCGGCCCTCGTGCTCCTCGACCGCGCTCTCGAAGCCCAGCGCGGGCAGGTACGGCAGCAGCACCGACGGCCGCGCCTCCTTCACCTGGAGCACCAGCGGCTCGCCCCGGTGGTCCAGCAGCAGCACCACGTACGAGCGGGTGCCGACGCTCCCGGTGCCCACCACGCGGAAGGCCACGTCATGGATGGCGTACCGGGCCAGCAGCGGCAGTCGGTCGCCCTGGAGGGTCTTCAGGTACGGACCCAGCGCGGCCGCCACGGCCGCCGCCTCCCCGTCGCCGACCCGGCGCAGCACCGGCAGCGCGTCCACGAAGCGACGGGCACCGTCCGCGCCGGCCTCGGTGGACTTGGCGGCGAACCGCGCCGAGGTGTTGTTGCGGGCCTTCTCCGAGACCCGCTCCAGGGTGCCCAGCAGGTCCCGGGCGTCGGTGTGCGAGACGAGCTCCTCGTCCGCGATGGCGTTCCAGGCGTCCAGCGCCGGCAGCTTGGCCAGCAGCCGCATGGTCCGCCGGTACGCGCCCACCGCGTCGTGCGCCGCGGCCCGGCAGGTGTCCTCGTCCGCGCCGGCCACCCGCCCGGCCAGGACCAGCGAGGTCGCGAGCCGCTTCACGTCCCACTCCCACGGACCGAACACGGTCTCGTCGAAGTCGTTCAGGTCGATGACGAGCCGGCCGCGGGCATCCCCGTACAGGCCGAAATTCGCCGCGTGGGCGTCACCGCAGATCTGTGCGCCGACACCGGTCACCGGGCCGCCGGACAGGTCGTGCGCCATCAGCCCGGCCGCCCCGCGCAGGAACGCGAAGGGGTTCGCGGCCATCCGGCCGACCCGTATCGGCGCCAGCTCGGGGACCCGACCGACGTTGGACTCCTCCACGGCCCGCACCGCGTCCGGCCGGCCGGCCGGGGCCTCGAAGTGCGCGTGCGCCGAGCGCGGCACCCGCAGCCGCAGCGCCTTGCCCGCCTCCTTGGGCGAACCCGCCACGACCCGCGCCGCGAACCCGTCGACGGACGGGATCCGCCCGCCGGACGCCGCGCCCGCCGCCCCGCCCGCCGTCGCGACAGCCGCGCGGCCCGTCGCCCCGCCCGGCTCCGTTATCGGCTCCGCCACTCGCTGCTCCGGTACCGCCACCATCCGTGCCGCCCCCGCCCGTACCCGTCGTACTGTCCCGGCCCGGCGGCATCGATCCGCCCGGCCCCACCAACATCGATTCGGCCCGACCGTATCTACAGCCCGGCGTCCCTGGCCAGCAGGGCGGCCTGAACCCGGTTCTCGCAGCCCAGCTTCGAGAGGATGCGGCTCACGTACGTCTTCACCGTCGCCTCGCTCATGTGCAGCCGCCGGCCCGCGTCCGCGTTCGACAGCCCCTCGCCCAGCAGCGCCAGCACCCCGCGCTCCCGCTCGCTCAGCTCCGCCACCCGCCGACGGGCCTCCTCGCCGCGCGCCGCGCCCTGCCCCGAGGCCAGCTGGTCGACCACGTGCCGGGTCGCCCCCGGCGAGAGGTACGCGTCCCCGGCCGCGGCCGCCCGGACCGCGCCGATCAGCTCGCCCGGCGCCGTGTCCTTCAGCAGGAACCCCGCGCCGCCCGAGCCCAGCGCCCGCAGCACGTTCTCCTTCTCCCCGAAGGTGGTCAGGATCAGCGCCCGGACCTCCGGCGCCGCACGCCCCAGCTCGCCGAGCGCGGTCAGCCCGTCCATCACCGGCATCTGGATGTCCAGCAGCATCACGTCCGGCACGTGCGCGCGGGCCAGTTCCACGGCCTCGCGCCCGTTCGCCGCCTCCGCGACGACCTCGATGTCGGGTGCCGAGGTCAGGATCATCCTGATTCCGGCCCTGATCAGCGGCTCGTCGTCAGCGATCACCACTCGGATCACCTTGGCTGTCACCCGTGCTCCTACTGCTCGGACTGGTACGCCTGCTTGTCGATCAGCTTGCCGTCCTTGAAGCAGAACCGGAAAACGGTATCGGTGGTCAGCCCCGAGTCGTCCGAGGACAGCAGCGCCAGACAGTCCGAGCCCGCCGGCCGCTCCGGGCCCTTCCGGTCCAGCCCCTCGGTCATGAAGCTGTTGCCGTCGGGCAGCATCTTGCGGACCGCCTCCTCCGACTCACCCACCCGGACCTTGTCGTAGTCAGCCTGGCTGATCATCGCGCTGCCCGCCGAGCCCACGAGCAGCACCACCCCGGCCGCGATCACGATCACCAGCAGCACCACCGCCGCGAAGGCGATCCCGCAGCCCATCGCGACGCCCCCGGCCCGGCTGCGGCCCCCGACGGCCAGCTCCTTGTCCACCGCCGCCCAGTCCATCGGCGGCGGCGTCACCGCGAATCCCCGGGTCTGGGACTGGGCCTGCGCCTGCTGTCCGAAGTCGTCGGCGATGTCCTCGACCCCCGCCGGCTCCGCCCCGTACGGGAGCACGCCGGCCACCCGGAAGCCGCCGCCCTCGGTCCCGCCCGCGTGCACCATCCCGCCGACGAGCCGGGCCCGCTCCCGCAGCCCGGTGAGCCCCTGACCGCCCGAGACCACCGCGCCGACGCCCGGCCCGGCCGCCGGCCCGTTGGCGATCTCCACCACCAGCGAGTCGTCCTCGTACCGCAGTTCCACCGAGATCGGCGCCCCCGAAGCGTGCTTGTACGCGTTGGTCAGCGCCTCCTGCACGATCCGGTACGCCGCGTGGTCGCACGCCGCGACCAGCGGCCTCGGCCGCCCCGACACGGTCATCCGTACGTCGGTCCCCGCGCCCCGCGCCGCCTCCACGATCCCGGCGATCCCGGCCACCCCGCGCGCCGCGGGCTGCGCCTCCTCCGCCGGCACCGGCGCCTCGACGCCGTCCCGCAGGATCCCGACGACCTCGCGCAGCTCGTGCATCGCCGCGACCGAGGCCTGCCGCAGCACCCCCACCGCCTCGCGCTGGCGCTCGGTGAGCTGCGGGTCCACCTCCAGGGCGCCGGTGTGCACGGCGATCAGCGCCAGCTGGTGGCCCAGGCTGTCGTGCATGTCCTGGGCGATCCGCTGGCGCTCCCGCAGCCGGGCCTGCCCGGCGACCATCACGCGCTCGCGCATCAGCTGCCCGTTGCGCTCCTGGAGCGCCTGGAGCAGGGTCCGGCGCTGCGACCAGTAGCGGCTGGCCAGACCCGGCATCACCGTCGTCGCGAGGAAGATCAGCGTGGAGAACACGATCACGAGCACGGGCCGCTGGTCGGACCACGCCTGCACCACGCCGAAGCAGACGGCGGCGAGGAAGGCCACGGTGAAGGCGGTCAGCGCCCGGCCCACCCCGACGATCCGGCGCCCCGCCGACCAGCCCAGCAGGACGGTGATCAGGAACGAGCCGGGCAGGAACGGGGAGATCGCCGACGCGACGATCAGAGTCGTGGCCGGCAGCCGGCGCCGCGCCAACGTGAGCAGCACCACAGCCGCGGCGCTGGCCGCCATCCGCTGCACGCTGCCGTTGTCGAGCTCTTCGACCCCCAGCCCGAGCAGCGCGAGCACCCCGGCGATCACCAGGTCGCCCGCCAGCATCCGCCGGGTCCACGGCTCGGGCCCCTTCAGCCAGTCCCAGCCCGCCCGCATCCTCGCCGTCGCATCCACGCGCCCGACCCTAGACACCGCCGCCCCCGCCGGGCCGCCCTCTTTCGTCGCGCCCTCCCCGACGAAAGTCGTCCGGCGGACACCACCGCCGCTCCGCCCGTCACCGAGACCCGTCACCCGGGCTCGTCACCGTGAGCGGGACCTTCAACTCCCCGAACACAGCACGGGATCGCTCCGCCCGCGATCAACACCCCACCGGCACACGGGAAATGCGAAACGGCCGCCACCGCTTTCGCGATGACGACCGTTTCGTCGATGTGGGCGAGGGGGGATTTGAACCCCCACGTCCCGAAGGACACTGGCACCTGAAGCCAGCGCGTCTGCCGTTCCGCCACTCGCCCGAGCAGCTCCCCAGTGGATCTTCCCTTTCGGTCCGTTCCCCTGGCGACGTCGAAACATTAGCACGTCGGACGGGGTGGATTCACATCGCTTTCCCGACGCCCCCGGGCCCGGGTCCGATTGCCTCTCCCGCACCGCGCTCCCGGTGCGGGACACTGTCCCCTGAGCGCCCCTACGATCCCTTGTGAGTACCAACACTCATGCGCATGGGACCCAGGGGGAACCACCCGAATCCGCCATGCGTGGATACGATCAGTAAGCAGTACAGGGCGACAACGACGGAGGAGGTGCCCCATGGGAGTCCTGAAGCGGTTCGAGCAGCGACTCGAAGGTCTGGTGAACGGCACCTTCGCCAAGGTGTTCAAGTCCGAGGTCCAGCCCGTCGAGATCGCCGGCGCCCTCCAGCGCGAGTGCGACAACAACGCGACGATCTGGAACCGGGAGCGGACGGTCGTCCCCAACGACTTCATCGTCGAGCTCAGCACCGGCGACTACGAGCGCCTGAGCCCCTACTCCGGGCAGCTCGGCGACGAGCTCGCGGGCCTCGTCCGCGACTACGCCAAGCAGCAGCGCTACAGCTTCATGGGACCGATCAAGGTCCACCTGGAGAAGGCCGACGACCTCGACACCGGGCTCTACCGGGTCCGCAGCCGCACGCTCGCCTCCAGCACCTCCCAGGCGCCGCCGCAGGCTGCTCCCCAGAACCAGCAGGGCGGCTACGGCTACCCTCCGGTCGCCGCACCGCCGATGCCGGCCGGACCGCCCCCGGGCGCGCCCGCGCGCCGGCCGGGCGCCGCGGGGCCGGCCCCCGTACCCACCGGAGGCGCCACCCGGCGCCACTGGATCGAGATCAACGGCACCCGCCACCAGATCTCGCGCCCCACGCTCGTACTCGGCCGAAGCACCGAAGCCGACGTGCGGATCGACGACCCCGGCGTCTCGCGCCGGCACTGTGAGATCCGGACCGGAACGCCCTCGACGATCCAGGATCTCGGGTCCACCAACGGCATCGTGGTGGACGGGCAGCACACCACCCGCGCTACGCTCCGCGACGGCTCGCGGATCGTCGTGGGCAGCACCACCATCATTTACCGGCAAGCCGAAGGGTGAAGCGGGGGCAATGTCAGAGCTGACCCTGACGGTCATGCGGTTGGGTTTCCTGGCCGTTCTGTGGCTGTTCGTCATCGTGGCCGTCCAGGTCATCCGCAGCGACCTCTTCGGTACGCGCGTCACCCAGCGCGGCTCGCGCCGCGGCGGGAACGCGCCCGGAGCGCCGGCGCAGGGCGGCCGCCAGGCCGCCGCGCCGCCACAGCAGCGCCAGCGCCGCGGAGCGCCGACCAAACTCGTCGTCTCCGAGGGCACCCTCACGGGCACCACGGTCGCCCTCGCGGGGCAGACGATCACGCTCGGCCGGGCGCATGACTCAACGATCGTGCTGGACGACGACTACGCGTCCAGCCGCCATGCCAGGATCTATCCCGACCGTGACGGCCAGTGGATCGTCGAGGATCTCGGGTCCACCAACGGCACGTATCTCGACCGGACCCGGCTGACCACCCCGACGCCCATTCCGCCGGGCGCCCCGATCCGCATCGGCAAGACCGTCATCGAGCTGCGGAAGTAGTACGAGAATGAGCGAGCGGAGCGAGCGAGCCGCGGCAGTCCGGACCACCCAGGACACGGACCCGAGCGCGCTCCCGACCGGAGGGTGGGCAGTGTGGCTCGAGACCGGTTGTACCCGGAGGAATCGACTGGGCAGGTGCGCATGAGTCTGTCCCTGCGGTTCGCCGCCGGATCCCACAAGGGCATGATCCGCGAGGGCAACGAGGACTCCGGCTATGCCGGTCCCCGTCTCCTCGCGGTCGCCGACGGCATGGGCGGCCAGGCCGCCGGCGAGGTCGCCAGCTCCGAGGTGATCTCCTCCCTCGTGCAGCTCGACGACGACGTCCCGGGCTCCGACATCCTCACGTCGCTCGCCACCGCCGTGCAGCGCGCGAACGACCAGCTGCGCGTCATGGTCGAGGAGGACGCCCAGCTCGAGGGCATGGGCACCACCCTGACCGCGCTCCTGTGGACCGGCCAGCGCCTCGGCCTCGTCCACGTCGGCGACTCCCGCGCCTACCTGCTCCGCGACGGCGTCCTCACGCAGATCACCCAGGACCACACCTGGGTGCAGCGCCTCGTCGACGAGGGCCGCATCACCGAAGAGGAAGCCACCACCCACCCGCAGCGCTCGCTCCTCATGCGGGCGCTCGGCAGCGGTGACACCGTCGAGCCCGACCTCTCCATCCGCGAGGTCCGCACCGGCGACCGCTACCTCATCTGCTCCGACGGGCTGTCCGGCGTCGTCTCCCACCAGACCCTGGAAGAGACCCTCGCCGGCTACCACGGCCCCCACGAGACCGTGCAGGCCCTGATCCAGCTCGCCCTGCGCGGCGGCGGACCGGACAACATCACCTGCATCGTCGCGGACGTCCTCGACACCGACAGCGGCGACACCCTCGCCGCGCAGCTGAACGACACCCCGGTCGTCGTCGGCGCGGTCGCCGAGAACCAGCACCAGCTCTTCGACGGCAACGCCATGCAGACCCCGGCGGGCCGCGCCTCCGGCCTGGGCCGCCAGGCCCCCCCGCCGGCCGGCGCCTTCGGGCCCCCCGGCAGCGGCGAGGCCCCCGGCTACGGATACCCCGACCAGAGCCAGGGCGGCGGCGCGTACGGCAGCTTCGGCGAACCCGACCCGTACGACGACGACTCGCGCTACGAGGACACGTACGACCACCCCCGCCGGCGCCGCAGCAAAGGGCGCAAGTGGACCACCCGCACCCTGATCCTGCTGATCGTCGCCGGTGTGGTCGGAGGCGGCCTGTACGCCGCCCACCGCTGGACCCAGACGCAGTTCTACATCGGCGTCAAGGGCGAGCACGTGGCGCTCTTCCGCGGCATCAGCCAGAACCTCGGGCCGCTGGAGCTCTCCAAGGTGGAGACCGACCGCACCGACATCGAACTGAAGTACCTGCCGCCCTTCAAGCGGAAGCTGGTCGAGGCCACCATCACCGAAACCAGCCTCGACGGCGCCCGTCAGAAGATCGACGAACTCGGCGTCCAGGTCACCGCGTGCAAGAAGGACGAGGAGCGCCGCGCCGCGGAAGCGCAGAACCCACCGGCACCCGGCCCCAGCCTGACTCCCACGGAGCAGTCGCTGGTCGGCCTCTGCGGCAAGCAGTAGTACACACCCGCGGGCACAGGGGGCCTGCCACACCATGAGCGTAGTCACCAACACGACCACCATCGGCGCCATCGAGCTGCCGAGCCGGCGGAACACCGAGCTCCTGCTGCTCGCGTTCGCCGTGGTCATCCCGATCTTCGCCTACGCCAACGTGGGCCTGTCGATCCACGGCAAGCTGCCGCCGGGCATGATCGCGTACGGAGGCGGCCTGGCCGTCCTCGCCGGCATCGCCCACCTCGTGGTGCGCCGCTACGCGAAGTACGCCGACCCCCTGCTGCTGCCGATCGGCACGCTGCTCAACGGGCTCGGCTGCGTCCTGATCTGGCGGCTCGACCAGTCGGAGCGGCTGCAGAACCTGGCCAAGCGCCAGTTCGGCCAGTTCTCCGAGTCGGCCCCCCGCCAGATGATGTACACGGCGCTCGCCATCGCCCTGTTCGCCGCCGTGCTGCTGCTCCTCAAGGACCACCGCACGCTGCAGCGCTTCACGTACATCTCGATGGCCGCCTCGCTGGTCCTGCTGATCCTGCCGGTCATCCCGGGCCTCGGCGCCGACGTCTTCGGCGCGAAGATCTGGATCAGCGTCGCCGGCTTCTCCATCCAGCCCGGTGAGTTCGCGAAGATCGTCATCGCGATCTTCTTCGCCGGCTACCTGATGGTGAAGCGCGACGCCCTCGCGCTGGCCAGCCGCCGCTTCATGGGCCTCTACCTGCCGCGCGGCCGCGACCTCGGCCCGATCCTGATGATCTGGGCGATGAGCCTGCTCGTCCTCGTCTTCGAGAACGACCTCGGCACCTCGCTGCTCTTCTTCGGCATGTTCGTGATCATGCTGTACGTGGCCACCGAGCGCACCAGCTGGATCGTCATCGGCCTCGTCATGAGCGTGGCCGGCGCGGCCGTCGTCGGCGCGACCGCCAGCCACGTCAAGGCCCGTGTCACCGCCTGGCTCGACCCCTTCGCCTGCTACACGAAGTCGGGCGCCTGCGAGCAGGTCGGCCAGTCGATCATGAGCTTCGGCTCCGGCGGGGTCCTCGGCACCGGCTGGGGACAGGGCAACTCCGACCTGATCGGATTCGCCGCCAACTCCGACTTCATCTTCTCCACGGTCGGCGAGGAGCTCGGCCTCGCGGGCGTCATGGCCTTCCTCCTGCTCTACGGCCTGATCATCGAGCGCGGTGTGCGCACCGCCCTCGCCGCCCGCGACCCCTTCGGCAAGCTCTTCGCCATCGGTCTCTCCGGCGCCTTCGCCCTGCAGATCTTCGTGGTCGCCGGCGGAGTCATGGGCCTCATCCCCCTGACCGGCATGACCATGCCCTTCCTCGCGTCCGGCGGTTCTTCCGTCCTCGCCAACTGGGCCCTCATCGGGATCCTCATCCGGATCAGCGACACCGCACGCCGCCCCGCCCCGGCCCCGGCTCCGTCCCCCGACTCCGAGATGACCCAGGTGGTCCGCCCGTCATGAACAAGCCCCTGCGCCGCATCTCGATCTTCTGCGGGCTGCTCGTCCTCGCGCTGCTGATCCGGACCAACTGGCTCCAGTACGTCCAGGCCGAAGAGCTCAGCACCCGCAAGGAGAACCGCCGGGTCCAGATCGCCCAGTACGCCACGCAGCGCGGCAACATCATCGTCGCGGGCGGCCAGGCCATCACGGGTTCCGCCGCCACCGACGGCAGCGACTACAAGTACAAGCGGGTCTACACCAACGGCGCGCTCTGGGCGCCGGTGACGGGGTACGCCTCCCAGGCCTTCGGCTCCACGCAGCTGGAGTCCCTGGAGGACAAGATCCTCACCGGCAACGACGACCGGCTGTTCTTCGACCGCACCATCGGCATGTTCACCGGCGAGAAGAAGGCCGGCGGCAACGTCGTCACCACGCTGATGCCGGACGTCCAGCAGGCCGCGTACGAGAAGCTCGGCGACAAGACCGGTGCCGTGGCCGCGATCGACCCGCGCACCGGCGCCATCCTCGCCCTGGTCAGCACCCCCTCGTACGACCCCTCCCTCTTCGCCGGCAACTCCAAGACCGACGAGAAGAACTGGGTCGAGCTGAAGGACAGCCCGGAGAAGAAGCTCGTCAACCGCGCCCTGCGCGAGACCTACCCGCCCGGCTCGACGTTCAAGGTCGTCACCGCCGCGGCCGCGCTGGAGCACGGCGTCGTCACCGACATCAACGCGCCGACGGACACCCCCGAGCCGTTCCTGCTGCCGACGACGCAGACGCCGATGGTCAACCACGCCAAGGGCTGTGAGAAGGCGACCCTCAACTTCGCGCTCCAGGTCTCCTGCAACTCCGTCTTCGCCAACGTCGCCGACAAGGTGACCAAGGACAAGATGCTGGAGACCGCGCAGAAGTTCGGCTTCAACAACGACAAGATCGACACCCCGGTCCGGGCGTTCGCCAGCATCTACGACAAGAACATGGACCGCCCGGGCAACTCGCTCTCCGCGATCGGGCAGTTCAACACCGCCGCCACCCCGCTCCAGATGGCGATGGTCGCCGCGGCCGTCGCCAACGACGGCAAGCTGATGAAGCCGTACATGGTCGACCAGCTCACCGCCCCCAACCTCGACGTCATCGAGAAGCACGAACCGCAGGAGATGAGCCGCCCGCTCTCGCCCGCCAACGCGCAGAAGCTCCAGCAGATGATGGTCAACGTCGTCGAGAACCCGAACGGCACCGGCGGCTCGGCCAAGATCAAGGACGTCACCGTCGGCGGCAAGACCGGTACGGCACAGCACGGTGAGAAGAACGCCAAGCGCCCTTACGCCTGGTTCATCTCCTACGCGAAGACGGACAAGGGCTCCCCGGTCGCGGTCGCCGTCGTCATCGAGGACAGCAACGCCGACCGCGAGGACATCAGTGGTGGCGGTCTCGCGGCCCCCGTCGCGAAGGCCGTCATGGAAGCCGTTCTGAAGAACCAGAACAAGGGCTGACAGGCGGGCGCGAGGGACCCACAGGGGCGCAGGAGCCCAACCGGAGTGATCCACATCACTGTTCCCGCCCGGATCCGAGCGTACTGTACCGGTCCGGTATCAGCCTGTGGTCGCGAACCGATCACCGACGATCGGCCGGTAGCCTTTGCGCGAACAGCACACCGCCGGACCACACACGGGTGCGGTCGGGACTGACGGAGAGGGCTGCAACGTTATGGAAGAGCCGCGTCGCCTCGGCGGCCGGTACGAGCTGAGCCACGTGCTCGGCCGCGGTGGCATGGCCGAGGTCTACCTCGCCCACGACACCCGGCTCGGCCGTACCGTCGCCGTCAAGACCCTGCGCGCCGACCTCGCCCGCGACCCGTCCTTTCAGGCCCGGTTCCGGCGCGAGGCCCAGTCGGCCGCTTCGCTCAACCACCCGGCGATCGTCGCGGTCTACGACACCGGCGAGGACTACGTCGACAACATCTCCATCCCGTACATCGTGATGGAGTACGTCGACGGCTCCACCCTGCGCGAGCTCCTGCACTCCGGCCGCAAGCTGCTGCCCGAGCGCACCCTGGAAATGACCATCGGCATCCTCCAGGCCCTCGAGTACTCGCACCGCGCCGGCATCGTGCACCGTGACATCAAGCCCGCCAACGTGATGCTCACCCGCACCGGCCAGGTCAAGGTCATGGACTTCGGCATCGCCCGCGCCATGGGCGACTCCGGCATGACCATGACGCAGACCGCGGCCGTCATCGGCACCGCCCAGTACCTCTCCCCGGAGCAGGCCAAGGGCGAGCAGGTCGACGCGCGCTCCGACCTCTACTCCGCGGGCTGCCTGCTGTACGAACTCCTGAGCGTCCGGCCGCCGTTCATCGGCGACTCCCCGGTCGCCGTGGCGTACCAGCACGTACGGGAAGAACCGCAGCCTCCGTCGAACTTCGACCCCGAGATCACGCCCGAGATGGACGCGATCGTGTTGAAGGCGCTGGTCAAGGACCCCGACTACCGCTACCAGTCCGCCGACGAGATGCGCGCCGACATCGAGGCCTGCCTCGACGGCCAGCCCGTCGCGGCCGCCGTGGCCATGGGCGCGCCCGGCTACGGCTACCCCGACCAGGGCCACGGCTACGGTCACCAGGGCTACGACCAGCCCACCACCGCCCTGCGCACGGCCGACGCCGGCCAGACCTCGATGCTCCCGCCGATGCCCCCGGGCGACGGCGGATACGGGTACGGGGACCAGGGCCAGGGCGGCTACGACCAGGGCGGCCACGGCCGGCGCCCGCAGAAGAAGAGCAAGGCCTCGACGATCCTGCTGGTCACGGCCGGCATCCTCGTCCTGGTCGGCGCGATCCTCATCGGGCGCTCCCTCTTCAGCGGCGGCGCCGACAACCGGCCCAACGTGCCCAAGCTCATCGGCCAGACCTTCGAGCAGGCCCAGAAGACCGGCGACAACGTCGGCCTCAAGGTCGAGAAGGAAGCCGATCAGCCCTGCGACAACCAGCCCAAGGGCAACATCTGCGAGCAGAACCCGGCGCCCGACGAGAAGGTCGACAAGGGCTCCACGATCAAGGTCAAGGTCTCCTCTGGCGCGCCGGACGTGGCCGTGCCCGACGTCCTCAACGTGAAGTTCGAGGACGCGGAGAAGGCGCTCAAGGACAAGGGCTTCGCGGTCGAGAAGAAGACCCAGGAGTCCGACCGGACCGCCGGCACCGTCCTGGACCAGACCCCCAAGAGCGGCGCGAAGGCCCAGAAGGGCTCGACCGTCACGGTGACCGTCGCCAAGGAACAGGCGAAGGCCGAGATGCCGGACCTCCTCGGGAAGACCCGGGAGCAGGCGATCAAGGCGCTGAACGACGCCAAGCTCAAGCTCGGCAGCCAGACGGAGGTCGACTCCCCCGGCGCCGCGCCGAAGACGATCGTCCAGCAGCAGTACCAGCCGGGCGAGCAGCTCGCGGTGGGCACGACGGTCAACGTCCAGATCGCCAAGGCCTCGCAGCAGACCCAGGTCCCGCAGCTGATCACCAAGACCGTGGCCCAGGCCAAGGCGGACCTCGCGAGCCGGGGCCTGAGCCTCCAGGTCATCGCGGGCCCGACGGACGACCGGGCGATCGTCATGATCACCGACCCGCCGGCCGGCACCCCGGTCGAAGCGGGCCGGGTCATCAACGTCCAGACGGTGGCCGGCCAGCAGAACGGCGGCAACAACAACGGCGGCGGCCTCTTCGACGGCCTGACGGGCGGCCGGAGCTAGTCGGCCCCTTTCCCCGCAGAGATACGGGAAAGCCCCTGTGGGCGGCCTCAGAGCCGCGCACAGGGGCTTTCCCGTATCACCCGTCCCAGCCGTATCGCCGTTCCAGCCGTTCCAGCCGTTCCAGCCGTCTCAGCGCATCGGCAGCATCAGCGCAGTTCCGCCGGGAGCGTGCGCTGTGCGTCCACCTTCTCCGTGCGCACCAGCTCGCCCCACACGATGTAGCGGAACTTCGACGTGTACACCGGTGTGCAGGTCGTCAGCGTGATGAAGCGGCCCGGCGCCGTCCGGCCCGACTCCTTCGGGACCGCGGAGATCACGTCCACGTTGTACTTCGACGTCTGGCGCAGTTCCGCGAAGACCTTGTACACGTACCAGGTGTCGCGCGTCTCGAAGACGACCGCGTCGCCGTTCTTCACCTTGTCGATGTTGTGGAACTTCGCGCCGTGCCCGTCCCGGTGCGCCGCCAGGGCGAAGTTCCCCGACGCCTCCGACGGCAGGGCCGCCTTCACCGGGTCCGTGTAGTACCCGGCCACGCCGTCGTCGAGGACGTCCGGCGCCGTGCCCCGCTTGACCAGGACCTCGCCGTTCTTCATCGCCGGTACGTGCAGGAAACCGATGCCGTCCCCGGTGTCCAGCGCCCCCGGCGCCGCGGCCCCGTTCGCCCCCGGGGCGGTCTGCCACTGGTGGCGGATCTCGTTGCCGCGCGCCGACGCCTGCCGGTCCGCGAGCACGTTCGTCCACCACAGCGAGTACGCGACGAACAGGCCGAGGACGAGGCCGACGGTGATCAGGAACTCGCCCAGCAGGCTCAGGAACCCGGCGAGCACACTGCGGCTCGGGGGCGGCGACGCGGCACGTGACACTGCTTGTTCGTCCTTACGGGCTGGCCAGCGCGGGCGGAGCACCCTGGCTGCGGGGGCGTTCGTCGGTCATCCTGCCCCATACGATCATCCGGTAGGTGCTCGTGAACTCGGGGGTGCAGGTCGTCAGCGTGATGTACCGGCCCGGGGCGGTGAAGCCCGAGCCCTCCGGCACCGGTTTGATCACCGAGACGTTCGTCGGCGGGGTCTGCGCCAGCGACGAGGTGATCTCGTACGTGTAGTACGCGTCCCGCGTCTCGACCACGACCGGGTCCCCCGGCACCAGCCGGTTGATGAAGCGGAACGGTTCGCCATGGGTGTTGCGGTGGCCCGCCAGCGCGAAATTGCCCTGCTTGTCGGCCGGCATCGCCGTCTTGAGCGCGCCGTCCCCGTAGTGCCCGACCATCCCCTTGTCGAGCACCTTCGGCTTGCTGACCCCCTCCGCCACCGGCACCTTCACGTCCAGTTTCGGGATGTGGAGGATCGCGAAGCCCTCCCCCGGCTCGAACGCCGAGACCTGCGGCGCGGCGGCCCCGCCGGGGTCGCGTTCCCAGTTCTTCTGCAGCGAGCCGGCGGCCCCGTTCGCCGTCCGCTCCGCCAGCACGTTCGTGTACCAGAGCTGGTAGGCGACGAACAGCAGCATCACCACGCCCAGCGTGATGAACAGCTCCCCGGCGAGGCGGCTCGCGACGACCACCGGGCCGCCCGACGCGGGCCGCCTGCGCCGACGGCCCCCGCTGCTGCGCCTGCGCGTGCGCTTCGCGGCCTCCTGAGCTGCCCTGCGCCGCGCGGCCCGGCCCTCCGTGGGCGCGGACGGCGCGACCGCGGTCACGCGACGGCCTTGCCCACCACCGGGGCCAGCCCCACCGAGCGCTCGACGGCCCCCGCGTCCCCGCAGCGCACCAGCCAGTTCGCGAGCATCCGGTGGCCCCACTCGGTCAGCACCGACTCGGGGTGGAACTGCACGCCCTCGACGTCGTGCTCCCGGTGCCGCAGCCCCATGATGATCCCGTCCTCGGTGCGCGCGGTGACCTCCAGCACGTCCGGCAGGGACCCCGGCTCGGCCGCGAGCGAGTGGTAGCGGGTCGCGGTGAACGGCGACGGCAGCCCCGCGAAGACGCCGAGCCCGTCGTGCACCACCGGCGAGGTCTTCCCGTGCAGCAGCTCGGGAGCGCGGTCCACGACGCCGCCGTACGCCACGGCCATGGACTGCATGCCGAGGCACACGCCGAAGACCGGGACACCGGTGTCGGCGCAGTGGCGGACCATGTCGACGCAGACGCCCGCCTGCTCCGGCGTGCCCGGTCCGGGGGACAGCAGCACGCCGTCGAAGCCGTCCTGCGCGTGGGCGAGTTCGACCTCGTCGTTGCGCAGCACCTCGCACTCCGCGCCGAGCTGGTACAGGTACTGGACCAGGTTGAAGACAAAGCTGTCGTAGTTGTCGACAACCAGAATGCGCGCGCTCACGGAGTGGCTCCCGATCCCTCGTCCACCGTTACGTCGTTGAACGGGAGGAGCGGCTCGGCCCACGGGAAGACGTACTGGAAGAGCACGAAGACCACTCCGAGGACCAGTACGAGAGAGATCAGCGCGCGAACCCACGCGTTGCCCGGCAGATGCCGCCAGATCCAGCCGTACATGCCGTCTGTTTCCTATCCGTCCACGATCGACCACCGCACCGCGGGGGCGGTACGCCAACAGACTAAAGGCACCGGCCCGGCCGGGTGGGTCAGCTCGGCAAACCCTCCGGCCGGCCCTGGGCGACCGTGCGGGTCTGGGTCAGCTCCGCCCAGACGACCAGCCTGTGGCTGTGGCCCCACTCCGGATCGCAGGTCGTGAGCGTCAGGTACCGCCCGGGCCCGGTGAAGGGCGACCGGCGCGGCACCGGGTCGACCACCCCGATGTCGGTGGGCACGGTCCGCAGCGGCCCGCCGCGGACCGTGTACGTGTACCAGGTGGTCGCGTCCTTGAGGATCACGGCGTCCCCGGGGCGCAGCTCGGGGAAGTCCTTGAAGGGGTCGCCGTACGTCCGGCGGTGGCCCGCGACGGAGAAGTTCCCGATGCCGCCGAGGCGGGCGGTGCCCGCGTAGTGGCCGAGGCCCTTCTTGAGCAGCTCGGTGCCGGTGCCCTCCAGGACCGGTTTGTTCCAGTCCGGGCCGAAGCGCGGGACGTACATCTCGGCGAAGGCCCGGCCCGCCGGATATCCGGGCTGCTCCGGCTGCTCCTGCTCCGGCGGCGCGGGCCGCGGGGTGGCGGCGGGCGCCGGCGTCTGCTCCTGCGGGGTGGCGGCGGGCGCGGCGGCCGGGGCCCCGGCCGAGGCCCAGCCGTCGCGCATCCGGGCCATCTCCCCGTCCATGGCCCGGTCGGCCTTGACCCCGGTCCACAGCAGGACGTACGCCACGAACAGCACGATCAGCGTGCCTGCCGTCAGGCACACCTCGCTGAACGTCCGCACCACCAGGCGCAGCACGGCGTCACGGCGTACTGCTCGCGGAGGTGGCGTCCAGCGGCTTCGCATAGTGGAGGTCCACTGTGCCGGAGTAGCCGGGGAGTGTCAGCTCCCTGTGCTCGTCCACTTTCCAGCCCAGCCCGTACGCCGACACGTACATCTGGTAGTTCTGCAGGGCCGGGGAGGCGGCGAGCGCCTTGCGCAGCGCGGCCGGGTCCCCGACGGCGCTCACCTTGTACGGCGGCGAGTAGACGCGGCCCTGGAGGATCAGCGTGTTGCCGACGCAGCGCACCGCACTGGTGGAGATCAGCCGCTGGTCCATGACCTGGATGCCCTCGGCGCCGCCCTGCCACAGAGCGTTCACCACGGCCTGGAGGTCCTGCTGGTGGATCACCAGGTCGTTGGGCTGCGGCTCGGGCACGTTGGGGATGCGGGCGGTGGCGTTCGGCGGGGCGTCGTTCAGGGTGACCGTGAGCCCCTTGCCGGACAGCGGTTCGGTGCCCGAGGCGACCCGCAGGGCGGCCAGTTTCGCGTCCTCGGCCTTGGTGCTGCCGTCGTCGCGGTCGGCGAGGGTGTCCACCCGGCCGCGGACGGCCGCGGTGCTCTGTTCGAGCAGCGCGTTGTTCTGGCTGCGCTCGTGGATGAGGTCCGAGAGCTTCAGGAGTGAAGCGTCCGTCCGGATGTTCGTACCCTTGGAGGTGTTGAAACTGGTGACGAAGATGAGACCGGCCAGGGCGAAAACGGCGGCCGTCAGCAGCCGGACCGGTCTGGCCCGGCGACGGGGACCCGCGGAGGAGTCGTCGGAATTGCTCAACGTACCCTTCTCCTTCAACGCCACAGGTCCACTACGCTAACGGACGCCCGGGGCAGGCAAGGTCCCCAGCGCATCGACAGGAGAGCCCCTCGTGCCGAAGTCACGTATCCGCAAGAAGGACGACTACACGCCGCCGCCGGCGAAGCAGGCGCAGACCATCAGGCTGACCAACCGCAGCTGGGTCGCCCCGGTCATGCTGGCGTTCTTCCTGATCGGTCTCGCGTGGATCGTCGTCTTCTACGTGACCGAGACCCAGCTGCCGATCGAGGCACTGGGCAACTGGAACATCGTGGTCGGATTCGGCTTCATCGCGGCGGGATTCGGCGTGTCCACGCAGTGGAAGTAACCGGCCCCTGATCACGCGCCGGCAAGCACAGGCGCACCGGGTCCGACAAGCTCTCCCCATGAGTTATCCACAGCGTCATCCACACCTGAGGAAAAGACAGAAGATCTGTGGATAACTCTGTGGAGTGTTGACGCCGGTGTGATCAGGTGAGTTCGGCCGTACGCACCAGGACCACCGCCGCTGCCAGCAGGAATGCCGCTCCGCAGGTCCCCCACTGGACCAGCGTGCGCGTCCTGCCGGCGGCCGGTCCCACCATGCCCAGACCGACCAGCAGGCCGGTCACCAGGCCTCCGATGTGGGCCTGCCAGGACACGGACAGGCTGCCGCCGAAGGGCACGAAGGTCAGCACCAGCATGAGCACGACCATGGTGATGACCGGCCGCATCTCGTAGCGCAGGCGGCGCACCAGCACGACCGTCGCGCCGAGCAGGCCGAAGATCGCGCCGGAGGCTCCGAGGGTCGGGGTGTTCGGCGCGGTCAGCAGATAGACGAGGGCGCTCCCGCCCAGCCCCGACAGCAGGAACACGGCGAGGTACCGGACCCGGCCCAGAGCCGCCTCCAGCGGGCCGCCGATCACCCACAGGGCCAGCATGTTGCCCCCGATGTGCCACCACTCCACATGCAGGAACACCGAGCTCATCAGCCGGTAGTACTGGCCGGTGGAGACCCCTTCGACGGGGCCGCCGAAGTATTCGACGTACCGCCCGAGCAGCTCCAGCTGGACGACGAGCGCCGGCGCGAGCAGACCCACCAGGAACACCGCGGCGTTGATCCCGATGAGGACCTTGGTGACCAGGTGCGGATCGGCGGCGGCCACCCCGCCCGCGACGGTGCGCGGCGCGTTCGCGGCCGGGCCGTGCCCCGTACCGGAGCCGTCACGGACGCATTCGGGGCACTGGAAGCCGACCGAGGCGCTGATCATGCACTCGGGGCAGATGGGGCGCTCGCAGCGCGTGCAGCGGATCCCCGTGTCGCGGTCCGGGTGGCGGTAGCAGCCCGGCAGACGGTCGGTGTCCATCGGTCCCCTCGGTCAGCGGCGGGACAGGCGGTGCGCCCGCCGGTCGTCCGGCTGTGGCCCCATCGGTTGCCACGCATGCTGGACGGACGGGCGGGGCGGAAAGGTTCCCGGGGCGACGGCTCGGGGGTCAGCGCTTCTCGACGACGACGGACTGGATGATCACGTCGTCCAGGGGGCGCTCGGTGCGCGGGTTCGTCCGCAGGCCGGCGATGTCGTCCACGATCTTCTGGCTGGCCTTGTCGGTGACCTCGCCGAAGATGGTGTGCTTGCGGGTCAGCCAGGCGGTGGGCGCGACGGTGATGAAGAACTGGGACCCGTTGGTGCCCGGGCCGGCGTTGGCCATGGCGAGCAGGTACGGCTTGGTGAAGGCCAGGTCGGGGTGGAACTCGTCGGCGAACTGGTAGCCGGGGCCGCCGGTGCCGTTGCCGAGCGGGTCGCCGCCCTGGATCATGAAGCCGCTGATGACGCGGTGGAAGACGGTGCCGTCGTACAGCGCATCGGTGGTCTTCTGGCCGTCGGTGGGACGGGTCCATTCGCGGGCGCCCGTGGCCAGCTCCACGAAGTTCTTGACCGTCTTCGGAGCGAAGTTCTCCAGGAGCTCGATCTCGATGTCGCCGTGGTTGGTCTTCAGGGTGGCGTAGAGCTTCTCGGCCACGGATCTGCCTTCCATAGTCATCACTGTCGGTCCAGATCCTCCCACGGAGCGCTGCACGGCACAGAAATCCTCCACCCGTATGCCCTGTCACGCATGCCGCCCGACGGTATGGCAGGCATGATCCGACAAAGGGTGGAAAGGTGAACTGTGTCCGCCACCGAGGAGGAGGATCCTGTGACCCGCAAGGACAGCGTGCACCTGGCCGCCGAAAGCGCCAGGGAATCGGCGAGGCACGCAGCGGAAGCGGTGGCGCCGTACGCGACGGCCGCCAGGGAAGCCGCTGCGCACTACGCGGCCGAGGCGAACGAGCGGCTGGCACCGAAGGTCTCGTACGCGACCGCCGAGGCGGCCCGGCAGGCGCGCACGGCGTACGACGCCCATCTGCACCCGAGGATGAGGGCGGCCCGCACGCACGTGCCCCCGAACGTGGACCGGGCGGCGACGATGGCCGTGCACCACACGCGCCGCGCGGCGCGGCAGGCGGCCGACTACACGCAGCCGAGGCTGGAGAGCGCGCTGGCGGCGGCCCAGCCGGTGGCCGAGGAGGCCGCGTCCCGGTCGACGGCGGCCCTGGCGGCGCTGCGCGGCCAGGTGTCGGCCAAGGAGGTCCAGAAGCTGATCAAGCGTCACGAGCGGCGGTGCCGGGCCGGCCGGGCGTTCAAGTTCGCGGCCGTGGTCGGCGTAGTGGCCGGTGCCGCGTACCTGGCGTGGCGGTGGTGGGACCAGCAGTCGAACCCGGACTGGCTCGTCGAGCCGCCGGCCGCCACGGAGCTGTCGCGCGAGCGCGATCAGGCCAGCTTCGACGACGAGCTGGCGGCGAAGGAGCGCGAGGTCTCCAACGGCTCGCCCGACGAGTGAGCCGGCTCTGACCGCATGGGGAGAGGGCCCGGATCCGTGGGATCCGGGCCCTCTCGCCGTCTGTGGTCAGTGGGGGAGGGTGAGCACCTGGCCGGGGTGGACGAGGTCGGGGTTCGAGCCGATGACGCCCCTGTTCATGGCGTAGAGCTCGCGCCAGCGGGCCTCGTTGCCCAGCTCCCGGCGGGCGATCGCGGAGAGCGAGTCGCCCGCCCGCACGGTGTACGTACGCTTCTTGGCGGCCGGCACCGGCTTGGGCGCCGGAGCCGCCGGCACCGCCTTGTGCGCCGCGGACGTGGGCGTCGGGGTGTGCGGCGCGGGCTTCGGCGGGGCCGCGGCGGCCATCCGCTCGGCGGCGGCCTTGGTGGCCGAGACGGCGTCGGTGTACTTCGCCGCGTAGTCGGCGGACGCGGCCGCCGCGGCCTTCTCCGCGGCCTCGTGCTTCTTCTTGTCGGACTTGAGGAAGTCGAAGAGTCCCATTGGTCTGTACGCCTCCGGCGTGGTGTCGCCCCCTGGCTCGGTGCCTTCCCCCCACTGTCGGACAGCCGGGGCCGCCCGGCCCTGTGACAGGGCCAACCGGGGGACCCGGGCGGGCGCCCGCCCTGCTGTTACTGTCCACGGATGCCCGAGCTCGTCTTCCCCTCCCCCCGTCTGCACGCCTCCTGGCTCGCCGCCCGCGAGGAGTGGGGCACCGACGCCCACATGGACGGCGCCGGACTCGGCTCGGAGGACGACGTCGACAGCCCCGGGGGCTTCGCCGCCTGGACGGAGCGGCTGCGCGGGTACGGGGACCGGACCCGCCCCGTCGAGCAGGGTCGCGTGCACGCCACGTACTGGTGGATCACCGAGGACGACACCTATCTGGGTGCCATCGACCTGCGCCACTACCTGAACGGCTTCCTCCTCGACGCCGGCGGCCACATCGGATACGGCATACGGCCCTCCGCCCGCCGGCGCGGGCTGGCCGGCTGGGCCCTCGGCGCGGTCCTGTACGAGGCCCGGCTCCTGGGGATGGACCGGGTACTCCTGACGTGCGACCCCGGTAACACCGGGTCGGTACGCACGATCGAGCGGGGCGGCGGCGTCCTGGAGGACGTGCGCGACACCCTCGTCGGCCCCAAGCGCCGGTACTGGATCGACCTCTAAGCGACCTCTGGCCGGGGCGCCGCCGCGCGCACCACACCACGCAAAGAGGCCACCTGACCTGCGTTTCCGCTGGTCAGGTGGCCTCTGGTGCTGTGGAGCTTAGGAGATTCGAACTCCTGACATCTGCCTTGCAAAGGCAGCGCTCTACCAACTGAGCTAAAGCCCCGAAAAGATGGACGCGACCGCCTCCCGTGAAGGTGTGGCCGTTCCGCAGAACAGAGTACCGGGTGTACCCCCGCATCTCGCAAAATTATGGGGGCTCCCGCCATGCGACCACGCTCCGTAAGATGCTCGCGAGGTTCGCACCAGCGAAGTAGGGGAGTAGTAAGAGTGGACGCTGTTCAGCAAGAGGCCACGGCCAGAGCCAGAGAGCTTCAGCGCAGTTGGTACGGGGAGCCGCTGGGCGCTCTCTTCCGCCGGCTCATAGATGACCTCGGCTTGAACCAGGCCCGCCTCGCTGCCGTCCTCGGACTGTCGGCGCCCATGCTGTCCCAGCTGATGAGCGGCCAGCGGGCCAAGATCGGGAACCCGGCCGTGGTGCAGCGCGTCCAGGCCCTCCAGGATCTCGCGGGCCAGGTGGCGGACGGAAGCGTCAGCGCGGCCGAGGCCACCGACCGGATGGACGAGATCAAGAAGACCCAGGGAGGCTCCGTCCTCAGCAACAGCGGGCAGACCACCACCGGTTCGGGCGCGCCGACCGTCAAGCGCGTCGTCCGCGAGATCCAGTCGCTGCTGCGGTCGGTCTCCGCGGCCGGCGACATCATCGATGCGGCCGACTCCCTCGCCCCCAGCCATCCCGAACTGGCAGAGTTCCTCCGGGTCTACGGCGCGGGCCGCACCGCCGACGCGGTCGCCCACTACGAGGCCCACCAGAACTGACGCGGGAACGCACGCACGAGACGGGGGACGGGCGCAGCGATGGGTGAGATCTTCGCCGGTCGGTACGAGCTGATCGATCCGATCGGGCGCGGTGGCGCGGGCGCCGTGTGGCGGGCCTGGGACCACCGGCGCCGCCGGTACGTCGCCGCCAAGGTGCTGCGGCAGAGCGACGCCCACACCCTGCTGCGGTTCGTCCGGGAGCAGGCCCTGCGCATCGACCACCCGCACGTGCTGGCGCCCGCCAGCTGGGCGGCGGACGACGACAAGGTCCTGTTCACGATGGACCTCGTCGCCGGCGGCTCCCTCGCCCACGTGATCGGGGACTACGGCCCGCTGCCGCCCCGTTTCGTGTGCACGCTGCTCGACCAGCTCCTGTCGGGGCTGGCGGCGGTGCACGCGGAAGGCGTCGTGCACCGCGACATCAAGCCCGCCAACATCCTGATGGAGGCGACCGGATCCGGACGGCCGCACCTGCGGCTGTCCGACTTCGGCATCTCGATGCGCAAGGGCGAGCCCCGCCTCACCGAGACCGACTACGTGGTCGGCACCCCCGGCTACTTCGCCCCGGAACAACTGCTCGGCTCCGAACCCGACTTCCCCGCCGACCTCTTCGCCGTCGGGCTCGTCGCCCTCTACCTCCTGCGCGGCAGCAAGCCCGATTCCCGGGCCCTGGTCGAGCACTTCTTCGCCCATGGCACCCCCGCCGCCCCCGAGGGCGTTCCGGCGCCGCTCTGGGACGTCATCGCGAACCTCCTCCAGCCGGACCCCCAGAGCCGGTTCAAGACCGCCACAGGGGCCCGCAAGGCCCTTGTCGAGGCCGTGGAGCTGCTCCCGCGGCCCGCGGCGGGCGAGGACCCGGTGGAGGTGTTCGACCAACTCGGACCGCTCCCCGCCGGTTTCGGGCCCCAAGGGCCGCAGAGCACGGCCGCGGTGACCCCCGAGTCGCCCACCGCGGCGGGGGTCCCCGCGCAGGCGCACGCGGCCGCGCCCGCCCCCGTACCGGCCGCCCCGGCGGGGTTCGGGCCGCCGCCGGCCGGGGTGTTCGGGCCCTCGGAGACGGGGAGCTTCCACCTCCCGCCGCCGGTGCGCTCCGATGCCCCGGGCGCCTCCGGCCCGACGCCCGGCCCGACGCCCGGCACGACACCCGGCACGACCGCCGCCACCGCCGTCGCCGCCCCGTACGCGGCGCCCCCGCGGTCCGGCGGGATCGCCCCGCCGTCGGCGAGGGCCACCGCCGGGATCCTCACCGCGGCGCTGCTGTGCTTCGCCGTGGGCGTCTGGGCGCTGACCCGGATCTGAGCCGCGCAACGCCCTCTGGTCCGCCTTACGCGGTCGGCCCGTGCCGTCGGCCCAGCAGGAACCATCCGCCGAGCACGAGCAGCAGCACGGTCCCGGTGCCGAAGCCCGCGCCGGCCACCACCCGCATCACCGAGCGCCCGTCGGCCGCCTCCGCGGCCTCGGGGGCGGTGAGCCCGTCCTTGGCGGCCGCCCGTTCGTCCGCGCCGACCCCGAACCCGGCGGCGGTCAGGCTCTCCTTGTACGCGGGCCCCTTGGCCGGGGCGCCGCTCACGTCCATGCGCAGCGTCAGCGGCACCGGGCTGGCGTCCTCGGTGAACTCGGCGACCTTCCCGCCCAGGGTGACCGCGATGTAGTACCAGCCCGCCAGCCCGGCCCCCCGTACCTCTCCGCTGTTCGAGAAGCGGTTCTCGTAGGCCACCGGCGCCGTCTTCGGCAGGGTGACGCCCGCCTGCTTGCCGGCGTACGAGACGTCCTTGTCCTCGACCAGGCCCCGGTACGGGCTGTACAGCGCGACGCTGAGCCCGCCCGAGGCAGACCCGTACGACTTGGTCATCCTGGCGCCGGCGAGCTCGGCGCTGAGCCCCAGCTGCTGTCCCCAGTCGAGCGGGACCCGGTAGAAGCGGGTCTGGCCGGGCCGCAGGTCGTCCCGCCAGACCCCGCTGCCCAGCGCCCGGGCGTCGTTGAAGCCGGTGCCGCCGCTGCGCGCCACCGGCTCGCTGCCGGGCAGCGTCGGCGAGGCCGAGGGCCAGACGCTGGGCGCGGTGGTGGGGGCGCTGCCGGCGGCGAGGCCGGGCTCGCGCTGAAGCAGCAGTTCCACCGGCCACGCGCCCGGGTCGGAGTCCTTGGCGGCGGTGCGGGTGACCTTCGCGAAGTAGACGCCGGCGCCCTGGCATTCGGCGTCCTCCTCCAGCCGCCGGACCGCGACCGCGCCGAGGGGGACCGGGTCGTAACCGAAGCCGGCCCGGCCGGGGTTGTTCGGGCAGCGCCCGCCCTCCTTGGTCATGATCTCGACCTCGAGGCCGTCGCCGTAGCCGACCTTGGCGCCGCGCGGGGGCTGGAGGACGGCGGAGAAGTACACGCTGGAGGCGTCGTCGAGATTCAGCCGGTAGACGCGCTCGCCCGGGCCGATGGTGTCCGCGTAGGCCTGCCCGGCCGCCACGAGCGGGGCGTCCGCGCTGCTGGGCCTGCCCTCGATCCGCTTGGCGCCCTCGGCGCCCTGATACGCCGGCACCGGCTGCGGGGACGCCGTGGCGGCCTGCACCGCCCCCGGAAGGCCCCCGGCCAGCCCCAGGGCCGCCGCCCCCACCAGCACCGTCGTTCGTACCCGCCCCATCACGCCACCCCGATTTTGCTAGCGCAAGCCAAATCTTTGCAGAACGTAATTTTTCGTCACAGAACAGCACAAAGCCCCGGCCGCAGCGGCAGCCGGGGCTTCATGAGATCAGCTTTCGGTCTCACACACCGGAACCAGAGGGCACGGAGTCAGTTGCCTCCGTCCACAGGTCCTGCTCGGCGCGGTCCGCCTGGATCTGGCGGTACACGAGGAGCCCGCCGATGGCGGCCAGTGCGACCAGGAGCAGCTTCTTCACCGCGCGACCTCGTCTTTCATTGACGTTGGGGACTTCTGACGGCCAACAATACACACGCACCGATACCGTTCGGTGACCTGGGAAGCCCTCAACTGACCCTACGAAGAAGACCCCCAGGCCGGGGGCCTGGGGGTCTTCTTCACTGTGGGGCTAACAGGATTTGAACCTGTGGCCTCATCCTTATCAGGGATGCGCTCTAACCAACTGAGCTATAGCCCCATCCGCGCTGCGCGCTGACTCCTGAAGATTAGCGCACAGACACGGTCCCGCCAAAATCCGTTCCCCGGGGCAGTCCCCGCAGGTCAATCAGCGGTCATTCGTCCTCGGCGAGCGTGAGCTCCACACCGCCGACGAAGCCCGCCGACAAGTTGTAGATGAACGCGCCCAGCGTCGCCAGCGCCGTCGCCAGCACCACGTCGATGACCGCGATCACCGACGTGAAGATCAGAACGCGCGGCAGCGACAGGAACGACTGGAGGTCGAAGCCGTTGCTCTCGTTCGACCCGGTCGCCTCGCTGATGGTGCCGCCGACGGTCGAGAAGACGCCCATGGCGTCCATGACCATCCACAGCACCGCCGCCGCCACGATCGTGCACACGCCCAGCGCGATCGACAGCAGGAAGCTGACCTTCATCACCGACCACGGGTCGGCCTTGGCCACCCGCAGCCGCGCCTTGCGCGTCCTGGGCGCCGTACGGGCCCCCGTACGCGGCTTGCGCTGCGCCGCGGCGTCCCCGGCGGCCCGCGGCGCGCCGGGGGCCGTGGGCGCCGCGTACGCCTGCGGCGGGTGGTACGGCTGCTCCGTCGGCCGGCCGGCCGCGGCGGCCGGTGCGGCCGCCGGTACGGCCGCCGGGGCGGCCTTCTCCTGCTTCGGCTTGCGGGTGTCCGTCACGGTCCTCCCCTTGCCCTTGGCGGACTCGGCGGCCTCGACGGCCCCTTCCGGGGAGTCCGCGGCGGGGCCACGGGTACCGTCCTCCCCAGTCTTGGCCGGTCCGGCGCCCGTGGCTCCACTCACGACTTACTCCTCGTGCTCCCCGGCCGAGGGCTGCGTGCCCTCGGCGGCCTCGGCGGCCTGTCCTTCGGCTGCCTCGGTCTCCTCGACCTCGTCAGCATCCTGACCGGCCTCGGCGTTACGAGCGATACCGACCACGGCATCGCGCTTGCCCAGGTTGATCAGCTGGACGCCCATGGTGTCACGGCCGGTCTCCCTGACTTCGTTGACTCGCGTACGAATCACACCGCCGCCGAGCGTGATGGCGAGAATCTCGTCCGTCTCGTCCACGACGAGCGCCCCGACGAGCGATCCGCGGTCCTCCACGATCTTGGCGGCCTTGATGCCCAGACCACCACGGCCCTGGACGCGGTACTCGTCGACCGGCGTCCGCTTGGCGTAGCCGCCGTCGGTCGCGGTGAAGACGAACGTACCCGGCCTCACCACGCTCATGGAGAGCAGTTCGTCACCTTCGCGGAAACTCATGCCCTTCACGCCCGAGGTGGCACGGCCCATCGGCCGCAGCGCGTCGTCGGTCGCCGTGAAGCGGATCGACTGCGCCTTCTTGCTGATGAGCAGCAGGTCGTCCTCGGCGGACACCAGCTCGGCGCCGATCAGCTCGTCATCGCCGCCGTCCTCGGTCTCCCGGAGGTTGATCGCGATGACGCCACCCGAACGGGGCGAGTCGTAGTCCTTGAGCGCCGTCTTCTTCACCAGGCCGCCCTTGGTGGCCAGGATCAGGTACGGGGCGGCCTCGTAGTCGCGGATCGCGAGGATCTGGGCGATCTTCTCGTCCGGCTGGAAGGCCAGCAGGTTCGCCACGTGCTGCCCGCGGGCGTCACGGCCGGCGTCCGGCAGCTCGTACGCCTTGGAGCGGTAGACCCGGCCCTTGTTCGTGAAGAACAGCAGCCAGTGGTGCGTGGTGGACACGAAGAAGTGGTCGACCAGGTCGTCCTGCTTCAGCTTCGTGCCGCGCACGCCCTTGCCGCCGCGCTTCTGCGAGCGGTAGTCCTCGGTCTTGGTGCGCTTGACGTAGCCGCCGTGGGTGATCGTGACGACGATGTCCTCTTCGGCGATCAGGTCCTCCATGGACATGTCGCCGTCGAAGGGGACCAGCTTGGATCGCCGGTCGTCGCCGAACTTCTCGACGAGGGCCGCCAGCTCCTCGCTGACGATCGAGCGCTGCTTCTCCGGCGAGGCCAGGATCGCGTTGTACTCGTTGATCTTCGCCTGGAGCTCGTCGTGCTCGGCGACGATCTTCTGCCGCTCCAGGGCCGCCAGGCGCCGCAGCTGCATCTCGAGGATCGCGTTGGCCTGGATCTCGTCGATCTCCAGCAGGCCCATCAGGCCCTCGCGCGCGATCTCGACGGTGTTGCTGCGCCGGATCAGCGCGATGACCTCGTCGATCGCGTCCAGCGCCTTGAGCAGGCCGCGCAGGATGTGCGCCCGCTCCTCCGCCTTGCGCAGGCGGAACTTCGTACGCCGGACGATGACCTCGATCTGGTGCTGCACCCAGTGGCGGATGAACGCGTCGATCGACAGCGTGCGCGGCACGCCGTCCACGAGCGCCAGCATGTTCGCGCCGAAGTTCGTCTGGAGGTCGGTGTGCTTGTACAGGTTGTTCAGCACGACCTTGGCGACGGCGTCGCGCTTGAGCACGATCACCAGGCGCTGGCCCGTGCGCGACGAGGTCTCGTCGCGCACGTCGGCGATGCCGCCGATCTTGCCGTCCTTCACCAGGTCGGCGATCTTCTGCGCCAGGTTGTCCGGGTTCGTCTGGTACGGAAGCTCCGTGACCACCAGGCACTGGCGGTTCTGGATCTCCTCGACCTCGACCACCGCGCGCATCGTGATCGAGCCGCGCCCGGTCCGGTACGCCTCCTCGATGCCCTTGCGGCCCACGACCAGCGCGCCCGACGGGAAGTCGGGGCCCTTGATCCGCTCCAGGAGCGCGTCGAGCAGCTCCTCGTGCGAGGCGTCCGGGTGCTCCAGCGCCCACTGGGCGCCGGCCGCGACCTCGCGCAGGTTGTGCGGCGGGATGTTGGTGGCCATGCCGACCGCGATACCGGCGCTGCCGTTGACCAGCAGGTTCGGGAAGCGGGCCGGCAGGACGGTCGGCTCCTGGTTGCGGCCGTCGTAGTTGTCCGTGAAGTCGACGGTCTCCTCGTCGATGTCCCGGAGCATCTCCATGGCCAGCGGCATCAGCTTGCACTCGGTGTAGCGCATCGCGGCCGCCGGGTCGTTGCCCGGGGAGCCGAAGTTGCCGTTGCTGTCCACCAGCGGCATGCGCATCGACCACGGCTGGGCCAGGCGGACCAGGGCGTCGTAGATGGAGCTGTCGCCGTGCGGGTGGTACGTACCCATGACGTCACCGACGACGCGGGCGCACTTGTAGAAGCCCTTCTCGGGCCGGTAGCCGCCGTCGTACATCGCGTACAGCACGCGGCGGTGGACCGGCTTGAGGCCGTCCCGTACGTCGGGCAGCGCGCGCGAGACGATGACGGACATCGCGTAGTCGAGGTAGGAGCGCTGCATCTCCGTCTCGAGCCCGACGGGCTCGATGCGCAGCACGGGCTGCTCCTCCGCGGGATTCTCGGCGGTGGGGGTGGTTTCGTCGGCCATTGCTGGTCAGAAGTCCTTTCAGGCGGTCAGCGGAGGCCGACTCAGATGTCGAGGAACCGAACGTCCTTGGCGTTGCGCTGGATGAAGGAGCGCCGTGCTTCGACGTCCTCGCCCATGAGCACGGAGAACAGGTCGTCGGCCTGGGCCGCGTCGTCCAGGGTGACCTGGCCGAGCACGCGGTGGTCCACGTCCATGGTGGTGACGCGCAGCTCCTCGGCGTTCATCTCGCCCAGACCCTTGAAGCGCTGGATCGAGTCTTCCCTGATCCGCTTGCCGTTCTGCTTGCCGAGCTCGACGAGGGCGTCGCGCTCGCGGTCCGAGTACGCGTACTCGAAGTCGTCCCGGCCCCACTTGATCTTGTAGAGCGGCGGGCGCGACAGGTACACGTGACCGGCCTCGACCAGCGGCCGCATGAAGCGGAACAAGAAGGTCAGCAGCAGGGTGTTGATGTGCTGGCCGTCGACGTCGGCGTCCGCCATCAGGATGATCTTGTGATAGCGGAGCTTCGCGATGTCGAAGTCCTCGTGCACACCGGTACCGAAGGCACTGATCAGCGCCTGGACCTCGGTGTTCTGGAGGATCTTGTCGATACGGGCCTTCTCGACGTTCAGGATCTTGCCGCGGATCGGCAGGATGGCCTGGTACATCGGGTTGCGGCCGGACTTCGCGGAGCCGCCGGCCGAGTCGCCCTCGACGATGAAGATCTCGCACTTGGTCGGGTCGTTCGACTGGCAGTCCGACAGCTTGCCCGGCAGCGAGGCGCTCTCCAGCAGGCCCTTGCGACGGGTCAGGTCACGGGCCTTGCGGGCCGCGACGCGGGCCGTGGCCGCCTGGATCGACTTGCGGATGATGTCCGCGGCCTCGACCGGGTTGCGGTCGAACCAGTCGTTGAGGTGCTCGTGGACGACCTTCTGCACGAAGGTCTTGGCCTCGGTGTTGCCCAGCTTGGTCTTCGTCTGGCCCTCGAACTGCGGCTCGCCCAGCTTGACCGAGATGATCGCCGTCAGACCCTCGCGGATGTCCTCGCCGGCGAGGTTGTCGTCCTTCTCGCGCAGCAGCTTCTTGTCACGCGCGTAACGGTTCACCAGACCCGTCAGCGCCGCCCGGAAGCCCTCCTCGTGCGTACCGCCCTCGTGCGTGTGGATCGTGTTCGCGAAGGAGTAGACGCCCTCCGTGTACTGCGAGTTCCACTGCATCGCGATCTCGACCGAGAGCATGCGCTCCTTGTCCTCGGCCTCGACGTCGATGACGGTCGGGTGGATGAGCTCGCCCTTGCGCGAGTTCAGGTACTTCACGAAGTCGACGATGCCGCCCTCGTAGTGGTACTTGACCGTGCGCGCCTGCTGCTCGTCGGCCTCCTCGGCCGAGTCCGCGCCCACCGTCGCCTTCGCCGACTCGCGCTCGTCGGTCAGCGACAGGGTCAGGCCCTTGTTGAGGAAGGCCATCTCCTGGAAACGGCGCGAGAGCGTCTCGAAGGAGTACTCGGTCGTCTCGAAGATGTCGCCGTCGGCCCAGAACGTCACGGACGTGCCGTGCTCGTCGGTCTCCTCGTTCTTCGCGAGGGCCGCCGTCGGGACGCCGAGCTTGTAGTCCTGGGTCCAGCGGTAGCCGTCGGTCTTGACCTCGACCGCGACCTTCGTCGACAGGGCGTTCACGACGGACACACCCACACCGTGCAGACCGCCGGAGACGGCGTAGCCGCCACCGCCGAACTTGCCGCCCGCGTGCAGGACCGTCAGCACGACCTCGACGGCCGGCTTGCCCTCGGACGGCACGATGCCGACCGGGATGCCACGGCCGTTGTCGATGACCCGCACACCGCCGTCGGCCAGGATCGTCACGTCGATGGTGTCCGCGTGCCCGGCCAGGGCCTCGTCGACCGAGTTGTCCACCACCTCGTACACGAGGTGGTGCAGCCCGCGCTCACCGGTCGAGCCGATGTACATGCCTGGCCGCTTGCGGACCGCGTCCAGGCCCTCGAGGACCTGGATCGCGCTGGCGTCGTACGAGGCGGTGACCTCGCCGTTCTCGCCGGCTGTGGACTGGTTGTCGTTGGGGTTGCCGGAATCGGCCACGAAGCGCCCTTTCTGGCACAGCACAGGCCGTACTCCGGGCCAGCAGGCATGCAAGCAGGAGCGGCTGCGTCGATCTGCGTTGTCAGCGTTTGTCAGCGGGATCCCGCCACAGGGCGGGATTCGCTTCAGTCTACCGGTACCACGGACATGAATGGGGGTTTGCCGGTACCTCAGTCCGCATGTGCCGCCCTGAACCTCCTCTCTCCGACTCCCCATATCCGGGAAGGGGCTCAAAGAGGCTCACGCGGGCGTCCAGCGCTTCGGCCTGTCAACCTCTCGCTACCGTGAGGGACGCCACGCGATCCGGGGCTATCCGTACGTGTCCCCCGGCCCCGTACTGCCCGGCGCGCGCAGCGGCCCGTACCGCTTCGGGCGCCCGCCCGGGCCCTGGACCTTGATCATCCGGACGGTGCCCTGGCCCAGGTCCGCGTTGAGCCGCGCCACCAGCTGCGGGGCCAGCAGCTTCAGCTGCGCCGCCCAGGCCGAGGAATCACAGCGCACGACCAGTTCACGGTCTTCGTACCGGTCCGGTTCACAGTGCGCCGCGATCTCCGGCCCGACGATCTCCGGCCAGCGCTCCATCACGCCCGCGACCGCCATCGGCATCTCCCAGCCGCGCTCGGTGCGCAGCCGGTCCAGCGCCGCCATCAGCGGCATCGGGTCGCGGCCGTCCGCGCGGGCGCCCGAGCGCAGGCCGGGGCGGTGCTTGTTCTTCCCGCCGGCCGCGTTGCCCCGGGCCCGCGCCTGCTCGCGGGCCGCCGCCAGTGCCTGCCGGGCGAGGTCCACGCCCGAGGGCTCGGGAACCTTGCGGGGTTCCGCCGTGCGGGGCTCCGTCTTGCCGGGCTCTGCCGTGCGGGGCTCCGTCTTGCGGGGCTCCTGCCCGTCGCCGCTCACAGCCGGGTCACCTCACCGCCGGACACCCCGAACCGGGTCCCCGCCAGCACCCCCGGAACGTCGTCGTCCACCGCCGCCGTCACCAGCACCTGCTCGCCCGGGGCCACCAGCTCCGCGAGCCGCTCCCGGCGCCGCGCGTCCAGCTCGGCGAACACGTCGTCCAGGATCAGCACCGGCTCGGCGCCCTCCGAGCGCAGCAGCTCGTACGAGGCCAGCCGCAGTGCCAGCGCGTACGACCAGGACTCGCCGTGGCTCGCGTACCCCTTCGCCGGGAGGTCGCCCAGGCGCAGCAGCACGTCGTCCCGGTGCGGGCCCACCAGGGTCACGCCGCGCTCGATCTCCTGCTTGCGCACGTCGGCCAGGGCCGCGAGCAGCACCTCGTACAGGGCTTCGCGGGTGCGGGCCCCGCCGTTGTCCACGGCGTCGTCCACGGCGTCCCCGGCCTCGCCGGCGGCCGAGGACTTGTACGCGAGCCCCAGCGGGCCGCCGCCGGGCGCGAGCTGCTCGTACGCCTTGTCCGCGAGCGGAAGCAGCGTCGCGATCAGGTCGAGGCGCTGCGCCAGCAGCTCCGCGCCCGCGCGCGCGAGGTGCTGGTCCCAGACGTCGAGGGTGGAGAGGTCCATGGAGCGGCCGCCGTGCCGCCGGGCCATCGCCGCGGACTTCAGCAGGGTGTTGCGCTGCTTGAGCACCCGCTCGTAGTCCGACCGGACTCCCGCCATCCGCGGCGAGCGGGCCGTGACGAGCTCGTCGAGGAACCGCCGGCGCTCCCCGGGGTCCCCCTTCACCAGCGCCAGGTCCTCCGGCGCGAACAGCACCGTGCGTACGATCCCCAGCACGTCCCGGGGCCTGACCTGCGAGGACCGGTTGATGCGGGCGCGGTTGGCGCGCCCGGGGTTCAGCTCCAGCTCGACCAGCTGCTGGCGCGCGCCGTGCGTGACGGCCGCGCGGATGACGGCGCGGTCGGCGCCCATCCGGACCAGCGGGGCGTCCGAGGAGACGCGGTGGCTGCCGAGCGTGGCCAGGTAGCCGATGGCCTCGACCAGGTTCGTCTTGCCCTGGCCGTTGGGGCCCACGAAAGCCGTGACGCCCGGGTCGAGGGGAACCTCGGCCCGGGCGTACGAGCGGAAGTCGGCCAGTGAGAGATGCGAAACATGCATACGGCGCCGACCTCCCCCGGCTTCCTGCTGCTCTGCTCTGTGCTGCTGTGTGTTGCTGATGCCGTGTGCTCCTGCGGAGCGGCTGTGGAGCGGTTGTGGACTAGACCTTCTCGACCGCGTGGCCGCCGAACTGGTTGCGCAGCGCGGCGATCATCTTCATCTGCGGCGAGTCGTCCTGGCGGGACGCGAACCGCGCGAAGAGCGAGGCGGTGATCGCGGGCAGCGGCACGGCGTTGTCGATCGCCGCCTCCACCGTCCACCGGCCCTCGCCCGAGTCCTGCGCGAAACCGCGCAGCTGCTCCAGGTGCTCGTCCTGGTCGAGGGCGTTCACGGCCAGGTCCAGCAGCCAGGAGCGGATGACCGTGCCCTCCTGCCAGGAGCGGAAGACCTCGCGGACGTCGGTGACCGAGTCCACCTTCTCCAGGAGCTCCCAGCCCTCGGCGTAAGCCTGCATCATGGCGTACTCGATGCCGTTGTGGACCATCTTCGCGAAGTGGCCCGCGCCGACCTTGCCGGCGTGCACGGAGCCGAACTCGCCCTCGGGCTTGAGGGCGTCGAAGATCGGCTGGACGCGTGCGACGTGGTCCTTCTCGCCGCCGTACATGAGCGCGTAGCCGTTCTCCAGGCCCCACACGCCGCCGGAGACACCGCAGTCGACGAAGCCGATGCCCTTGGTGGCCAGCTCGGCGGCGTGCTTCTCGTCGTCGGTCCAGCGCGAGTTGCCGCCGTCGACGACGACGTCGCCGATCGAGAGCAGCTCGGCGAGCTCGTCGACGGTGGACTGCGTCGCCGCACCTGCCGGGACCATCACCCACACCACGCGGGGGGCCTGCAGGCTGTCCACAAGTTCCCGCAGGCTGTGGACATCGGCAAGGTCCGGGTTGCGGTCGTATCCGATGACGGTGTGGCCTGCGCGGCGGATGCGCTCGCGCATGTTGCCGCCCATCTTGCCGAGACCGACGAGACCAAGCTCCATCAGGTGGTTCCTTAAGCGTTGTGGCCGTCTGTGCCGGGTTCCCCGCAATCACCGGGGCAACCCAGGCTCCGAGCCTACGCCGGGCGCTGCCGCGGGGCGCCACGGGCGCTCCAGGGACGGCCGTACGGGGGCTTACGAGGGGCCGTACGGGCTTTGCAGCCGGCCCTGGTACGGGCCCGGCCCTGGTACGGGCTGGCTTGCCGTAGGGGGCGGAATGCCGTCGGGCCCGGCCCCGCGCCTGCGAGACCGGGCCCGACGTACGCGCGCGTCAGCCGGACAGGCGCACCGGCATGATCAGGTACTTGTACGCCTCGTCCGCCTCGGCGTCGACGGCCGGACGGCCGCTCAGCAGCGCCGGCTTGGTGGACGTGGTGAAGCTCAGCTGCGCGGCCGGCGAGTCGATCGCGCTCAGGCCGTCCAGCAGGAAGGTCGGGTTGAAGGCGATCGAGATGTCGTCGCCCTCGAGCTTGGCGTCCACACGTTCCACAGCCTGTGCATCGTCGGAGGAGCCGGCCTCCAGGATCAGCACGCCCTGCTCGAAGCTGAGGCGGACCGGGGTGTTGCGCTCGGCGACCAGGGCCACGCGCTTGACGGCCTCGACGAACGGGGCGGTCTCGATGACGGCGATGGAGTTGAACTCCGTCGGGAACAGCGTGCGGTACTTCGGCAGGTCGCCTTCGAGCAGGCGGGTGGTGGTGCGGCGGCCGGCGCCCTCGAAGCCGATGAGGCCCTCGCCCGCGCCGGAGCCGGACAGCGCCAGGGTGACGGTGTCACCGCTGGTCAGGGACTTCGCGGTGTCCAGGAGCGTCTTCGCGGGCACCAGGGCCACGGCGGAGGCGTCCGGGTTCTCCGGCTTCCACAGGAACTCGCGGACCGCGAAGCGGTAGCGGTCGGTGGAGGCCAGGGTGACGCGGTCGCCCTCGATCTCGATGCGGACACCGGTCAGCACGGGCAGCGTGTCGTCGCGGCCGGCGGCGATGGCGACCTGGGCGGCGGCGGAGGCGAAGACCTCGCCGGGCACGGTGCCGGTCGCGGTCGGCATCTGCGGCAGTGCCGGGTACTCCTCCACAGGCAGGGTGTGGAGTGTGAATCGCGAGGAGCCGCAGACCACGGTCGCCCGTACACCGTCTGTGGAAATCTCCACCGGGCGGTTGGGGAGGGCGCGGCAGATGTCGGCGAGCAGCCGGCCGGAGACGAGGACGGTGCCGTCCTCCTCGACGTCCGCCTCGACGGAGACGCGGGCCGAGACCTCGTAGTCGAAGCCGGAGAGGGACAGCGTGCCCTCCTCGGCCTTCAGCAGCAGGCCCGCGAGAACGGGCACCGGCGGCCGGGCCGGGAGGCTACGGGCAGCCCAGGCCACCGCCTCCGCGAGTACGTCGCGCTCCACCCGGATCTTCACCGGAACCGCCTCCTGCTGTTGCTCGCTCGTCTGCCGGCCTTCGTTCTCGGCCCGATGCCTCGATGCCTCGATGGCTCGGAGCCTCGGTGCCGGGCACCAGTCTGACGTACGGCGCCGACAGTCGGTGCTGCCGGAGGTCAAGTCGGGAGCGAGGTGTCGGGGAGGCGTCCCCACCGAGTTGTGCACAGGACCCGCTTGAAAACCGAAACCGGGCTAACTCTCTATGGGGGTAGTAGTAGGGCCTGTGGAAACGGTGGATAAGCCCGTTGTCGCAGGTCAGCCCGCGTTTTTTATCCACCGACCCTGTGGGTGACACCGGTGGACAACACCGTGTGTCTGTGGAGAACAAAAACTTCTGCACAGGCCATCCCCAGGTGACCCCGACTACTCCACAGGTGTGTCCCCAGGTTTCCCCCAGTACTCCACAGCCCAAACGTCGACTTCCGTGTGACGGCTTTCACTCCGGGCGGTGACGGGGGGTGGAATGTTGCCGAACAGTGGACAGCGGTGTGGGTAACTCGTCGGATCCTGTGCACAGAGTGCGGGAACCTGTGGGTCAGCGGTGGACAGAGGAGTGGATGACCCTGTGGATGAAAGTTCTGTCCACAGGCTGTGGATGACGCTTGCGCACAAATCCACAGGGTTCTGACCAGTGCTGATGGTGCCTCATCCCGCAGCCCTGTGGACAGATTGTGGGTGACGGAAGCAGTCCCCAGCCTGTGGACGGAAGAAAGTCGGGGAATCTGTGGATGAGTTGCTCCACAGGGGGCGTATTCGAACAGACCAGGGGCGCGCGGACGAAGAAGGGCGCCCCCGAAGTACCCCGGGAGCGCCCTCTGGAAGCGTTTGAAGAGGCTCAGCCGGCCCCGCCGGCTGAGCTGAAGAGGCCCCTGGCTCAGCCGTTCTTGATGCGGTTGGTGAGCTCGGTGACCTGGTTGTAGATGGACCGCCGCTCCGCCATCAGGGCCCGGATCTTGCGGTCCGCGTGCATGACCGTGGTGTGGTCGCGGCCGCCGAACTGCGCCCCGATCTTGGGCAGGGAGAGGTCCGTGAGCTCCCGGCACAGGTACATGGCGATCTGCCGGGCGGTGACCAGGACGCGGCTGCGCGAGGAGCCGCACAGGTCGTCCACGGTGAGGCCGAAGTAGTCCGCAGTGGCCGCCATGATGTCCGTGGCCGTGATCTCGGGGGCGGAGTCCTCGCCGCCGGGGATCAGGTTCTTGAGGACGTCCTCGGTCAGGCCCAGGTCGACCGGCTGCCGGTTCAGGCTCGCGAAGGCCGTGACCCGGATCAGCGCCCCCTCCAGCTCGCGGATGTTGCGCGAGATGCGGGAGGCGATGAACTCCAGTACCTCCGGCGGGGCGTTGAGCTGCTCCTGTACGGCCTTCTTGCGCAGGATCGCGATACGGGTCTCCAGCTCGGGCGGCTGGACGTCGGTGATCAGGCCCCACTCGAAGCGGTTGCGGAGCCGGTCCTCCAGGGTGACGAGCTGCTTGGGCGGCCGGTCGGAGGACAGCACGATCTGCTTGTTGGCGTTGTGGAGCGTATTGAAGGTGTGGAAGAACTCCTCCTGCGTCGACTCCTTGCTCGCGAGGAACTGGATGTCGTCGACGAGCAGGATGTCCATCTCGCGGTAGCGCTTGCGGAACGCGTCGCCCTTGCCGTCGCGGATCGAGTTGATGAACTCGTTGGTGAACTCCTCGGAGCTCACGTACCGCACCCGGGTGCCGGGGTACAGACTCCGCGCGTAGTGCCCGATGGCGTGCAGAAGATGCGTTTTGCCAAGGCCCGATTCCCCGTAGATGAAGAGGGGGTTGTACGCCTTGGCGGGCGCCTCGGCGACGGCCACCGCGGCGGCGTGCGCGAAGCGGTTGGACGCGCCGATGACGAACGTGTCGAACAGGTACTTGGGGTTGAGCCGGGCGGTCGGCTCCAGCGGGCCCGAGGTCGAGCCGCCCGACGGGGACGGGGGCGGTGCGGGCCGTCCGGGCGCCGGGCGCGGGGCCGGCTGCTCGTACTGCTGCTGCTCGTACTGATGGGACTGGTGGGACTGCTGGGGCTGGCGGGGCTCGTACTGCTGCTGCTCGTACTGCTGCTGGTCGAAGGAGCCCTGCTCGTACCCGCCGGAGTCGGACTGCTGGAGGTAGCCGGGCTGCGGGGAGGCGTACGGATCGCGCTCGGGGAAGCCGCCGAGGCGGGGCTGCTGCCAGCCGTAGTCGTCCTGCTGGCCGCCGCGGGGCCAGGAGCCGGGCTCGGGGCGCGACTGCTGGTAGTCCGGGTAGGCGGGGCGGGCGGTGGGGAGCTGGTCGTCGGAGGACCCGCCGGCACCGTTGTGGCCGCCGCCGCGCTGGCCGCCGTACGGCTCGTACGACTCGGGGCGCTGCTGGGTGGATGCGGGCAGGGGCGCGGGCTCGCCGGCGGAGTCGTCCACGGTGATGGCGATGCGGATGGGGCGGCCGCACTCGCGGCTGAGCGCATCGCTGATCAGCGGGGCGAGCCGGCCCTCGAGGACGCGCTTGCCGTATTCGTTGGGGACGGCGAGCAGCGCGGTGTCGGCGACGAGGGCCAGGGGCTGGCAGCGCTCGACCCACTGCTTGTCCTTGGGCTCGATCGCCTGCTGTCCCTCCCCGAGGAGCTTTTCGAGCACCCTTGGCCACACTGCGGCAAGATCGGCAGGTACGTCAGCCACAGAGCACGCTCTCTCACAGGGGTCCCACGAATGTGTGGTTCTTTGGGACGGTCGGGACAAAAAATCCGGGATCAGACAACGGTAGTCAGGCCGACGGGTACGGTTCAAGTCGTTGTCCACAGCCTGTGCACAGTGTGGGGGCACGTCGCCTCGGTTTGACCGGATGGCGTAGCCGCGCGTACCGTAACGAGGTCGAGTTGTCGATGGCTGCTGCCGCCTGCCTACCGATGGGCGAAGATCACCTTTTGTGATCGTTTAGCGGTGCCACTCGGGCGAACACGCGAGTTTCCTCGTGGGCGCACGGTGACAGCCAGGCGATGTCCCGCCACAACGATTCATTCTCTGGAGCCCCCGAGTGAGCAAGCGCACCTTCCAGCCGAACAACCGCCGTCGTGCCAAGACCCACGGCTTCCGTCTCCGGATGCGTACCCGTGCCGGTCGCGCGATCCTGGCGAACCGCCGCAGCAAGGGCCGCGCCGCCCTCTCCGCGTAACAACGCGCAGGTCGTGACGTCGTGCTGTCTCCCGAAAATCGGCTGAGGCGGCGTGAGGACTTCGCGAGCGCGGTACGTCGAGGCAGGCGGGCAGGTCGCCCGCTCCTCGTCGTCCACCTACGTACAAGCGGTGCAACGGACCCGCACGAGCCGGGGGAGATCGATCCCTCGACGCGTGCGGGTTTCGTCGTCAGCAAGGCCGTGGGTGGCGCCGTCGTCCGTAACCGGGTGAAGCGCCGTTTGCGCCATCTTGTCCGCGAGCGGCTCTCCCAGCTGCCCGCCGGTAGCCTGGTGGTGGTGCGGGCGCTGCCCGGAGCGGGTGACGCCGGTGCCGACGAACTGGCCCGGGACCTGGATGCCGCTCTGACGCGGCTCCTGGGAGGCGTGGCTCGATGAAGTACCCGCTGCTCGCATTGATCAAGCTGTACCAGTGGACGATCAGTCCGCTGCTCGGGCCGGTGTGCCGCTATTACCCCTCGTGCTCGCACTACGGGTTCACGGCCATCGACCGGCATGGTGCGGTGAAGGGGACGGTTCTGACCGGCTGGCGGATCCTGCGGTGCAATCCGTGGTCCGCCGGTGGTGTCGATCACGTCCCACCCCGTAAACGCCCGCGTTGGCACGAGCAGCTGCGCAGTGCGTTGCGTAGATCTCGCAATGCTCAAGGAGCCTGATTAGTGGACACGATTGCCAGTCTGTTCAGCTTTATCACCACGCCCGTCTCGTGGGTCATCGTCCAGTTCCACAGCCTGTACGGCGCGATCTTCGGACCGGACAGCGGCTGGGCCTGGGGCCTGTCCATCGTGTCCCTGGTGGTCTTGATCCGCATCTGCCTGATCCCGCTCTTCGTGAAGCAGATCAAGGCGACGCGTGGCATGCAGGCGCTCCAGCCGAAGATGAAGGCGATCCAGGAGCGCTACAAGAACGACAAGCAGCGCCAGTCCGAAGAGATGATGAAGCTGTACAAGGAGACGGGTACCAACCCGCTCTCCTCGTGCCTTCCCATCCTGGCGCAGTCCCCGTTCTTCTTCGCGCTGTACCACGTGCTCTCGGCCATCGCCAATGGTCAGACCATCGGCGTCATCAACCAGTCGCTGCTGGAGAGCGCGCGTCAGGCGCACATCTTCGGCGCCCCGCTGGCGGCCAAGTTCACGGACAGCGCCGAGAAGGCCGCCTCCCTGGGCGCCTCGATCACGGATGTCCGCATCGTCACCGCGGTCATGATCGTCATGATGTCGCTGTCGCAGTTCTACACCCAGCGCCAGCTGATGCAGAAGAACGTCGACCTCTCGGTCAAGACGCCGTTCATGCAGCAGCAGAAGATGCTGATGTACATCTTCCCGCTGATCTTCGCGGTCATGGGCATCAACTTCCCCGTGGGTGTTCTCGTCTACTGGCTGACCACGAACGTGTGGACCATGGGCCAGCAGATGTACGTGATCAACCAGAACCCGACCCCGGGCAGCAAGGCGCAGGACCAGTACCTGACCCGTCTGCTGAAGCACGTCACCACGCACGGGGACGTCAAGGGCCGGGGCAAGAAGAAGATCGTCGCGGCGATCGTGGCCAAGGGCCCGGACCGCAACGACAACGAGCGCAAGTTCATCACGGCTCTCACGAAGCAGGGTCTGGCTGCGCAGGCGGACGGGTCTGTGATCAAGAGTGCCGAGGCCACGGCCGACGCGGACGCGGCGAGCGGCGGTGCCGCCAAGCGGCAGCAGCCGAAGCGGCAGACGAAGTCGCAGCGCCAGACGCCGCCCCCCAAGCCCTCTTCCAAGAAGTAAGAAGGAGTCCCTCCCGTGACGGAAGGCACCACCACCGCCGCCGCTGAGAGTGGCGACACCCTGACCCGCCTTGAGCAGGAGGGTGAGATCGCGGCCGACTACCTCGAGGGTCTGCTGGACATCGCTGACCTGGACGGGGACATCGACATGGACGTCGAGGCCGACCGGGCCGCGGTGTCGATCGTCAGTGACTCTGCCAGCCGTGATCTCCAGAAGCTCGTGGGGCGCGACGGTGAGGTCCTGGAGGCTCTGCAGGAGCTGACCCGCCTCGCTGTGCACCGCGAGACCGGGGACCGTAGCCGGCTGATGCTGGACATCGCGGGCTTCCGTGCGAAGAAGCGCGAGGAGCTGGCGGCGCTCGGTGCCCAGGCGGCGGCGGACGTGAAGGCGTCCGGTGAGCCGCTGAAGCTGGCGCCGATGACGCCCTTCGAGCGCAAGGTCGTCCACGACGCCGTGGCGGCTGCCGGTCTGAAGAGCGAGTCGGAGGGCGAGGAGCCGCAGCGCTTCGTCGTCGTGCTCCCGGCCTGACCGCAAGCCTGAGTGTTCGGCCCCGTCTGTGTCGCAGACGGGGCCGAAGTTTGTCAGCCTGGCAGTGCCGGTCTCGGCGGTGCCAGTTCGAGCAGTGCGTTTTCAACGATCCATGCGGTACGGAAGGACGGTCCCCGTGACGGAGGCAGCGGAGCTTCCCCCGGCGCCTGAAGAGGCGCGCGCGGTGTTCGGCGAGTTTTTCCCGGAAGCTGTGCGGTATGCGGAGCTGCTGGCGGACGCGGGGGTCAAGCGCGGCCTGATCGGCCCGCGTGAGGTGCCGCGACTGTGGGAGCGGCACCTGCTGAACTGTGCGGTGCTCTCGGAGGTGGTGCCCGAGGGCGTCACCGTCTGCGATGTGGGTTCGGGTGCCGGCCTGCCCGGCATCCCGCTCGCTCTGGTGCGGCGTGATCTGAAGATCACGCTGCTGGAACCGCTGCTGCGGCGGACGACCTTCTTGCAGGAGGCCGTGGAGCTGCTGGGCCTGGACCACGTCACGGTGGTGCGCGGCCGGGCCGAGGAGATGCTCGGCAAGGTACAGCCGGTGCACGTGGTGACGGCGCGGGCCGTGGCTCCGCTGGACCGGCTGGCGGGCTGGGGCGTGCCCCTGCTGCGTCCGTACGGGGAGATGCTGGCGCTCAAGGGTGACACCGCCGAGGAGGAGCTGGTGGCGGCGAAGACCGCACTGGCGAAGCTGGGTGTGGTGAAGACCTCGGTGCTGCAGGTGGGCGAGGGTGTGGTGGATCCCCTGTCCACCGTCGTCCGGGTCGAGGTCGGAGAAAGCCCCGGCGGGGTGAGGTTCGCGGCCAAGCGGGCTAAGGCCGCTCGTACCAGCCGGACCCGTCGGCGCCGCTGATTTCGGGGGCATTGAGCCCTATAGGTATGGATTTCGGAGTGTCGTAGCGGCCCGAAGACCCTGTCCGGGCACTGTCCGGGCATCGTGTTTCACGTGAAACGTCGCTCTCTGCTGCACGGAATCATCAGCCGCGGCCGTGCGGCTGCGTCCCCTCGTCACCGCAAGGGTGAAGGGGGGACGGAGTTGTCCACAACGGTGGATTCATCCACAGGAGTACGGGCCCCGCTGGTTCGCGACCCGGGTGTCATGGCAGGCTCTGTTCATCGCGAGCCTGATGTCGAGGAGAGTGACACCGTGCGGTCCGACGCCAACCTCGCGGGGCCGATGGCCGACCCGGTCCCCGGTCCCCGCTCTGAATCAGCGAGCGACGATGTTTCACGTGAAACATCGTCGCCCCTTGTAGACAACGACACGCCCATCGGCCGTGCCGCCCAGCTGGCGGTCGAGGCGCTGGGGCGCGCCGGCGAGGGGCTGCCCCGCCCGGCGCAGACACGGGTCATCGTGGTCGCCAACCAGAAGGGCGGCGTGGGCAAGACCACGACGACCGTGAACCTGGCGGCCTCACTGGCCCTGCACGGTGCTCGGGTCCTGGTGGTCGACCTCGACCCGCAGGGCAACGCCTCCACGGCGCTCGGGATCGACCACCACGCGGATGTGCCCTCGATCTACGACGTGCTCGTGGACAGCCGGCCGCTGCTGGAGGTCGTCCAGCCGGTGGTGGACGTGGAGGGGCTCTTCTGTGCTCCGGCCACGATCGATCTGGCGGGTGCGGAGATCGAGCTGGTGTCCCTGGTGGCTCGCGAGAGCCGGCTCCAGCGGGCCATCCAGGCGTACGAGCAGCCGCTGGACTACATCCTGATCGACTGCCCGCCCTCGCTGGGGCTGCTGACGGTGAACGCGCTGGTGGCCGGCGCCGAGGTGCTGATCCCGATCCAGTGCGAGTACTACGCCCTGGAGGGCCTGGGGCAGCTGCTGCGCAACGTGGACCTGGTACGGGCCCACCTGAACCCGGCGCTGCACGTGTCGACGATCCTGCTGACGATGTACGACGGCAGGACCCGGCTGGCCTCGCAGGTGGCGGAGGAGGTGCGCACCCACTTCGGCAAGGAGGTGCTGCGCACGAGCATCCCGCGTTCGGTGCGCATTTCCGAGGCGCCGAGTTACGGCCAGACGGTGCTCACCTACGATCCGGGTTCGAGTGGTTCTCTTTCCTATCTGGAAGCTGCGCGTGAGATCGCGCTGCGGGGGGCCGGAATTTCTTACGACGCCCAGCACGCCCATCTGGGCGCGGGCATGAACAGCACGCAGAGTGTGGCGGAGGGGATCCAGTGAGTGAGCGACGTAGGGGTCTGGGGCGGGGGCTCGGCGCGCTGATCCCCGCCGCTCCCCAGGAGAAGACGCCGCCGGTGATCGGTGCCGGCTCGACGTCCCCGTCGGCGGTGCCGACATTGCCTTCGGAGCGTGGGGTCGCGGCGGCGAAGCTGGCTTCGCTGGCGCAGGCCGATGTTTCACGTGAAACATCGCTCGCGGCGACGACTGCCGTTGCGGTGGCGGATGAGCCGGAGTCGGTGGAGCCCGAGGCCAATGTGGTGGCCGGGGCGACATTCGCCGAGCTCCCGATGGACTCGATCACACCGAACCCGCGGCAGCCCCGTGAGGTGTTCGACGAGGACGCGCTGGCGGAGCTGGTCACCTCCATCCAGGAGGTGGGTCTGCTCCAGCCGGTGGTGGTGCGGCAGTCGGCTCCGGGCCGCTACGAGCTCATCATGGGTGAGCGTCGCTGGCGGGCCTGCCGGGAGGCCGGGCTGGATCGCATTCCGGCGATCATCCGGGCGACGGACGACGAGAAGCTGCTGCTGGACGCGCTGCTGGAGAACCTGCACCGGGCGCAGCTGAACCCCCTGGAGGAGGCGGCCGCGTACGACCAGCTGCTCCAGGACTTCAATTGCACGCACGACCAGCTGGCGGACCGGATCGGGCGTTCGCGTCCGCAGGTGTCCAACACGCTGCGTCTGCTGAAGCTCTCGCCGCCGGTTCAGCGCCGGGTGGCCGCGGGTGTGCTGTCCGCCGGACATGCGCGGGCCCTGCTGTCGGTGGAGCACTCCGAGGCCCAGGACAAGCTGGCGCACCGGATCGTGGCCGAGGGCCTGTCGGTGCGTGCGGTCGAGGAGATCGTCTCGCTGATGGGCTCGGAGCCTGAGGGACCCGTGAAGCCGAAGGGTCCGCGGGCCGGCGCCCGGGTGGCTCCCGCGCTCAGCGAACTGGCGACGCGGCTGTCGGACCGGTTCGAGACGCGCGTGAAGGTGGATCTGGGTCAGAAGAAGGGCAAGATCACCGTCGAGTTCGCCTCGATGGAGGATCTGGAGCGGATTCTGGGGACGTTGGCGCCGGGCGAGGGCCGGGTGCTGGAGCAGGGTCTGTCCGGGGAGTGATCCCCCGGCCGCCGAGGGGCGGATCGTGCCGGTGCGAACCGGCGCGGTCCGCCCCTTTGCCTTGTTGCGGTTTCGCCCGATTCGGGCTGTGGATACGATGCGCTCATGGGGCGTCGGTTGGTACCACTCACGCTGGACAACCTCCAGGACCTGCCTCGGCGTTGCCGGTCCTGTGTGTTCTGGGAGCTGGATCCCGTCAGCGGTGAGGCCGCCGTGAAGGCGGGGACTCCGGCGCTGGAGAAGGAGGCGTGGATCTCCGCCGTTCTGCTGGAGTGGGGTTCGTGTGGCCGCGTGGTCTACGTGGACGAGATCCCGGTGGGATTCGTGTTGTACGCGCCGCCGGCGTACGTACCGCGGGCCACGGCCTTCCCGACGAGTCCGGTGTCCCCGGATGCGGTCCAGCTGATCACGGCGTGGATCATGCCGGGCTATCAGGGTCAGGGCCTGGGACGGGTGATGGTCCAGACGGTGGCCAAGGACCTGTTGAGGCGCGGGTTCCGGGCGATCGAGGCGTTCGGGGACGCGCGCTGGGAGGGCCCGGCCTGCCTGCTGCCGGCGGACCACCTGCTGGCCGTGGGCTTCAAGACGGTGCGGCCTCATCCCGTCCACCCGCGACTGCGGCTGGAGATGCGTTCGACGCTCTCGTGGAAGGAAGACGTGGAGCTCGCGCTGGACCGGTTGCTCGGTGCGGCACGCAAGGAACCCGCGCTGCGCCCGCTGTGATGTGCGAACGGGGCCGCCCCTTGAGGGGCGGCCCCGTTTCACGTGAAACATTCCCGGCGGCAGCCGGGTGCTGCTGCCAACCGTCAGACGGCCGGCTTGATGGTCACGAAGTCGTTGAGGTCGCGCAGAATGGCGGCCTTCGGCTTGGCACCCACGATGGTCTTGACGACCTCGCCGCCCTGGTAGACGTTCAGGGTCGGGATGGACATGACGCCGTACTTGGCGGCCGTGTCCGGGTTCTGGTCGATGTTGAGCTTGACGATCTCGATCTCGTCGCCGTACTCGGCCGCGATGGCCTCCAGGGACGGGGCGATCTGGCGGCACGGGCCGCACCATTCGGCCCAGAAGTCCACCAGGACAGGCTTGTCGCTGTTCAGGACCTCGGCGTCGAAGTCGGCATCGGTCACGTTCTTGAGGGTGCCGGCCACTGCGGCCTCCTAATTCTTGCTGCGGGGTGTGGGGTGTGGGGATGGGCGAGGGGTCAGACCGTGGCGTGCGCCTTCTCGGCGTCCGCGAGGGCGGAGAGGAAGCGCTCGGCGTCCAGGGCCGCGGAGCAGCCGGTGCCGGCGGCGGTGATGGCCTGACGGTACGTGTGGTCTACGACGTCGCCTGCGCCGAACACGCCGGTGAGGTTGGTGCGCGTCGAGGGGGCGTCGACCTTGAGGTAGCCCTCCTCGTCGAGCTCCAGCTGGTCCTTGAAGAGCTCGGTGCGCGGGTCGTGGCCAACGGCGATGAAGAGGCCCGTCACGGGGAGCGCGGAGGTCTCACCGGTCTTGGTGTTGCGCAGGGTGAGACCGGAGAGCTTCTGCTCGCCGTGGATCTCGGCGACCTCGCTGTCCCAGGCGAACTTGATCTTCGGGTCGGCGAAGGCGCGGTCCTGCATGGCCTTGGAGGCACGCAGGGTGTCACGGCGGTGCACGATGGTGACGGACTTGGCGAAGCGCGAGAGGAAGGTGGCCTCCTCGATCGCGGTGTCGCCACCGCCGACGACGGCGATGTCCTGGTCCTTGAAGAAGAACCCGTCACAGGTGGCGCACCAGGAGACACCGCGGCCGGACAGGGCGTCCTCGTTGGGGAGCCCGAGCTTGCGGTGCTGGGAACCGGTGGTGACGATCACGGCCTTGGCGCGGTGCACGGTGCCGGCGGTGTCGGTGACGGTCTTGATGTCACCGGTGAGGTCCACGGACACGATGTCGTCGGGGACGAGCTCGGCGCCGAAGCGCTCGGCCTGGCCGCGCATGTTGTCCATGAGGTCCGGACCCATGATGCCGTCCTGGAAGCCGGGGAAGTTCTCGACCTCGGTGGTGTTCATCAGCGCGCCACCGGCGGTGACCGCGCCTTCGAAGACCAGCGGCTTGAGCGAAGCGCGTGCGGTGTACAGGGCGGCGGTGTAGCCGGCCGGCCCGGAACCGATGATGATCACGTTTCGTACGTCGCTCACGGGTTTCTTCCTCGTCTCTGTGGACTGCACGCTGCTTGCCGAAGGGGCCGTGTGTTGTCTCACCCCACCCAACGGATCCTACGGCGCATGCATTCCCGGCCCGCTCCCTCGCGGTCCCGAAGGTGTCAGCTTCGAGGATATGTCCTGGTCAGCAATGGTTTGTCGGGGACGGTCGACGGGGTGTCCGTGCACGCGGCGCCCACGAGGTAGGCGTCCACCCGGGCAGAGTCGCCGGGGTGCGGCAGGACGAGGAGGTAGACCTCGGTGCCCTGGTAGCTGCCCCGTTCGGCCGCGAGCGGGGTGTCGGGGCGACCGGTGGCGTCCTGGACACAGGCCGGCACGGAGGAGGCGTTCGTGCGGTTGCCGTCACCGGGGGCCAGGCCCGGCGAGGGAGTGGTGTTCTCCAATCCGTACGTGTTGTTCGGCTGTTCCTCCTGTGGGAGGGTCTTGGCGCCGGGGCCGGAGGCCAGGAGTCGGCGCACGTTGTCCTGGAGGCCCTGCGCGGTGTACGTGCCGTCGGCCGGGGCCGCGGCTGCCGTGCTCGTCGCGGATCTGCGGGCGGCGGTGTCCGGGGAGCCGGTCCCGAGCAGGTTGCCCGCGAGGAAGATCCCAAGAGCGCAGGCGGCCGCTCCGGCCAGGCCGGCGATGACGGCGATCCGGCGGCGGGCGCGACGGCGCCCGGGACCGGTTGCTCCGGTCGGGTGACCGGCGGGCCGCCCGGCACCCGGACCCGAGGGCGCGGCAGGCGATGTTTCACGTGAAACATCGGGGGCCGGGACGGGCTCGGCCCTGGGCGCGGTGGAGTCGAGCAGGGCTTCGGCGGCGAGGGCCGCGTCGATGCGCCCGGCGATGTCTGAGGGCATCCGGGGCGGTCCCGGCAGGGTGCCGAGGAGCCCGCGGATCTCCTCCAGGGAGGCGTGGACGTCGGCGCACAGCGGGCAGTCGCCCAGATGGCGGCGTACCTCGGCGGTCCGGACCGGGGAGAGGAGCCCTTCGGTCAGGTCGGAGATCTCCGAGACGTCAGGGTGCCGGATCGTGCCGGTTGTGGGAGTCACGTTCGTCCACCTCCGCCCTTCACCGTGTCTGCGTCTGGGGCTGGCTGACTGGGGTCTGCCGCTGGTGGGACGGCTGTCCCCGGCGTCCGGTTCCTTCCCCGCTCGGCGGCGGTGTTATCCCCGGCATTCGAGCGCAGATGAGTGAGCATCGGAAGGAGTTTCGCCCGGCCGCGCGCACACCGGCTCTTCACGGTGCCGGTGGGGACGTCGAGGATACGGGCGGCCTCGGCGACGGGGTATCCCTGCATGTCGACGAGGACCAGGGCGGCCCGCTGCTCGGCCGGGAGCGTGCCGAGGGCGGCCAGGAGCTGCCGGTGGAGGTCCTGGCGCTCCGCCGGCGCCTCGGCGGACTCATGGGGCTCCAGGAGGCGCTCCAGGCGCTCCGTGTCGTCGAGGGGCGAGGTCCTGCGGGAGGCGGCCTTGCGGGCCCGGTCGAGGCAGGCGTTGACGGTGATGCGGTGCAGCCAGGTGGTGACGGCCGATTCGCCGCGGAACGTGTGGGCGGCCCGGTAGGCGGAGACGAGGGCGTCCTGCACCGCGTCGGCGGCTTCCTCGCGGTCGCCGAGGGTGCGCAGGGCAACGGCCCACAGCCGATCGCGGTGCCGACGTACGAGCTCCCCGAAGGCATCGGGATCACCGGCGGCATGCAGCGCCAGCAGCTCCTGGTCGCTCCGGCCGTCTCCCGTGGCTGAGTGCATCACACCTCCCCTCCGGAAGGGAGCGTACGGGTCGTGCGGGCTGAATACGAGGGACCGCTGCGCAGTCGGCGCAGCGGTCCCTCCTCTCTGTGGCGGCCCGGTCTTATTCGGCCGTGCCGAGCACCTTGATCTCGTTGATGCCGCCCCGGTATCCGTCCCCGCCGCCATCGGAGGGCAGTGCGGTGATGTGGACCAGAACGAAGCGGGTCTTGATCGGGGTGTCCCGCGTGGCCTGCAGGTTCTTCCCCGCGGTGCCCAGTTTCACGAGCTCTTGGGGGAAGCCGGAGATGCCGTGCGGCGAGGTGGCCTCGGGGGCTGCGGCGCGGACCTCGACCTTGTGCCCCGCACTGCGCATGTCCACGTCGATGCCCGTCACCTCCTGGACACTGCCGAGGTCGACGACGATGCCGCTGCCGTCGTCGTAGTCGTCCAGGTTGCCGAACTTTCCTTCGTAGCCGAAGAAGATCTTGGTGACCCACCCGGTGTCGTGGTTGCCGTCGACGGCCTTGTCGGCGTCCTCGGCCTTGATCGGTTCCTTGCCGAAGACGGAGGCGCCGGCGATGTGCAGCGGCTTGCTCTCCTTCGGCTTCTTCTCGTCCTCTTTGGTCTTGGTGGACTGCGAATTGCTGGTGCCGCCGCTGTCGCCCTTGACGCGGTCCAGGAGGGTGTCGGCGAGCTGCCAGCTGCCCAGGCCCAGGGCGGCGATGAGCAGGGCGGCCACACCCCACTTGAGGACGCGACCGGTGCGGCTCTGGAGCGGGGGCGGCGGGACGACGATGGGGCGGGTGGCCGACGCGCCGGGGTGAGCCGGCGGACGGCCGTAGCTGCCCTGCTGGTAGGTGGTGTGCTGGTACTCCGGCGGAGCGGTGAAAGCGGGCTCCGGCGGCCGGATGCGGGGCATCGCGGCGACGGCCTTCGCCAGTTCCTCCGGGGTGGTGCAGGGCGGTTCCTGCCGGGAGGCGGTGGCCCCGTCGTTGGCGAGGGCGCGCATGGCGAGCTCCCCCAGCCCCCGGTGCACTCCGGCACGGACCTGGTCGGGCGCGATCAGGCCGACGCCCTTGGGCAGGCCGGTCAGCCCGTACGCGTCGTTCTCGTACGGCCAGCGCTGGGTCAGGGCGGCGTACAGCAGTGCGCCGATGGCCTCGGTGTCCGCGCGCTGCGGGGTGTCGCTGGTGATGCCGCGCAGGGCGGCGTTCACGGCGAGCCCGCGGATGCGGTACTGGCCCGTGGAGGTCCGCAGTATGGCGCTGGGCGTCAGCCGCAGGTGGGCCAGGCCCTCGCGGTGTGCGGCGGCCATGGCCTGGGAGACCTGCGTGACGAGCTGGTAGGCCTCGTGGGGCTCCAGGGGGCCCGCGGCGAGGATCGCGGTCAGCTCGGTGGCGTCGGGCAGCCACTCGTGGACGACGTAGACGAGGTCGTTCTCCTCCACGGCGTCGAGCACGTGGACGAACCGAGGGTCGCCTAGCAGCGCGGAGGAGCGGGCGGCGGCCAGGACGGAGCGGGCCCGGGGGTGGTCGGCGGGCAGCAGGTGGACGCCCACGGCACGGCGCAGCTTCTCGTCCATGGCGCGCCAGCTGCTGAATCCGTCCAGACGGGTGACGCACTCTTCGAGGCGGTAGCGCCTGGCGAGCTTGTGGCCGCTGTGGAGTTCGGGGGCGGCAGCAGGGGCCGCTTTCCTGCGTTCGCCGTCCTTTTCGGGCATGGGTCCGTCCGCGGCTCGTCCGTTCTGGGTGTCCACCCCGTCGGCCGTGGCCTTTGCCGCATCTGCGGCCGGCGGCTTGTCGCCGCCGTTGTCGGCCACGTCGACGGCAGCCGTGCTACGTTCCGCCACCGTCGTTCCTGCCTCCCCATCCGTTACGCGCTGTCGGCCAGTCTGCGAAGCCATGCCAATTGTGCCCACAGTCCGGCGCTATGCACGACACGCGAAGGGGTCCGACGGTTGTGCGCATCAGCGACCCATGCGTCCGCGAACCATTCCGACCATGGCGTTGAGCTCTTCGATGCGCATCCGCTTGGCCGCCACGAGGAATACGGCGGCCAGTGCGATACCGCCCGCGGTCAACGCGGCGAGGGAGCCGGTGACTCCGCTGCCGAGCCACTGGGTGATGGCGTAGGCGGCCGCGCCCGCCACGGCGGCCGCGGGGACGCAGGCACCGGCGAGGCGGGCATAGGTGCGCATCACGTGGGCGCCGTCGAGGTCGCCGCCCAGCCGGGTGCGCAGGCGCCGCCAGGCGACGCCGACGCCGACGGTGAAGCCGAGCCCGTAGGCGGCGGCCATGCCCACGACGGCCCAGCGCGCGGGGAGCACGAAGAACGCGGCGGTGGAGACGGCCGCGTTGACGCCGGCGACGATGACCGTGTTGTAGAAGGGCGTCCGGGTGTCCTCGTAGGCGTAGAACCCGCGCAGGACGACGTACTGGACGGAGTACGGGATGAGTCCGAGGCCGAAGGCCATCAGGACGTAGCCGATGTTCTGGGCTCCGGATCCGGAACCGGCGTACAGCAGCGTGGCCATGGGGACGCCGAGGGCGAGGAACGCGAAGGCGCAGGGCACGATCGCGACGGCCGAGGTGCGCAGGCCGTAGGAGATGTCGTCGCGGACGGCGGCGGCGTCCCCGTCGTGGGCGGAGCGGGAGATGCGCGGCAGCACGGCCGTCATGACGGAGACGGTGATGATGGCCTGCGGCATCTGCCACAGCAGCAGCGCGTAGTTGTAGGCGGTGATGCCGGTGCCGGGGTGGCCCTGCTTCTCCGCGACGGATCCGGCCCAGGTGGCCAGCTGCGTCACGACGACGAGGCCGATCTGGTTGGCCAGGACGAAGAAGAACGTCCACTTGGCCAGGCGGGCTGCCTTGCCGAGGCCGTGGCCCCGCCAGTCGAAGCGCAGGCGCGGCCTGAAGCCGGCGTCGCGCAGGTAGGGCAGCATCGCGAGGGCCTGGACGGTGAGGCCCAGGAGGGTGCCGAGGCCGAGCAGGCGGACGCCCTCGGGGGTGACGGTGGTCGCGCTGACACCGGAGGTGGTGAAGCCGCCGAAGGCCCAGATGAAGGCGCCGAACGTGGCGATGACGACGATGTTGTTGAGGACGGGGGTCCACATCATCGCGCCGAACCGGCCGCGTGCGTTGAGGATCTGACCGAGGACCACGTGCACGCCCATGAAGAACATGGTCGGCAGGCAGTAACGGGCGAAGGCGACCGCCACGTCCATCTGCTCGGGGTCGGAGGCGATCTTCGGCGACATCATCGTGATGAACACCGGTGCCGCGAGGACGCAGATCGTGGTGACCGCGGCCAGCAGTACGACCACGAGCGTCAGGAGGCGGTTGGCGTAGGCCTCGCCCCCGTCGTCGTCCTGCTTCATGGCCCGTACCAGCTGCGGGATGAAGACGGCGTTGAGCGCGCCGCCGCCGACCAGCACGTAGATCATCGTCGGCAGGGTGTTGGCGATCTGGTACGTGTCGTTGAAGGTTCCGACGCCGATGGCGCCGGCGATCGCCAAGGTCTTCAGGAAGCCGGTGATGCGGGAGACGATCGTGCCGGCGGCCATGACGGCGCTGGACTTGAGGAGGCCCGAGGCGCGGCCGGCGGGCTTGCTCGGCGCCGGGGCGGCGACGGGGGCGTCCTCCGCGGGGGTGCCGGGATTCCCCTGCTGGTCCCGGTAGAGGTGCGCGAAGGCGTCGGGCTCGGGCTTCTCGTCCGCCGCCTTGGTGACCAGGGAGTCCACGCCGACGAACTGGGTGGTCGTCGCGTGGTCGCCGTAGGGCAGGTGCCGGGAGGGCCCGTCCGGCTCGGGCGGCGGGGTCTGGGCCCAGACCTGCGGGTCGGGGGCGTGCACGGGGGCCTGCGGGGCCGCGTAGAGCGGTCCGGGCTCCTGGTAGGTCCCCGGCGGCGGCGGAGGGTGAGAGGCCCGGTCGTAGAGGACCTCGGCGACCGGGTCCTGGGCCGACAGGTCCTGGGACCGGTACGGGTCGTAGTCGTAGGCGTCCTGGACGTACGGGTCACGGTCCGGCGCGGGCGCAGGCACGGGGACCTGCCCGGCCACCGGGGTGCCCGGGGCAGCGCCCTGGTAGGGCGCGGGCCCACCAGTGCCCTGCGCGCGGTCACCGTCGTACGGCGCGTTCATCGAAACCCCACCTCATCGTCCCCAGGCCGACCGGCCACGGCATCGCTCAACGGTCCACTGTCTCACCCGTGCCGGACGGCCCGGTGCTTTGCGGTCCGGTGTCCGGGGTCTCGTCACTCGGCTGCGTGCTCTCCTCGGCGGCCGCACGGGCCGCGACGCGCTTGCGGCTGGCGTACATCTTGATGCCCGCCAGGACGAGGAGGAGCACGCCGCCGGCGATGACGAGCATGACGGTCGGGGTGATCTCGGTGGCCTCCACGGTGAACTTGCGCGCCTTGCCGTAGGGCACGCCGTCCGTGGTGAAGAGCTGTGCGGTGACCTCGACGGGGCCGCTCGCGGTGGCGTTGGCGGTGAACTTGACCGTCTGGCTGTGTCCGCCGGTGACGGTCACCTCCTGCTCGGCCTGGCCGCTGTCGCCGAACATCAGGCGGGTGGGGTTCGCGGACTTCACTCGCAGGACGAGGTTGTGCACGTCCTGGACGAGGCTGTTCTGGACGCTGACCGGGATGGTCGCGCTGTGTCCGGACAGGGTGGCGTCGGACTTGGGGACGACCTTGACCTTCTCGGTGAGCCCGATCAGGTACTCCTGCACCTGGTCCCGGTAGAGCCGTGCCTCCTCGGGCCGGCCGCGCCAGGACGTGGACATCTCGCGGTTGGTGGTGTTGCCGAAGGGGATCTCCACGCGGTCGGGCGCGCTGAGGATCACCTTGAAGTGGTCCAGGGTGTTCTGGGTGGTGCGGATCTTCTCGAAGGCGGAGACCGGGAGCTCCGTCTTGCGCAATGCCTCGGGGTACTGGCCGGCGCCCGGGACCTGGGTGTTGACGCCCGCGTCGGGCTTGGCCGCGGCCGCGGTGTCGAGGTCGGCCGGCTGGGTCCAGCGGCCCGCCTGCAGGCCCCGTACGGCGGCCGCCATCGTCTGCACCTGGCTGGTGGACGGCATCCGCTGCGGGGTGACGACGAAGCTGCGCTGGTTGTCGGTCTTCTGCAGGTTCAGGGCGAGGCTCTGGGCGAGGAAGCGCTGCACGGCCAGCGTGGCGTTCCCGGCGTTCAGCATGTCGCCCTCGAAGGCGGTGGACAGGTCGGCGTCGGCGACGACGGCGGTGGCGCCCGCGCCGATGGGACGGGCGGCGGAGGGCGTGTAGCCGAGGGCGCCGGTCTCCTGGAGGCTGTCGCTGCGCGTCAGGACGTTGTGGGCGCCCGCCGAGGTCGCCACGTTGACGATCGACGGGTCGATGGCGCCGTCCAGGGGCCAGGAGAAGTCGGTCGACGGGGTGACGTGCAGGACGGTCTCCACGGCCTGCTTCGCCTTGTCGGTGGCCGGACGCAGCTGGCCCAGGGTGCCCGAGACGTCCTTGCCCTGGTGGGCGAGGGAGGCGATGTCGGGGTCGGCGAACGGCAGCGCGACGATCTTCTTGCCCTGGACCGCGGTTTCCAGGGAGCTCAGCCACTGCTCGGCGACGGCCTTGTTCTTGCCCTGGACGATCCGGCCGTCCGGCATGCGGTACCGGTAGCCCTTGGTCATGGCGTCGACCGTGTAGAGCAGGTCGGGGTCGATGACCCAGGTGACGGGCAGGTCCTTGCCGAGGGCGACCATCTGCTGGAGGCGCCCGCCGGACTTGAGCTCCTCGGCGAGGGAGTCGTCGAGGAAGACGGGGGTCTGCAGCTCGTCCGAGCCGGTCTCCGCGGTCAGGCGCGTGGTGGAGATCAGCGGCCACAGGTACGTGAGCTGGGAGCGCTTGGCGGCGGCCTCCGGCTGCCAGGGCAGGAAGGTCCGCTTGATGCCGAGCACCTGCTCGTACTGGCGGCTCTCGGTCTCCCCGGACAGCGAGACGCCGATCTGGTAGACGCCGTCCTTGTCGAGCTCCAGCTTGTTCACCGGGATGGTGAGGGTGAAGTCCTGCTTGACCTTGGACGGCAGCGAGGGGATCTTCACGGCATAGGCCGGGTCGATCTCACCGGGATCCGTGCCGGGCCGGAACCCGGCCCGTTCCGCCGCCTCGTCGATGGAGGCCCGGTCGCCCAGGGCGGGCCCGACCCGCAGACCCACGTGTGCGCCGGTGATCGTCTCGCGGCCGTTGTTGACCACGCTGCCGGAGATGGTGAGCGTGTCGCCCTTGACCGGGGCCGCGGGGGCCATCCCGTCCAGCTGTACGTCGACGGTGCCCGCATCGGCGGCCTGGGCGGCCTGCGGGGCGGGCGAGTAGACCAGAGCGGCGAGCACGGGGGTCCCGGCGAGCAGAACGACTGCCCGCCGCAGCCAGCGACGCCGGGCAGGTGCGGGGGGTGCCCCCTGGATGTCTGCCGCCTCGGCCACGCGCTAGCCCGTCCCTCGAAGTGTCAGTGGTCGTCGTTCGTGCGTCCACGAATGGTAACGAGACCCGCTGTGCGCGAGTGCCGCGCCTTGCTCCACATGATCGGGGCCGCCCCGGGGCCCCCGCATGCCGGGGCGGCCGTAAACGCGGGAGCCCTCGCCGGGCGGGGCACGTACCCTTTTCTGTTGTGCCGAACGCCAACGAAGACAACCCCAGTGCCCTGAGTCAGGTGCAGCTCCGCGCGGTCAGTGAACTGCTGCGGGTCGCTCCTGTCGCCGACGAGCTCGGCCGCCGGTTCCAGGAGGCCGGCTTCCGCCTTGCCCTGGTCGGCGGGTCCGTACGCGATGCGCTGCTCGGGCGTCTCGGCAACGACCTCGACTTCACCACCGACGCCCGCCCCGAGGACGTCCTGAAGATCGTCCGGCCGTGGGCCGACTCGGTGTGGGACGTCGGCATCGCCTTCGGCACCGTCGGAGCCCAGAAGAACGGCTTCCAGATCGAGGTGACCACGTACCGCTCGGAGTCGTACGACCGCACCTCGCGCAAGCCGGAGGTCTCTTACGGCGACTCGATCGAGGAGGACCTGGTCCGCCGTGACTTCACGGTGAACGCGATGGCGGTCGCGCTCCCGGAGAAGGAGTTCGTGGACCCGCACGGGGGCCTGGAGGACCTCCAGGCGGGCGTTCTGCGCACTCCCGGCACCCCGGAGGACTCCTTCTCCGACGACCCGCTGCGGATGCTGCGTGCGGCGCGCTTCGCCGCACAGCTCGACTTCGAGGTCGCCCCCGAGGTCGTGGCCGCGATGAAGGCGATGTCGGACCGGATCGAGATCGTCTCGGCGGAGCGGGTGCAGGGCGAGCTGAACAAGCTGCTGCTGTCCGCGCACCCCCGCAAGGGGCTGGGCCTGCTCGTGGACACCGGGCTGGCCGACCACGTGCTGCCCGAGCTGCCCGCCCTGCGGCTGGAGAGCGACGAGCACCACCGGCACAAGGACGTCTACGACCACTCGCTGATCGTGCTGGAGCAGGCCATCGCGCTGGAGCACGACGGCCCGGACCTGGTCCTGCGGCTGGCGGCCCTGCTCCACGACATCGGCAAGCCGCGCACCCGCCGGTTCGAGAGCGACGGCCGGGTCTCCTTCCACCACCACGAGGTGGTGGGCGCGAAGATGACCAAGAAGCGCATGACCGCGCTGAAGTACTCCAACGACATGGTCAAGGACGTGTCCCGGCTGGTGGAGCTGCACCTGCGCTTCCACGGCTACGGGGACGGCGAGTGGACCGACTCCGCGGTGCGGCGCTACGTCCGCGACGCCGGCCCGCTCCTGGACCGCCTGCACAAGCTCACCCGGTCCGACTGCACGACCCGCAACAAGCGCAAGGCCAATGCCCTCTCCCGCACCTACGACGGCCTGGAGGAGCGCATCGCGCAGCTTCAGGAGCAGGAGGAGCTCGACGCCATCCGGCCCGACCTGGACGGCAACGAGATCATGCAGGTCCTGGGCGTCGGTCCCGGGCCGGTGATCGGCAAGGCCTACGGATTCCTGCTGGAGCTGAGGCTGGAGAACGGCCCGATGGAGCGCGACGCCGCGGTCGCCGCCCTCAAGGAATGGTGGGCCGCTCAGGCCTGATCGCGGTCGACCGGGTCCATGGGCCGGGTCGATGTTTCACGTGAAACATCGCCCCGGCCGACCGTAGCCGATGTGTCCGACGCCTCACGATGTCGCGCTCCGCCGCATCAGGTAGAGCGCGGTCACCGCGTAGAGGACGGCCACGCTCACGATCAGCGTGACGGAGCGCCCGTCCGGGGGGAGCATCAGGGCGGCCGCGGCGGCCGCACCCACGAACGCGACGTTGAAGAGCACGTCGTAGACGGAGAACACCCGGCCGCGGAAGTCGTCGTCCACATGGGACTGGATGGCCGTGTCGGTGGAGATCTTGGCGCCCTGGGTGGCGAGGCCCAGCACGAAAGCCGCGACCAGCATCGGACCGGGCGTGAAGAACAGGCCGAGCGGGGGCACCAGGACCGCCGCGCCGGCGGAGCAGGCCGTGATCCAGCCGCGGGTGCCCAGCCGGGCCACCATCCAGGGGCTGATGACGGCGGCCGCGAAGAAACCGGCCCCGGAGACGCCGACCGCGATGCCCAGCAGGGCGAGGCCGGCGGATTCGCTGTCCGACCAGGAGTACCGGCAGAGCATGAGCAGCGTCACGAACAGGGCCCCGTAGCAGAAGCGCATCAGGGTCATGGCGGTGAGCGTCTGGGCCGCCTCGCGCCGGGAAGCCAGGTGCCGCAGCCCTTCGACCATGCCCCGGACGGTCAGGGCTATCCCCTGGGCGACCGAGGGGTGGGCCCGTCCGGCGGGGTGGTCCGGGCCGAGCAGACCCACGGCCAGGCGCAGCGAGACCAGGGCCGCGCACAGGTAGAGCCCGGCGCCGAGCAGCACGACCAGGGCGTTGGAGTCGGAGGCCAGCAGCCGGACGAGGAAGGCGAGCCCCCCGCCCGCGACGGCCGCGAGCGTCCCGGCCGTGGGGGAGAGCGAGTTGGCGGTGACCAGCAGGGCGGGGGCGACGACGCGGGGCAGGGAGGCTGCGAGCCCGGCCAGGACGAAGCGGTTGACGGCGGTGACCGACAGGGCCGAGGCGTAGAAGAGCCAGTCGGGCACGTGCGCGACGATCAGCACGCCGGTGACGCAGGCCAGGAGCGCCCGCAGGAGGTTGCCGTAGAGGAAGACCTGGCGGCGCCGCCAGCGGTCGAGCAGCACCCCGGCGAAGGGGCCGATCACCGAGTAGGGCAGCAGCAGGACCGCCATGGCCGAGGCGATGGCCGCGGGCGAGGTCTGCTTCTCGGGGGAGAACACCACGTACGTGGCGAGCGCCACCTGGTACACGCCGTCGGCGGCCTGGGAGAGCAGCCGTACGGCGAGCAGGTTGCGGAAGTCCCTCAGGCGCAGGAGTACGCGCAGATCACGTACGACAGGCATGAGGGCAAGGGTCACATACGCGGAGGGTCCCCGGGCACATTGCCCGGGGACCCTCCGCGGAAGAACAGCCGAAGACCAGGTGTCCGAAGACCCGTGGTCCGACTTAGCGCTCGACCTCGCCCTTGATGAACTTCTCGACGTTGGCCAGGGCCTCGTCGTCGAAGTACTGCACCGGCGGGGACTTCATGAAGTAGCTCGAAGCCGACAGGATCGGGCCACCGATGCCGCGGTCCTTGGCGATCTTCGCGGCGCGCAGGGCGTCGATGATGACACCGGCGGAGTTCGGGGAGTCCCACACCTCGAGCTTGTACTCGAGGTTCAGCGGGACGTCGCCGAAGGCGCGGCCTTCGAGGCGGACGTAGGCCCACTTGCGGTCGTCGAGCCACGCCACGTAGTCGGACGGGCCGATGTGGACGTTCTTCTCGCCGAGCTCACGGTCGGGGATCTGCGAGGTGACGGCCTGCGTCTTGGAGATCTTCTTCGACTCCAGGCGGTCGCGCTCCAGCATGTTCTTGAAGTCCATGTTGCCGCCGACGTTGAGCTGCATGGTGCGCTCAAGACGGACACCGCGGTCCTCGAACAGCTTCGCCATCACGCGGTGCGTGATGGTGGCGCCGACCTGCGACTTGATGTCGTCGCCGACGATCGGGACACCGGCCTCGGTGAACTTGTCGGCCCACTCCTTGGTGCCGGCGATGAAGACCGGGAGGGCGTTGACGAAGGCGACCTTGGCGTCGATGGCGCACTGGGCGTAGAACTTCGCCGCCTGCTCGGAGCCGACGGGCAGATAGCAGACCAGAACGTCGACCTCGCGGTCCTTGAGGATCTGGACCACGTCGACCGGAGCCTCGGCGGACTCCTCGATCGTCATGCGGTAGTACTTGCCCAGGCCGTCCAGGGTGTGGCCGCGCTGCACGGTCACGCCCGCGTTGGGGACGTCGCAGATCTTGATGGTGTTGTTCTCGCTGGCGCCGATGGCGTCCGAAAGGTCGAGGCCGACCTTCTTCGCGTCGACGTCGAACGCGGCGACGAACTCGACGTCGCCCACGTGGTAGTCGCCGAACTGGACGTGCATCAGACCGGGGACCTTGGCCGCCGGGTCGGCGTCCTTGTAGTACTCGACGCCCTGCACCAGCGAGGCGGCGCAGTTGCCCACGCCGACGATGGCTACGCGAACCGAACCCATTCCGGTTGCTCCCTGTTTGTTCTCGGACGAGGCCTGCGAGATGCAGGCCTCACTTTGCAGTTTCGTCGGGCGGACCGGGTCGTCTCTGATCCCGTCCCGCCCGCTCACTCTCGATGAGCTCGTTCAGCCAGCGCACTTCGCGCTCCACGGACTCCATGCCGTGCCGCTGCAGCTCCAGCGTGTAGTCGTCGAGGCGCTCCCGCGTACGGGCGAGTGAGGCGCGCATCTTCTCCAGGCGCTCCTCCAGCCGGCTGCGGCGGCCCTCAAGGACCCGCATGCGCACTTCCCGCTCGGTCTGACCGAAGAAGGCGAAGCGCGCGGCGAAGGACTCGTCCTCCCAGGCGTCGGGGCCCGTGTGGGACAGGAGCTCTTCGAAGTGCTCCTTACCCGCAGCCGTCAACCGGTAGACGATCTTGGCGCGGCGCCCTGCGAGTGAAGTGGCGAGAGCGTCTTCCGGAGCATTGTCCGGTTCTTCGATCAACCAGCCGTTGGCGACCAACGTCTTCAGGCAGGGATAGAGCGTTCCGTAGCTGAACGCCCGGAACACCCCAAGCGAGGTGTTGAGCCGCTTGCGGAGCTCGTACCCGTGCATGGGGGATTCACGGAGCAGGCCGAGGACGGCGAACTCGAGGATGCCTGAGCGCCTGCTCATCCGCCTGCCTCTCCCTCGCTCCTGAGTTTTATACCGAGCTGATGTATCGGCTCGATACATCCAGACGATAGAACGGGCCGTCTTCGGCGACAAGGGGTGGCGTGGTGACCGGCGTCACATCACCAATTCGTACCAGGCGAGTTGCCTGATTTGGGGTGAACTTCGGCACTGTTCGGGTTTTGAGCCTGCGTAGTCTGTGGGCCATGACAACGGGGGAACCGGAATTCACCTGCCGCTTCCAGGCCACTCGCCTGCCCGAGGAGTAGTCGTTCGATGAGCGAGCACCGCCGCAAACCGCCGCAGCCCGAGGGGGCCGGACGTGCCGCGGCCCGTCGGGCCGCCCAGCAGCGCCCCGGCCGGGGCGCCGGGCCCGCACGCGACGTCCCCACCGCGTCGCCCAGCGGACCGTACGCAGAGCCGCCCGGCCACGGCGGCCGTGCCGACGCGCGCCGGGCCGCCACCCGCGGTTCCGGGGGGCGCGGACGCGGCGCCGCCGCCGGCGCGGGCCGCCCGGACAAGCGGCTGATCAACTACCCGCGCTCCGACAAGGACGGCTGGCAGCGGTTCGTGCCGTCCTGGAAGCTGGTCTGCGGCACGGCCCTCGGCTTCTTCGCCGTCGTCACGGCGGGCGCCGGCATCGGCATCGCCTCGGTGAACACCCCCGACCCGAACAAGGCGGCCCAGGCCCAGAACAACGTCTTCTACTGGGCGGACGGCACCGAGATGGTGGCCACCGGCGGCTCGATGAACCGCCAGATCGTGCCCATCGACAAGATCCCCAAGTCGATGCAGAACGCCGTGATCGCCGCGGAGAACGAGTCGTTCGAGACGGACAAGGGCGTCGACCCGATGGGCGTCGCCCGCGCCGTGTGGAACATGGCCAAGGGCGGCTCCACCCAGGGTGGCTCGACCATCACCCAGCAGTACGTGAAGAACACGTACCTGGACTCCGGCCAGACGCTGAAGCGCAAGGTCACCGAGCTCTTCATCTCGATAAAGCTGGGTGTGTCCGAGGAGAAGGACACGATCCTCGCCGGCTACCTCAACACCGCCTACTACGGCCGTGACGCCTACGGCATCCAGGCGGCCGCGCGGGCCTACTTCGGCAAGGACTGCAAGGACCTCACACCGTCCGAGAGCGCCTTCCTGGCCTCCGTGCTCAAGGGGCCCAACCTCTACAACCCGGACGGCGGCGTCGGTACCGCGGCCACCCCCGAGAAGAACACCGAGCGGGCCAAGGAGCGCTGGGCCTGGGTCCTGGACCGCGAGGTCGTGGTCGGCCGGATGCAGAAGGCCGAGCGGGACCAGTTCACGGAGTTCCCGAAGATCGTCGACTCCGAACAGGCCCGCAGCCTGTCCGGACAGACCGGCTACCTCGTCGACACGGCCAAGAAGTACGTGATGAAGGTCACCGGCCTCACGGCCGAGGAGATGGCCCGTGGCGGCTACCAGATCAAGACCACCTTCCAGAAGCCCAAGGTGGACGCCCTGGTCAAGGCCGTCGAGGACACCCGCAACAACTTCCTGGACGAGAAGGCCCGGCCCGAGTACGACACCTTCGTCCAGTTCGGGGCGGCCTCGGTGGACGTGAAGAGCGGGGCGATCGTGGCCCTGTACGGCGGCCCGGGCATGGACAAGAAGTACTTCAGCAACAACGCCGACACGCTCGGCGTCCCGGTCGGCTCGACCTGGAAGCCGTACGTCTTGGCGGCCGCGATGCAGTACGGCACCCAGAACTCGCACAGCCAGGGCATCTCGGCCGACAGCAAGTACAACGCGAACGACCTGACCGTCATCAACAACCGCGACGGCAAGCCGCTGCGGGACGCCTCGGGCAAGCCGTTCAAGCAGAAGAACGAGAGCACCTACCCCTACGGCTACGTGACCCTCAACGAGGCGATGGAGAAGTCCATCAACGTGCCGTTCGCGCAGCTCGTCTTCGACGTCGGCCACAACAAGGTCCGGGAGGTGGCCGAGGCCACGGGCATCCTCAAGGACTCGATGAACCCGAACAACGACGCCTCGTTCGCCCTCGGCACCTCCACCCCGAGCGCCATCCGCATGGCCGACTCGTACGCCACCTTCGCCGCCTCCGGCACCCACCACGACCCGTTCTCCGTGACCAGCGTCGAGAAGGACGGCAAGGAGCTGCCCGGCTTCGGGGCCCCCAAGGACCAGCGGGCGATGGACGACGCCATCGCCGACAACGTCACCAAGGTGCTGGAGAACGTCGTCGACAACGGCACCGGCACCAAGGTCAGGAAGCTCGGCTTCACCCGGCCCGCCGCCGGCAAGACCGGAACCACCGACCAGAACAAGTCGGCCTGGTTCGTCGGCTACACCCCGGAGCTGTCCACCTCGGTCGCCCTGTTCCGTACCGACCCGAACTCGGCGGACAAGAAGCTGATCTCCATGAACGGCGTCGGCGGCGTCGACTCCATCCACGGTGGCGACATCCCGGCCGCGATCTGGACCGAGTACATGAAGGAAGCCCTCAAGGGCGCCCCGGTCAAGGACTTCCCGGAGGCCGAGAAGATCGGCGTCACCGCGGACGCATCCGGTGCCCCCACGCCGTCTCCGTCCTTCTCGCCGTCGCCCTCCGCGTCGATGCCCTCGCCCTCGGCGAGCTCCTCTCCGCCGGTCTCCCCCTCCCCGTCGAAGGGCGGCAAGCCGACCTGCAAGCCGTGGGAGCTGTACTGCATCCCGGACACCAGCGGCGGCACCAACAGCGGCAACACCAACGGGGGCCCCGGCGGAACCGGCGGACCCAGCGGATCACCCTCGGGGACCCCGACGGGCAAACCGGGCCGCCCCGGCGGTACCAGCTGGGGGACCTCGATGGGAACCTCGGGCTGACCCGCCTCCCCCCGCTCAGAGGAGGGCCGTCGCACACCGTGCGGCGGCCCTCCCGCATGTCCGGCCCCGTACGGCAGGATGAGCGCATGACGAAGGTGCACGAGGACCGGCCCGTACTGCCCACCCAGCAGGACGAGGTCGCCGCGGCCGGCAGTGAGTTCCTCGGCGGCCCGATGGGCCGCTACGCCCGGCTGGGCGGCCACTGGCTGACCCCGGTCCGCGTCGTGGTCCTCGTGGCCCTCGGGATGTTCGCGCTCGGCATGGTGCAGAAGCTGCCCTGCTACGACTGGGCGTGGTTCCGGGGAGCCGGCTCCCAGTACACGCACGCCTGCTACTCCGACATCCCGCACCTGTTCTCCGTACGCGGCTTCGCCGACGGGCTCACGCCCTACTTCGACCGCCTCCCCGGTGACATGGAGTACCTGGAGTACCCGGTCCTCACCGGCCTCTTCATGCAGGTCGCCTCCTGGCTGACCCCGGGCAGCGGCTCCATGCAGCACCGCGAACAGATGTACTGGATGGTCAACGCCGGGATGCTGATGGCCTGCACCGCGGTCATCGCCGTCTGCGTCGTGCGCACCCACCGCCGCCGGCCCTGGGACGCGCTGCTCTTCGCCCTCGCGCCCGCCTTCGCGCTCACCGCGACGATCAACTGGGACCTGCTGGCCATCGCCCTGACCGCCGCGGGGATGCTCATGTGGTCCCGCGGCCGCACCCTGCTCTTCGGCGTCCTCATCGGCCTGGCCACCGCCGCCAAGCTCTATCCCGTCCTGCTGCTCGGCGTGCTGTTCGTGCTGTGCTGGCGGGCCGGGAAGTGGCGGGCGTTCGGCTCCGCCGCCCTCGGCGCGGCCGTCTCCTGGCTCGTGGTGAACCTGCCCGTCATGATCTACGCCTGGGACGGCTGGAAGAAGTTCTACACGTTCAGCCAGGAGCGCCCGATCGACTTCGGCTCCGTGTGGCTGCTGATCTCCCAGCGCTCCGGGAACCCCCTGCACGACGCCAACACGTACGCGACGGGCCTGACGCTGCTGCTGTGCGCGGGCATCGGCGTGCTGACGCTGACCGCCCCCCGCCGCCCCCGCTTCGCGCAGCTGGCCTTCCTGGTCGTGGCGGCCTTCATCCTGGCCAACAAGGTCTACTCGCCGCAGTACGTGCTGTGGCTCATCCCGCTCGCGGCGCTGGCCCGCCCGCGCTGGCGGGACTTCCTGATCTGGCAGGCCGGCGAGGTCGTGTACTTCCTCGGGATCTGGCTGTACCTCGCCTACACGACCAGCGGGGACAAGCACCAGGGCCTGCCCGTGGAGGGCTACCAGCTGGCGATCGCCGCCCACCTGCTCGCGACCCTCTACCTCTGCGCGGTCGTCGTCCGCGACATCCTGCTGCCCGAGCGGGACGTCGTACGCCGCGACGGGTCGGACGACCCGTCCGGCGGCGTCCTCGACGGGGCCGAGGACGTGTTCGTGCTCTCGGACGCAGCGAGGGCGCCGCAGGACGCGGCGCCCTCGGAGGGACAGCGGGTGGAGTGGGGCATGGCCCACAAGGACTGACCGGTCAGGCGTCGAGCACCCGGTCGAACTGCGTGGTGGTGTGGCGCAGGTGCGCCACCAGCTCGGCGCCGACCGTCGGCTCGGGGGCGTCCGACGGCACGAACAGGATCGACACCTGCATGTGCGGCGGCTCCGCGAACCAGCGCTGCTTGCCCGCCCACACGAACGGCGACAGGTTCCGGTTCACGGTCGCCAGACCGGCCCGGGCCACGCCCTTGGCGCGCGGCATCACCCCGTGCAGGGCCTTGGGGGCTTCCAGGCCCACCCCGTGCGAGGTGCCGCCCGCGACCACGACCAGCCAGCCGTCGGAGGCGGCCTTCTGCTGGCGGTAGCCGAACCGGTCGCCCTTGGCGACGCGCGTGACGTCCAGGACGGCGCCGCGGTACTCGGTCGCCTCGTGGTCGCCCAGCCACAGCCGGGTGCCGATCCGCGCCCGGAACCGGGTCTGCGGGAACTGCTGCTGGAGCCTGGCCAGCTCCTCGGCCCGCAGGTGGCTGACGAACATGGTGTGCAACGGCAGCCGGGCGGCGCGCAGCCGGTCCATCCAGCCGATGACCTCCTCGACGGCGTCCGAGCCGTCCGGGCGGTCCAGCGGCAGGTGCAGGGCGAAGCCCTCCAGACGCACGTCCTCGATCGCCGCGTGCAGCTGGCCCAGGTCCTGCTCGGAGATGCCGTGGCGGCGCATCGAGCTCATGCACTCGATGACCACGCGGGCGCCGACCAGGCCGCGGACCCCGTCCAGCGAGGACACCGAGCGGATCACCCGGTCCGGCAGCGGCACCGGCTCCTCGCCCCGCCGGAACGGGGTGAGGACGAGCAGGTCACCGCCGAAGAAGTCCTTGATGCTGGCGGCCTCGTACGTGGTCCCGACGGCCAGGACGTCGGCGCCCAGCCGGGTCGCCTCCTCGCACAGCCGCTCGTGGCCGAAGCCGTAGCCGTTGCCCTTGCAGACCGGGATCATCCCGGGGAACTGGTCCTGGATCTGCTTCTGGTGCGCACGCCAGCGCGCGGTGTCGACGTAGAGCGTGAGCGCCATGCCCGTCCGGAGCCTCTCTCGAAAACGCTGCCTGTGCAGCGGTGCGGTGTGTGGGGGATGCGGCAGGGGGTCAGCGGCGCGACATGTAGATGTCGAGCGCCTTGTGCAGCATCTTGTTGAGCGGGAAGTCCCACTCGCCGACGTACTCGACGGCTTCGCCGCCGGTGCCGACCTTGAACTGGATCAGGCCGAACAGGTGGTCGTTCTCGTCCAGCGTGTCGCTGATGCCGCGCAGGTCGTAGACGCTCGCACCGAGCGCGTACGAATCGCGCAGCATGCGCCACTGCATCGCGTTCGAGGGCCGCACCTCGCGCTTGTGGTTGGCGGAGGCGCCGTACGAGTACCAGACGTGCTGGCCGACGGTGAGCATCGTGGCGGCGGCCAGCGGCTCCCCCTCGTGCTTCGCGATGTACAGGCGCATCCGGTTCGGGTCCTCGGAGTTGAGGGCCGTCCACTGGCGCTGGAAGTAGCTGAGCGGGCGCGGGCGGAACTTGTCGCGCTCGGCCGTGATCTCGTACAGCTCCTGCCAGACCGGCAGGTCCTCGTAGCCGCCCTGGACGACCTCGACGCCGGCCTTCTCGGCCTTCTTGATGTTGCGGCGCCACAGCTGGTTGAAGCCCTTGAGGACGTCGTCCAGCGAGCGGTTGGCGAGCGGCACCTGGAAGACGTAGCGGGGCTGCACGTCGCCGAAGCCGGCGCCTCCGTCCTCGCCCTGCTGCCAGCCCATGCGGCGCAGCTTGTCGGACACCTCGAAGGCGCGGGGCTCGATGTGCGAGGCCTCCACGTCCCGCAGGCGCTTGACCTCCGGGTCCTGGATTCCGGCCTTGATGGCGGCGGAGTTCCATCGGCGGATGACGACGGGCGGACCCATCTTCACGGTGAAGGCGCCCTGGCGCTTGAGGTGGGCCAGCATCGGCTGGAGCCACTCCTCCAGGTTCGGGGCGTACCAGTTGATGACAGGGCCCTCGGGGAGGTACGCGAGGTACCGCTTCACCTTGGGCAGCTGCCGGTACAACACGAGGGCGGCACCGACCAGTTCGTCGTTCTGGTCGAACCAACCGAGGTTCTCGGAGCGCCACTCGTTCTTCACGTCGGCCCACGCCGGGACCTGGCAGTGGCTAGCCGAGGGCAGGCTCTGGAGGTATCCCAGATGCTGCTCTCGGCTGATGGTCCTCAGGGACAGGCTCATGCGGGGCGTCTCCTCGGCGGCTTCGCTGGCTATGGCGCGAAGCCTACTGCGACAAGGGCGCCACCCATCTGGGGGACGGGCCGGACCCGTGCCGGTGTGTGGCCGGCGCCCTGTCGCCGAGGTGCCCCGTCAGCCCGCCCAGCCGCCGAAGAGACCGCCGTGCGCCATGCCGAGGTAGAAGCCCACGGCCGAGGCGCCAAGCCCGATGATCAGTGCGAAGCGCTCGCGTGTCGTCTCCGAGATGAACTGTCCGTACGCGCCGGTCAGGATGCCGACGAGCCCGGTCCACGAGCTGAGCAGGTGCAGATTGTCGAAGAACCCCGTGACGAACGCCACGGCGCCGAGCACCACCGTGGCCACCATGAGGGTGTCCTGCAGCGGGTGGGGCTTGCCATCGGTTGCGAAGAGCGAGATGGAGGACTGGGACCGCATTGCCTGTGCCATCGGAAGGCACCTCCTGGCTGAAGCAGAGCGGTGCACGGGCGCCTCCGGCAGGGGCCGGGGGCATAGCACCGAGCACACCCGATGAATACAGAGTGTGGCCTCCTCCCGTCGGATTTCAACCGGAAGGAGTCGAGCAGGTAGTCTGTACAGCTGCGCGGTGTCTGCTCACAGACGCCGTGCGCACGCATCACGACCCTCCTGCCACGGAACGACCGTGGCCGCTGAGTCCAAAGGAGGTGGGTTCCACATGCGTCACTACGAAGTGATGGTCATCCTCGACCCCGATCTCGAGGAGCGCGCTGTCTCCCCGCTGATCGAGAACTTCCTCTCCGTCGTCCGTGAGGGCAACGGAAAGGTCGAGAAGGTCGACACCTGGGGCCGTCGTCGTCTCGCTTACGAGATCAAGAAGAAGCCCGAGGGCATCTACTCGGTCATCGACCTTCAGGCCGAGCCTGCGGTCGTCAAGGAGCTTGACCGACAGATGAACCTGAACGAGTCGGTTCTCCGGACCAAGGTCCTTCGCCCCGAGACCCACTGAACTTCGGTTCAGCGGTAATCGGGACCGAGTAGCACAGCAGCCCAGCAGCAATCCCCGCCGAGAGGTTCATCCATGGCAGGCGAGACCGTCATCACGGTCGTCGGCAATCTCGTCGACGACCCCGAGCTGCGCTTCACCCCCTCGGGTGCGGCGGTCGCGAAGTTCCGTGTCGCGTCCACCCCCCGCACCTTCGACCGTCAGACCAATGAGTGGAAGGACGGCGAGAGCCTGTTCCTGACCTGCTCGGTGTGGCGGCAGGCGGCCGAGAACGTCGCCGAGTCCCTTCAGCGAGGCATGCGCGTCATCGTGCAGGGCCGGCTGAGGCAGCGGTCGTACGAGGACCGTGAGGGTGTCAAGCGCACGGTCTACGAGCTGGACGTCGAGGAAGTCGGCCCCAGCCTGAAGAACGCCACGGCCAAGGTCGCCAAGACCACCGGTCGCGGTGGCCAGGGTGGATACGGCGGTGGCGGCCAGCAGCAGCAGGGCGGCGGCGGTGGCTGGGGCGGAGCCCCCAGCGGCGGCGCCCCGCAGGGCGGCGGAGCTCCCTCCGACGACCCGTGGGCGTCCAGCGCGCCGGCCGGCGGCCAGCAGCAGCAGGGCGGCGGGGGCGGCTGGGGCGGAAGCTCCGGCGGCTCCAACGGCGGCTACTCGGACGAGCCTCCCTTCTAGGGAAGCTCGCATCCCCACTTCTTGATCACACAGGAGAGACATAATGGCGAAGCCGCCTGTGCGCAAGCCTAAGAAGAAGGTCTGCGCATTCTGCAAGGACAAGACCGCGTACGTGGACTACAAGGACACGAACATGCTGCGGAAGTTCATTTCCGACCGCGGCAAGATCCGTGCCCGCCGCGTCACCGGCAACTGCACGCAGCACCAGCGTGACGTCGCCACGGCCGTGAAGAACAGCCGTGAGATGGCGCTGCTGCCCTACACGTCCACCGCGCGATAAGGAAAGGGTGACCGACTAATGAAGATCATCCTGACCCACGAGGTCTCTGGCCTCGGCACCGCCGGCGATGTCGTCGACGTCAAGGACGGTTACGCTCGCAACTACCTGGTCCCGCGTGGTTTCGCGATCCGCTGGACCAAGGGTGGCGAGAAGGACGTGGCGCAGATCCGCCGCGCCCGCAAGATCCACGAGATCGCGACCATCGAGCAGGCCAACGAGGTCAAGGCCAAGCTCGAGGGCACGAAGGTCCGTCTGGCCACCCGTTCGGGTGACGCCGGCCGTCTCTTCGGCTCCGTGACCCCGGCCGACATCGCCACGGCGATCGAGGCTTCCGGTGGTCCGAAGGTCGACAAGCGCCGCGTCGAGCTGGCTGCCCCGATCAAGACCCTCGGTTCGTACCAGGTCTCCGTGCGTCTGCACGCCGAGGTCGCCGCGAACGTGGGCGTCGAGGTCGTCGCCGCCTAAGTGCTGCGAGCGAAGGGCCGCACCCCTGTGGGGGTGCGGCCCTTCGTCGTTCCCGGGGATCGCCGCTCGATGTTTCACGTGAAACATCGGCCCGACGTTTCACGTGAAACATCGGGCCGAGGTCAGCGGGTCGCGCCCGCGACCAGCCAGCGGCCGGAGCGGGCACGCAGCTGGAGGGTGGCCATCCGGACCAGCATCATCAGGGTCATGGCCCACCAGAGCGCGGTGAGACCGCCGCCGAGGGCCGGGACGAGCAGGGCGGCCGGGGTGAACACGGCGAGCGTCAGGAGCATGGCCCAGGCCAGGTAGCGGCCGTCGCCCGCGCCCATCAGGACCCCGTCGAGCACGAAGACGATGCCGCACACGGGCTGGGAGAGGGCCACGACCAGCAGGGCCGGCAGCAGAGCGTCCTCGACCACGGGGTCGCCGGTGAAGAGCGGGATGAACAGCGGGCGGGCCGCGACCACCAGTGCTCCGAGGACGATGCCGGAGGCGATCCCCCACTGCACCATGCGGCGGCAGACGGCCTTGGCCCCTTCGGTGTCGCCGGCGCCCAGGTAGCGGCCGATGATGGCCTGCCCGGCGATGGCGATCGCGTCGAGGGCGAAGGCGAGCAGGCTCCACAGGGAGAGCAGTATCTGGTGGGCCGCGATGTCCGCGTCGCCGAGTCGCGCTGCCACGGCGGTCGCGATCATCAGGACGGCGCGCAGGGACAGCGTGCGCACCAGCAGCGGTGCGCCGGCCTGGGCGCAGGCCCGGATGCCCGCGAGGTCGGGTCGCAGGGAGGCACCGTGCGTACGGGCTCCGCGGACGACCACGAAGAGGTAGGCGCCGGCCATGGCGCACTGGGCGATCACCGTGCCCCAGGCGGAACCGGCGATGCCGAAGCCGGCCCCGTACACGAGGGCGCCGTTCAGGCCCGCGTTGAGGGCGAAGCCTCCGATGGCGACGTAGAGCGGTGTACGGGTGTCCTGGAGGCCGCGGATGACGCCGGTGGCGGCGAGCACCATCAGCATGGCCGGGATGCCCAGGGCGGAGATCCGCAGATAGGTGACCGCGTACGGGGCGACGGTGTCGGAGGCCCCGAAGAGGGAGACCAGCCAGGGCGCCGTCGGCAGCAGGACGGCGACGACGACGGCGCCGATCAGGAGGGCGAGCCAGATCCCGTCCGTGCCCTGCCGGATGGCTGCCCGGAGGTCTCCCGCGCCGACCCGTCGGGAGACGGCCGCGGTGGTGGCGTAGGCCAGGAAGACGAAGACGCTGACGGCGGTGGTGAGCAGGGCCGCGGCGATGCCGAGGCCGGCCAGCTGGGGAGTGCCGAGGTGCCCCACGATGGCGCTGTCGGCCATCACGAACAGGGGTTCGGCGACGAGCGCGCCGAAAGCCGGGACGGCGAGCGCGAGTATCTCGCGGTCGTGCCGTCTCGGGGCAGCCTTCAGCGGGGCGAGGGCCTGTGTCATGCGCTCAATCTAATCTTCCACAGGTAATGGATGCAATGGTCTTTGGAGCCTTACCGGTGGGTTGGTTCACACGTTCTCGGCACCCCGTTGGAGGCGATCTCGGAACTGGGGCCAAGAAATTTCTCCCCCACAGCCCGTGGAGGAAGAAATTGCAGGTCAGGGTGGGTGGTTGGGTAGGGCAGGTGATTTTGTCCACAGCGCCGTCCCCCGGTCCGTGCACAGCTTCCGGCGACTTACCCACAGCATTGGGTCGGTCATCCACATCTCATCCACACAGCCTGTGGATAACAAGATTGGCTGACGTCGCTGTCGGCCCTACCGTTGTGCGTTGCCCGACTCGCCGACGGCGGATTCGGGTGCCCCACATGTCAGAGCCGTGCCGTAAGAAAGAGTGGCACGGCGAGGTCCGCGTTGCGGACGGGAGGAGGCGGCCCGGTGAGTATGCCCGAGCCCATGGACGACCCCTGGGCCGACAGCGGTCCGGGTGACCGTCTGCCCGCCCGTCCGCGCCGTAACAGCGACAGCCGGGGCCGCGGGGACGACCAGCACGAGCGGGGCCGCGAGGGCGGCTCCTGGGACGGCGGTGGCGGCGGCTTCGAGCGTGTCCCGCCGCAGGACCTCGACGCCGAGCAGTCGGTGCTCGGCGGCATGCTGCTCTCCAAGGACGCGATCGCGGACGTCGTCGAGGTCATCAAGGGCCACGACTTCTACCGGCCTTCACACGAGACGATCTACCAGGCGATCCTCGACCTGTACGCCAAGGGCGAGCCGGCCGACCCGATCACCGTCGGCGCCGAGCTGACCCGCCGAGGCGAGATCAGCAAGGTCGGCGGTGCCTCCTACCTGCACACGCTCGTGCAGTCGGTACCGACCGCGGCGAACGCCGAGTACTACGCGGAGATCGTCCACGAGCGGGCCGTCCTGCGCCGCCTGGTCGCCGCCGGTACGAAGATCACGCAGATGGGATACGCGGCGGACGGCGACGTCGACGAGATCGTCAACAGCGCCCAGGCCGAGATCTACGCCGTCACCGAGCAGCGGACCTCCGAGGACTACCTGCCGCTGGGCGACATCATGGAGGGCGCGCTCGATGAGATCGAGGCCATCGGCTCGCGCAGCGGCCAGATGTCGGGCGTCCCGACCGGTTTCACGGACCTCGACTCGCTGACCAACGGCCTGCACCCCGGCCAGATGATCGTCATCGCGGCCCGCCCCGCCATGGGTAAGTCCACCCTCGCGCTCGACTTCGCCCGGGCCTGCTCCATCAAGAGCAACCTGCCCAGCGTGATCTTCTCCCTCGAAATGGGGCGCAACGAGATCGCGATGCGCCTCCTGTCGGCGGAGGCCCGGGTAGCCCTGCACCACATGCGCTCCGGCACCATGACGGACGACGACTGGACCCGGCTGGCCCGCCGGATGCCGGACGTCTCCGCCGCCCCGCTCTACATCGACGACTCCCCGAACCTGTCGATGATGGAGATCCGGGCGAAGTGCCGGCGCCTCAAGCAGCGCAACGACCTCTCGCTCGTGGTCATCGACTACCTCCAGCTCATGCAGTCGGGCGGCTCGCGCCGTCCCGAGAGCCGCCAGCAGGAGGTCTCGGACATGTCCCGAAACCTCAAGCTGCTGGCCAAGGAGCTCGAGGTGCCGGTGATCGCGCTGTCCCAGCTGAACCGTGGTCCCGAGCAGCGCACCGACAAGAAGCCGATGGTCTCCGACCTGCGTGAGTCGGGCTCGATCGAGCAGGACGCCGACATGGTGATCCTGCTGCACCGCGAGGACGCGTACGAGAAGGAGTCGCCCCGCGCGGGCGAAGCGGACCTGATCGTGGCGAAGCACCGTAACGGCCCCACGGCGACGATCACGGTCGCCTTCCAGGGCCATTATTCGCGGTTCGTGGACATGGCCAACACATAGCATCCGATCATGGATGCCGTATCTGAAGACTTGGACCTGCTTCCCGCAACCCGGCGTGCGCTGAGGCACCGGATCGCCGTCGCACAGAGCCAGGGGCGGGCGCCGTCGGTGGTGGCGGCCGTGGCTCGGGGCGGCGAGGTGGTCTGGGAGGGCTCCCGGACCTCGGTCGAGGGACACGGGCCCGACGGGAACGTGCAGTACCGGATCGGGTCGATCAGCAAGACCTTCACCGCGGTTCTGGTGATGCGCCTGCGGGACGAGGGCCTGCTGCGCCTTGAGGACCCGCTGGAGAAGCACCTGCCGGGGACGGGCGCCGGAGAGGTGACGATCGCCCAGTTGCTGTCCCACACGGGTGGGTTGGCGGCGGAGACGCCGGGCGAGTGGTGGGAGCGCTCGCCCGCGGCGCTGCGGCCCGAGCTCGCGGACGTGCTCGGCGAGGAGCCCTTCCGGTTCCGGCCCGGCCGGCGCCACCACTACTCCAACCCGGGCTACACGCTGCTGGGTTCGCTCGTCGAGGCCGTGCGCGGAAAGCCGTGGGACGAGGTGCTCCGGGCCGAGGTGCTGGAGCCCCTGGGTCTGGACCGTACGACGGCGCAGCCGCAGGCTCCGCACGCGGGCGGCTGGGCGGTGCATCCCTGGGCCGATGTGATGATGCCCGAGCCGCTGGAGGACCTGGGTCTGATGGCCGCTGCCGGACAACTCTGGTCCACGACGCGAGATTTGGCGCGGTTCGCGGTGTTCCTCGCCCGGGGTGACGAGCGGGTGCTGAGCGCCGAGTCGGTACGGGAGATGCGGACGCCGGCCGCGCCGCCGGAGCCCGGTTTCGCCGAACCCGGCTACGGGCTCGGCATGCAGCTGACGGACACCGGTGGGCGCCGGCTCGCGGGCCACAGCGGTTCGCTGCCGGGGTTCGTCGCGGGGCTGTGGCTGAGCGAGGCGGACGACGTGGCGGCCGTGGTGCTGGCGAACTGTACGTCGGGGCTGCCCGCCGCGACGGTGGCCGCGGAGCTGGTGGCGATCGTCGCGGACGCGGAGCCGCCGTTCCCGCAGCCGTGGCGGCCGTTCCGGGAGGCCGATCCGGTCGCCCTGGACCTGTGCGGCCCCTGGTACTGGGGTACGTCGGCGCAGGTCCTGCGGCTGAAGGCGGACGGGATGCTGGAGCTCGGACCGGTGGGCGCGATGGGTCGGGCGGCCCGGTTCCGGGCGGAGCCCGACGGCAGTTGGACGGGACTCTCCGGCTACTACGCGGGGGAGAGCCTGCGGGCGGTCCGGCGCGAGGACGGCTCGATCAGCCATCTCGACCTGGGCTCGTTCGTGTTCACGAGGGAGCCGTACGACGCACAGGCCCCGGTGCCGGGCGGGGTGGACCCGCAGGGCTGGCGGGGCATCGGCTAGGCCGTGTCTTTCGGATCGGGCCGGGCCGGCAGGCTCAGGCCACGAGTTCGCGTTCCAGTGGGGTGCGGAAACGCGGGGTGATCCGGGCGTCGCCCACCCAGCGGGCGAGGCGGGCGGCTTCGGCGGCGACGGCCTCCTCGGCGGCGCAGCCGGGGTCGCCCAGCAGTCGCCAGACGATCTCGCCGTCCGCACGCTGGGCCCAGCCGCCGACGATCTCACCGTTCCACCAGACCGTGGGGCCGATGTTGCCGGCGTAGTCGAAGAGTGCGGTCCGGTGGGCGGGGTCGAGGTGGAAACCCCGGTCGGCCCAGCCCATTGCGCTGGGGTCCAGGCCGGGCAGCAGCGCGGCCCAGGGTTCCGGGGCGGGTTCGGGCGCGGTGTCGCCGGGGCTGACCAGGGCGGTACTGCCGTCGTCCAGGCGGACCTGGTCGGGGCCGACGACGGCGAGGGCCTTGCGGACGTCGGTGAGGGTCCAGCCCGTCCACCACTTGAGGTCCGCCTCCGTGGCCGGTCCGTAGGCGTGCAGCCAGCGGCGGGCGACCTCGGCACGGGCTTCAGCCGGCGGTACGGCGGGCCAGGGCTCGGTGTGCACCCAGCGGAACTGGCTTGAGGTCCACGATCCGCGCGGCCGGTCACGGCGGATCCGGCCGTCGGCGGCCAGGAGCCGGATCACACGGGTGGCGACGCCGGTCTCGGCCTCGTACTTCTTGCCCCGGCCGACGGTGATCTTCCGGCGCAGTGCGGGCACGGCCGCGGAGAGTTGGCTGCCGGTGCAGGGGCCATGGGCGTCGAGGGCGTCCAGTGCGGCGGCCTCCGCCCCGGCCAGCCAGGCTGCGTCGAGGCCCTGGCCGTCCTCGTCGAGGTGCTTGAGCAGGGTGCGGCGCTCCTTGAGGGCGATGCCCCGGGCGGTGGAGGAGTCCACGTACGGGGCGAGTTCGCCGGAGACGGCGAAGAGCGTCCTGCGCATGCTGAGCAGCCGGACGAGGGAGACGTCCTCGTAGAGCGCCTGCTCGACGGCGGCGGGGCCGCCTTCCACGAGCCGGGCGCGGGCCGAGAGGAACAGGGTCGCCGCGTCGGTGGCGTGCAGGGCGACGACGGCGTCCGCGGCCTCGGCCACCGTGGTGGCATGTGCCGAGGGAGCCAGGCGGTGTCTGCGCCCGAGCCGGTGGCGGCGCTCGGCGGTGGTGACGAGGGGGAGGCTGGGGCTCATCCTCCCGATCGTAGGCCGGGCCGCCGATGCCGGCCCGGCCTGACGTGCGGGCGATCAGAGGGAGAGCTTGAACCCGACGTGGGACGCGGTGAACCCGAGCCGCTCGTAGAAGCGGTGGGCGTCGGTGCGGGTCACGTCCGAGGTGAGCTGCACGAGTCGGCAGTCCTCACGGCGGGACTCTTCGATGGCCCATTGGATGAACCGGGTACCCAAGCCCTTGCCGCGCTCGTCGGCGTGGACCCGGACGCCTTCGATGATCGAGCGGGTGGCTCCCTTGCGGGACAGCCCGGGGACGAAGGTGAGCTGGAGGGTGCCCACGACGCGCCCCTCGCGGACCGCGACGAACACGTGCTGGTGGGGGTCGTCGGCCAGGCGTTTGAACGCGGCGATGTACGGGGTGAGATCGTCGGGCGACTCGCGAGTGGCGCCGAGCGGGTCGTCGGCCAGCATCGCGACGATGGCGGGCAGGTCCTCCTCGGTGGCGGGGCGGATCGTCGGCTCGTGGGGATCGGTCATGGAGAAGCTCCTTTCTCGGTCCGCCGCTCTCAGCCCGCTGCCACGGTGAGCGGGGCCCAGCGACGGGTCCAGTCGCCGGGCAGTCCCGGGATGTCGCGGGTCATGACGGCGTTGAACGCCACGGAGTCGAGGCCGCGGTCCTTGAGCCAGACGAGGAGCTCCTCGTGGCGTACGTCGATGTCGGTCCGCAGCGGCCGGTCGGTGGCGGCGGCGAGTGCGGTGACGAGGGCCTGGGCGCCGGCCGTGTCACGCGCGATCAGCGGCCCGATCACATGGGTCTCCATGTTGGGCCAGATCGCGGCATAGCCGACGAGCTCACCCCGGCCGTCCTCGGCGACCAGCAGCCGGTCCGCGAAGGCGGGAAGCCGCGTGATCATGTGCGTCCGGTCCGTGCCGAAGACCTCGGTGTCCAGCCGGACGATCCGCGGGATGTCCTCGCCGGTCGCCGGCCGGACGGCCACGGAGCCCGCCTCAGGCGCCGGGTCCGAGGACCCTCGGCGGAAGGTACCCCGGAGCATCTCCGCACGGCCGGTGGTGTCGAAGCCGAGCTCCTCGTAGAGGGGGCGGCCGTAGGGAGTGGCGTGAAGGGTGAGCGGGACGCCCTTGAGCAGGTCGTCGCAGACATACGCCATCAGCCGGCGACCCAGGCCGCGGCGGGCATAGCGCTCGGCGACGAGGACCATCCCGATGGCGGCCAGCTCCGGGCCGGCGTGGGTGTGCCCGTACGAGGTGACGACGCAGGCGGCCGCGAGCCCGTGTCCATCGGGGGCATCGATGCCGTAGCCGTTGCCCGCGGCGAGAAGCAGCCCCCACTTGTGGTCCTCGCGCGGCCACCCGCGGTCTTCGGAAAGGTCGGCGCAGCTGCGGAGATCATCCACGGTCAGCGCACGGATCGGCAGGTCGGTGAGGTGTGGTGGTGTCACGGGCCCAGACTGGATCATCAGCCGAGGGGCGTCCAGAGGATTTGGGGTCGATGTTTCACGTGAAACATCGCGAGGCCTCCCCCCGGGGGCTTCCGTGACGAGGTGGCTTGGCGGGACCAGGCGATGTTTCACGTGAAACATCGTCTGCATCTGCTTCGCCCCGCCGGGAGGTGCCCTCGGTGAAATGAACGGGCTAGCCTCGTCTGCCATGACCCTCCTTCACCTCTTCGATCTCGACGGGACGCTGATGTACGGCTCGGCGGCGCCGGTCGAGATCTCCCGACAGCTCGGCCTGAGCGCGGAGATCGCCAAGCTGGAGCGGGCCTTCGGTGCGCAGGAGATGGGGCCGCACGAGTTCTCGGTGGCGGCGCATGCGCTGTGGGCGGAGCTGACGCCCGGGCACGTCCGGGCGGCATTCGACGGAGCCCCGTGGCTGGCGGGGATTCGCGAGGTGTGGCGGGAGATCAGGGAGCGCGGGGACTACTGCGCGGTGGTCTCGCTGTCACCGTCGTTCTTCGTGGAGCTGCTGCTGGAATGGGGCGCTCATGCCGCGCACGGCTCGGTCTTCCCGGAGGTGCCCTTCACCCGGCCCGTGGAGGCGGCCGGGATCATGACGCCCGAGGGCAAGGTCACGGTGGCGGACCGGCTCTGCGCACAGTTCGGGGTGAGCCGGGCCGACTGCGTCGCGTACGGGGACTCGTCGACCGACGCGGTGCTCTTCGAGGCCGTTTCGGTGTCCGTTGCGGTCAACGCACGGCCGTATCTGGCGGAGCGGGCGACACACGTCTACGAGGGCCGGGACCTGCGAGAGGCATATCAGCTGGCTGCGGGGGCACGCCCGGAAGTTCAAGCATCTTAAGAGGAAAGCGGGTTCGAAACGCGGTCTTTCCGGGTTTTCCCGCGAGTAGTTGGGGCGGCTGGCAGGCTCTGAGGCCCGGAACCACGGATTCGAAGGCCGTGGCGTGCTTACCGACCGAGATGTTCGAAGCGAGGCATCGCATGGACGCTCCGCCCACCAGATCGGCCAGACGGACGGCCCGGATACCGTCCGGGGGCGGTGCGGTAGAGCCCTCCCCCGACGCGGTGCTCATCCGGCGCACCCTCGAGGAGATCGCACCCATCGCCGACAGGGTGACCTCGTACTTCTACGCCCTGGTGTTCACCGGGCACCCGGAGGTGCGGGGCATGTTCCCGGTCGCCATGGACGCACAGCGAGACCGGCTGCTGAAGGCACTGCTGACCGCCGCCGAGCACATCGACGACCCGGAGGTGCTCGTCCCGTACCTGCGCCGACTGGGCACCGGGCACAGGAAGTACGGGACGATGGCCGGGCACTACCCGGTGGTGGGCGAGGCCCTCATCGGCGCGCTGTCCCGGTACGCGCAGCAGACCTGGGGGCCGGAGACGCAGGCCGCATGGGTGCGGGCGTACACCGTGATGTCCCAGACCATGATCGACGCTGCGGCGGAGGACGAGGTGAAGAGCCCCGCGTGGTGGCACGCGGAGGTGGTCTCGCACGATCTGCGCACCCCGGACATCGCGGTGCTGACGGTCCGCCCCGACCAGCCGTACCCCTTCCTCGCCGGCCAGTACACGAGCCTGGAGACCCCGTGGTGGCCCAGGGTGTGGCGGCACTACTCGTTCGCCTCGGCGCCACGCGCCGACGGGCTGCTGTCCTTCCACGTCAAGGCCGTTCCGGCCGGCTGGGTCTCCAACGCGCTGGTGCGGCACGCCCGGCCCGGCGACGTGCTGCGGCTCGGGCCGCCGGGCGGGTCGATGGTGGTGGACCACAGCACCGACAACGGGATGCTGTGCCTCGGCGGCGGGACCGGCATCGCCCCGATCAAGGCGCTGATCGAGGACGTGGCGGAGCACGGCGAGCGTCGCCCGGTGGAGGTGTTCTTCGGGGCGCGCAGTGACGGCGACCTCTACGACAAGGACACCCTGCTGGGGATGCAGCGCTCGCATCCCTGGCTTTCGGTGCGCCCGGTGGTCGGCGAGGGCCTCGCGGGCCAGCTGCCCCAGGCGGTCGGCGAACACGGGCCGTGGAGCTCGTACGACGCGTTCGTCTCGGGGCCGCCGGCGATGATCCGCAGCGGTGTGAGCGAGCTCAAGCGGATCGGGATACCCGGCGACCGGATCCGCTTCGACGCGGTGGAGGAGCTGGTGGGCGCGGCGGGCTGAGGCCAGGGCGACCTGCCGGGGCCCGGGCCGAAGCGACCCGGGCCGAACAGACCGGAGACCGGGCCGGGATCAGCCCAGGTCGGGGGCGTGCATGGCGCGGACGCCCTCGATGTTGCCGTCAAGGTAGTGCCGCAGGGACAGCGGGACGAGATGCACGGCGGCGATGCCGACCCGGCTGAAGGGCACGCGGACGATCTCGTACTCGCCCGCCGGCTCGTCGACTTCGGGGCCGTGCCGCTGGCTGGGGTCCATGGACTCGAGGTGGCAGACGAAGAAGTGCTGCACCTTCACTCCGGTCACCCCACCGTCGGCGATGTGCTCGACGGTGTCGACGAAGCAGGGCACCACATCGGTGATCTTCGCTCCGAGTTCCTCGTGGAGCTCTCGGTGGAGGGCGTCGACGACGGTCGCGTCCGAGGGCTCCACTCCCCCGCCGGGGGTGAGCCAGTACGGATCGACGCCGGGCTTGGTGCGCTTGATGAGGATCAGGTCGCCACCGTCGAGCAGGATCGCGCGGGCGGTGCGTTTGACCACGGGACGTTCGGTCATGGGAGAAGAGTGGCCCAGACGGCGGTGTCTGAAACGCGTGTCGGCGAAACGCGCCGCACACCGGAAGCGGAGGCTCACCAGTGGGTGGCGGCGCGCAGCAGCCGGTCGTGCGCACGGGCGAGGTGGGCGAGGGCAAGACTGCCGGTCCGTACGACGAGGAACCAGGTGCGCAGCGGCGGTACGGGTGGCTCCAGCAGGGCGACGATCTGCCCGCGGTCGAGGGCGTCCTGGCACAGATACCGAGGCAGGACGGCAAGTCCGGCTCCGGCCCGGACGCACTCCAGTACGGCCCGGAGGTCGGGGGCGACGACGGTGGCGGCATCGGGCCGGGTGCCGGGCCGGGTCTCGAAGACCGCGGCCCAGTAGCGGGCGACGAGCGGCAGCGTCTCGTGGACCTCGATGAGCGGAATGCCGTCGAGGGCGGTCGGGCCGGCCTCGCGCAGCCGGTCCGGATCGACGAGGGCGGCCCAGTAGGGCGCGGCGACCAGGACGTGCTCCTCGTCGCACAGGGCGGTCGCGCTGAAGAGCCCGCCGCGCGGGCGGGCGGTGGTCACGACGAGGTCGTGGTGGCCGGCGGCGAGCCCGTCGAGGACCTCCTCGGCTCCGGCCTGGAGCACGGTGCGCAGGGTGTGGCCCTGGCCGACGAGCGGTGCGAGGGCGGGCAGGACGCGCAGGCACAGGAACTCGGGCGGACCGGCGAGGTGCAGGGTGCGTAACGCGCCGGCGGCTTCGCGTTCCGCCTCGGTTATCCGCAGCAGGGCGTCGAGGTGCGGGGCGGCCTTGTGGGCGAGTTCGTCGCCGACGGCGGTGGGGGTCACCCCGCGGGCCCTGCGGTGGAACAGTGGTCGGCCCAGCTGGCGTTCGAGGGTGCGGATCTGTGAGGTGACGGCGGGCTGCGACAGCCCGAGGAGCGCGGCCGCCCGGGTGAACGAGCCCGCCCGGTGCACGGCGACGAAGGTGCGCAACAGGGCCAGGTCCATGAAGGCCCCTCTCGGTGGGGGCCTTCAACTATAAATATGCCGATAGGCCCCTGTCGTTACCGTGATTGGACTCTGACGCTTAGTCAACTAGCCTTGTCCGCGTGGTTCTTCGCGCGCGGAACCCGGGACGGTCCGAGCCACCAGGGGGGAGGCTCGGACCGTTCTTGCTCCGGCTGCTCAGACGCCCGTGCCCGCCGAGTCGAGGGCCCGCAGCACGTCAGCGACCAGGTCATCGGTGTCCTCGGCCCCGGCGGACAGGCGGATGAACCCCTCCGGCACGGGGTCGCCGCCCCACCGTCCGCGCCGCTCCGCGGTGGACCGTACGCCGCCGAAGCTGGTGGCGTCCTCGACCAGGTGCAGGGCTGCCATGAACCGTTCGGCGTGCGCGCGGTCCGGCAGGGTGAAGGAGACGACGGAGCCGAAGCCCCGCATCTGGCGGGCGGCCGTCTTGTGCGACGGGTCCGCGGGCAGCCCGGGGTAGCGCAGCCCGGTGACGTCCGCGCGGTCGGCCAGCGCCTCGGCGACGGCCAGCGCGTTGGCCCACTGGCGCTGGGCGCGCAGCTGGATGGTGGCCAGGGAGCGGTGGGCCAGCCAGGCCTCCATCGGGCCCGGGATCGCGCCGACGATCTTGCGCCAGCGCCGGACGGCGGCCGCGAGTCCCGGGTCCCGGCAGACGACGTAGCCGAGCAGGAGGTCGCCGTGGCCGGTGAGGCCCTTGGTGCCGCTGGCGACGGAGAAGTCCGCGCCGAGTTCCAGGGGCCGTTGACCGAGCGGGGTGGCGAGGGTGTTGTCGACGGCGACGAGGGTGCCGCCCGCATGAGCCGCCTCGACCAGGCGGCGGATGTCGCACACGTCGAGCCCGGGGTTGGAGGGGGTCTCGATCCACAGCAGCCGGGCCCCGTCGAGGACGGCGAGCTGGGCGTCGTCGCCGGTCGGGGCGGTGCGGACGTGGATCCCGTACGCCTCCAGCTGCTCGCGGACCAGCGGCAGGGCCTGGTAGCCGTCGTCGGGCAGGACGACGGTGTCGCCGGTGCGGGCCTGGGAGAGCAGGACGGCGGAGACGGCGGCCATGCCGGAGGCGAAGACGACGGTGTCGACGCCGTCCTGGCCGGGCGCTTCGAGTTCCCCGATGGCCCGCTCCAGCAGGGTCCAGGTGGGGTTGGTGTCGCGGCCGTAGGTGTACGGGCCCGCCACATCGCCGGGAAGGTGGAAGTGGGCGGCGAAGACGGGTCCGGGCAGGGGCGGCTCGTTCTTGACGGGCTCGGGGAGCCCGGCGCGCACGGCCCGGGTGCCGTCGCCGATCCGGTCCGCGGCGGCTCCGGCCCCCGCGGCGGCTCCGGCCCCCGCAGCCGCTCCTGCTCCGGCCGCCGTCGGCTCGTCGGCGTGGTCGGTCATACGGTGTGCTCCTTCACTGCCTCGCGTACGGCGTCCAACAGGCCCGCGCTCGCCGCCTCGACGAGTTCCAGGCACTGCTCGAATCCGTCGAGGGAGCCGTAGTAGGGATCCGGTACGTCGGCTTCCGCGGCCGTCGCCGCGGGGTCGTAGGAACGCAGCAGCCGTACCTTGGCGGCGTCCTCGGGGGTGGGTGCGAGCGCCCGCAGGTCCCGCAGGTGCCCGGCGTCGAGCGCGATGACGAGGTCGAGGCCGGCGAACCAGGAGGCGCGGAACTGCCGGGCCCGGTGGCTGTGCTCGTACCCGGCGGCCTCCAGGACGGTGACGGTGCGCGGATCAGCGCTGTCCCCCTCGTGCCAGCCGCCGGTGCCGGCGCTGTCCACCTCGACCCGGGCGTCGAGCCCCGCCTCGGCGACGCGGGCGCGGAAGACGGATTCGGCCATGGGGGAGCGGCAGATGTTGCCCGTGCAGACGAAGCACACGCGGTACATGGCGGTCCGCTCAGTTCTTGTCGGGCAGGGCCATGTTCACGGCCCAGGAGACGACGGAGATGATCAGGCCGCCGAGCAGGGCCGTCCAGAAGCCGTCGACGTGGAAGCTGAGGTCGAGCTTCCCGGCCAGCCACGAAGTCAGCATCAGCATCAGGGCGTTCACGACGAGGGTGAACAGCCCGAGGGTGAGGATGAACAGCGGCAGGGAGAAGAACTTCACCACGGGCTTGACGATGATGTTGACCAGGCCGAAGACAAGTGCGACCAGGATCAGTGCGAGGGCCCTGCGGCCCAGGGAGCTGTGATCGTCGAGCGTTATGCCGGCGAGCAGCCAGATGGCGACGGCCAGGGCTGCCGCGTTCGCGAGCGTCTTGACTACGAAATTCGTCATGTGTCTGATCGTGGCAGAGAAGATCCCCGTGGGACATCAGCAGATCAGCGGATGCCAGGGAACGTGAGAGAACAAGGGGCACAACGACGATGAAGGCCTTCCGGCTGGACGAGCTCGAGGCGGAGCGGCTCGCGAACGACGGCGCCTACCTGCAGTTCCTGCGCGAACGGAACATGTCGGTCGGGCTGTACGCCCTCGACGCCGGCCAGAGCGACCCGCAGCAGCCACACCGCCAGGACGAGGTGTACTTCGTGGTGAGCGGCCGAGCCTCGATCACGGTCGGGGAGGAGACGACGACGGTGGCGCGCGGCAGCGTCGTCTACGTCCCCGCCGGGGTGGTGCACAAGTTCCACCACATCACCGAGGACCTGCGGGTCCTGGTGGTGTTCTCCCCGCCGGAGGCCTAGCGGGCCGACCCCGTCCCAGGGTCGGCCGCCCCGATTCCCCTAGGGGGCGGATCAGGGGAGTCCGGGGGCTCAGCGGCCCCCGGACGGTTGGGCGGCCTCCTAGCATCGAGAGCAGGAAGTCACGGCTCAGGAAGAGGTTGAGGACATGGACGGGATCCGACAGACATTCGCAGGCATGCCCTGGTGGGTTAAGTGGGTCGCGATCCCGCTTCTGGTGCTCTTCGTCTTCGGCGGCGTCATCACCAGCATCCTCGGTGCCCTGATCTCGTTCGTCTTCAAGCTGCTGCTCTTCGTCGCACTCGTCGGCGGCCTGGTCTTCATCGTGAAGAAGTTCACCGGAAGCGGTTCGAAGTCCTCCTCCCGCGACTGGTAGGTCCCCGGTCCCGGGTCAATCCCGGGGATTAACCCGGGTGGGGGAACGTGAGGTGGCAAACCGCCCACACCGCGGGAATCGGCGGATAGAGTGGCAATCTGTGCCGTTCCCTGGGCACCGGACGCCGGTGGTGCCGCCCTGACCTGCGGTTTTCTCCAGTTCCGGCCGAGTACGACCCCCCAGGAGCCGCGGTGCGTGCGGGGGCGGCCCCCGCAGGGCGGGCCCTCCCCAGGCCCGCCGCCACGCCTGGGGGTGAGCTTTGTCTTCGGTTCACAATGCCGGTGTGCCGACGCTGATCGGTTCGGTGCAGCGCGCGTTGAGGCTGCTCGAAGCAGTGGGTTCCCATAGGGAGGGAGCCCCGGCGAAACAACTGGCGCGCGAGGCCGGGCTCCCGCTCCCCACCGCGTACCACCTGCTGCGCACCCTCACCCACGAGGGCTATCTGCGGCGCGAGGGCGGCGTGTTCGTGCTCGGCGCCGCCGCCGGACGGCTGGCGGGCGGCGGACTGCAGCAGAAACGTCGCAGCATGATCGTCGACTCTCTCGCACACTTCCGCGACGCGGTCGGGGCCCCCGTCTACTTCGCGGTGTTCCGTGAGGGTGAGATCGAGCTCGTTGGTGTCTCGGACACCCCGGCCAGCCCCGCCGTCGAGGAATGGGCCGATTTCCGCGCGACCGGCCATGCGCACGCCATCGGACAGTGCCTGCTGGCCCAGCTCGACGAGAAGACGCGCAGGGACTACTACGAGCGGCACCCGGTCGAGGCCGTCACCCAGTACACCGTCCGGGACCAGAGCGCCCTCGAACACCGCATCGCCTCCCTCGGACGCATGGAGCCGGTTACGGAGCGTCAGGAGTACGCGCTGGGCACGGTCTGTGCAGCCATCCCCATCACCGCGGGCGATACCGCCGCAACCATGGCGATTTCCCTCCCTTTGCACCAGGAGGAACGGTTGCTTTGTGTGGTCGATCGACTACGGAGTGAAGTAGGCGCGCTGTTGAGCACCCTCTCGTTCTCTATCAGTATCTGAAAACTCACTCCTTGTGATCTGCATGAGCTTCCACCACCCTTGTCAAGAGGGCCCTGGGGGTTCATTCCTGGCCACTTCCACTACAGCGGGGTAGTCCATGCGCGAGTCGGTACAGGCAGAGGTCATGATGAGCTTCCTCGTTTCCGAGGAGCTCTCCTTCCGGATCCCGGTGGAACTCCGGTACGACACCCGTGACCCCTACGCAGTGCGCCTGACGTTCCACCTTCCCGGAGACGCCCCCGTGACCTGGGCGTTCGGGCGGGAGCTACTTCTCGACGGCATCAACAAACCGTGCGGCGACGGCGATGTGCACATCGCCCCCACCGATCCCGAGGACCTGTCCGACGTCCACATCCGGCTCCAGGTCGGCTGTGACCGCGCCCTGTTCCGGGCCGGCGCGGCGCCGCTCGTCGCGTTCCTCGACCGTACCGACCGGCTTGTTCCGCTCGGTCAGGAGCGCAACCTCGGCGACTTCGAGGACAACCTCGACGAGGCGCTGGACCGGATCCTGGCCGAGTCGCGGCAGAACGAGCAGAACGCGGGCTGAGCGGGCAGGCCGTACGAGCGGACCGACCGTACGAGCCGAGCGGACCGTACGCGCCGAGTCGCCCCGGGCCCCCGAGCCACCCGGGTCCCTCAGCGCTTGCGCCGCCGCCCCCGGCCTCCGCGGACCGGCCCCGAGGCCGCCGCTCCGGCCGGGGATCCCGGCCGGTCGGCGGAGACCACCAGCGCGGCGAGCGCCGTGGTCACCGGGACCGAGGCCACCAGGCCGATCGACCCGACGAGGGTCCGTACGATCTCCTCGGCGACCAGCTCGCTGTTGGCCACCGACCCCATGCTGCTGTTCGCGATCGAGAACAGCAGCAGCAGGGGCAGCGCCGCGCCCGCGTAGGCCAGGACCAGGGTGTTGACCACCGACGCGATGTGGTCGCGGCCGATCCGGATGGCCGCACGGTACAAGGAGCGGGACCCCATCGACGGGTCGGCCTGGTGGAGTTCCCAGACCGCCGAGGTCTGGGTGACCGTCACGTCGTCCAGCACACCCAGGGATCCGATGATGATGCCCGCGAGCAACAGGCCGCTCATGTCGATCTCCGGGTAGAGCCCGTGGATCAGCCCGGTGTTGTCGTCGGTGTTGCCGCTGAGGAACGCCCAGTCGACGAACACCGAGCCCAGCAGCCCGATCAGCAGCAGCGAGACGAGCGTGCCCAGAACGGCGACGGAGGTACGTGCGCTCAGGCCGTGGCACATGTAGAGCGCGATGAGCATGATGGCGCTGGCCCCGACGACCGCGACGACCAGCGGGTTCGAGCCTTGCAGGATCGCCGGGAGGATGAAGAGGGTCAGCACGCCGAAGCTGACGACCAGCGCGATCAGCGCGAACAGGCCCCGCATCCGCCCGACGACGACCACCGCCACCGCGAAGATCGCGGCCAGTACCGCCAGGGGCAGCTTGCGGTTCACGTCGACCACGGAGTACTGGAGATCCCGCGGCGCGTCCGGCGCGTACGCGACGACCACCTCCTGGCCATCCTCCAACTGCCGTGGTGCGCCCGGCTGGACGATCTCGAAGAAGGTGCGGCCCTTGTCGGGTCCGGTGGTGACCTCGATGGTGGCCTTCTTGCACTCGCCGGTCTGCGCGGCCTTGGCCTCGCGCCCCTCGGGGGTGGAGACACTGCCGGTGGTCGGCACTTGCGAGGCGTTGACGGATTTGCAGTCGACCTGCTCGAGCGCGGTGACGACGCCCTGCTGGGTCTGCCGGTCGAAGCCCACCCCTGAGCGCTCGTGGGCGGGCGCGCCGCCCGGCCAGAGCACCACCATGCCGACGAAGACGGCGACGGCGAACGGGATCAGGACCGCCGCGATGACCTTGCGCAGGTGCTTCGAGACGGGGGCCGCCGGTCCGTGGCCGTGGGAATGACCGTGGGAGGGGCCCTGGGCCGGGCTCTGGTCATGCCCGTGGTCATGCCCGTGGCCCACGTGTGCATGGTCGCTGTGACCCGTGGGCTCGGTGGGCTGGCTGGGAGGCTGCGGCGAGGACGTCACCGGCAGATCATCGCAAGAGTTGAGGGGGCCCACTGTTCAGCACGCCACAGATGACGCTAGCGTGGGGGCACCTTTGCACAACGCGGGAGCTCGGAGCACCGGGCTGAGAGGGCGCTGATCACCGTACGCGCAGCACACATGCGTACGGGAAGAGGCTGCGTCGACCGCCGAACCTGTTACCGGGTAATGCCGGCGTAGGGAGATCAGGTCTCATGACCATTCAGGACGCACGCACGCCTGCCGTCAGCCAGGACGCCGACGGCCAGACCGAGCGCCAGCCCGGCTGGCACAAGGGATACCTGGCGGGCTCCCGCCCCGACATCCGGGTGCCGGTCCGCCAGGTCCACCTCACCAACGGCAAGGACGTGACGCTCTACGACACGTCCGGGCCGTACACCGACCCGCAGATCGAGACCGACGTGCGGCGCGGCCTGCCGCCGCTGCGCGAGAACTGGATCATCGGCCGCGGCGACACCGAGGAGTACGCGGGCCGCCCCGTGCGTCCCGAGGACGACGGCATCAAGCACACCTCGCCGCGCGGTGGCCTCAAGAACCTCGACGCGGTCTTCCCGGGCCGCCCGCGCCAGCCCCGCCGGGGCCGTGGCGGGGCCGCCGTCACGCAGCTCGCGTACGCCCGCCGCGGTGAGATCACCCCGGAGATGGAGTACGTCGCGATCCGCGAGAACGTCTCGCCCGAGGTCGTCCGCGAGGAGATCGCCGCCGGCCGCGCGGTGCTTCCCGCGAACGTGAACCACCCGGAGATCGAGCCGATGATCATCGGCAAGCGGTTCCTGGTGAAGGTCAACGCCAACATCGGCAACTCCGCCGTCACCTCCTCCATCGAGGAGGAGGTCGACAAGATGACCTGGGCCACCAAGTGGGGCGCCGACACGGTCATGGACCTCTCGACCGGCCGCAACATCCACACCACCCGCGAGTGGGTGCTGCGCAACTCCCCGGTCCCGATCGGCACCGTGCCGCTGTACCAGGCGCTGGAGAAGGTCGACGGCCGCGCCGAGGACCTGACCTGGGAGATCTACAAGGACACGGTCATCGAGCAGGCCGAGCAGGGCGTCGACTACATGACGGTCCACGCCGGCGTGCTGCTGCCGTACGTGCCGCTGACCGCACGCCGCAAGACCGGCATCGTCTCGCGCGGCGGCTCGATCATGGCCGCCTGGTGCCTGGCGCACCACAAGGAGAACTTCCTCTACACGAACTTCGAGGAGCTCTGCGAGATCCTCGCGGCGTACGACGTCACCTACTCGCTGGGCGACGGCCTGCGCCCCGGCTCCATCGCGGACGCCAACGACGCGGCGCAGTTCGCCGAGCTGAAGACGCTGGGCGAGCTGAACACGATCGCCAAGCGGCACAACGTGCAGACCATGATCGAGGGCCCGGGCCATGTCCCGATGCACAAGATCAAGGAGAACATCGACCTCCAGCAGGAGATCTGCGAGGAGGCGCCGTTCTACACGCTCGGCCCGCTGACCACGGACGTCGCCCCGGCGTACGACCACATCACCTCCGGCATCGGCGCCGCGATGATCGCCTGGTGGGGCACCGCGATGCTCTGCTACGTCACGCCGAAGGAGCACCTGGGCCTGCCCAACCGCGACGACGTGAAGACCGGCGTCATCACGTACAAGATCGCTGCGCACGCGGCGGACCTGGCCAAGGGTCACCCGGGCGCCCAGGAGTGGGACGACGCCCTGTCGGACGCGCGGTTCGAGTTCCGCTGGGAGGACCAGTTCAACCTGGCCCTCGACCCGGACACGGCCCGCGAGTTCCACGACGAGACGCTCCCGGCCGAGCCGGCCAAGACCGCGCACTTCTGCTCCATGTGCGGTCCGAAGTTCTGCTCGATGAAGATCTCCCAGGACATCCGCCGTGAGCACGGTGGTGACCTGAAGGCCGATGAGATCGAGGCGGGCATGGCGGAGAAGTCCGCCGAGTTCGCGGCGAGCGGCAACCGGGTGTACCTCCCGCTGGCCGACTGACCCGACCGTGGCGGCCGGCGCTGTTCTGGGGAGGTTGAGGGGGCTTCCCAGGGCAGTGTCCCGGCGTGACGCGATGTTTCACGTGAAACCACGTGGAACCACGTGAAACAAGGACGGCCGGCCCACTGCGGGCCGCGGCGCTACTGCGTGCCGCCGTCCGGGCTGCTGAAGTCCGGGCTGGTGAAGTCCGGCGGGGTGTAGCCGGGGCGGGGGCCCTGTGAAGGGGACCCCGGGCTGGTGAAGTCGGGCCGGGTGTATCCCAGGTTGGGGATGCGCCCGGCCTTCGGCGTGTGCGGGGCCGGATACGCCGGCGCCGCGCTCGGATCGGCCAGAGCGTCCCGCAGGAACGGCAGGATGCCCCGTTCCAGCAGGGCATGCCGCCAGGCGTCGCGGGCCCGCGCGACCTCGTCGGGTATCGCGTCGCCCTCGTCCTCGGCCACCACCTCGGTCGCCCGGTTGCGGACGGCCGTCATCAGCAGCCCGATCACCGCGAACAGCAGCGAGACCACGGTCAGCGCGCCGAACAGCCAACCCGCCGTCAGCATCGTGTCGGCGAAGGCCGGTTCGGGATCGACCGCCTTCAGTACGTAGCCCACGAGCAGGAAGATCAGCATGGCGGTGCCCGCCAGGACCGGTGCCAGCACCGCGACCACGGCACTGATGCCCGCGCCGTCCTCGCCCTCGCCCTGCTGCCCGGCACCCTGGTCCCCGGCCGAACCGGGGGTGGACAGGGCCTCGTCGCGCCGTTCTCCGCGGAGTTTCACGTAGTGGTCGTACTCGGCCGCGGCCGCGGCCGTCAGCAGCGCGCTGGCCCCGATGGCCATCGTGCGCAGCTGTTCGGCGTTCAGGCGCTCGCCGAGGGCGGCGAGCTCGGGCCGTTCGTGCGCGGTGCGCAGCGCCTCGTCGAGGAGCCGATCGAACTCGGGTCGGTCTTCGGTCAGCAGGTGCGGAGCGCTGTTCATGTGCATCCCCCGATGCTCCGTAGGGACCGGTTTGCCCGCGTAGACCCGGGCGCCGGCACAAACGGAGGAGAGCCTGCTACGGATAGGGCGATGGTAGAGCGCCCATGCCACGCCGTGACAGGGGCTTTCCTGAAATTACCCCCGTTCTGATAACCCTCAGTCGTTCAACGGGAGTTGCACGACCAGCAGTTTGCCCGCCATCGTGACCCCGCCGTCCATGGCGATGGCGAGTCCCTCCGCGTACACGTGCGGGCCGTTCACGGCCTCCGGTCCGCGCGACTCGTCGCCGTCCTCGGTGCCCACCTCGCCCAGCAGGTACGGGATCGGGCTGTGCCCGTGCACGACGCGACCGCCGCCGTAGGTGTCGAGGAGCTCGCGTACGGCCTGGGGGCCGGTCTCCTCGTCGCGGAAGGCGAACCGCTTGGTGAACTTGCGGAACAGGTCCCAGGTGATGTCGGCGTCGTTGCGGTTGAGCAGCTCGTGGATGGTGTCGTTGACGTCCTCGATGGAGTCGCCGTAGTCGAGGTACGCGGTGGTGTCGGAGTGCAGCAGCAGGTGCCCGTCCTCCAGCACGGCCGCGTCCAGCCGCTGCATCCACTGCAGGTGCACGTCCTCCAGGCGCTCCATGTCGGTGCGCTGGCCGCCGTTGAGGAGCCAGGCGGCCTGGAAGGTGGCGGTGCCCGCGCCCGAGGCGACGGGGGTGTCGCCGAACCGCTTGGCGCCGATGAGCAGCAGCTCGTGGTTGCCCATGAGGGCCTTGCAGTAGCCGCCCGCGGCGGCGGCCTCGGCGGAGAGCCGCATGACGAGGTCGATGACGCCGATGCCGTCGGGGCCGCGGTCGGTGAAGTCGCCGAGGAACCAGAGGCGGGCGTTGCCGGCCGACCAGCGGCGGTCGGCGTCGATGAGGCCCTGGGCCTGGAGTTCGTGGACGAGCTCGTCCAGATAGCCGTGCACGTCGCCGACCACGTAGAGCGGGCCGGGGCCCGCGGCCGGGGTCTCCTGGGGAACGTACTGGACCTGAACGGTGTCGCCCGGTCCGCCGCGGCCGATGATCGGCAGATCGCGGTGGGTGGGGGTGTAGCCCTCGTCGGGATCGTCCCCGTCGGCCGGGGCCGGTCCGCCCGCGGCGGGGGCCTGGCCCATGGGCGGCTGCGGGGGTACGGAGGGCTGCGGGGGCACGGGCGGGTGCGGGGGCACCGGCGCTCCCTCCCCGTAGTACGCGGGGTACTCGCCGTACACCGGGGCCTCTTCGGGAAGCGCGCCGGGCACTCCGTACGGGACGGGCTCGGTGACCGGAACTCGGAAGTCCCGCAGCGTCTCCGTCCGCATCGCGGGTCCCTGACCGGCCCCCTGAGTCATCGACCCCTCCACCACCGTCGCGCTGCCGTACACCTGCGGACCCTCCTGGCCTCCTGGGCGGAGGGTCCGTGATGTCGTGCGCCCATCATAGGAATGCGGCTCGCGCTCTGTGACGCACCAGGGGTGGTGAATCCTGGGCGGAACCAACAGTTCCTGCCGCTTTCTCCCGAAATGGGCGTTGCGGAAATCCCCGGCGGAGCCGTCTGCCCCGCCGGTATCACGCTGCGGCGGTCAGTCCTTGGCCGGTGAACGGGGCGGGCTGACGGTCGTACGGGGCTGCCTGCGCTGCGAGGAGGTACGGATGATCAGCTCGGTCGGGACCACCTGTTCGACCGGCCGCCCGGTGTCGACCCCCTCGATGGCGTCGATCAGCAGCTGTACGACGGCGGTGCCGATGCGGCGCGGTTTGAGGGAGAGGGTGGTGATGGGCGGTTCGGTGTTGGCGTACACGGTGGACTCGCTGCAGCACACGAGCAGCAGGTCCTCGGGGACGCGCAGGCCGTAGCGCCGGGCGGCGGCGAGCAGATCGGTGCCGTTGGGGTCGAAGAGCCCGTAGACGGCGTCGGGCCGGTCGGGCCGGGCGAGCAGCCGGTCCGCGGCGACGGCGCCCGCGCACGGGTCGTGGGCGGGGTAGGACTCGTAGACGGGGTCCTGGCCGACGCGCTCGCACCAGTTGAGGTAGGCGGTGGTGGACAACCGGGTGTAGGTGTCCGTGGTGGTGCCGGTCAGCAGCCCGATCCGGCGGGCGCCGGCGGCGGCGAGGTGGTCGAGCAGGTTGAGTACGGCGGCCTCGTGGTCGTTGTCGACCCAGGCGGTGACGGGGAGGGAGCCGGCCGGGCGGCCGTCGGAGACGACGGGGAGGCCTTGGCGGACCAGTTCACTGACGACGGGATCGTGGTCGGAGGGGTCGATGACGACGGTGCCGTCGAGGGCCACGTTGGACCACACGTCGTGTCGGGAGGTGGCGGGGAGGATGACGAGGGCGTAGCCGCGGGCGAGCGCGGCGGAGGTGGCCGCCCTGGCCATCTCGGCGAAGTACGCGAATTCGGTGAAGGTGAAAGGTTCATCCCCGTAGGTGGTCACGGTCAGGCCGATGAGGCCCGACTTGCCGGTACGGAGGGTGCGGGCCGCGGCGGAGGGGCGGTAGCCCAGCCGATCGGCGACCTCGCGAACGTGGCGGCGGGTGGCGTCCGGCAGCCGCCCCTTGCCATTGAGCGCGTCGGAGACGGTCGTGATCGAGACGCCCGCCGCGGCGGCCACGTCCCTGATGCCGGCCCGGCCCTGTCGGCCGGCGGCCCGCCGGGTGGTCTCGGTCCGGCTCACCTGATGCTTCCCTGCTGCTGTCATGGCGAGCCGATAGTAGGGCTCGGCGGGGTGGGTGGTCCGGGTGCATATGCACCGGTTGACAGGCACGATTCTGCATGGTTCGCCACCCCCAATGACCTTGGAAACGAAGGAATTTGAGCGCGGAGAGTGAGCGGGGCGTTTGTCGGCGGGTACGGGCATGCCAAAGCGGTGTGGTCTCGGGACGGTCTCAACTCACCTGTACGAGGGATGCGCGCCACGGCGTGGGCCACCGGCGTGCGCATATATGCGTGCGCTCCCCCGCAATCCTGGCGCCGCCCATTTTCGGGAGAGCGGAATCCTCATAAGGTGAGCAGTATTGAGTCGACGGCGACGTCGTACGGGACGGTCGAGGAGGACCTGCGGTGAGCGAGAAGAGCCCGAAGCTGCGCGCCGAGCTGGACGGCATTCCCACCTACAAGCCCGGGAAGCCCGCTGCCGCGGGCGGGCCCGTCGCGTACAAGCTGTCCTCGAACGAGAACCCGTACCCGCCGCTGTCCGGGGTGCTGGAGACCGCGGTCGCGGCGGCCGGACAGTTCAACCGCTACCCCGACATGGCCTGCACGGGCCTGGTGAACGAGCTCGCCGAGCGGTTCGGGGTGCCGGTCGAGCACATCGCCACCGGCACGGGCTCCGTGGGTGTGGCCCAGTCGCTGATCCAGTCGACGGCCGGCCCGGGCGACGAGGTCATCTACGCCTGGCGGTCCTTCGAGGCCTACCCGATCATCACGCAGATCTCGGGTGCGACGTCCGTGCAGGTCCCGCTGACCGACGGGGACGTGCACGACCTCGACGCGATGTTCGACGCGATCACCGAGCGGACCCGGCTGATCTTCGTCTGCAACCCCAACAACCCCACCGGCACCGCGGTGCGCCGCGCCGAGCTGGAGCGGTTCCTGGACCGGGTGCCCTCGGACATCCTGGTGGTGCTGGACGAGGCGTACCGCGAGTTCGTCCGCGACACCGAGGTGCCGGACGGCATCGAGCTCTACCGCAGCCGCCCGAACGTGTGCGTGCTGCGTACGTTCTCCAAGGCGTACGGGCTGGCCGGCCTGCGCGTGGGCTTCGCGGTGGCGCACGAGCCGGTGGCGGCGGCCCTGCGCAAGACGGCGGTGCCGTTCGGCGTCAGCCAGCTCGCCCAGGACGCGGCGGTCGCCTCGCTGCGCGCCGAGGACGAGCTGATGGGCCGGGTCGGGGCGCTGGTGGGCGAGCGTGCCCGGGTCCACAAGACGCTGCTCGGCCAGGGCTGGACCGTGGTGCCGGACACGCAGGCGAACTTCGTGTGGATGCGGCTGGGGGAGCGGACCGCCGAGTTCGCGGCGGCCTGCGAGAAGGCCGGCGTGGTGGTCCGGCCCTTCGCGGGCGAGGGCCTGCGGGTCACGATCGGTGAGCCCGAGGCGAACGACATCTTCCTGCACACGGCGGAGGCCTTCTTCAAGGAGATGTAGCCCTCGGGGACTGCGCGAGCTCTGAGCGGCTACGCGAGTTCCACGCGGATCGGGTCGCCGTCGCGGACGGTGGACAGCAGGCGGGGGTCGCCCTCGAACGAGCCGAGCACATTGCACGGGCTCGCCAGGCGGCTCTCGCCTCCGCGCGAGATGGGCGTGGGGCCGTAGGGCAGCGCGAGTGCGTCGCCCTCGGTCCAGAACGCGACCGTGCCCGGGTCGACGACCTGCCGGGCGTCGTGTTCCAGCGCCACGGAGACGCCGGTGTCGAAGTAGACCTCCTCGCCCCAGGTGTTGGCGGAGGCGGAGATCGGAAGGGCCTCGGCCAGCGCCTTGCTGGTCGGGGTCTCGTCAAGGGTTGCCGTGAGCTGGCCCGCTGGCCAGGAGATGCGAATCCTCATGAGCCGCATTCAACAATCTGTTGAATGTATTGGCTAGGGGGGACCCCGCCTGAAACGCGTCGAAGCCGGTACGACATAATGCTTGTGAATGTGAACGCGTTCACAAGCGTGTCCTGCTTCGTCCCGTATTGGGTGGGGCACGCCAGGCAAACTGCGGCAGTGACCACGGCGCACCGAAGGAGACGACGACGTGGACGTAGCTTTGGCGCCAGAGACGTTGGCGCGCTGGCAGTTCGGCATCACCACCGTCTACCACTTCCTCTTCGTCCCGCTGACGATCTCGCTCGCCGCGCTCACGGCAGGCCTTCAGACCGCCTGGGTGCGTTCGGGGAAGGAGAAGTACCTCAGGGCCACGAAGTTCTGGGGCAAGCTTTTCTTGATCAATATCGCCATGGGTGTCGTCACGGGCATCGTGCAGGAGTTCCAGTTCGGCATGAACTGGTCCGACTACTCGCGCTTCGTCGGTGACATCTTCGGGGCGCCACTGGCCTTCGAGGCGCTCATCGCCTTCTTCTTCGAGTCGACCTTCATCGGCCTGTGGATCTTCGGCTGGGACAAGCTGCCGAAGAAGATCCACCTGGCTTGCATCTGGATGGTCTCGATCGGCACCATCCTCTCCGCGTACTTCATCCTCGCGGCCAATTCCTGGATGCAGCACCCGGTCGGCTACCGGATCAACGAGGAGCGGGGCCGGGCCGAGCTCACCGACTTCTGGCTGGTCCTCACGCAGAACACCGCGCTGACCCAGTTCTTCCACACCATCACGGCGGCCTTCCTGGTCGGCGGCGCTTTCATGGTCGGCATCTCCGCCTTCCACCTGGCCCGCAAGAAGCACATCCCCGTGATGCGGACCTCGCTGCGGCTCGGCCTGATCACGCTGATCATCGCCGGCATGGGCACCGCCATCAGCGGTGACCTGCTCGGCAAGGTGATGTTCAAGCAGCAGCCGATGAAGATGGCCGCCGCGGAGGCGCTCTGGGACGGCGAGGCGCCCGCGCCCTTCTCCGTCTTCGCCTACGGAGACGTCGAAAAGGGCCACAACAAGGTCGCGATAGAGATCCCGGGCCTGCTGTCCTTCCTGGCCAATGACGACTTCACCTCCTTCGTCCCCGGCATCAACGACGTCAACAAGGCCGAACAGGAGAAGTTCGGGCCCGGCGACTACCGGCCCAACATCCCGGTCGCCTACTGGGGCTTCCGCTGGATGATCGGCTTCGGCATGGCCTCCCTCGGCGTCGGCGTGCTGGGGCTCTGGCTCACCCGGAAGAAGTTCATGCTGCCTCCGGGGCTGCGCACCGGCGAGGACGAGGTCCCGCACCTGGTCCTCTTCAAGAAGGCGCTGAGCCCCCGGTTCGCCACCTGGTACTGGATCGTCGCCCTCTGGACCATGGGCTTCCCGCTCATCGCCAACTCCTGGGGCTGGATCTTCACCGAGATGGGCCGCCAGCCCTGGGTGGTCTACGGAGTCCTGCGCACCCGCGACGCGGTCTCGCCGCACGTGTCCCAGGGCGAGGTGCTCACCTCGATGATCGGCTTCACGCTCCTGTACGCCGTGCTCGCGGTGATCGAAGTCCGGCTGCTGGTGAAGTACGTGAAGCTCGGTCCGCCCGAGCTGACGGAAGCCGACCTGAACCCGCCCACCAAGATCGGCGGGGACGACAAGAATCCCGACCGGCCGATGGCCTTCTCGTACTGAGGCTGAGGGGACCGCACCATGCAACTCCATGACGTCTGGTTCGTGCTCATCGCCGTCCTGTGGACCGGCTACTTCTTCCTGGAGGGCTTCGACTTCGGAGTCGGTGTCCTGACCAAGCTGCTCGCCCGCAATCGCACCGAGAAGCGGGTGCTGATCAACACGATCGGGCCCGTGTGGGACGGCAACGAGGTCTGGCTGCTCACCGCGGGCGGTGCCACCTTCGCCGCCTTCCCCGAGTGGTACGCCACCCTCTTCTCCGGGTTCTACCTGCCGCTCCTGGTCATCCTGGTCTGCCTGATCATCCGCGGCGTCGCCTTCGAATACCGGCACAAGCGGGACGAGGAGCGGTGGCAGACCAACTGGGAACACGCCATCTTCTGGACCTCGCTGATCCCCGCGTTCCTGTGGGGCGTGGCCTTCGCCAACATCGTGCGCGGAGTGAAGATCGACGAGCACATGGAGTACGTCGGCAGCCTCTTCGACCTGCTCAACGTCTACTCCCTGCTCGGCGGACTCGTCACCCTCACCCTCTTCACCTTCCACGGAACGGTGTTCACCTCGCTCAAGACGGTCGGGGACATCCGGGAGCGCTCGCGCACGCTGGCGACGCGACTGGGCGTGCTCACCGCCGTGCTGGCCCTCGTCTTCCTGATCTGGACGCAGGTCTCGCGCGGTGACGGCAAGAGCCTGATCGCCATGGCCGTCGCGGTCCTCGCACTGGTCGGTGCCCTGGGCTTCAACCTGGCGGGCCGCGAGGGCTGGTCGTTCGCGCTGTCCGGGATCACCATCGCGGCCGCGGTCGCGATGCTCTTCCTGACGCTCTTCCCGAACGTGATGCCCTCCTCGCTGGACGAGGCCTGGAACCTCACGGTCACCAATGCCTCGTCCAGCCCGTACACCCTGAAGATCATGACCTGGTGTGCGGGAGTGGCCACGCCGCTCGTCCTGCTCTACCAGGGCTGGACGTACTGGGTGTTCCGCAAGCGGATCGGTACGCAGCACATCGTCGATGCGCACTGATCCCTGACCCTGCTTCCTGACCCTGCTCCGGGAGATGTTTCACGTGAAACCGATCGACCCGCGCCTGCTTCGGTACGCCCGCTCCACCCGCCTCTTCCTGGCGGCCGTGGTGGCCCTGGGACTTGCCGGAGCAGGGCTGGTCGTCGGTCAGGCGATGCTGATCGCCGAGATCGTGGTCGGCGCCTTCGAGCAGGGGCTGGACGGGGAGGCGCTGCGGACGCCGCTGCTGCTGCTCGCGGCGGTCGCGCTGGGGCGAGGTCTGCTCGCCTGGCTCACGGAGCTGGCGGCCCACCGGGCCAGTGCGGCGGTCAAATCGCAGCTGCGGGGCCGGCTGCTGGACCGGGCCGCGGATCTGGGGCCCGGCTGGCTGAGCGGGCAGCAGACCGGGTCGCTGGTGGCGCTGGCCACCCGGGGCGTGGACGCCCTCGACGACTACTTCTCCCGCTACCTGCCCCAGCTGGGGCTCGCGGTGGTCGTCCCGGTGGCGGTCCTCGCCCGGATCGTCACCGAGGACTGGGTGTCGGCGGCCATCATCGTGGTCACGCTGCCGCTCATTCCGCTGTTCATGGTGCTGATCGGCATGGCCACCCAGTCCCGGATGGACCGACAGTGGCGGCTGCTGTCCCGGCTGTCGGGGCACTTCCTGGACGTGGTGGCCGGGCTGCCGACGCTGAAGGTCTTCGGCCGGGCCAAGGCCCAGGCCGAGTCGATCCGCAAGATCACCGACGACTACCGGCAGGCGACGGTGCGGACGCTGCGCATCGCCTTCCTGTCCTCGTTCGCGCTGGAGCTGCTGGCGACGCTGTCGGTGGCGCTGGTCGCCGTGACCATCGGAATGCGGCTGGTCCACGGGGAGCTCGACCTGTACACCGGGCTGGTCATCCTGATCCTGGCGCCCGAGGCGTATCTGCCGCTGCGCCAGGTCGGGGCGCAGTACCACGCGGCCGCCGAGGGGCTGGCGGCCGCGGAGGAGATCTTCGAGGTGCTCCAGACGCCCGTCGCCGCCTCCGGCGGCGTGGCCCCGGTGGCGGCCGCGGGGCTGCGGATCGAGTTCGACGGGGTCGCGGTCCGCTACGAGGGCCGGGGCGAGGACTCGCCGGGACCGGTCTCGCTGGCGGTCGGACCCGGGGAGTGCGTCGCGCTCACCGGACCCAGCGGGGCGGGCAAGTCCACGCTGCTCCAGGTGCTGCTGGGCTTCGTCGAGCCGACCGCGGGGCGGGTGCGGATCGGGGGCGTGGACCTCGCCTCGCTGTCGCTCGAACAGTGGCGGGAGCGGATCGCGTGGGTGCCGCAGCGTCCGCACCTGTTCGCCGGGACGATCGCGCAGAACGTACGGCTGGCACGGCCGGACGCCTCCGCGGACGCGGTGGCCGAGGCGCTGAAGGACGCCGGGGCATGGGAGTTCGTGGCCGCGCTGCCGCGCGGTGTCGACACGGAGCTGGGGGAAGGCGGGGTCGGGCTGTCCGCCGGACAGCGCCAGCGGCTGGCACTGGCGCGGGCGTTCCTCGCGGACCGGCCGGTGCTGCTGCTGGACGAGCCGACCGCCGCTCTCGACGGCGAGACCGAGGCGGCCGTGGTCGACGCCGTACGACGCCTCGCGGTGGGGCGGACCGTACTGCTGGTCGTCCACCGGCCGGCGCTGCTGGCCGTGGCCGACCGGGTGGTGCGGGTGGGCGCGCCGGGGGTCCTGCCGACCACGGCTGGGGTCCTGCCGGCTGCGTCCGCCGTCCGGCCCGTCGCGTTCACCACCGGGGCCTCCGACGGCCTCGGCGGGGAGGGCAACGGGCCGTCCGGCCCCGGGGAGTGGATCCTCGGCAGCGCGCCCGAGAGGGCGGCCACGGCCGGCGGCGCCGACTCGGGCGGGGGCGACCCGCTCCGGCGGGTGCGCGCGGTGGCCACGGCATGGCAGGGGCGGTTCCGGCTCGGCCTGCTGCTCGGGGCACTGGCCGTCGGGTGCAGCGTCGGCCTGATGGCCGTCTCCGGATGGCTCATCTCGCGGGCTTCGCAGCAGCCGCCCGTGCTCTACCTGATGGTGGCCGTCACGGCCACCCGGACCTTCGGGATCGGGCGGGCCGTCTTCCGCTACGCGGAGCGGCTCGTCTCCCACGACGCCGTGCTGCGGATGCTCGCCGACGTGCGGGTGTCGGTGTTCCGCCGGCTGGAGCGCATCGCGCCCGCCGGGCTGCGCGAGCAGCGGCGCGGAGACCTGCTGGCCCGCCTGGTGGCCGACGCCGACTCCCTCCAGGACTACTGGCTGCGCTGGCTGCTGCCGGTCGGCACCGCAGTGCTCGTCGGCACCGGCTCGGTCGCCTTCACCGCCTGGCTGCTGCCGGGGGCGGGAGCCGCACTCGCCGTCGGGCTGCTCGCGGCCGGGGTCGGGGTGCCGCTGGTCAGTGGAGCCTGCGCCCGGCGTGCCGAGCGGCGGCTGGCGCCGGCCCGGGGAGAACTCGCCACCCGGGTGACCGATCTGCTGACCGGGACCGCCGAGCTGACCGTCGCCGGCGCGCTGGCCGGGCGGAAGGACGCCGCGAAGGAGAGCGACCGGACGCTGACCGGCATCTCCGCACGGGGGGCCGCCGCCACCGGGCTCGGGGGCGGGCTGACCGCCCTCGTGTGCGGGCTGACCGTGGTGGTCGCCGCGGCCCTGGCCGCCGACGCCGTGCACGACGGACGGCTGTCCGGGGTGGCCATGGCCGTCGCCGTGCTGACCCCGCTCGCCGCTTTCGAGGCGGTCAACGGGCTTCCGCAGGCTGTCCAGTACCGGCAGAGGGTGCGCCGCAGTGCCGAGCGGATCTACGAGGTCATCGACGCGCCCGTCCCGGTCGCCGAGCCGGAGCGGCCGGCCGCGGTACCGGGCTCCCCGTTCCCGCTGCGGCTGACCGGACTCGCCGCCCGGCATCCCGGACAGGAACAGGACGCGCTGCGCGGGCTGGACCTCACCCTGGAGGCCGGCCGGCGGATCGCCGTCGTCGGCTCCTCGGGTGCGGGCAAGACCTCGCTGGCGCAGGTCCTGCTGCGCTTCCTGGACCCGCACGAAGGTGCGTACACCCTGGGCGGCACCGACGCGCGCACCCTCGACAGCGACGAGGTCCGCCGGATGGTGGGCCTGTGCGCGCAGGACGCGCACCTCTTCGACAGCTCGGTACGGGAGAACCTGCGGCTGGCCCGGACCGGGGCGAGCGAGGAGCAGCTGCGGGAGGCCCTGGCGGCGGCCCGACTGCTGGAGTGGGCCGAAGGCCTCCCGGACGGGCTGGACACGCTGGTCGGCGAGCACGGCGAGCGGATCTCCGGAGGCCAGCGCCAGCGGCTGGCCCTGGCCAGGGCGCTGCTCGCCGACTTCCCCGTCCTCGTGCTCGACGAGCCGGCCGAGCACCTGGACCTGGCCACCGCGGACGCCCTGACGGCGGACCTGCTCGCCGCGACCGAGGGCCGTACCACCGTGCTGATCACGCACCGGCTGGCCGGCCTGGAGGCGGTCGACGAAGTGCTCGTACTGGAGCGCGGAGCGGTCGTACAGCGCGGTACGTACGCCGAGCTGGCCGCGGCCGAGGGTCCGCTGCGCAACCTGCTCGAACGGGAGCGGTCGGCCGACGGAGCCCTGGCCGACTTTCCCCGGTAAAAGGGACTAACTACTCTCAAGGGCATGTCAGCGCAGGAGTCGCAGGAACCGCCGGAGTCACCCCCCGGAACACCGGACCCGCTGGAGGCGGCCACCCAGGCCACCCGGAGTCTGCAAGGCCTCTCCACCGAGCTCACCGCCCGGGTGCCGCAACTGCTGGAGGCCATGCGCTCCGTGGGCACCGGCCTCGAACTGCACTCCACCCTCGACCGCATCTGCGAGACGGCGGCCGAGCTCGCGGACGCCCGGTACGCGGCGATCGGGGTCGTCGACACCGAGGGCCGCGGGTTGTCGGACTTCGTCACCTTCGGCATCGACGCCGAGACGGCCCGGAAGATCGGGCACCGGCCGGACGGGAAGAGGGGCCTGCTCGGCGCGCTGATCTCCCATCCCGACACGGTCCAGCTCGCCGATCTCACGAAGGACCCGCGCTCGGCCGGGTTCCCGCCGCACCACCCGCCCATGAAGACCTTCCTCGGCGTCCCGATCCGGGTGCAGGGGGAGATCTTCGGCAATCTGTACCTCGCCGAGAAGAACGGCGGCGGCCGGTTCAACGACTACGACGTCCACATGGTCCGGGTCCTGGCCACCGAGGCGGGCATCGCCATCGGCAACGCCCGGCTGTACGAGGCCGCGACCCAGCGGGAGCGGTGGATCGACGGCTCGGTGGCCGTCACGACCGCCCTGCTGTCGGGCGGGGACGCGGACGACGCCCTCTCGGTGGTGGCCGAGCAGGCCCGGCACCTGGCGGACTCCGCCGCCGGAATCGTGCTGCTGCCGGCTGAGGAGGGCGGCATGGAGATCGTCGCCGTGTCCGCCGAGAGCGCGGCCACCTCGCTCGGCCTGGTCATCCCGGCCGAGAGCCCGGTGGTGGCGAAGCTGCTCGAGGGCGAGCCGGTCTTCGTGGAGGACGCAGCCAGCGACCCCCGCATGATCAGTCGGCTGACCAGCCAGTACGGGCCCTGCATGATGCTGCCGCTGCACAGCGGCGGTCGGGTGCTGGGCGCGCTGGTCACCCCGCGAGCCCGTGGCAAGAGGCCGTTCAGCGAGGCGGAGCGGACGCTGGCCACCCAGTTCGCCTCCCAGGCGGCGCTCGCGCTGATGATGGCCGAGGCGCAGCGCGACCGGGAGCGGCTCGCGGTGTTCGAGGACCGCGACCGGATCGCCCGGGACCTGCACGACCTGGTCATCCAGCGGCTGTTCGCCACCGGCATGATGCTGGAGGGCGCCCAGCGGCGCTCCGTCGTCCCCGAAGTCGTCGACGGAGTCGGCAAGGCCGTGGACGAGCTGGACGTGACGATCCAGGAGATCCGCACCGCGATCTTCGCGCTCCAGCAGGGACCGGCCGAGGCCCCGTCGGGGCTGCGCACCCGGGTCCTGCGGGAGATCAACATGGCCGCTGTGCCGTTGGGCTTCAAGCCCGCGCACCGGTTCCTCGGGCCGATCGACACGGTGGTCGGCGAGCTGGTGGGCAAGAACCTGATCGCGGCGCTGCGCGAGGCCCTGTCGAACGCCTTCCGGCACGCGGAGGCGTCCCGGATCGAGGTGGTCGTGGACTGCACCGGCACGCTGGCCGACGGCAGGCCCGGGGTGCGGCTGGAGGTCGCCGACGACGGGGTGGGCATCCCCGAGGGCGGCCGGCGCAGCGGACTGCGGAATCTGCGCCGGCGGGCCGAGTCGCTGGGCGGGTCGAGCTCGTACGGCCCCGGTATCGGGGAGGACGGCACCGGGACCACCCTGGTGTGGGAGGCCCCGCTCTGACGTCCTGGCGCCCGTCCCGGGCTGATCCCGGGCTGATCCCGGGCTGATCCCGGGCTCGTCCCGGCGCTCGCCTAGAGCCGCTGCGCTGCGCGGTCCGCGAGGATGCGCTCGATGACGACGGCAACGCCGTCCTCGTTGTTGGCGACCGTACGGCCGGAGGCGGCCGCGATCACGTCCGGGTGGGCGTTGCCCATCGCGTACGAGGTGCCCGCCCAGCGGAGCATCTCCACGTCGTTCGGCATGTCCCCGAAAGCGACGACCTCGGCCGGTGAGATGCCGCGCTCGGCGCAGCACAGCTCCAGGGTGCTGGCTTTGGAGACCCCCGGTCCGCTGATCTCCAGCAGAGCGGTCGGGCTGGAGCGGGTGATCGACGCGTAGGCGCCGGCGGCCGAGCGGGCGAGCGCCAGGAACTCGTCCGGGGCGAGCTCGGCATGGTGCGCGAGGAGCTTGAGGACGGGAGCGGAGCTGTCGTCCGCCTCTTCCTCCAGCAGCTTCTCGGCGGTGGCCACATGGGCACCCGGGTCCTGGAAGAAGGGCGGGTACAGCGGCTCGTAGTTGATGCCGGTGGTCATCTCGACCGCGAAGGAGGTGCCCGGCGCTGCGGCGCGCAGCGTCTCCACGACCGTCAGCGCCGTGGCCCGCGGCAGCGCGCGGACCTGTACGAACTCCCGGCCCGCGTGGAGATCGACCACCGCGGCCCCGTTCGCGCAGATCGCCAGGCCGTGGCCGTGGACGTGGTCGCTGACCACGTCCATCCAGCGGGCCGGGCGGCCGGTCACGAAGAAGACCTCGATCCCGGCCTCCTCGGCGGCGGCGAGCGCGGCGACCGTGCGGAGCGAGACGGATTTGTCGTCGCGCAGCAGGGTGCCGTCGAGGTCGGTGGCGATGAGGCGGGGAGTGGGGGTTGGCCCGTCCGGGCGCTGGGGAGCCGAGGTCACGGATCCATCTTCACCCATGGCCCTGCGACAGCCGACCAGAGCGGCCCGGGCTCCTGTGCCGGATGGCGATGTTTCTCCCCCGGCTGCTGGTGGGCGGCAGCCCGCGGTGAGCCGGGGACAGGCGATGTTTCACGTGAAACATGAGCGGGGCCGTAGTCTCGAAACATGAGTCTGCGTCTGAGCACTGTGATCCTCCCGGTACGCCCGTGGCGTGAGGGCGGTCGTGACCAGTGGGTGCGAGCCGAGCGGCTCGGGTTCCACACCGCATACACCTACGACCACCTGACCTGGCGGTCCTTCCGCGACCGGCCGTGGTTTGGCGCGATCCCGACCCTGACCGCGGCAGCCGCCGCCACCGAGAAGATGCGGCTGGGCACGCTCGTCACCTCGCCGAACTTCCGGCACCCGGTGACGCTGGCCAAGGAACTGATGTCGCTGGACGACATCTCCGGCGGCCGTTTCACCCTCGGTATCGGCGCCGGCGGCAACGGGTTCGATGCCTCCGCACTGGGACAGGACCCCTGGACCCCGCGTGAGCGCGCGGACCGCTTCGCGGAGTTCGTACCGCTGCTGGACCGGCTGCTCACGGAGACCGCGGTCAGCGAACGCGGCACCTTCTACTCCGCCGACGAGGCCCGCAACCTCCCCGGCTGTGTGCAGCAGCCGCGACTGCCCTTCGCGGTTGCCGGGAACGGCCCGCGGGGCATGAAGCTCGCCGCCGCCCACGGCCAGGCCTGGGTGACCACCGGCGATCCGAAGCTCTTCGAAGAGGGCACCCCAGAGCAGTCGGTGGAGGCCATCCGCGGCCAGCTGGCCCGGCTCGACAAGGTATGCGCGGAGATCGGCCGCGCGTCCGAGCCGATGGAGAAGATCCTGCTGACCGGCTTCACCCCGGACCGCAACACGATGCTCGACTCCGTCGACGCGTTCGTCGACTTCGCCGGACGCCACCAGGCGCTCGGCATCACCGAGATCGTGATCCACGCACCGATCCCGGACTCCGAGTTCGCGGCCGACGAGCACGTCTTCGAGCGGATCGCCACCGAGGGCCTGGCCCAGCTCGACAGCTGAAACGGAGAGGATGCCCCCGTCGCCGCCGGGCGACGGGGGCACCGCACTCAGGACCGCAGGCTGTCGAGGGCGGACTGGGCGCGCTCCAGCAGATCCTCCGGGACCTCCTCGGGCATGGCCCGGAGTTCCTCGATCAGTGCCGAGAGCCGAGCGGCTCCCGCCTCATCGCGACCGATCTCCTGCTCGGTCCAGGCGGCGTACTGCACGCACTGGAGCCGGTCCCCCAGATGGTCCGGACCCAGCTCCGCGTACAGGTCGCCGGCCCGCGCCGTCAGCTCGATCTCCTCCAGCCGCAGCGCCTCGGTGTCCACCTCGGCGCGGCGGGAGCCCTCGCCGTCCCCGCTGACCTTGTCGTCCGGGCCGTCCTCGTCGCCATCCTCGTCCCCGGCCTGCTCGTGCGAGGTGACCCGCCAGTCGAGCACCTGCGCCAGCTGCAGCCAGGTCTGGGCGAGCTCGGCCCGCAGGTGCGGGGCGGCCTGGCCCTCGCCGCTCTCCGCGTTCTCGGCCAGCGCGGTCTCCAGGACCCCGGCGGCCTGGTCCATCAAGTCCCGCGCCCGCGCCCACGCCGCCGCACCGGTGTCTCCGCGCGGAGCCATCCAGGCCAGGGAGCGCAGGATCCGCACTTCGGCGATCGGGGCATCCCCCGTCACCCGGAACAGCTCCAGGGACCGCTCGTACGCGGCGAGTGCCTCCTGGTCCAGGCGTGCGGCGGACAGCTGTTCCGCCGCCGCCTGCGCCAGGGCGGCCTGCGGGCGGGGGTCCTCCCAGCCCTTGGCCACTTCCGCCGCCAGCAGGTACTGCTCCGCCGCCGCCCGGGAGTCGTTCAGCTGCCGCAGCAGATCGCCGAGGAACTCCCGTACGGAGACGGCCTGTCCCTCGCCGTGCTCCAGCAGATCGGGCAGCGTGGACTGCAACACCTCCGCCGCGTCTGCGTGCCGCCCCTCCCGTGCGTACGCCCGGGCCAGCACCAGCCGGGCCTGCGCCCCGCCGTCGGCGGTCAGACCCGCCTGGTCGAACCAGTGCGCCGCGGTGAGGGCGTGCTCGGCCGCTTCCGCCGCCTCGTCGGCCCGGCGCAGCAGGATGTCCGCGAGGGTGAGCCGTACGACGCCCTGCGTTTCGGCCTCCGTCACCTCCGCGGAGTGCTCCAAGGCGGAACGCGCCGCCTCCTCGGCCTCCTGGGGCCGCTCCACCGACATCAGCACTCCGGCCCGCAGCACCAGCGCGTCCACCGCCTGCCACGGAAGGCCCGCAGACACCGCCCGCGCCGCGGACGCGGCCAGCAGCGGCAGGGCCCGCTCGGGCTCGCCCTGCGACAGGGCGACGCGGCCCAGCATCTCCTCGGCCTCGGCAGCCAGATCGGGCAGGTCCTGCGCGTACGCGGCCACGAAAGCGCCGAGTTCGGCCGCCAGCTCGCCGTGCCCGTGGTCCTGGCCGGGCCCGTGGAGGTGCTCGTGCTCGGGGCCGGCCTCCAGCGAGCGCAGGTACGACTCCACGCGGATCGACGACAGCTCCGCCAGCGCGATCCGGCGCCCGCGCAGCGGCTCGCCCGCGTCCAGCGCCTCGGCGGACTTCAGGGCCACCGCCAGCAGCTCCCGGATCCGCTGAGGCTCTGCCCCGGACTGCGCGGCCGCGCTCGCCAGCCGCAGCTCCGCCAGCGCCGCGCGCTCCGCCCGGCCGAGCTCGCGGTAGCGGTCGCGGACCGCCTCCAGCAGCTCCGCCGCGTTCCCGGCCCCGCCGCGGGCCGCGGTCAGGGCCCGCTGGTCCGCCACATCGGCGGCGAGCAGCGGGTCCACCTCGCCCTCCGGGCGCGCGTCCACCCGTACGCCGACCTCGGCCCAGAGCGCGTCCGCGGCCGGATGCCGCTGTTCCCGGGCCTGTCGGGCCCGCTCCACCAGCTCCTCGAAATCGGCCGCGGGCGGCGCGGGCACGACCGCGGTCGCGGGGGCGTTCACCGCGGCGGCCGGCTGCGGCAGCGCCGTGCTGCGCACTCCCAGCGGCAGTACGCCGACCAGCGGCTCCCGCCCGATCCGGGCGAGGAAGCGGTCGGAGACCCGGGTGGTGCCGTTGCGGGCGTCGAAGCGCCGGGCGATCTCGAGGGAGCTCGCGCGCAGCACCTCGTACAGCTCGGAGACCGTGTGCGGGGCACCGTCGTACGGGACGGCCGGGCTCTGGCCGTGCCCCAGCTCCGTCAGCCGGCGCAGCAGTACGAGGATGCCGCCGTGGAAGGCCATCTGGTCGTCGACGTTGACCAGCGGACTCATGTGGGCGGCGTGCTCGGCGAGGATCTCCAGGCCGCGCGACTCGTTGCCGCTCAGGGCGCAGAACTCGATGTGCTTGCCGATCGAGGGCAGCAGGCTCTCGTTGCCGCGGGCCATGCGGTAGCCGCGTACGTGGTGCGAACGGGCCTCGTCGAAACGGCCCAGGCGCAGCAGTGGCAGCAGCGAGGTGGCGAGCAGCCGGTGGGGCTCCTCGGCGCAGGTCCGCTCGCCCGCCAGGACGGGCTGCCAGAGCTCCAGGGCCCGGGCGTCGTCCCCGCGCAGCACGGCGTACGCACCCTGGCCGTTGAGCTCGCAGGCGTGGCAGTCGCTCATGTCGTCGCGGTCGGCGGCCAGCCAGGCGTGGTGGGCCCGCTCGGCCCGGTCGTCCTGGCCGATCGCGTCGGCGAGCCACAGCTCGGCCTCGCGGACCGGCCGCTCGCTGTAACCGGCGATCCGGTAGCGGCGCTCCATCTCGTCCAGCCAGCCGGTGGCGGACTCCAGCGGGATCTCGGGGGAATCGCTGATGGCCGTGGCGACCCACTTGAACTGCCAGAACAAGGAGTGGGCGTCCCATCGGCCGAAGGCGGCGGGGTCCTTGTCGTACTCCTGGAGCAGCCGGGCGAAGGGCACCAGCATCTTCGAGGACTCGGCACTCCAGAGATAGGCGTTGACCAGGTTGTCCAGGGCCGTGCGGAACAGGGCCCCGTCACCCGTCGCCTCCGCCGCGCCCACGAGCACCTCGGCGTGCGCGTTGCGTGCGGCTCCGTTCGGGGAGTTCCTGTTCTCGGAGAGGCCCTGCTCGATCTCCTCGCGCGTCAGCATGGTCACTTCTGGCCCTCCGGGGAGTCGGTGGAGTGGGTCGCCCATTCCAGGAGCCCGAGGAAGGCCCGGTTGAGCAGCGTGGAGTCGGCGGGGCGCAGCGGCCGCTGGGACATCAGCAGCGCCTGTCCGTACAGCGATTCGACGGCCGTGCCGGTCAGGGCCTCGTCGGGCAGGGCCGAGATCCGGCGGATCAGCGGGTTGTTGTGGTTGAGCACCAGGCGGGCGCGCGGCGCGGAGCCGCGCAGGGCGCCGAGGATTCCGCTCCACAGGGAGTCGGCGCTGTCCAGCGCCGCCGTACGGTCGCGCTCCTGGCGGGCCTGGCGGTCGTCGAGGTAGAGCGCGGGGACGGACACGGGCTGGAAGGCACGCAGCACGACGTCGCAGCCCTGTGCCTCCAGCCGGGTGCGCGCCGTGGACAGGAAGGGCGCGAGGGCCAGTTCGGCGGAGGTCGGGACCGGGTCGAGCCGCTCGGTGACGGCTCCGGCGTCCAGTTCCGTGACCTTGAGGTCCGGCCGCACGGTGGGCAGCAGGGCGAGCAGGTCGGCGTCGTACGTGTATCCGGCGTTGATGACGCCGAGGCCGTGGGCCGCCGCGATCGGGGCGATCTGGCGGAACTCCTCCACGGTGCGCGTGAAGTGGATCTCGCTGTGGGCGGCGGTGAACTCCTGGAGGCTCATCGAGCCCTCGCTCGTCTCGAACGGCAGCCAGGGCAGCATCAGTCCGAGCAGTTCGGCGTCGTGCCGGGCCAGGGACTTCACCCCGAGGTGGTGGACGCTCAGGAAGGCGGCCAGGCGCTCCGGTTCGCTCGCGGCGAGCTCGGCGAGCCAGGCCCGGACGCGCGCGCCGAGGGCCTCGCGTACCGCGGACAGGGTCTCGTCGTCGTAGAGGTTCTCGCGGGAAGCGGTGGGCCGCAGCGTGTCCGTGTCGATGACCGCGCGGACGAAGAAGGCCCAGTCCGGCAGCAGGTTGTCGGCGTGGTCCGTGAGCAGCATGCCCTTGAGGTGGACGCGGTGTCCGGCCCGGTGGGCGGGGCTGGTCGGCTCGGGGAGGACGTACGCCACTCCGCGCACCCCGGCGACGGGCAGGTCGAGGTCGATGCTGTCGAGCGGGGTGAAGCCGAAGAGCTGCGCGCAGTGGCCGGCGAGCGCGACGCGGCGCGCGGCGGGGGTGGGGAAGGGGCGGTCCCACACGGCGGGCCGGTCGGTGATGCCCCGCGCCTCGCCCTCGCCGCCCTCGCCGCCCTCCCCCGCGCCCGCGCCTTCGCCTTCGCCTTCGCCTTCGGTGAAGGTGATGTCGTACGGGAGCAGGGAGCCGTAGTCACGAGCCAGCTGCTCGACCTTGGCCGGGACGGTCCACTCCTCGGCTCCCGGGCGGGCCTGCAGGATGACCGTGGTGCCGGGCTCCCGGCGGGCTTCGTCGGGCAGCTCGCGGACGGTGTACGAGCCGTCGTCCGTGGCCAGCCATTCGACGGGCGCGGCCTGGGGGTCGCGGGCGGAACGGGTGATGACGCGGATCTGGCGGGCCACGACGAAGCAGGCGAGCAGGCCGATGCCGAACTGGCCGAGGAACTCCCGGCGGGTGGTCTCGAGGCCGTGGTCACCGCCGCGCTTGGAGCTGCGGCCGATGGTGGCGAGGAGGGAGTGCGCCTCGGCGGCGGTCAGGCCGATGCCGCTGTCCTCGATGGTCACCCGGCCCGCGGACGCCGACAGGCGGATGCGGATCTCCGCCTCCGGGTCGAGTGCCTGGCGGGCGGTGACGGCGTCCACCGCGTTCTGCAGCAGCTCGCGGACGTAGACGCGCGGGCTGGAGTAGAGGTGGTGGGAGAGCAGGTCGACCAGGCCGCGCAGATCGACCTGAAAGCTGTTGGCGGAAGGGTCGGAGTGGGTGGAGGAAGGGGATGTGGACGTCACGGGGCGTCACCTCGCGTGCTCGCATGGATGGTTCGGCGATCGCGAGGTACCCCCCTCACGGATCGGAATGAGGAACAGAGTAGGGGGATGATCTGACAATCTCGTCCTGAATTCCCGGGCTAGGAGAAGCGCAGGAACTGCGGCGGTACGGCGTCCGCCAGCCACACCCCGTTGGCGCTGACCCGGAAGACGTGCCCGGCCGCGCGCATCGCCCCCGCGTCCACGGCGAGCACGACCGGCCGGCCGCGCCGGGCGCCCACGCGGGTGGCGGTCTCCCGGTCGGGGGACAGGTGCACGTGGTGGCGGGCCATGGGGCGCAGGCCCTCGGCGCGGATCGCGTCCAGGGCGGCGGCCACGGTGCCGTGGTAGAGGTACGCGGGCGGTTCGGCCTCCGGCAGGTCCAGGTCCACGGGAACGGTGTGGCCCTGGTTGGCGCGGATGCGGGTGCCGTCGACGGCGAACCGCTGCTTGTCGTTGGCCGCGACGACGTGGTCGAGCTCGGCGCGGCTGATGGGGAAGCGGTGGGCGGCGGCCGCGCGGAGGAGATCGTCGATCTCCACCCAGCCCTGGGGGTCGAGCACCAGTCCGATGCGTTCCGGCTGATGCCGCAGATGTTTCGAGACGTATTTGGACACCTTCACGGTGCGTCTGTCGTCCATGAGCCCAGCTTGCCCGGTCGGGCAGGGGGCGGGCAGGGATTTATCGGCGCTCCGCCGGGCCGGGGCACCGTGGGACACCCTCTATCGCGTTTCCAAGATACGGAATACATTTTCCGCTGTACTGCTGCCCCAGGGGGAGAACCCATGACAATCCACGCTTCCCTGCCACGCCGTGCGGTCGCCGAGCTCGTCGGCACCGCCGGCCTCCTCGTGGTCGTGATCGGTTCCGGAATCCAAGCCGCCGACCTCAGCCGTGACACCGGTGTCGCCCTCGTCGCCAACTCGCTCGCCTCGGCCATCGGCCTCGGCCTGATCATCACCCTCTTCGGGCCGCTGTCCGGAGCCCACCTCAACCCGGTCGTCACCCTCACCTCCTGGTGGGCGCGCCGGACCGGCGGCGAGGGGCTCGGCGGCCGGGAGGCCCTCGTCTACGCCGCCGCCCAGACCGCCGGCGCCATCGGCGGGGCCGTCCTCGCCGAGGTGATGTTCGGCCGCACCCCCGGCACCTTCTCCACGCAGGTCCGCGGCGGCGGCCACCTGCTCGTCGGCGAGATCGTCGCCACCGCCGGGCTCGTCCTGGTCATCCAGGGCCTGGAGCGCATCGGGCGTCCGAAGCTGATCCCGGCCGCGGTCGCCGCGTACATCGCCTCCGCGATCTGGTTCACCTCCTCCGGCTCCTTCGCCAACCCGGCGGGCACCATCGGGCGCGCCTTCAGCGACTCCTTCACCGGGATCGCCCCGCAGTCGCTGCCCGGATTCGTCGCGGCCCAGGTGGTCGGCGGGGTGCTGGGCCTGGCCCTCGCCACACTCCTGTACGGGAGCATCCGGCGCGGTGCACAGGAGGCGCCGGCCGGCCCCGTCAGAGTCGCCGGCCGCACCAGCACCATCGGCAGCGCCAGCCCCGTGAACCCCGCGTACGAGACCATCGGTTGAGCTGCCCGCACGGGCTTCCACAGGGCCGTCCACAGAGTTGCCCACAGGCAACACCGACTTGTCCACAGCCGGTTGGGTCGGATTTGCGGGCAAACGAGTGATCCGCCCTGTGGACTACTGACCGAGTGCCTCCGGCCGTTACCCGCCGCCCCGGCGGGCCAGCTCGTTCATCGTCCGGGCCTGGAGCTCCCGCTCCGTCGCGGCCCGGACGAACTCCCCCACGTGCTCGGCGCCGACCAGTTCCTGCACCGCCCGTACGGTCTCCGCCGGCAGGGCCACCGGCGCGGGTCCCGAGGGCTGCGGGGCTCCCGCCGCCCCCAGGTGGCGCTGCAGATGCCGGGTGGCGAACAGCCGCATCGCCCGCGCCAGCTCGGCGTCCACCGTCTGCTGGGCCAGGGGCCGCAGCCTCCGTACCATCGTCGCCGCCTCCGCCGCGTCCGCGTCCGTCGGCGGGACCTCTCCGAGGTAGCGGGCGAAGACGTGCTCGGTGGTGAACTCCAGGAACCGCGAGGCGATGTGCTCCACCTGCCCGCGCAGCTCCCGCAGGTGCCCGGTGATCGCCGACAGCGGCACCCCGGCCGCGTACAGCTCGGCGGCCACCGTCAGCTCCTGCGGGGAGGGCACCAGGAACTCGTCCGGGCGCCCCGGGATCGCCTCCAGCACCCCCAGCTCGCACGCCTCGCCCACGGCGTCGTCGTCGGGACGGCCGCCGAACCGCTCGTTCAGCTCGGCACGGCTGATCCGGGCGGCCTCCTCGTCGGTCCACGGTCCGTGCACCTCGGCGACGAGCCCCAGCACCCCGCCGAGACCGCGCCCGGCGTCCCAGGCCTCCAGCAGCTCCTTGATGGAGGCCAGGGTGTAGCCGCGGTCCAGCAGATCGGCGATCTGGCGCAGCCGCGCCAGATGCGTGTCCCGGTAGACGTTGGAGCGGCCGCGCCGCTCCGGCCTCGGCAGCAGCCCACGGTCCTGGTACGCCCTGATCGTGCGCACCGTCGCCCCGCTGTGGTGCGCGAGATCCTCGATCCGGTACTCGGCCACCGCCTGTTCTGACAATCCCGGCTCCCTACGACATGGCGGCTCGGCCGCCCGCGGCCGCCGCGGCCCGTGCGGCAGGCGAAGCCGCAAGGTACTCGACCGCCCTGCGCAGCGAGCCCTCCTGCGAGGGATGGTACGACCGCCGGAAGGAGCGGGATATGGCCGTGCGGGGCTCTGTCGCGCTCACAGCCGGGGCTCCAGTTTCGCGAGCCGCCGCAGGGCGCCCGGCGCGAACCGGGACATCCACAGGGCGCCCTTGGACTCCGGGGTCACCGGCACCACGGCCTCGTTGCGCACCACGGCCCGCAGGATCGCCTCGGCGACCTTCTCCGGCGGGAAGTTGCGCAGTCCGTACAGCCGCGAGGAGCGCTCCTGGCGGCGCTTCTCCTCCGCCGCGTCCACCCCGGCGAAGCGCGAGGTGGCGGTGATGTTGGTGTTGACGATGCCGGGGCAGATCGCGGAGACCCCGATCGACTGCGAGGCGAGTTCGGCGCGCAGGCACTCGCTCAGCATCAGGACCGCGGCCTTCGAGGTGCTGTACGCGGGCAGGGTCCTCGACGGCAGATAGGCGGCGGCGGAGGCGGTGTTGACGATGTGCCCGCCCTGGCCGCGCTCGGCCATCTGCCTGCCGAAGATCCGGCAGCCGTGGATGACACCCCACAGGTTGACGTCGAGGACCTTCTTCCAGTCCTCCGAGGTGGTCTCCAGGAAGGGCCCGGACAGGCCGATACCGGCGTTGTTGACCAGGACGTCCACGACGCCGTACTCGGCGGCGGTCTTCGCCGCGAGCTTCTCCATCGCCTGCTCGTCGCTGACGTCGACGCACTCGCCCCAGGCCTCGGGGGCCCCGACGAGCCGGGCCATGTCGGCCGTGCGGGCCGCGCCCTCCGCGTCCCGGTCCACGCACACCACCCGGGCCCCGGCCTCGGCGAACGCGAACGCGGTGGCCCGGCCGATGCCGCTGGCGGCGCCGGTGACCAGCACCAGCTGGCCGCCGAACCGGTCGGCGTACCGGCCCGGAGCCTTCTGCTCCGGCGCCCGGGTGGCGGGCTCCTCCCGGGCGGTGACGAACTCCGTGATCCACGCGGCCAGCTGGTCCGGCCGGGTCCGCGGCACCCAGTGCTTGGCGGGCAGGGTGCGCCGCACCAGGTCGGGGGCCCACAGCTCCAGGTCGTCGTAGAGCCGCTCGGAGAGGAAGGCGTCCCCGGTCGGGGTGATCAGCTGGACGGGTACGTGCGCGTAGGCGTCGGGGCGCGGCCGGCGCAGCCGGGGCCGTACGTTGTCGCGGTAGAGCCAGGCTCCGTGCGCGGCGTCCGAGGGCAGCGAGGCCGTCGGGTAGGAACCGGCCGGGACCTTCTCCACGCGCTCCAGCATCCGCGGCCACCGCTTGCCGAGCGGCCCGCGCCAGGCGAGCTCCGGCAGTACGGGGGTGTGCAGCATGTACACGTACCAGGACTTGGCGCCCTGGCCGAGGAGCTGCGTGGCCCGGCGCGGGGTGGGCCGGGTCATCCGCTTCTTGATCCAGTGCCCGAAGTGGTCCAGGGAGGGGCCCGACACCGAGGTGAAGGAGGCGATCCGGCCCTCCGTACGGGCGACCGTCGCGAACTCCCAGCCCTGTACGGAACCCCAGTCGTGGCCGACCAGGTGCACCGGGCGGTCCGGGCTGACCGCGTCCGCCACCGCGAGGAAGTCGTCGGTCAGCTTCTCCAGGGTGAAGCCGCCGCGCAGGGGCACCGGAGCCGTGGAGCGTCCGTGGCCGCGTACGTCGTAGAGCACCACGTGGAAGCGGGCCGCCAGCCGCTCCGCGACCTCCGACCAGACCTCCTTGCTGTCCGGGTACCCGTGCACGAGCACCACGGTCGGCCGGTCCGCCTCGCCGAGCTCGACGACGCACAGCTCGATGCCGCCGGTGCTCACCCGGCGCTCGCGCGCCCCCGCGAGCCCCGACCCCTTGATCCCGCTCATGCCGCTCATGCTGCCTTCTCCTCGGCCCAGCGCCGCACGTGCGGCAGATCGTCGTCCAGCCAGAACGCGCTCTCCCCGGGATCCCGCGAGTCGGTGACGACCAGGATCTCCTCGAACTTCGCGCCGGTGCCCCGGAACCCCAGGTGCGGTTCCACCGCCCACAGCCCGGGCTGCGGAGGATGGTCGGAGAAGCGGTACGGGCTCCACAGCGGGGACCAGCCCTCGCGGTGTCCGTGCAGGGCGTCGGAGGCCAGCCCCTTGAGGGACTGCGTCCCGAACCCGAAGGCGGTCGGGGACCAGCGCCGCTCCTTGACCCGGTCTATCTTGTGGGCGATCACGCCGAAGGGGTAGGCGCGGTGCCGGTTCGCATACCCCTGGCGGATCATCAGCCGCTCGACGTTCTCGTAGATCTCGCGCAGCGGGCGGCGCTCGCGGACCTGCTCCAGGATCAGCTCGCGGTGCACCCGCAGATCGGACATGAGCCGGTCCTGTACGGGGTTCAGCCCGAGGCTGCCCGAGTAGCCGATGTCGGCCGCGTACCCCTTGTACACGGGCGCCATGTCGAGGATGAACGGCATCCCCGGCTCCAGCTTCCGGTTCGTCGGGAAGAACTGGAGCGGGATCTTGAAGTTCGCGAAGGCGGTGCGGTCCCCGAACCACGCGAACGGCAGGTGGAACCAGTCCCGCACCCCGCGCTCGCGCAGCCATTCGCGCTGCATCCGCGCCGCCTCGCGCTCGGTCACCCCCGGCCGCAGCTGCGCCGCGACGGTCTCCGCGCACTCGTACGAGAGGCGCTGCACTTCCCTGAACCCGCGCAGGTCCGACGAGAGTTGCGCGGTGCGTTGCCTGGTGTCCGCAGCCATGACAGCCGTCCGTCCGTAGAGCCGTACGCGCTACGCGCCCGTAACTTGACACTGATGAATGTGACAATGACCGGAGATCACGTCAAGGGTCGTGCACGGACCTGTGGACAACTTGTCCGATCCACCGCGTACGGTCCGCTTCGTCGGGCCTCTTTGACCGGTCCGCATCAGCCTTTCGTCAGGGCGTGTAGTCCTGAAGGCGGAGACGGGATGACGCTCCAGGTCTGACGATCGGCGAGGTCCGCGCCACTAACGTCGAAGCCGTGACTGTCATCGCGACCGAAAGCCTGAGCAAGCGGTACCCCCGAGTGACCGCAATCGACCGGCTCTCCCTGGACATCGGGCCCGGAGTGACCGGCCTCGTGGGTGCCAATGGAGCCGGCAAGTCCACGCTGATCAAGATCCTGCTTGGACTGTCCCCCGCCACCGAGGGCCGCGCCGCCGTGCTCGGACTCGATGTCGCCACCCATGGCAGCGCCATCCGCGAACGCGTCGGCTACATGCCCGAGCACGACTGCCTGCCGCCCGACGTCTCGGCCACCGAGTTCGTCGTCCACATGGCGCGCATGTCCGGACTCCCGCCGACCGCCGCCCGCGAGCGGACCGCCGACACCCTGCGCCACGTGGGCCTGTACGAGGAGCGCTACCGCCCCATCGGCGGCTACTCCACGGGCATGAAGCAGCGGGTCAAGCTGGCCCAGGCGCTCGTCCACGACCCCCAGCTGGTCCTGCTCGACGAGCCCACCAACGGCCTCGACCCCGTCGGCCGCGACGAGATGCTCGGCCTGATCCGCCGCGTCTACACCGACTTCGGCATCTCCGTCCTGGTCACCTCCCACCTCCTCGGCGAGCTGGAGCGGACCTGCGACCACGTCGTGGTCGTCGACGGCGGCAAGCTGCTGCGCTCCAGCTCCACCAGCGACTTCACGCAGATCACCACGACCCTCGCGGTCGAGGTCACCGACACCGACACCCACCCGGACGGCACCGCCGCCCTGCGCAAGGCGCTCGCCGACGCGGGCCTGACCCTGCACGCGGGTGAGGAGCAGGGCCTGCCCGGAGCCGGCCACATCCTGCTGCTGGAAGCCACCGGCGAGGAGACCTACGACATCGTGCGCGACACCGTCACCGACCTCGGCCTCGGCCTGGTCCGCATGGAGCAGCGCCGCCACCACATCGCGGAGGTCTTCCGCGACAACGACCAGCAGCAGCTCGTCCGGAAGGGAGCCGGTTCCGATGGCGCCTGACACCTCGACCCAGATCCACAACATCGGCTACCGGTCCTACGAGGGAGCCCGGCTCGGCCGCGCCTACGCCCGCACGTCGCTGTTCTCGCAGTCCCTGCGCGGCGCCTACGGACTCGGCCGGTCCGCCAAGTCCAAGGTCCTCCCGATGCTCCTCTTCGCGGTGATGTGCGTCCCCGCGCTGATCATCGTCGCGGTCGCCATCGCGGTGCCCGGCTCCACCAGCCTGCCGATCAAGTACACGACGTACGCCCTGACCACCCAGGTGATCATCGGCCTCTACCTCGCCTCGCAGGCACCGCAGTCGGTCTCCCGGGACCTGCGCTTCAAGACCGTGCCGCTCTACTTCTCGCGGCCCATCGAGCGCGTCGACTACGTCCTCGCCAAGTTCGCGGCGATGGCCTCGGCGCTGTTCGTCCTCACCGCCACCCCGCTGCTGATCATGTGGATCGGCGCGCTGCTGGCCAAATTCGACTTCGCGGACCAGACCAAGGGGTTCGCCCAGGGACTGGTCTCCGTGCTGCTGCTCTCGGTGCTGTTCGCCGGCCTCGGCCTGATCATGGCCGCGCTCACCCCGCGCCGCGGCTTCGGCGTCGCCGCCATCATCGCCCTGCTCCTGATCCCCTACGGCGCGGTGACCGCCGTCCAGGGCATCGCGTACAACACCGGTTCGTCCGGTGCCATCGAGTGGATGGGCCTGTTCTCCCCGATCACCCTGATCGACGGCGTGCAGACGGCCTTCCTCGGCGCCACCTCCGCGTTCCCCGGCGGAGAAGGCCCCTCGGCCGGCGTCGGCTTCGTCTACCTGCTCGTCGTCCTCGCCCTCATCGCCGGCTCCTACGCCGCCCTGATGGCCCGCTACCGGAAGGCCGGGCTGTGACCACCATCGACATCGACCACACTTCCCGCTGGTTCGGGAACGTCGTCGCCGTCAACGACGTGACCATGCACATCGGCCCCGGCGTCACCGGACTCCTGGGACCCAACGGCGCCGGGAAGTCCACCCTCATCAACATGATGGGCGGCTTCCTCGCCCCCTCCACGGGCACCGTCACCCTCGACGGCGCGCCGATCTGGCAGAACGAGCAGGTCTACAAGCAGATCGGCGTCGTGCCCGAGCGCGAGGCCATGTACGACTTCCTCACCGGCCGGGAGTTCGTCGTCGCCAACGCCGAGCTCCACGGCCTCGACGACGCGGCCGCCCAGCGGGCGCTCGCCACCGTCGAGATGGAGTACGCCCAGGACCGCAAGATCTCCACGTACTCCAAGGGCATGCGGCAGCGCGTGAAGATGGCCTCGGCCCTCGTCCACGACCCGTCCGTGCTCCTCCTCGACGAGCCCTTCAACGGCATGGACCCGCGCCAGCGCATGCAGCTCATGGAGCTGCTGCGGCGCATGGGCGACGACGGCCGCACCGTGCTCTTCTCCTCCCACATCCTGGAGGAGGTCGAACAGCTCGCCTCCCACATCGAGGTGGTCGTCGCCGGACGGCACGCCGCCTCCGGCGACTTCCGCAAGATCCGCCGCCTGATGACGGACCGCCCGCACCGCTACGTGGTCCGCTCCTCCGACGACCGGGCCCTCGCCGCGGCCCTGATCGCCGACCCCTCCACCGCGGGCATCGAGGTCGACCTCAAGGAAGGCGCCCTGCGCATCCAGGCCGTCGACTTCGGCCGCTTCACCGAGCTGTTGCCGCGGGTCGCCCGTGCGCACGGCATCCGGCTGCTGACGGTCTCGCCCTCCGACGAGTCCCTCGAGTCGGTCTTCTCCTACCTCGTCGCGGCCTGAAGGAGCTGGCAACCATGTACAACCCCACCGTCGCCCGGCTCACCTACCGCGCGCTGCTCGGCCGCCGCCGCGCTCTGATCCTCTGCGGGCTGCCCGTCCTGCTGATCGTCATCTCCATCGCCGTCCGTGCCTTCACCGGCCTGGACGACAAGGTCGCCGCCGACCTGCTGGGCGGCTTCGCCCTCGCCACCATGGTTCCGCTGATCGGCGTCATCGCCGGCACCGGCGCCATCGGCCCCGAGATCGACGACGGCTCGATCGTCTACCTGCTCTCCAAGCCGGTGAAGCGCCCGACGATCATCATGACCAAGCTGATCGTCGCGATCGGCGTCACGATGGCCTTCTCCGCCGTCCCGACCCTGATCGCCGGGTTCATCCTCAACGGCAACGGCCAGCAGATCGCCGTCGCATACACCGTCGCGGCCCTCGTCGCCTCGATCGCCTACAGCGCCCTGTTCCTGCTGCTGGGCACCGTCAGCCGGCACGCGGTCGTCTTCGGCCTGGTCTACGCCCTGATCTGGGAGTCGCTCTTCGGCAGCCTGGTCTCCGGCGCGAAGACCCTCAGCGTCCAGCAGTGGGCCCTGGCCCTCGCCGAGAAGGTCGCCGGCGAAGGCTACGTCGACGCCACCGTCGGCCTGCCCACCGCGGTGATCCTGCTCTGCGCGGTCACCGTGGGCGCCACCGTCTACGCCGGCCAGAAGCTGCGCCGCCTCACCCTGGCGGGCGAGGAGTAGGCCTCCGCCGTACCGGCTTCACGCCCGGTGCCCCGCCCGGCCCACAGGCCGGGCGGGGCACCGCCGTACGGGGCAAAATCAGGGCATGGTCGAGCACCCCGAGCCCGAGCCGTCCAGGCCCGTACGGTCCTGGATACGCTCCTCGCCGGGTACGCACATATGGCTGCTGCTCCTCGCCGTCACGAGCGTCATCGTCGTGATCGCGCCCGACCACCTCGAGCACGTCCTGCTCCACCGTCACAGCAGCAACATCCACGAACTCACCCGGCACCCCGTGCGGGCCCTGCTCTCCAGCGCCTTCTGGATCGAGGACCCGGCCTCGCTCGCCCTGTACGCCGTCCTCTTCGAGCTCTTCCACGCGCCCGTGGAACGCTGGCTCGGCACCCTGCGCTGGCTCGCCATCGTCGCGACCGCCCACATCACGGCCACCCTGGTCAGCCAGAAGGTGGTCCTGATGGCCATTCAGGACCACCGGGCCCCGCACAGCATGGTCCACGTCGTCGACGTCGGCGTCAGCTACGGCCTCGCGGCCTCCGTCGGGGTCCTCACGTACCGGCTCCCGAACCCGCTGCGCTGGCTCTACCTCGCCGGTGTCGTGGCCTTCTTCGGGCTGCCGCTCCTGACCGGCGGCACCTTCACCGACCTCGGGCACGCCATCGCGCTCTCCGTCGGCCTGCTCGCCTGGCCGCTCACCCGCAACCCGCACCCCAGGCATGTTTCACGTGAAACAAAGCACCGGGCCGACCACGGCTGACCCGCGGAAATTGACTGGTACGGGACCTGCGCCCCGGGCAGAGTGAGTCCTGCGGGGAGCAACAAAAAGGTCCGGAGCAGCCACTTCGAGCGCGCCTCACGGCGCGGGCTGTTCCGGACCTTTCCCGTTCCCGGGCGGACCGTCAGGCGGCGCCCAGCAGTCGCTCCAGCACCACCGCGATGCCGTCCTCCTCGTTGGAGGCCGTCACCTCGTCGGCCACCGCCGTGAGCTCGGCGTGGGCGTTGGCCATGGCCACCCCGTGCGCCGCCCAGCCGAACATCGGGATGTCATTGGGCATGTCGCCGAAGGCGATCGTCTCCGCCGCCTTCACACCCAGCCGGCGCGCGGCCAGCGACAGGCCGGTGGCCTTCGTCAGCCCCAGCGGCAGGATCTCCACTATCCCCGGACCGGCCATGACGATGTCGACCAGGGAGCCCACGACCTCCCGGGCCGTCTTGACCAGCGCGTCGTCGCCGAGCTCCGGGTGCTGGATGTACAGCTTGTTCAGCGGAGCAGTCCACACCTCCGCGGTGTCCGCCAGGTAGAGGGCCGGCAGGCCCTCCTGTACCTGGTAGCCGGGGCCGAACAGCACGTCGCCGTCCACCCCGTCCCGACTGGCTGCGAGCGCCAGCGGACCCACCTCGGCCTCCAGCTTCGACAGCGCCAGACCGGCCAGCTGCCGGTCCAGCGTCACCGAGGTCAGCAGCCGGTGCGCCCCCGCGTCGTAGAGCTGCGCGCCCTGCCCGCACACCGCGAGCCCCTCGTAGCCGAGATCGTCCAGTATCCCGCGGGTCCAGGGCACGGCCCGGCCGGTGACGATGATGTGCGCCGCGCCCGCCGCGGTTGCGGCGGCGAGCGCTTCACGGGTGCGTTCCGAGACGGTGTCGTCGCCACGCAGCAGCGTGCCGTCGAGATCGGTCGCGACGAGCTTGTACGGGAACGGGGCCGGGCTCACTTGGCGATCGGCTCCAGGACCTCGCGGCCGCCCAGGTACGGGCGGAGCGCCACCGGCACGTGCACGGAACCGTCGGCCTGCTGGTGGTTCTCCAGGATCGCCACGATCGTGCGCGGTACGGCGCACAGCGTGCCGTTCAGCGTCGAGAGCGGCGCGGTCTTCTTGCCGTCGCGGTAGCGGATCGACAGGCGGCGGGCCTGGAAGCCGTTGCAGTTCGAGGCCGAGGTCAGCTCGCGGTACTTGCCCTGCGTCGGGATCCACGCCTCGCAGTCGAACTTGCGCGAGGCGGAGGCGCCCAGGTCACCGGTGGCGACGTCGATCACCTGGAAGGGCAGCTCCAGGCTGGTCAGCCACTGCTTCTCCCACTCCAGGAGGCGCTGGTGCTCGGCCTCGGCGTCTTCCGGCGCGACGTACGAGAACATCTCGACCTTGTCGAACTGGTGGACGCGGAAGATGCCGCGGGTGTCCTTGCCGTACGTACCGGCCTCGCGGCGGAAGCACGGCGAGAAGCCGGCGTACCGCAGCGGCAGCTTGTCGGCGTCGATGATCTCGTCCATGTGGTACGCGGCGAGCGGGACCTCGGAGGTGCCGACCAGGTAGTAGTCGTCCTTCTCCAGGTGGTACACGTTCTCCGCGGCCTGGCCGAGGAAGCCGGTGCCCTCCATGGCGCGCGGGCGGACCAGCGCCGGCGTGAGCATGGGGATGAAGCCGGCCTCGGTGGCCTGGGCGATCGCCGCGTTGACCAGGGCGAGCTCCAGCAGGGCGCCGACACCGGTCAGGTAGTAGAAGCGCGAGCCCGACACCTTGGCGCCGCGCTCGACGTCGATGGCGCCCAGCGACTCGCCGAGTTCCAGGTGGTCCTTGGGCTCGAAGCCCTCGGCGCCGAAGTCGCGGATCGTGCCGTGCGTCTCGAGGACGGTGAAGTCCTCCTCGCCGCCGACCGGGACGTCCTCGTGGACGATGTTGCCCAGCTGGAGCAGCAGTCGCTTGGCGGCCTCGTCGGCCTCGTTCTGCTCGGCCTCGGCGGCCTTGACGTCCGTCTTGAGCTGCTCGGCCTTCTTCAGCAGCTCTGCCCGCTCCTCCGGGGAGGCCTTGGGGATGAGCTTGCCGAGCGACTTCTGCTCATTGCGCAGTTCGTCGAAGCGCATGCCGGAGGACCTGCGGCGCTCGTCGGCGGAGAGCAGTGCGTCGACGAGGTCGACGTCCTCTCCACGGGCGCGCTGCGAGGCGCGGACACGGTCAGGGTCTTCACGGAGCAGCCGGAGGTCAATCACCCCTCCAGGCTACCGGGCTGGGCTTCCTGGGCTCACACCGATATCACGCTGCGTGTCGCTATGTCCCAATTGTGGAGAATGGAAAACCCGGAACCCGCTGGCCGGAAGTGACCCTTCCGGGGTGGTCAATAAAAGCGGCCCATTCCCTGAAAAGGGGCACAAGCGCGGTATCCGGGCAGCCTCTGAGCAGGGAGGGAAGGCCTCCCTTGTCCACAGGAATTGTCCACTGCGGGGACTTGTCCACAGGCTGTGCGCCGGATCTGTGGACACGGAAATAGATCAATCCCCACCCGTGGCCCCTCGGGGCGATTCAGGGTTCAAACCACCCTCACACACTCATTCGGGTGGGAATGGCTCGCTCCAAAGAGTTGATCGGCGATGCGGGGGTGACGCTGTTCACCTTCCGCTCCCCAGCGCGAAACCTGGGTCCCCCGACCGATTTGTCGACCTTGTCGCGTCGCGATGTCGACTAGTCCACAGGTCCCCATCTCTGCCTGTGGATAACTCTGTGGACAGTGGAGGAAGAGCTACGCCCGGCCGTCGAGGCAGCGCGTCAGCCAGTCGGAAGCGGCCATGAAGTCACCGTCGGAGGTTCCGGGCCGCGGAGCGCGCACGTCACCCTGAGCGACACCGGCGCGCGGATAGGAGCCGAGGAAGCGGACCTGGGGGCAGGTGCGCTTGAGCCCCATGAGTGCCTCGCTGACCCGGCGGTCGGAGATGTGGCCCTCGGCGTCGACCGCGAAGCAGTAGTTGCCGATGCCCTCACCCGTCGGCCGGGACTGGATCAGCATCAGGTTGACCCCGCGGACGGCGAACTCCTGGAGGAGCTCCAGGAGCGCACCGGGGTGGTCGTCGCCGAGCCACAGCACGACGGAGGTCTTGTCGGCGCCGGTCGGTGCGGCCGGCCGGGCGGGCCGACCGACGAGCACGAACCGGGTCTCGGCGTTCTCCGCGTCGTGGATCTCGGTGACCAGCGGGACGAGTCCGTACGTGGCGGCCGCGAACTCGCCCGCGAAGGCGGCGTCGAAACGGCCTTCCTGGACCAGCCGGGCCCCGTCGGCGTTGGAGGCGGCCGACTCCCATACCGCGTCGGGCAGGTTCGCCCGCAGCCAGTTGCGCACCTGGGGCTGGGCGACCGGGTGCCCGGTGACGGTCTTGACGTCCGACAGCTTGGTCCCGGGCCGCACCAGCAGTGCGAACGCGATGGGCAGCAGCACCTCGCGGTAGATCATCAGCGGTTCGCCGGAGGCCAGCTCGTCCAGGGTGGAGGTGACCCCGCCCTCCACCGAGTTCTCGATCGGCACCAGGGCGGCCGCGGCCTCCCCGTTGCGTACGGCGTCCAAGGCGGCCGGGACCGACACCATCGGGACGAGCTCCCGGGTCGCGGCTTCCGGCAGTGTGCGGAGGGCGGCTTCGGTGAAGGTGCCCTCGGGACCGAGATAGGTGAAGCGGGTGGCCGACATGTGATCAGCCTAATGCCGGGTCCCCGACCACCGGGTTGCTGTTCATCCTTCGAGCAGCCGCTGCCCCACGTACTCCCCGTCGCGGGGGCCGGGCGGGACCGCGTACAGCCCGCTGGACTCGTGCCGGATGAACGCCGACAGGGCGTCGCCGCGGTCCAGCTTGCGCTGGACGGGGACGAAGCCGCGCAGCGGATCGGCCTGCCAGCAGATGAAGAGGAGCCCCGCGTCCGGGGTGCCGTCGGCGGCGATCCCGTCGTGGAAGGAGAACGGGCGCCGGAGCATGGCGGCCCCGCCGTTCTGTTCGGGGGCGGAGATCCGGGCGTGCGCGTTGGACGGGATGACGGGCTTGCCGTCGGGGCCGATCTTGTCGAGGGCCATCTTGGTGGTCTCGGTGCCGCCGGTGAGGGGAGCTCCGGTGGCCTTCGTACGGCCTATGACCTGCTCCTGCTGGGCCAGGGACTGCTTGTCCCAGTCGTCGAGGAGCATCCGGATGCGCCGTACGACGGCGTACGAGCCCCCGCCCATCCAGGCGTGCTCGGCGGGCCCGGGGCCGACGGCGGGGACGAAGATCCGCTTGTCGAAGTCGGGCTGCGCGGGCTTCGGGTTGCCGGTGCCGTCGACCTGGCCCATGAGGTTGCGGGCGGTCATCGGTGCGGCGGTGGCGCCGGGGGACCGGTTGAAACCGTTCATCTGCCAGCGGACCCGGGCGGCCTCACCGGCCTCCTTCTGGAGGGCGCGCAGGGCGTGGAAGGCGACGAGCCCGTCGTCGGCGCCGATCTGGACCCACAGGTCGCCGTTGCTGCGCTGGGCGTCGAGCCGGTCGGCGGAGAAGTCGGGCAGCGGGTCGAGGGCGCTGGGGCGGCGGTCGGCGAGCCCGGTGCGCTCGAAGAAGGAGTGGCCGAAGCCGAAGGTGATGGTGAGGGAGGACGGCCCGGCGTCGAGGGCGATACCGGAGTCCTCGCCCGAGGCGGGCTCGCCCGCCATCAGCAGGCGGGCGGTGTCGGACCAGCGCCGCATCAGGGCGGCGGCCTCCTTACGGCCGGCCCCGGGGGCCAGGTCGAAGGCGAGGACATGGCCCTTGGCCTGCAGCGGGGTGGTGATGCCGGCCTGGTGCTCGCCGTGGAAGGCGACGTGGGCTGCGCCGAGGGAGGCGAGGCTCCCGCCGGCCCCGGAGGCGCCGGCGGGGGAGTCGTCGAATGCGGAGTGCACGAGGGCGCCGCCGGTGGCGCCCAGCGCCAGCCCTGCGGCGCCCGCGGCGCCGACGGTGCCCAGCAGCCGGCGCCGGGAGATCTCGATGTCGGGGTTGCTCTCGGTCACGCTGGTCAGCCGATCTTCACGTTCTTCTGCACGGTCGTCTGGTCGATGTCGGAGGTACGGACGGTCACGTCGATCCGCCACTCCCCGGCCAGCGGCAGCTGGACGCCGGACGCGCTCCAGTGTCCGGGGGCCGCGCGCTCCGGGAGGAGCGGCAGGGGACCGATGTCCTTGGCGGGGAGGGTGAAGGCGACCTTGATCTCGGGGATGTCGAGAGGCTGCCCCTCGGGGTCGTCGACCCAGACGTGGAGGGAGTTGGCGCCGACCCGTCCCGGGTCGAACTCGACCCGGACCGATCCCTTGCCGTTCTGGCCGCCGGTGTCGAACGGCAGGGTGATCTTGATGGCGCGGTTGGGGACGGCGGTGGACGCGGAGTCCCGCCCGCTCGCCTGCTCGGCGGTCCGGCCGGGTTCGGTGCTGGTGAGGACGGTGGTCACGGCGAGCAGGGCGATGGCGACCCCGGCCTCGGCGAGGACGGAGCGCCGCAGCCCCGCCCGGGCCGGATCGGCGTCTCGGACCTGCTTCTCGCGGGCGCTCTCCCGGGCGGCTCGCTGCCGGGCGAGCTGGGCGGCCCGCTTGGGGTCCTCGGGGACGGTGACGGAGGCCGGCGATGTTTCACGTGAAACATCGCGTTGCCGGGCGATCTTGGCCGGCTTCCCGGCAGGGGCGTCGGTGAGCCGCGCGGTCCACGAGCGGGAGACGTAGGCGACGGCGACGAGGACGGCGACGAGCCCGACCTTCAGCAGCAGGAGCTGTCCGTAGCTGGTACCGGTCAGGGCCGACCAGCTGCCGACCTGGCGCCAGGACTGGTAGACGCCGGTGACGGCGAGGACCAGGACGCTGACGAAAGCCACCCGCGAGAACCGCTGGACCGCGTCGCGCTCGATCCCGGGGACCTTGTGGAGGGCGACGAGCAGCGCGGTGAGTCCGCCGAGCCAGGCGGCGACGGCCAGCAGGTGCAGGATGTCGGCGGGCATGGCGATACCGGGCTGGATGCCGGTCGAGGCGTGCTCGGACAGGGCCCAGGTGGCGGCGATGCCGCCGGCCACGACGGTTCCGCCGATGCCGAGGCCGAAGAGGAGGTCATTGGCCTCCTTGTCCGCCCCCGGCTCCTTGACCGCCCCGCGGTCCTTCTCCTTGCCCTTGCGCTTGTCCGTTTCCCCGCTCTCGGCGGTCTTGCGGGCATAGGCGCCGAACAGCACGGCGATGAACAGTGCGGCGGCGCCGAGGAGCAGCAGCCGGGAGACGAGGGAGGCGCCGGTCTTGGTCTCCAGGACCGCCTTCAGACCGCCGAGGTCCAGCGCGTCGGCGAACTTCCCCGACCCCGTGTACGGGGTGCGGAGCACCAGCATCACGAGAGTGGCGGCGGTCAGCGTGACCCACGCGCGCACGATGAGCTTCTGCAGCGGGCGCTGCGCAGCGCCGCGCCGCCAGCACAGCAGGATGAAGGCCGCGCCGCCGACGAGGACGGTGAAACCGGCGTAGGCGGCGTAGCGCGCGATGTCGTACGCGATGCCGACCGGTCCGCCGCCCGCCTGCGCGGTGGGCAGGGCCACGCTGGTCGCCGAGGGGGCGCCGATGGAGAAGGTGAAGGCGCCGGAGACGGGGTGGCTGTCGGCGGAGACGGCCTGCCAGGCGACCGTGTAGGTGCCGTCCGGCAGCCCGGAGTGCAGCGCGGTGCCGTAGCGGATGGTGGTTCCGCTGCACATGTCGCGCAGTTCGCCGGTGTCCACCCGCCGGCCCTGCGGGTCCATGACGCGGATGGAGTCGTCGCCCATGGCGACCTGCTCCGAGAAGGAGAGGGTGACCTGGGCGGGGGCCGTGGCGACCACCGCCCCGTCCTTGGGGTCGCTCGCGGTGAGTGCGGCGTGTGCCGAGGCCGGGCCGGCCGCGGTGAACAGGGCCGCCAACAGGGCTGCGAGGACCAGCGCGAGCCGCGGCAGGAGTACCGGGGCCCGGACGCGGGCCGGGGAGGGGGCGATGGCCGTCATGGCGTGTCAGTACCTCGGTCCGTCAGTGGGCGCTGGTGTTCTGGGCGTTGTACGTCCGCTCCTTGACGTCCAGCTCGACCTTGATGGGGTCGGCCTTCTCGAAGCGCAGCTCGACGGTGACCTTGTCGCCGACCTTCGGCAGGTTCTTCAGCCCCATGAGCATGACGTGGTTGCCGCCGCGCTCCAGCCGGAGCTCACCGTTGGCAGGCACGTCCATGGCCGCGACCTGCTGCATCTTCTGGTCCTTGGTCTCGTGGATCTGCAGATCGTCGGAGATCGGGCTGGTGACGGCCGTGAGCTTGTCGGCCGTCTTGGACTCGTTCTTGATGACCATGAACGCGCCGGCCATCTTGTCGTTCACGGGCTCCGGCATGAAGGCGCCGCTGACCGTCATCTTCGGCTTGTCCGCGCCGGCCTTGGCGTCGGAGTCCGAGGAACAGCCGGATATGGCGAGCGCTGCCGTCAGGGAGAGGGCGGCGGCGAGGGTGCGGGTGGTGCGGGCGTTCACGGGTTCTCTCCCTTGATGATCTTCGGCAGGTCCTTGGTGTAGTCGTCGACGGTGGTGCCTTCGCCGTAGAGGAGGTATCCCTCGTCGGTCTTGGGCGAGAACGCGATGACCTGGGCACCGTGCATGGAGACGACCTTGCCGTCGGCCAGCTTCTGCGGTGCCTCGATACCGATGCCGAGCTTGCGCGCGGCGGCCTGGATGGTGGCGAAGTCCCCGGTCAGTCCGGTGAAGGACGGGTCCTGGGCCTTGAGCCACGCGCCGAGGGAGTCGGGAGTGTCCCGTTCGGGGTCGGTGGTGACGAACACGACCTGGAGCTTGTCCTGGTCGGCCTTCGGCAGTGCCTTCTTGGCGACGGCGATGTTGCTCATCGTCAGGGGGCACACGTCGGGGCAGTTGGTGTAGCCGAAATAGATGAGCGTCGGCTTGCCCTTGGTCTGCTCGCGCAGGTTCCACGGCTTGCCGGTGGTGTCCGTCAGGACCAGCTCCGGCTTGTCGAAGGGGCGGTCGAGGACCGTGGCCTTGCCGGCCTTGGACTGGCCGGTGAGCGAGGTGACCGATTCGGTCTTGGCGGTCTCACCGCCGCAGGCGGTGAGGGTGAGCGCGGCCGCCACCGCGATGGCGGCGACCGTCACACGAGTGGTGCGCATGGAGAGATGTCCCTGGGATCGGGGATGTGGTGCGGGCGGGCCGGGCCTCGAAGGAGGGCCGGCTGCGCGCACGTTCTGGATACGGGGATACGGCCTGCGGCCGCGCCGGGTCAGGAGGCGCGGCGGCGCGAGGCGACACCGAAGGCGATACCGCCGAGGCCGACGACGATGCCCGCGATGCCGAGGGCCCGCGCGGTCGTGTCGGTGGTGCTCTTGGCGGCCTCGTCGTGGCCCTTGTCGTCCTTCGCCGCGGCGGCGGACTTGTCGTCGTCGTGGTGGTCGTCGGCGGCCTTGGCCGCGGTCAGCTTCAGGACGGGGGCCGGGTTCTGCGGCTCGGCCGCGCCCGCCTTGGTCTCCTCGATCCAGCGGACGACCTCGTTGTTGTCGTACGTCTGGATCGCCTTGAAGACCATCTGGTCGGCGTTGTCGGGCAGCTTGCCGACGGAGACCGGGAACTGCTGGAACTTACCGGGCTCGATCTTGCCGCCGCTCCAGGTCACCTTGGTGACGACCTCGTTGACCTGCTTGCCGTGCACGGTCAGCGGCTTGTCGAGCTTGGTCTTCTCGACGTTGGACGTCCACCCGGGGATCTCCTGCGGCATGACGGACGTCAGCGGCTGGTCGACGGGGAAGTTGACTTCCAGCTGCGTGGTCGAGGCGTTGTCCCGCTCGTTCGGAACCTTGAAGTTGAGCGTCGCGTAACCACCCTTGGCGGCTTCGCCGACGGGCTGCACGCCGACGTGCGCGAAGGCGGTGCCGGACAGGACGAGGACGGCGCCGGCGGCAACGGCGGCGGCGAAGGAGACGCGAGAGGTCTTCATGGCAGAAACACTCCACAGAGGCAGGGGTGACGGTGGTTCCGCGCACGGGTGCGCGCGGAGTTCGCGGCACCGGTGCTTCCGCCGGGTGCTCCGGGGAGGGGGTGCCGCGTCAGGCTGCGAGGGCGAGCGCCGTGCGGGGCGGCCCGCGCCTGATCACCGTGTGCTGGAGTGCGTCCCGGCCGGTGTGCGCGGCGGGTTCGGCAGCGGTACGGACGACCCGCGGGGCACCGGCGGGCGTGCCCGCGAGCCCGGCGCCGAGGGCCCGTACGAAGGCCAGCGCGGCGCGCAGCGGACGTACCGGATCGGCTTCGGCGGAGCTGCGGGACAGCTCCACGAGCCGGAACAGGGCGGCGTCGCCGCGCCCCAGCAGCCAGCCCGCGGCCAGCGCGGCCAGCAGGTGGCCGACGAGCATGCCGGTGCTGAACAGGCCGGTGGCGGGCGCCGCCACGGCCTGTGCGAGGTGCGCGTGGCCGGCATGGACCGGCGCCGCCCCCTGCGCCGCGGCCTGTGCGGCCAGGGCGGCCGGGTCCAGTCCGGCGGTCTCCAGGATCTGCCGGGCGTCGGCCGGGCTGAGCGGGACGGAGTTGCCCCCGCAGACCAGCCGGGCGGCGAGCGCCGCGAGCGAGGTGTCCGCGGGGACGGGTGCCTGGGCCGCGGCGGCGCTGTGCTGGCCGAGGCCGAACACCGCGTGCAGCCCGAGCTGTCCGAAGGCGAGCCCGGCGGCGATGCCGGGCAGCGAGCGCCGGCGGCCCGCCAGCGGGGCGGCGACCGCGAACACGGAGAGGAAGGCGATGACGAGGGCCCACCAGGGCACCGTGGCGCAGGACGCCAGGGCGTGCCCGGCCGCGGACAGCACGACGCAGACCGCGGTGAACACCGCGGCCCGGATCAGCCGGAGTCCGGCTCCGGCGGGCGTCGCGTGGGGGACAGTCATGGCCGGGCCATCATCGCACTGCCCTCACACCGTCCATACGGCAGGTCCGGAAGGTCGTGAGTGCCCCTGTACGAGGGCTTCACCTCGGCTGTCCCGGCCGGGGCGCAGGCCCCCACGCCGCCGCATACACCGCTGCTTCGGAGTGCCGCATCGGCCGAATGAGGGCTGTGGCGGCCGCCAGGCGCTTACGCCCCGCCGCGGGCGGCAATACGTAACCGTATGAGCATCTGGTGGTCTCTCCACTTGAGGCGCGAAGCCGCGAGCGTGCCGCTCGCCAGGCGGTTGCTGCTGGGGACGATGGAGACCGCGGGGGTGGATCCGGACATCTCCTTCGATCTCTCGGTGGCACTGAGCGAGGCCTGCGCGAACGCGGTGGAGCACGGCGGTCCGGCGGCCGAAGCCGGTGCCGGCACGGAATCCGTCCCGGAGGCGTGCGCGGCGTACCGCGTCACGGCGTACCTGGACGGGGACTGCTGCCGCATCGAGGTGACCGATTCGGGCCCGGGTTTCCCGGCGGCGACGGTCTCGGGGCGCAGACCCCCGCCGGCCGGCCCCTCCGAACCCTCGGAGAGCGAGCACGGCCGGGGCCTTTGGCTGATCGCGGAGCTCGCCGACCACGTCAGATTCCGCAACCGGCCGGGCCAGGGCGCGGTGGTCAGCTTCGACAAGATCCTGAAATGGCGTGAGGGAGCGCTGCTGAAGGTGTCGTAGCGGCGCAAGGGCTCCCGGATACGCCGATGGACGGGACTCGCGTACGAGATCCCGCCCATCGGAGGCGAACTCAGGGCCGGCCGGAAAGCCGGCCGAAGGGCCAGCCGCAAAGCCGGCCGAAAGCCGGCCGAAAGCCGGCCGAAGGACCGGCAGGCCTCAGCCCTTGAGGCGCGCCATCCACGCCTCGACATCGGCCGACGCACGGGGCAGCCCGGCCGACAGGTTCCGGTTGCCGTCCTCGGTGACCAGGATGTCGTCCTCGATCCGGACGCCGATGCCCCGGTACTCCTCGGGCACGGTCAGGTCGTCGGCCTGGAAGTACAGACCGGGCTCGACGGTGAGGCACATGCCCGGCTCCAGCGTGCCGTCGACGTACGCCTCCGTGCGCGCGGCGGCGCAGTCGTGGACGTCCATGCCGAGCATGTGGCCGGTGCCGTGCAGGGTCCAGCGGCGCTGCAGGCCGAGCTCCAGGACGCGCTCGACCGGGCCCTCCAGCAGGCCCCACTCCACGAGCTTCTCGGCGAGCACGTGCTGCGAGGCGTCGTGGAAGTCGCGGAACTTGGCGCCCGGCTTGACGGCGGCGATGCCGGCTTCCTGGGACTCGTACACCGCGTCGTAGATCTTGCGCTGGATGTCGGTGTACGCGCCGTTGATCGGCAGAGTGCGCGTGACGTCGGCGGTGTAGAGGGAGTGGGTCTCCACACCGGCGTCGAGCAGCAGCAGGTCGCCCGAGCGGACGTCGCCGTCGTTGCGGACCCAGTGCAGGGTGCAGGCGTGCGGGCCGGCGGCGCAGATCGAGCCGTAGCCGACGTCGTTGCCCTCGACGCGGGCGCGCAGGAAGAAGGTGCCCTCGATGTAGCGCTCGGACGTGGCCTCGGCCTTGTCCAGGACCTTCACGACGTCCTCGAAGCCGCGGACGGTGGAGTCGACGGCCTTCTGGAGCTCGCCGATCTCGAAGGCGTCCTTCACGGCGCGGGCCTCGGAGAGGTAGACGCGCAGCTCCTCGTCGCGCTCCTTGGTGACCTTGTCGGTCAGGGCCGTCTCGATGAGGGAGTCGTGGCCGCGGACGTTGCGGACCGGGCCCTCGGCCTCGGCCAGCTCGTCGGCGAGCTTGCGCACGTCCTTGGCCGGGATGCCCAGCAGCTGCTCGGCCTCGGCGAGGGAGTGGCGGCGGCCGACCCACAGCTCGCCCTGGCCGGACAGCCAGAACTCGCCGTTCTCGCGGTCGGAGCGGGGCAGCAGGTAGACGGTGGCGGTGTGGCCGGTCTCGCCCGAGGGCTCGAGGACCAGCACGCCGTTCTCGGTCTGGTCACCGGTCAGGTACGCGTACTCGGTCGAGGCGCGGAAGGGGTACTCCGTGTCGTTCGAGCGCGTCTTGAGGCGGCCCGCGGGCACGACCAGGCGCTCGCCGGGGAAGCGTGCGGACAGCGCGGCGCGGCGGGCGGCGGTGTGCGCGGCCTGGGCGATCGGCTCCAGCCCGTGCAGCTCGGTGTCGGCCCAGCCCGTGCGCATGTTCTCCGCGAGTTCGTCGCTGACGCCCGGGTACAGCCCGTTCTTGCGCTGCTTGTGCTTCTTCTGGGGCTGCTCTTCTTCCGGGGTCTCCGGGGTGAGCTCGTCAGCCACGTCTTCTCCTCAGCTACGACACGTACGACAGCTACTACAGGACCGGGTACGGACCGCATCCATCGTATGTGCGAGGGGAAGACGCCCGGCGGCGGGTGTGATGAATCAGTCAAAACGGGCAGCAAGCAGGACGATGTCCTCCACTCCGTCCTCCGTGGCGGCCATCGCGGCGGTGGTGGCGGACGCGGCGGAAGCCGCCGGGACCGGGGCCGAGCCGACCGCCGCGACGGCAGGGTCGTCCGGGGGCAGCACCGTCCGCAGGATGTGGTCGCAGATGGCCGCCGGATCGTCCCGGATGCCCCGGGGCAACCCCGCGGCGGCGGCGTGCAGCCGTGCGTAGGCCCGGTCCATGGGGTCGCCGGTACGCCGCAGCAGCCCGTCGGTGTACAGCAGCACCGTTTCTCCAGATGCGGGTTCGATCTCCACGCTCGGCGCCTCCCAGCACGACAGCATCCCGAGCGGCGCGGAGAGCGTGGTCTCCACGTACTCCGTGCGGTGCTCGCCGATGAGCAGCGGCGGGGTGTGACCGGCCCCAGCCAGGATGATCTTCCTCCCCTGGCTGCCCGCGTGCGGGGTCCCGGCGGGTTCGCAGTACGCGAAGAGCGCCGTCGCGCAGCGCGCGGGCTCGGTCAGGCGCAGCAGCAGCTCCAGGTCGGACAGGACCGCCACGGGGTCCTCCCCCTCCATGACGGCGTACGCGCGCAGCGATGCCCGCAGCCGTCCCATCGCGGCGACGGCGCTGGGCCCCGCGCCCGAGACGGAGCCGACGGCCAGCCCCAGGGCGCCCTCGGGCAGCGGCAGCGCGTCGTACCAATCGCCGCCGCCGCGCGGTCCGGTGTGGTGGCGGGCCGCGAGCTGGACCCCGGGGATCCGGGGGAGCCGGCTGGGCAGCAGCTCCTCGGCGACCGTGGCCAGGCGGCTGCGGGATCGTTCCACCTCCAGCATCCGCGCCAGGTGTTCGGCGGCGTGCCGGACGTAGAGCCCCGCGAGATCGCGCTGGCGTTCGCTCGGCTCGGCCTGCTCGTCGTAGAGCCAGACGGCCGCACCGAGCCGGCCGGTGGCCTCGGCGGTCAGCGGCAGCGCGTAGCTCGCGGCGTAGCCGAGCCGGGCGGCGACCTCGCGGTGGCGGGGGTCGACCGGGGTGCCGTACCCGCTCGAGCCGGGGGCGGCGTCGGGTTCGGGGAGCACCTCGGAGCCGCCCCGGGCGTCGGGGAGTCCGTCGAGGATCCGGCCGTACGAGGTCGCGGCGCGCGGGACGGTCTCGATGTGCCCGAGGTCCGCGCGGCCGAGACCGAGGCCGATCGTGGTCGTCGGGCCGAGTCCGTCGGAGGGCTCCAGGACGATCAGACCGCGGCGGGCGCCGACGAGGGCGGCTCCGGCGCGCAGGAACTCCTGGAGGGAGGAGTCGAGGTCACTGGCGCGGGCGAGGCGCTCGGTGAGCTCGTGGAGGGTGGTCAGGTCGGAGACCATGCCCGCCAGCCGGTCCTGGATCAGCGTGCTCGGTCCGGGGACCGCTGCCGCAGCCTGTGCGGGGGCGGTTCGGGCGGGCGTGGGCGCCGCAGTCTGCGGGACCGCGGTAACTGCCGGATCGATTCCAGCCACTTTCGGCAGATGCGGGGCGCTCATGGCGTCCGCCTTTCCACCTGGTGCGATTCGCCATATAGCATCGCAAACCCCCAGATCGTGCTGCGCCGCCATCAATGAATCCACATCTACACGCACACGAGGATCGATGTCCAGCATTGCCCAGGTGGGAATCCTGGTGTCCGTGGGACGGCAACTCACTGTCCAGCCAAGGCTAGAACTTGGCTGGAAAAAGCTGGAAGCGGACGGTTTTTGCGATCGACTGGTCGGGCGCCGGAGTGGCTCCGGGTACCTAATCGGTGGTGCCCGGGGAGAGTTGGCGCAGCCCGGCGGTCGCCGGGAACCGCCCGGCACGGTCCGTCGTCCTTAGCGGCGGCAGCCGGTCTCGGCATCGGCGCGGGTCGCGTTCCGCCCCCGCCGGACGTTTCATGGACCCGTAAGAAAACTGCACGAACCGTGTGAACCTGCTTCAAGGCGGACAGTGACGCGAAACGTGTACGTGTGGTGAAACACCGGTTACATGGTGTGATGTGGCCCTCGGCGTTCAACGGAAAGGAACGAGCGCTCATGCGCGAGATCCTCGGAAGGCGTCTCCAGCGGCTCCGCAATCGCTTGAAAACCCTCCGCCCCGCCCCCGGGCAGAGCGGTGATCCGGCCCTCCTCGACGCGGCGCTCACCTGCGCCACCGCCTGGCAGTGGCCGGTGCTGCCCGGCGTCGGCCGTTCCGGCGCCGACAGCAACCGGTGCGCCTGCCCCGACCCCGACTGCGTCGTTCCCGGCGCGCACCCCTTCGACCCCGGGCTGCTCGCGGCCACCACCGACCCCCGGATGGTGTCCTGGTGGTGGACCAACCGGCCCACCGCTCCCGTACTGCTGGCCACCGGCGGGTCCGCGCCCTGTGCCGTGAGCCTGCCGGCCAACGCGGCCGCGCGGGCCGTCGTACGGCTGGACGCGCAGGGCATGCGGCTCGGCCCGATCGTGGCCACGCCCACCCGTTGGGCGCTGCTGGTCGCGCCGTACTCGCTGGAGCGGCTCGGCGAACTCCTGTACGCCAAGGACCACGTGCCCTCCGCGCTGCGCTTCCACGGCGAGGGCGGCTACCTGTTGCTCCCGCCCTCCCCCGCCTCCGGCGGCGGGCAGGTGCGGTGGGAGCGCGATCCCGCGGACGCCGGCGGCCTGTGGCTGCCGGAGGTCGAGGCCGTCGTGCACGCGCTGGTCGAGGCGAGCAGCGGGGCCTCCGGCGGCGGCAGCCGGCTCGCGTACTGATCCGGTGCTCCGGGCACCCGCCGATCACTCGTACGGGTGTCAGCGCGACGAGTTTCCAAGGGAATTGGGCGCGGGGATCTCCGCGCCCCATTCCCGGATCGCTATCTTCGCCGAATGAATCTCCGCTTGATCGGTATCAGCGCCGGTGTGCTGATCATCTTGTCGCTCCCGCTGGCGGGAGCGATCGCCGGACCGGATTTCGCCGGTCAGGACGACGGAAAAGGCGGCGGGCTGCTCTCGTCGCTCGGACTGGGCGGTCCGGAGGGCGGATCGCGTACGTCGTCACCTGGCGCGGGGTCCGCACGGCAGGCCGGGCCGCCGCGAGCCGGGCAGCCGCAGGCGGGGCAGCCGCATGCGCGGCAGCCGCAGCCGGGCCCGCCCGAGCAGTCCCGTACGGATTCCCGGTGCGGCCCCGAACTCTCTTCCCCGCAAGGCCTGGAGGCGCAGACCTGCGTCCTGGCGGGCGATGGCCGGACGTGGGGCCGCAGCTACTACCGCAACACCAGCGGGCGCGCACTTGACGCCGTTCTGACGGTGATGGGGCCCGCGGGGCGCACGGTGCAGATCCGCTGCGCGGTCGGGGCCGGCGACGAGCCGGGACTGTGCGAGACGCCGCGTGAGGACTCGGCGGGGGCGCCGGACGCCTACTCGGCAGTTGCGGAGTTTGCAGTTCCGGATGATGAAGGCCAGCTGCTGCTGCGGTCCGGGAGCAACTCACCGGCACCGGCCGACGGTTGACCGACGGCGGAAAAGGAAGGGCCCGGTCGCTGGCGACGGGGGATGCACCAGCGACCGGGCTACAAGAACGGTAACAAGAGATCGCCTGTTCGCAAATTCGATCTCTGATATTCAGACACCGATTTGCAGGCGATTAGCGGGAGTTGTGACCCCAGTCACCGGTCCTGCGGGTGCTCGGCGGTCAGCTGAGCGTGACCTGGCGGTTGGTCAGTCCGCCGCGCGCCCGGCGCTCCTCCGCGGTCAGCGGGGCGTCCGCGGCCAGGGCCGTGGCCAGCCGCTCCGCGAACTCCGCCGCGGGCTTCTCCACGTCGTCGGCGGTCACTCCGGTGGGCAGGTCCCAGACGGGGACCATCAGACCGTGCGCCCGGAACGAACCGACCAGTCGGGTGCCTTCGCCGAGCGAGGAGGTGCCCGCGGCGTGCAGCCGCGCGAGCGCGTCGAGCAGCTTCTCCTCGGGGTGCGGCATGACCCAGCGCAGGTGGTTCTTGTCCGGGGTCTCGCACCAGTAGGCCGCGTCCACGCCGGCCAGCTTGACGGTCGGGATGGCGGCGGCGTTGGCCCGCTCGAGGGAGGCCGCGATCTCCGGAGAGGCGTTCTGGGCGCTCTCCGCATCCGGAATCCAGAATTCGAAGCCGCTGTGCACAACCGGCTCGAAAACGCCGTCCGTGTCCAAGAGATCCTGAAGTCGCGGACCCTCGGCGGGAACGCGGCGGGCAGCGACCGGGGTGCCCGGTTCCGCGACGAGCGCGCGCTCCAGGGTGTCGGCCATGTCCCGGGCGAGGTCCCCGGTGGTCGAGTCGTTCTGGAGGCCGAGCAGGACGGACCCGTCCTCGCGGCGCAGCGCCGGCCAGGCCATCGGCAGTACGGTCACGAGCGTGACGGACGGGACGCCCTCGGGCAGGCCGCCCTTGAGCGTGAGCGGGATGGTCGCCGCGGGCACGAGCTCGCGCAGCGCCACCCAGTCGCACTCGCCGGGCAGGCCCTCGAAGGGGCGCGCCACGTGCTCGGTGACGGCGTGTGCGGCGGCTGCGCCGTGGCAGGCCTTGTAACGGCGCCCGGATCCGCAGGGGCAGGGCTCGCGTGCGCCCACCACCGGGATCTCCCCGTTCTTGAGCTGCGGCTTTGCAGTCTTCGCTGCGGGGCGCTTCTTGGCCATCGTGGGTGTCTCCCGGTTGCGGCGGTACGGCGTTGTGTCTGGGCGCGAGCCTAGCCGTTCGTACCGCCGCAACCGGGAGGGTGCGGCCGGGAGCACGGTCGGCGTGCGCTCCCGGCGGCCGCTCGTTCGGATGGCCGGTGTTGCGGTCGGGGATCCGGGTCAGGGATCCGGGTCGTCATCCGGGTTGTCATCCAGGTCGGGATCCTGGTCGGGATCCGGGTCGTGATGGGTCAGGGATCCGGGTCGAGGATCCGGTCACGGATGAAGGTCGTCGAAGGCCGTGGTGAAGTCGATCGCCGGGGGCGCAACGCGCGTAGCGAAATCCTCGTGCCGGGCCCCGCACGCAACCGTCACCCATACGGTGACCTCGCCTGCCGCTCCGTCCCGGACACCCCAGTCCTGGGCGAGGGCGCTGATGATGTTCAGCCCCCGGCCGCCGCGCGCGGTGACCGAGGGCGTGGCCGGAACCGGGCGGGTGGGACCGCCCCCGTCCGTGACCTCGACCGTCAGCCGCCCCGCCTTGTCGATGCGCCACGCGGCGCGTATCTCCCCGTCCCCGATCTCTCCGGCGCCCAGTGGTCTGCCGTGCCGGCAGGCGTTGCTGAGCAGTTCGGAAAGGATCAGTACGGCGTCGTCCACGACCGATTCGGACACCCCGCTCATACGCAATTGCTCACGCATGCGGCGTCTCGCCTCGCCCACGCCCGCAGGACCATGGCATACGTCCATGCGCGAAGACGTGGGCACCTCCTGTGCCACCACCAACGCCACCCCCGGAACCTCCTTAGCCCCACGCCATGGTCTGGATGCCCCAATGGCCTGGACCGGAAACCGACCAGGCGGAGGCCTCTGACGCATTCATCTCGAACGATTGCGGAGCGGATGCGCCGGTGCACACCCTGTCACGTGCGTGACGTGCGGGACGGGTGGGCAAAAGGGGACGTCAGCGCCCGAGCTGTGACAGAACCTGTCGTGGTCTGTTCGTGATGATTGCTTCCACACCCAGATCAGCGCAGAGCTGAACGTCTTCCGGTTCGTTCACGGTCCATACGTGTACGGAGTGGCCCGCGCTCTGGAGCTTGCGGATGAACCCGGGGTGGTTGCGCACGATGCGCATCCCGGGACCCGCGATCCGCACCCCGGCCGGCAGCCGCCCGTCGCGCATCCGGGGCGAGATGAACTGCATCAGGTACACGGTCGGGATCGACGGCGCGGAGGCCCGCACCCGGTGCAGGGAGCGCGCGGAGAAGCTCATGACCCGGACCGGGTGCGGACCCTCGGGGGCTGGCGCGTCCAGCCCGAACCGCTTGAGGAGGAAGAGGAGGCGCTCCTCCACCTGTCCGGCCCAGCGGGTCGGATGCTTCGTCTCGATGGCGAGCTGCACCGGCCGGCCGGCGTCCGAGACCAGCTCCAGGAGCCGCTCCAGGGTGAGCACGGAGGTGCGCTCGGGGTCGGCGTCCCAGTCCGGGGACTCCTCGCGGTCCTTCCAGGAGCCGAAGTCGAGCGCGGCGAGGTCGGCCAGTTCGAGGGCGGAAACGGCGCCGCGGCCGTTGGAGGTGCGGTTGACCCGGCGGTCGTGGACCAGCACCAGATGGCCGTCCGCGGTGAGCCGGACATCGCATTCGAGGGCGTCGGCGCCGTACTCGATGGCCTTGCGGTAGGCGGCCAGGGTGTGCTCGGGGGCATCCTCCGAGGCGCCGCGGTGGGCGACGACCTGGATGGGCGGCAGTGCGTGGGTCACCGGGTCATGGTGCCACCGAGAAGGCCCCGGGTGTCGGGCTCCGGCGTGCGGATGCGCCCGGAATGCCCGATATAAAGAATGGGGGAGACGCACAGGTCCGGCTTACAGTGCTCTGACGGGTCATGGGGAAGGCTTTTCCCAGGAACTTGTGCGGCACGTCGAACGTTCAGTCGGGCCGAATCGCCAGTTTTTCTGAAGCCGTGTGTGACGAGGAGAAGAGCGCTGTGAGCACCGAGAACGAGGGCACCGCGGCCCCGACGCCCCCCGCGGCCCCGTCCACACCCCCGGTGGCCGCTCCTGCCCCCGAGGCGCCTGCACCCGCACCGGCCGCGGCGGCCCCGGCGGCGGAGCCGGTCACCCAGCAGCTCCCGCCGACGCCCGCACCCGGCACGGAGCCGACCCAGCAGATCCCGCCCACCCCGGCCCCCGCACCGGCCCCGGCCTACGCCCAGGCTCCCGCGCCGCAGGCCCCGGCCCCGGCCGCTCACGGCGCCGCGGGCTGGCCGCCCGCGCCGCCCGCGGTCCCGGCGTACGGCTCGGGCGGTGGCCACGACGGCGGCGGCTGGGGCGCGCCCCTGACCACCGACGGCTTCCCGCCCGCCAAGCCGAAGGGCAGGGGCGGCATGATCGCCGCCGTGCTCGTGGCGGCGCTCCTCGCGGGCGGCGTCGGCGGAGGCATCGGCTTCTGGGCCGCCGAGCGCAGCGAGAACGGCGTCGGCTCGACCACGGTCACCGCGGGCAACACCCCCAAGGACCTCAAGCGGGAGGCCGGCTCGATCGCGGGCCTGGCCGCCGGCGCGCTGCCCAGCGTCGTCACCATCGAGGCCTCGGCCGGCGACGGCGAGGGCGGCACCGGCACCGGCTTCGTCTACGACCAGCAGGGCCACATCCTCACCAACAACCACGTGGTGGCCTCCGCCGCGAACGGCGGCAAGCTGTCCGCGACCTTCTCCGACGGCAAGAAGTACGAGGCCGAGGTCGTCGGCCGGGCCCAGGGCTACGACGTGGCCGTGCTCAAGCTGAAGAACCCGCCGTCCGGCCTCAAGCCGCTGCCGCTCGGCGACTCCGACAAGGTCGCGGTCGGCGACTCGACCATCGCGATCGGCGCCCCCTTCGGCCTGTCCAACACGGTCACCACCGGCATCGTCAGCGCCAAGAACCGCCCGGTGGCCTCCGGCGACGCCTCCGGCGGCAAGAACTCGTACATGAGCGCGCTCCAGACGGACGCCTCGATCAACCCCGGCAACTCCGGCGGCCCGCTGCTCGACGGGCACGGCGCGGTCATCGGCATCAACTCCGCCATCCAGTCGGCCGGCAACGGCGGCTTCGGCGGCGGCCAGGCCGGATCCATCGGCCTCGGCTTCGCCATCCCGGTCAACCAGGCGAAGAACGTCGCCGAGTCGCTGATCAAGACCGGCAAGCCGGTCTACCCGATCATCTCGGTCTCCGTGGACCTCCAGTCCAAGACCGACGGCGCCAAGATCTCCGAGCAGGGCGCGCCCGCCAACGACCTGGTCGACCCCAACGGTCCGGCCGGCAAGGCGGGCCTCAAGCCCGGCGACATCATCACCCGGTTCGGCGACAAGCCGATCGACAGCGGCCCGACCCTCATCAGCGAGATCTGGACGCACAAGCCGGGCGACGTGGTGAAGCTGACCTACCTGCGCGACGGCAAGCCGAACACCGTCGACATCACCCTCGGCTCGCGGGTCGGCGACAAGTAACGACGGCCGACGGCTGCCCCGGTACGCGAGGGACCGGGACCGCTGGCTTGATGGGGAGGGGCCGTGGGCGCGAATACGCCTACGGCCCCTCCCAACGTCCGCTTATGCTTCCCTTGTGTTCGATTCGCGGCACATACGCACTTTCCACGAGGTGGTCGCCTCCGGGTCCTACTCGGCGGCCGCTCGTGCTCTGGGGTACACCCAGCCCGCGATCACCCAGCAGATGAAGGCGCTCGAACGCGCCGTCGGCACCCCGCTCTTCACCCGGGTCGGCCGCAAGATGCAGCTCACCGAGGCCGGCGAGTCCATGGCCCGGCACGCCGAGTCCATCCTCGGCAGTCTCTCCGCCGCCGAGGTGCAGCTCAAGGCGTACGCGCGCCTGCGCACCGGGCGGGTCCGGCTCTGCGGCTTCCCCAGCGCCAACGTCACCCTGGTCCCCGAGGCCCTGAGTGACCTGGCCAAGGACCATCCGGGCATCCAGGTCGAGCTGTTGGAGGGTGAGCCCCCGGAGTCGCTGCGCCGACTGGAGCGCGGGGAGTGCGACATCACCCTGGCCTTCACCTATCCCGGGCTCCACGAGGAGGTCCCGGAGGAGGTCGCCGAGGTGCGGCTGCTGGAGGACCAGCTGACCGTGCTGCTCCCGACCGGGCACCCGCTGGCCCGGCGGCGGGCCGTGCACCTGGCCGACCTCGCGGAGGAGCGGTGGATCGCCGGCTGCCCGCGCTGCCGGGCGAACCTGCTGCACGAGTGCGCCGAGCTGGGCTTCGTGCCCGACATCCGGTTCGCCACGGACGACAACCTGGTCGTGCAGAGCATGGTCGGACAAGGGCTCGGCGTGGCGATGATGCCCGCGCTCGTGCTGCCCTCCCTCTCCCTGAGCAAGGTGTGCGGAAGGCCGCTCCAGCCCGCCGCCCGCCGGCACATCGCCGCGTACGTCTACCGCGACCATCTGCGCATCCCGGCGACCTCCGCGGTCCTCAACGCGCTCAAGCACGTGGCTTCGAACCGCGTCGGCTGCTGACCGCCGGGTGGTCTCTTCCCCGAATCCATAAGCAGTGCTTGGGATTTCAGGTGAGAACTGTCGTTGGACGTGATGGGTCGGCTGCTCGACGCTGCCCATATGACCACCACCACGCCGGCCCGTACGACCGCGAGGATGGCCGCCCTCGTCAGTGAGATCCGTACGGTCGTGGACCGGGGGCTGGCCCCGGACCTGACCGCCTACCTCGTCGGCGAGCGCGTCGCCCCGCACCTGGGCACGCCCGATCTGCTCACTCCCGAGCAGCGCGAGGGGGACCCCGACCGGTACCGGCAGCACGTCCTGCACGCAGAGCCGGACGGCAGCTTCTCGGTGGTCGCGCTGGTGTGGATGCCCGGCCAGGAGACCGCCATCCACGACCACGTCTCCTGGTGCGTGGCCGGGGTGCACGAGGGCGAGGAGAGCGAGCTCCGCTACCGGCTGGCCCCCGCGACGGGGGACAGCTGCGCCCGGCTGGTGGCGACCGAGCACGTGGTCAACGGCCCCGGTGACGTCTGCGGATTCGCCCCGCCCGGCGATATCCACAAGGTCTACAACTCCTGTCGCACCACGGCGATATCCCTGCACGTCTACGGAGCCGATGTCATCCGCCTGGGCAGCAGCGTCCGCCGCGTCTACACGCTTCCCACAGACTGATGGCGCTGCTGAACCGCCCTGTACGCGGGGCGGATACCGAGGGTGCCGGGCATGTTTCACGTGAAACATCCTCGTCCTGGCCGGGGTTGGGAATGGCGGCCGCCGGAGTGCTGGTGGCGTGGTGCGTGCACCGGCTGGTGCCCGCGGTACCCATGCTGACCGCGTCGGTGGTGCTCGGCATCGCGGTGGCCCATCTCCCGGGCATACGGGAAGTCGTACGGGGAGCAGCCCGCCCGGGCCTCTCGCTGGCCGGTCGGCGGCTGATGCGGATCGGCATCGTCCTGCTGGGCCTCGGCCTGGGGCTGGACCAGGTGCTCCGGCTGGGCTGGGCCACGGTGGCGATGGTGGCCGCGGTGGTCGCCGCCACCTTCTTCGGCACCCTCTGGCTGGGTCGCAGGCTCGGGCTCCCGGGCGACCAGCCGCTGCTGATCGCCACCGGGTACTCGATCTGCGGGGCCTCGGCCATCGGCGCGGTGAGCCAGGTGTCGGGCAGCGACGAGGAGGACGTGGCCGCCTCGGTGGCGCTGGTGACCCTGTGCGGGACACTGGCCATCGCGGTCCTCCCGCTCCTCCAGGGCCCGTTGGGGCTCTCGGATCCGGCCTTCGGACGCTGGGTCGGCGCGAGCGTCCACGACGTCGGCCAGGTGGTGGCCACCGCCCAGACCGCAGGCCCGGGCGCACTCGGCGAGGCCGTCCTGGTCAAGCTGATGCGGGTGGCCCTGCTGGCTCCGCTGGTCGCCGCGGTGGCCTTCTCCGTACGGGCCCGGCGGCAGGGTGTGCGCATGCCCTCGGGACGCCGCCCGGCGCCGGTCCCGCTGTTCGTGGCCGGGTTCCTGGCCGCAGCCGCGCTGCGCGCCACCGGGGTGCTGCCCGAAGCGGCACTCGACTGGGCACACACGGCGCAGGAACTGCTGCTGGCTGCGGCCCTGTTCGGGCTGGGCAGCGCGGTGGACCTCCCCCGGCTGGCCCGGACCGGCGGCCGGGCCGCGGTACTGGGGCTCGGGGCCTGGCTGGTGGTGGCCGGGGTCTCGTACGCGGGCGTGCTGCTGACGGTATGACGTCAGCGGGCCGGCTCCCGTGGTCCATCGAGTCCATCGGGTGCATCCGGTGCATCGAAGGGAGTTGGCCAATTCCTGGCCGGAACCGACCGAACGTTCCGACCGTCTCCTGACTTCTCGTGCCGCACGTGCGACCCTGCGGCCGATCCGCACCGACAGCTCTTCACCCCCACCCTGCCCGTTCCGACGGGACCGGGCACGGCAGAAGGAGTCCTGCGTGAATCGTCATCGCACGGCAGCATCGGTCCTCATGGCGGCGGGCGCCCTGATCGCGGGCGCGCTGACGGCCGCCGCCCCCTCGGCCGCAGCCGACTCCCCGGCCTCGTTCAGGCAGCAGCACACCCAGGGTTTCTGGACCGCCGAGCGGATGCGCGGCGCCACCCCGCTGGACGTGACGGCGGCGCCGGGGACCGGGCGGGCGCCGGTCGCGGCCGCCGCACGGCCCACGCTGGTCGCCCCGACGGCGGCATCCGCCGCGGCGGCCTCCCCGACGTCGTTCCCGCAGGCGGGCGGCGCCTGGACGGGCGGCGGGGCGGTGGTCAAGACCTCGGGCCGGGTCTTCTTCACCTTCGGCGACCGCACGGCGTCCTGCTCCGGCGACTCGATCACCAGTGCCAACGGCAGCACGGTCATCACCGCCGGCCACTGCGTGAAGTACCAGGGCGCCTGGCACACCAACTGGATCTTCGTACCCGCGTACGACAACGGGAACGCCCCCTACGGGCAGTGGTCGGCCACCAAGACCTTCGCGACGGACCAGTGGGCCGCCAGCGAGGACATGAACATGGACGTCGGCCTCGCCGTCGTGGCCCCGCTGAACGGCCAGAAGCTCAGCCAGGTCGTCGGCGCCCAGGGGATCGCGTTCAACGGCGGCTACAACAAGAAGATGTACTCCTTCGGGTTCCCGGCGGCCGCCCCGTACGACGGCACCAAGCTGGTCTACTGCAGCGGGAACACCGGCAAGGACTTCCTGCTGACCAAGGACCACGGCCTGGGCTGCAACATGACCGGCGGCTCCAGCGGCGGCCCCTGGTTCCAGGACTTCAACGAGGCCACGGGCCTGGGCACCCAGGTCTCGGTGAACAGCTTCGGCTACACGTTCCTGCCGAACCGGATGTTCGGCCCGTACTTCGGCAACGAGGCCAAGGCGGCCTACGACAAGGCCCAGAATTCCTGACCCAGCCGCCCCCCACCTGCCGGTACTCTGTACCGGCCAGGTGGGTTGCCCGAGCGGCCTAAGGGAACGGTCTTGAAAACCGTCGTGGCGCGAGTCACCGTGGGTTCAAATCCCACACCCACCGCAGATGAGCGGCCCCTGACCAGCCAAGACGGTCAGGGGCCGTTCTCGTGGGCGCTAACGGACTTGTCCCGCCATCCGCTGAGGCCCTGCTCGTAAAATGGAGCAGATCGTAGTGACCCGGCGTCGTTTGGTGCCGCTTTGGCCTCTCTCGTCATGCGGCCTGTTTCACCCGGCCAGCACCGCCCGCCAGTCATTGCTCGTGTGCCACTGGCCGGGCGGGTACTCGAAGCGGGTCTCGCCGAGCAGTACGAAGCCGGCCGTGCGGCAGACCGCGTTGGATGCCCCGTGTTCGACGGACGGGAAGGCGTGGAGGTGGCGGCGCGTGCCGTGGGCGGCCGCGTGGGCGATGACCGCGCGGGCCGCCTTCGCGGCGAGGCCTCGGCCCTGGAACTCGGGGAGGACGCCCCACCCGGTCTCGTAGACCTCCTCGCCCTTCCATATGCGCTCCCAGAAGGCGATCGTGCCCACGCTCTCGCCCTCGGCGACGATCCGGAACACCCGTCCGGCCGCCGGCTCGCGGGCGCTCAGCGCCAGATACCGCTGATGGCGGTCCTTGAGCTTGGCTTCGGTCTCCGGGCCGCCGAGATGTTCGGTCATGACGGGCTCGTTCTTGCGCAGCAGCAGCCAGAAATCGCCTTCTGTCCAGGGCGCGAGTTCCAGGGGGGTGTCCATGCCGCCACGGTAGGCGCAAGGCACCCGCTAGGCCCTTTGAGTGGTGTTTGTCGGAAGATCGGCGCGCGTTGTGGGGGCGCTGCGGTTGCGACCACATCATGACGAATGTATGCAGATCCGCCCGTCGGAACATCGCGAAACGAAGGACCTCGTCATGGCTCACCGCATCACCGTCACGTCGCTCTGGACCGCAGTCGTCGCCGTCGTCGTCGCGCTCCTCGCCTCCCTCGGGTTCGGCGCCAAGGCCGCGCCGGCCGTCGCCTCCACCGCCGCCGCTCCCGCTCCCTCCCGCCGCGCGGCCACCGCCGCTGTGCGTCGGCCGGCCCGGCCGATGGGCCGGCGGAGCTGGCGGGCGATGATGCGGGGCGGTTCGCTCCCGCCGACCATCAAGCAGCGGATCCGCGCCGAGGCGCACGGCAAGGCCCCGTCCGTCCGCCGCTCGACGACCGCCGCCGCGTCCCTGGCCGGCAGCACCGCCGGAGTCGGTCGCGAGGAGCTCGACCTGGTCGCGTAGCGCCCGTACGGCGTCACGCGCTTGGCACGGCACAGTAGGCAGTCGAGAGAGCAGTAACGGCAGCAGTAGGCGCTGGAGCCCGGTCGGCAGGTCGCGGCCGCGGATCGCGCCGGTGATGTGCCCCGGAGCGGGGCACGGTGAGATGGCCCCGGCGTGCGCCGGGGGCGCGCAGGGGGCGTGAAGCCTGACATTGCAGGGCCGCAGGCCCGGGAGACGGTGGGGTTCCCGGACAGAGCGGCCCTTTTCGGCATGTCCGGCGCACACGAGTTTGAGGGAACGTTTCAGCTCAGATCCGGCGGGGGTTTCGGCCGCCTCCGGCGCGCTGACCAGCGGCGTTGGCGTGCGAATGAGGTTTATCCGATGTTGCTCATACTTGCGAGGGAATCGTGGACTCCGGCCTGGTTCGCCGGGGATTCGGTGGGCAACTCTGGTGTCGCGACGTCGTCACCACGCAACGACCGAGGCGGTCGGCCAACTGCCTTGGAGCAACCCCCACTTCGCTTTTCTGGAGGATTCAGACCATGGCAAGCATCCGTACCGCCCGCGTCATCGCCGCCGTCGCCGCTCTCCCCCTCGCCGTTTCCCTCTTCGGCGGTGTGGCCTCGGCCGACAACGGCTCCTTCGCGAACGACGGATCGAATGCGAGCGTCGCCAGCATCATCGGCAGCGGTGTCGGCGGGAACAACAGCGGCAACTCGTCGACTTCCCAGCAGGTTGCGACCGGCTCCGGTGCGTCCAACCAGAACAACACCGCGCAGGTCAACGGCTCGGCCTTCACGGCGATCCAGCAGGGCAACATCGCGGCCAACTTCCACCCCTGGTGGTAGGCGCTCCCCGAGTCCTCTGAGTCTTGAGGGCGTCTGTGCCACCGGACCGGCTGGGGTCCGGTGGGGCAGGCGCCCTCGCGCGTCCGTGCGCGGCCCCTCGTGGACTCTCCCGACCTTGACATCCACGGTGAATCTGACGGACAGTCAGGTTCACTCGATGATGTGATGCCGGGAGGCCAGCGCCGTGCACCTCGCCCCGACCGAAGGCCAGTTGCGGCTGCGCGCCGAACTGCGGGAGTACTTCCACGATCTGCTGCCGGACGGGCCCCCCGAGGACCCCGCCGCCCAGCGCGCACTGCTGCGCCGCATCGGCGCCGACGGACTGCTCGGCCTCGGCTGGCCCGTCGAGTACGGCGGCCAAGGGCGCGGCCCCGAAGAGCAGTTCGTGTTCTTCGACGAGGCCTACCGGGCCGGCGCCCCTGTCTCCATGGTCACCCTCAACACCGTCGGCCCGACCCTGATGAAGTACGGGACCCCGGAGCAGAAGGACTACTTCCTCCCCCGGATCCTCAGCGGCGAGATCGTCTTCGCCATCGGCTACTCGGAGCCCGAGGCGGGCACCGACCTGGCCTCTCTGCGCACCCGCGCCGTACGCGACGGAGCCGACTGGCTCGTCGACGGGCAGAAGATCTTCACCTCCAACGCCCAGAACGCCGACTGGATCTGGCTCGCCTGCCGCACCGATCCCGACGCCCCCAAGCACAAGGGCATCTCGATCATCCTGGTGCCCACCGATGCCCCCGGGTTCGCGTGGACCCCGATCGAGACGGTCGGAGGCCTCACGACCACGTCGACGTACTACGACGGGCTCCGCGTGCCCGCCGGGAACCTCGTCGGCCCCGAGCACGGCGGCTGGGGACTGATCACCAACCAGCTCAACCACGAGCGCGTGGCCCTCGCCGCCATCGGCATGCAGGCCGAGGACTTCTACACGAGCGCGCTGCGCCACGCCCGCACCCCCGATCCGGTCACCGGTGAGCGTCCCGCCGACCGGCCCTGGGTGCAGTCCCGGCTCGCCGAGGCCCATGCCCGGCTGGCCGCCGTACGCCTCCTCAACTGGCGCCTCGTCCAGGACGTGGGCGCCGGCACCCTGGCCCCCGGCGACGCCAGCGGGGTGAAGTTCCTCGGCACCGAGTCCACCGTCGAGGTGTACCGGATGTGCCAGGAGGTGGTGGGCGAGGAGGCGCTCGTACGCGGGCCCGCGGCCTTCGCCGGCGGCGAGCTGGAGCGGATGAACCGGGCGGCGCAGATCAACACCTTCGGCGGCGGGGTCAGCGAGGTCCAGCGGGAGATCGTCGCCATGATGCGGCTCGGCATGAAGGGAAGGAAGCGATGACCGCCACGCCGGAGCAGGCAGCGGACACGGCAGCGAATACGGGAGCGGGCGCCGGGGCGGACGCGGAGGAGGCCGCCCGGTTCCACGCACTGCTCACGTCCTTCGAAGGGCGGCCCGCCGCCACCGCGGGCCAGGGCAAGGACCCGGTCAACCAGCCGATGATCCGCCACTGGTGCGAGGCGATGGGCGATGCCGACCCCGCCTACACCGGCCCGGACGCCATCGCCCCGCCCACCATGCTCCAGGCCTGGACGATGGGCGGGCTCTCCGGGCACGGCGACCGCTCCTCCGCCTACGACGAGCTCCTCGCCCTGCTCGACGGCGCGGGCTGCACCTCCGTCGTGGCGACCGACTGCGAGCAGGAGTACCTGCGCCCGCTGCGCCCCGGCGACAGGGTCACCTACGACGCCGTCATCGAGTCCGTGTCCCCGCGCAAGACGACCAAGCTGGGCACCGGCCACTTCGTGACCACCCGCATGGACGTCCGCGCGGACGGTGAACTCGCCGGGACCCACCGCTTCCGGATCCTCAAGTACGCGCCCGCCGGCCCGCGCGAGAAGAAGCCCGCGGCCCGGCGCCCCCGCCCCGTGGTCAACCGAGACAACCAGGGCTTCTGGGACGGGGTCGCGGACCACAAGCTGCTGATCCAGCGCTGCACCGCCTGCGGGACCCTCCGCTTCCCCTGGCTGCCCGGCTGCAACACCTGCGCGAGCCTGGACTGGGACACCGTCGAGGCCTCCGGCGCCGGCACGGTGTTCAGCTACGTCGTCATGCACCACCCGCCCTTCCCCGCCTTCACCGCGCATGAACATGCCGCTGCCGCGGCGGGTCCGTACGCGGTGGCGCTCGTCGAACTCGCCGAGGGCGTCCGGATGGTCAGCAACATCACCGGCGTCCCGTACGACAAGGTCCGCATCGGGATGCCCGTGCACCTGGAGTTCCTGCGGGCCGACGAGGAGCTGGAACTGCCGGTCTTCCGAGGGAGCGAGGGCTGATGGACTTCCACCCCACCGAGGAGCAGGCCGAGGCGGCCGGGCTCGCCGCCCGGATCTTCCGCGACCTCGCCACCCACGAACGCCTCGCCGCGGTCGGCACCGGCAGCGACGCCGAGCTGTGGAAGGCCCTCACCGCCGCCGGACTGACCGCCGCGGTGGAGGACGTCGGCCTGCTCGGCCTGGTGCTGCTGCTGGAGGAGCAGGGCCGCACCACCGCGCAGGTCCCGTACGCCGCCACCTGCGCGTACGGGATCCTGCCCGTCGCCGCGCACGGCAGCGCCGAGCAGCGCGCCCGGCTGCTGCCCGCCCTGGGCTCGGGCGAGGCGGTGGCCACCGGCGCCTTCCCGGCCCGCGGCTGCATCACCGCCTCGCCGGACGGCCGGCTGACCGGGACGGCCCCCGTCGTGCCCTGGCTGCGCGATGCCACCCACGTGCTGGTCCCGGACGCCGACCGGGCCCTGTGGCTCGTACGGACGGACGCACCGGGCGTCGGGACGCCCGAGGTGGAGACCACCGCCCCCTGGTCGGCGGGGCGGCTCACCCTGGCCGGGACCGAGGCCGAACGGCTCGGGGACGGCCGGGCCTACGAAGAGGTCCTGGCCACCGCCCGCACCGCCTTCGCCGGGCTCCAGGCGGGGGTCTGCGCCGGCTCCCTGGCCCGTGCGGTCGAGTACACCTCCACCCGTGAGCAGTTCGGCCGGCCGCTCTCCACGAACCAGGGGGTCATGCTGCGCGCGGCCGACGCGTACATGGACACCGAGGCGATCCGGGTCACCGCGTACGAGGCGGCCTGGCGGATCGACGAGGGACTTCCGGCGCGCGAGCACGCCCTGACCGCGGCCTGGTGGGCCTCGGAGGCGGGCAAACGGGTCGTGCACGCGGGCCAGCACCTGCACGGCGGGATGGGCGCCGACCTGGACCATCCCGTCCACCGGCACTTCCTCTGGGGGCGCCAGCTGGACGCGTACCTGGGCTGCGGCAGCGAGCTGCTGGCCGAGCTGGGCGCGCTCCTGTCCGACCACGCAGCATCCGAGGGGGACGACGCATGAACGTCGGCGACACACTGGCGCCGCTGGAGATACCGGTGACGCGCACGCTGATCGTCGCGGGCGCGATCGCCTCGCGCGACTACCAGGACGTCCACCACGACGCCTCGCTCGCGCGCGAGAAGGGCTCCCCGGACATCTTCATGAACATCCTGACGACCAACGGCCTGGTCGGCCGGTACATCACCGACCGCCTCGGGCCGGGCGCCGTCCTGCGCAAGGTGGCCATCCGGCTCGGCGCCCCCAACTACCCGGGCGACACCATGGTCCTGACCGGCACCGTGGTCGCCGTCGACGGGGACCGGGTGGAGATCCGGGTCGTCGGCGCCAACGGCATCGGCCACCACGTCACCGGCACGGTCACGGTCACGGTGACCGGCATGGGCACGGGCGCGGCCACGGGCACGGCCGCGGCCTCCGCGGAGGTGGCGGCATGAGCGTCCGGCACCGCGACACGCTCGGCGGGCGCGCCGCCATCGCCGGTATCGGCGCGACCGAGTTCTCCAAGGACTCCGGCCGCAGCGAGCTGCGGCTCGCCGTCGAAGCCGTCCACACAGCCCTCGACGACGCCGGGCTGTCCCCCGCCGACGTCGACGGCATGGTCACGTTCACCATGGACACCAGCCCCGAGATCACCGTGGCCCAGGCCGCCGGCATCGGGGACCTCTCCTTCTTCTCCCGCATCCACTACGGCGGCGGCGCGGCCTGCGCCACGGTCCAGCAGGCCGCCCTCGCCGTCGCCACCGGGGTCGCGGAGGTCGTGGTCTGCTACCGCGCCTTCAACGAGCGCTCCGGCCGCCGCTTCGGCTCCGGCGTGCAGCAGCGCGAGCCCTCGGCGGAGGGCGCGGCGCTCGGCTGGTCGCTGCCCTGGGGGCTGCTGACCCCCGCCTCCTGGGTGGCCATGACCGCACAGCGCTATCTGCACACCTACAACCTGACCCCCGAGGCCTTCGGCCACGTCGCGGTCACCGACCGCCGGCACGCGGCGAACAACCCCGCCGCGTATTTCCACGGCAGGCCCATCACCCTCGCCGACCACGCCGCCTCGCGCTGGATCGTCGAACCGCTGCGGCTGCTGGACTGCTGCCAGGAGACGGACGGCGGCCAGGCGCTGATCGTCACCAGCACCGAGCGCGCCCGGGACCTGCGCCACGCGCCCGCCGTCATCACCGCGGCCGCGCAGGGCGCCGGACGCCGTCAGGAGGGCATGACCTCCTTCTACCGCGACGACCTCACCGGGCTGCCGGAGATGGACGTGGTGGCCCGGCAGCTGTGGCGGACCAGCGGACTGCGGCCCTCGGACATCGACGTCGGCATCCTCTACGACCACTTCACCCCGTTCGTCCTGATGCAGCTCGAGGAGTTCGGCTTCTGCAAGCCCGGCGAGGCCGCCGAGTTCGTGGCCGCGGACGCGCTGCCGCTCAACACCCACGGCGGCCAGCTCGGGGAGGCGTACCTGCACGGCATGAACGGCATCGCCGAGGCGGTCCGCCAGCTGCGCGGCACCTCCGTGAACCAGGTGGCGGGCGCCGCCCGTGCCCTGGTCACGGCCGGGACCGGGGTACCGACGTCCGGACTGATCCTCGGCGCCGACGGCTGAGCCCGGAGCCGCGCGCCGGTCCCCGGCCGACCCCGGCGCCGGGACCCGCGGCCTGTCCCAAGGCCGCCTTCGGCCTGCCCCTCCTCCACCTTCAGGAGGTGGGGCAGGCCCCCTGCCTACAACCTGAGATGGATCCAGCTTCGGCACTTGCGGCCGATCCCAGGTCCGGACCGCGCTTCTAGCGTGGAGCCATGACCACGCCTGTGTGCACGCTCGCCTCGAACCCGACGCCGTACCCGTCGTTCTCGGCGTACGTCCGGACCCGCGGCTCGGTCCTGATGCGCACCGCGCGCTCGCTCACCGCCAACCCGTGCGATGCCGAGGACCTGCTCCAGACGGCCCTCGCCAAGACGTACGTCGCGTGGGACCGCATCGAGGACCACCGCGCCCTCGACGGCTACGTCCGGCGGGCCCTGGTCAACACCCGTACCTCCCAGTGGCGCAAGCGCAAGGTCGACGAGTTCGCCTGCGACGAGCTCCCGGAACCCGAGGAGACACCCGCATCCGACCCCGCCGAGGCGCAGGCGCTGCGCGACGCGATGTGGCGAGCGGTGACCCGGCTCCCCGACCGGCAGCGCGCGATGGTCGTCCTGCGCTACTACGAGGACTTGAGCGAGGCCCAGACCGCCGAACTCCTCGGGGTCTCGATCGGCACGGTCAAGAGCGCCGTCTCGCGCGCTCTGGTCAAGCTCCGCGAGGACCCGGAGCTCACCCCGGTCCGCTGAACCGGCCCATGTTTCACGTGAAACATCGGTGTTTCACGTGAAACGTCGGCGATTGGTTGCCGTGTTTGTACCCCCGGGTAGTGACATGCCGACCGGTACGTGCGCAGAATCGGCAGCATCCGTAGCCGCCGCAGCGCCGCAGCGCTCACCGGGAGGACGCTTTGCTGAGCACCATGCAGGACGTACCGCTCCTCGTCACCCGCATACTCCAGCACGGGATGACGATCCACGGGAAGTCCCAGGTCACGACCTGGACCGGGGAGGCCGAGCCGCACCGTCGCAGCTTCGCCGAGATCGGTACCCGCGCCACCCGCCTCGCCAACGCCCTGCGCGACGAACTGGGCGTCCAGCAGGACGACCGGGTGGCGACCCTGATGTGGAACAACGCGGAGCACGTCGAGGCGTACTTCGCGATCCCCTCCATGGGTTCCGTACTCCACACCCTCAACCTGCGCCTGCCTCCCGAGCAGCTGGTCTTCATCGTCAACCACGCGGTCGACCGGGTCGTGCTGGTCAACGGGACCCTGCTGCCGCTGCTGGTCCCGCTGCTGCCGCACCTGCCGACCGTCGAGCACGTGGTCGTCTCCGGCATCGGTGACCGCTCCGGCCTCGAAGCCCTCGCGCAGGAGCGCGGCTTCCGCGTCCACGACTACGAGGAGCTGATCGCGGACCGCGCGACCTCGTACGACTGGCCGGAGCTGGACGAGCGCCAGGCCGCCGCCATGTGCTACACCTCCGGCACCACCGGCGACCCGAAGGGCGTCGTCTACTCCCACCGCTCGATCTACCTGCACTCCATGCAGGTCAACATGGCCGAGTCGATGGGCCTGACCGACCACGACACCACCCTCGTCGTGGTCCCGCAGTTCCACGTCAACGCCTGGGGCCTGCCGCACGCGGTGTTCATGACCGGCATCAACATGCTGATGCCGGACCGCTTCCTCCAGCCCGCCCCGCTCGCAGAGATGATCGAGCGGGAGAAGCCCACGCACGCCGCGGCCGTCCCCACCATCTGGCAGGGCCTGCTCGCCGAGGTCACCGCCAACCCGCGCGACCTGACCTCGATGAAGCAGGTCACCATCGGCGGCGCGGCCTGTCCGCCCTCCCTGATGGAGGCCTACGACAAGCTCGGCGTCCGCCTCTGCCACGCCTGGGGCATGACCGAGACCTCCCCGCTGGGCACCATGGCGCACCCGCCGGCCGGCCTGAGCGCCGAGGAGCAGTGGCCGTACCGGATCACCCAGGGCCGCTTCCCGGCGGGCGTCGAGCCGCGTCTGGTGGGTCCCGGGGGCGACATCCTGCCCTGGGACGGCGAGTCGGCGGGCGAGCTCGAAGTACGCGGTACCTGGATCGCGGGCTCCTACTACGGCGGAGCCGCCGGTGAACCGCTGCGCCCCGAGGACAAGTTCAGCGCGGACGGCTGGCTCAAGACCGGCGACGTCGGTGTGATCAGCCCCGACGGGTTCCTCACGCTGACCGACCGGGCCAAGGACGTCATCAAGTCCGGCGGCGAGTGGATCTCCAGCGTGGAGCTGGAGAACGCGCTGATGGCGCACCCCGAGGTCGCCGAGGCGGCGGTCGTCGCCGTCCCGGACGACAAGTGGGGCGAGCGCCCGCTGGCCACCGTCGTCCTCAAGGAGGGCGCGACCGTGGACTACGACGGGCTGCGCGTCTTCCTCGGCCAGTCCATCGCCAAGTGGCAGCTGCCCGAGCGCTGGACGACCGTCGCGGCCGTCCCGAAGACCAGCGTCGGCAAGTTCGACAAGAAGGTCATACGGAAGCAGTACGCGGACGGCGAGCTGGACGTCACCAAGCTCGGCTGAAGCGAAGGTCACCAAGCTCGGCTGAAGCGGCCGACTCGACCGAGGCGCGAAGCCTTGCTCAGCCCTGGCCGGCCTTCGTCAGCCAGGGCCGCAGCAGCCTGCTGACGGCCGGCATCGCCAGGTAGGTCATCAGCGTGCTGAAGACGACGGCGAAGGCGGCCGTCCGCAGGACGAAGTGCAGGTTCACCAGGTACGGCCCGAGCACCGCGTTGCCGGCGAGCGAGATCGGGAAGATGGCCAGCCCCGAGCTGATCGCCATCTTCCAGCGCGGCGGCGCGGGCCGGGTCGTACCCGGCTTGGCGAACCAGGTCTCCATGCCGTGGAGTTCGCGCCGGGCTATCTCGGTGTGGTGGTGGCCCAGGCAGTTGGAGAACCACTGGGCCCGCTCGGCGGAGTCCTGCCACCGCTGGAAGGCCGCGTGGTCCCGGAAGCGGTGGACCAGGAACCACGGCCCGCCGTCCGCCGCCGGACGGAACAGTCCGTACCCCAGATGCCCGGGGAAGGTCGCGGCCGTCTCCAGGATGCCGTGGGCCCAGGCCTCGAACGCCTCCTCGTGGCCCGGCTCCACCTGCCGGGCTATGAGCAGGTTCACCTCCCCGTTGTCGGCGGGGACGGTCTGCTCGCTCGTGTCGATGATGGCCATCGGGCCAGGATGACTAGTTCGTGCCGATCTTGGCGAGCAGATCCACGATGCGGCCCTGGACGTCCGCCGTGGTGGCCCGCTCCGCGAGGAAGAGCACGCTCTCCCCGGAGGCCAGCCGCGGCAGTTCGGCCGGCTCGATCCCCGTGGCCGTGTAGACCACCAGCGGGGTCCGGTTGAGCAGCCCGTTGGCGCGCAGCCAGTCCACGATCCCGGCCCGCCGGCGCCGGACCTGCATGAGGTCCATGACCACCAGGTTGGGCCGCATCCGCGTCGCCAGCTCCACCGCGTCGGTGTCCGCGCCCGCCCGTGCGACCTGGAGGCCACGCCGTTCCAGGGCGGCCGTCAGCGCCGTCGCGATCTCGTCGTGCTCCTCGATCAGCAGCACCCGGGAAGGGTGCTGCTCGCTGTCGCGCGGCGCGAGCGCCTTGAGGAGGACGGCCGGGTCGGCCCCGTACGCCGCCTCGCGCGTGGCGTGCCCCAGCCCGGCCGTGACCAGTACGGGGACCTCGGCGGCCACCGCGGCCTGGCGCAGGGACTGCAGGGCGGTCCGGGTGATCGGCCCCGTCAGCGGGTCCACGAACAGCGCCGCGGGGAACGCGGCGATCTGCGCGTCCACCTCCTCGCGGCAGTGCACGATCACCGGGCGGTAGCCGCGGTCGCTGAGCGCCTGCTGGGTCTGGACATCGGGCGCCGGCCACACCAGCAGGCGGCGCGGGTTGTCCAGGGGCTCCGGAGGCAGCTCGTCGTCCACGGGCTGCGGTACGGGCCGGTTGACGACCTCGACGGCGCCCCCGGGCCCGTCCAACGGCTCGGGGCCTTCGTCGGCGCCCGCCTCGGGGGCTCCTATCGCGAACGCCCGTCCCGGGGGCGCGGGCTCGGCGAGCCGGCGACGGCGGCCGGAGCCACCCGTACCGCCCGCGCCATTGGTGCTTCCGGAGTCGACCGAGATGCCCTGGCCGAGCGTGCCGAGGGCGCGCACGCTGATCGGCTGCGCGGCCTCCGCCGGGGCGTCCTTGGGCTGCCGGGCCCCGGGCACGGCCACCGGGCCGGCGGCCTCCTCGTCCTCGGGAGCGGTACGGGCCGCCGGGACCGGCCAGGCCGGAGTGGCGGGCAGCGCACGCCGCCGACCGGTCGGCGGTACGGGCTCCTCGTCGGCCGCGGCCGGCTGCGCGGCGGGGGCCGAGGGCTCGGCGGCGGGCGCACCCAGCACCCGGCGCCCGCGCCGCCCGGCCGGGGCGTCGCCCTCGGCCTCACCGGGAGCGGGGGCCGGACCGGCCATGGCGGGGCTCTGCGCGGGGGCTGCGGCCGGAGCCGACGCCGGAGCCGCTGCCGGGGTCGGGCCGGCGGGCAGCGCGAAGCCGCCCTCGGGGGCGATGGGCCGTACGGGGGCCTGCGGGGCGGCGGCCGGAGCCGGGCCGAGGCCCGTCGCGGGCACGGGACCGCCGGGTTGCGGCGCGGAGGCCGCACCCAGGGCGCGCCGCCGCCCGGCGGGATGCTCGGTCACCGGAACCGGCGGCACGGCGGGCATCGGCGGTACGGGCGGCACCGGCGCGCCCGGCTGCACCGGGGAGCCCGGCGGCATCGGGGCCACACCGGGACCGCGGCCGGAGCCGGCGGGCCCCTGCGGCACCGGCGGGAGCGCGGGCATGGCGGTGCCCTGCGGGGGCACGGGCCGGCCGGGGCCGCCCTCGCCGCTGCCCGTTCCGCTGCCGTCGCCGTCCCGGCCGCGCCGGCGTCCGGTGCCCAAGCCCGCCGGGTTCACCGGGGACTGCGCGAGCTCGGGAGCCGCGGCGTCGACGGCACCGGCCTCGCCCGCCCGCCGCCGCCCGGACGGCAGCGCCAGCGCGCTCCCGCCCTCGGCGGCGCCGCTCGCCTTCGACTCCTCGGCCGCGTCTTCCAGGAACGCGTCCACACCGCGCCGGGCCCGCCGGCCGGCGGGGCCCTTGCCCGCGCCCTCGGCGGCCGCCGGCTCCTTCGCGGGCTCGGGCTCCGGCTCCGGCTCCGGCAGCGTCACCGTTCCGGCTCCCGCGCCCAGCGGCAGCTCCAGTACGTACGCACCGCCGGGCGCGCCCGGCACCTCCACCGTCTGCAGCACACCCCCGTGCGCGGCCACGACGCCCCGCACGATCGGCTCGTGCACCGGGTTGCCGCCCTCGTACGGCCCGCGCACCTCGATCCGTACGACCTCGCCCCGCTGCGCGGCGGCCACGACGATCGTCGAGTCGCTGTACCCGCTGCCCTGACGGGTCTTGCCCGTGGCGTCCACCCCGGCGACGTCCGCGACCAGGTGCGCGAGGGCGCCCGCGATCCGCTCGGCGTCCACCTCGGCCTCGATGGTCGGCGCGTGGACGGCGAACTGCACGCGGCCCGGGCCGATCAGCTCGACCGCGCCGTCGATGCCGGCCGCGACGACCCCGTCGATCAGGACCTTCTTCTTCCTGAGCTTCTCGGCGCCCGCGTCGAGCCGCTGGAAGCCGAGCACGTTGTCGACCAGCGCGGTCATCCGGGAGTATCCGGCGGCCAGGTGGTGCAGCAGCTGGTTGGCCTCGGGCCACAGCTGTCCCGCGTCGTCGGCGGCCAGCGTGGCCAGCTCCCCGCGCAGCTCCTCCAGGGGCCCGCGCAGGGACTCGCCGAGGACGGCCAGCAGCTGGGCGTGCCGGGCGGCCAGGGCGTCGTAGGGGCGCCGGTCGGTGAAGGTCATGACGGCGCCGACGAGCAGCTCCCCGTCCCGTACGGGCGAGGTGGTCAGGTCGACGGAGACGGGCTGCCCGGCCTTGTTCCACAGCACCTGGCCGCGCACCCGGTGCTTGCGGCCGCTGCGCAGGGTGTCGGCGAGCGGGGACTCCTCGAAGGGGAACGGCGAGCCGTCGGCGCGCGAGTGCTGGATCAGCCCGTGCAGCTCGCGGTTGCCGAGGTCGGTGGCGCGGTACCCGAGGATCTGGGCGGCGGCCGGGTTGACGAGGACGACCCGTCCGTCGGTGTCCGTGCCGACGACGCCCTCGGCGGCGGCCCGCAGGATCATCTCGGTCTGCCGCTGCGAGCGGGCCAGCTCGGCCTCGGTGTCCACGGTCTCGGAGAGGTCGCGTACGACGAGCATCAGCAGCTCGTCACCCGTGTACGCGGGCTGCGGCTCGCGGTAGGCGTCACGGCCGTCGAGGTGGGCTGCGGTGACCTCGACGGGGAACTCGGTGCCGTCGGTGCGGCGCGCCACCATCCGCTTGGGCTTGGCCCGGCCGCCCTCGTCCTCGCCGGGCCGGCGCATGGAGCCGGGGATCAGCTTGGAGTCGAACTCGGGGAGGAGGTCCAGCACGCCGCGGCCGACGAGCCCGGTGCCCGGGCTCTCCATCACCTCGAGGGCGATCGAATTCGCGTTGACGACCGTGCCGTTGGCGTTGACGAGCAACAGCGCGTCCGGAAGAGCGTCGAGTATTGCTGCGAGGCGAGCAGCGCCTCGGGATGGCCTGCTGCTCACGACGAGCTTCCTCCCTGACCACAACTACCGGCATGTCACGGGAGGAGTCTAAGGGCACGGCCCCGGCCTGAGGTGGCGGATGTCCGGTGGATACCGTGCATCCTTCGCATCCTCCCAGGTCAGGAGCGCCCACCCGGAAGCACAGGTTCCAGGTTGTTCCAGCGGGCGATCTCGCATCCGTTGGTCCGCCGGAACGACGCGTCCACCTTGTGGCCTTGCCAGGTTCCGGTGATGTGAGCGGTGGCCGGGCCGCCGTCCTGCATGGTGCAGATCTGCCGTTTGGCGTCAGGGGCGAAGGGGTCCTTGTCCTGCTTCGCGAGGACGTCGAGCCGGTCGCAGGCCCGCTCCGCCTCGGGGTGGTTCCCGCCGACGGGGTTGCACTCCAGCAGGTACTCGCCGTTCGCCCGGGGGTTGCCGGTGGCGGACACGGCGATGGTCAGGCGGTCGGGCGCGGCCAGCAGCCGGCTCAGTGGCGGCAGGGGCGCCAGCGGGGGCAGCGGCCCCGCGGCCGTGGCCGCCGAGGCGGCCAGGGCGGAGGTGACGGCGAAGGCGGCGAGACGCAGCATGGGGCACTCCAGGTCGTCCGTACGTCGTACGCCTGACCAACGACGCGCGGCCGCCGACGTTGCGTACGGGCGGGCGTACGGACGGGTGCGCGGGAGGGCGCGCGCCGGAAGACTTAAGGCTTTGCTCTGGTGGCGGCTGTCCTTGTACCGTGGGAGCGGATTGGTGAGCGGCCCGGTGGCTGTGTCATCATCTGCACGCACCCTCGTACGCGGGGGTGTGCTGGAGGCGTCGCCTAGTCCGGTCTATGGCGCCGCACTGCTAATGCGGTTTGGGTCTTAAAGCCCATCGAGGGTTCAAATCCCTCCGCCTCCGCACCTGCCGAAGCCCCGGTCCTCACGGACCGGGGCTTCGGTGCGTTCCGGGGTCTTGCTTTTGACGCGTTCCGGCCAGGCCGACCTCCGCCCCAACCCCGCCCCGACATCGGTGCGAACCCATCCCGATGATCTTCATCGGGGGCGTTTTCGCAGGTCAGGACCGGTTTGGCTAATGGATTTCGCGTCCCGCCGAGGTCCATGTATTGTTGTTCTCGCAAGGCCAACGGGGCGCAAAACCCCGAGAAGCCCAAGCACTCGTAGCTTAACGGATAGAGCATCTGACTACGGATCAGAAGGTTGCAGGTTCGAATCCTGCCGAGTGCACAGCCGAAGAGGCCCCCCGGTTCACCGGGGGGCCTCTTGCGTTGTCCGGTGTCCTTCTTGGTGGGGAGGGGGGTCTCGGGGTTCTTCGGGGG
>NZ_JOCX01000002.1 GCF_000717915.1 Streptomyces sp. NRRL S-244
CCCCGAATCCGCCCCCGAACCCGCCGCCCCCGCCCCGGCCGCCGCCCAGGATCTCGCCCAGGATGATCCCGCCGAGGACCGCGCCGCCCATGCCCCCGCGCTGCTGCCGCTGCCCGCCGTACGGGTTCTCGTACGCCCGTACGTCCTGCTCCGCCAACTCCTGTGCCTGCCGCGCCAGCCCGTCCGCCCGCTGCGCCTCCGCCAGCGCGCCCGCCGGGTCCGAGCCCGCCAGGGCCGCCGCCCGCTCCATGTGCCGCTGCGCCTCCGCGAGCCGGGTACGGGCCTGGCTGCCGACCGCGCCCCGGCTGGTGGTGACGTAGTCCGTCGCCGCGCCGATCGCGCTGCGCGCCGAGAGCATCGCCTGGTCCAGCAGGGCGGCCGCCCGCCGGCTCCCCGTCTCGCGCTCCCGGGCCCCGGCCAGCGCCTCGTCGAGGACGGCATCGGCCTCCTCCACCCGGCGCAGGGCGTCGATCGGGTCGTACCGGCCGGCCGCCTGCTCCCGCCGTACGTCCGCCAGGACCGCCTCCGCCCGGCCGATCCGGCCGCGCAGGTCCGCCGTCGAGGCCCCCTCCGCGGTGCCGGTCAGCAGGCCGCGCGCATCCGCGAGGTCGGTGTCCGTCTCCGTGAGCGCCCCGGGCAGCTTCCCCGCCGCCTCCGCCAGCTCCTGCGCCCGCCGCTCCACCGCGTCGACCAGCGTCGCCGCCTGGTCCACCGCGCCCTCGGCGGCCCGTACGTGCACGGCCGCCTTCCCGCTGTCGCCGCCGTCGATCGCCGCCCGCGCCTCGCCGAGGCTGGTCGTCGCGAACAGCAGCCGGTCCTCGGCCTGTTCGGCGTTGGAGGCCACCGGCGCGGCCGCCGAGTCCGCGTAGCGCCCGGCCAGCGCGGTCAGCGTCGCCCGGGCCGTCGTCGTACGGCCCGTCAGCGCGCGGAAGTGCGCCTCCACCGTGGCGAGCGCCTGCGGGGCGTTCTTCTCCAGGTCCCGCAGCCGGTCGAAGTCCGCCGACTCGGCGTCGAGCCGCCGGTTCGCCTCGGTGCAGCGGGCCACGATCTCGTCCAGCATCCGCCGCCGCGTCGGATCGTCCTCGGGGTACGCGTCGTCGAGCTGCTGGCGCAGCCGGAACGCGGCCGTCAGCTCGCTCTGCGCGAAGGCCACGGCCGCGGTGAAGGTGCCCACCGCCTCGTCGCCGAACTGCGCGGACGCGAAGCCGAGCTCCTCGTTGCTCGTACGGATCGCGTCGTCGGTCTCCACCAGCAGGGTCTTGGTCTTGGCGTCCAGTTCGGGCAGCGGGAGCGCGGTCGTGGTCGCGGGCTGCTCGCCCCAGCCCGTGGTCTTGCCGGAGCCGCCGCCCCGGCCGCCCCCGCGCTTGCGGCGGCTGTACGCGTACGCCCCGAGGGCGCCCGCCGCGCCGACGACGACCACCGGGAGCACGTAGTCCCCGGCCCCGCCGTCCTCCTCCGCGCCGCCGCCGGGGTTCGCCACGCCGGGCGTGATGGCCGGCGACGGTACGGGCTTCCCGTCGAGCACGGCCCCGTACCCGTCGGCGGCGCCGATCGCCGCGCCCGCCCAGTCGTTCTGCTTCAGCGCGGGCTCGATGGCCGTGCGGGCGACGTCCGCGAGCTGCGCCGCGGTGAAACCGGAGTCGACATCGGCCGAATAGGCGTACTGGCGGGCCCCGGTCGCCACCGCCAGCAGCACGTCGTCCTGGCCCAGGCCGTTCTTCTGCGCGGTGGCGTCCGCCCAGCTCTGCGCGGAACGCCCGGAGAAATCGTGCACGTACGTCACGAAGAGCTGGATCCGGTGGCCGGCGTACAGCCTGTCCAGCGCGGTGGTGACGGCGGCCGTCCGGTCGCCGAGGGCGCCCACGCGGTCGGTGATCTGCCCCTGCCCGGACAGCGTGACGGGATCCTCGGCCCGGGCGGCCGGCGCCCCGGCCACCCCCCAGCCGCCGAGCCCCAGCAGCGCGGCGGCCAGGACGAGCCCGGCCCGTACGGATATCCCGGCGGTGGTGCGTCGCTTCGACCTGCTCCTGGGCGGCATCACATTTGGGAGGGTATGGGCGGATCGTCCGCTCCGCACCCGCGCCGCACCCGGGACCGTCCCCGCACGACCCCGCCGCCCGGGGCAGGCGGCGAGGGCGGCGGGGGCCGGGTCAGGGCAAGGCCCGAGCCGAGAGGCTGGGGCGGGAGACGACGAGGTGGTCGGCGACCAGGAGGACTTCGTCGAGGGTGAGGGTGAGCGTGAGGTCCTCCCACAGGCGGCGGCGCTTGCCCGTCGCCGGGTCCAGGACTGCGATGAACAGGTCCTCCGGCCCGATCAGCCTCCAGCGGCGGCCGCCACCGGAGGCCTTCACGTAGAGCCCGCCCGGCCGGCGGCCCAGCAGTTCGAGCGCGCACACCGTGCCCTCGCGCCGCGTCAGCGACCGTTGCCAGCGCAGCGCCCCCGTCCGCGCGTCGAGTGCGAACACCAGGTCCGCGCGCTGCTGCGGGCGGTACGCCGCCGCGTACACGGTGTCGCCCTCGATCAGCAGCCGCTCCGCCGGATCGCCCAGCCTGAACCGCCACATTTCCCGGCCGGTGTCGCGTTCCAGCGCGAGGAGGTGGTCCCCGTCCAGGACGTGGACGGGCTGGCCCTGGACGGCGCGGACGGCGGGCCGGTCCCGGCGCCGTGACCACACCTGCCGCCCGTTCGCCAGGTCCAGCGCCTGGAACTCCCGGTCGTCCGCGAGGACCAGACGGTCGCCCACCGCGGCGAGCGACCGGGTGGCGGTGTCCCGCACGGCGCGCCGCCACAGGATCTCGCCCGTCGCCGCCCGCAGCGCGGTCAGGTCGCCCGGCGCCCCGTGCACCAGCACCGGCCCCGCGGTCCGCAGCGGCCGCTCCTGTGGCAGGTCCCGCCACCACCGCACCCGCCCGTCGTGCGGCTCGCGCGCCACGACCCGTACGCCCGGCTCGCCGTCCCGGCGTACGTTGACGTACACGGTGGCGGCGTCCGCCACGCAGGACACCAGAACCCGCCCGGCCCCGGGCAGCGGCGGCGCGGCCGTGCCCTCGTCGGCGTACGCCGTCCAGCGGGTCGTGCCCGTGTCGGCCCGTACGCAGCCCACCTCGATCCCCGACCGCCACACCACGTGCGCCCCGGCGGCACAGAGGGCGTCGGGCCGCGCGCTCGTGTGCCAGGCGCGGGTCCCGGGAGCCGCGGGCGGGAGCGACGACGGCGCCACGGACCCCTGGCCCACGCGTCGGACGTGCGCCCCGGGGGCCACCGCGGGCCCCGAGTCCGGGCCGCCCAGGGCCGTCGTGCCGGGCGGCGGAGGGGTTCCCGCGCCGTCGGCCGCCTCCGCCAGCCAGGGCATCCGGTCCGTCGGCAGGCACTCCCGCGCGGCACGGGCCAGCGCGCGGGCCCGTGGCCCCGGGTCGGGCAGGCTGCGGGCGGCGTACGCGTGCTCCCGCGCCGCCGCCGGGTCCAGCGGCGGCAGGGCCGCCCGCCGGACGTGGGCCCGGGCCTCGGCCAGCGCGGACAGGGCGTGGCCGGCCTTCTCGTCGGCGGCCTCTTCCGGGCGGTGGCTCAGCAGGGCGGCCGCCTGGGTGCGCAGCTGTTCGGACGTTGCGACCCGCCCCTGTCCGGCGTGGTGCGCCGCCTCCTCGCGCAGCCAGGCGGCCCGTTCCTCCAGGAACCGCGGAAGCTCCTCCTCGGCCTGCTCCAGCGCCAGGGCCCCGCCCGCCGCGTCCCCGGCCCCGGCGCGGTCGCGCGCCACCTGACACAGCGCCAGCAGCCGGGCCCCGGCGGAGCCGATCCGCTCGCTCAGGCGCAGGGCGCTCTCCAGGTCCCGCGGGGCGACGGCCAGCACCGTGTCGTACGTGGCGGCCGCGCGCTGGCCCGGGTCCTGGATCCGGGTCAGCCGCTGCTCGGCCTCCTCGGGCCGCTCCGCGGCGAGGGCCGCCTCGATCCGGGCGCGGAGCCCGCCGGGGGCCGGGCGCCCGCCGAGGTGGTACCCGGCGATCTGGGAGGCCTGCCCGGGGGCCACCTTGACCAGCTCCTCCGCCAGTGCGCGCAGCGGACCCTCCCGCCGGGAGCCGGGCACCGTGAACAGCGCCTGCTGCGCATCGGTCAGCAGCCGCCGGGCCCGCGCCGGGGCGTGCGGGGCGGTGGCCCGGGCCAGCGCCGTCAGCAGCCGGGCCACGCGGGCCCCGTCGCCGCCACCGTCGGACCACGCCGCGCTCTCGGCGTCGGCCAGCAGCCGGGCCGCCAGGTCCGCGTCGAAGCGGGCCGCGGCGTCGGCGGCGATGGCCAGCACCTCGACGCGGGCGTCGTCGCCACCCGGCAGCTCCCGCAGCGCGTCCTCCGCCTCGACGAGCAGCCCCCGTACGAACTCACGCACCCCGGAACCCACACCGTCGCCCGCCCCGGAAGCGACCGCCACCCCGGCTTCCGCCCCGGCTTCCACCCCGGACACCGCCCCGGCTTCCACCCCGGACACCGCCCCGGCCTCCGACCCGGCCACCGCCCCGGCTTCCGCCCCGGCTTCCGCTCCGGACACCGCCCCGGACACCGGCCCCGGCCCCCGGCCGGTCGGGGTGTACGCCGTCCCCGGGCCGTCCCCGTCCTCGTCCCCGCGAAGGCCGTGCAGCGCCCGGAGGGCCTTGCCCACCGCCTCCGCCGACTCCGGCCGGTCCGCCGGGTCCTTCGCCAGCAGAGCCAGCACCAGCCGGTCCAGCTCGGCCGGAACCGGCGTCCCCGCCTCGCGCAGCGGGAGCGGCGCCTCGGCGACGTGCCGGTGCATCAGGACGTACGGCCCCTCGGTCTGCCCGAACGGGGGCGCCCCGCTCACCAGCGCGTACAGCACGCACCCCAGCGCGTACAGATCGCACCGCGGGCCCACCCGCTCGCCCCGCCACTGCTCCGGCGCCATGTACGCGGGGGTGCCGATGATCCGGCCCGTGACCGTCCAGCCCGCCGTCGCGTCCGCGGAGTGCGCGATGCCGAAGTCGCATATCTTGATCCGCCGGCCCGGCAGCAGGAACAGGTTGCCCGGCTTCAGGTCCCGGTGGACCACGGCCTGTCCGTGCGCGACGGCCAGCGCCTCCGCCGTCTGCGCGGCCAGCTCCACCGCGAGGTCCACGGCGAGCCTGCCGTCCCGCGCCAGCACCGTGGCCAGGTCCTCGCCGGAGAGGAGCTCCATCACGATGAACAGCCGCCCGTCCTGCTGCCCCACGTCGTGCACCACGGTGATCCCGGGGTGCTGGAGCCGTGCCCCGATCGTGGCCTCGCGCCTGAACCGCGCGACCACCTCGTCGTTCGTGGCCGCCTCCAGCAGCACCTTGACCGCCACGGACCGGTCCAGCATCAGGTCGTGCCCGCGCCACACCTCGCCCATGCCGCCCTGGCCGAGCCGCTGCTCCAGCCGGTACCGGCCGGCCAGTTCGTCCCCCACCCGCACCGCAGAGCCCCCTGACATCACGTCATGCGACGTTTTCCCAGGGGGCATTGTGTCCTGCGAAGTGAACGGCCGGGGGTGCTACAGATCAGCGCGCCTGCGGATCTTGTTGCCCAGCCACACCAGCGGGTCGTACTTGCGGTCCACCGCCCGCTCCTTCAGCGGGATCAGCGCGTTGTCGGTGATCTTGATGCCCTCCGGGCAGACCTCCGTACAGCACTTGGTGATGTTGCAGTAGCCGAGCCCGTGCTCCTCCTGAGCCGTGCGCTTGCGGTCCAGGCCCGCCTCGGCCGCCGCGTCCAGCGGGTGCATGTCCAGCTCCGCCACCCGCATCAGGAAGCGGGGACCGGCGAAGGCGGGCTTGTTCTCCTCGTGGTCGCGCACCACGTGACAGGTGTCCTGGCACAGGAAGCACTCGATGCACTTCCGGAACTCCTGTGAGCGGTCCACGTCCACCTGCTGCATCCGGTACGCGCCCGGAGCCACCCCCTCCGGCGGCACGAAGGCGGGCACCTCGCGCGCCTTCTGATAGTTGAACGACACGTCCGTCACCAGGTCCCGGACGACCGGGAAGGCGCGCAGCGGCGTGACCGTGATCGTCTCGGACCGTTCGAAGGTGGACATGCGCGTCATGCACATCAGCCGCGGCCGGCCGTTGATCTCCGCACTGCACGAACCGCACTTGCCCGCCTTGCAGTTCCAGCGCACCGCGAGGTCCGAGGCCTGCGTGGCCTGCAGCCGGTGGACGATGTCCAGGACCACCTCGCCGTCGTGCACCTCGACGGTGAAGTCCCGCAGTTCCCCGCCTTCCGCGTCGCCCCGCCAGATCCGGAAGCTCGCGTCGTACGTACTCATTCGTACAGCTCCTCTTCGGCGAGGTACTTGACCAGCTCTTCCTTCTCGAAGAGCGCGAGCAGGTCGGGGCGGATGGGTTCGGTTCGGGTCCGGACGAGGGAGATCCGGTCGGCGGCCGGATCCTGCGGCGCCGGCTCCACCGGACGGCACAGCAGGTTCACCGGGCGCCAGGTGCGCTCCATCGACGGGCAGTCCTCCCGGGTGTGCCCGCCGCGGCTCTCGGTCCGCTCCAGGGCCGCGCGGGCCACGCACTCGCTGACCAGCAGCATGTTCCGCAGGTCCAGGGCGAGGTGCCAGCCCGGGTTGAACTGCCGGTGCCCCTCGACGCCGGCCCGGGCCGCCCGTACGCGCAGACCCGCCAGCCTCTCCAGGGCCTCGGCCATCTCGCCCTCGCGGCGGATGATCCCGACCAGGTCGTTCATGGTCGTCTGGAGCTCCTGGTGGAGCGTGTACGGGTTCTCCGCGCCCTCGGCGGCGTGGAACGGGGCCAGCGCCTCCGCCGCTGCCGCGTCGATCTCCGCCTGGGAGACCGCGGGCGGCGCCCCGGCGAGGCCGTCGGCGTACTCGGCCGCGTGCAGTCCGGCCCGCCGGCCGAACACCAGCAGGTCGGAGAGGGAGTTCCCGCCGAGCCGGTTCGAGCCGTGCATGCCGCCCGCGACCTCGCCGGCCGCGAACAGGCCGGGGACCCCGACGGTGGCGGCGGTGTCGGAGTCCACCGCGATCCCGCCCATCACGTAGTGGCAGGTCGGGCCGACCTCCATCGGCTCGGCGGTGATGTCCACGTCCGCCAGCTCCTTGAACTGGTGGTACATGGAGGGCAGCCGCCGCTTGATCCGCTCGGCCGGCATCCGGGTGGACACGTCGAGGAACACCCCGCCGTGCGGGGAGCCGCGGCCCGCCTTGACCTCGGAGTTGATGGCCCGGGCCACCTCGTCGCGGGGGAGCAGCTCGGGCGGGCGCCGGTTGTGGTCCGGGTCCTCGTACCAGCGGTCGCCCTCTTCCTCGGACTCCGCGTACTTCTCCTTGAAGACGTCCGGGACGTAGTCGAACATGAACCGCTTGCCCTCGCTGTTGCGCAGCACCCCGCCGTCGCCGCGCACCGACTCGGTGACGAGGATGCCCTTGACCGAGGGCGGCCAGACCATGCCGGTCGGGTGGAACTGCACGAACTCCATGTTCAGCAGAGGCGCCCCGGCGAGCAGGGCCAGCGCGTGGCCGTCGCCGGTGTACTCCCAGGAGTTGGACGTGGTCTTGAAGGACTTGCCGATCCCGCCCGTGGCCAGGACCACCGCCGGGGCCTCCAGGACGAAGAACCGGCCGGACTCGCGCTCGTAGCAGAAGGCCCCCGAGACCCTCTGCCCGTCCTTGGAACCGCGGTCCTTCAACACCCTGGTGACCGTGCACTCCTGGAAGACCTTGAGGCGGGCCTCGTAGTCCCCGAACTCCTTGAAGTCCTCCTGCTGGAGCTGGACGATCTTCTGCTGGAGGGTGCGGATCAGCTCCAGGCCGGTCCGGTCGCCCACGTGCGCGAGGCGCGGGTACTCGTGGCCGCCGAAGTTGCGCTGGGAGATCTTCCCGTCGGGCGTGCGGTCGAAGAGCGCGCCCCAGGTCTCCAGCTCCCAGACCCGGTCGGGAGCCTCCTTCGCGTGGAGTTCCGCCATCCGCCACTGGTTCAGGAACTTCCCGCCGCGCATGGTGTCGCGGAAGTGCACCTGCCAGTTGTCGCCCTCGTTGACGTTGCCCATGGAGGCGGCGATCCCGCCCTCCGCCATCACCGTATGGGCCTTGCCGAACAGGGACTTGCAGATCACGGCCGTGCGCTTGCCCCGCTCGCGGGCCTCGATCGCGGCCCGCAGTCCGGCGCCGCCCGCACCGACCACGACCACGTCCCACTGCTGCCGGTCGACTTGAGCCATCTCAGAAGAACCTCGGATCGGTGAAGGTGCCACTGGCCAGCAGGTACACGTAGAAGTCGCACAGGGCGACGCTGATCAGGGAGGCCCACGCGAGCTGCATGTGGCGGGTGTTGAGCCTGCTGACCCAGCCCCACAGCCGGTAGCGCACCGGGTGCTTGGAGAAGTGGCGCAGGCGGCCGCCCATGATGTGCCGGCAGGAGTGGCAGGAGAGCGTATAGGCCCAGATCAGCGCGATGTTGACGAGGAACAGCAGCGTCCCGAGACCCATGTGGCCCCACTCGTACCGGTCGTTGCGGAACGTCAGCACCGTGTCGTACGTGAGGATGCCCGCGACCGGCAGCGCCGCGTAGAAGAAGTACCGGTGGATGTTCTGGAGGATCAGCGGGAAGCGCGTCTCGCCGGTGTACTTCGCGTGCGGCTCGGCGACGGCGCAGGCGGGCGGCGAGGCCCAGAAGCCGCGGTAGTACGCCTTGCGGTAGTAGTAGCAGGTCAGCCGGAAGCCGAGCGGGAAGACCAGGATCAGCAGGGCGGGGGACAGGCCCCACCAGCTGCCGAACAGGTCCAGGTTCGGGCCGCCGCGCATCTCCTGGCAGTTCTCCGCGAGACACGGGGAATAGAACGGGGACACGTACGGGGCCGCGTAGTAGTCGGCGTTCGCGAAGGCCCGCCAGGTCGAGTAGACGATGAAGGCGAGCAGCCCGGCCGCGGTGACGGCGGGGGCCAGCCACCACCGGTCGGTGCGCAGGTGCCGGGCGGGGATCGCGGCCCGGGAGGCGTCGTGGACGCCGGTCAGCTGCCGGGGTGGTTCCGTGCCTGTGGCCAAAGGGGACTCCGGGTGGAGTGATGAGGGGTGACCCACGAGGCCCAGCCGCGGACGGCTGGGCCGGGTGGGGTGCTGGGCTGTGCGGGGGTGCGGTCGCGCGGGTGCACCGGTGCATTGGTGCGGTGCGGTGCGCGGGTGCGCCCGCCGGGTCAGGGTGCCCGGCGGTCGCGGGCGCCGAGACCCTCGTCGTCGACGTCCTTCCACAGCGAGCTGTCGTACGGGGCGTCCGGGACGGAGACCATCCCCTCCTGCCGTGGGGCCCGAGAGGTGGCCGGAGACTGCCGGGCGATGTCCTGCTCCAGCCGTTCCACCGAGCGGACCAGCTCGTTCAGGTTGCGTCGTACGGCGGTCAAATCGTCTTGCAGGGACATGACTTGCCCTCACTTCCGCTGGTTGCGGTGGCAACGCTCATGTGCGCCTGCGAGTGTCGCGCCTCCCGTCCCCGGTTGTGAAGGGACGTGCAGCGATTGCGGGCGCGCAGGCGCAATCTGTGCGCCCCTCCCTGCTCCCAGTCTGGTCCCTCTTACGAGCGAACGCCCGTCCGCGGCGCAAGCCGGATTGGTCCGCACGGGTGGGGTTCGCGGCGTGGCGAGGGTCGGCTGCGAGAGGTGCGGCGAGCTGTGGATTTCAGTGTGTTGCGGCACCCAGTGTGATCAGCTCCATATACCGCCAAACGTGATCAAGCTGCCCCCTTTCACGCCCCGCCCCGGAGGTACCACCCATGTCCCAGAGAAGGCGCAGGTCCTTGGCGCTCCTGACCTCGGGAGTCCTCGCACTGCCGCTGCTCGCGGGCTGCGGCTCTGGTGACGACGAGGGCGGCCCGGTGGCCGCCGGACAGGACATCGCGGCGACGGCCCGAGACAAGGTCGCCGACGGCGGCGTGCTGCGCTGGGCCGTGGACTCCCTCCCGGACACCCTGAACACCTTCCAGGCCGACGCGGACGCCACCACGACCCGGATCGCCGGGGCGGTGCTGCCGCAGCTGTTCGTCCTCGACGACAAGGGCCGGCCGGTCGCCAACCCGGACTACCTGGAGAAGGCCGAGGTCGTCGAGCGCGAGCCCAAGCAGGTCGTCCTGTACAAGCTGAACCAGCAGGCGGTGTGGAGCGACGGCCGCGAGATCGGCGCCGCCGACTTCGTGGCGCAGTGGCGGGCCCTGAACGGCAAGGACTCGGCGTACTGGACGGCCCGCAACGCCGGGTACGACCGGATCGAGAAGATCGAGCGCGGCAAGACCGACCTGGAGGTCAAGGTCACCTTCACCAAGCCGTACACCGACTGGCGCTCCCTCTTCTCGCCGCTCTACCCCAAGCAGGTCACCGGCACCCCGGACGCCTTCAACGAGGGCGCCCGCGGCACCATCAAGGTCACCGCCGGGCCGTTCAACCTCGGGGCCATCGACAAGAAGACCGGCACCGCCGCCCTGACCCGCAACGCCCGCTGGTGGGGCCGGCCGGCCAAGCTGGACTCGCTGGTCCTGACCGCGGTGCCCCGCGCCGAGCGCCCCGCGGCGCTGGCCGCGGGCAAGGTGGACCTGGCGGAGATCGACCGCGCGGGCGCCGACCGGATCGCGCTGGCCCACCGGGACGCGGCGCGCAGCCCGGGCCCGGGCGGGGCCCCGGCGCACGGACCGGGCGCGGCGATGACCCCGGCGCAGGCCACCCTGTCGTGGGCGATCGCGTACGGCTCCGACGAGGGCAAGGCGGCGACGGAGCGCGAGACCCGGGCGCAGAACGCCGAGGCGGCCACGAAGTACGCGGACGAGCAGTCGGCCCTGCGCTCCTTCATGGTCCGCAAGTCCCTGGAGCCGGCCTACACGCAGCTCGCCATGAACGGGGCCTCCGGCCCGCTGGCCGACGAGCGGGTCCGGCGGGCGGTGGCCCGGGCCCTGGACCGCAAGGAATTGGCCGAGATCGTACTGAAGCCCCTGGGCCTCCCGGCGAAGCCGGTCGGCAGCCACGTGGCACTGGCGGGGCAGCGGGCGTACGCCGACAACAGCGACGCGCTCGGTGGCAAGGACCTCCAGGCGTCCCAGGCCCTGCTCGCGGACGCGGGCTGGCGCCGGGGCGGCAAGCTCACCGAGCCGGAGGGCGCGAAGGCCGGACCGGAGGGGGAGGAGGGCCAGGACGACTCGAAGACCCCCTCGGGCCCGGGCACCGGCAACGACGGCCTGTACATCGTGGGCGAGACCGACGGGCGCAACGGGGACAGCCTGGAGCGGGGCATCCCGGTGGTGGAGTCCGCGATCAAGACGGGTGGGGAAACGTCTCCCCAGGGCGAGCGGGGCGAGCGGATCGACCCGTCGGGCCAGGAGGGCGAGGCCGCCGACCCGGGTGCCGTGGACGACGACAAGCGCGGTCCCGCCCGCGACGGCGAGGCGCCCGGTCCCGGCAAGGCCGCCAGCGCCTCCCCGGCGCCGGCCCCGGCCAAGCAGGTCCGCAACTCCGGAAACATGCTCGCCAAGGACGGCAAGGCCCTCAACCTGCGCTTCGTCCTCCCGGCCGGACCCGGCTCGGAGGCCCTGCGCACGGTCGGCGAGCGGATCGCCCAGATGCTCAAGAAGGTCGGCGTGAACACCGAGGTGACCAAGGTCGCCGACGAGAGCTTCTTCAAGGACCACATCGCCTCGGGCCAGTACGACCTGGCCCTCTATTCCTGGCCGGCGACGGCCTACCCGGCCACCGACGCCCGCCCGATCTTCGCCAAGCCGGAGCCGGCCGCCGACGGCTCGCTCCTCGTCGAACAGAACTACACCCGCGTCGGCACCGACCACATCGACCAGCTCTTCGACCAGGCGCTCGGCGAGCTGGACGAGGAGGCCTCGCGCGAGCTGATGCGCAAGGCGGACGCCCGGATCTGGGCCGCCGCCGGGTCCATCCCGCTCTTCCAGCGCCCCGAGCTGGTGGCCGCCAAGCCGAGCCTGGCCAATGCCGGCGCCTTCGGCCTCGGCACCCCCCGCTTCCAGGACATCGGCTGGAAGAAGCCGCCGGCCGCGAAGGAAGAGCCGAAGAAGAAGAAGTGACAAAACGGGGCCTGACGGGTTGAGGTTCGGCTCCCAAGCTCAGATGTGACTCAAGTCGCTTGCCCGCCGGTTCTCCGGCGGGCAAGGTCGTTCCATACCCGTTGACCCGCGGCAATACCCGCAGTACCCACGGCCGGGAACCCCCCACCCCGTACCCGGCCCTCCTCAGCCTTCCGGCCTCTTGACAGACCCCCCGGCGGGCGGTTCCCGCCACGCGACGTACGATGGGGTAAGGCCGTGGCAGGTTTTCCGCCCGGTCGAGGCGCGCGTGCCGGACCGTACGCGCCGCCATCCACGATCCCGGGAGAAGCGCCGAAGTGCCCACGCGCCACGACATCCGTAACGTCGCCATCGTCGCCCACGTCGACCATGGCAAGACGACCATCGTCGATGCCATGCTCAAGCAGGCCGGTGCCTTCGCCGCCCACCAGCACCTCGACGACCGCATGATGGACTCGAACGACCTGGAGCGTGAGAAGGGCATCACGATCCTCGCCAAGAACACGGCGGTGAAGTATCACCCCAAGGACGGCGGGGCCCCGATCACGATCAACATCATCGACACCCCCGGCCACGCCGACTTCGGTGGCGAGGTCGAGCGCGGTCTGTCGATGGTCGACGCCGTCGTCCTGCTGGTGGACGCCTCCGAGGGTCCGCTGCCCCAGACCCGCTTCGTCCTGCGCAAGGCCCTGCAGGCGAAGATGCCGGTCATCCTGTGCATCAACAAGACGGACCGCCCGGACTCCCGGATCGACGACGTCGTCAACGAGACGTACGACCTCTTCCTGGACCTGGACGCGACCGAGGAGCAGATCGAGTTCCCGATCGTCTACGCCTGCGGCCGTGACGGCATCGCCTCGCTGACCAAGCCGGAGGACGGCACCGTCCCCGCGGACAGCGACAGCCTGGAGCCGTTCTTCTCCACCATCCTGGAGCACGTCCCCGCCCCGGTGTACGACGAGGAGGCCCCCCTCCAGGCCCACGTCACCAACCTGGACGCCGACAACTTCCTCGGCCGCATCGCGCTGCTCCGCGTCGAGCAGGGCGAGCTGCGCAAGGGCCAGACCGTCGCGTGGATCAAGCGTGACGGCAGCATGTCCAACGTCCGCATCACCGAGCTGATGATGACCGAGGCGCTCACCCGCAAGCCGGCCGAGGTGGCGGGCCCGGGTGACATCTGCGCGGTCGCCGGCATCCCCGACATCATGATCGGCGAGACCCTGGCCGACCCGGAGAACCCGATCGCGCTTCCGCTGATCTCGGTCGACGAGCCGGCGATCTCCATGACCATCGGTACGAACACCTCGCCGCTGGTCGGCCGCGGCGGCACGGGCAAGGGCGCGGACGCGAAGTCCGCGGTCAAGGACCGCAAGGTCACCGCCCGCCAGGTCAAGGACCGCCTCGACCGCGAGCTGGTCGGCAACGTCTCGCTGCGCGTCCTCGACACCGAGCGTCCCGACGCCTGGGAGGTCCAGGGCCGCGGTGAGCTCGCGCTCGCCATCCTGGTCGAGCAGATGCGCCGCGAGGGCTTCGAGCTGACCATCGGCAAGCCGCAGGTCGTCACGCAGGAGATCGACGGCAAGGTCCACGAGCCGGTCGAGCGCATGACGATCGACGTGCCCGAGGAGCACATGGGTGCGGTCACGCAGCTCATGGGCATCCGCAAGGGCCGCATGGACAACATGTCGAACCACGGCTCCGGCTGGGTCCGCATGGAGTTCGTCGTCCCGTCGCGCGGCCTCATCGGCTTCCGCACGGAGTTCCTGACCAACACCCGCGGTACGGGTATCGCGCACTCGATCCACGAGGGCCACGAGCCGTGGTTCGGCCAGCTGGTCACCCGCAACAACGGTTCGCTGGTCGCCGACCGCGCCGGTGCGGTCACGCCGTTCGCGATGATCAACCTGCAGGAGCGCGGCGTCCTGTTCACCGACCCCGGCACCGAGGTGTACGAGGGCATGATCGTCGGCGAGAACTCGCGCTCCGACGACATGGACGTGAACATCACCAAGGAGAAGAAGCTCACCAACATGCGTGCGGCTTCCGCGGACAACACGGAGAACGTGGTTCCGCCCCGCAAGCTCTCCCTGGAGCAGTCCCTGGAGTTCTGCCGCGACGACGAGTGCGTCGAGGTGACCCCGGAGGCCGTCCGCATCCGCAAGGTCGTCCTGGACCAGAAGGAGCGCTCGCGCACCGCGTCGCGCGCCAAGTCCGCGAAGTAGCGGCAAGTCGGCCCGGCCGGGCCGCCGTTCCACCGGCAACCCCTTCACCACGGTTTCGTGGGGGAGGGGTTGTTGGCGTTTGTCAACCGGATTATTGCGTTCCCGTGTCCACGGTGTCCGTATACCGACCGTGACGCTCCGGAAGATGAACTAACAGTCCGTTTCGCACGTGTCTGTCTCCTATCCGTTTGTCCGGATTTCGGGTTTTCGCCATGCGGTGATGTTGTGAAAACGAGACCAGTTAAGTGTGGTTTACGGTCAAGCCGTCCCTGAGGATGGCTCCATTGAGCTCGGGTCAATGGGTCACACGCTGTGGGGAGCGTCGACTCACGAGCACACTCGGGGCACTGTTCAACTCGCCGTCAGGGGTGTCGGCGAAACGTCCATGTGTCCCGCACATCAAACAGTGGACTCATGAGGAGGAAACCCATGCGCGGTGCCAAGAGCGCCAAGTGGGTAGCGGGCGCGATTGTCGTCGCCCTGGCTGCGACCGCCTGCGGTGGCAACGACAAGGGCGACGCCGCCGGCAAGGGTGAAGTTGACCCGAACGGCATCTACTCCGTCGAGGTGGGCGAGCCCGAGAAGCTCCTCCAGCCGGCCGACACGATGGAGTCCAACGGCTCGATCGTCATGTCCGGGCTGTTCTCGCAGCTCGTCGACTACGACGCCGACGGCAAGCTCGTCATGGTGAACGCCGAGTCGGTGGACTCCAAGGACAGCAAGCTCTGGACCGTCAAGCTCAAGCCGGGCTGGACCTTCCACGACGGCACCAAGGTGACCGCCGAGTCCTACGTCAAGGCCTGGAACTGGGCCGCGAACATCAACAACAAGCAGGGCAACGCGTCCTGGTTCGCGGACATCAAGGGCTTCGAGGCGCTCCACCCCGAGGCCGAGGGCGCCAAGCCCACCGCCGAGGCGCTGGAGGGTCTGAAGGTCGTCGACGAGAACACCTTCACCATCGAGCTCGCCAACGCCGTTCCGTACTTCGCGTACAAGCTCGGCTACGAGGTCTTCTCCCCGCTGCCCGAGTCCTTCTACAAGGACCCGAAGGCCGCCGGCGAGAAGCCGGTCGGCAACGGCCCGTACAAGTTCAAGTCGTGGGAGCACAAGAAGCAGATCGAGCTCACCCGCTTCGACGACTACAAGGGCGAGAACAAGGCCAAGAACGGTGGCGTGATTCTCAAGAACTACTCCACCCTCGAGACCGCCTACGAGGACCTGAAGTCGGGCAACGTCGACGTCCTGCGTCAGATCGGTCCGAAGGACCTCCCGGTCTACCGCAACGACCTCGGTGCCCGCGCCGTGGACCAGGCCTACTCGGCCGTCCAGACCCTGGCCATCGCGTTCTACGCCGACCAGTGGAAGACCCCGAAGCCGGTCGACCCCAAGGTCATCCAGGGTCTGTCGATGGCGATCGACCGTGACACCATCACCAAGACGGTGCTCCAGGGCACCCGCGAGCCGGCCACGGGCTGGGTCGCCAAGGGCGTCCTCGGCTACACGCCGAACGCCACCGGTGACGTCACCAAGTTCAACCCGGCCAAGGCCAAGGAGCTCATCACCGCCGGTGGTGGCGTTCCGAACAACGAGATCTCCATCCAGTTCAACTCGGACGGCGGTCACAAGGAATGGGTCGACGCTGTCTGCAACAGCATCACCCAGGCCACCGGCGTCAAGTGCACCGGCGACGCCAAGCCGGACTTCCAGGCCGACCTCCAGGCCCGTAAGTCCAAGCAGGTCAAGTCGATCTACCGCTCCGGCTGGGTCCTCGACTACCCGGTGAACGCCAACTTCATCAGCGACCTGTTCCGTACGGGCGCGGGCGGCAACCAGGGTGGCTTCTCCAACGCCGACCTGGACGCCAAGATCGCCGCGGCGGACACCGCTCCGTCGCTCGACGAGTCGGTGAAGGCGTACCAGCAGGTCGAGAAGGACCTGGTGAACTACATGCCGTCGATCCCGCTCTGGTACTACAAGGTCAACGCGGGCTTCTCGGAGAAGGTCCAGAACGTGAAGTACGCCCAGGACGGCGACCCGATCCTCGAAGGCGTCGAGGTCAAGAAGTAAGTCCCACAGCGTAATTCCGCTCGACGGATGTGGGCCGGCGGGGAGCCGGCCCGCATCCGGGCCTAAATGCAGAGCCCGGGGGGCCCTTTCGCGACGCAGTGACGGTTCCGTCACGTGCGTGCGTGGCGAAAGGGCCCGTCCGGCTGCCTCTGCCGCATCTTCTACGGAGGCATGATGGGGCGCTATGTCGCACGACGACTGCTCCAGATGATCCCGGTCTTCTTCGGGACGACCCTGCTCATCTTCTTTATGGTCTACAGCCTGCCCGGCGACCCCGTGGCCGGACTCTTCGGCGACAAGGGCACAGACCCCGCCACGCTGGCCGCACTCCGGCACGAGCACGGTCTGGACCTGCCGATCCTGCAGCAGTACTGGAACTACATCTCGGACATCCTGTTCCACTTCGACTTCGGCAAGCAGATCCGAAGCGGACGTGAGATCACGGACGTCCTCGGTAGCGCCTTCCCGGTCACGCTCCGCCTGGCCCTCCTGGCGTTCGCCATCGAGATGGTCGTGGGCCTCGGCCTCGGCATCGTCGCCGGCCTCAAGGCCGGCAAGCTGGCGGACAACCTGGTCCTGATCCTGACGCTGCTGATCATCTCGATGCCGGTCTTCGTGCTCGGCTTCATCATCAAGACGGTGTTCGCCTTCCAGCTCGGCTGGATCGAACCCAACGTCAGCAACAACGAGACGTGGGGCGAACTGCTGACGCCGGCCATCGTGCTCGGCTCGCTGTCCCTCGCCTATGTGGCCCGCCTGACCCGCACGTCGATGGCCGAGAACCTGCGCGCCGACTACGTGCGCACCGCCGTCGCCAAGGGCCTCCCGAAGCGCCGCGTCATCGGTGTGCACCTGATGCGCAACTCGATGATCCCCGTCGTGACCTTCCTGGGTACCGACATCGGCGCCCTCATGGGCGGCGCCGTCGTCACCGAGGGCATCTTCAACGTCAAGGGCGTCGGTGGTCTGATCTACGACTCGATCATCCGCCGCGAAGGCCTCACCGTCGTCGGTGTCGTCACCGTCCTCGTCGTGGTCTACCTCGTCGCCAGCCTTCTCGTCGACCTCCTCTACGCGGTCCTGGACCCGAGGATCCGGTATGCCTGACATGACCAAGACCGAAGCCCTTTCGACCGAGGGCGCTCTCGCCCCCGTCGACGCGATCGCACCCGTCACCCACGAGAAGCCCCGCAGTCTGTGGGGCGACGCCTGGGCCGACCTGCGTCGCAACCCGTACTTCCTCGTGTCGTCGGTGCTGATCTTCCTGCTCCTGCTGATCGCCGCCTTCCCGGGCCTGTTCACCAGCGCCGACCCCACCAAGGGCGACCTGGTGCACCACTTCCTGACCAAGCCGGAGCTGGGCCAGATAGGTTCGCCCGACTGGTTCGGGTACGACGGCCAGGGCCGCAGCGTGTACGCCCGCCTGATCTACGGCACCCGCGCCTCGATCATCGTCGCCGTCGCCGTGACGCTGATCGTGACCGTCGTCGGCTCGATCACGGGCATGATCTCCGGCTACTTCGGTGGCATCACGGACGCGATCATCTCCCGCATCACCGACATCTTCTTCGGCATCCCGTTCCTGCTCGGCTCGATGGTCGTCCTCCAGGCCTTCACCAAGCGCACGGTGTGGACGGTCGTCTTCGCCCTGGCCTTCCTGGGCTGGACGCAGATCACCCGCGTCATGCGCGGTTCGGTCATCACCGTGAAGCAGGCCGACTACGTGCACGCCGCGAAGGCGCTGGGCGCCGGCACGACCCGGATCCTGTTCCGGCACGTCCTGCCGAACGCCATGGCTCCCGTGATCGTGGTGTCCACGATCGCGCTGGGCGGCTACGTCGGCGCCGAGGCGACCCTGTCCTACCTGGGTCTGGGCCTCGCGTCCCCGACCATCTCGTGGGGTGTGGACATCTCGGCCGGTGCCGCTCAGATCCGCGTGGCCGAGCACATCCTGCTCTACCCGTCGATCATGCTCAGCGTGACCGTGCTCGCCTTCATCATGCTCGGCGAAGCGGTCCGCAACGCCCTCGACCCCAAGCTGCGCTGAGGAGGGCGTACGTGATCACCATGGACAACACCAGCACTGTTCCCTCCCCGCGTGACGGGAACCCGCAGAGCCCGCTCCTCGAAGTGCGCGACCTGCACGTCGAGTTCCACACCCGCGACGGCGTGGCCAAGGCCGTCAACGGCGTCAACTACAGCGTGAGCGCCGGCGAGACCCTCGCCGTCCTCGGCGAGTCCGGCTCGGGCAAGTCCGTGACGGCGCAGGCCATCATGGGCATCCTCGACATGCCGCCCGGCAAGATCCCGCAGGGCGAGATCTTCTTCCGTGGCCAGGACATGCTCAAGATGAGCTTCGAGGAGCGGCGCAAGCTGCGCGGCCGGAAGATCGCCATGATCTTCCAGGACGCGCTCTCCTCGCTGAACCCGGTGCTCACCGTCGGCTACCAGCTGGGCGAGATGTTCCGCGTCCACCAGGGCCTGTCGAAGAAGGAAGCCCGCCTCAAGGCCATCGAGCTGATGGACAAGGTCAAGATCCCGGCGGCGAAGGAGCGTGTGGACGACTACCCGCACCACTTCTCCGGCGGTATGCGCCAGCGCATCATGATCGCCATGGCGATCGCGCTGGAGCCGGACCTGATCATCGCCGACGAGCCGACCACGGCCCTCGACGTGACCGTCCAGGCCCAGGTCATGGACCTGCTCGCGGAGCTCCAGCGCGAGCTCAACATGGGCCTGATCCTGATCACCCACGACCTCGGCGTCGTCGCCGACGTCGCGGACAAGATCGCGGTCATGTACGCCGGCCGGATCGTCGAGACGGCCCCGGTGCACGAGATCTACAAGCGCCCGGCGCACCCGTACACCCGCGGTCTGCTGGACTCGATCCCGCGCCTGGACCAGAAGGGCCAGGACCTCTTCGCGATCAAGGGCCTGCCGCCCAACCTCCTGCGGCTGCCGACCGGCTGCTCGTTCAACCCGCGCTGCACCGTCGCGCAGGACATCTGCCGTACCGACGTGCCCCTGCTCCAGGTGGTCAGCGAGCAGGACGGCTCCGAGCTGCCCGGCCGCGCCAGCGCCTGCCACTTCTGGAAGGAGCAGCTCCATGGCTGAGCTCACCAAGAACGCCCCCGAGCGCGAGCCGATCCTCCAGGTCCGCAACCTGGTCAAGCACTTCCCGCTGACCCAGGGCATCCTGTTCAAGAAGCAGGTCGGCGCGGTCAAGGCCGTCGACGGCGTCAGCTTCGACCTGTACCAGGGCGAGACGCTGGGCATCGTCGGCGAGTCCGGCTGTGGCAAGTCCACCGTCGCCAAGCTGCTGATGAACCTGGAGCGGGCCACCGCGGGCGAGGTCTTCTACAAGGGCCAGGACATCACCAAGCTGTCCGGGCGCGCGCTGAAGGCCGTCCGCCGCAACATCCAGATGGTGTTCCAGGACCCGTACACCTCGCTGAACCCGCGCATGACGGTCGGCGACATCATCGGGGAGACCTACGAGATCCACCCCGAGGTGGCTCCCAAGGGCGACCGGCGCCGCAAGGTCCAGGAGCTCCTGGACGTCGTGGGCCTCAACCCGGAGTACATCAACCGCTACCCGCACCAGTTCTCCGGCGGCCAGCGCCAGCGCATCGGCATCGCCCGCGGCCTCGCGCTCAACCCGGAGATCATCATCTGCGACGAGCCGGTCTCCGCGCTCGACGTGTCGGTGCAGGCGCAGGTCATCAACCTGATGGAGAAGCTGCAGGAGGAGTTCAACCTCTCCTACATCTTCATCGCGCACGACCTCTCGATCGTCCGGCACATCTCGGACCGCGTGGGCGTCATGTACCTGGGCAAGCTGGCCGAGATCGGCACCGACGCCCAGATCTACGACCACCCGACGCACCCGTACACCCAGGCGCTGCTGTCGGCCGTCCCGGTCCCGGACCCGGAGGCGCGCGAGGGCCGCGAGCGGATCATCCTCACCGGTGACGTCCCCTCCCCGGCCAACCCGCCGTCGGGCTGCCGCTTCCGCACCCGCTGCTGGAAGGCCGAGGAGCGCTGCTCCACGGAGGAGCCGGTGCTGGCGATCCCGACGCGCTTCCAGGGCGTGAACTCCCTGGCCGCGCACGAGTCGGCGTGCCACTTCGCGGAGGAGAAGGCCGTCCTGGCCGTCTGATCCCGCCGGAAACCGTACGGGGCCCAGCCGATCCCGGCTGGGCCCCGTACGGTTTTCCCGCCCACCGAAAGCGACTCCCGAGGAGGCAACCACCCATGCGCACAGCGAGCGCCCAGTGGATCGTCGGTGCCGTCGTCGTGGCGATGGCCGCCACGGCGTGCGGCCCCGGCGAGGACGCGAAGGCCGGCAGGACCGGCGGGCACATCACCGTGGTCCTCGGCGAGCCGCAGCACGGGCTGGTGGGGCAGGAGACCGCCGAGACCGAGGGGGCCGAAGTCCTCCACGCGCTGTTCACGGGCCTGGTCGCGTACGACACCAAGACCAACGAGCCCAAGCTGGCGATCGCCGAGTCCGTCGACACCACGGACTCGAAGACCTGGACGATCAGGATCAAGGACGGGTACACCTTCCACAACGGCGAGAAGGTCGACGCACAGTCCTTCGTCCGGGCCTGGAACTGGGGTGCCAACCAGGAGAACACCGCCGAGTCGATGGGCTTCTTCTCGAAGATCGAGGGCTCGCAGGAGCTGGCCCCGGGCAAGGGCAGGACGCCCACCGCCAAGGAGCTGAGCGGCCTGCGGGTCATCGACGACAGGACCTTCACCGTCACCCTGAAGGCACCGTTCTCGCAGTTCAGGACCATGCTGGGGTACGACGCCTTCTACCCGCTGCCCAAGGCGTTCGAGGCCGACCCGAAGGGGTTCGGCGAGGCCCCGATCGGGAATGGCCCGTTCCGCATGGACGGCACGTGGGAGCACCACAAGCAGATCAAGGTCAAGAAGTACGACAAGTACCCGGCCGAGGGCCGCGCCAAGCTCGACGCCGTGACCTTCAAGATCTACGACAACCTGGACACCGCCTACAACGACCTGCACAAGAACGCCCTGCAGATCACCGACAAGCTGCCGGTCTCCGCGCTCGCCACCGTCTCCGAGGAGTTCGGCGACCGCTACATCTACAAGCCGGAAGCCTCCGTCGGCTACCTCGGCTTCCCGCTGGAGGCCAACCCCGAGGCCTTCGGCAAGGCCGATATCCGCAAGGCGATCTCGATGGCCATCGACCGCGAGGCCATCTCGAAGAAAGTCTTCCAGGGCACCCGCAAACCGGCCGACGACTTCATCAGCCCGATCGTCCCCGGCTACCGCAGGGGAGCCCTGGGCGAGGCCGGTACGTACAACCCGACCAAGGCGAAGGCACTGTTCCAGCAGGCCGGCGGCATACCGGGCAACAGGCTGGAGCTCGGCTACAACGAAGACGGCGGCCACAAGGAGTGGATCGAGGCCGTCGCCGCGCAGCTGAAGGCGAACCTCGGCATCGAGGTGACCGCCAAGCAGTACCAGAGCTCCGCCGCCCTGATCGACGACGTGAAGTCGCAGAAGTTCAAGGGCGCCTTCCGCATGGGCTGGGCCATGGACTACCCGGCGGCCGAGAACTACCTGCGCCCGGTCTTCTCCAAGGAGGCCATCGCGAACGGCTCCAACTTCGGGCGCTACGGCAACGACGAGTTCGAGGCCGTCCTCGCCGCGGCCGACCGGGCGACCGACCCGGCCGAGAGCCTGAAGCTCTACCAGCAGGCCGACGACATCGTCATCAGGGACCTCCCGTACATCCCCGTCTTCACCTACATGTCGGCGGTGGCCTACTCCAAGACCGTGAAGAACGTCGGGGTCGACGCACAGGGCCGCATGGACCTGGCGCACGTCGAGCTCAACTGACACACCGCCGGGGGCCGCGCCGAAAGTGAGTTGCGGGGGCGCCGCCGACGGGCGGACAGTGGGCGGGTGACCGCGACACCGTACGCCCGCCGGAGCCGGAGCACGCTGACCGTACGGCCCGCCGGGCCCGGGGACGCGTCCGACATCTGCGCCCTGCTCAACGCCGTCGACCTCATCGAGATCGGCAGACCGGAGAGCGACCTCGCCGCCGTCGAGGCCGACCTCCACCACCCCGACACCGACCTGGCCAAGGACTCCTGGCTGGCCTTCGAGGGGGGCCGGCTCGTGGCCTACGCCCAGGTGTGGGCCGACTCCGGGCCCGGCAGGGTCGACTCCGAGCACTACGTGCTGCCCGGCCACCGCGAAGCCGCCGTCCGGCTGCTGGAGCTGATGGAGATCCGGGCCCGCGAGCTCACCGCCGGGGCGGGGAACGCCGTCTTGAGGCTCCAGCTCAACGTGAAGCCCGTCCTCGACGCCGACGTGCTGCCCGGCCGCGGCTACCGGTCCGTACGCCGCTACCAGGTGATGACCCGGGCGCTGTCCCCCGCCGCCGACCTGCCGCCCGCCCCTCCCGGGGGACTCGTCCTGCGCGACTGCGCCGCCGACGAGGCCGACCGCCGCCGGGTCCACGCCCTGGTCGAGGAGACCTTCTCCGCCCACTTCGGCCATGTGCACCGCCCGTACGAGGCGTGGCTGGACCACCTCGGCGCCCGCACCCTCGACTGGTCGCTGGTCTGGATCGCGAGCCTGCCCGGCGCCGGAGACGTGGGCGTCCTGCTGACCCGCGACGACCGCACCAGCATGGCCTGGCTGGGCCACCTCGGCGTCCGCGCCGACCTGCGCGGCCGCGGCATCGGCGGCTTCCTGCTGCGCCACGCCTTCGCCGCCTACGCGGCCCGCGGGCGGGACACCCTGGGCCTCGGCGTGGACACCCGCAACGCGACCGGCGCGCTCGCGCTGTACGAGGCGCACGGCATGACCCTGCACTACGCGGTGGACACCTGGGAGCTGAGTTTGCACTCGGGCGGGTGACAGGCGCGGGACGCGAGGGTGCAATCGGTCCAACCACGACCGATCCGGCCCCCACATAGGGTGACATTGGGCCCTAAGTGAGTCTTGGGAGCCAAGGAGGCACTCCATGCGCGGAGCCACCCACGCCAAGTGGGCCGCATGTGCGATGGCCGTCGCCCTCGCGGCGACGGCCTGCGGCGGTAGCGACAGCGGCGGAGGCGGCGGTGGCGCGGGAATCGTCAGCTCCTCCTGGGGTGACCCGCAGAACCCTCTGGAGCCGGCCAACACCAACGAGGTGCAGGGCGGCAAGGTCCTCGACATGATCTTCCGGGGCCTCAAGCGGTACGACCCGAAGACCGGCGCGGCCGAGAACATGCTCGCCGAAAAGATCGAGACGACCGACAGCCAGAACTTCACCGTCACGCTGAAGGACGGCTGGAAGTTCAGCAACGACGAGGCGGTCACCGCGCAGTCCTTCGTGGACGCCTGGAACTACGGCGCGGACGTGCGCAACAAGCAGAACAACTCGCCGTTCTTCTCCAACATCGTCGGCTACGAGGACGTCCACCCCGCCTCCGGTGAGCCCAAGGCCAAGACGATGTCCGGACTGGTCGTCAAGAACCCCAAGACCTTCACCGTTGCCCTGAAGAACAAGTTCTCCACCTGGCCCGAGACCCTCGGCTACCAGGCCTTCTCCCCGCTGCCCAAGGCCTTCTTCACCGACCACGCCGGCTGGCTGAACAAGCCGATCGGCAACGGACCGTACACGGTGGACTCGTACACCAAGGGCACCGGCATGAAGCTGCGCACCTGGGACGGCTACCCGGGCGAGGACAAGGCGCAGAACAGCGGCGTCGACCTCAAGGTCTACACCGACAACAACACCGCCTACACGGACCTGATCTCCGGCAACCTCGACCTCGTCGACGACATCCCCGCGCAGCAGCTGAAGAACGTCAAGAACGACCTCGGTGACCGGTACATCAACCAGCCGGCCCTCATCATCCAGACCCTCACCTTCCCGCTGTACGACCCGCAGTGGAGCAAGGAGGGCATGGAGAACGTCCGCCGCGGCATCTCCATGGCGATCAACCGCGACGAGATCACCAAGCAGATCTTCCGCGAGACCCGCACCCCGGCCAAGGACTGGACCTCGCCGGCCCTCGGCGAGAAGGGCGGCTTCAACGCCACGCTCTGCGGCGACGCCTGCAAGTACGACCCGGCCGCGGCCAAGAAGCTCATCCAGGACGCCGGCGGGCTCCCCGGCGGCAAGGTCACGCTGACGTCCAACGTGGACACCGGCTCGCACCGCGACTGGATGGACGCCGTCTGCAACAGCATCAACAACGCGATCGGCGAGGGCCCGGTCTGCACGGTCAACCCGATCGGCACCTTCGCCGACTTCCGCAACCAGCAGAGCTCCTTCAAGCTGACCGGCCCCTTCCGCTCCGGCTGGCAGGCTGACTACCCGCTGATCCAGAACTTCCTCCAGCCGCTCTACTACACCGGCGCCTCCTCCAACTACGGGAAGTTCAGCAACCCGGAGTTCGACAAGCTCGTCGACGAGGCCAACCAGGAGAGCGACGCGGCCAAGGCCATCGCGAAGTTCCAGGACTCCGAGAAGATCCTCGCCGCGCAGATGCCCTCCATCCCGCTCTGGTACCAGAACGGCAGCGCGGGCTACGCCGAGCGGCTCACGGACGTGGCGCTCAACCAGTTCAGCGTCCCCGTCTACAACGAGATCAAGGTCAGCTGACCCCCAGTCGGATCGATCCTGGAGCAGTCCATGGGACGTTACGTGATCCGGCGGCTGCTCCAGATGATCCCGGTGTTCATCGGCAGCACGTTCCTGATCTTCTTCATGGTGTACGCGCTCGGCGACCCGGTCGCCGCCCTCTTCGGCGACAAGGCGCCCGACCCCGCCACCGCCGCGCGCATCCGCAAGGACCTCTACCTCGACCGGCCCCTGTGGGAGCAGTACCTCCACTACATGGGCCAGATCTTCCAGGGCGACTTCGGCACGGCCTTCAACGGCCAGCCCGTCACCGAGCTGATGGCCTCGGCCTTCCCCGTCACCCTGCGCCTGACCGTCGTCGCGATCTTCTTCGAGATCGTCATCGGCATCACCCTCGGCGTGGTCAGCGGGCTGCGCCGCGGCAAGTCCGTCGACACCTCCGTACTGGTGCTCACCCTCGTGGTCATCTCCGTGCCGACGTTCGTGACGGGCTATCTGCTCCAGTACCTCTTCGGCGTCAAATGGGGCTGGGTCCGGCCCACCGTCTCCCCGGACGCCCCCCTCAACGAGCTGATCCTGCCCGGCATCGTGCTCGCGCTGGTCTCCCTCGCGTACGTCACCCGGCTCTCGCGCACCTCCATCGCCGAGAACGTCAAGGCCGACTACGTGCGCACCGCCGTCGCCAAGGGCCTCCCGCGGCGCCGCGTCGTCACCCGCCACCTGCTGCGCAACTCGCTCATCCCCGTCGTCACCTTCATCGGCACCGACATCGGCGCCCTGATGGGCGGCGCCATCGTCACCGAGCGGATCTTCAACATCCACGGCGTCGGATACCAGCTCTACCAGGGCATCCTGCGCAACAACTCCCCGACGGTGGTCGGCTTCGTGACCATCCTCGTCATCGTCTTCCTGCTGGCGAACCTGCTCGTCGACCTGCTCTACGCGGTCCTGGACCCGAGGATCCGTTATGCCTGAGCCCAGCGAGCCCGCCTACGACCCACTGGAACCCGGAAAGGGGGAGGCCATCGCCCCCACCGGCCAGGGCGGTCCCATGGATCTCGCGCTCGACGAGGCCGAGAGCCTGGAGAAGCCGCTCGGCGACGCGCCCACCGGTCCCCAGGAGAGGGCCCGCTCCCTGTGGTCCGACGCCTGGCACCAACTGCGCCGCAACCCCGTCTTCATCATCTCCTCGCTGATGATCCTGTTCCTCGTGATCATCGCGATCTGGCCGCAGCTCATCGCCGGCGGCGACCCGCTCCAGTGCGACCTGTCCAAGTCCCAGCAGGGTTCCTCGCCCGGCCACCCCTTCGGTTACGACACCCAGGGCTGCGACGTCTACACCCGCACCGTCTACGGAGCCCGCGCCTCCATCACCGTCGGCGTCTGCGCCACCCTCGGCGCGACCCTGCTCGGCGCGGTGCTCGGCGGGCTCGCCGGGTTCTTCGGCGGCTGGGGCGACTCGCTGCTCTCCCGGGTCGCGGACATCTTCTTCGGCATCCCCGTCGTCCTCGGCGGCCTGGTCTTCCTCTCCGTGGTCACCAGCACCACCGTCTGGCCGGTCGTCGGCTTCATCGTGCTCCTCGGCTGGCCGCAGATCGCCCGCATCGGCCGCGGCTCCGTCATCACCGCCAAACAGAACGACTACGTCCAGGCCGCCCGGGCCCTCGGCGCCGGCAACGGCCGGATGCTGCTGCGGCACGTGGCGCCCAACGCCATCGCCCCCGTCATCGTCGTCGCCACCATCGCCCTGGGCACGTACATCGCCCTGGAGGCCACCCTGTCCTTCCTCGGCGTCGGCCTGCGCCCGCCCACCGTCTCCTGGGGCATCGACATCTCCAACGCGGCCTCGCAGATCCGCAACGCCCCGCACATGCTGCTCTGGCCCGCGGGCGCGCTGAGCCTGACCGTGCTCGCGTTCATCATGCTCGGCGACGCGGCCCGCGACGCCCTCGACCCCAAACTGCGCTGAGGAGTGGGCACCATGCTGCTCGAAGTCCGCGACCTCCATGTGGAGTTCCGTACGCGGGACGGAGTCGCCAAGGCCGTCAACGGCGTCAACTACTCGGTGGACGAGGGCGAGACGCTCGCCGTGCTCGGCGAGTCCGGCTCGGGCAAATCGGTGACCGCGCAGGCCGTGATGGGCATCCTCGACATCCCGCCCGGGCGGATCGCGGGCGGCGAGATCCTCTTCAAGGGCAAGGACCTGCTGAAGATGAAGGAGGAGGAGCGGCGGAAGATCCGCGGCGCCGACATGGCGATGATCTTCCAGGACGCCCTGTCCTCCCTGAACCCGGTCCTCAGCGTGGGCGCCCAGCTCGGCGAGATGTACGAGGTCCACCGCGGGATGTCCCGCAAGGACGCCAAGGCCAAGGCCGTCGAGCTGATGGACCGGGTGAAGATCCCGGCGGCGCGGGAACGGGTGGGGGACTACCCGCACCAGTTCTCGGGCGGCATGCGCCAGCGCATCATGATCGCGATGGCGCTGGCCCTGGAGCCCTCCCTGATCATCGCGGACGAGCCGACGACGGCCCTGGACGTGACCGTCCAGGCCCAGGTGATGGACCTGCTCGCGGAGCTCCAGCGCGAGCTCAACATGGGGCTCATCCTCATCACCCACGACCTCGGTGTGGTCGCCGACGTAGCCGACAAGATCGCCGTCATGTACGCGGGCCGGATCGTCGAGGCGGCCCCCGTCCACGAGATCTACGCCGCTCCCGCCCACCCGTACACCCGCGGCCTGCTCGACTCCATCCCGCGCCTCGACCAGAAGGGCCAGGAGCTGTACGCGATCAAGGGCCTGCCGCCGAACCTGCTGGCCATCCCGCCCGGCTGCGCCTTCAACCCGCGCTGCCCGATGGCCCAGGCGGTCTGCCGCACCGACGTCCCGCCGCTCGCGCAGGTGGGCGCGGACCGCACGAGCGCGTGCTTCTTCTGGAAGGAGTGCCTCGGTGGCTGAGCCCATCCTGGAGGTCAAGGACCTCGTCAAGCACTACCCGCTGACCCAGGGCATCCTGTTCAAGAAGCAGGTCGGCGCGGTCAAGGCGGTCGACGGGGTCTCCTTCGGCCTCGCGCGCGGCGAAACGCTCGGCATCGTCGGCGAGTCCGGCTGCGGCAAGTCCACCGTCGCCAAGATGCTGGTCAACCTGGAACGCCCGACGGCCGGGGCGATCTCGTACAAGGGCGAGGACATCACCAAGCTGTCCGGCAGGGCCCTCAAGGCCGTCCGCCGCAACATCCAGATGGTGTTCCAGGACCCGTACACCTCGCTGAACCCGCGCATGACGGTCGGCGACATTATCGGGGAGCCGTACGACATCCACCCCGAGGTGGCTCCCAAGGGCGACCGGCGCCGCAAGGTCCAGGAACTCCTCGACGTGGTCGGGCTCAACCCCGAGTACATCAACCGGTACCCGCACCAGTTCTCCGGCGGCCAGCGCCAGCGCATCGGCATCGCCCGCGGACTCGCGCTGCGGCCGGAGGTCATCGTGGCGGACGAGCCGGTCTCCGCGCTCGACGTCTCCGTCCAGGCCCAGGTGATCAACCTCCTGGAGCGCCTCCAGAACGAGTTCGAGCTGTCGTACGTGTTCATCGCGCACGACCTCTCGATCGTGCGGCACATCTCCGACCGGGTCGGCGTGATGTACCTGGGCCGGGTGGTGGAGATCGGCACCGACACGCAGATCTACGACCACCCCACCCACCCGTACACCCAGGCCCTGCTGTCGGCCGTGCCCGTCCCGGACCCGCGGGCCCGCGCCCACCGCGAGCGGATCATCCTGACCGGCGACGTGCCCTCCCCGGCCAATCCGCCGTCCGGCTGCCCGTTCCGCACCCGCTGCTGGAAGGCGCAGCAGCGCTGCACGGACGAGGTCCCGCTGCTGGCCGTTCCGGAGGCCTTTCCGTCCGGTCCGGCGGCCCATCCCTCGGCCTGTCATTTCGCAGTCGAAATCCGGCCACCCCGCGCGGATTCGCTCCGTTAGGGTCACCTTCCCGCCAACCCGGTTTACGCGCAGGCAACTTGACCGTTTCTGTCCCGAGATCTGGGGCGTGCAGCCTGGGTCCCGTGCGGCCGTGCGGGTGCCGACAGCCGGCCGGGGAGGCGTACAGACTCCCCGGCCGGCCTCCCCCGTGACCCTGCGCATGCGCGGCGTGCGCCCCTCGTGCTGCCGGAATTCGATCGATGCGCTGGTACGGATAGTTATGATCCGTAGCGCACGGTGGGTATGTACTCCGCCGAGCACTGAGTACGAGTACGCGTACCGATGTCCGCTCGACGTGGAGGTGAAACGCCGTGGCACTCTCGATCTCGGCCGTGGTGCTGCTGGCGATCGTCGTCTTCCTGCTGGTCCGCCGGTCGGGCCTGAAGGCGGGCCACGCCGCTGTCTGTGTGCTCCTCGGGTTCTACTTGGCGAGTTCGACGATCGCGCCGACCCTCAGCCAGCTGACCACGAACGTGGCCAGCATGATCAGCGGCCTCAAGCTGTAGGCCGCCCGCCGCTTGATCGTAGTCTTGGCCCCATGAACGGTCTTCCCGCCCGTCGGCTGCTCCTGGTGCACGCGCACCCGGACGACGAGTCGATCAACAACGGCGTCACCATGGCCAAGTACGCGGCCGAGGGTGCCCACGTCACGCTCGTGACCTGCACCCTCGGTGAGGAGGGCGAGGTCATCCCGCCCGGGCTCGCGCACCTGGCGCCCGACCGCGACGACACCCTGGGCCCCCACCGCATCGGCGAGCTCGCCGCCGCGATGGCGGAACTCGGCGTCACCGACCACCGGTTCCTCGGCGGCCCCGGCCGCTTCCGGGACTCCGGGATGATGGGCGCCGAGCAGAACCTGCGGCCCGGGTCCTTCTGGTCCACCGACGTGGACGAGGCCGCCGCCCACCTCGTCGAGGTCATCCGCGAGGTCCGCCCGCAGGTGCTCGTCACGTACGACCCCGACGGCGGCTACGGGCACCCCGACCACATCCAGGCCCACCGGGTCGCCACGCGCGGCGCGGAGCTGGCCGCGGAGGCCGCCTACCGCCGGGACCTCGGCGACCCGTGGCGGATCGGCAAGATCTACTGGAACCGGGTGCCGCGCTCGGTGGTCGAGGAGGGCTTCGCCCGGCTGAAGGCGGCGCGGGAGCACCCCCCGGCGGTGGCCGAGGGGGACCCCAAGGCGCCCTTCCCGGGGCTGGCTTCGCCGGACGACGTGCCCGGGGTCATCGCCGATGACCGGATCACCGCCGAGATCGGGGCCGACGAGGCGTTCGTGGCGGCCAAGGCGGCCGCGATGCGCGCCCACGCCACCCAGATCGCCGTGGACGGGCCCTTCTTCGCGCTCTCCAACGACCTCGCGCAGCCGCTGTTCGCCCGCGAGTACTACGAACTGGTCGCCGGCCGGCCGGGCGCCCCGGCGGGCGAGCGCGAGCACGACCTGTTCGCGGGGGTGGACGCGTGACCGGCACCCTGACCCCCGGGCGGATCGCCACCCTGCTCGGCCTGTTGGCCGCCGGCCTGCTGACCGGCGCCGCCGGCTGGCTCGTCGTGGACCTGTGGTTCCCCGGCGGGCTGCTGCTGGGCCTGCTGGCCCTCTTCGGGCTGTTCCTCGGCGGCCGGATCGCCGTCGGGACCGGGCTCGGGGTGGGCGCCGGAGCGCTCGGCTGGTTCCTCGCGTATGTGGTGCTGAGCATGCCGCGCCCGGAGGGGGACTTCCTGCTCGGTTCGTCCGCAATCGGTATGTACGCCTACCTTTTGGGCGGGGCGGTGCTGGCTGTGATGTGTGCCACGCTGCGCGGCCCGTTCGACGGGCCGGTTTCGGCCGCGCGGTCCGGCAAGTGACGTGCCGTTGAACTCGGTCGGGGTGTGCGTTCACGGGGGTTGGGCGGGGGTCGGCGGGCTGCTCGGAGGGGGCGCGAGGGGGTTGAAGGGGAACCCCTGATTCCCCTAGGACAGTTGCGCGAGGGCGGCGGCCAGTATGGTGGTCGGGCCGCCGAGCTGCCCGCGCACGGCACGCGGGCGGCGGAGCCAACCGGGAGAACCTGCCTTGAGTCGTGAAACCGACAGTTCGTCCTCCGGGCCCCAGGGGCGCGGTGGAGCCGCTTACCCCTCGGGTACACCGCCGTACGGAACCGGCCGGAACCCGTCCCTGCCTGTGCCTGGGCCTGGCGCGGCGACTGCCTCGGAGGAGAACCCTGTGACCTCGAACCCGTCCACGCCCGACACCGACGGGCCGAAGACCGAGACCACCCTGACGACCCGGATCCGGATCAACATCCCGGGTTCGCGGCCGATCCCGCCGGTGGTCGTACGCACGCCGGTGGCGGCCGCCGCCGAACCGGAGCCGGAGGCCGCGGCCGAGCCCGCCGCCGTCGCCGGGCAGCCCGCGGCGGAGCCCGCCGGGAGCGCGCCCGCCGCCGAGCCCGAGGAGGCGGCCAGCAACTGGTTCGCCCCCCGCAAGTCGGCGGCCCCGGCGCCCGCGCCCGCCGCGGCTCCGGCCCCGGCGCTGCCGACCCGTACCCCGGCAGCGGCGGGCCCCGCGCCCGTGCTGCCCACCCGTACGCCGGCCGGTCCCGGCCCGGTGCCGCCCGGCCCGGGGGCCGGCTTCGCACCGGGCCGCCCGGCCGGCCCGGGTCCCCGTACGGGCGCACCGGCCGGCCCCGGCTACGGCCCGGGCCCCGGCCCGCAGGCACCGCCCGCTCCCCGGATGCCCGGCGGCCCCGGCGTCGGCACGCCCCTGGGGCACTCCGGTTACGGCGACACCGACGGCGGCCCCGCCACCGAGGCGTTCCCCGCGTACGGCGGCCCGGTCGGTACCGGCGCCCCCGCGGGCCCCACCGGCGGCCCCGCGCTCGGCTCCGTCCCGGTCGGCGCCCCCCGCGGCGCCGAGGCCCCCCGCTGGCCCGGACCCGAGCTGGACGACCCGTTCCCGCCGATGCCCGGTCCGGGCGGTCCGGGCGGTCAGGGCCCGGTCCCGACGCCGGTCCCGAAGCCGGTCCCCGTCCAGGCGGCGGCCGCCCCCGCCCGCCCGAAGCCGGCCTCCTCCATGACGCCGACCAAGGTCAAGAAGGGCCGCTCCAAGCTGGTCCTCCTCGGCGGCGGCCTCATCGCCCTGCTCGGCGTGGCCTACGGCGCCGGGCTGCTCCTCAACCACTCCGACGTCCCCAAGGGCACCACCGTCATGGGCGTCGACATCGGCGGCAGCCGCGACGAGGCCGTCGGCAAGCTCCAGACGGCCTTCGGCAACCGCGCCGCCTCCCCGCTCGCGCTCACCGTCGGCGGCAAGCAGGTCGAGCTCAAGCCCGAGAAGGCCGGCCTGAGCCTGGACGCCCAGACCACCGTCCGCAACGCGGCGGGCAGCGACTACAACCCCCTCACGGTCATCGGCTCGCTCCTCGGCAACGAGCGCATCGCGGAAGCCGAGTTGCCGGTCGACGAGGAGAAGCTCCAGGTCGCGCTCCAGGAGCTGGCCGGCACCGCCGGCACCGCCACCGAGGGCACCATCACCTTCGACACCGGCAAGGCCGTCGCCGTCCCCGGCAAGCCCGGCACCACCCTGGACGCGGGCGCCTCCGCCGATCTGGTCAAGAAGGCCTTCCGCGAGCTGGTCTCCACCGGCAAGGCCGCCCCGGTCGAACTCCCGGTCACCACCAAGAACCCGGTCGTGGACCAGGCCGAACTGGACCGGGCCATGAAGGAGTTCGCCGAGCCCGCGATGTCCGGCGTGGCCACCGTCAAGGCGGGCGGCAAGTCCCTCCCGTTCGGCGCCAAATCCCTGCCCAAGATCCTCAGCATGCAGGTCGTGGACGGGCACCTGACCGAGAAGTACGACCTGGAAGCGCTCAAGGCCACGTACGGGAACGCCTTCGACGGCGTCCTGATCACGCGCGGCACGGGCGAGAAGACCGCGGTCACCCCGCAGGACGTCGTCGGCGCACTGCGCCAGGCGCTGCGCGGCAAGACCGCGGCCGAGCGGACGGTCACGATCAACACCAACGGCAGCTAGCGAACCGGCTTGCGAAGAGCCCCCGTCCGACCTCTCGGGCGGGGGCTCCGCCCTGTCCGCCGCCGGCCCGGCCGGTCGGCCCGGCCGGCCCGGGCGCAGCGCCCGTCATGCCGGCCGCATGACATCTGTCATCCACCAGTCACGACCGCAGACACTGCCGCGCACACCCCCGTACGAGGGAATCTTCGGTCATGACGACGACGACCTCGGCGCACACCACCGCCGCGAAGGACACCGGCTCCGGCGCCGGCCCGGTGGTGGCCTTCCAGAACGTGACCAAGAGCTACGGCGCGGTCCGCGCGGTCGACGGCCTCTCCCTGGAACTCCACCCCGGTGAGACCGTCGCCCTGCTCGGCCCCAACGGCGCCGGCAAGTCCTCCACCCTCGACCTGCTGCTGGGCCTGCGCCCCGCCGATTCCGGCACCGTCCGGCTCTTCGGCACCACCCCCCGCGAGGCCATCGCGGCCGGCCGGGTCGGCGCGATGCTCCAGAGCGGCGGCCTGATGGAGGACGTGACCGTACGGGAGATCGTCGCCCTCGGCTGCGCCCTGCACCCCCGCCGCTACCCGGTCGAGGAGGTGCTCGACCGCGCCGGGATCGGCGAGATCGCCGACCGCGTGGTCAACAAGCTCTCCGGCGGCCAGGAGCAGCGCGTGCGCTTCGCCCTCGCCACGGCCGGACGGAACGACCTGATCGTCCTCGACGAGCCGACCACCGGCATGGACGTCACCTCCCGCCAGGCCTTCTGGGCCACGATGCGGGAGCAGGCCGCCCAGGGCCGCACGGTCCTGTTCGCCACCCACTACCTCGAAGAGGCCGACGCGATCGCCGACCGCGTCCTGGTCCTCAACAAGGGCCGGCTGCTCGCCGACGGCACCGCCGCCGAGATCAAGGCCAAGGCCGGCGCCCGCCGGATCGCCTTCGACCTGGCCGCGGACGCCCCCGTGGACGAGACGGCGCTGCGCGCCCTCCCGTACCTGACGGCGTACGAGCGCCACGGCGACACGGTCCGGCTGCAGTCGCGCGACGCCGACGCCACCGTCCACGCCGTGTACGCGCTGGGGCTCTACCCCCGGAACCTGGAAGTCGCCGGGCTGGGCCTGGAGCAGGCCTTCATCGCCCTCACCGAGGCCGAGGAGGCCAAGTAATGCCGACCACCGGAACGCTCCAGCTCATCAAGCTCGAGATCAGCCGCGCCCTGCGCAACAAGAAGTACCTGTTCTTCACGGTCCTCTACCCGGCCGCGCTGTTCCTGATGCTCGGCGGCACCCTGAACGGCACCACGAAGGTCATGGGCACCGAACTGACCATGCCCGCCTTCTACATGGTCGCCATGGCCTCCTTCGGCGCCCTGACCGCCGTCCTGATGGGCAACAGCGAGCGCATCGCCAAGGAGCGCGAGAAGGGCTGGGTCCGCCAGCTGCGGCTGACCGCGCTGCCCGGCCGCGGCTACGTCCTCGGCAAGACCGCCAGCGCGGGCGTGCTCTCGCTGCCCGCCATCCTGGTCGTGTTCGCGGTCGCCGCGCTCGTCAAGGGCGTACGGTTCGACGCCTGGCAGTGGCTCGCCCTGACCGGTTCCATCTGGGCCGGCAGCCTCGTCTTCGCCGCCCTCGGCGTGGCGATCGGCTACCTGGCGAGCGGGGACACCGTCCGCCCGATCACGATGCTGTTCTACTTCGGCCTGTCGATCCTCGGCGGCCTGTGGATGCCGACCGCGAACTTCCCCCAGTGGCTGCAGAACATCTGCGAATGGCTGCCGACCCGGGCGTACGCGGGCCTCGGCCAGGCCATCGAGCTCGGGGGCGCGCCCCACCTGAAGGACGTGGCGATCCTGGCGGTGTACTTCGTACTGTTCACCGGTGCCGCCGCATGGCTGTACCGCAAGGACTCGCTGAAGGCGTGACGGGTGTGACGAGCGTGATGGGTGCGACGGGGACGACCGGTGGAACCGGCGCGGCGGAGCCGATGACCGAGACCGGTCTGATGGGGACGAAGGGCGGCCCCCGGATCGGGGCCCGCCCCGAGAACCGCCGGCAGAGGGTCGTGAAGTCGCTGTGGATCAGCGTCTGGCTGTTCTACCTCAGCGCCCCCGTCACCGACCTGGTCAGCGGCGGACACAGCCTCGGGGCCCGGCTGCTCGGCGGCCTGGGCCTCGTGGCCTTCGTCGCCTGGTACCTGGTCCTGGTCTTCCGCACCGCCCGGCAGACCCAGGTGCGGCGCGTACTGCTCTCGGTGGCGGTCCTCTCCGCGCAGGCCACGATCCTGTCGCTGGCCCTGGGCCGCGAATGGCTCGTCCTCTTCGTCTACGTGGCGATCGCCTCCGGCGCCGCGCTGCCGGGGGAGATCTCCCGGTTCACGGTGCCCGGCGCCACCGTCCTGCTCGCGCTGACGGCCTTCGCGGTGCCGGGCGGCGACGAGTACCTGGCCGGGCTGCTGATCCCGGCCCTGATGGGCGGGTTCGCGATGGTCGGCATCCGCGCGATGATCCGCACGACGATGGAACTGCGCGAGGCGCGGGCCACGGTGGCGCAGCTCGCGGCGAACGAGGAGCGGCTGAGGATGGCCCGGGACCTGCACGACCTCCTCGGCCACTCGCTGTCCCTGATCACGCTCAAGAGCGAGCTGGCGGGGCGCATGCTGCCGGAGCACCCCGAGCAGGCGGCCCGGCAGGTGGCCGACATCGAGCAGGTCAGCCGGCAGGCGCTGGTCGACGTACGGGAGGCCGTGAGCGGCTACCGGCGGCCGACCCTGCCCGGCGAACTGGCGGGCGCCCGCACGGCGCTGGCGGCGGCGGGCGTGGTGGCGGACCTCCCGGCGGAGCCGGTGGAGCCGGTGGAGGACCTCCCCGAGGAGGTGGAGTCGGCGCTGGCCTGGTCGCTGCGCGAGGCGGTGACGAACGTGGTCCGGCACAGCGGGGCGCAGCGGTGCACCGTCCGGCTGGAGACCCGGCAGACCCTGGCCGGACGGGTGGTGGAGCTGTCGGTCGCCGACGACGGCGGGGGCGGACCGGCGCAGGCGGGCAACGGGCTGACGGGCCTGACGGAACGCCTGGAGGCGGTCGGCGGCACCCTGTCGGCCGGACAGACGGGCAAGAAGGGCTTCCGCCTGCTGGCCCGCATCCCCCTAGGATCGGGATCATGAGCAGCACACGCCCCATCCGGATCCTCCTGGCGGAGGACCAGTCCATGGTCCGGGAAGCCCTCGCGGCCCTCCTCGGACTGGAGCCGGACATCGAGGTGCTGGCCCAAGTCGCCCGCGGCGACGAGGTGGTGCCGGCGGCCCGGGCGCACGACGTGAACGTCGCGCTGCTCGACATCGAGATGCCGGGCATGACGGGCATCGAGGCGGCGGCGGCCCTGCGGACCGCGGTCCCGGAGCTCAAGATCGTCGTCCTGACCACCTTCGGCCGCCCCGGCTACCTGCGCGGCGCGATGGAGGCGGGGGCATCGGCGTTCCTGGTCAAGGACGCCCCGGCCGCGCAACTGGCCGATGCGGTGCGCAAGGTCCTTGCGGGCGAGCGCGTCATCGACCCCACCCTGGCGGCGGCGGCCCTGGCGGAAGGCGCGAACCCGCTGACGGACCGCGAACGGGAGGTCCTGCGCGCCGCCGAAGACGGCGCCACGAACGCCGAACTCGCGGCCCGCCTCCACCTCTCCCAGGGCACGATCCGCAACTACCTCTCGACGGCGATCCAGAAGCTGGCTGCCCGCAACCGCGCGGAAGCCGTCCGCACGGCCCGCGAGAAGGGCTGGCTGTAGGGGCCGGCCGGAGCCGATCCGGCCCCGCGCCGCGGCGCCCGCCCCGGGCCGGTCAGTTCAGCAGGGCCCTGGCCGACAGGGCCTCGCCGCGGATCCGCGCCGCGGCCGGCGGATCGATCGCATCGACCACCTGCGCGTAGGACTCCATCTCGGCGGCGCCGAACGCGAACTCCCCCCGCTCGACCAGCAGCTTCGCCCGCTCGTACCGCAAGGACGCCGGATGCGAGGGCAGCAGCAGCGACAGCTCCAGCGCCCACAGCGCCACCCCCGAGTGCTCCGGCCGCGCCGACGCCCACGCCCTGATGTTGTTCAGGATCCGCAGGACGATGTCCAGCGTCCGCGCGGGCGTCCGCGGCTCGGCCGCCTGCTCCGCGGGCCCGGCCCCCAGCGAGGCGCCCCCGGCGAACGGGTCCACCACCAGCCCCTCGTCCGGATCCCCGAACCCCACCACGAAGTGTCCCGGCAGCCCCAGCCCGTACACCGGCGCACCCGCGCGCCGCGCGACCTCCAGCCAGACGACGGACAGGAGGATCGGCAGGCCCCGGCGCCGCCGCAGCACCTCGTGCAGCAGCGAGGACGACAGCCGGTCGTAGTCCGCGGGCGTGCCGTGGAAGCCCATCCTGCCGCCCAGCAGCTCCGTCACCGCCGAGGCCCAGGCCTTCCCGCCGCGCAGCCCGTACGGCAGCATCCCCGCCAGCCGGTCCAGCTCGATCTGCGCCCAGTCCATGGCCCGCTCGTCCAGCTCCGGATCCGCCTCCGCGGCCAGCAGCAGGCACAGCAGGGCCAGGTCCGGCCGCTCCGAGCGGGCCTCCTCCGCGAACCGCGCCCGGGACTCCGCGCTCATCGCGCGGCCCCCGCGGCCGGGGCCGTCTCCGCCCGGGACCGGAAGTGGTGGTACGCGTGGTGCGTCGCAAAGCCCAGCCCGTCGTACAGCGCCAGCGCACCCGCGTTGTCCGCCTCCACCTGGAGCCACGCCGCCGACGCGCCCTCCTCCAGCGCCCGCCGGGCCAGTACCGCCATCACCGCCGTGCCCAGGCCCCCGCGCCGGTGCTCCGGGTCGACCTCGACCGCCGCGAAGCCGGCCCACCGGCCGTCCACCACCAGCCGCCCGATCGCCCGCCCGGGCAGCGTCGCGAACCACACCGAGGGCCCCGCGACCAGCACCCGCCGGGCCACCTCCGGGTCCTTGACCCGCCCGTACATCCCGAGCCACTCCTCGTCCGGGGCGCGGGTCAGCCGTACCCCGGAGTCGGTGGCACCGGTGTCCACGTCCGCGATCGGCGCCAGCGCCGCGATCCGGACCTGGGCCGACACCTCGTTCACCCAGCCCCGGCGCTCCAGCTCCGCGCCCAGCAGCTCCTGGGTGCCGACCGCGCCCGTGGCCGTCTGCACGTACGCCGGAAGTTCACGTTCCGCGTACCAGGCCGTCACTCGCGCGAGTGCTTCGTCCAGCGGGACCCCGGGGTCGCCGAGCGGCAGCACGGAATTGGCCCGCCGGGTGAAGCCGCCGGCCGCCCGCAGCGTCCACTCGCCCAGCGGCTCGCTCTCCAGCGGCTGCCAGGCCCGCGCGCCGACCCGCGCCAGCTCCTCGAAAGAGGCCGCGGGACCCCGCCGCCGGGCCGGTGCCGGGGGCACGATCTTGCCCGCCACCAGCGACGATTCCAAGATGCGGACGGACTCGCCGCTCTTTCGTGTGATCGTCAGCACACCTTGGTCCCAGGATGTGAGAACCCCTACCGTGTCAGTGAACGACGGCGCCTTGTCCGCCCCGCTCTCGACCCGTCGTATAGAGACTCGTTTACCCACGTCAGCCGGGGTAATACGGATCTCCAGCAGCCCACCGGCAGTGATTTCCACAGCTCTGTCCGCCCCTCCTGTTCGGATCGTGCCCGGGAACGGAGATACTAGGCGTGGGCATCGACGACGCCGCGCTCCCGCGCGATATGGAAAGCCCTACCGAGGAGGAACGAGAGCGTGACCTACGTCATCGCGGAGCCTTGTGTCGACGTCAAGGACAAGGCATGCATCGAAGAGTGCCCCGTCGACTGCATCTACGAGGGCCAGCGGTCCTTGTACATCCACCCGGACGAGTGCGTCGACTGTGGTGCGTGTGAGCCGGTCTGCCCGGTCGAGGCCATCTTCTACGAGGACGACACTCCGGAAGAGTGGAAGGACTACTACAAGGCGAACGTCGAGTTCTTCGACGAGCTCGGTTCGCCCGGTGGTGCCTCCAAGCTGGGCCTGATCGAGCGTGATCACCCGTTCGTCGCGGCGCAACCGGCGGACATCAACGCGAGTCACTGACGACGGCCGGTACCGCCAGAGCCGTCCCTCGGTCCCGTACGGCCCCCGTGCCGCGCGGGACCGAGCCGTTTGCCCGCACGCACAGCCAGTACGTCCAGCACCAGTAGAGAGCAGAGAACACCGTGGCCGCAGTATCCGCACGTCTTCCCGCCTTCCCCTGGGACAAGCTGGAGCCGTACAAGAAGACGGCGGCGGCCCACCCGGACGGCATCGTGGACCTGTCCGTGGGCACGCCCGTGGACCCGGTCCCGCAGCTGGTCCAGGACGCCCTCGTCGCGGCCGCCGACTCTCCGGGCTACCCCACGGTGTGGGGCACCGTCGCGCTGCGCGACGCGATCACCGGCTGGCTGAAGGGCCGCCTCGGCGCGAGCGCCGCCGGGCACCGCAACGTCCTGCCGGTCGTCGGCTCCAAGGAGCTGGTGGCCTGGCTGCCGACCCAGCTGGGTCTGGGGGCCGGGGACAAGGTGGCGTACCCCCGGCTCGCGTACCCCACGTACGAGGTCGGCGCGCGGCTGTGCGGCGCGGAGGCGGTCGTCTACGACGACCCCTGGGACCTCGACCCGGCCGGTGTGAAGCTGCTGTGGCTCAACTCCCCGTCCAACCCCACCGGAAAGGTCATCCCGAAGGAAGACCTGGTCCGGATCGTGACCTGGGCGCGCGAGCACGGGATCCTGCTCTTCAGCGACGAGTGCTACCTGGAGCTGGGCTGGGAGGCCGAGCCCGTCTCCGTCCTGCACGACGACGTCTGCGGCGGATCGTACGAGGGCATCGTCGCCGTCCACTCGCTCTCGAAGCGCTCCAACCTGGCGGGCTACCGGGCCGCGTTCATCGCCGGTGACGCCGAGGTGCTCGGCGAGCTGCTGGAGATCCGCAAGCACGGCGGCATGATGACCCCGGCGCCGGTGCAGGCGGCCACGGTCGCCGCGCTCGGCGACGACGCGCACGTCGCGGAGCAGCGCGGGCGCTACGCGGCGCGGCGCGAGGCGCTGCGGGCGGCCCTGGAGGCGCACGGCTTCCGGGTCGAGCACAGCGAGGCCAGCCTGTACCTGTGGGTGACCCGGGACGAGCCCTGCTGGGACACGGTCGCCCACCTCGCCGGGCTGGGCATCCTGGTCGCGCCGGGCGATTTCTACGGTGCGGCGGGCGCGGAGTTCGTCCGCGTCGCCTTCACGGCGACGGACGAGCGCGTCGAAGCGGCGGTCAAGCGCCTCGCCTGACCCGGCCGTCGGCGCGGCCGAGGTCCGCAGACGGCCCGAGGGGCCGGGAGCTCGTGCTCCCGGCCCCTCGGTGTTCCTGCGTGCGGCGGGTCAGCCGCCCAGCGGGAGGCCGCCCAGCGGCAGCCCCTGGGTGGGGAGCGCGCCGGTCAGGGTGCCGGTCTGGACGGCGTCGGTCGGCAGCGCGTCGGTGGGCAGGCCCTTGGTCGGCAGGGCGTCGGTGGGCAGGCCCTTGGTCGGCAGCGCGTCGGTCGGCAGGCCCTTGGCCGGCACCCCGCCGAGCAGGCCGGTCGCGGTGTCGGTGATCTCCGCGGGGGCGCCGGGTACGGCCTTGGCGGCGGTGTCCGTCGCGGTGGTGGCAGCGGCCTCACCGGTGCCGACCACGTCGCCCGCGGCGCCGGTGGCGTCCGAGGCGTCGGGGCTGGTGAGCGCGCCCAGCTGCGGCACGGACCCCAGGTCCGCGGCGCTGGCCGCGCCGGCCGCACCGACCACGGGAGCTGCCCCGGCTGCGAGCAGCAGCGCGGTACGGGCGATCCGGCGGGTCAGGGGGAGGGACATGATGCTCCTAAGCGGTAGCGGCTGAGTACGCCGTGTACAACCGCTCGGGGGGCGGGTGGAGTTGCGGAGACATCGGGTAAAGGATCAGTAACGCATCGTTTAATCGGCCTGCGCTACAACCTCATCGGATGCGCGCCGACCAGCGGTTCCGTCCTCCAGGAGGCGGATCGGGCCGCTGCCCGGTCACCCCCGCACGGGGGACGCCTCGTACAGGCGAGCCCACGGCGGCGGCAGCCCGTCACTGGGCCACGAAGATCCGTACCGAGCCGTCCTCCGCGCGGTGGGGATCGACGGCCCCGGTCTTGCCCTGCGGGCCGGCGGGGCCCAGCTGCTGCCACTCGCCCTTCGCCTGGCCCGCCACCCAGCTCGCCGGGCCGTACGAGACCCGGACGACCCCCATCCCGCGCGAGTTGGCCACCGCCCAGCCCGCCATCACCTTGCTGCCGCGCGCCGCGGAGGCCCCGCCGTCCTTCTTCTCGACGAACGTCACCTCGGCCTCCTTGACCTTCCCGGCCGCGTCCTGCGTACGGCGCGGCTCCGCCGGAGCGTTGTGCATCTTGGCCTTGGCGAAGATCCGGGTGAGCTCCGTGCGCACCTTCTCCGGGTCGCCCGGCGCGGTCGGCGCGGGTCCGCCACAGGTCAGCTCGCCGTCCCCGGCGAACGCCGCCGCGATCACGACCGCTTCCGACTCGTGCTTCGCGTACGCCTCGGGGTAGCCGCTGCGCTGCACCTCCTGCGCGGCCTCCGTCAACGGGAGCTGCGCGTACCCCTTGACCTCGACGAGGTGGTCGTAGAACTTCCCGGCCGAGTACACCGGGTCCATGATCTGCGCCTCGGTGCCCCAGCCCATCGAGGTCCGCTGCTGGAACAGGCCCAGCGAATCCCGGTCGCCGTGGGGGAGGTTGCGCAGCCCCGACTCCTGCATCGCGGTCGCCAGCGCGATGGTCACCGCCCGGTCCGGCAGGCCCTTGGCGACGCCGACCGCCGCTATGGTCGCCGCGTTGCCCGCCTGTTCCGGGGTCATGTCGACGCCGGTCGGACTCGTCCGCACGCTGGCCGTACAGTGCGGCGCGCCGCCACCGCCGTTCGTGGTGTTGTACTGCACGGCGAAGTAGCCGATCAGCGCGAGCAGCACCAACACACCGGCGCACGTGAGCAGCGGCCGACGTCGGCGACGAGGACGGGAGGGATCGTTCCGGGTCACGGCGCCCACCGTACTTGAGCCATGCGACGCGTCCACCGGCCGGACGTGAGAGCTTCGCCGCAGTCCTGGGCATTAGGGTCAGAGCCATGTCCGAATCCGAGCTGGACCTCACCCTGGACGCCGCCGAGCTGACCGCCCGGCTCGTCGACATCCCGTCCGTGAGCGGCGACGAAAAGGTCCTCGCCGACCTGGTGGAGCACGCGCTGCGCGCCCTGCCGCACCTCACGGTCGACCGGTACGGCAACAACGTCGTGGCCCGTACGAACCTCGGCAGGGCCGAGCGCGTCGTCCTCGCCGGCCACCTCGACACCGTGCCGATCGCCGGCAACGTCCCGTCCCGCCTGGACGAGAACGACGTCCTGTGGGGTTGCGGAACGACCGACATGAAATCCGGCGTCGCCGTACAGCTGCGCATCGCCGCGACCGTGCCCGCTCCCAACCGCGATCTCACCTTCGTCTTCTACGACCAGGAGGAGGTCGCCGCCGACCTCAACGGCCTGGGCAAGGTCGCCGAGGCCCACCCCGACTGGCTGACCGGCGACTTCGCGGTCCTGCTGGAGCCGTCGAACGCCGAGGTCGAGGGCGGCTGCCAGGGCACCCTGCGCGTCCTGCTCCGCACGTCCGGCGAGCGCGCCCACTCCGCGCGCAGCTGGATGGGCTCCAACGCCATCCACGCGGCGGCCCCGATTCTCGCCAAACTCGCGGCGTACGAGCCCCGCAAGCCGGTGATCGACGGCCTGGAGTACCACGAGGGCCTGAACGCGGTCCGGATCGAGGGCGGCGTCGCCAACAACGTCATCCCCGACGCGTGCACGGTGACGGTCAACTTCCGATTCGCCCCTGACCGCAGCATGGACGAGGCGATCGCCCACGTACGGGAGGTCTTCGCGGACTGCGGCGTCGACGAGTTCGTCATCGACGACTTCTCGGGCGGCGCCCTCCCCGGCCTCTCCCACCCCGCCGCGGCCGCGTTCATGGAGGCGGTCGGCGGCCGCGCCATGCCGAAGTTCGGCTGGACGGACGTCTCCCGCTTCAGCGCCCTCGGCGTTCCGGCGGTCAACTACGGCCCGGGCGACGCCCTGCTGGCCCACAAGGTCGACGAGCGCGTGGAGACGAAGGCGATCCTCCACTGCGAGGAACGACTCCGCGCCTGGCTGACCTCCTGAATTCCGCTTCTCGTCACCTTTGTGCGCCTAGGCTGATCCAACGATCAGCAGGAGGGAGCACATCATGGGCAACCACCGCACTTCCGACGGGGACGCTCGTCGCCGGCCCGAGGAGCAGCAGCTCGGGCCGGTGCTGCGCAGGAGGAGCCAGGTGCAGGCGGGCAGTACGACGGACCAGCGGCTGCTGGATTCCGCCGGGCCTTCCGAGTGGGTGCACACCGATCCCTGGCGGGTCCTGCGCATCCAGTCGGAGTTCATCGAAGGCTTCGGCACGCTGGCCGAGCTGCCGCCGGCGATCAGCGTGTTCGGCTCGGCCCGTACGCCCGCCGGCTCGCCGGAGTACGAGGCCGGCGTGCAGATCGGCAGCGCGCTCGTCGAGGCCGGCTTCGCGGTGATCACGGGCGGCGGCCCGGGCGCGATGGAGGCGGCCAACAAGGGCGCCCGGGAGGCCAACGGGATCTCCGTGGGCCTGGGCATCGAGCTCCCCTTCGAGCAGGGGCTCAACCAGCACGTGGACCTCGGGCTGAACTTCCGGTACTTCTTCGTCCGCAAGACGATGTTCGTGAAGTACAGCCAGGGCTTCGTGGTCCTGCCGGGCGGACTCGGCACGCTGGACGAGCTGTTCGAGGCCCTGACCCTGGTCCAGACCCAGAAGATCACCCGGTTCCCGATCGTGCTGTTCGGGTCGCAGTACTGGTCGGGCCTGGTCGACTGGCTGAAGAACACCGTGATCGCGCAGGGCAAGGCCTCGGAGCGCGACCTCTACCTCTTCCACGTCACGGACGACGTGGACGAGGCGATCGCGCTGGTGACGAAGGAAGTCGGCAAGTAGCCGCCACCGCCGCGACGGCCGCCCCGCCGCTACGCGAGCCCCCGGCGGGCCACCGCCGGGGGCCGGTGGCCCCGGATCGAGGCCACCATGTCCAGGAGCCGTTTCTTCACGCCGCTCTCGCGCGGTTCGGCGCCGGGGCGCCTCACCGGCTTCGAGTGGCTGCGCCGGCCTCCGGCCGTCGGGCCGTGTGGCTCAGGCCAGTCCCCGGCGCGCCACCGCGGGCGGCCGGTGGCCCCGGATCGAGGCCACCATGTCCAGGAGCCGTTTCTTCACGCCGCTCTCGCGCGGTTCGGCGCCGGGGCGCCTCACCGGCTTCGTGCGGCTGCGCCGGCCTCCGGCCGTCGGGCCGTGTGGCTCAGGCCAGTCCCCGGCGCGCCACCGCGGGGGGCCGGTGGCCCCGGATCGAGGCCACCATGTCCAGGATCTGCTTGGTTTCCGCGACCTCGTGGACCCGGTAGACCTGGGCGCCGAGCCAGGCCGAGACGGCCGTCGTGGCCAGGGTGCCCAGCAGGCGCTCCTTGACCGGCTTGTCGAGGGTCTCGCCGACGAAGTCCTTGTTGGACAGGGAGACCAGCACCGGCCAGCCGGTGTCCGCCATCTCGCCCAGCCGGCGCGTGGCCTCCAGCGAGTGGCGGGTGTTCTTCCCGAAGTCGTGGCCCGGGTCGATCATGATCGCGTCGCGCCGGACGCCGAGCGCGGCCGCGCGCTCCGCGAGCCCGACCGTGACCCGCAGGATGTCCTCCATCACGTCCTCGTACGTGATCCGGTGCGGCCGGGTGCGCGGCTCGACCCCGCCCGCGTGGGTGCAGACCAGGCCGGCGCCGTGGCGGGCCGCGACCTCGGCCAGCTTCGGGTCCACCCCGCCCCAGGCGTCGTTCAGAACGTCGGCCCCGGCTTCGCACACGGCCTCGCCGACCTCGTGCCGCCAGGTGTCGACGCTGATCACCACGTCCGGGTGGCGGCGCCGCACCTCGGCCACGAAGCCCACCGTGCGCCGGGCCTCCTCGGCCGCGTCCACGTGCTCGCCCGGACCCGCCTTGACCCCGCCGATGTCGATGATCGCGGCGCCCTCGGCGACGGCCTGCTCGACCCGGTCCAGCGCGGGCTCGTCGCGGAACGTCGCACCCTGGTCGTAGAAGGAGTCCGGAGTCCGGTTCACGATGGCCATGATCACCGGCTCGTGGGTGTCGAACTCGCGCCTGCCCAGTCGCAGCATCCCGTTCTTTCCTCCTCCGGCGGCCCTCGCGCCTCGCTGCGACCTTAACCTGGTGGCCGGTGGCCCGATGTCTCTCAGGGAGTTGCTCGTGTTCTGGTTCTTGCTGATCGCGCTGGTCGTGGTCGTCGCGGCGGTCACCCTGGCCGTGGTGGGCGGTGGTTCCGAGGCGGTGCTGCCGGAGGCGGAGCCGGACCGGGTGGCCGACGCGCTGCCGGAGAGCCGCCCGGTCGTACGGGGCGACATCGACGCCCTGCGCCTGCCGGTCGCGCCGCGCGGGTACCGGATGGCCGAGGTGGACGACGTACTGGAGCGGCTCGCGGCGGAGCTCGCCGAGCGGGACGCGCGGATCGCGGAGCTGACCGCCGCGGCCGCGCAGGGCCGCGGCGCGCAGGCGCCGGGCAGCGCGGTCGACCTGCACAAGGACGCCCACCAGGAGGGGCGGTGACGGCGGTCGCGGGTCCGGACGGCGGCCTGCGCTGCCCCTGGGCGCTGGCCACCGAGGAGTACATCGCGTACCACGACACGGAGTGGGGGCGCGCGGTGCACGGGGACGACGCCCTGTACGAGCGGCTGTGCCTGGAGGCCTTCCAGTCGGGGCTGTCCTGGCTGACGATCCTGCGCCGGAGGGAGGGCTTCCGTACGGCCTTCTCGGGGTTCGTGATCGCCGAGGTCGCCGCCTTCGGGCCGGCCGACGCGGAGCGGCTGCTCGCCGACGAGGGGATCATCCGCAACCGGGCCAAGATCGAGGCCACGCTCGCCAACGCGAAGGTGCTGGCCGAGTGGGAGCCGGGCGAACTGGACGAGCTGATCTGGTCGTACGCGCCGGAGCCGGGCCGCCCGGCCCCGGCGACGATCTCCGAGGTGCCGGCGGTGACGCCCGAGTCCACGGCCCTGTCCAAGGCGCTGAAGAAGGCGGGGATCCGGTTCGTCGGGCCCACGACCGCCTATGCGCTGATGCAGGCCTGCGGCCTGGTCAACGACCACCTGGCCGCCTGCGCCGCCCGTACCCCCGCCTGAGGCGGAGGAGGGCGGGGGCAGGCGGCGAAACGGGGCGCCGGACCCGGCTGCCGGGTTCAGCGGCCCGGGTTCAGCGGCCCAGGTACTTCGGCGGCTGCTTCGCGAGGAAGGCCTGGACGGCGATCGAGTGGTCCTCGGAGGCGCCCGCGCGGGCCTGCAGGGTGTCCTCGTGGGCCAGCGCCTCGGCCAGCGAGCGGGAGGCCCCGTAGGCGAGGGACTCCTTGAGGGCCGCGTAGGCCACCGTCGGGCCGGCCGCCAGGGTGCGGGCCACCGCCTCGGCCTCCGCGTGCAGGGAGTCCGAGGGGACCAGGCGGTTCACGATGCCGAGCTCGTACGCCTCCTGCGCCTTCACGGAGCGGGGGAAGAGCAGCAGGTCGGATGCGCGGGAGGCGCCGATCAGGCGGGGGAGGGTCCAGGAGACGCCCGAGTCGGCGGTCAGCGCCACCCCCGCGAAGGAGGTGTTGAAGGAGGCCGTGTCGGCGACGACCCGGAAATCCGCCGCCAGTGCGAAGCCGAAGCCCGCCCCGGCCGCCACGCCGTTGACGCCCGCCACCACCGGCTTGGGCATCTCGGTCAGGGCGCGCACGATCGGGTTGTAGTGCTCCGCGACCGTGTTCATGGTCAGCGAGGAACCGGTCTCGCGGTCCGCCGCCAGGTTCCCGATGTGCTCCTTGAGGTCCTGGCCGACGCAGAACGCCCGGTTGCCGGCCGCCGTCAGCAGCACCGCCCGGACGGCCGGATCGGCGGCCGCCGCCTGGACCGCGTCGCGCAGCGCGACCTTGGCCTCGGTGTTCATCGCGTTCATGGCGTCGGGACGGTTGATCGTGATCTTCGCGAGTCCGTCGGTCACTTCGTAGAGCACGCTGTCGGCCATGGCAGGGGGTCCCCCTTCGTCGCGGGCTTGGCTACCGGCCGGTACCGGCCGGTGCAAGGGCCAGCATGGCGGACCGGACCGCTCCGGGGCATGTGATGTGCGTCAAAGAAAGCGGAGGGCCGACGCCGGGTGCGACGGCGCAGTATCGCAGGCACGTCCCCGAAATGAGTGGTTTTGGCCGAGCGCGTTGCGCAAGCGTTCCCTGCCGATGTTGGTCATCGGGTCCTGACATGCGGGATAATGGCCAAGAAGCAATGTGTTCGATGCCGGGTTCCAGGCGCCTGAATGGGGCCGTCGGCTGACGATGAGCTGGTTTCAGGAAGGGGAACGAGCATGGCGGCCATGAAGCCGCGGACGGGCGACGGCCCGCTCGAGGTCACCAAGGAGGGGCGGGGCATCGTCATGCGCGTACCGCTCGAGGGCGGCGGTCGGCTTGTCGTCGAGCTGACTCCGGACGAGGCGGACGCCCTGGGTGACGCCCTGAAGAAGGTCGTCGGCTAACCCGTCGGCAGCACCGCAACACCGCAGCACCAGTATTCTCTGCGCCGCCCCGGCCGCTTCCCGCGGTCGGGGCGGTGTTGTGTCATGTCCGGGTCCGGGTCCCGCCGGGCCGTACGGGCGCTCAGCGCCGGACCGCGCACAGCAGGCCGTCGCCGACCGGGAGCAGGGCGGCCTCCAGCGCCGGGCTCTCGCGGACGCTGCGCAGCAGCTCCCGTACGCGCAGCACCTCGGTCTGCTGGGCCGCCCCGTCGACGGTGCGGCCGTCCGAGAAGACCCCCTCGAAGCACACCAGCCCGCCGGGGCGCAGCAGGCGCAACGATTCGGCGAGGTAGTCGAGGGACTCGGAGGGGTCCCCGTCGCAGAAGACGAGGTCGTACCCGCCGTCGGCGAGCCGGGGGAGTACGTCGAGCGCGCGGCCGGGGATGAACCGGGCGCGGTTGCCCGCGAAGCCGGCGGCGCGGAAGGCCTGGCGGGCGAAGGCCTGCCGGTCGGCCTCGGGATCCACGGTGGTCAGCACCCCGTCGGGGCGCATGCCGTGGAGGAGGTGGATGCCGGAGACGCCGGTGCCGGTGCCGATCTCGGCCACCGCCTTGGCGTCCGCGGTGGCGGCGAGCAGGCGCAGCGCGGCCCCGGTGCCCGGGGAGACGGAGCGAAGGCCCGCTTCCCTGGCCCGGTCGCGGGCCCACCGCAGAGCGTCGTCCTCGGCGACAAACGCGTCGGCGAACGCCCAGCTCGTCTGCCGGTTGCCGGTAATGACCCTCTCCTGTCCCCATAGTTGGCGCAACGGTGACTGTATCCGCTGACGTCGGGAACCCGCAGATGGGACCGGGCGTTGGAGAAAACAGCGGCGGACTGAACCAGCGAGGCGAAAAGGGGCGTATGGGCCGGGCGCAGCCGGGATAGATGGGGCGGCAGCGGGCAGATCGACGGCCCGGCCAGTCGCAGGCACGTGCAAAGTTACTGCAAAAACGCTTATCCGGAGCTGACGGGAGGGGTGGCTATGGTAGGGACTCCACTGGACACCACCAGAGCCGATAGGGGAGGTGCGGCTGCGCCTGTGGATCGTGGAGGCGTATTCAGACGCCTCTTCTGGTCGGCGGGTGAGCCGAAATCCGTGACCGACATTGCTGACCGCTTCCACACCGCTGCCACCGCAACCACCGCGACCTTTGCCGCCGATGCGGGCACCCAGGCGTGGACCCCTCCTTCATGGGAGGAGATCGTCAGCACGCACAGTGCGCGGGTCTACCGCCTTGCCTACCGTCTGACGGGCAACCAGCACGACGCCGAGGACCTGACGCAGGAGGTCTTCGTCCGCGTCTTCCGCTCGCTGTCCACGTACACGCCGGGCACCTTCGAGGGCTGGCTGCACCGGATCACCACCAACCTGTTCCTCGACATGGTCCGCCGCAAGCAGCGGATCCGCTTCGACGCGCTCGCCGACGACGCCGCCGAGCGGCTGCCGAGCCGCGAGCCGTCCCCGCAGCAGGTCCTGCACGACACCCACTTCGACGCGGACGTGCAGCAGGCGCTGGACACCCTCGCGCCCGAGTTCCGCGCGGCCGTGGTGCTGTGTGACATCGAGGGCCTGTCGTACGAGGAGATCGCCGCGACGCTGGGCGTGAAGCTCGGCACCGTGCGCAGCCGTATCCACCGGGGCCGGTCGCACCTGCGCAAGGCGCTCAAGCACCGGTCCCCCGAGGCCCGGGCCGAGCAGCGGGCGCTGGCGGGAGTGGCGGTGGGCGCGCCGGGCGCCGGGGGAGAGGGCGGAACCGAGTGAGCGGAGTCAGTCCCTCTCCTGCCGAGCAGCACCTGGGTGACCGGCTGGCCGCCCTGGTCGACGGGGAACTGGGCCATGACGCGCGCGAGCGGGTCCTGGCCCATCTGGCCACGTGTGCCAAGTGCAAGGCCGAGGCCGATGCGCAGCGCCGCCTGAAGAGCCTGTTCGTCGAGAGCGCGCCGCCGCCGCTGTCGGCCGGGCTGTTGGCCCGGTTGCAGGGGCTGCCGGGCGGTGGTCCCGACGGGCCGCCGGGTCCCTCTTCCGGTCCGCTGGGTCCGCCCGGCGCGGACCTCTTCGGGTACGTGGCTCCGGCCGCGCCGCAGCAGGGTTTCCGCATCCACGAGGTGGGGCGGCCGCGCCGCCGCTTCGCGTTCGTGGCGGCCGGGGCGGTCTCGCTGGCCGCGATCGCGCTGGGCGGCTCGCTGCCGATCGACTCGCTGGATCCGACCGTACGGGGCGAGGCCCCCGCATCGCGTCCGGGCCCGGCGGTGTCGGTGACGGATGCGGTGGTCCGCGACCGCGCTCCCGGCCCAGGCCCAGGCCCAGGCCCCGGCCCCGGCCCCGGTTTCGTGGCGGGCCCGCGCCCCACGGCTCCCCTCCCTCCGGTGCATCCCTCGATCTCTCCCCGCCCGGTCTCTCTCACCCGCTGAGGGGCCGCCCACCGGGGGTGGAGCCCCCGGTGGGCGGTGGACCTGGTTGAATCTGCGGCAGATGCGCCGCCCGGCGGTGCCACAGGTACCTCGGGGGAGCGCCCATGGCCGATCAGCAGCAGTCCGACACGGCCCCGACGTGGTGGAGCCGCCCCGCCGCCCCGCAGGCGGAACCGGAGGCGGCTTCGGGCCCCGTGGCCGAGGCCGTGCCGCAGGCCTCCGACGCCGCGGCGGGGCCGCGGTACGACCCCTGGGGCGAGCAGCCGCTGCAGGTGGTGGACCAGGGCAAGGCGGCCGGCGGCGGCCACGTGGTACGGATGCGGCACGCCCTCGCGCTCGGCCTCGGCATCGCCCTGCTCGCCGGGGGCATCGGCGGGTGGCTCGGCGTACTCGCCGAGCGCCAGAGCAGCACGCGCCTCGAACTGCCCCAGGCCGCCGTCGAGAACAAGGGCCGCGCCCCCGAGAGCGTGGCCGGCATCGCCGCCACCGCGCTGCCCGGCGTCGTCACCCTCCACGTACGCGGCAGCACCGGCAGCGGTACCGGAACCGGGTTCGTCCTCGACGGGCAGGGGCACATCCTGACCAACAACCACGTCGTCTCCGACGCCAAGGACATAACGGTCACCTTCAGCACCGGCGAGAGCGTCACCGCCGCGCTGGTCGGCCGCGACAGCGGCTACGACCTGGCCGTGGTCAAGGTCGACGGCGTACGGGGCCTGCAGCCGCTCTCCCTCGGGAACTCCGAGAACGTGAAGGTCGGCGACCCGGTCGTGGCCATCGGCGCGCCCTTCGACCTCTCCAACACCGTCACCGCCGGCATCATCAGCGCCACCGGCCGGCCCATCACCGCCGGCGGCGACAAGGGCGACGGCAGCGACATCAGCTACGTCGACGCCCTCCAGACCGACGCCCCCATCAACCCCGGCAACTCCGGGGGCCCGCTCCTCGACGCCAAGGCCCGCGTGATCGGCATCAACAGCGCCATCCGGGGAGCCGACAAGGGCGAATCCGAAAAGCAGAGCGGCAGCATCGGGCTCGGCTTCGCCATCCCGGTCAACCAGGGCAAGCGCGTCGCCGAGGAGCTGATCCGCACCGGCCGCGCCACCCACCCCGTCATCGGCGTCACCCTCGACATGGAGTACACCGGCGACGGGGCCCGCGTCGGCACCAAGGGCGAGGGCGGCAAGCCCGCCGTCACCCCCGACGGCCCCGGGGCCCGGGCCGGGATCCAGGGCGGCGACGTGATCACCAAGGTGGACGGCGTGCGCGTGCACGGCGGCGACGAGCTCGTCATCAAGATCCGCGCCCACCGCCCCGGCGATCCGCTCACCCTGACCGTGCTGCGCGACGGCCGCGAGCGCACCCTGGAGCTGGTCCTCGGTTCGGCGAACGGATCATGACCAGATGGAGAATCCGGGGCTGATGCGCCACCGATGTATGGGCCCGCCGACGAGGCCGGGTACCGTGTGTCGTGGCCCGAAGTGAAAAGAGCCGAGGAGCGGCAAGGTGTTCAACGACATAGGCGCACTCGAGCTGGTCACGATCGTGGTGCTCGCCATCCTCATCTTCGGCCCGGACAAGCTGCCGAAGGTGATCCAGGACGTCACCGGTGTCATCCGGAAGATCCGCGCGTTCTCCGACAGCGCGAAGCAGGACATCCGGTCCGAACTCGGCCCCGAGTTCAAGGACTTCGAATTCGAGGACCTGAACCCGAAGACGTTCCTGCGCAAGCAGCTGAGCGAGAACGAGGACCTGAAGGAGATCCGCAGCACCTTCGATCTCCGCAAGGAGCTGAACGACGTCACCGACGCCGTGAACAGCCGCGAGGCGGAGCCGGCCCCGGCCGCCGCGGGCACCTCCGCCGCGCCCGCCGCCACCGGCCCGGACCTGCTGAAGAAGCCCTCCGCCCCGGCCGCCGAGCAGCGCACTCCGTACGACGCCGACGCCACCTGAGACACCCCCTGGTTTCGAGCCTTCCGGGCGATTCGGGGTCCGGTGGCTATCCTCCATGAGTCCGGACCCAGGACGCCCCAGGGTGGGGGTCCCCCCGACGACACGTGGGGGAGGGCGCGTTCCGGACCCCACGGAACGAGAGGCCGCATCGATGGAGACGACGAGCAGTAGCCGGGTAGGGGTGCAGCCCGCCGAGGCGCCCGCTCCCGCCGCCGCACCAGCCGCGCAGTCGCAGCCCGCACCAGCCGCGCAGGCGCAGCCCGCGCCGGCCGAGACCGCCGCACCCGCGCAGCCGGCGCCCGCGCAGCCCCAGGAGGCCGCCGCGCCCGTCCCGGCGGCCCGCCGGACGGCGGAGGGGTACCTGCGGGCAGATTTCCCCTGGTACGGGCTGGACGGGGCCTTCACCGGCCCGCGCTGGCTCATGCAGGTGGGCACCGGGGCCGACGGCACCGTCGAGCACGGTTCCACCGGCCACGGAGACGAGCCCTCCGCGCGCGGAGAGCTCGCGACCGGCGAGAAGGAGCGCTTCGCGGTGGTCGTCACCGTCGCGAGCAACCCGCTGCGCCGCAGCAGCGACGGCACCGGCGTCCTGGAGGCCACCTCGGTCTCCTCGGCGGCCTGGCTGGCCGGCTCGGGGCTGCTGGCGTACAGCTGGCCGGGGCAGATGGACCACACCCTGCGCGACGACTGGCTCGACCAGCAGACCGAGGCCGCGTGGGAGCTCGCCGACGACCTCGCGGGGCCGGACTGGTCGACGCTCTCGCTCCCGGTCGACGGGGAGCCGACGCCGTTCCACTACCGCGAGTCGGAGTTCGGCTGGGTCCTGGCCGGGTCGACGGCGGCCGGCGTCCACGTGGGTGCGTACGGGCGGGGGATGAGCGCGTACGGACTGGGCTTCTCGGTGATCGGCGACATCGCGTCGTACGAGTAGCCCGGGTACGCCGGGTACGCCGCGCACTCCGGGTTACGGGAAAGGGCACCGCCGGCCGGCGGTGCCCTCCTCGTTCGGAACGCTCAGAACTTGTTGCGCGGGGTGATGCCCAGGGACATGCCGGCCAGGCCGCGGGCGCGGCCGCCCAGCTTGCCCGCGATGGAGCGGAGCGCCGCACCGGCCGGGGAGTCCGGGTCCGACAGGACGACCGGCTTGCCCTCGTCGCCGCCCTCGCGCAGCCGTACGTCGATCGGGATCGAGCCGAGCACCGGCACCGTCGCGCCGACCGTCTTCGTCAGGCCGTCGGCCACCTTCTGGCCACCGCCCGAGCCGAACACGTCGACCATCTCGTCGCAGTGCGGGCACGGCAGCCCGGACATGTTCTCGACGACGCCGACGATCTTCTGGTGCGTCTGCACCGCGATCGAGCCGGCCCGCTCCGCGACCTCGGCCGCCGCCTGCTGCGGGGTGGTCACGACCAGGATCTCCGCGTTCGGCACCAGCTGCGCCACCGAGATCGCGATGTCGCCCGTACCCGGCGGCAGGTCCAGCAGCAGCACGTCCAGGTCGCCCCAGAACACGTCCGCCAGGAACTGCTGGAGCGCCCGGTGGAGCATCGGGCCACGCCACACCACCGGCGCGTTGCCCGGCGTGAACATGCCGATGGAGATGACCTTCACGCCGTTCGCCGACGGCGGCATGATCATGTTCTCGACCTGGGTCGGGCGGCCCTCCACGCCCAGCATGCGCGGCACGCTGTGGCCGTAGATGTCCGCGTCGACGACGCCGACCTTCAGGCCGTCCGCGGCCATCGCCGCGGCCAGGTTCACCGTCACCGACGACTTGCCGACGCCGCCCTTGCCGGACGCCACCGCGTAGACGCGGGTCAGCGAGCCCGGCTTGGCGAACGGGACCTCGCGCTCGGCGGTGCCGCCGCGCAGCGTCGCCGCCAGCTCCTTGCGCTGCTCGTCGCTCATCACGTCCAGCGTGACCGCGACCGAGGTGACGCCCGCGACCCGCTCGACGGCCTCGGTGACGTTCTTGGTGATCGTCTCGCGCATGGGGCAGCCCGACACCGTGAGGTAGACCGTGACCGCGACCTCGCCGCCGTCACCGATCTCCACCGATTTGACCATGCCGAGTTCGGTGATCGGCCGGTGGATCTCGGGGTCGTTCACCGTCGCCAGCGCGTCGAGGATCGCGTCCTGCTCAGGCACGGCGGCGGAGCTTGTGTCGGTAGCCATGTCCCGATGGTACGGCTCGGTAGCCCGCCTCAGGAAAGGCCGCTAGCGGTCGCCTTCGTCACTCTCCGCCGGGAATAGCCGCCGCTCGTCCATCTCCTTGATCAGGTCCTGGAACTCCGACCGGATCCAGTCGCGGGTCGCGACCTCGCCCAGGCCCATCCGCAGCGCCGCGATCTCCCGGGTCAGGTACTCGGTGTCGGCGATGGAGCGCTCGTTCTGCTTGCGGTCCTGCTCCAGGTTGACCCGGTCGCGGTCGTCCTGCCGGTTCTGCGCGAGCAGGATCAGCGGGGCCGCGTACGAGGCCTGCAGCGACAGCATCAGCGTCAGGAAGATGAACGGGTACTCGTCGAACCGCAGGTGCGTGGGCGCGAAGATGTTCCACAGCACCCAGACGATGATGACCAGCGTCATGTAGACGATGAACCGGCCCGTGCCGAGGAAGCGCGCCACCCGCTCCGACAGCCGCCCGAACGCCTCCGGGTCGTAGACCGGAAGCACCCGCCGCCGGTCCGACCGGGGCTGGTCCAGGCGCACCCGCGGCGAGCGGCTCAGCGCGGTCGACCCGGTCGAGGAAGCGGCCGCCTTGGACCGCATCCGCTCGGCGGACTCCTCCTCCCGGCCCGTCAGCCCCTGCTCGCGCGCGTACTCACGGGCGTGCTCGCGCGCCAGCTCGCGCCGCACGCGGATCTGCTCACGGCGCCGTTCGCGGGCCGGCTCCCCCCGTCGTTCACTGCCCACTGGAGACCTCCTCGGCGTGGAAGTCCGTCTCCCGCCAGTCGTCCGGCAGCAGGTGGTCCAGTACGTCGTCCACGGTCACCGCGCCCAGCAGCGAGCCGCTCTCGTCGACCACCGGTACCGCGACCATGTTGTAGGCGGCGAGGTAACTCGTCACCTGGGGCAGCGAGGCGTCCGGACGCAGCGGCGGCAGGTCCGTGTCCACGATCGAGCTCACCAGCGTGAACGGGGGGTCCCGCAGCAGCCGCTGGAAGTGCACTGTGCCCAGGTACTTGCCCGTGGGCGTCTCGTCCGGCGGCCGGCACACGTACACCTGCGCGGCCAGCGCCGGCGACAGGTCCGACTGCCGTACGCGGGCCAGCGCGTCCGCGACCGTCGCGTCGGGCCGCAGCACGATCGGCTCGGTCGTCATCAGACCGCCCGCGGTGTTCTCCTCGTACGACAGCAGGCGCCGTACGTCGGCCGCGTCGTCCGGCTGCATCAGCGTCAGCAGCCGCTCCTTGTCGTCCTCCGGGAGCTCCGAGAGCAGGTCGGCCGCGTCGTCCGGGTCCATCGCCTCCAGGACGTCGGCGGCGCGCTCCTCCTTCAGCTTGCCGAGGATCTCCACCTGCTCGTCCTCGGGCAGCTCCTCCATGACGTCCGCGAGCCGGTCGTCGTCGAGGGCGTTGGCCACCTCGGCGCGGCGCTTCGGCGACAGGTGGTGCAGGACGTTCGCCACGTCGGCCGGGCGCATCTGCTCGAAAGTGGCCACCAGGTTCTCGGCGCCCTGGCCCTCCTCCTCCAGCGAGAAGCCGGTCACCGCCGACCACTCCACGGTCAGGGTCTCGCCGCGCCGGCGCAGCGCGCCGCCCTTGCCCTTGCGCACGAAGATCTTGTCGATCTCCCAGTCCCGGCGGGCCGGCAGCTGCTGGATGGCCACGTCGAGGACGGTGACCTCCTCGCCGGTGGCCCCCAGCGTCACCCGGCGGTCCAGCAGTTCGCCGAGGACCAGGCGCTCGGTGGGCCGCTGCTCGAAGCGCCGCATGTTGACGACGCCGGTGGTGATGACCTGGCCGGACTCCACGCCCGTCACCCGGGTCATCGGGAGGAAGATCCGGCGCCGGCTGACCACCTCGACCACCAGGCCCAGCAGCCGCGGCGGACGCCCGCCGACGCGCAGCATCGCGACGAGGTCGCGGACGCGGCCGACCTGGTCGCCGTTGGGGTCGAAGACGGGCACACCCGACAGATGCGAGACGAAGATCCGCGGGGCGCCACCAGCCATGCGAGCGCCTCCTAGAGCGTCGATCCTCAGTCCTGCCGCCCCTCAGGCTAGCCCGTGCCCAGGGAGAGCGTCCTGGTGGGGCGGTCCGCCCGTGGGTAGGGCCGACCACCCGCCCGGTGCGGTGGCTACGGGCGGGTACGCTGCCTGCTGCTCCAAGACGCACGACGAGAGGCACCTGCCCGTGACCGCCTACCTCCCCGCCGTTCGGCTGCGCCGGGCGGCCTTCGCCGGTGTCCTGTTCGCGGGCCTGGCCGTCGCCGGCACGGGCTGCGGCGCGGACCCGGACGAGGGCACCAACGGGGTCGGCAAGCTCTCCGCCGGCCAGATCGAGGACAAGGCGAAGGCCGCGGCCGGCGCCGCCGCCTCGGTCCACCTGTCCGGCACGCTCGTCAGCGGCGGCAAGTCCTTCACGCTCGACATGCGGCTGGGGAAGGACGGCGGCTCCGGCGAGGTGAAATCGCAGGAGGACACCTTCCAGGTGCTGCGCGTGGGCGAGCAGCTCTACCTGAAGGCGAGCGCCGCCTTCTGGGGGAAGTCCGACTCGGCCGGCAAGCTCGGCGACAAGTACGTGAAGGTGCCCCAGGGCGACCCCACGTACAAGCAGTTCCGCGGGTTCACCGACATGCACGTGCTGCTCGACGGGCTGCTCGGACTCGACGGCAAGCTCGCCAAGGAGGAGGACTACACCAAGGTCGGGCACACCCGCGCGGTCCTGCTCACGGCCGACAAGGGCAAGGGCGGCAAGCTGTCGGTCTCCCTGGAGGGGACCCCGTACCCGCTGCGCCTGGAGCGGGCCGGCGGGGCCGGGCAGGTCGACCTCGCGGAGTGGGGCAAGACGTTCCCGCTGGAGGCGCCCGGGCAGGACCAGACCGTCGACTACGGCACCCAGATGCCGACGACGAAGGAGCAGGGCGGTGGCTCCGCCCCGTCGCCGAGCCCGGGCAAGAGCTCCGGACAGGGCTCGAACCCGACCAAGTAGCGGTACGGGGGGACCGGCGGGCGCGGGGACCGGCCCTAGCGGGCCGCCTTCTTCCGCTTGAGCAGCAGCTTCGGCAGCCCGGCCGGAACGGGCCGGCGGGTGACCGCCGGCGAGCCCAGCGGGGTCGCCGCCAGCGATCCGCCGGGCAGGTCCGTGCTCGCCGCCACCGGCTCCAGCCGCAGCAGCCGGCACTCGCGCGCCCACCGCTCCGTCATCTGCTCCGAGTCGGGCGCGTTCAGCCGCTTCCCCTTCAGCTCGGCGACGGCGGCCTGCCACTCCTCGCTGCGGGGCGGGAGCTCCCGTACGGCCGCCGTCCAGGCGACCAGCCGGCCGCCCTTGTCCTTGCTGCGCACGGTCACCTCGGCGGCGGCGCCGTCCGCGAGCCCCGGGAACGGCTGCTCCCCGGGCCCGTCGCCCAGCACGTGGGCCGCGCCGTCGACCCAGGCGTGCCACAGGGCCCGGTCGGCCCCGGAGCCGCGGACCCAGATCAGGCCGGACTTCTTGGTGGCCTCCTCGACGAGGGCCAGGTCGAGCGCGCTGAGAGTCATGCGCAACAGAGTAGGGGGTGGCCCGGACCCGACTTCGGGGCAGGCCTAGAGCCAGCCGTGGCGGCGCAGCGCGCGGTGGATGGTGAAGCAGATGCCGACGATGGTGGCCATCACCATCGGGTAGCCGTACTTCCACTGGAGCTCGGGCATGTGCTCGAAGTTCATCCCGTAGACCCCGCAGATCATCGTCGGCACGGCGATGATCGCCGCCCACGAGGTGATCTTGCGCATGTCCTCGTTCTGCGCGACGGTCGCCTGCGCGAGGTTGGCCTGGAGGATCGAGTTCAGCAGCTCGTCGAAGCCGATGACCTGCTCGTGCACGCGCGCCAGGTGGTCGGCGACGTCACGGAAGTACTTCTGGATGTCCGGGTCCACCAGCCGCATCGGACGCTCGCTCAGCAGCTCCATCGGCCGCAGCAGCGGGGAGACGGCCCGCTTGAACTCCAGTACCTCGCGCTTGAGCTGGTAGATGCGGCCCGCGTCGCCGCCGCGCGCACCGCCCTTGGCGGGCGCCGCGAACACGGCGTTCTCCACCTCGTCGATGTCGTCCTGTACGGCAGCCGCGACCGCGATGTACCCGTCGACGACGTGGTCGGCGATGGAGTGCAGGACGGCCGAGGGGCCCTTGGCGAGCAGCTCGGGGTCGTCCTGGAGGCGGTGGCGCAGGGACCGCAGGGAGCCCTGGCCGCCGTGCCGGACCGTGATGACGAAGTCGGGGCCGGTGAAGCACATCACCTCGCCGGTCTCCACCACCTCGCTGGTGGCGGTCAGTTCGGCGTGCTCCACGTAGTGGATCGTCTTGAAGACGGTGAAGAGCGTGTCGTCGTAGCGCTCCAGCTTCGGCCGCTGGTGCGCGTGCACCGCGTCCTCCACGGCGAGCGGGTGCAGCCCGAAGGTCGCGGCGATCCCCGCGAACTCGGCCTCGGTCGGCTCGTGCAGGCCGATCCAGGCGAACCCGCCGCTCTCGCGGACGCGGGCCATGGCCTCACGCGGGGTCAGACAGGCCGATCCCAGGGCGCGTCGGCCGTCGCGGTACACGGCGCAGTCGACGACCGCGCTGCTCGCGGACGGGTCGCGGGTGGTGTCGTAGCCGGGCTGGGACGGGGTGGACCTGCGCAGGGCCGGACGTACGGCGGCACGCAGGTAGGGCAGCATCGACATGGCAGGCTCCTTCGCACGCACGGCTGCGGACCGTACGGGTGGGAGGTCCCTTCCGGGTGGCACGGCCGCGGCAGGCGGGCAGGCCCGGGGCGGACGGAAGGAACAGGACGGGAGGACAAAGTTCCGCCGTCGCTCTTCTACTGATCAGATGATCAAACGGGCGGGAACGTGTCCGCGGTGCCCGTACAGGAAGTGGAAGAGCGGTTGGTACTGCACGATCGACTTCGATCCATTGCAGCCCCACCTCCTCCGGCCGGTCCTCCGTGGAGGACGTCCTGTCGTCGGCTGCCCCGAAACAGCTCTTCAAGAGTGTGGCCCCGACCAGCGGTCAACATTATCAGCCGACGGATGGTCAAGACCCGCCCTTTACCCGCCTCATACGAGTTCTATGCTCGGTTCATGGCACAAATTCTGGCTCTCGTCGAAGCCCGGCTGCGCAGCGCGCTCGGCGAACCCGACGCCCGCGCCGCCGTCACCTTCCTCGGCACCGACCGCATCGAAGTGCTCCGCTTCGCCGAGGGGGACCTCGTGCGGTACGCGACCCTCGGCATGTCCGCGCATCCGATGACCGACCCGACCGCCGTGGTCGCCGACCCGCTGCGCGGGCCGCGCGCCGAGCTCGTGCTGACCGTACGGGCGGGACTCGCGCCCACCGACAAGCTGCTGCGGCCGCTCGCGGTGCTGGGGGCCGCGCCGCAGGTGGAGGGACTGGTCGTGGCCCCCGGCGCCTCGCTCGACGTGGGCGCGCCGCTGTGGGACGGGGCGCCGTTCACCTCCGTACTCGTCGCGGAGCCCGGCGGACTGGTGGAGGACCTGGAACTCGACGAGCCCATGGACCCGGTGCACTTCCTCCCGCTCCTGCCGATGACGGCGAACGAGGCCGCCTGGAAGCGGGTGCACGGCGCGGCGGCCCTCCAGGAACGCTGGCTGTCGCACGGCACGGATCTGCGGGATCCTCTTCGTACCGCTGTGCCGCTGGACTGAGACATCCGGACCGGGGCATCCGGACGGGTGATCGTGTCTTGACGGGGCGCCGGGCGGGGAGGAGCGTGGCTTCTTATGAGGGGCGAACCAACTTGCCCGAAGTGCGGTGGCCGGGTCAGGGCGCCCGGGCTCTTCTCCGATTCGTGGCAGTGCGCGGTGCATGGCACGGTGCACCCCTTGCAGCCCGTCATCCCGCCCAGCGTCGAAGGGCTGGGCGTGGTGGTGAACCGGGCGAAGGTGCCGGTGTGGATGCCGTGGCCGCTGCCGGTGGGGTGGCTGTTCACCGGAGTGGCGGCGGCCGGTGACGACCGCAGCGGGGGCCGGGCGACGGCGGTGGCCTGCTCGGGTCCCGGTCCGCTCGGCGGGATCGGCGAGCTGCTCCTGGTCGCGGAGGAGTTGGGGGTCGGCCTCGGCGCGCGGTACGCGGGCATCGACGGACCCGACCCCGGCACGTACATGGACGTCTCGACGCCGCCGCACGTGAAGGTCGTCGCGGCGGGCCGCCCGACACCGCTGTGGCACGTGAAGGGAGCCCCCGACGACCGGGCCGTGTTCGCCGGCGAGGCGCGCGGGCTGTGGCTGTGGGCCGTCGTCTGGCCGGAGCAGTCGGGCCTGCTGATGTACGACGAACTGGTGCTGACGGACCTGCGGGACGCGGGCTCCGAGGTCGAACTCCTGCCGTGCGGCGCGCTGAGCCCGCGCGTCCTCGGTCCGTAGCCGGATCCCCCCGACCCCCTCGCCCCGCGGGCCCGTGGCGGGGCCGGGCGGCGGGTGGCGTGGCGCCCGGACGGCGGGCGGGCGTTATCCTGGGGTGTCCCCCCGTACCCGCGAGACCCCTGGAGCACCGGCCGTGCGCATCGATCTGCACGCCCACTCCACGGCCTCCGACGGGACCGACACCCCGGCAGAGCTGGTCCGTAACGCGGCCGCCGCCGGGCTGGACGTGGTCGCGCTGACCGACCACGACACCGTCGGGGGATACGCCGAAGCCCTCGCCGCACTGCCGCAGGGGCTCACCCTCGTCACCGGCATGGAGCTCTCCTGCCGGCTCGACGGCATCGGGATGCACCTGCTCGCATACCTCTTCGACCCCGAGGAGCCCGAGCTCGCCCGTGAGCGGGAGCTCGTCCGCGACGACCGCACCCCGCGCGCCCACGCCATGATCGCCAAGCTCCGGGAGCTCGGCGTCGACGTCACCTGGGAGCAGGTGGCCCGGATCGCCGGCGAAGGCTCCGTCGGGCGGCCGCACATCGCCACCGCGCTCGTCGAGCTCGGCGTCGTCCCCACCGTGTCCGACGCGTTCACGAAGGACTGGATCGCCGACGGCGGCCGCGCGCACGCCGAGAAGCACGAGCTCGACCCCTTCGACGCCATCCGCCTGGTCAAGGCGGCCGGAGGGGTCACCGTCTTCGCCCACCCCGCCGCCGTCAAGCGCGGCCGGTGCGTCCCCGAGTCCGCGATAGCCGAGCTCGCGTCCGCCGGCCTGGACGGCATCGAGGTGGACCACATGGACCACGACACCGACACGCGCGGGCGGCTGCGCGCCCTGGCCGGCGAGCTCGGACTCCTCACGACCGGGTCCAGCGACTACCACGGCAGCCGCAAGACGTGCCGCCTCGGGGAGTACACGACCGACCCCGAGATCTACGGCGAGATCACGCGCCGCGCGACGGGGGCCTTCCCCGTTCCGGGCGCCGGCGGAGCGACCGGCGCGTAACGCGCCAACCGGCGCGCGAGCGCGCCTGCACGCCCCTTCTTCCTTTCTTCGAAACACCCCTCTCTCCTGCAAGGCATCACTGTGTTCGACTTCGCCGTCTTCGGATCCCTATTTCTCACGCTTTTCGTGATTATGGACCCCCCGGGGATCACGCCGATCTTCCTCGCCCTGACCTCGGGCCGACCCGCCAAGGTGCAGCGCCGCATGGCCTGGCAGGCCGTCTGCGTGGCCTTCGGCGTCATCGCCGTCTTCGGCATCTGCGGCCAGCAGATCCTGGACTACCTGCACGTCTCCGTCCCCGCGCTGATGATCGCGGGCGGTCTGCTGCTCCTGCTCATCGCGCTCGACCTGCTCACCGGCAAGAACGACGAGCCCAAGCAGACCAAGGACGTGAACGTCGCCCTCGTGCCGCTCGGCATGCCGCTGCTCGCCGGTCCCGGTGCGATCGTCTCCGTCATCCTCGCCGTGCAGAAGGCGGACGGGGTCAGCGGGCAGGTCTCGGTCTGGCTGGCGATCATCGCCATGCACCTCGTGCTGTGGACCGCCATGCGCTACTCGCTGGTGATCATCCGGGTCATCAAGGACGGCGGCGTCGTCCTCGTGACGCGCCTCGCCGGCATGATGCTCTCCGCGATCGCCGTCCAGCAGATCATCAACGGCGTGCTCCAGGTCATCCACACGGCCTGACCGCCGTCCGGCCTGCCCCCGCGCACGCGAACGCCCCCGCACCGGATCGGTGCGGGGGCGTCGACGTCTTTGTGCGGATGGTGCGGAAGCGTCAGGAGGACGCACTCTCGGCCGGTCGGATCAGAATGCGCTGGCCTACGGCGGCCGCCTGCTGCACGATCCGGTTGACGGAGGCCGCGTCCACGACGGTGCTGTCCACGGCAGATCCGTCGACATCGTCCAGGCGCAGAATCTCGAAGCGCATGGGGCTTCTCCCTTCGTCAGTGTTCTCCTTGCACTGTTCCAACGAAGTGTAAGAGGCAAACATTCCCTACGCTAAAGAAATTTTTTCACTCGCTAACTAACCTTGCGGGTGTGCGTCCCAGAACGAGGCCAGTGCACCCGCCGTGACCTGCGGATTCTCCGCATTGGGGGAGTGCTCGGTACCCGCCACGATCACCCGGGCCGCACCCAGTCGCCGTGTCATCTCGTCCATCAGCGGGACCGGCCACGCGTAGTCGACCTCGCCGGACAGCACCAGCTTCGGCAGCTCCACGGCGCTCAGCCCGTCCACCCGGTCCGGCTCGGAGACCAGGATCCGGCCCGTGGAGATCAGCTGCTCGGGCACCGTGGCCAGCCACCGCCCGCGCAGGAACTCGGCGAGCTCGGGGGAGTCGGGCACCGCGTCCTCGGGGTCGAAGGACCGCATCGCCGTCCAGACGCCGGGCATGTCCTCGCGCATCGCCTCCAACGCGGCGACCAGCAGCTTCGTACGCTCCTGCTGGTCCTCGGCGATCGCGGCCGGCCCGCTGCTCATCAGCGTGAGGGAGGCGAAGGGCGCCGAGTCGCGCATCACGGCGGCCCGCGCGATCAGCCCGCCCAGCGAGTGGCCGACCAGGTGGACCGGACCCCCGTCCACGGCGGCGGCCTGGGCGAGTACGTCCTGCGCGAGCTCCGCCAGCGCGTACGCCGACTCCTCGCGCGGGCCGGGGCTCTCGTGCTGCCCCCGCCCGTCGACCGCGAGCACCCGGTACCCGGCGGCGGCCAGCGGTTCCAGGAGGCCGATGAAGTCCTCCTTGCTGCCCGTGAACCCGGGGACCAGCAGGGCGGTGCCGCGGACCGGCTCGCCGGCCTCGTGCACGGCGAAATCGCCGCGGGCGGTGGACAGGAGGTACGCGCGGGCACCGGAGGGCAGCGTGAGGCGGGGCGGCTTGCTCATGGGCCAGAGGCTACCGGCCCGAGGTTACCGGCGCGTAGGGGCGGTGTGTACGGCCCGGACACGCCGGTGGCCCGGACCCCTCGGAAGGGGACCGGGCCACCGGACGGCGCAGCGGGGATCAGGCCTCCGTGGTCTCCGCGGCGGGAGCGACGGCCTTGCGGGTCCGCGTGCGCTTCGGCTTCGCGGGGGCCTCCTCGGCCACCGGCGCCGCCGGAGCCTCGACGACGGCAGCGGCGGCCTTGCGGGTCCGGGTGCGCTTCGGCTTGGCCGCGGCCTCCTCGGTCACCGCGACGGCCTCGGCGGCCGGAGCGGCCACCGCGGCCTTGCGGGTCCGCGTGGTGGGCGCGCTGCGGCGGACCTTGACCGGGGGCTCCACGGGCGGGGCCACCTGGAAGTCCGGCTCCGGGGCCGCGTCGACGACCTTGCGGGTCCGGGTCCGGCGGGCCTTGACCACGGTCTCCGCGGCCGGAGCCTCGGCGATCGGGGTCACCTGGGCGAGGACGGGCTTCTGGGTCGGGACCCGGCGGGCCCGGACCGGCTCGGTCTTGACCGGCTCGGCCTTGACGGGCTCGGCCTGCTGGAACTCCGGCTCCGCGAAGACCGGGGCCTCCGCGACCTTGCGGGTGCGGGTACGGCGGGCCTTGACCGGGGCCTCCTCGGCCGGAGCCTCGGCGACGGCGACGGCGACGGGGGCGGCCTCGACGACCGGAGCGACCGGGGCCGCCTCGGCCACGGCGGCGGCCGCGGCAGCAGCGGTGGTCACCGAACGCGTCCGGCGGCGCCGCGGCTTGCGGGCCTCGTCGCCGGCCGGGGCCTCGGGGGCCTCGGCCACCGGCGTCACGGCAGCGGCCTCGGCGCCGAGATCGGCACCGCCCCGCGTACGGCGGCGCTGGCGCGGGGTGCGCGTCCGGGCCTCACGCTCCTCGACCGGAGCGGCGGCGGCCGGACCGCGGTCACCGCGACCGCCACGGCCACCGCGGCCGCCGGTCTCGCCCAGGTCCTCGAGCTCCTCGGCCTTCAGGCCGGCCCGCACGCGCTCGGCGCGCGGCAGGATGCCCTTGGTGCCGGCCGGGATGTGCAGCTCCTCGAACAGGTGCGCAGACGTGGAGTACGTCTCGACCGGGTCGTGGAAGTCCAGCTCCAGCGCCTTGTTGATCAGCTGCCAGCGCGGGATGTCGTCCCAGTCGACCAGGGTGACGGCGGTGCCCTTGTTGCCCGCGCGGCCGGTGCGGCCCACGCGGTGCAGGAAGGTCTTCTCGTCTTCCGGCGTCTGGTAGTTGATGACGTGGGTGACACCCTCGACGTCGATGCCGCGCGCGGCGACGTCGGTGCACACCAGGACGTCGACCTTGCCGTTGCGGAACGCGCGCAGCGCCTGCTCGCGCGCACCCTGGCCCAGGTCGCCGTGGACGGCGCCGGACGCGAAGCCGCGCTTCTCCAGCTGCTCGGCGATGTCGGCCGCCGTGCGCTTGGTACGGCAGAAGATCATGGCCAGCCCGCGGCCCTCGGCCTGCAGGATGCGGGAGACCAGCTCCGGCTTGTCCATGTTGTGCGCACGGAAGACGTGCTGCTTGATGTTGGCGACGGTCACGCCCTCGCCCTCGGGCGAGGTGGCGCGGATGTGCGTCGGCTGCGTCATGTACCGGCGGGCCAGGCCGATGACCGCGCCCGGCATGGTCGCCGAGAACAGCATGGTCTGACGCTTCGGCGGCAGGTAGTTGATGATCTTCTCGACGTCGGGCAGGAAGCCCAGGTCGAGCATCTCGTCGGCCTCGTCCAGGACGAGGGCCTTGACGTGCGACAGGTCGAGCTTGCGCTGGCCGGCCAGGTCGAGCAGGCGGCCCGGGGTGCCGACGATCACGTCGACGCCCTTCTTGAGCGCCTCGACCTGCGGCTCGTACGCGCGGCCGCCGTATATGGCGAGGACGCGGACGTTGCGGACCTTGCCCGCGGTCAGCAGGTCGTTGGTGACCTGGGTGCACAGCTCGCGCGTCGGGACGACGACGAGGGCCTGCGGGGCGTCGGTCAGCTGCTCGGGCGTTGCCCGGCCGGCCTCGACGTCCGCGGGGACGACGACCCGCTCCAGCAGCGGAAGGCCGAAACCGAGCGTCTTGCCGGTTCCGGTCTTGGCCTGGCCGATGACGTCCGTGCCGGAAAGGGCGACGGGGAGGGTCATCTCCTGGATCGGGAAGGGGGACACAATGCCGACGGCCTCAAGGGCTTCGGCCGTCTCGGGAAAGATCCCGAGGTCTCGGAACGTAGTCAGGGTGCTGCCTCTTCTGTGAGACGCGGCGCGAGGCGGCGAGGGGGGTCGTACCGTGCCTGGCTTGCAGTACTGCGCCCTCCCAGAAATCGGGAGAGCCATTACGAAGCTGCGCGGGACCACTGGCCTTCGCTCAAGCGCTTGTGCCGCTGAGGGGGCCCCTCGTGGAGAGGTCGTACGCATGGACGTACGCATCACGCCGAGGGCGGTCGGGTGGAGCCGATCGGGCCACCGACCGGGCATCCTCATTCGGATGGCCCGCCGAGTATCCGGCAGGCGCATTACCACTGTACCCCGGAATCGCGCAGGTGTGTCGGGTGAATTCACCTGGTAGTCGCGTTTAGGCGGACCCGTAGTGACCTGATGCGGTGCCTTGAGCGGGGTTCCGGCGGGCTATTGTGCGGAGCATGTCGACCGTTGAAAACGCATCGCCCTCCGACGACAGCGCCGGCGCCGAGGCGACCGGGATCGCCGCCCAGGACTGGGTCACCGCCTCCGCCTCGCCGCAGTACCGGGCAGCCGTCGTGGACCTGCTGGGAGCGCTCGCGTACGGAGAGCTCGCGGCCTTCGAGCGCCTGGCGGAGGACGCGAAGCTCGCGCCCACCCTCGACGACAAGGCCGAGCTCGCGAAGATGGCCTCCGCGGAGTTCCACCACTTCGAGCGGCTGCGCGACCGCCTCGCGGCGATCGACGCCGAGCCCACCGCCGCCATGGAGCCCTTCGCCAAGGGCGTCGACGACTTCCACCGCCAGACCGCGCCCTCGGACTGGCTGGAGGGCCTGGTCAAGGCCTACGTCGGCGACTCCATCGCCAGCGACTTCTACCGCGAGGTCGCCACCCACCTGGACACCGACACCCGCGCCCTCGTCGTGAGCGTGCTCGACGACACCGGCCACGGCGGCTTCGCCGTCGAGAAGGTGCGCGCCGCCATCGAGGCCGACCCGCGCTGCGGCGGCCGGCTCGCGCTGTGGGCCCGCCGGCTGATGGGCGAGGCGCTCTCGCAGGCGCAGCGCGTGGTCGCCGAGCGCGACGCGCTCTCCACGATGCTGGTGGGCGGTGTGGACGGGATGGCGGCCGGCTTCGACCTGGCGGCCGTCGGCGAGATGTTCACCCGGATCACCAAGGCGCACACCAAGCGCATGGCCGCACTGGGCCTCGCCGCCTGATCGTTTTACCTGCCGGTCCTCACCTGCTCGTACGTCGGCCCCGGCGCGGAATCCCGCGCCGGGGCCGACGTACGAGGTGACGTAGTACGGGTGCGGCCGGGCGCACGGGCCCGGCCGGAGGGCCGGTCAGCCCTGCGAGGGGAGCGAAAACGGAGCCCTGCGGGATGAGCGCCGGGCTCCCGTGCCCGGGCGCAGCAGCAGCGACAGCACCACCGCGGACACCAGCACCGAGCCGACCAGGGTCGCGAAGAGCGTGTTGTGCCCCGGGCCGAGCGCGAACTGTGTCAGGTACGCCCCGAAGAGGGCGCCCAGGACCCCGCTGACCAGCACCATCCTCGGGGACGGCAGCCGCCGGGCCAGCACTCGCAGGGCCACTCCGGCAAGGGCGAGGCCCAGGAGGGCGGAGCCGAGCGCTTCCAACAGCAGCATGGGGGTCTCCCGCAGGTCAGGGGCAAACCGGTTCACTGCGGTCCTACCCGAAGCGGAGGAAAGGGAAACGGCCCGGTGGAATCAACCACCGGGCCGTTTCACCCAGTTCTTCCGAATGCCGGTCGCGATGCGTCAGAGCGCGCCGAATCCGACCTTGCGCACGCTCGGCTCGCCCAGGTCGACGTACGACAGGCGGTCGGCCGGCACCAGGACCTTGCGGCCCTTGTTGTCGGTGAGGCTCAGCAGCGGCTCCGAACCGGTCAGCGCGGCGGTGACGATGCGCTCCAGCTCCTCGGCGCTCAAGTCGCTCTCCAGCACGATCTCCCGGGGTGCGTGCTGCACGCCGATCTTGACCTCCACGGCTTTGTCCCTCCGATGGTCGGTTGTGCGCGATCAGCCGCGCCGTACCCGGACCACATTAGCCCGGAGAGGGGACCCGGATGCGGCGCTCCGGACACGCTCGCAGCGAACACCGGCGGGTCAGGCGCCCCCGGTCGTGCCGAGGTCAGGCCCGCGCCGCCCGGTCAGGCCCGCGCCGCCCGCGCGCCCGGTCAGGCCTGCGGTGCCTGGCCGCCCTCCGTGCCGTGCAGCGGGAAGCCGGCGATGCCGCGCCAGGCCAGCGAGGTCAGCAGGCCCACCGCCGTGTCCCGGGCGACCGGGCTCTCGCTGGAGAGCCAGTACCGGGCGACGACCTGCGAGACCCCGCCCAGGCCCACGGCCAGCAGCATCGACTCGTCCTTGGACAGGCCGGTGTCCTCGGCGATGACGTCGGAGATGGCCTCGGCGCACTGGAGCGAGACGCGGTCGACGCGCTCGCGCACCGCCGGCTCGTTCGTCAGGTCGGACTCGAAGACCAGCCGGAACGCGCCGCCCTCGTCCTCCACGTACGCGAAGTAGGCGTCCATGGTCGCGGCCACGCGCAGCTTGTTGTCCGTCGTCGACGCGAGCGCCGTGCGCACGGCGAGCAGCAGGGCCTCGCAGTGCTGGTCCAGCAGCGCCAGGTAGAGGTCGAGCTTGCCCGGGAAGTGCTGGTACAGCACGGGCTTGCTGACGCCGGCCCGCTCCGCGATGTCGTCCATCGCGGCCGCGTGGTAACCCTGCGCGACGAAGACCTCCTGGGCCGCGCCCAGGAGCTGATTGCGTCGGGCTCGGCGCGGCAGTCGCGTGCCCCGGGGACGCGCTGCCTCCGTCTGCTCGATGGCTGTCACGCCGCCTCCCACTTTCTCTCAGAACACAGTGCGCCATGCGCCGCGCGGCCATCGTACTTTTCGGTAACCGAATCTGTAGGGTCCAAGCCGAGTTTTCTCGCTGTGCGGACCGTGTACGGACTGCCCGGAGACGCTGGTCAGCGGTAGTCGTCCTCGTCCAGGGTCACCACCCGCGCCTGCTCGGCGGCGTCCCCGTCCGCGGCTTCGTCGCGGTCCACCCCGGTGACCCGGTCGTCGTCGTCCGGCTGCAACTCGGCCAGCTGTTCCGCCGCATCGGCCTCGGGCGCCTCGGCGTCGAGGGTCTCCGGGAAGCGCTCCTGGAAGGTTTCCGGCTCCGCGGGGTCGACGGTCATGTGGATCCCCTTCTTCCCTCGCCCCTCCTGGGCCTGCCTCGTCGGTGGCCTGCCTCATCTATGAGCGTAGGAGGATCGCGGATACCCCGCTACGCGGATCCCCAAGCATCTGTGACGCCGAACACAAGAGTCCGGACGTGATCGTCTCGTAACATTGGCCGCATGTCTTCGACCGAGCTGCCGGGTGTGCGATCCGCATCCGAAGCGTCCCCCCAGGTGGGAGCCGTCCACGTCGCCGAGGGGGAGCAACTGCGCACCGCGGTGCTGCCCGGACTGGAGCTCGCCGTCCGGTCCCGGCCCCCGCTGCGCACGGGTCTGCCGCCCGCGCTGTTCGTGCACGGACTCGGCGGTTCGTCGACGAACTGGACGGACCTCATGGCACAGCTGGAGGACAGCGTCGACGGCGAGGCCCTCGACCTGCCCGGCTTCGGCTGGTCCCCGCCGCCCGCCGACCGGGACTACTCGGTCACGGCGCTGGCCCGCGCTGTCATCCGGCACCTCGACGCCGCCGACCGCGGCCCCGTCCACCTCTTCGGGAACTCCCTCGGCGGCGCCGTCTCCACCCGCGTCGCGGCCGTCCGCCCCGACCTGGTGCGCACGCTCACGCTGATCTCGCCCGCGCTGCCCGAGCTGCGCGTGCAGAAGTCGGCCGTGCCGACCGCCCTGCTCGCCGTACCCGGGATGGCCTCGCTGGTCGGCCGGCTCACCCGCGGGCTGAGCGCCGAGGAGCGCACCCGCGGGGTGACGGCCCTCTGCTACGGGGACCCCTCCCGGGTGTCGCAGGAGGGCTTCGCGCACGCCGTCGCGGAGATGGAGCGGCGGATGGCCCTGCCGTACTTCTGGGACGCGATGACCCGCTCCTCGCGCGGCATCGTCGACGCGTACACCCTCGGCGGCCAGCACGGGCTGTGGCGCCAGGCGCAGCGGGTGCTCGCCCCGACCCTGCTGGTCTACGGTGGCCGGGACCAACTGGTCTCGTACCGTATGGCGCGCAAGGCGGCTGCGGCCTTCCGGGGTTCGCGGCTCCTGACCCTGCCCGAGGCCGGGCACGTGGCGATGATGGAGTACCCGGAGCTGGTGGCGCAGGCCTTCCGGGAGCTGCTGCACGACACCGACCCGGACACGTACGACACGCGTGACACGCGCGATACGCCGGGCATCCGGGACACCGAAGACGGCAGAGGCTGAGGACCGTGGGACGACATAGTCGCAAGGGGCCCGCTCCGGCCCCCGCCCCTGTCCGCCCGGAGCCGGCACCGGAGGCGGAGCCCGCGCAGGCGTTCCCGTACGAGGAGCGGGCCCCGTACGCGGAGCGCCTGCCGTACGAGGAGTACCCGCCGTACGAGGAGCAGGCCCGGTACGAGGAGCAGGCCCCGTACGCGGAGCAGTCGGTCTTCGAGGAGCGCCGCCCTTACGGGGAGCAGCGCGCGTACGGCAACGGGAACCGGCCGTACGAAGAGCAGTGGCCCTCCGGCGGGTACCCCGCGTACGAGGAGCCGCGCGGCGGCCACCCCGAGCAGCGCGAGCCCGGCGGCGCGTGGGGCGCGGGGTCCGACGCGGTGTACGGGGACTGGCGCGGCGTACCGCGGGCGCGGCAGTCCCCGTACAACGCGTCGGCCGCCACCGTGCTGGACAGTGACACCCCGGCCTTCGGCACCCCCGCGGTCGGCTTCCCGCAGGTGACCATCCCGCAGCCCGCGGCCGCGCCCGACCCCCTGACCTCCACCGGAGCGCAGCGCCTGGTGCCGGGGCCGCGTGCGCCGATGGCCGCGGCGGCCGCGGCCCCGGCCGCTCCCGCCGAGCCGCTCGCGCCGGCCGGGCCCACCGCTCCCACCGCTCCCGACGAGGAGCCGCCCGCCTCCGGGCGCGGGCGGAAGGCCCGTACGTACACCGGGATGGCCGCGGCGGCCCTCACCACCGCGCTCGCCGTCGTCGTCGCCGTGCAGATGGCCAGCGACGGCGACAGCACCTCCTCGCCCACCGCACGCTCCGCCGGCGACACCCAGAAGCGCGCCGAGCCCGGCAAGTCCGCCGCGTCCCGCTCCGACGGCCGGGCGACCCCGGCGGCGTCCGCCGCGCCGGCCGCGCCGGCGGTGGAGCTGTCGTACGAGCAGAAGATGGCCCAGCAACTGCCCATCGACGAGAAACTGAAGGGGCCCGGCACCTTCGACACCGTCCCCGGGGTGGCGCCGGCGCCCGGCAAGGGCAAGAAGATCCGCTACCGGGTCGACGTCGAGCAGGGGCTCGGCCTGGACGCGCAGCTGTTCGCCGAGGCCGTCCACCGCACCCTCAACGACGACCGCAGCTGGGGCCACGGCGGGACGAAGACCTTCGAGCGGGTGCCGGGCGGCGAGGCCGACTTCGTCATCACGCTGGCCAGCCCCGGCACCACCGGCGTGTGGTGCGCGAAGTCCGATCTGGACACCACCGTCGACAACGTCAGCTGCGACTCCGCGTCCACCGAACGGGTCATGATCAACGCGTTCCGCTGGGCGCAGGGCTCGGCGACGTACGGCGCGGACCAGATGTTCGCGTACCGGCAGATGCTCATCAACCACGAGGTCGGCCACCGGCTCGGGCACGGGCACGTGAACTGCCAGACCCCGGGAGCGCTCGCGCCGATCATGCAGCAGCAGACGAAGTCCCTCGACATCGGCGGGATCCAGTGCAAGCCCAACCCCTGGGTGTTCCCGGGGAGTTGACGGGAAAGGGTGGTGAATGGCGCGATACCGCGTTGACAACTTGTCCGATGATCGGTAATTGTTCTCCGCATGTCGCACCGCCACACCACCGCCGCGAGCGCCGCCATTGAGCTGGCGCTGCTTGGTGTGACCGCGCACAGCGTGGCCGACATCCTCTGTCGCTGACGCCCACCCGATCGCGCCGCGACTTCTCCTTTTCGCTTCCCTCGCCGCGCCCGGGTGCATCCATGCCCGCGGGCGCGGCTTTCTCATTCCACCGGCCACCGGCATGCAGCCATGCAGGCGTGCTGCCGGTTTCCGACTGCTGACCGCTGCCCCTCGCGTGGCTCTTTCCGTCATTCCATTCGGTGCCCAACGCCGAGCAATCCACGCCGAGAGGTCCCTTTTCCCATGCTCCGTCAGTCCCAGACATCGCGCCGCGTGGCCGCGGTCGCCGTCAGCCTCGTCCTGGCCGGAGGCGCCGCGGCGTGCGGGCCCAAGGACGCGGCGGACCAGTCCTCCGGCAAGGCGGGCGCCGCGGGCGGCGCCCCGCAGAAGGGCGGCACCCTGACCGTCCTCAACTCCGAGCCGCAGAACGACTTCGACCCGGCCCGCCTCTACACCTCCGGCGGCGGCAACATCCCCTCGCTGGTCTTCCGTACCCTCACCACCCGCAACCGCGAGGACGGCGCCGCCGGCACCAAGGTCGTGCCCGACCTGGCCACCGACACCGGCAGGCCCAACGCCGACGCCACCGAGTGGACGTACACGCTCAAGGACGGGCTGACGTACGAGGACGGCACCCCGATCACCAGCGCCGACATCAAGTACGGCATCGAGCGGTCCTTCGCCGCCGAGCTGTCGGGCGGAGCCCCGTACCTGCGGGACTGGCTCGTCGGCGGGGAGAGCTACGAGGGCCCGTACAAGGACGGCGGCAAGGGCCTCGACTCGATCCTCGTGCCCGACGCGAAGACGATCACCTTCAAACTGCGCAAGCCCGAGGGCGAGTTCCCCTTCGTGGCCACGCAGACGCAGTTCGCGCCCGTCCCCAAGGCCAAGGACACCGGGGTGAAGTACGAGGAGCACCCCGTCTCCTCCGGCCCGTACAAGGTCGTCAAGAACGAGAACGACGGCGAGCACCTCACCCTGGAGCGCAACGAGAACTGGGACCCGAAGACCGACGAGGAGCGCAAGGCCTACCCGGACCGCATCGACGTCCGCTCCGGGCTCGACGCCGCGGTCATCAACCAGCGGCTGTCCACCAGCTCGGGCGCCGACGCGGCCGCCGTCACCACCGACACCAACCTGGGGCCGGCGGAGCTCGCCCAGATCGGTGACAACAAGGAGCTGGCCGGCCGCGTCGGCACCGGGCACTTCGGCTACGTCAACTACCTCGCCTTCAACCCGAAGGTCGCCCCCTTCGACAACCCGAAGGTGCGCCAGGCCATCTCGTACGCGATCAACCGCACCAGCGTGATCAACGCGGCCGGCGGCTCCGCGCTCGCCGAGCCGGCCACCACCTTCCTGCCCTCGCAGAAGGCCTTCGGCCACACCCCGTACGACCACTTCCCGGCGGGCAAGGCGGGCGACCCGGCCAAGGCCAAGGAGCTGCTGAAGGAGGCCGGCTTCCCGGACGGGCTGAGCATCACCCTCACCCACTCCACCGCGCAGAACCGGCAGACCAGCCCCGAGGTCGCGACCGCCGTCCAGCAGGCGCTCGCCGCCGCCGGGATCACCGTCAAGCTGGAGGGCCTGGAGAACAACGCGTTCAACGAGAAGCGCTGGGACGCCAAGAACACCCCCGGCTTCTTCCTCTCCCGCTGGGGAGCCGACTGGCCCTCCGGCGGCCCCTTCCTCGCGCCGATCTTCGACGGCCGGCAGATCGTCACCAACGGCACCAACTACAACCACGCGCAGCTGAACGACCCGGCCGTCAACGCCGAGATCGACGAGATCGCCAAGCTGACCGACCTCGCCGAGGCGGGCAAGCGCTGGGGCGCGCTCGACAAGAAGATCGGTGAGCAGGCCCTCGACGTGCCGCTCTTCCACCCGGTCTACAAGCGGCTCGTCGGCAAGGACGTCAAGAACGTCGTGATCAGCGACTGGACCGGCGTCCTCGACGTCTCGCAGGTCTCCGTCAAGTGACCGCGACCCTCCGGCAGCCGGCGGCGCCCCTCCTCGCCCGGCTGACCGGCCAGGACCCGAACGCGTACCACGACGGGCTCGTGGACTCGGCGCGCGGCGGCGTCCCGCTCGGCTCCCTCGGCGGGATCTCCGCCGACCACTGGCTCGGCGTCGAACCAGGCACCGGACGCGACCTGTTCGTCCGGCTGCTGTACGGAGCCCGGATCTCCCTGCTCGTCGCGCTCGGCGCCACCGGCGTGCAGATCCTCGTCGGAGTCGCCGCCGGACTGGCCGCCGCCCTCGGCAACCGCTTCACGGGCCAGCTCATCGGCCGGCTCACCGACGTGATGATCGCCCTGCCCGCGCTGGTGTTCGCCATCGCGCTCACCGCCGTCGTCCCCGGCGACTTCCCGCGCCCGCTGCTGCTGATCCTGGTCATCGGCCTGCTGGGCTGGGGCTCGACCGCCCGGATGGTCCGGGCCCAGACCCTGGCCCTGCGCGAGCTGGACTTCGTCGCCGCCGCCCGGCTGTCCGGCAACAGCACCCTGCGCATCGCGCGCCGCGAACTGCTGCCGTCCCTGGCCGCGCCCGTCATCACGTACGCGGCGATCCAGGTGCCCACCAACATCGTCGCCGAGGCCTCGCTGTCCTTCCTGGGCGTCGGCGTGAAGCCGCCGACCCCCTCCTGGGGGCAGATGCTGTCCAGCGCCCAGACCTGGTTCCGCGCCGACCCCCTCTACGTCCTGCTCCCGGCCGGGCTGCTCTTCGTCACCGTGCTCGCGTTCACCGTGCTCGGCGACGCCGTCCGCACGGCCCTCGACCCGCGCGAAGGCTCCCGCCTGCGGATCGGCACCGGAAAGGAGGCCGCGGCGTGACCCGCTTCGTCCTCGGCCGGATCGGGGGAGCGCTCGTCGTGCTGCTCGCCCTGTCCGTCACCGTCTACCTCCTCTTCTACGTCGCCCCCGGCGACCCCGCCCGGCTCGCCTGCGGCGAGCGCTGCAATCCGGTGCAGGTCGCCCAGGTGCGCGAGCAGCTCGGCCTGAACGACTCGGTGGTCGTCCAGTACCTGCACTTCCTCCAGGGGCTGTTCACCGGCCGGGACTACTCCGGCGGCGCCGGGCTGGTGCTGCACTGCGACGCGCCCTGCCTGGGGTTCTCGTACCAGAACGACCAGCAGGTCACCGAGCTGCTGCTGGACCGGCTGCCGGCCACCCTGTCGCTGGCGCTCGGCGCCCTGGTGATCTGGCTCGTCGTCGGCGTCGGCACCGGACTGCTGTCCGCGCTGCGCCGCGGGGGGCTGACGGAACGCGCCCTGACCGTGCTGACCCTGGCCGGGACCGGGACGCCCGTGTTCATCCTCGGACTGCTGCTGCTCATGGCGGTCTGCGCCTACCTGCAATGGCTGCCTTTCCCGACGTACGTGCCGCTCGGCGAGGACCCCGAGCAATGGGCCTGGAACATGCTGCTGCCCTGGATCACGCTCGGCGTCTTCGAGAGTGCCAAGTACGCCAGGCTCACCCGCAGTTCCACCCTGGAGACGCTCGCCGAGGACCACATCCGCACCTTCCGCGCCTACGGGGTGGGCGAGCGCGCGATCGTCACCCGGCACGCGGTGCGCGGGGCGGTGGCCCCCGTGATCGCACTCAGCGCCGTGGACTTCGGCACGATGATCGGCGGCGCCGTGCTCACCGAGTCGCTGTTCGGGATCCCCGGGCTCGGCAAGACGCTGATCGACGGGGTGCGGGTCGTGGACCTGCCGGTGGTGGTCGGCGTCGTCCTGGCCATCGGCGCGGCCGTGGTCGTCGCGGGAGCCGTGGCCGACCTGCTGTACGCACTCGCGGACCGAAGGGTGGCGCTGACATGAGCGGGTTGCTGGTGGAGGTCGCCGGTCTCGCGGTCGACTTCCCGGTCGACGGGCCCGCGCAGTACGTACGGGCCGTCGACGGGGTCTCCTTCACTCTGGAGGCGGGCGGCGCCCTGGGCATCGTCGGCGAGTCCGGCAGCGGCAAGTCCACCGTCGCCGCGGCCCTGCTGGGACTGCACCGCGGGACCGGCGCCCGGATCGGCGGCTCGGTCCGGGTCGGCGGCACGGACGTCGGCGCGGCCCCGGCCGCGGAACTGCGCGCGCTGCGCGGGGGCACCGCCGCCATGGTCTTCCAGGACCCGCTCAGCTCCCTGGACCCGTACTACGCCGTCGGCGACCAGATCGCCGAGGTGTACCGGATCCACGCGGACGTCTCGCGGCGCGCCGCGCGGGCGCGGGCGGTCGAGGTGCTGGACCGGGTGGGCATCCCCGACGCGGTGCGCCGCGCGCGGGCGCGCCCGCACGAGTTCAGCGGCGGCATGCGGCAGCGGGCGCTGATCGCCATGGCGCTGGCCTGCGAGCCGCGGCTGCTGATCGCCGACGAGCCGACCACCGCGCTCGACGTCACCGTGCAGGCCCAGATCCTGGAGCTGCTGCACGGGCTGCGCGAGGAGCGCGGGCTCGGGCTGGTCCTGGTCACGCACGACGTGGGCGTGGCGGCGCAGAGCGTGGACGAACTGCTGGTCATGCGGGACGGCGCCGCCGTGGAACGCGGCCCGGTGGGGCGGGTCCTGACCGCGCCGGCCCATGCGTACACGAAGGATCTGCTGGCGGCCGTACCGAGGCTGGACGGTCCGCGGGAGCCGCGGCCGGCCGGCCCGGCAGCCGGCGCCGAGCCGGGCGTGCCCGTCGTCGAAGCCGTCTCGCTGCGGCGGGAGTTCGGGCGGGGCAAGCGGCGCGTCGCCGCCGTCGGAGGGGTCTCGCTCTCCGTACGGGCGGGGGAGACGCTGGGCATCGTGGGGGAGAGCGGCAGCGGCAAGAGCACCCTGGGACGGATGCTCGTCGGCCTGCTGGAACCCGGCTCCGGGCAGGTCCGCCACGACGGCCGGGCGACCGCGGGCGTGGTCCCCGGAGTCCAGATGGTGTTCCAGGACCCCGCGTCCTCCCTCAACCCGCGCCGCACCGTCGGCGAGTCCATCGCCGACCCGCTGCGTGCGGCGGGGGAGCGCGACGAGGCCGCGATCCGGGCCCGGGTCGGGGAACTCCTGGTCCGCGTCGGGCTGGAGGCCGGGCACCGCGACCGCTACCCGCACGAGTTCAGCGGCGGCCAGCGCCAGCGGGTCGGCATCGCCCGGGCCCTGGCGCCGCGGCCGCGGCTGATCGTCTGCGACGAGCCCGTCTCCGCGCTCGACGTGACCACGCAGGCACAGGTCACGGCCCTGCTGGCCGAGCTCCAGCGGGAGCTGGGGATCGCGCTGGTCTTCATCGCGCACGACCTCGCCGTGGTCCGGCAGGTCAGCGACCGGGTCGCCGTCATGCGTGGCGGTCTGGTGGTCGAGGAGGGCCCGGCGGACGAGGTGTACGACCGCCCCCGGCACGCGTACACGCGGCAACTGCTGGCCGCCGTACCGGCCTTGGCGGCCGCCGTGCCCGCCCTGGGGGGCGCTGTGCCTGCCCTGGGGGGCGCGGGAGGCGCGGTGGGTACGGGAGGCGCGGGAGGCGCCTGAGGTACGAGGGCCGCAGGCCCTTTCTAGCGCGCTCGAACGCGGACCGTGGGCGAAAGTTACGACTCTTCACCCCTTCCGGTGGCGCGACGGACAACCGTCCGTCGCGCCTTCGGCATATCCGCTTGAGTTTCCCGCGGCGGGTCACCGGTCCACGGCGACCGCCTGAACGGGAGATCGGGGGTGCCACTCGTGCGGATCGGACTGCTCACGGAAGGTGGTTATCCGTATGTCACGGGAGAGGCGCGGCTGTGGTGCGACCGGCTGGTCCGCGGGCTGCCGCAGCACGAGTTCGAGCTCTACGCGCTGAGCCGCAGCGCCGAGCAGGAGGAGCGCGGCCGGGTCGTCCTGCCCGAGCACGTCACCCGTGTCTGGACCGCCCCGCTCTGGGCCCCGGCGGACGACGGGCGCACGTACTCCCGGCGTGAGCGCCGGCGCTTCGCCGACAGCTTCAAGGAGCTGGTCCGCGGGATCTGCGCGGGCGAGCCGGATCCCGAGGCCTTCGCCGCCGGGCTGTACGGGCTGGCCGAACTCGCCCGTGAACAGGGCGGACTGTACGCGGCCCTGCGCTCCGAGACCGCGGTGCGGGCGGTGGAGTCCGGCTGCCGGGCCCCCGGCGCGCGCCGCTCCGTGCAGCGCGCCCAGGTGGCCGACCTGCTGGACTTCGTCGACGAACTGGAGCGGCTGCTGCGGCCGTTGTCCCTCGACTGGTACGAGGATCTGCGCGAGGTCGACGTCTGCCACGCGGCGGCGGGCGGGATCGCCGCGCTCCCCGGCCTGTTGGCCAAACGCTTCTTCCGGGTTCCACTGCTGGTCACGGAGTACGGGGTCCAGCTCCGGGCCCACTACTTGGAGCACGCGGCGGACCCTCCGGCCCCCGGCGGGATCGGTGGGACGGGCGGGACCGCCGGGATTGGTGGGGCAGGTGAGGCAGGTGGGACCGGCGGGCGGGGAACTGCGCCGCGGCCCGCCGTACGGGCCCTGCTCGCGGCCTTCCACATGCGGCTGGCCGGCGAGATCTACGCCGAGGCCGACCTCCTCACCCCCGGCAACGCGCACGCCCGGCGCTGGCAGGAGCGCTGCGGCGCCACCCGCGACCGGCTGCGGACGGTGTACCCGGGGATGGAGGCGGACCGATTCGCCACCATCGGCGAGGACCCGGACTGCGGGGACCCCGACACCCTGGTCTGGGTCGGCCGGATAGAGCCCGCCAAGGACCTGATCGCCCTGCTGCACGCCTTCGCCGAGGTGCGCCGAGCCGCGCCGGACACCCGGCTGCGGATCTTCGCGACCGCCGTGGTCCCCGGCTACCTCGCCGACTGCCGCTCGCTCGCCGCGCAGCTCTTCCCCGACGAGGCCGCCGACGCCGTCACGGTCGGGGAGAACCCCGTCACCTTCGAGGAGATCGGCGGGCCCGAGGCCCCCACGCCGGCCCACGCGTACGGCTCCGGGCGGGTGGTCGTGCTGTCCTCGGTGATCGAGGGCTTCCCGATCACGCTGGCCGAGGCGATGCTCTGCGGCCGGGCCACCGTCTCCACCGACGTCGGCGCCGTGTGTGAAGTCATCGGCGGTACGGGCCTGGTCGTCCCCCCGCGCAACCCGCGGGCGCTGGCCGACGCCTGCCTGTCGCTGCTGCGGGACCCCGAGCGGGCCCACCGGCTCGGCGCGGCAGCCCGGGCGCGGGCCCTGGAGCTGTTCACCGTCGAGCAGAACGTGGCCGCCTTCCGGGAGATCTACCTCCAGCTGCTGGCCCGCGGACCGGCCCGGGCGGAGGGCGGGATCCCGTTCGAACAGCCCCTGGAGGCCCGGGTTCCGGGGCACTGGACGAGCCCGACGTGGGCGGGGCAGGGGGTGGACCGGGCGGTCGTCCCCGGGCGGGGTGCGGGTGCCGCTTCAGCGCGGAGGGAGAGCGCGACGGCCCCGGGCGCGCCGATCGTGACCGAGATGCCCCCGGGCGGACATGCCGCGGGCGAGCAGGCCGAGGCCGCGATGGGCCCGGGCGGGATGGCCCGGGGAGCGCAGGCCCTGACCGCGATGGGCCCGGGCGCGCAGGCCGTGACCGCGTTGGGCCCGGGCTCGATGGCCCCGGGCGTGCAGGACCCGAGTACGACCACCACCACGGCCACGGAGGCGACCGTATGACCCTGGACGAAGCCGCCCCCGTCGCCTCGGCCCCCCGCCGCAGGTCCGCCGGGGATCCCGTCAAGACGCTGCTGCACCGCCACCGGGCGCTCTGCGAGCGCGCCGTGGACCCGCTGGAGATCGCCGCCGGGCTGGAGGTGCAGGGCATCACCGACCGCACCGCCGCGCGCTTCCGGCACCGGGACGTGTTCTCGCTCGCCGAGGAGCTGTACGCCCGCACCCCGCGCGGGGACGAGCCGGCCGCGCCCCGCGTCGTCCGGCCCTCCGACGCCCGGGCGTTACGGGGCTTCGGCTACGCCGTGCTCCCCGGGGCGCTCGCGCTCGGGGCCGGCGCCGCCGGGGTGCCGTTCGCCGGGCCCGTCGCCGTGCTCGTCACCGTCGCCGCCCTGGTGTGGCCCGCCAGGCCCGGGCGGCCCGCCGCGGGGCGTTTCCCGTACGCCGTGCTCCTGCTCGCCGCGGCCGCCGTCGGCTGGGCGGTGTACCGCGATGGCACCCCGCTCGGGGTCGGCCTCGCACTGGCCGCGGCCCCCGGGCACCTGGTCGGCGCCGTGTTCGCCGCCCGCGCCCGGAGCCGGCTCGCCGGGAGCCGGGCCCTGGAGGACTTCGCCGACCGGGCCCGGCCGCTGCTCGTCGCGGCCGTCCTGGCCTTCGGCGCGGCCGCCGCGGGGGCGGCCGCGCTCGCCGGGACCCCCCTCGCCGCCGCCGTACCGCTCGCCGTGCTGCTGTTCCTGACCCGCCTGCTGCTCGGGCACGGGGCCCCGCGCGGGCCCGTCGCCGCAGCCCTGGCCCTCGCCCTGGTCCCGACCCCGCTGGCGGTGCCCGCCGCCGCCGCGGGGCTCCTCGTACACGCCGTCCTCGCGCTGTCCCGCGCGTCCGCGCACGCCCGGCCCTGAGCCCGGCCGCCCCGCCCCCCTTCCCGCCGCCGCTCTTCGGAGCCGTACCCACCCCTACCCCCGACCCCCGATCCCCGCCCACCGACCAAGGAGACACAGGATGACCGGCCAGCCAACCAACCAAGGGGACGCGCGATGAGGGTGTTGCTGATCGGAGCCAACGGATACCTCGGCCGCTACGTCGCCGACCGGCTGCTCGCCGACCCCGCCGTGCAGCTCACCGCGCTCGGCCGCGGCGACGACGCGGACGTCCGTTTCGACCTCGCCACCGGCAGCCCCGGCGCCCTCACCCGGTTCCTCGACGCCGTCCACCCCGGCGTCGTCATCAACTGCGCCGGGGCCACCCGCGGCGGGGCCCGGGAGCTGACCCGGCACAACACCGTCGCCGTGGCCACCATCTGCGAGTCCCTGCGGCGCAGCGGCTGCGGTGCCCGTCTCGTCCAGCTGGGCTGCGCCGCCGAGTACGGTCCCAGCCAGCCCGGATCGTCCACGGCCGAGGACGCCGTGCCGAGACCCGGTGGCCCGTACGGCGTCAGCAAGCTGGCCGCCACCGAGCTGGTGCTCGGGTCGGGGCTGGACGCGGTCGTCCTGCGGATCTTCTCGCCCGTCGGTCCCGGCACCCCCGCCGGATCCCCGCTCGGCCGCCTCGCCGAGGCCATGCGCCGCGCGATGCAGAACGGGGACGGCGAGCTCAAGCTCAGCGGACTCGGCGTGCAGCGCGACTTCGTGGACGTACGGGACGTGGCGCGGGCCGTGCACGCCGCCTCGCTCTCCGCCGCCCAGGGCGTCGTCAACATCGGCACCGGGCGCGCGGTCCGGCTGCGCGACGCGGCGGCGGTGCTGGCCCGGGTCGCCGGGTACGGGGGCGCCCTGCACGAGCTGGACCTGCCGCAGCAGGGCCAGCACGGGCCGGGACACGGGCCCGGGCACGGCCACGGACCGGGTCACGGGCCCGGACAGGGGCACGGCCACGGCCTCCAGGGCGGCGGCCGGCCGCCGGGGCTCGCCGCCATCGGCTCCCCGCGCTCCGAGGCGACGGCCGAGCAGCTCGCCGCCGGTGCGGTGACGCCCCCGTACCCGTACCCCGACGGCTGCGGCGCCTGGCAGCAGGCCGATGTGCGCACGGCCCGGGACCGGCTGGGCTGGCGGCCCCGGATCGGCCTGGAGGAGTCCCTCGCGGACATCTGGATGGAGGCGGCGTGCCGCATCTGACGACCGCGGCCACGGCGGCCGCCGCGACCGAGGCGGGCCGTCTCGGCCTCGGCGTCCCCGGGTACGCCCACCCGCTGCTCGCGCCGGTCGAGTGGGCCGAGCTGACCCGGCCCGGGACCCCGCTGCACTGGACGGTGCTCAACGTCACGGACGGGCCGGGCGGCCGGCCCGACCCGCACTGCACGGAGGCCGCGGGCAAGCTCCGGGAGGCCGGCGGGACCGTGCTCGGCCATCTCGCGATGCGAGACGGTTCCCGCTCGTTCGGTGAGCTGGTCTCCGACGCCCACCGCTTCCTCGACTGGTACCGGGTCGGCGGCTTCTACCTGGCCGAGGCCCCGGCGGACCGGGCCGAGCTGGCCGCCGTGCGCCGGGTCGCCGACACCCTGCGCGGCCTCGGCGAGGGCCTCCGTATCGTGCTGGGACACGGCACGCACCCGTACGAGGGCTACGCGGAGGCCGCCGACCAACTGGTCACCTTCTCCGGGGCGTGGGCCGACTACCGGTGGTCGCAGGTGGCGGAGTGGACCGCCGAGCACCCGCCCGAGCGCTTCTGCCACCTGGTCCACGGGGTGCCGCGGACGCATCTGGAGGAGGCCGTCCGGATCGCCCGCTGGCAGGGCGCCGGCACGATCTGGTTCACCGACCGGGGCGGCGCCGCGGGCCGCGATCCGTGGGCCTCGATGCCCGCGTACTGGGACGAAATCGTCTCGCGGATCGGACCGGGTGTCTCGGAATGAAGAAGGGCGTGGCAGTGTTACGGCAAGAACCACCGTTACGACGTAACCATCTACGGAGTCCCCGTGTCGCTGCCACCCCTGGTCGAGCCAGCTGCTGAGCTCACCGTTGACGAGGTCCGTCGGTACTCCCGCCACCTGATCATCCCGGACGTCGGGATGGACGGCCAGAAGCGCCTGAAGAACGCCAAGGTGCTGGCCGTGGGCGCGGGCGGCCTCGGCTCCCCCGCCCTCATGTACCTGGCCGCGGCCGGCGTCGGCACGCTGGGGATCGTGGAGTTCGACGAGGTCGACGAGTCGAACCTCCAGCGCCAGATCATCCACAGCCAGTCGGACATCGGCCGCTCCAAGGCCGAGTCCGCGCGCGACAGCGTGCTGGGCATCAACCCGTACGTGAACGTGGTCCTTCACGAAGAGCGGCTCGAAGCCGAGAACGTGATGGAGATCTTCAGCCAGTACGACCTCATCGTCGACGGCACGGACAACTTCGCCACGCGCTACCTCGTCAACGACGCCTGCGTGCTGCTGAACAAGCCGTACGTGTGGGGCTCGATCTACCGCTTCGACGGCCAGGCCTCGGTGTTCTGGTCCGAGCACGGGCCGTGCTACCGCTGCCTGTACCCGGAGCCCCCGCCGCCGGGCATGGTCCCGAGCTGCGCCGAGGGCGGCGTGCTGGGCGTGCTCTGCGCGTCCATCGGGTCCATCCAGGTGACGGAGGCCATCAAGGTCCTCACGGGCGTCGGCGAGCCGCTGGTCGGCCGTCTGATGATCTACGACGCCCTGGAGATGCAGTACCGGCAGGTCAAGGTCCGCAAGGACCCCGACTGCGCGGTCTGCGGTCCGAACGCGACGGTCACCGAGCTCATCGACTACGAGGCCTTCTGCGGCGTCGTGTCGGAGGAGGCCCAGGAGGCGGCGCTCGGCTCCACGATCACTCCGAAGCAGCTCAAGGAGTGGATCGACAACGACGAGCCGATCGAGATCATCGACGTCCGTGAGAAGAACGAGTACGAGATCGTCTCGATCCCCGGCGCGAAGCTGATCCCCAAGGGCGAGTTCCTGATGGGCACCGCCCTCCAGGACCTCCCGCAGGACAAGCGCATCGTCTTGCACTGCAAGACGGGTGTCCGCAGTGCGGAAGTCCTCGCGGTCCTGAAGTCCGCGGGCTTCGCGGACGCGGTGCACGTGGGCGGCGGCGTGATCGGCTGGGTCCACCAGATCGAGCCCGAGAAGCCGGTCTACTAGATCTACTAGATCTACTGGATCTACTGGAACGCTCGAGGAGGCCCTTACCCCACAGCCGGGGTAAGGGCCTCCTGTCGTCACGCAGGGGTACAGACGGTGTTGCCGGGGGGCACCTTCCCGTCGAGCAGGTAGTTGTTCACCGCGGCCTGCACGCACTTGTCGCCGCTGTTGTAGGCGCCGTGCCCCTCGCCCTTGTACGTGAGCTCCACGCCGACACCGGGCCCGAGCCGCTCCACCATCTTTCGGGCGCCCTCGTACGGGGTGGCCGGGTCGCCGGTGTTGCCGATCACCAGGATGGGCGCGGAGCCGGGGGCGGAGACGTCCGGGGTCTCCCAGGCGCCCGGGACGGGCCAGTCGGTGCAGCTCATCAGGGCCCAGCCGAGGAAGTCCCCGAAGACGGGGGAGGCGGCGCGGAAGCCGGGCAGCTTCGCCTTCGTCTGCTCCAGCGTGAACCGCCCCTTGGAGTCGGCGCAGTTGATCGCCGTGTTGGCCGCGCCGATGTTGCTGTAATGCCCTTGCTGGTCGCGGCCGTTGAGCGCGTCGGAAAGCGCCATCAGCAGCTGCCCCTGGCCGCCGTCGGCCTCGTCGAGCCCCTGCTCCAGCAGCGGCCACAGCTCCTGGGAGTACAGGGCCTGGGCGATGCCGTTGGTGGCGGCGGAGTCGGTGAGCATCCGGCCGCCGATGCCGGGGATGGGCTTGTCCGCCAGGCGCTTCTGGAGCTTGATGATGTTGTCCTCGATCTCCTTGGCGGTGCTGCCCTGGAGCCGGCACTCGTCGCCGCGGTTCACGCAGTCCTGCGCGAAGTTGCCGAGGGCGAGCTGGAACCCCTTGGCCTGGCCGAGCGAGCCCTCCTCGGAGGTCTGGGTCGGATCGACGACGGCGTCGAAGACGGCCCGGCCGACGTTCTTGGGGAAGAGGTGGGCGTAGACCCCGCCGAGCTCGGTGCCGTAGGAGATCCCGAAGTAGTTCAGCTTCTCGTCGCCGAGGGCCTGCCGGATCCGGTCGAGGTCGCGGGCGGCGTTCTCGGTGCCGACGTAGGGCAGCAGGTGCCCGGACTTGTCCTTGCAGGCCTTCTGGTACTTCTCGAGGTTCCCCACGAAGGCCTTTTCCTCCTGGGGCGTCTCGGGTGAGGAATCCTGCGCGTAATAGGCATCGAGCTGCTTGTCGTCCTCGCACAGGACGGGGGCGCTGCGCCCCACGCCGCGCGGGTCGAAGCTCACGAGGTCGTACCGCGCGCGCAGGGCCTCGTACTCCTTGGCGGCGCCGGGCAGCGTACTGATCCCGGACCCGCCGGGCCCGCCGAAGTTGAACACGAGCGAGCCGAGCCGCTTGCTCTTGTCCCGGGCCTTGGCCCGGATCAGGGAGAGCGGAATGGTCTCGCCCTCGGGCTTGGCGTAGTCGAGGGGCACGTGGAGCGTGGCGCACTCCCAGTCCTTGGGCGGCGCCTGCCCCCCGCCTTCGGCAACGTCGGGAGCCTCGCACTCCCCCCACTTCAGCGGCGCGGCCCCCTTGGTCCCCCCGGCCTCGGGCGTGCCTTCGCCACTGTCGGAACACCCGCTGACCCCGGCCAGCCCGAGAGCAACGACAACGGCAACGGCACCCCGCACGACGTTCTTGGCCATGCCCCCATCCTGCGACCCCCACCCCCACCCCGCCCCCGCGCTGACCCGTTCGGGTCTACCCCTTGGGTACGCGCTTCGAGGTGGGAGTGGGAAGCCTCAATATCCGTGGACGACAAGTCGAAAGCTGTCGAGGGCGCCCATATAGTCGTCTCTGACGCCGTCGGGAGGCAGGGAATCCAGGTGCTTCCGGGCCAGTTCCTCCGTCGCCGAAAGTGCCGTCTGTGCAAGTTCGGCGGCGCCGATAAGCGCGACCAGCCCCCATCGGGATGTCACGCTGACACCCTTCTTTGTTGATCTGAACGTCAACCCGAAGGACGTGTCGGCGCCTGTGAACGACGCGGTCTTGACGCTCCCCTTCAGTATCTCGCTGAGGCAGTCAAGGAGCTGTGTCACGGAAATGTAGATCATCATTCCCTGATCGGGTACCTGCCCTGACGAGTCGATCTCGCCGAGTTCTCCACGCCAGATCATGTCTCCGAGGTCGAATCCACTGGGATCGCCCTGGTCCGGCCGGATGCTGAATGTCGCGATCATGGAATATGGCTCTTTCTCATAGGGAAGAGTCATTCGCTTCTCGAAAGTCTGAATGCGGCGAGCGGGGTCGGAAGCGCGATTCCCCTTCTCGATCATCTTCACGACTGCCTGGACGCCTCCTAGATGGCTTCCTTCCGGGTCAGGTAGTTGAAGGACAGCCAGCCCGGCAGTACCGGCAGCCAGAACGTCATCAGGCGGAACAGCAGCACCGCCGAGATGGCGACCTCCTTCTCCAGGCCCGCCGCGATCAGCCCCAGCGTCAGCGTCGTCTCCACCGCGCCGATACCGCCCGGCGTCGGCGCCGCCGACCCCAGCGCGTTGCCCGCCAGGAACACCACCGCGATGCTCGCGTAGCTGATGGCCTGGCCGCCGCCGAACGCCCGGATCGACGCGTCCAGGCACATCACGAAGCAGCCGGTCAGCAGCAGCATGCCGCCGATGCCCGTCATCAGCTTCTGCGGCCGCTGGAGCACGTCCAGCATGCGCGGCACCACACCCGCGAACAGCGCCCGCACCCGGGTCGCCACGAACTTCCGCAGGAGCGGCACCGCCGTCACCACCAGCACCAGCACCGCCACCGTCAGCAGACCCGCGATGACCGTCCGGGACGGGGTCATCTCCGGGGTCTTCTCGGTGCCCGTCAGGTAGCCGAAGGCCAGCAGCAGCAGGACGTGGCTCGCCAGACCGAACAGCTGCGAGGCACCCACGCTCGCCACCGCAAGCCCCGGCCGGATCCCGGCCCGCTGCAGGAACCGCGTGTTCAGCGCGACACCGCCGACCGCCGCCGGCGCCACCAGCTTCACGAACGACCCCGCCACCTGCGCGACCACCGTCCGCAGGAACGGCACCCGCTCCGGCACGAACCCCAGCAGGCTCATCGCCGCCGCGAAGTAGGTGAGCGCAGAGAAGGCCAGCGCGGCCCCCACCCAGCCCCACTGCGCCTCGCCGACGACCGTCGCGAAGTCCACGTGCGCCAGCTGCGTGAGCAGGAAGTACGCACCGAACGCGCCCGCGATGAACGACACCAGCGTGCGCGGCCGGATCCGCTCCAGCCGGGCCGGCTCCACCGGCGCCTGCGGGCGGATCAGCAGCACCTGCCGGCGGATCTGGCTCAGCAGATCCTCCTCGCGGGCCCCGTCCAGGGCGTCGTCCAGCGCCTTCTTCTCGGCCTTCTTGTCCGCGGCCGTGGTCGCCGCCGACTTGGCACCCGCCGACTTGGCACTCGCCTCGCGCGCCGCCTTCGCCGCCCGCGAGGACTCTAGTACGGCCTCCCGCTGCCGGTCGGCCCGCTCCCGCGCCAGCCTGCGCAGCGTCGCCCGCGTGGAGCGGCTCAGCGCGATCGGCTGGAGCAGCGGCAGGCAGTCCGCCACCGCGTCCGGGCCGAGCACCGACACCGCCGAGGCCACCGAGCGCTCCGCGCCGATCCGCAGCCCGAGCGTGGTCAGCAGCTGCGCGATGTCCATCCGGAGCACCAGGTCCCCGGCCGCGATCTCGCCGCCGCGCAGGTCGGTGAGGACGACATTGCCGGAACGATCCACCACGAGCGCGTCGCCGGTCAGCCGCCGGTGGGCGATCCGCCGCGACTGGAGGGCCCGTACCTGCTTCCACGTGTTGCGGGTCAGGTCGTCGGTGATCTCCTCGTCGGCGAGCGCGTCGAGGGGCCGGCCGTCCAGGTGCTCGTACACGAGCATCACGGCGTCCGGGCCGAGTTCGGAGGTGGCGATCAGCTTCGGCGCGTTGGCCCCGGCCGCGATGGCCGCGTACGCGAGGAGCGCCTCCTGCTCCAGCGCCTGGCGGAGCGACTGGAGGCTGCGCCGCGTCGTGATGCCACGCAGGGTGAGCCGGCGCCAGACCCGGTAGAAGAACCCGTGCGCCTGCTGCTCGCGGTCGACGACGGTGACGTCGAGCGGCGGGCCGTCCTCCAGCGTGACGTGGTAGCGCCGGCCCCGGTCGCTGACCTCCGAGGCGTCGGCGCCGTCCGGGAGTTCCGCGCGCATGGCGCTGACCGGCTTGAAGCCGACCCGGCGCAGGCCGGCCAGCAGGGTCTGCCCGGTGGGGCGGACGTTCGGCGAGCCGACGGCGTACAGGGTCCCGTACGCGACGCTCCAGCCGATCAGCACGGTCAGGATGATCGAGAACGGGGTGGTGTACCCGCTGACCAGCATCGCGAAGGCGTCGAGCAGCAGGACCACCCACAGCGCGACCCGCCAGCGCGGCCTGCGGGTCATGCCGACGGCGGTCATGTACGCGATGACGGGCGCGAGGTAGCCGTGCACCGGGTCGGTGATGGGGCCGCCGACGCTGGTGGCACGGGTGAGTGCGTCCTGGATGGTGTCGGAGGCGGCCTGGGAGACCCACAGGTCGGTGGCCAGGGTCACGCCGTGCGCGAGGACGGCGGCGAGCACGCCGTCGGCGATGCGCAGCCCGTCCCGCTTGATCAGCCGCTCGATGGCGAAGGCCACCGGTACGAGCAGCACGGCGATGCTGGACACCAGCCCGGCGACCTTGATCAGCAGATCGGGGGCGGCGCCGGTGCCCTGGGTGATGTCGGCTTCGAGGCCGGCGGTGGTGCGGTGGGCGAACGCGGCGATGGCGAGGACGACGGCGATGCCGAGGATGCCGACGAGGAGGCGTACGAGGTCGGAGGGGCGGTGGACGCGGGCGGCGAGCAGCGGCTCGTCGACCTCGACCTGGTCGGCGGACGCGGAGGCGCGCCCGTGCGGCCCGTCGGCGTCCGCCGCGGGCGCGGGCGTCTTCCCGGCCTTGGCCCGGGCCCGGGGTCCGCCCGTGACGCCGGCCTCGGCCTCGGGCTCGGCCTTGGCCTCGGGCTCGGGCTTGGCCTCGGCTTCGGCTTCGGGCTTGGCCTCGGGCTCGGGTGTGCCTCCGGTCCCGGGCGCGGGCGTGGCCCGGCCGGGGGGCTCGTCGGGGAGCTTCCCGGACCCGGGGTGCGGGTCTGGGCGCGTGCTGTCGTCCTCAGCCGCGCCGTCCGGAGGGCTCACACCCTGCTCCTTCGTCGTCACTTCCGTCTCTTCTTGATCACGTATCACCAGTCACCGCCCGGAAGATGGTGGCACGGACCGACGTACGGGCGGGGCATCAGGGTGCGCGCCGGTACGGAAGGAAACCTTCCGGGAACCGGTCCGTGATGTACGGCACCATGGGCGCAATGAGCGAAGAGCTGCCCGCGTACGCGGAGCGGGTGCTGGAGGTGGCCGAGCGGATTCCGCCCGGCCGGGTGATGACGTACGGGGACGTCGCCGAATGGCTCGGCGAGGGCGGACCGCGCCAAGTCGGGCGCGTGATGGCCCTGTACGGGGGAGCCGTGCCCTGGTGGCGCGTGGTCCGGGCGGACGGCCGGCCGCTGCCCGGCAGCGAGATCCGGGCCCTGGAGCACTACCGCGGGGAGGCCACCCCGCTGCGACTGACCGCCGGCGGCGAGGCCCGGCTGAACATGCCGCGGGCGCGCTGGGACGGCCGGGAGCAGAGCGCCGCAGGGGACGAGGGTCACATCTGACAGCTTCGGCCATGCGGGGCCCGGGCGGGCGGTCGGGCGCCCGGACGGGCGACGGTACGCGGCCGCTCCGTCCCCACCTCGGGGAACTGCGCGGGACCCGGCGGTTGCCGTAGCGTTGCCTCTTCGGCTCCCGCGGGCACGGCGGTGACCGCGGCTCCCACGACACCCGGAGCAACGGCAGGAACCGCAGGAACCGCAGCAACGGCAGGAACCGCAGGAACCGCAGCATCCGCAGACCCACCAGGACCGGCACCCCACGTGATCACCTCTCCATCCGACCGCACCGAGCGGCGGCGTACGCGGACCCCTGACGCGTACCGCCTCGTACGCACCGGGCCGCAGCGGGTGGATCCCCCTGTTCTGGACGCAGCGCAGCAGGCGGTGGTTGACCACACCGACGGCCCGCTCCTCGTCCTGGCCGGACCGGGTACCGGGAAGACGACCACGCTGGTCGAGGCGGCCGCGGCCCGGGTCGAGGCCGGGGTGGACCCGGCCCGGATCCTGATCCTCACCTTCAGCCGCAAGGCGGCGGTGGAACTGCGCGACCGGGCCGCCCTGCGGCTCGGCGGGGCGCGGGCCCCGCAGGCCACCACCTTCCACTCCTTCTGCTACGGACTGGTCCGCGCCCACCAGGACACCGACCTGTTCGCGGATCCGCTGCGCCTGCTGTCGGGCCCGGAGCAGGACGTGATGGTCCGCACCCTGCTGGACGGCCAGCGCCAGATCCGCTCCATCCGCTGGCCGGACGACCTGCGGGCCGCGCTGACCACGCGCGGCTTCGCCGACGAGGTCCGCGCGGTGCTCGCCCGCGCCCGCGAGCTGGGCCTCGGCCCGGCGGCGCTGGACGCGTTCGCGACCCGGCTGGGCCGCCCGGACTGGAAGGCGGCGGCCGCGTTCCTGTCGGAGTACCTGGACGTCCTGGACATGCAGGGCACGCTGGACTACGCCGAGCTCGTGCACCGGGCCGTCCTCCTGGCCGAACGCACCGCGTCACTCACGGGGTCCTACGACGTGATCTACGTGGACGAGTACCAGGACACGGACGCCTCCCAGCTGCGGCTGCTGCGGGCCCTGGCCGGCCCGGCGGGCACGCTGGTCGCCTTCGGCGACCCGGACCAGTCGATCTACGCCTTCCGCGGCGCCGACATCAACAACATCCTGGACTTCGAGGGCTCCTTCCCGGGGGCGGCCGTCCACGCCCTGACGGTGGGCCGCCGCTCGGCCGCGAACCTCCTGGCGGCGACCCGCCTCCTGACCACCCGTATGCCGGTCCCGCGCCTCCCGTCGGCGGCGGTCCGCGCCCACCGGGCCCTGACCCCGGTCCGCGAGGGCGGCGGGGTGGAGGTGTTCACGTACCCCACGGCCGGCGCCGAACTGGACAACATCGCCGACATCCTGCGCCGGGCGCACCTGGAGGACGGCGTGCCGTGGCAGGACATGGCCGTCCTGGTCCGCTCCGGGGGCCGCACCCTCCCGGCGATGCGCCGAGCCCTGATCTCGGCGGGAGTCCCGGCGGAAACGGACGGTACGGACACCCCCCTCCGCCACGAACCGGCGATCACCCCCCTCCTGACGGCCCTCCGCACGGCCGCCACCCCGGTCCCGGCGCCCGCGGAGCGCGAGCCCGACGCCGACGCCGACGCCGCGCCCGCCGCAGGCACCGACGAAGGCGCCGACGAAGGCGAAGGGTGGGTCGGGGTCGAGGCGGCGCTGACGCTGCTCACCTCGCCGCTCGGGGGAATGGACGCCGCCGACCTGCGGCGGCTCGGGCGGGCCCTGCGCGACGAGGAGCGGGCCGCCGGCAACAAGGTCCCGGCCCCCTCCGACGTCCTGCTCGCCCGCGCCCTCGCCGAGCCCGAACGGCTCACCGCCCACGATCCCGCGTACGCCCGCGGAGCGCAGCGCCTCGGACTGCTCCTGCGCAAGGCCCGCGAGCTCCTCCAGGGCGGCGGCACCGCCGAAGAGGCCCTCTGGACCCTCTGGGAGGGCACCCCTTGGCCCCAGCGGCTGGAGCGCGGCGCCCGGCGCGGCGGCGCGGCCGGCCGCAACGCGGACCGCGACCTCGACGCCGTCTGCGCGCTCTTCGACACCGCCGCCCGCGCCGAGGACCGCACCGGCGGACGCGGCGCCCTCAACTTCCTCGAACAGCTCGAAGCCGAGGACATCGCCGCCGACACCCTCACCACCCGCGCCACCCGCTCCGAGGCCGTCCGCCTCATGACCGCCCACCGCTCCAAGGGCCTGGAGTGGTCCCTCGTCGTCGTGGCCGGCGTACAGGAAGGGCTCTGGCCCGACCTGCGCCGCCGCGGCTCCCTCCTCGAAGCGGACCGCATCGGCCGGGACGGCCTCGCCGAGCCCCTCACCCCCGGCGCGCTCCTCGCCGAGGAGCGCCGCCTCTTCTACGTCGCCGCCACCCGCGCGCGCGAGCGCCTCGTCGTCACCGCCGTCAAGGCCCCCGCCGAGGACGGCGACCAGCCCTCCCGCTTCCTCACCGAGCTCGGCGTCACCCCGAAGGACGTCACCGGCCGTCCCCGCCGCCCCCTCGCCGTCCCCGCGCTCGTCGCCGAACTGCGCGCCACCACCGTCGACCCCGACGCCACGCCCGCGCTCCGCGAGGCGGCCGCCCGGCGCCTCGCCCGCCTCGCCGCGCTCACCGACCAGGACGACCGCCCGCTGGTCCCCGCCGCGCACCCGCAGCGCTGGTGGGGGCTGTACGAGCCCACCGCCTCGGCCGTCCCGCTGCGCGACCGGGACCGGCCCGTCGCCCTGTCCGGCTCCGCCCTGGACCAGCTCGCCAACACCTGCTCCCTCCAGTGGTTCCTCGGCCGCGAGGTGAAGGCCGACGCCCCCTCCACCGCCGCCCAGGGCTTCGGCAACGTCGTCCATGTCCTCGCCGACGAGGTCGCCTCCGGCCGGACCCCCGCCGACCTGGCCGTCCTGATGGAACGCCTCGACTCCGTCTGGGACGCCCTCGCCTTCGACGCCCCCTGGAAATCCCGCCAGGAGAAGGACAACGCCCGCGCCGCCCTGGAGCGCTTCCTGCGCTGGCACACCACCGACCGCGGGGGCAGGGAGGCCGTGGCCACGGAGCACGCGTTCGACGTCACGCTCGAAGCGGGTGACCACACCGTCCGGATCCGGGGTTCCATGGACCGGGTCGAATCGGACCCCCAGGGGCGCGCGTACGTCGTCGACTTCAAGACCGGCAAGGCCGCGCCCACGAAGGACGAGGTCGCCCGGCACCCCCAGCTCGCCGTCTACCAGCTCGCCGTACGCGAAGGCGCCGTCGACGAGGTCTTCGACGGGGTGCGCCCCGAGGCGGGCGGAGCCGAGCTCGTGCAGCTGCGCCAGGGCGCCGCCCAGCGGGAAGGCGGCGAGACGGTGCCCAAGATCCAGGCGCAGCAGCCGCTGCACGGCGAATGGGTCGGCGACCTCCTCGCCACCGCCGCCGGCCGGGTCCTGGACGAGCGTTTCGCGCCCGCCACCGGCAAGCACTGCGACCACTGCTCCTTCCGCAGCGCGTGCAGCGCGCGCCCGGAGGGCCGCCAGACGGTGGAGTGAAGCGGGCCGTTCGGCGGCCGGCGGCCGCCGGTGATCGACCGCTCCGGTGCCGACCCGCCGGTGATCGACCCGCCGGTGATCGACCGGCCGGTGAGACGGCGGCCGGGAGTGTCGGTGGGTCCGGCTAGCCTTTTCACGTGTCCGCGCGTCCGTCCGTCCTCACCGACCCCGAGCAGCTCAAGGAGCTCCTCGGCATCCCTTTCACGCCCGAACAGCTGGCCTGCATCACCGCCCCCGCCGCCCCACAGGTCATCGTGGCCGGCGCCGGCTCCGGCAAGACCACCGTCATGGCCGCCCGCGTCGTCTGGCTGGTCGGAACCGGAGCGGTCGCCCCCGAGCAGGTCCTCGGCCTGACCTTCACCAACAAGGCCGCCGCCGAGCTCGCCGAGCGCGTGCGCAAGGCCCTCGCCCGGGCCGGCATCACCGACCCGGACCCTTCCCCGGCCGAGGCCGACGCGGCCGGCGGCGAGCCGCGCATCTCCACGTACCACGCCTTCGCCGGTCAGCTCCTGAAGGACCACGGCCTGCGCATCGGCCTGGAGCCCAGCGCCCGCCTCCTCGCCGACGCCACCCGCTTCCAGCTCGCCGCGCGCGTGCTGCGCGAGGCCCCCGGCCCGTACCCGGCGCTCACCAAATCCGTCCCCGACCTGGTCAGCGACCTGCTCGCGCTCGACGGCGAACTCTCCGAGCACCTGGTCACCCCGGCCGAGCTGCGCGCGTACGACACGGAGCTCCTCGACGCCCTCGCCGGCGCCAAGCTCACCAACGACGACCTGCGCAAGGTCCCCGAGGCCGTGCGCGGCCGCCTCGAACTGCTGGAGCTGACCGAGCGCTACCGCACCGCCAAACGCTCCCGAGACCTGCTCGACTTCAGCGACCAGATAGCCCTGTCCGCGCAGCTCGCCACCACCCGGCCCGAGGTGGGGGCGCTGCTGCGCGAGGAGTTCCGGGTGGTCCTGCTCGACGAGTACCAGGACACCTCCGTGGCCCAGCGGCTGCTGCTGTCCGGCCTGTTCGGCGGGGGCAGCGGGCACGCGGTGACCGCCGTCGGCGACCCCTGCCAGGCGATCTACGGCTGGCGCGGCGCGTCCGTGGCCAACCTGGACGACTTCCCCGAGCACTTCCCGCATGCCGACGGCCGCCCCGCGACCCGGTTCTCGCTGAGCGAGAACCGGCGCAGCGGCGGCCGCCTCCTCGACCTGGCCAACGAGCTGGCCGCGCCGCTGCGCTCGATGCACGAGGGCGTGGAGGCGCTGCGCGCGGCGCCGGGGGAGGAGCGGGCCGGCTCGGTCCGCTGCGCGCTGCTGGACACGCACGCCGAGGAGCTGGAGTGGCTCGCGGACTCGGTCGCGCACCTGGTCCGTACGGGGACGGAGCCGCGCGAGATCGCGGTGCTGTGCCGGTCGGCGCGGGACTTCGCGCAGATCCAGGCCGTCCTGGTGGCCCGGGACGTGCCGGTGGAGGTCGTCGGGCTGTCCGGGCTGCTGCACCTGCCGGAGGTCGCGGACCTGGTCGCGGTGTGCGAGGTGCTCCAGGACCCGGGCGCCAACGCCTCCCTCGTCCGGCTGCTCATCGGCCCGCGCTGGCGGATCGGCGCGCGCGACCTGGCGCTGCTGGGGCGCCGGGCCCGCCAGCTGATCGGCCGCGCGCCGGGCGAGGTGGACCCGCAGGAGCGCCTCGCGGCGGCGGTGGAGGGCGTGGACCCGGCGGAGGTCGTCTCCCTGGCGGACGCGCTGGAGACGTTCCTGGACGGTTCCGCGGCCGCGTCGGACGACCTGCCGTTCTCTGCCGCGGCCAGGGTCCGCTTCGCCCACCTCGCCCAGGAGCTGCGCGACCTGCGGCGCTCGCTCGCGGACCCGCTGATGGACGTACTGCACCGGGTGCTGGCCGCGACCGGCCTGGACGTGGAGCTGTCGGCGTCGCCGCACGCGCTGGCGGCCCGGCGGCGCGAGTCGCTCTCCGGCTTCCTGGACGTGGCGGCCGGCTTCGCGTCCCTCGACGGCGAGGCGACCCTGCTGGCCTTCCTGGGCTTCCTGCGCACGGCGGTCCAGTACGAGAAGGGCCTGGACCACGCCCTCCCCGGCGGGGAGAACACGGTGAAGGTGCTCACCGCCCACAAGTCCAAGGGGCTGGAGTGGGACGTGGTGGTGGTCCCGGACCTGAGCGCGGGCTCGTTCCCGAAGGAGAAGGCCCCGGAGCCGTGGACCTCGTACGCCAAGGTCCTGCCGTACGGTTTGCGCGGTGACGCGGCCACCCTTCCCGCCGATCCGGCGTGGACCTCGGCGGGCCTGAAGTCCTTCAAGGCCTCCTTGAGGGAGCACAAGGCGGTGGAGGAACTCCGCCTGGGCTATGTGACGTTCACCCGCCCCCGCAAGCTCCTCCTGGCCTCGGCGCACTGGTGGGGCCCGACGCAGAAGAAGCGCCGGGGCCCGTCCCCGTTCCTGTCCTCGCTGTACGCGCACTGCGCGGCGGGGCACGGCGAGATCGAAGCCTGGGCGCAGGAGCCGGCCCCGGACGCGGAGAACCCGTCCCTGGCCACGGAGTCCACCCCGGACCAGTCCTGGCCCCTGCCCCTGGACCCGGCGTCCCTGACCCTGCGCCGCGCGGCGGCCGCCCTGGTCGAGTCCCACCTCGCCGCCCCGCAGCCGGAGCCCGCCCCGGAGCCGGACCAGGACCCCTACCTGTGGCCCCCGGACTGCGAGGACCCGTCGTACGCGGAGGAGCCCGCCGCCGGTGCGCCGGACGGCGATGACCTGTGGGCCCCGGACGAGGCCACCGTGTCCCCGCCGGGCGCAGTCGCAGCGATCCCGCACGCGCGTGCCGAGCCCGGTTCCGGCGCGCCGGGCGGTGAGGACCTGCGGGCCGCAGGACCGACGCACGGGGGCCGGGGCGGAGCCCCGGTTTCGGGAAGGGGCGGGGCGGGGGAAGACTCCGCACCCCACGACGACCCCTGGCCGGACGGCCCCTCGCCGGACGACCCCTGGCCGGACGACACCCCCTGGCCGCACGACGAGCCCTGGGCCGACGGTCCCTGGGCCGGCGAGCCCACGCGCACGCCCGTGCCACGCCCCACCCCACCGCCCGCGGTCACCGGCCCGTACGGCGACGACCGGGGTACGGCCCGTGGTGGCGGACGGCGTACCGCGGGAAGCGCCGCCCTCACCCCCGAAGAGGCCCGGGCCATCGCCTCCTGGGACCGGGACCTCGACGCCCTCGAGGGCGAGCTCCGGCGCGCCCGCGCCGCCGTGCGCGACGTCGAGCTCCCGGCCGCCCTCTCGGCCAGCCAGCTCCTGCGCCTCGCCGCGGACGAGCAGGGCTTCGCCCGCGACCTCGCCCGCCCCATGCCGAAGCCCCCGCAGCCCGCAGCGCGCCAGGGCACGCGCTTCCACGCCTGGGTCGAGTCCCGCTTCGACGAGCTCCCGCTGCCGCTCCTCGACGTCCTCGACCCCGCCACCGAGCTGCCCGGCTCCGACCAGGACATCGTCGACGAGGCCGATCTCGACTCCCTCAAGGCCGCCTTCGAGCGGAGCGAGTACGCCGAGCGCACCCCGTACCGCATGGAGGTCCCGGTCCAGCTCACCCTCGCCGGCCGCGTCGTCCGCGGCCGGATCGACGCCGTGTACCGGACCGAGGACGGCGGCTACGAGATCGTCGACTGGAAGACCGGCCGCACCACCGAAGCCGACCCCCTCCAGCTCGCCGTCTACCGCCTGGGCTGGGCGGAAGCCACCGGCACCCCCCTCGACCGCGTCACCGCCGCCTTCCTCCACGTCCGCAGCGGCCGCGTGATCCGCCCCCGCGACCTCCCCGGCCGGGACCGTCTTGAGCGGATCCTCCAAGGCAAAACGGACACGGACAGTGACCGGCACCCCGGCAGTTAGGCTCGTAGGCATGAGCGAAGCCCCGGCGGACAGTGTCGTCCGCACGTACATCGACACCCACCGCGCCGCGTTCCTCGACGACCTCGCCGAGTGGCTGCGCATCCCCTCCGTCTCGGCCCAGCCCGAGCACGCGGACGACGTACGTCGCAGCGCCGAGTGGCTCGCCGCGAAGCTCAAGGAGACCGGCTTCCCGGTCACGGAGATCTGGCCCACCCCCGGCGCGCCCGCCGTCTTCGCCGAGTGGCCGAGCGCCGACCCGGCCGCCCCGACCGTCCTCGTCTACGGGCACCACGACGTGCAGCCCGCCGCGGTCGCCGACGGCTGGCACACCGACCCGTTCGAGCCCGTGGTCCAGGGCGGCCGCATGTACGCGCGCGGCGCCGCCGACGACAAGGGCCAGGTCTTCTTCCACACCCTCGGCGTACGGGCCCACCTGGCCGCCACCGGCGCCGAGGCCCCGGCCGTGCACCTCAAGCTGCTCATCGAGGGGGAGGAGGAGTCGGGTTCGCCGAACTTCCGCGCCCTGGTCGAGCGCGAGGCGCAGCGCCTCGCCGCCGACATCGTGATCGTCTCCGACACCGGCATGTGGTCCGAGACCACCCCCACCGTCTGCACCGGCATGCGCGGCGTCGCCGACTGCGAGATCGACCTGTACGGGCCCGACCAGGACATCCACTCCGGCGCCTTCGGCGGGGCCGTCCCCAACCCGGCCACCGTCGCCGCCCGTCTGGTCGCGGCACTGCACGACGCCGACGAGCGGGTCACGATCCCGGGCTTCTACGACAACATCGCCGAGCTCACGGACGAGGAGCGGGCGCTGATCGCCGAGCTGCCGTTCGACGAGTCCGAGTGGCTGCGTACGGCCAAGTCGCACGCCGCCGCGGGCGAGAAGGGCTACTCCACCCTGGAGCGGGTCTGGGCCCGCCCGACCGCCGAGGTCAACGGCATCGGCGGCGGCTACCAGGGCCCCGGCGGCAAGACCATCGTGCCCGCCTCCGCCCACCTGAAGCTGTCGTTCCGCCTGGTCTCCGGGCAGGACCCGTACGAGGTCGAGGCGGCCGTCCGGGACTGGGTCGCGGCACGGATCCCGGACGGGATCCGGCACTCCATCGTCTTCGGCGCCCCCACCCGGCCCTGCCTGACCCCGCTGGACCACCCGGCGCTGCAGTCCGTCGTACGGGCCATGGGCCGGGCGTTCGGCGAGAAGGTCCGCTTCACCCGCGAGGGCGGCTCCGGACCGGCGGCGGACCTCCAGGACGTACTGGACGCGCCCGTCCTGTTCCTCGGCATCTCCGTGCCGTCCGACGGCTGGCACTCGCCGAACGAGAAGGTCGAGCTGGACCTGCTCCTCAAGGGCGTCGAGACGGCCGCCTACCTGTGGGGCGACCTGGCCGCCTCCCACGGGAAGCCCGCCTGACGCACCCACAGCCGTACCGAGCCACCGAGTCACCGAGTCATCGAGTCATCGAGTCACACGAGTCATCGAGTCATGAGTCACGAGAGTCACGAGAGTCACTGAGCCTGCCTGTCCCACCACCGGGGGAGTTGGAAGTACCTGTGAGCACCCATACCGAGCACCCGATCTCGCTCGCCGCGCCCAGCGGAATCGATCGCGCCGCGCACCACCGCCTCGACGAGGCCTGGCTCGCGGCCGCCTGGAGCCACCCGACGACCCGCGTCTTCGTGGTCTCCGGCGGTCAGGTCCTGATCGACGACACCCCCGACGGCGGGACCGGCATCGTGATGACCCCGGCCTTCGAGGCCCCGGTCACCGAGACGCACCGCTACTTCCTGGGCACCGACGACGACGGCGTACGGTACTTCGCGCTCCAGAAGGACTCCCTGCCCGGCCGGATGGACCAGTCGGCCCGCCCGGCCGGCCTGCGCGAGGCCGGGCTGCTGCTGTCCCCGCGCGACGCCGGGCTGATGGTGCACGCCGTGGCGCTGGAGAACTGGCAGCGGATGCACCGCTTCTGCTCCCGCTGCGGCGAACGCACGGTGGTCGCGGCCGCGGGGCACATCCGCCGCTGCCCGGGCTGCGGCGCCGAGCACTACCCGCGCACCGACCCGGCGGTGATCATGCTGGTCACCGACGAGCACGACCGCGCGCTGCTGGGCCGCCAGGTGCACTGGCCGGAGGGGCGGTTCTCGACGCTGGCCGGGTTCGTGGAGCCGGGCGAGTCGATCGAGCAGTCGGTCGTGCGCGAGGTGTGGGAGGAGGCGGGCATCAAGGTCGGCGAGGTCGAGTACGTCGCCAGCCAGCCCTGGCCGTTCCCGTACAGCCTGATGCTCGGCTTCACGGCGCGCGCCACGACCACCGAGATCACGGTCGACGGCGAGGAGATCCAGGAGGCCCGCTGGTTCTCCCGCGAGGAGCTGCGCGCCGCGTTCGAGTCGGGCGAGATGCTGCCGCCGTCGGGGATCTCCATCGCGGCCCGCCTGGTCGAGCGCTGGTACGGGGAGCCGCTGCCGCGCGCGGCCGGGTGAGGCTCGTCACACGGCGGCGCGCAAGGCTCGTCGGACAGCAGAAGGCCCCCGCCGCGGCGGGGGCCTTTCTGTGCGCGCAGCGCGCGGCGCCGGCGCCCGGCGCCGCAGTGCGCCGGGCCGCGGATCAGACGGCGAGGGCCTGCTTGACCTGGGCCAGGCTCGGGTTCGTCATGACCGACTCGGCGCCGGCGGCGGACTTCACGAGCACGGTCGGGACCGTCTGGTTGCCGCCGTTCGCCTTCTCGACGAACGCCGCGGACTCGGGGTCCAGCTCGATGTTGATCTCGTTGTACGCGATGCCTTCCCGGTCCAGCTGCGTCTTCAGCCGGCGGCAGTAGCCGCACCAGGTCGTGCTGTACATCGTGACGGAACCCGTGTCCTGCATGCTGCGCTCTCCTCTGTGGGGTCTGGGTGGTCCGAGTACTCGAACGTACGGGACCGCGGGGCCATTCCCGCACCCGCGATACGGCCGTGACGTCCAAGTACGTCAAGTGCGACCGGTAAGCCCATGCGATGAACGCGCGCACCCTGTGGACAACTTTCCCGCCCGCCCCGCGGGACCTGGCAGCATGTTGGGGTGACATCAGCAACGCACCTCTCATCCTTCCCCGCCGGCGCGGACTCGGCCGACGCGGTGCTCCTGGGCCTGGACCCGGAGCAGCGCGAGGTCGCGACGACCCTGCGCGGGCCGGTGTGCGTGCTGGCGGGCGCGGGCACGGGCAAGACCCGGGCGATCACCCACCGGATCGCCTACGGGGTCCGCTCCGGCCAGCTGATGCCGGCCAGTGTGCTGGCCGTCACGTTCACCAACCGCGCCGCCGGAGAGATGCGCGGCCGCCTGCGCTCCCTCGGCGCGGGCGGGGTGCAGGCGCGGACGTTCCACTCCGCCGCCCTGCGCCAGCTCCAGTACTTCTGGCCCAAGGCGATCGGCGGCGAGGTGCCCCGGCTCGTCGAGCGCAAGATCCAGCTCGTCGCCGAGGCCGGCGCCCGCTGCCGCATCCGGCTCGACCGGGGCGAGCTGCGCGATGTCACCGGTGAGATCGAGTGGGCGAAGGTCACCCAGACCGTGCCCTCCGACTATCCGGCGGCCGCCCTGAAGGCGGGCCGCGAAGCCCCCCGGGACATGGCGGAGATCGCCCAGATCTACGGGACGTACGAGCAGCTCAAGCGCGACCGCGGCATGATCGACTTCGAGGACGTGCTGCTGCTCACGGTCGGCATCCTCCAGGACCGCCACGACATCGCCGAGCAGATCCGCACCCAGTACCAGCACTTCGTGGTGGACGAGTACCAGGACGTCAGCCCGCTCCAGCAGCGGCTGCTGGACCTGTGGCTCGGCGAGCGCGACAGCCTCTGCGTCGTCGGCGACGCCAGCCAGACGATCTACTCCTTCACCGGCGCCACCCCGGACCACCTGCTGAACTTCCGCACCCGCTACCCGCAGGCCACCCTGGTCAAGCTGGTCCGCGACTACCGCTCCACCCCCCAGGTGGTCCACCTCGCCAACGGGCTCCTCGCCCAGGCCAAGGGCCGCGCCGCCGAGCACCGCCTGGAGCTGGTCTCCCAGCGCGAGCCCGGCCCCGACCCGGTCTACGCCGAGTACCCGGACGAGCCCGCCGAGGCCGAGGGCGTCGCCCTGCGCATCCGGGACCTGATCGCGGCGGGCGTCCCGGCCGGCGAGATCGCCGTGCTCTACCGCATCAACGCCCAGTCCGAGGTCTACGAGCAGGCCCTCGCCGACGCCGGGGTCCCCTACCAGCTGCGCGGCGCCGAGCGCTTCTTCGAGCGCGGCGAGGTGCAGAAGGCGATCCTCGCCCTGCGCGGCGCCGCCCGCTCCGGGGGCAACGACCCGCTGCTCGACGACGTCGTCGAGCTCGGCTCCCAGGTCCGGGCCGTGCTCAGCTCCACCGGCTGGACGGCCGAGCCGCCCGCCGGCTCCGGCGCCGTGCGCGACCAGTGGGAGTCGGTGGCCGCCCTGGTCCGGCTCGCCGAGGACTTCGCCCGCAGCCGGCCCGGGGCCACCCTGGCGGACCTGACCGTCGAGCTGGACGAGCGCAGGGCCGCCCAGCACGCCCCGACCGTCCAGGGCGTCACCCTCGCCTCGCTGCACGCCGCCAAGGGCCTGGAGTGGGACGCCGTGTTCCTGGCCGGCCTCACCGACGGCATGCTGCCGATCACGTACGCCAAGACCGACGAGCAGGTGGAGGAGGAGCGCCGGCTGCTCTACGTCGGCGTCACGCGGGCCCGGCTGCACCTGACGCTCTCCTGGGCGCTCTCCCGGGCTCCGGGCGGCCGGGCCTCCCGACGCCCCAGCCGCTTCCTGAACGGGCTGCGGCCGGGCTCTGCGGCCCCGGGAAGCCGGCCGGGAGCCCCGGCCGAGAGAGCGGTCCGGGCGCGCGGCCGCCGCGGACCGGCCCGGTGCCGGGTCTGCGGCAAGACCCTCACCGAGGCCGGTGAGCTGAAACTGATGCGCTGCGAGGACTGCCCGTCCGACATGGACGAGGGCCTCTACGAGCGGCTGCGGGAGTGGCGCGCGGGCCAGGCGAAGGAGCAGGGACTGCCCGCGTACTGCGTGTTCACGGACAAGACGCTCGTCGCGATCGCGGAGGCCCAGCCGTCCGAGGAGGGCGAGCTCTCGATGATCTCTGGAGTCGGCGGCCGCAAGCTCGACCGGTACGGAGCCGATGTCCTGGCCATCTGCGCAGGTCAGGAGCGCGGGGGCGCAGATTCTGACGACGCGTAGAAACTCGTCGGAAAAATAGTTTGCGCATGCCCAGCGAATCCCCATAGGTTCTTAGCAACGGAAACGGTGGCTTCTCCGAAGCTCCGGATCCGTGCTGTACTTATCCGAATACGTATGGGACAGGCCCCCGGGCCCCCGTCCCCGAGACGCCGAGAGGAGGCGAGACCAGTGACCAGCTTCATCACCACCACCAAAATGACCGATCGCTCGGTCGCCGCTTCCTGCACGCTCGGCTCCTCCTCGCTCCTCCCGCTCCTGGGTACCGGTCTGTCCGCGATTTCCGCTGACAGCCGCGCCCTGCTGGCCGCGCCCTCCGCGCTGCTGGCGAGCGAGCGGAATGAGCGACCGACCCAGGCACCGGTGGCAGTACTGGAAGCCCAGGCGCATGGCGCCTATGGGTTTGCGGCCGCAGCCGGTGCCGGATCCAAGACGACGCAGACGAAGCAGCAGCACCACCTGATGTGGGCCTTCCGTGGGCTCGAACCCTGGAGTGATCCAGCCTGATTCCAAGATCAGGCCGGCGCCTTCAGGGCCGCGGAACCCCACCCGGGATCCGCGGCCCTTCTGTTTGTCCCCGACCGGGGACGGACGGCACGAAGGAGCCTCGGGACTGGCAAGACCAGGTACCAGCCGCCCCCGGCCGAACCCGGCCGGAACGACTAGCCAACCAAGACGAGGAAGAAAACACCGTGCAACTCGAAGCGCACGCCCCGTCCGTACCGCAGACCCAGACGATCTCCCCGCCCGCAGTCCCGGAGGACTCCACCTTGACTCCCCTCACCGCGCTGACCGCGCTCGACGACGCCATCGAGAACCTCGGCGTACCCGTCGCCTGCCGTACCTACGACCCCGAGGTCTTCTTCGCCGAGTCCCCGGCGGACGTCGAGTACGCCAAGTCCCTGTGCGCCACCTGCCCGCTGGTCGAGGCCTGCCTCGCCGGTGCGCTCGAGCGCCGCGAGCCCTGGGGTGTCTGGGGTGGCGAGCTGTTCGTCCAGGGCGTTGTCGTAGCCCGGAAGCGGCCCCGTGGCCGTCCGCGCAAGAACCCGGTTGTCGCGGCATGACCGCCATCGGAACCATCGACCGCCCCGTGACGCACGACCCCTTGAAGCAGGCCCTCATGACCGCCCACACGACGAGCGAGCAGCCGCACGGCTCCGCCCACGCAGACTTCATCACCGCCGGCGCGATCACCTCGCGTCAGAACAGGACCCGAGAAATGCAACTCATCCCAGAAGCCCTGGCCCGTGCCCATATGGACGACCGCATGCGCGAGGTCGACGCCGAGCGTCGCGCCCTGCGCCTGGTCGCCGCCCGCCGCATGCAGCGGCGAGCCGAGCGCGTCTCGCTGCGCGCCCGGCGGGCGCTCGCCATGGCCGTCATGCACTGATCAGCGGCTGAACCGCCGCTGACCAGCGGCGCAGCAGCGTACGGGGGACCGGTCCGAACGGACCGGTCCCCCCGGTGCGTTGCGGACGGCTCTCCGGCCCTCGCGGGGATATCGTCTGGAGGTGGACCAGCCGAATCCCCACCCCGCCCCGTCGGGAGCCGAGGCCCAGCCCGTCGTCTGCGCGCGCTGCGGCAAGAAGGCCCCCGACGGCGCCCCGCCCACCTGGACCTGCTCGGTGGAGAACGGGACCAGACAGTACTTCTGCGTCGACTGCGCGCGAGCCAACCTCAGGGCGATCGAGGGCCGCCTCGACTCGTCCTGGTGGTGACCCCGGGCCCGTAGGCCCGCAGGCCCACGCGCTCACTCCTCGGGCAGGAACCCCGGGAGCCAGGACTCCAGTTCGTCCCGCAGCCGTACCGTCGCGCCCAGCTGGCAGAGCACCCCGATGGTGCTCAGCGTCACCCGGTGGATCAGCAGGTACGAGGGCGGCAGATTGATCTGCCGGCCCAACTGGTGTGCGGGGGAGCGGGGATCTGCGATCCGGGCCGCCTGACCGCGCAGCCACGGCCGGGTGAAGGTGAACTCCTCGGCCTGGGCCGGCTCGATGATGGGCAGCAGATAGTCCAGCACCGCCTCCGGATCCAGTTCGATGGACTCCCTCACGAACCCCTCGGCGCACAGGTGTCCGTAGATCCCCTCGGCGTCGCCCTCCAGCGTCATCCGCAGCGAGGTGCCGATGGGCTTGGGCCAGCCGCCGGGCAGCCGGTCGACGGTGCCGAAGTCCAGCACGCCCAGCCGCATCCGGCCGTCAGCCCCGGCCAGCAGACGGAAGTTGCCCGGGTGCGGATCGGCGTGCAGCAGCCCGGTGCGCGCGGGCCCCGAGAAGAGGAACCGGGCCAGCAGCTGCCCGGCGCGGTCACGCTCCTCCTGGGTGCCGTCCGCTATCACCTCCGACAGCGGGGTCCCCTCCATCCACTCGGTCACCAGCACCTCGTCACCCTGGTGCACGACGTCCGGTACGACCACGTCCTCGTCGCCCTCGAACGCGTCCGCGTGGATCCGCTGGGCCTCCGCCTCCAGCTCGTAGTCCAGCTCCTCCGAGACCCGGTCGCGCAACTCCTTGATCAGCGGCTTGACGTCCATACCGGGGATCAGCGGCCCCAGCAGCCCCGCGAACCGGCCCAGTTGCTTGAGGTCCGACAGCAGCGCCTCGCCGGCCCCCGGGTACTGGACCTTGACCGCGACCTGCCGGCCGTCGTGCCACACCGCCCGGTGCACCTGCCCGATCGAGGCGGCCGCGGCCGGCTTGTCCTCGAACTCCTCGAACAGGTCCCGCCAGTCGGCTCCCAGCCGGTCCGCCAGCACCTGGTGCACGGTCTGGGCGGGCAGTGGCGGGGCCGCTTCCTGGAGCTTGGTCAGCGCCGCCCGGTACGGCCCGGCGACCTCCTCGGGCAGGGCCGACTCGAAGACCGAGAGCGCCTGCCCGAACTTCATGGCACCGCCCTTCAACTCCCCGAGCGTGCGGAACAGCTGCTCGGCGGTGCGCTGCTGGAGCTCGCGCGCCACTATCTCCGCCGACTTGCCCCCGATCCGCTTCCCCAGCCCCCAGGTGACCCGGCCCGCGAAGCCGAGCGGCAGCGCGGCCAGCTTGACGGTACGGGTGACCGCCTTCCGGGGAAGATCAGACATGCGCCCCTCCAATTCCCAGACAGCTGTGCCGCAAGCGGCGGTTCAGGATGACCCCTCGTTCCCTCGCATCCTGTCACGGCTCTTCCGGCCCGCCCCGGCCGAGGCGCCCGCCTCCGATGTGGCAGGAATCCAGCCCTTGCCAGACAGCATCGCCCCCCATGGGACAGCATGACCGGACAGCGGATTGAGTCGTCGGTGGGAAAGGGCTGCGGATGGCGGGGCGGGGGCCTTCGAGGCAGGAGCTGATCCGGCGACGGCGCTCCAGCGGTTTCATCGGGCGCCAGGGAGAGATCGCGGCCTTCCGGGACGCCCTCCGCCAGCCCCCGGACGAGGCGGCGCAGTTCCTCTTCCACGTACGCGGCCCGGCCGGCGTCGGCAAGTCCACCCTGGTGCGCCAGCTGGAGACCGTCGCCCGCGAGGGGCAGGCGGTCACGGCGTACGTCGACGAGTCGGTCGCGGACGTCGTCGAGACGATGGAGGTCATCAGCGCGCAGTTCGCCCAGCAAGGCGTGGCACTGAAGGGCTTCGACAAGCTGCTGGCCACCTATCGGCAGCGCCGGCACGAGGCGGACGCCGGGATGGCCACGGCCGCCGCCGGGGCCGACGCGGCAGCCGGTGGCTCCCCGGCGCCGTCGCCGTCGAGCGTGATCGCCTCGCAGCTGGGCCTCGTCGGACTGGGCATGCTTCCGGGAGTCGGTGCTTTCACGGGAGCGGTCGACCCGAACCAGGTCGCCGCGGGCGCGGACCGGGTCAAAGCCCTCCTCAGCACCCGCCTGCGCAGCCACGGCGATGTCGAACTGGTGCTGTCCCCGCTGGACGCCTTGACCCCGGTGTTCCTGGAGGAGCTCGGGGAGGCGGCCCGCAAGCATCCGTGGATCACGCTGTTCTTCGACACCTACGAGCGCACCGGACCGATGCTGGACACCTGGCTGCGCGACGTGCTGGGCAGCGACCGCTATGGCGAGCTGCCCGCGAACGTGCTGGTCACCCTGGCCGGTCAGTCGCGGCTGGCCGCCCGCTGCTGGGAGGACTGGCACGACCTGGTCACGGACTGGCCGCTGGAGGTGTTCACGGACGCCGAGGCACGCCGGCTCCTCGCGGGAAAGGACGTGACGAACGAGCGCGTTGTAGAGGTGATCCTCCAGCTGTCGGGACGGCTTCCGGTCCTGGTCTCGACACTGGCCGAGACGCAGCCGGGCAGTGTGGAGGAGATCGGAGACCCCAGCGGTACCGCCGTCGAGCGCTTCCTCAAGTGGGAGGCCGATCCGGCTCGCAGGGCCGCAGCCCTGGCCTGTGCTTTCCCTCAGGAACTGGACGAGGACGTGTTCCGGGCGGCCGTCGAGGAGGAAGCCGCCGAACTGTTCGGCTGGCTGCGGTCGATGCCCTTCGTCACCGACCGGTCGGGGCACTGCCGCTACCACGAGGTGGTCCGCAGTGCGATGCTCCGGCTCCAGCGCAGGCAGTCCCCGGCCCGCTGGGAGCTGTTGCACACCCGGCTGGCCGACGCCTTCCGGCTGCGCCGGGAGCGCCTGGAGGAGACTGCCGCCCCTGCCGACGGCTGGTGGTCGGACGAGACCTGGCGGGGACACCGGCTCCAGGAGACGTACCACCGGCTGTGCGCCGACCCGCGCGCCGCCCTCCCGGCTGCGATGCGGGAGCTCGTCGACGCCTATGACCACGGCGTCACCACCCTCCGCCGCTGGGTCCAGGTCTTGATCCAGGCCGGCCGGGACACACAAGGCACGGAACTCACCGACTGGGGTGAGCGCCTCCGGACGGCCCTGGAGCACCGCGACGCCGGCGTCGCCACCCTGACGCTCCTGCTGTCCCGGGGCGCACTCGACACCACGGGCCAGGCCCACGCCCTGACCCTGCGCGGCCGCGACCACCGCAAGGCCGAGCGGTACCCGGAGGCCCTGGCCGACTACGCACGGGCGCTCGCCCTCGACCCCGGGGCCAAGCGCGCGCACTTCGGCCGCGGCCGAACCCACGAGCTCACTGAACGCTTCGAGGAAGCGATCGGGGACTACACCCGCGCCATCGCGCTCGATCCCGGCCATGCCTGGAGCATCGGCAGCCGCGGGGTGTGCCACCGCAACACCGGCCGGTACGAGGAAGCGCTGGCCGACTTCGACCGAGTCCTCGACCTCACACCGGACGACCACAGGACGTTCACCCACCGCGGTGTCCTCCACCGCATCACGGAGCGGTACGACGAGGCCCTCGCCGACTTCACCCGCGCCATCGAGATCAAACCGAACAGCGCCTGGGCCTTGGCGAATCGGGGTTACGTGCTCTCCAGCACGGGGCGGCACGAGGAGGCATCGGCCGACCTCGACCGGGCGATCGAGATCTTCCCGGACTATGCCTGGCCCTACGTCATCCGGGGCCGCAACCACCGGGGTCGCGCACGGTACGAGGAAGCGCTGATCGACTACACGCGCGCCATCGAGCTGAGACCCGACTACTCCTCGGCACTCGCAGGCCGGGGCGAGGTCTTCCGCCTGACGGCGCGGTACGAGAAGGCCATGGGCGACTTGACCCGGGCCATCGCACTTCGGGCTGACTACGCCTGGGCCCTCGCCAGCCGGGGTGCGATACACGGACTGATGCAGCGGCACGAGCAGGCGCTGGAAGACTTCGACCGGGCGATCGAGCTCGATCCGACCTATGGGTGGGCCCTCAAGCGGCGTGGACTGGCTCTTCTGCTGCTCGGCCGACACGAGGCGGCCTTGGCCGACCTCACCCGTGCCATCGAGCTCGGAGCCGACGATGCCTGGGTTCTCTCCAGGCGTGGGGACGTCTTTCGCAGGCTGGGCCGATGCGAGGAAGCTCTCGCCGACTACACCCGCGCCGACGAGCTCGAGCCCGGCAGTGTCGAGACGCTGGCCCGCCAAGGCCTCACCCGGCGGCTGCTCGGCCAGTACGAGGAGGCCTTGGCCGACCTCACCCGCGCGATCGCACTTGAACCCGACCAGGCCTGGACGCATTACGAGACGGCCGTCGTGCTGCACGCCCTGGGGCATCCGGACCGGGACCGGCACCTGGCCCGTGCGGTCGAGCTCCTCACCCCCAACGGGGCACCCACCGTGGGTGGTTCTGCCGCCGACATCGGCAACCTCGTTCTCGCCCACTGCGTATGGCCCCACTGGGAGCAAGCCGGACAGCATTTCGCCGAGTTTCTGGCCAAGGCCCCGCCCCCTGGGCAGATGCACGAGCTGCTCGTCGCCCTGCGCAGCTTGATCCCGGTGATTCCGTCGGCCGAGTCCCGGATCGAGGAGCTCTGCCGCGCTGTGGAGGGGCGGCTTGACGCGCCTTCGTAAGAGCTTCACGACGGCACCGCCTGTTCGGCCGGGATCCGGGCCGCCGCGCAAGGACAGTCGGGGTGGGGGCGTACGGGGGTCTGCTCCCAGTGGAGGCCCGGGAGGGCGGCTTCCCAGCGGGAGGCCGTGGAGGCGGGGAGCTCGCCGTCGAGGAAGGCCAGGGCGTGGGCCGCGGCCAGGCCGGCCACCGCCGTGGCCAGGCCCACGTCGCAGGCCGCGGTGGCCCGGCGGCGGTGCGCCGAGCGCCATTGGACCAGCATCCGGGGCCAGGCCGGATCCGCCGCGACCCGGTCGCGTTCCATGCAGCCCGCGCACGCCGTGGCCCCCGGCAGCACCAGCGGCCCCACCAGCCCGGTGCCCTCCAGCACCCCGGCGTACAGGTGAGGGGTGCCGGCGGTGATCCAGTCGGCCGCGGTGCCCGGATCCGGGGCCCACGCCTGCAGCCCGTCCCGGGGCGCGACCACCACCAGGGACACCCTCGGCTCGGGCCCCTCGTGCTCCGCGGTCCGCGGCGGGCGCCCCGGGGCCGATGCGCGGACCAGCGCGGCGGCGGCCTCCGCCCGCAGCCGGCCCACGCTGCCGGGCCCGAGCCCGCCCGGCGCCACATCCGCCGGCTCGACCCGGCCGCCGTCGAGGACCTCGACCCGGCCCACGCCCGCTGCCGCCAGGACCCCGGCGATCACCCCGCCCACCCGGCCGCTCCCGCGCACCTGGACCCGTATGGCCCGCCGCGCCGCGACCCCCCGCAAGTCGCCCCCCGGCTCGCGGTGCACCAGCGACAGCGAGCCCAGATCGGGCCCGAGCCGCTCCAGGGCCTCCGGCCGTTTGCGCACGGCCTGGGCCCGCGGGCCGCCCGCCGTGGCGTCGTCCAGCAGCCCGGCCGCCGCCAGCCGCCGCACCAGCGCGTCCACCTGCCCCTCCGGCAGCCCCACCGCCACCGCCTCCGCGCGCAGCAGCTCCATCCCCCGCGTCCCGTCGATCCGGTCGATGAGCGATCCCGTCGCCGTGTCCACCGGGCCGAGCACCACCGCGTGCGCGGGCGTCACCCCGAACTGCACCGTCTGCAGATCCCGCCACGCCCTCGCCAGCGCCGGCTTCACCTTCGGATACATGGCCTTCCCCCTCCTGCGAACCCCGCCTCATTCCCGTCCCTCGCAGAATGACCGCCCGCCGCATTCCGTGCGCGCATTTGTCCACAGGCAAGGGTTATTAGGCATATGAGATGGAGAAAGGGGGTGCTTCCTGTGCCGCCTTCGAGTCGATCATGTTCGAACCGCGGAGCGGGGGGACTTCGGCCAGGCGAGCGGGTACGGTCTTGGGCGTGTCCGCCGACCCACAGCAGCGCGCCGTCGAAGTCCGCCGGAGCGCGCGCCGCCGCAGGACCGTATCCGCCTACCGCGAGGGTGACCGTACGGTCGTCCTCATCCCTGCCCGGATGTCCGAGGCCGAGGAGCAGCGCTGGGTGGGGGTCATGCTCGACAAGCTGGCCGCGCAGGAGAGCAAACGCACCCTCGGGGACGCGGAACTCACCGAACGCGCCGAGCGTTTGTCCGAGCAGTACTTCGCAGCCCGGGCCCGCCCCCGCTCGGTGCGCTGGGTCACCAACCAGAACACCCGCTGGGGCTCCTGCACCCCCGCCGAAGGCAGCATCCGGCTCTCCCACCGCCTCCAGGGGATGCCGGAGTACGTCGTCGACTACGTGCTGCTCCACGAGCTGGCCCACCTCCTCGTGCCCGGCCACGGCCCCCGCTTCTGGGAACTGCTCGAGGCCTACCCGCGCACCGAGCGGGCCCGCGGCTACCTGGAGGGAGTGGTCGCCGCCGAGCGCCTCCCCAAGGTCCCCGCGGCCCGCGAGGAGTGACCCGCCCCGCACACCCCGCCCCGCGCACCCCGCCCCCCCCGGGCGGCTCACGTCTCGATATGTACCGGGTCGGTACCGACTTGGCCGGATGTCGGCGGATGCGGCTAGCCTGAGCGGCACGCAATTCACTGTCGGGATGGGGGACGGTCGTTACGTATGGCCAGGGAATTCCAACGCGGTCACAAGGCCAGGATCAGCGATCTGACGGCAGGCACGGATCTGTACGTGGGCGTGCAGATCGCCGGGCCGGGACTCGCCTTCGACATCAGCTGCTTCGGCCTTGACGCCAACGAGCAGCTGTCGGACGACCGGTACTTCGTCTTCTACAACCAGCCGAAGTCGCCGGAGGAGTCGATCCAGCAGCTCGGCGCGCAGGCCGGCGACACCGAATCCTTCCGGGTGACGCTGGACCGCGTTCCGGCGAGCATCCACAAGCTGTCCTTCACCGCCACGATCGACGGCGCCGGACAGATGTCGCAGATCGGACCGGGCTACATCCGGATCGTGGCCGGCGGCGAGGAAGTCGTCCGGTACTCCTTCACGGGCGCGGAGTTCAGCACCGAGCGCGCGGTCATGCTCGGCGACTTCTACCTCAAGGACGTGTGGCGCTTCGCCGCCGTGGGCCAGGGCTTCGACGGCGGGCTCGCCGCGCTGCTGAAGAACTTCGGCGGCGAGGTCGCCGAGGAGGACGAACAGCAGGCCCCGCAGCAGCCGCAGGCCCCCGCCCCCGCCCCGGCCCAGGCCGGCGCCGCGCCGGGATTCGCCCCGCCGCCGCAGGCCGCCGCCCCGGCGCCGTCCTTCGGCGCCCCGGCCCAGGCCCCGCAGGCCCCCCAGGCCCCGTACGTCCCGCAGCCCGCGCCCGCGCCCGCCCCGGCCCCCGCCCCGCAGTACCAGCAGCCCGCCCCGCCCGCCCCGGTGCACTCGGCCCCGACCATGGTCGGCCCGCTCACCACCCCGCCGGCCCCCGCGCCCTACGGCCAGCCGCCGCACGCCCCGCAGCCGCCCGGCCCGCCCGCGTACGGGCAGCAGCCGCAGCCCTCGTACGGCCAGATGCCCGGCTACGGCGGCCAGGTCCCGCCGCCGGCCCCGGCCCCCGCGCCCTACGGGCAGGTCCCCGGCCAGCAGCCGCTGCCCCCGTACGGCCAGCAGATGCCCGGCCAGCAGCCCGGCTACGGCCAGGGCGCCCCGCAGGCCGCCGGCGCCGGCCTCGCCGCCGCCCTCCAGCCGTACAAGGAAGTCCCCACCGGCACCCGCTGGACCGCGCAGAACCAGCAGCTCATGCGCGTCGACCTGGCGATGGGCGGCCAGCCCGTCCTCGCCCGCCAGGGCAGCATGGTCCTCTACCAGGGCAAGGTCGACTTCAGCTACAAGGGCGCGGGCTTCGCCGGCCGCATCGTCGGCAACGCCACCGGCCAGGAGATGCAGCTGATGCGCTGCAGCGGCCGCGGCCAGGTCTTCCTCGCCGAGGACGGCGCCCACCTGCACGCCATCGAGCTCCAGGGCGACGGGATCTGCGTCTCCGCCGAGTCCGTCCTCGCCTTCGACGAGAGCCTCCAGCACGAGGTCCGCCGCATCGAGGGCCACGGCATCCCCGGCGGCGCCCTGTTCACGATGCTGTTCCAGGGATCCGGCACGGTGATCGTCAAGACGCACGGCACGCCCGTCGTGCTGCCCGTCACCCCGACCACCTTCGCCGACAGCAACGCCATCGTCGCGTGGTCGGCGGCCTCCCAGGTGATCGTCTCCAGCCAGGTCCGGCTGCGGCGCAACGCCTACCCCGGCCACAGCGGGGAGACCGTGAACCTCCAGTTCCGCGGCGCCCCCGGCAACTTCATCGTCGTCCAGCCGTACGAGGTCTGAGGGAGCCCCACATGAATGCCATGAACGCAATGAACCAGCAGCTCGCGGGCTACGCCCCCACCCCCGTCACGGCCCGCATGGAGAACCACGGCAGGGCCATGCTCAAGGTCGCCATGCAGAGCGGCCAGGACCTCTTCGCGCGCACCGGATCGATGGTCGCGTACGAGGGCTTCGTCCAGTACGAGCCCAACCCGCCGGCCCTGCGCCAGATGGCCTCGCAGTGGCTGACGGGCGAAGGCGCCCCGCTGATGAAGTGCACCGGAGACGGCCTGCTCTACCTCGCCGACTACGGCGCCGACGTCGTCGTGATCAACCTCAACAACGACGCCCTCTCGGTCAACGGCACCAACCTGCTCGCCTTCGACGCCCACCTCCAGTGGGGCGTCGAACGGGTCAAGGGCATGGCCAAGTTCGCCGGCCAGGGCCTGTTCAACGTGCAGATCTCCGGCACCGGATGGGTCGCGATCACCTCCCGCGGCACCCCGATCGTGGTCGACTGCGGCCGCGGCGACGACGAGACGTACGTCGACCCGGACGCGCTCGTCGCCTGGTCCCCGAACCTCAAGGTGAAGGGCAAGCGCAGCTTCAAGGCCTCGTCGATGATCGGCCGGGGCAGTGGGGAGGCCTACCAGATGGGCTTCTCCGGCCAGGGCATCGTCGTCGTACAGCCCAGCGAGGACAGCACCGACCGGCTCCGGACCCGGGGCTGAGGGGGAGCGGACACATCATGCAGAGCGCACTTTTCGCCCACGCCGAGGCGCAGTCCCAGGAGCGGTACGCCGTCCAGAACCCGCAGCTGCTGCGGGTCACGCTGGCCGGCTCCGACGACGTGCTCGCCCGCAAGGGCGCCATGGTCGCCTACCAGGGCATCATCGACTTCGACGGCGAGTACCAGAGCACCACGCAGCGCACCGCCCGCGCCCGCACCGGCGAGGGCCTCGACCTGATGCGCTGCTCCGGGCAGGGCACGGTCTACCTGGCCAACCTCGCCCAGTACGTGCACGTCGTGGACGTGGACCAGGACGGCCTCACCGTCGACAGCAGCTACGTGCTGGCCCTGGACTCGACCCTGCACACCGAGGCGATCGCGGTGGACAGCCAGTACGGGATCTCCGGCTCCGGCAAGTACCAGCTCAACATCACCGGCCGCGGCAAGGTCGCGCTGATGACCTCCGGGCAGCCGCTGATGATGCAGGTCACGCCCGACAAGTACGTGAACGCCGACGCGGACGCGATCGTCGCCTGGTCCACCTCGCTGCGCGTGCAGATGCAGGCCCAGACGCACTCCAGCGGCGTCTGGCGGCGGCGCGGCAACACCGGCGAGGGCTGGGAGCTCAGCTTCCTCGGCACCGGCTTCGCGCTGGTGCAGCCGAGCGAGGTGCTGCCGCCGCAGAACGCCCAGCTCGGACAGGGCATGGCCGCGCAGTACGGGATGGGCCAGCACGGCGTCCAGGCCCAGAACCAGAACAACGCCTGGAACTAGCCCGCGCCCCCAACACACGGAAGGGGCGGCTCCGCGGATGCGGGGCCGCCCCTTCCGGGCTGTCCGGAGAGCGTCAGAGCCGCGCCCGCGTCGCCTCCATCAGCCGGACGACCGAGGTGTCGGCCACCGCCGCCACCTCCTCGTACGGGAACCAGCGCAGGTCCAGCGACTCCTCGCTGATCTCCGCCACCGCGTCGGCCGGAGCCAGCGCCGCGTACTGCACGTCCAGGTGCCAGTTGCACGGCGCCGGGATCGGGTGCCGGTCCAGCCGTACGGGGCCGCCCGGGAGCAGGGTCAGCCCGGAGGCGATGCCCGACTCCTCGACGGCCTCGCGCAGCGCGGCCCCGGCGAGGGTGGTGTCCTCGGACTCGCAGTGCCCGCCCATCTGGAGCCAGATGCCGAGCTTCTTGTGCAGGGTCAGCAGGACGCGCCCGCCCGCCGGGTCGATGACCAGCGCGCTGCCCGTGATGTGCCCGGCCTGGCAGGGCTTGTAGACCCCGTCCGGGTGGGCGGCCAGGTGTTCCAGATACAAGTCGCGCAGCTCGGGCTGGGCCTCGTACCCCTTGAGGACCAGCACCGCGTCGTCGTAAAGGCTCACTTCTTCGTTTCACCCTCGCCGTCGGAGTCACCGTCGGAGCCGGAGCCGGAGCCGGAGCCGGAGCCTGAGCCGGGAGCGGAGTCGCCGGGCCGGCCCTGGTCGCCCTTGTCGCGCTTCTCCGCCGCCTCGCCGAGCATCTTGTCGATCTCGGAGAAGTCCAGCTGCTCGCGGTGCACGAACCCGTCCGGATCGTCCAGGTCGGAGGCGGTCGGCAGCATGTCCGGGTGCTCCCACAGCCCGTCCCGGCCGTCCACGCCGCGCGCGTCGGTCAGCGAGGCCCACAGCCGCGAGGCGTCCCGCAGCCGGCGCGGGCGCAGCTCCAGCCCGATCAGCGTCGCGAAGGTCTGCTCCGCCGGGCCGCCCGAGGCGCGCCGCCGGCGCATGGTCTCGCGCAGGGCGTCCGCCGAGGTCAGCCGGGGCTTGGCCGCCTCGTGCACGACCGCGTCCACCCAGCCCTCGACCAGCGCGAGCGCCGTCTCCAGGCGGGCCAGGGCGGCCTTCTGCTCGGGGGTGTCCTGCGGCTGGAACATGCCGCCCTGGAGCGCCTCCTGCAGCTGCTCCGGGTTTGACGGGTCGAGCTGGCCGACCACGTCCTCCAGCTTCGAGGTGTCGATCTTGATGCCGCGCGCATACCCCTCGACCGCGCCGAACAGGTGCGAGCGCAGCCACGGCACGTGCGCGAAGAGCCGGGCGTGGGCCGCCTCGCGCAGGGCCAGGTAGAGCCGGACCTCCTCGGCGGGGACACTCAGGTCCTTGCCGAAGGCCTCGATGTTCAGCGGCAGCAGGGCGGCCTTGCCCGCGGGGCCCAGCGGCAGCCCGATGTCGGTCGAGCCGACGACCTCGCCCGCGAGGGTGCCCACGGCCTGGCCGATCTGCTGGCCGAACATGGCCCCGCCCATGGAGCGCATCATGCCGAGCAGCGGGCCCGCCATGGCCTGCATCTCCTCGGGCAGCACGCTGCCCATGGCCACGCCGACGCGCTCGGCGACCGGGTCCACGAGCTCCTTCCACACCGGGAGGGTCGCCTCGACCCACTCGGCGCGGCTCCACGCGACGGCCGTGGTGGCGCCCGAGGGCAGCGAGGTCACCCCGTCCAGCCAGTGGTCGGCGAGGCGCACGGCCTCCTCGACGGCGGACTTCTCGGAGCTGCCGACGCTGGCGTCCTTCACACCGTCCGCCGTGCCCTGGGCCACGGTCTGGCGGGCGATGTCCTTGGCCATGTCCCAGTTCACGGGACCGCCCTCGTAGCTGAGCATCTGGCCGAGCTGCTGGAAGGCCGCGCCCAGGTCGTTCGGGTTCATCGAGCCGAACATCGCCGCGAACGGGTTGTCCGCGCCGCCCGGGCCGCCGGCGCCGCCGGGCAGGCCCATGCCGGGGAACCCGAACGGATTCGGGCCGCCCTGACCGCCCTGATTGCCCTTCTTCTTGCCTTCGTCGCCGTTCTCCGGCTCCTCCGGCGGAAGGCCGAATCCGAATGGGGTGTCGCTCACGGGTTTCCTCGGCTCGTAGGGCCGTCGGCGGAGGCCGACGGGAAATGGTCCGACAACACCACCCAGCGTAGACACCAGACCCGCTTCCGGGCTCGGTGCTCCGCCGACTCCTGGGCTGCGGCAGGATGGACATCACCTGGTAGGTACGCGTCACGACGCGTCCCTACTGAAGACAACCGCTGGAGACGCCTGGTGAGTTCCCCAGATCCACAGGTTCGCGCGCCCCACGACGCCGAAAACCGCCCTGAGCACGGCGAAAGCGCCCATGACGTTCGCCGGGCGCGAAACCAGGCGGCGCCCCGCAAGAACGGCCCAGTGATCGCCGTGACCGGAGCCGCCTCCGGGGTCGGGGCCGCCCTGGTGGCCCGCCTGGCCGCTTCCGACGAGGTCAAGCAGGTCGTGGCGATCGACGAGCGGCGCGGCGAGTGCGCTGCCGCGCAGTGGCACGTCCTGGACGTGCGCGACCCCGCGATCGCCGAGAGACTGCGCGGCGCCGACGTGGTCGTCCACCTGGCGCTGGACCTCGACCTGGAGACGGACCCGGCGGCCCGTACGGCGTACAACGTACGCGGGACCCAGACCGTGCTGACGGCGGCCGCGGCGGCCGGGGTGCACCGGGTCGTGCTGTGCACGTCCGCGATGGTCTACGGGGCGCTGCCGGACAACGACATCCCGCTGTCGGAGGACTCCGAGCTGCGGGCCACGGCCGAGGCGACGGGCGTCGGCGACCTGCTGGAGATCGAGCGGCTGGGCCGCAGGGCGCCGCGGGCGCACCCCGGTCTGAACGTGACCGTGGTCCGCCCGGCGGTCCTGGTCGGCGGCACGGACACGGCGCTGACCCGGTACTTCGAGTCCCCCCGCCTGCTGGTGGTGGCCGGATCCCGGCCGACCTGGCAGTTCTGCCACGTGGAGGACCTGGTCAGCGCGCTGGAGTACGCGGCGCTGGAGAAGGTCGAGGGCGAGCTGGCGGTCGGCTGCGAGGGCTGGCTGGAGCAGGAGGAGGTCGAGGAGCTGAGCGGCATCCGCCGCATGGAGCTCCCGTCGGCGGTCGCGCTGGGCGCGGCGGCGCGGCTGCACCGGATCGGCCTGACGCCGTCCCCGGCCGGGGACCTCGCGTACACGATGCATCCGTGGGTGGTCAGCGTCAGCGGGCTGCACGCGGCGGGCTGGCGGCCGCGCTGGACCAACGAGGAGGTGCTGGCCGAGCTCCTCCAGGAGGTCGCGGGCCGGCACACCGTCGCCGGGCGCCGGCTGGGCCGCAAGGACGCCACCGCCGCGGGCGCCGCGGGGGCGACGGTCGCCCTCCTCGGCGCGGCCGCGGTGGTCCGCGCCGCCCGCCGCCGCCGAGGCCTCTGACCTCGAAGCTCCGCCCGGGCCGGGGGCCCGGGCGGGCGGCGGGGGCCGTCGGTCCTGTAGGAGGCTCCATACGCGTGGGTCGTACAGCCGGTCGAATCGGCTATACCGCGATGTGAGAGCGGTGGTGCACGATGGCTGCATGGCACCGCACTTCGACCACCCCGGCGAGCAGGCCGCTCCGGACCCGATCCGGCTGCTCGGGATCCGCGAGACCCCGCTCTCGATAGACGAGGTCTTCCAGGCCGTCGGCGACGATGCGACGGGCGGCACCGCGCTCTTCGTCGGCACGGTGCGCAACCACGACGGCGGGGCCGATGTCGACGGGCTCGGCTACTCCTGCCACCCGACGGCCGAGGCCGAGATGCGGCGCATCGCCGAGCAGGTGATCGCCAAGTACCCGGTCCGCGCGCTCGCGGCGGTCCACCGCGTCGGCGACCTGTCCGTCGGCGACCTCGCGGTGGTCGTGGCGGTGTCCTGCCCGCACCGCGGCGAGGCCTTCGAGGCCTGCCGGATGCTGATCGACGACCTGAAGCACGAGGTCCCGATCTGGAAGCACCAGACCTTCTCGGACGGTACCGAGGAGTGGGTCGGCGCCTGCTGAGGGGCGTCGGGACCCCCGCGCGCGGGGCGGCCGTGGCGAGCGGGTACTGTCCCACCCGTTCGGCCGCGCAACACGCCCTCGATTTGCGTAACCCCCTCCCGGGCACGAGCGTTGAAGCCACCAACGACACGTACTTTCGGGGCAGGGAGGCACGTCCATGGCGTCATTGGCGTGGTTGCTGATTCCGCTGTTCGCCGCCATCGGAGCGGCGATATGGGGCAGCTGGGCGGCTCGCGACCGCACTCAAGGAGACATATCCGAACTCGCGGGATACGCGAGGTTCCGTGAAGCCATGGACAAGGCCGATCAGGCCAAGGCGAAGGCAGCGGCCCATTCCGGTTCCGACGCGGTGTGACGCGTCCCGGGCGAGGCTCCCTGAGCGCCCTGAGAATCCGCTGAGAGTTCCGCGTACGGCCCCCGTACGGTCCGGCCCCGGCGGCCGCCCGTCAGGGCCGTCACGTACTGTCGATCCATGCCACGCCGCACTGCGACGATGCTCGCCTCCACCCTCATGCTGTTCGCGCTGCTCTGCGCAGGGGTGTTCATCAAGGTCCCGTACTCGGAAATGAGCCCGGGCCCGACGGTGAACACGCTCGGCGATTCGCGCGGCGAGCCCGTCATCAGCATCGCGGACCACAAGACGTACCCGACCAGCGGGCACCTCAACATGACGACGGTCCGCGTCACCGGCGCCGACTACGACATGAACCTGCTGGAAGCGGTCTACGGCTGGCTGTCCGACGGCAACATCGTCCTCCCGCACGAGAACCTCTACCCGGACGGGAAGACGGAGGAGCAGTCCACCCAGGAGAACGCGGAGGAGTTCAGCCAGTCGCAGGAGAGCGCCAAGGTGGCCGCCCTCAAGCAGCTGGGCACCCCGGGCGTCACCACCCGCGTCGTGGTCGCCACCGTGGTCAAGGGCAGCCCCGCCGAGGGCAAGCTGCACGCCGGAGACGTGATCCGGGCCGTGGACGGCAGTGCGGTCAACGCCCCCGAGGACGTGGCCAAGCTCGTCACCAAGCGCAAGGCCGGCGAGCCGGTCGAGTTCACCATCGTGCCCGCCGCCGAGGCGGCCGCGGCCGAGAAGGCGCACCGCGAGCCCACCGGCTCGTCCAAGGTCGTGATCACCACCGCCAAGGCGGAGGGCGACGGGCACGCCATCGTCGGCATCCGGGCGGGCACCGACCACACCTTCCCGTTCACGATCGACATCAAGCTGGCCGACGTCGGCGGCCCGAGCGCGGGCCTGATGTTCGCCCTCGGCATCGTGGACAAGCTCACGCCCGGCGATCTCACCGGCGGCAAGTTCGTCGCGGGCACCGGCACCATCGACGACGCGGGCAAGGTCGGCCCCATCGGCGGCATCCAGATGAAGACGATCGGCGCCCGCCAGGCCGGCGCCGAGTACTTCCTGACGCCCGCCGAGAACTGCGCATCGGCCTCCCAGCACATCCCCGACGGCCTGACCCTCGTCAAGGTCTCCACCATCGACGACGCCACGAAGGCGCTGGAGAAGATCAGCAAGGGGGACACGGCCGGGCTGCCGCAGTGCGGCAAGCCCTGACCGGTACCGACCCGTACCCGTACTCGCCCCGTACCGCCCGTAGCGCCCGTACCGGTTCCCCGGCCGCCCGCTCAGTCCAGGAACGTGGCGGCCAGCGCCTCGGCCAGCCCCGGCACCAGGCTCGCGCCGGTCAGCACCTCGGTCGACGAGTCCTTCTCGCGCAGCCGCACAGCGGACTCCCGCGACCCGTCGCGCAGCACGCCCACCGTGAGGCGCACCTCCTGCCGGTCCGGGTGCGCCGCGACCCACTTGGCCAGCTGCTTGTCGCTGAGCCCCTCCGGTACGGAGGCCTCCGCGGACGGCGGCAGCATCAGCCGCTCCACCGTCAGCGCACAGCCCACGATCGACGGGGGCCAGGCGATGGTTCCCAGGAACTTGTCCAGCGGCGTGCCCTTCGGCACCTCGTCCTGCTCGATCGGGGTCAGCTGGCTCTTGCCCGCGTCGTCCTGGTCGAGGCCGAGCTGGCCCGCGAGCCGCGGCTCCGACTTGCGCAGCCTGGCGGTGTCGACGAGCGCGAACAGCCGGGCGGGCTTGTCCCAGCCGAGGGAGGAGGCGTACTCGTCGATCTCTAGGACGGCACGCGTCAGGGGGGTGGCGGCCATCGGCGTGCCGCCCGGGGAAGGCGAAAGGTTGGACATGGACAACATCCTGCCTCCTTTCCGCCCGATACCGGGAACTGACTAAAGCCTCAGTAAGTTGCATGAGTGGGCCCTACCATCGGGGGCCCAGCTTTTGAACTGTCCCGCAACGAGACTCAGCGACTTTCGAGGTGCGCACCTTGGCTTTCCAGATGCCGGACCGCGGCGGAGGCCCCTCCGGGCCACGGATGAGAGTCGGCCGCCCCTCCCGGCGCGCCCGCACTCTTCTGATGACCTTGGGCGTACTGGCCGTCCTGGCCATGGCGTTCATCATGTTCGCGGGCTTCTGGACGGACTGGCTCTGGTTCCGCTCCGTGAAGTACTCCACGGTCTTCACCACCACCCTGTGGACCAAGATCGGCCTCTTCGCCGTCTTCGGCCTGCTGATGGCGGGTGCCGTCGGGCTGAACATCTGGCTGGCGTACCGGCTGCGGCCGCCGCTGTCCGCGATGTCGATGGAGCAGCAGAGCCTCGACCGCTACCGGATGAGCGTCGCCCCGTACAAGAGGTGGCTGCTCTTCGGGATCGCGGCGCTCGTCGGCATGATCGCGGGCGCCTCGGCGGCGGGCCAGTGGAAGACCTGGCTGATGTATGTGAACGGGGTGTCCTTCGGGCAGAAGGACCCCCAGTTCCACCTGGACGTGTCGTTCTACACCTTCGACCTGCCCTGGTACCGCTTCCTGCTCGGCTTCGGCTTCGCCGCGGTCGTGCTGTCGGTGATCGCCGCGGTCGTCGTCCACTACCTGTACGGCGGACTGCGCGTGACGAGCCCGGGCGCCCGGGCCACCGCCGCCGCGACCGGGCACCTGTCGGTGCTGCTCGGCCTCTTCGTGACGCTCAAGGCGCTCGCGTACTGGCTCGACCGGTACGGCCTCGCCGTGAAGTCCAGCGACTTCAAGGCCGCGGACAACTGGACCGGCCTGCGCTACGTCGACGCGAACGCGTACCTGCCGGCGAAGACGATCCTCGTCGCCATCGCCGCCATCTGCGCCGTGCTGTTCTTCGCGACGCTGTGGCGCCGCACCTGGCAGCTGCCGGTCATCGGCTTCGGCCTGATGGTGCTCTCGGCGATCCTGATCGGCGGGCTGTACCCGGCGATCGTGCAGAAGTTCCAGGTCCAGCCGAACGAGCAGGCCAAGGAATCGCCGTACGTCGAGAAGAACATCAAGGCGACGCGCGACGCCTACGGGATCGACCGCGCGGACGTCAAGGACTACCCGGGCGTCCCGCAGACCGAGGACAAGTCCAAGCTGCGCGAGGCGGCCAACACCACCGCCAGCGTCCGGCTCCTCGACCCGAACATCGTCTCCCCGGCCTTCCAGCAGCTCCAGCAGGTCAAGGGTTACTACGCCTTCCCGTCCACGCTCGCCGTGGACCGGTACAGCGGCCAGGACACGGTCATCGGGCTGCGCGAGCTGAACATCGGCGGCATCCCGAAGAACAACTGGATCAACGACCACTTCAAGTACACGCACGGCTACGGCGTGGTCGCGGCCAAGGGCACGACCGTCAAGGACGGCGCCCCCGACTTCACGCAGTCCGACCTGCCCTCCAAGGGCATGTTCGGCAAGGACTTCGAGCAGCGCATCTACTACGGCGAGCAGACGAAGCAGTACTCGATCGTCGGCGGACCGCAGAAGGAGCTCGACTACTCGGACGACAAGGGCGAGAAGGAGACGAGCTACAAGGGCGACTCCGGCGTCAACCTCGACAACCCGGTCAACCGGGCGGCGTACGCGCTCGCGTTCAGCGAGCCGCAGATCCTCTACTCCGGCGCCATCGGCGACGGCTCGCGGATCCTCTACCACCGCACGCCCAAGGAGCGCGTCGAAGCCGTCGCCCCGTGGCTGACCATCGACGGCGCCCCGTACCCGGCGGTCATCGACGGCCGGATCAAGTGGATCGTCGACGCGTACACGACGACGAACGGCTACCCGTACGCCTCGCGCACCACGCTGGGCCAGAGCACCGCGGACTCCCTCACCAACAGCCAGCGCGCCGTGGTGGCGCAGGAGAACCAGGTCAACTACATCCGCAATTCGGTCAAGGCCACCGTCGACGCCTATGACGGAACGGTCAACCTGTACCAGTGGGACACCGAGGACCCGGTCCTCAAGACCTGGATGAAGGCGTTCCCGGGAACGGTCAAGCCCAAGAGCGACATCTCCAAGCCGCTCATGGACCACCTGCGCTACCCGCAGGACCTCTTCAAGGTCCAGCGCGAGCTGCTCACCCGGTACCACGTGACCGACCCGCAGACCTTCCTCAGCGGCAGCGAGGCCTGGGCCGTCCCGGACGACCCGACGACCAAGGCCGGCACGGCGGTCCCGCCGTACTACCTGTCGATGAAGATGCCGGACCAGAAGGAGAAGGACCAGGTCTTCTCGCTCACGACGACGTTCACGCCGAACGAGCGGGACAACCTGAGCGCCTTCATGGCGGTCAACGCCGATCCGGGCACCCCGGACTACGGCAAGATCAGAATCCTGAAGCTGCCGACCAGCAAGCCGGTCGACGGCCCCAAGCAGGTGCAGAGCAAGTTCCAGTCGGAGCCGAAGATCGCCGAGTCGATCCGGCTGCTGCGCGGCGGCGACTCCGAGGTCGAGTACGGCAACCTGCTCGCGGTGCCGCTCGACGGCGGGATGCTGTACGTGGAGCCGGTGTACGTGCGCAGTTCGGGGCTGAAGTACCCGCTGCTGCGCAAGGTGCTGGTGACGTACGGGAACCAGACGGCGTTCGAGGACAGCCTGGAGAAGGCGCTGAACGTGGTCTTCGGGGCGGAGGCGCCGACGGTGCCGACGACTCCGGTGACCCCGCCGGGCGAGGGCACCACCACGCCCCCGGCCGCCACGGACCCGACGGTCAAGACGGCCCTCGACGACGCGAAGAAGGCGATCGAGGCGGCCGAGAAGGCCCGTCAGGCAGGCGACTGGGCGGCCTTCGGCAAGGCGCAGGACGACATCAAGGCGGCGCTGCAGCGGGCGATCGACGCGGAGGCGAAGCTGACGGCCCCGAAGCCAGGGGGTTGACGGGTAATGGCTCAGTCCCGCGTCGTGATACTGTGGTTTCACCGACGCGGGGTGGAGCAGCTCGGTAGCTCGCTGGGCTCATAACCCAGAGGTCGCAGGTTCAAATCCTGTCCCCGCTACTGAAGATGAAGGCCCGGATCCATGGGATCCGGGCCTTCGTCATGTCCTGGCTCATCAGGTCGTTCGTCATGTCCAGGAGGACACGCGGGGGTCATGAGGTAGCTGAGACGGGTGAGTTGGGGCGGGAGCGTGTTTGACTTATCTCTCTGTGGGCATGTCGACAAAACGCTGTAGTGACCTCACAGGCTGCGACATACCAGGTGTACGCGGGTAGCAGGTGATGCGACGATGGGATTTATGGGGGACAGGTCAACTCTGCTGGAGACAGGGCGGTTTGTGAGGGCGGAAGTCGAATCGGGCGCAGAGGCCAACGAGGAGGCTCCGGTCGTTAACGCGCAGACCGCACTGACCGATGCGGATTTCGCGGAAGAAATGTTCGCCGAGACCGACCCGGCGAGCGACACCGAGCTGGAAGCACGGCACCGGGTCGCGGCCGACCGGGGGGACCCGGGCGCGATGAGCGTGCTCGGGGCGCTGCTGCTGCGCCGCGGCGACCTGGCCGGCGCCGAGCCGTACCTGCGCGGCGCCACCGCGGAGGGGGACCGCGCCGCCGCGAACAACCTCGGGGTGCTGCTGCTCCAGCGCGGGTACCCCGAGGAGGCAGCCGGCTGGTGGCGGGTCGCCGCCGTGGCCGGATCCGCCCCGGCCGCACACGCGCTGGGCCGCCACTTCCGCGAGCGCGGGGACGAGCCCGCCGCCGAGTACTGGCTGCGCCAGGCGGCGGAATCCGGCCATGCCCTGGGCGCGTACGGACTCGCCGACCTGCTGGAGCACCGCGGCGACAAGGGCGTGGAGCGCTGGCTGCGCCAGGCGGCCGAGCAGGGGCACCGCGAGGCCGCGTACCGGCTGGCCCGGCACCTGCGCAAGGGCGACCCCACCGAGGCCGAGCAGTGGTACCGGCAGGCCGCCGCGCGCGGGCACCGGCGCGCCGCGCTGCACCTGGGCGCCCTCCTGGAGGCGCGCGGGGAGCTCAAGGAGGCCGGGCGCTGGTACCTGACCTCCGCCAAGCAGGGCGAGGCGCGGGCGGCGTGCGCGCTCGGCTTCCTGCTGCGCGACGCCGGCGACGAGGAGAGCGCCGTCGCGTGGTGGAACCGGGCCGCGCAGGACGGCGACGGCAACGCCGCCAACGCGCTGGGCGCCCTGCACGCCGCGCGGGGGGAGACCCAGACCGCGGAGAAGTGGTACCGGACCGCCATGGACGCGGGCGACCAGAACGGGGCGTACAACCTTGCTTTGCTGTGCGCCGCACAGGAGCGGACCGCGCAGGCCGAGCAGTGGTACCGGCGGGCGGCCTACGCCGGCCACCGGGAGGCCGCCAACGCCCTCGCGATCATGCTGCTCCAGGTCGGCGACGCGGCGGGCGCCGAGCCGTGGTTCTCGAAGGCGGCCGAGGCGGGCAGCGTCGACGCGGCGTTCAACCTCGGGATCCTGTTCGCGAGCCGGGACGAGGACCGGACGGCGCTGAAGTGGTACGAGCGGGCGGCGTCGGCGGGCCACACCGACGCGGCGCTCCAGGTCGGCATCGCGCTGGTCCGCGACGGCGAGGACCGGGCGGCCGAGCGGCACCTGCGCTGCGCCGCGGGCGGCGGCAGCGCGGAGGCGGCGTTCCGGCTGGCCGCGCTGCTGGAATCGCTGGCTCCGCCGCCGGAGCCGGTGGCGCTGGGCGAGCCGGCCGGCGGGGCCGAGCGCAGCGAGAGCGAGGAGTGGTACGAGCGCGCCGCGGAGCTGGGGCACCGGCGCGCGCAGGTGCGGGTCGGGATGCTGGCCGCGGCGCGGGGCGATGGCGCCGTCGCCGCGCGGTGGTACCGGGAGGCGGCCGAGGCCGGCTCCCGCAACGGGGCGTTCAACCTCGGGCTGCTGCTGGCGCGCGAGGGGAACGAGCCGGAGGCCGCGCTGTGGTGGACCCGGGCCGCGGTGGCCGGCCACGGCCGGGCGGCGCTGCGGCTGGGGCTGCTGGCCGCGCGGCACGGGGACCTGGCGGAGGGGCAGAAGTGGTGCGTCCGGGCCATGGAGCTGGGCCCGGCGGAGGTCTCCGAGCGGGCGGCCCGGCTCCGCGAGGCCCTGGCGGAAGAGCTCTCGGCCTGACCCAGGGCCGGGGGCGGGGCGATCGTTAAGCGATTTGCATCTCTCGGGTGGCGTCACGTAAAGTCGTGTTTACCGACGCGGGGTGGAGCAGCTCGGTAGCTCGCTGGGCTCATAACCCAGAGGTCGCAGGTTCAAATCCTGTCCCCGCTACTGAAGGCCGAAGGCCCGGATCCTCTGGATCCGGGCCTTCGGTCGTTTCACGGCGAAGACGTAAAGAAAGAGGGGCCCGGGAGCATCGCTCCCGGGCCCCTCCGCGTTCGTTACGCCCCCGCGCAGGCCGGGCACAGCCCGCGGTACGTCACCTCGACCGCCGACACCACGAACCCGAACCGCTCCGCGTCCGGCAGGTCGGCCAGCGGGTTGCCCGCCGGGTGCACGTCCCGGATCGCGCCGCACTGGGCGCACACCAGGTGCTGGTGGGGCTTGTGGGCGTTCGGGTCGTACCGCTTGGCCCGGCGGTCCGTGGCGACCTCCAGGACCTCGCCGAGGGACACCAGCTCGCCCAGCGTGTTGTAGACGGTGGCGCGCGAGATCTCCGGCAGCTTGTCCACCGCGCGCGCGTGCACCTCGTCGGCCGTCAGGTGAACGTGGTCACCGTCGAGCACCTCGGCCACGACGCGCCGCTGTGCGGTCATGCGCCATCCGCGTCCGCGAAGTCGTTCCAGCAGGTCACTCATGTACACCAGCCTAACAGCGAGGGATTCGGTGTAACTCCCGAACGTGTGCGGACTTGGAACCTTACTTGACTTAGACAAAGTCCATCGTAGGATCGAGTACGACAAGGGCCAAGGACAGGCACAGGCACATGGCAGGAATGACGCAGGAGGCGCACGTGACGCAGGGACCGCTCACCACGGAGGCCGGGGCTCCGGTCGCCGACAACCAGAACAGCGAGACGGCCGGCGTCGGAGGCCCCGTCCTGGTCCAGGACCAGCTGCTCCTCGAGAAGCTGGCCCACTTCAACCGCGAGCGCATACCGGAGCGCGTGGTGCACGCCCGCGGCGCCGGTGCGTACGGCACCTTCACGCTCACCCGTGACGTCTCGCAGTGGACCCGGGCGAAGTTCCTGTCCGAGGTCGGCAAGCAGACCGAGACGTTCCTGCGCTTCTCCACCGTCGCGGGCAACCTCGGTGCGGCCGACGCGGTGCGCGACCCCCGCGGCTGGGCGCTGAAGTTCTACACCGAAGAGGGCAACTACGACCTCGTCGGCAACAACACCCCGGTGTTCTTCATCAAGGACGCCATCAAGTTCCCCGACTTCATCCACACCCAGAAGCGCGACCCGTACACCGGCTCGCAGGAGGCGGACAACGTCTGGGACTTCTGGGGTCTGTCGCCCGAGTCCACCCACCAGGTGACCTGGCTGTTCGGCGACCGCGGCATCCCGGCGTCCTACCGCCACATGAACGGCTACGGCTCGCACACGTTCCAGTGGAACAACGAGGCCGGCGAGGTCTTCTGGGTCAAGTACCACTTCAAGACCGACCAGGGCATCAAGAACCTCACCCAGGCCGAGGCCAACCAGCTCGCCGGCGAGGACCCCGACTCGCACCAGCGCGACCTGCGCGAGTCCATCGAGCGCGGCGAGTTCCCGACCTGGACCGTGCAGGTCCAGATCATGCCGGCGGCCGACGCGGCCGAGTACCGCTTCAACCCGTTCGACCTCACCAAGGTGTGGCCGCACGAGGACTACCCGCCGATCGAGATCGGCAAGCTGGAGCTCAACCGCAACCCGGAGAACGTCTTCGCCGAGGTCGAGCAGAGCATCTTCAGCCCGGCGCACTTCGTCCCCGGCATCGGCCCGTCCCCGGACAAGATGCTCCAGGGCCGCCTCTTCGCGTACGGCGACGCCCACCGCTACCGCGTCGGCATCAACGCCGACCACCTGCCGGTGAACCGCCCGCACGCCACCGAGGCGCGCACCAACTCCCGCGACGGCTTCCTGTACGACGGCCGCCACAAGGGCGCCAAGAACTACGAGCCGAACAGCTTCGGCGGCCCGTTCCAGACCGACCGCCCGCTGTGGCAGTCCACCGCGGTCACCGGCGGCACGGGCAACCACGCCGCCCCGGTCCACTCCGAGGACGGCGACTTCGTCCAGGCGGGCAACCTCTACCGCCTGATGTCCGAGGAGGAGCAGGCCCGTCTGATCGAGAACCTGTCCGGCTTCATCGCCAAGGTCTCCCGTGACGACATCGCCGAGCGCGCGATCAACAACTTCCGCCAGGCGGACGGCGACTTCGGCAAGCGGCTGGAGGCCGCGGTCCAGGCCCTTCGCGGCTGACGGACCCGCTCGCCGAGAGTTGAAGGGCCGGACCCCTCGGGGTCCGGCCCTCCGGCTTTTACGCCGGTACGGTGCTGCGCCTCGCCGGGACCCAGCAGCGGATCACGTCGCGCACGGACACGATGCCGACGGGGCCGCCGTGCTCCAGCACGATCAGATGGCGGAAGCCGCCGCGGACCATCGCCTCGGCGGCCTCCTGGACGGTGGCCTGCGGGGTGCAGAACACCACGTTGTTGGTGGTGTGCGCGCTCACGGACTCCCGGTCGGGATCGTGGCCCGCGCCGATGGAGTTGAGGATGTCGCGTTCGGTCAGGATGCCGATGCCGCTGTGGTCGGGATCGAGGACGACGGCTGCGCCGACCCTGCGGCCGGACATCAGGCAGGCGGCCTGCCGGAGGGTGTGGGCGGGTCCGAGGGTGAGGATCACGGTGCTCATGGCGTCGCGGACGAGCATGAAGGGAGCCACCTCCTGGGGAGTGTCCTCCGCGCACTTAGAGAAGGTCTTCACAAGCGCACAAGCGGAGGAGTCTCAGATTCCCATGGGTACGCAGCGTCATCAAGAGGGCGCACCCGGTCGTCCGGGTGCAGTACCCGGGCGGCTCAGTCGCGCGGGCGCAGATACCTCAGCATCTCCTCGTGCAACAGCCCGTTCGAGGCGGCCGCGTTCCCGCCGTGTACGCCGTCCACGCCGTCCACGCTCGTGAACCGGCCGCCCGCCTCCTGGACCACGACCGCGATGGCCGCCATGTCCCACAGGTTCAGCTCCGGCTCGGCGCACAGGTCCAGCGAGCCCTCCGCGACCATCATGTACGGCCAGAAGTCCCCGTAGGCGCGGGTGCGCCAGCACTGCCGGGTCAGGTCCAGGAACCCGGGGAGGCGGCCCTGCTCCTCCCAGCCGCTCAGCGAGGAGTACGAGAACGAGGCGTCGCCGAGAGCGCCCACCTTCGAGACGCCGAGCGGTACGGGCGCACCGCCCAGCGCACCGCCGGCGTACGCGCCCCCGCCCTGCGCCGCCCACCAGCGGCGGCCCAGCGCCGGCGCCGAGACCACGCCGACCACGGGCCGGAAGACCCCGTCGGAGCCCTCCTCCATCAGCGAGATCAGCGTCGCCCAGACGGGGACGCCGCGCACGTAGTTCTTCGTGCCGTCGATCGGGTCCACGACCCAGCGGCGCGGGCCGCTGCCCTTGAGCCCGTACTCCTCGCCCAGGATGGCGTCGGCGGGCCGCGCGGCCTCGATGCCGGCCCGGACGATCTCCTCGGCGGCCTTGTCCGCCTCGCTCACCGGGGTCATGTCCGGCTTCGTCTCGACCTTCAGGTCGAGGGCGCGGAACCGCTGCATCGTGGCGGCGTCCGCCGCGTCGGCGAGCTCAAGGGCAAGGCGGAGGTCATCGTCATACTCGGGCATGCTCGAACAGTATCGGGACTGCCCGGACCCGGCGAACGGCGTCCACGGTGCGACCCTCAGGCGCCCTTGACAGGATCTGTCGGTCCGTCAACTCTGGCGGGGGAGCCGAGCGGGGAATCGGAGCGGGGGAAGTCGAGCGGGGAGGCGCACATGCCGGCAGCCCGGGAGTCCTTGCTGGAAGCGGCGGGAGCGGCGCTCTTGGCGCGCCCCTGGCCGTCCGTGCGGATGGTCGACGTGGCCGCCACCGCCGGGGTGTCCCGGCAGACCCTCTACAACGAGTTCGGCGGCAAGGCGGGCCTGGGCAGGGCCCTGGTGCGCCGCGAGGCCGACTGGTACCTCGAAGGGGTGGACCGGGTCCTGCGCTCCCCGGCCGCCACCGCCGAGCGCCTCGCCTCGGTTGCGGAGTGGACCGTACGGGCGGCCCGCGCGCGTCCCCTCGTACGGGCGCTGCTGACGGGGTGCTGGGACGGGAACTTACCCACGCCGCCCGGGCAGGGGGTGCGCCCCGGAGTACCGGCCCCCGGGCCGGGGGAGCTGGCCCGGGCCGTCCGCGACCGGGCCTCGGCCACGCTCAGCCCGGGGGAGGGGGCGCAGCGCTGCGAGCTCGCCGTACGCCTCGCGCTCTCGTACGTGATAGCGCCGGGCGAGGAGCCGGGGCTGGGGGAGCTGATGCGGCTGCTGCGCCTGCTCAGTGAGCCGAACCGGACAGCTGGAGGCCGATGACGCCGAGGATGACCAGCGAGATCGAGACGAGTTTGAGGGTCGAGACGAGGTCGCCGAGGAAGACCATGCCGTAGATGGCCGTTCCGGCGGCCCCGATGCCCGTCCAGACCGCGTAGGCCGGGCCCACGTCGAGCTTCTTCAGTGCCAGGGTCAGCAGCCCGAAGCTGCCGAGGGCGAAGGCGGCGAAGGCGATGGTCGGCCACAGCCGGGTGAACCCGTGCGACAGCTTGAGGCACACCGCGAAACCGGTTTCGAGGATTCCGGCGACGACCACCAGCAGCCAGGCCATGGCGAATGCCTCCCCGCGTCAGGTGACGTCGTGTCACGTGGTGCGATTATGCATTTACCAGACCCGGCGCGTGGCAAACCCCGCCGGACGATCAGTCTCCTTCGCGGCGCTCGCGGGTCTCCAGGAGCCGCCGCAGCGAGTACAGGCGCGCCGGATCCGCGTGGCCGTCCTCCACCCACTTGTCGAGCGCGCAGTCCTGCTCGTCGTGGCTGCAGGCCCGCGGACAGTCCTCCGTACCGGGAACGAGGTCGGGGAAGGCCAGGATCACCCGCGACGGGTCCACGTGGTGCAGGCCGAAGGAGCGCACGCCCGGGGTGTCGATGACCCAGCCGTCGCCACCCGGCAGCGGCAGCGCGAGCGCCGAGGTGGTGGTGTGCCGGCCGCGGCCGGTCACCGCGTTCACGTGCCCGGTGGCGCGCTGGCGGCCCTCGGCGACCAGCGAGTTCACCAGGGTGGTCTTGCCGACGCCCGAGTGCCCGACGAAGGCGGTGATCCGGCCGTTCAGGCGCTCGCGCACCCGGTCGGCGGCGTCGCCCGTCGCCAGCTCCTCGCGGTTGGTCACCACGTAGTTCAGGCCGAACGTGGAGTAGATCTCCAGGATCTTGTCCGCGGAGGTCAGGTCCGACTTCGTGAGGACCAGCAGCGGTTCCAGCCCGGCGTCGTACGCGGCGACCAGACAGCGGTCGATCATCCGGGGCCGAGGCTCCGGGTCGGCCAGCGCCGTGACGATCGCCAGCTGGTCCGCGTTGGCGACGACCACCCGCTCGTACGGGTCGTCGTCGTCCGCGGTGCGCCGCAGGACGGACTTGCGCTCCTCGATCCGCACGATCCGCGCGAGGGTGTCCTTCTTGCCGGTCAGATCGCCGACGATCCAGACCCGGTCGCCGACCACCGCCGCCTTGCGGCCCAGCTCGCGGGCCTTCATCGCGTGGATGGTGCGCCCGTCGACCAGGCAGGTCAGCCGACCGCGGTCGACGGTCAGGACGAAGCCCTCGGCCGCGTCCTCGTGTTTGGGCCGGATGGTGGTCCGGGGCCGGTTGCCCTTGGGGTTGGGCCGCTGGCGGATGTCGTCCTCGTCGGTGTGCTTGCCGTACCTGCGCATGACGGGGCCCTACGCTCCCGCTCCCGAGAGCATTCGAGCCCACATCTTCGGGAAGTCCGGCAGCGTCTTCGCGGTCGTCGCCACGTTCTCGATCTGCACGCCCTCCACCGCCAGGCCGATCACCGCGCCCGCGGTGGCCATCCGGTGGTCGTCGTAGGTGTGGAACACACCGCCGTGCAGCGGGCGCGGGCGGATGTGCAGGCCGTCGGCGGTCTCGGTGACCTCGCCGCCGAGACCGTTGATCTCCGCGGTCAGCGCCGCCAGCCGGTCCGTCTCGTGCAGCCGCAGGTGCGCGACCCCGCGCAGGGTGGACGGGGAGTCGGCCAGCGCCGCGACGGCCGCGATGCCGGGGGTGAGCTCGCCGACCTCGCCCAGGTCCACGTCGATGCCGTGGATCTTGCCGCTGCCCGTGAAGACCAGGCCCGCGTCGGTCAGCTCGCAGGAGCCGCCCATCTCCGTGAAGATCCGGCGCAGCTCGTCGCCGGGCTGCGTGGTGCGGCGCGGCCAGTCCCGGATGGTGACCGTACCGCCGGTGATCAGGGCCGCCGCCAGGAACGGCTGCGCGTTCGACAGGTCCGGCTCCACGACCACGTCACGGCCCAGCAGCGCGCTCGGCGCGACCCGCCACACGTTCGGCTCGCCGCCCGCCTCGGGGGTGTCGACCTGGGCGCCCGCCGCGCGCAGCATCTCCACCGTCATCCGGATGTGCGGCATCGACGGCAGGGTGGTGCCGGTGTGCCGGACCTCGACGCCCTGGTTGAAGCGCGGGCCCGACAGCAGCAGGGCCGAGACGAACTGCGAGGAGTTGGAGGCGTCGATCTCGACGACGCCGCCCTCCAGGGCCCCGCCGCCCTGGACGGTCAGCGGCAGCGCGCCGCGGCCGTCGTCGTCGATCCGGGCGCCGAGGGTGCGCAGGGCGCTGATGACCTGGCCGAGCGGGCGCTCGTAGGAGCGCGGGTCACCGTCGAAGCGGATGTCGCCGGCGGCCAGGGTGGCGACGGGCGGCAGGAAGCGCATGACCGTGCCCGCGTTGCCGACGTCGACGGTGGCCGGGCCGTGCAGCGCGGCCGGGATGACCCGCCAGGCCTCGCCGCCGGCGCCGTCGCCGGAGCTGGAGGAGGCGGTCTCCTCGATGCCGACGCCGAGCGCGCGCAGGGCGTCCGACATCAGCTGGGAGTCGCGCGAGCGCAGCGGGCGGCGTACCCAGCCCGGCTCGGCGGCGAGCGCGGCGAGGACGAGGGCGCGGTTGGTGACCGACTTCGACCCGGGCACGGTGACGGTGGCGTGGACGGTGCCGTCGGCGAGCGGAGCGGGCCAGAGGGCGTGGAGCGCGGGGGTCTCGGTCATGGCCCCCACTTTAGTGGCTCGCCCCGGACCCAGATCTTGATCGCACGCTGGTCTCGGAGGTTGGACGCGGAGGTCGGACCCGGAGGCCTGGCCCGGAGGTCGGACCCGCCGGTCGAACGCGGAGTCCGCCCCGGAGGTCTCAGAGGTCGAGGAGCCAGCGCCCGCCGCCGATCAGCGAGCACAGCGCGACGGCGTGGAACAGGAGCAGCCAGGCCACCGGGTGGACGTGCGTGAGCCGCCCCAGCTGGTCCGCGTCGGAATCGGGCGCCCCGCCGTGCCGGCGCTTGGCCCCCAGCTCGAAGACCGGCCGCACCCCGCCCAGCAGCAGGAACCACACCACCAGGTACGCGAAGGCCGCCTGGACCCCGGCCGGGGCGAGCCAGGAGACCAGGACGAACGCGGCGCCCGACAGCACCACCGTCAGGGCGCCGTACGCGTTCCGGATCATCACCAGCATCGCGAGCAGCAGCGCGGTGGCCGCCCACAGCAGCAGCGTGATCCGGTGGGCCGACAGCAGCGCGGCCCCGCCGAGCCCGAGCAGCGAGGGCGCCGTGTACCCGGCCGCGGCGGTCAGGATCATCCCGAGCCCGGTCGGCTTGCCGCGGCTGACGGTGACCCCGCTGGTGTCGGAGTGCAGCCGGATCCCGTCGAGGCGCCGCCCGGTCAGCAGCGCCAGCAGCCCGTGGCCGCCTTCGTGGGCGATGGTCACGGCGTTGCGGGACAGCCGCCACAGCGGGCGCGGTCCCACGGCGACCAGGGCGGCCACGCCCGTCACGATCACCAGCCACAGGGCCGGCGGGGTCTGTATGCCCGTGAGCCGGTCCCACAGGCCGGCGGTCGCGGTGGCGTCCATGGAGCTGTTCATGGAGTGGCGGACTCCTTGCGGTGGTGGGCGGGTGGGATGGCAGTCTGGCAGCCATGTGCGGACGGTATGCAGCGAGTCGTCGGCCGGAGGACCTGGTGGAGGCCTTCGGCATCGAGAAGTGGGAGCCCGAGGAGACCCTGGCCCCCGACTGGAACGTGGCGCCGACGAAGGAGGTCCACGTCGTCCTCGACCGTCCCGTGAAAGACGCCGCGGACCCGCGTCCGGTTCGTCAGCTGCGCACGGTGAAGTGGGGGCTCGTCCCCTCCTGGGCCAAGAACCCCGACGGCGCCGCCCGGATGATCAACGCCCGGTCCGAGACCGTGGCCGAGAAGCCCTCCTTCCGCCGCCCCTTCGCGCAGCGCCGCTGCATCGTCCCCGCCGACGGGTACTACGAGTGGGTCACCGCCCACGACGAGCGGCAGCTGGAGGTCGAGGGCAAGAAGAAGCGGGCCCGCAAACAGCCCTACTTCGTGCTCCCCGCCGACGGCTCCGTCTTCGCCATGGCCGGGATGTACGAGTTCTGGCGCGACCCGACGCTCCCCGGCGACCACCCGCAGGCCTGGTGGGCGACCTGCTCGGTGATCACCGCCGAGGCCGAGACCGGGCCGCTGGGCGTGGCCCCCGCCGAGGGGCCGGCCTCGCTCGCCGAGATCCACCCCCGGATGCCGCTGATGCTGACCCCGGACCGATGGGACGCCTGGCTGGACCCGGCCCGGACCGACACCGACGAGCTCCAGGCCCTGCTCGCGCCGCCGCCGGGCGGGCTGATGCGCGCGTACCCGGTGTCCACCGCCGTCAGCAACGTACGCAACAACGCGCCGGAGCTGCTCCACGAGCTGGCCGCGCCGGAGGAGGCCACGCTCTTCTAGCCGGTGTCCTGCGGATCAGCCCGGCCCGGGTCCCGGGCAGGATGGGTGCCATGACCACGCGTACGCGCACCGAGAGCGTCGACACCCCGGCGGGCGAGGCCCGCATCACCTGGCATCCCGTCCCCGCCCGTACGGCCGCCCGCCTGGTGCTGGCCGTCGGCCACGGCGCCGGCGGCGGGATCGAGGCTCGCGACCTCGTGGCCCTGGCCGCCGCCCTGCCCGCACACGGGGTCACCGTGGCGCTGGTCGAGCAGCCGTGGCGGGTCGCCGGGAAGAAGGTGGCCGCCGCGCCCAAGGTGCTGGACGAGGGCTGGCGGGGCCTGTGGCCCGCGCTGGCGAAGCCCGGACTGCCGGTGGTGGCGGGCGGCCGCAGCGCCGGGGCCCGGGTGGCCTGCCGGACCGCCGCCGAGCTGGGGGCCGCCGCGGTGCTGGCCCTGTCGTTCCCGCTGCACCCGCCGGGCCGGCCCGAGAAGTCCCGGGCCGCGGAGCTCACCGGCGCCGGGCGGCCCACCCTGGTGGTCCAGGGCGGCCGGGACCCCTTCGGACGGCCGGAGGAGTTCCCGCCGCCGACCGCGCAGGCACCGTACGAACTGGTGGAGGTCCCGCACGCCGATCACGGTTTCGCCGTGCCGAAGAAGGCGGACCTGACCCAGGACGAGGCCCTCGCGGTGATCACCGGGGCCGTCACCGCCTGGCTCGCCCGGCTGCCCCACTGATGACCGACCCGCGGGTGATCCGTATCACACCGCGGGTGCGCACCTGACACAGGCCGGGGACCCGGCCCCCGCCGGGGAATGCGCGGCCCGACCCTTCTGTTGTGCGGGATGTCAGAACGCACGGGATCAGTCGGAGGAGAGGGAGCGCATGACCCAGGTCATCAGCCAGCACCGTCCGCAGGCGGAGGGCCTGGACTGGACGGTCCTGCCCGCGCCCAAGCGCCGCCCGCTTCAGGCGGCGGAGGGCCGGGATGGTCGACTATTCTCCGATTCGAGCGGGTCCGCTTTCGGAGCCGTCACGCAGTCGGAGGAGGTGGGTCCTGTCGCTGGGACCGACGAAGGCCACGCGGAGGAGACGACCGCGGAGCGCAATGCGCGCTTCGAGAGGGACGCCCTCGGCTACCTCGACCAGATGTACTCGGCCGCGCTGCGCATGACGCGCAATCCGGCCGACGCCGAGGACCTGGTCCAGGAGACGTATGCGAAGGCATACGCGTCCTTCCACCAGTTCCGCGAGGGCACCAATCTCAAGGCGTGGCTCTACCGCATTCTGACCAACACGTTCATCAACTCCTACCGCAAGAAGCAGCGTGAGCCGCAGCGCAGCGCCGCGGAGGAGATCGAGGACTGGCAGCTGGCGCGCGCCGAGTCGCACATGTCGACGGGCCTTCGTTCCGCCGAATCGCAGGCGCTCGACCACCTGCCCGATTCGGATGTGAAGGAAGCGCTGCAAGCCATTCCGGAGGAGTTCCGCATCGCGGTCTATCTTGCCGACGTAGAGGGCTTTGCGTACAAGGAGATCGCGGACATCATGGGTACACCCATCGGTACGGTCATGTCGCGACTGCACCGTGGCCGCCGTCAACTCCGCGGAATGCTGGAGGACTATGCCCGTGAGCGCGGGCTGGTCCCCGCCGGCGCGGGAGAGTCGAACGACCTGAAAGGCTCGGGCTCATGAGCTGCGGAGAGCCGCACGAGACGGATTGCTCTGAGGTCCTGGACCACCTGTACGAGTTCCTGGACCACGAGATGCCGGACAGCGATTGCACGAAGTTCGAGACGCACTTCGGCGAATGCAATCCCTGCCTGGAGAAGTACGGCCTCGAACAGGCCGTCAAGAAGCTGGTGAAGCGCTGCTGCGGTTCGGACGACGTGCCGACCGACCTGCGCTCGAAGGTCATGGGACGGATCGAGCTGATCCGTTCCGGCCAGGCCGTCCCCGATCACGACGTGACCGCGGATCCCGCCACCGGCTGATCGAACAACCACCCCTGGAAGCCGATTCGTTCACTCGAAGGTGCTAATCCGGGGGTGCCCGTACGGCGCAATACGAAAATGTGGCCCCCTGTGCGAGGGGGCCCACTTATTCTCCCCAAGCGGTGTGTACGGCACAGGGGAGGAGAGCGCCATGCGGGTACTTCCACCGTCGGCGCGTCCCCGTCTCCTGTGGGCCGTCGTCCTCGGCGCCGTCCTCGCGGCATTCGCCTGCACCGCCCCGGCCTTCGCCGCTTCCGGCACCCCCTGGCCCGCCGTCGCGCTGCTCGCCTTCCTCTACCTCGGCTGCGAACTGGTCCGGATCTGCCCGCTGCCGGGCAACCGGGTCCGGGTTCCCGAGGGCATCGGCTCGTTCTTCCCCGTGCTGCTCGCCGCCGTCTTCCTGCTGCCGCCGGCCGCCGCCGCGCTCGTCGCCCTGCCCGGCGCCTTCGCCCAGGCGGTGGCGGGGCGGCCCGCCTGGGTCCGGCGCGTGTGGCACGCGGCGCAGCAGGCCGTCGCCGCCTGGGCCGCGGGGCGGACGTTCGGGCTGCTGGGCGGTGCTCCCTCGGCCGGCCGGCTCGCGGACTTCCCGTACGCGCTGCTGCCCGCGGCGGCCGCGGCCGCCGCCTTCTGCCTCGTACTGGCCGCCCTCGACGGGGGCGTGCTGGCGGCCGCCGAACGCCGGCCCCTGCGCAGGGCGTGGCGCGGACTGCTCACCCGCACCCTGGTCCCGCACTGCGTGCACGGTCTCGCCGGGCTGATGATGGCCGTGCTGTGGCGCAGCCCGTACGGGCTCCCGGCCGCGCTGCTCGTCTTGCTGCCGATGTACATCTCCTGCTGGGTCTTCGCCCAGTACCACCGCGAACGGGCCGCCCACCAGGCCACGATCCGGGCGCTCGTCCAGGCCGTCGAGCTCAAGGACCGCTATACGCGCGGCCACGGCGAGCGCGTCGGCCAGGCCTCCGCGATGATCGCCCGCGAGCTGGGCATGGACGGCGACCGGCTCGAAGTCGTCCGCATCGCCGGGATCCTGCACGACGTCGGCAAGATCGGCGTCCCGACCCGGCTCCTGCGCAAGGACGGCCCGCTGACCCCCGAGGAGCGGCGGGTCATCGAGCTGCATCCCGAGTACGGGCACGAGATGGTCCGCGGCATCGGTTTCCTGGGCGAGGCCCGGTCCGCGATCCTGCACCACCACGAGCGGGTCGACGGCTCCGGATATCCGTACGGGCTGACCGGCGAGCAGATCCCGGTGCCGGCCCGGGTGGTGGCGGTGGCCGACGCCTTCGACGCGATGACCTCGACCCGCTCGTACAGCCGGGCCCGGCCGGTGCCGGTGGCCCTGGCCGAGCTGGAGCGGTGCGCCGGGGCCCACTTCGACCCGGTGATGGTGCACGCGCTGGTCGAGGCGATCGGCCGGGACGGCTGGCACCCGGTGGTCACGGCGGACGAGGACGACCTCCAGGTGATCCCGGCCGGTTCCGCCCCCGGCCGGGCCGCGGCGGCAGCTCCCGCGGCCCCGGACCCCGGCGGGCCCGCGCTGTCCGGGCTCCCGGCCCAGGGCGCCCGGACGCGCGTACGGACCGTGGACCCGCGCAGCGGGCGGGAACCGGACGGCGGGGCCGGGGCGTGAGGGGCGCGGCGCTCCGGGGCGCGGTCGTGTGGGGGGTGCGCGGGGCCGCCGTGGTGCTCACCCTGGCCGGGCTCGGGCACACCCTGTGGAACGGCGTCGTCGAACCCGGCACCGCCCTGGCCTTCGGTGCCCTGATCGCCTGCGGCGAGCTCGCCCGCCGCGACGGCCGGGACGCCCGGGGGGTCCGGGAGGTGCGCGGCCCCCGTGACGCCCACGACCCCCGTGACACCTGGGACGCCTGGGGTGCCCGGGCCCCCGCGGCAGCCGCACCGGACGCGGCCGACGACCGCCGGCCCGCGCCGTTGGCCTTCGCCGGCGCCCTCGCGTACGCCCTGCTCGGCCCGGACGCCGCCGAGCCCACCCACCACGGGGTGCTCCAGATCGTCACGGTCGTCGCCGCCGCGGCGCTCGCCGGGATCGTCCCCCACATCGCCCGCGGCCGTGCTCCCGGCGCCGACCACCTGGCCCGCCGGGTCCTCACCGTCGCCTTCGCCGCCGTCTGTTTCCAGCCGCTCTACAATTCCGGCCGCCTGGAGCCCGGGATCGGGCAGGGTCCGTACCTCGTCCCCTTCCTGCTCCTCCTGCTCGGCCTCACCGCCCTGTGCGACGCCGTGCTCGCCGCCGCCCTGGCCCGCGCCCGCACGGGCTGGCCGTACGGGCCCCTGCTCCGCGACGAGCTGCGCGCCCGGCTCGGCATCGGCTCGGCGATCTGCGCCACCGGGGTCGTCATGGCCCTCGGGGTGGCCGTCGCCGGTCTGTGGGCCCTGCCCGTCTTCTGCGTACCGCTGCTGCTGACGCAGCTGTCCTTCCACCGGATCACCGCGATCCGCACCGCCTACCGCCAGACCATCACCTCCCTGGCCCGGGCCACCGAGGTCGCCGGGTACACCCGCCCCGGGCACTCCCGCCGGGTCGCCGCCCTGAGCTGCGCCGTCGGCCGGGAGCTGGGCCTGTCGGAGCGGGAGCTCACGGTGCTGGAGTACGCCGCCCTCATGCACGACATCGGCCAGCTCTCCCTCGTCGACCCGGTCCGGGCCGGGGCCACCGCCGGGCTCCCCGCCGCCGAGGCCCGCCGGATCGCCGCGCTCGGCGGGGACGTGGCCCGGCAGACCGGGGTGCCCGCCGAGGTGGCCGTCATCGTGGAGCGGCAGGCCGACCCGTACCGGGACCAGCCCGTCGCGGCGCGCATCGTACGGGCGGTCAACGCGTACGACGACCTGCTCGGCGGGGCCCGTCACCCGGGCGGCTCCCTCGCGGCCCTGGAGCAGCTGCGGCTGGGCACCGGGCGCGACTACCAGCCGGAGGTCGTGGAGTGTCTCGCAAGGGTTCTGGCCAGGGGCGGACGTGACAGAGTTGTTCCCGTCCCGCCTGGGTAACCCATGGGTAATGAGCGGCCGTCCGAGTGGGCATGGTTGGATGCCAGTAGGAGTGTCCGCAAGACTGCACCGTTGGACCGGCAGGCGGGAATCGTGAGGATCTTCGGGAAGGTACGGCATAGGCCCTCCGCCTCGTGGCGGCAGGCCACCGACCGCGCGTTCACGCTGATCGGCGACGGGCGGTACGAGGACGCGGGCGCGCTGCTGACCAGAGCCGCGGACCTGGAGCCCTGGCTGTCCGAGTCCTGGTTCAACCTCGCCCTGCTGCACAAGTTCCGGCACGACTGGGAGCAGGCGCGGGCCGCCGGACTGCGCGCCGTGGCCCTGCTGGACCGCGAGACCGGCGCCCCGGACTGGTGGAACGTCGGGATCGCCGCGACCGCGCTGCAGGACTGGCCACTGGCCCGCCGGGCCTGGCAGGCGTACGGGCTGAAGGTGCCCGGGGACCCGCACGGCTCGGGCACCCACCCCGCGAAGGGCAGCGGCGAACCGGTCGGCATGGAGCTCGGCAGCGCCGCCGTACGGCTGTCCCCCGAGGGGGAGGCCGAGGTGGTCTGGGGCCGCCGGCTGGACCCGGCCCGCATGGAGGTCCTGTCGATCCCGCTGCCCTCCTCGGGGCGGCGCTGGGGCGAGGTCGTCCTGCACGACGGGGTCCCGCACGGCGAGCGGGTCACCGCGGCCGGCCCCTCGTACCCGGTCTTCGACGAGATCGAGCTGTGGGCGCCCTCGCCGGTGCCGACCTGGGTGGTGCTGCTGGAGGCGGCGACCGAGGCGGACCGGGACGCGCTGGAGCAGCTGGCCTCGGACGCGGGCTTCGCCGCCGAGGACTGGTCGTCCTCGGTGCGGCTGCTGTGCCGGACCTGCTCGGAGAGCGTGATGCCGAGCGGCGAGGGCGACGGGGAGCAGCTGGACCCGCACGACCACAGCGAACCGGGGCATCCCGGACCGCTGGGCCACCGTACGAACGGTTCCGGCCCGCTGTGGGTGCCGGAGCGCGAATGCGGGATCGCGGCGCCGGCCGGCCTGGTGCGCGGACTGCTCGACGGCTGGGTCGCGGACAGCCCGGACACCCGTGAATGGCGGGATCTCGAAGAGGTCTGCTGACCCGGCACCGTAGGCTGTACCGGCACATTGTGAACGGGTGGACTTACGGAAGGCGTACGGCGGACATGGCGCAGCAGGAGAACGAGGTCGTCGAGATCGTCAACGACGGGTACGTCGTGGACACCGAGGACTGTGAGGCGCGCGAGCTCGCCCACCGCGAGCGCGGCACCGCCCGCCCGATCACGGTGGTCGGCAACCCCGTCCTGCACCGTGAGTGCAAGGACGTCACCGAGTTCGGCGACGAACTGGCGCAGCTGATCGACGACATGTTCGCCAGCCAGAAGGCCGCCGAGGGCGTGGGCCTGGCCGCCAACCAGATCGGCGTGGACGCCAAGGTCTTCGTCTACGACTGCCCGGACGACGACGGCGTGCGCCACACCGGTGTCGTGGTCAACCCGAAGCTGGTGGAGCTGCCGGCCGGCTCCCGCGTGCTCGACGACTCCAACGAGGGCTGCCTGTCGGTGCCGACCGCGTACGCCTCGCTGGCCCGCCCGGACTACGCCGAGGTGACCGGCCAGGACGCGCAGGGCAACCCGATCAAGGTGCGCGGCACGGGCTACTTCGCGCGCTGCCTCCAGCACGAGACGGACCACCTGTACGGGTACCTGTACATCGACCGCCTCTCGAAGCGGGACCGCAAGGACGCCCTCCGCCAGATGGAAGAGGGCACCCCGCGCTACGAGACCGTCCCCAACGCGTAGCCCGCGGGACGCGCTGCCCCCCCCGCGAAGCCGCCGGATCGGCGGGCGGGGGGCTACCCGCGGCCCAGGAGGGTCCGCAGGTCTTCCGGCAGGGGCATCGGGGTGAAGAGGCCCGCCGCCGTGCGGCCGGTGTTGCCGTACGGCACGCGCCCGGTCACCGACCCGGCCCCGGCCACCAGGATCCGCACCACCTGCCCCGCCGTCTCCGCCCGGTCCCGGCAGCGCACCGCGAGCCGGAACATGTGCCAGTGGGCACGGGTGTGGGGCCAGGCCCAGGCCTGGGAGATGATGTGCGCCCGCTCCAGGGCGGTCCACATGGCCCGGGTGTCGGGCGCGGCGGCGCGGGCGCGGCGCAGCTCGTCCTCGAAGGCCGTGCGGACGGCGGCCGGCATGGTCTTGCCCGTACAGGCGGCCACACACTTCTTGATCGCTTTTCTCATGCGTCCACGGTGCCGCCGCGGGGGCCGCCGGCGCTTGAACGAACCTGCTACATCCACTGGACGGTGCGGGTGAAGTCCGACGGCGCGATCCCGAACATCCGCCGCCACACGCGGCTCAAGTGCGCCCCGTCGGCGAAGCCCGCGCCGTGCGCCGCGTCCGTCAGGGAGTGCCCCCGGGAGGAGAGTTCGGCGGCCCGCATCAGCCGCAGCCACAGCACGTACGGCCGGAACGGCAGCCCGAGTTCCGCCCGGAACAGGTGCGCGAGGCGGCTCTCCGACAGGCACGCCACCTCGGCCGCCCGGGACAGCCGTACCGACTCCCGGCCGGGCAGCCACTCCAGCACCCGCGCCAGCCCCGGATGCGCCGCCGCGGCGGGCTGCGGCGCCCCGGGCAGTACGGCGTCCAGCGCACACGCCGCCGCGAAGGCGTCGGCGGGCAGCGCGTCGGCCGGTACGAGGTCCCCCGCGTCCCCCGCCAGCGCCGCGAGCCGGCGCCCCGCCGAGGAGAGCGGGTCGTAGTGCAGCACCACCCCGTGAGGCACCCCGCGCAGCACCGCGTGGCGCACCCCGGCCGGGACCACGTACGCCCGGCACCCGAAGGGTTCCCCGTCCGGTCCGGCCATCAGCAGCTCGTCCCCGCCCAGCGCGGCGATGACCTGCACGGAGTGGTGCGCGTGCACGCCGGCGGACCCGACGGCGCCCCCGTACAGCAGGCCCCCGGGCCGCAGCCGGGCCCGCCCCGCCCACCCGCCGCCGGTCATGCCCAAGGCTCCGGACACGACGAAGCGCCCCCGCCCGAGAACCCGGTGGACCGGGTGTCGCTCCCCATGGGCGGGGACGCTATCAAGCCGTACGGCGGTGGCCGGAGGGGACTTAGAAGTCCTCGTCCAGGTCGACCGTGCCCTCGACCGCGACCTGGTAGGCCGACGGGCGGCGCTCGAAGAAGTTCGTCAGCTCCTGGACGCCCTGGAGCTCCATGAACGAGAACGGGTTCTGCGAGCCGTACACCGGCGGGAAGCCGAGGCGGACCAGGCGCTGGTCCGCGACGCACTCCAGGTACTCGCGCATCGACTCGGTGTTCATGCCCGGCAGGCCGTCACCGCACAGGTCGCGGCCGAACTGGAGCTCCGCCTCCACGGCCTCCTTCAGCATGTCGGTGACCTGCTGCTGGAGGGCGTCGTCGAAGAGCTCCGGCTCCTCCTTGCGAACCGTGTCCACGACCTCGAACGCGAAGTTCATGTGCATGGTCTCGTCGCGGAACACCCAGTTGGTGCCGGTGGCCAGGCCGTGCAGCAGGCCGCGCGAGCGGAACCAGTACACGTAGGCGAAGGCGCCGTAGAAGAACAGGCCCTCGATGCACGCCGCGAAGCAGATCAGGTTCAGCAGGAAGCGACGGCGGTCGGCCTGCGTCTCCAGCCGGTCCAGCTTCTCGACCTCGTTGATCCACTTGAAGCAGAACTGCGCCTTCTCGCGGATCGACGGGATCTCCTCGACGGCGTCGAAGGCGGCCGCGCGGTCGTCCGGGTCGGGCAGGTAGGTGTCGAGCAGCGTCAGATAGAACTGGACGTGCACGGCCTCCTCGAACAGCTGGCGCGACAGGTACAGGCGCGCCTCCGGGGAGTTGATGTGCTTGTAGAGCGTCAGCACCAGGTTGTTCGAGACGATCGAGTCGCCCGTCGCGAAGAACGCGACCAGACGGCCGATCATGTGCTGCTCGGCCGGCGTCAGCTTCGCCAGGTCGGCGACGTCCGAGTGGAGGTCGACTTCCTCGACGGTCCAGGTGTTCTTGATCGCGTCCCGGTAGCGCTCGTAGAAGTCCGGGTAGCGCATGGGGCGGAGCGTGAGCTCGAAGCCCGGGTCCAGGAGGTTCTTGTCGGTGGAGCTCATTACTGGCAGGCCTCGCAGGACTCGGGGTTCTCAAGGGAGCAGGCCAGGGCATCGGCGTCGACGGCCTGCGGGAGCGGGGTTGCGGCGGCCGGCACGGCGCTGCCGGAGGCGGCGCGGGCGATCTTCGTCGCCGGGCGCGAGCGCAGGTAGTACGTGGTCTTCAGGCCCTGCTTCCAGGCGTACGCGTACATCGAGCTGAGCTTGCCGATGGTGGGCGTCTCCAGGAACAGGTTCAGCGACTGCGCCTGGTCCAGGAACGGCGTACGGGCCGCCGCCATGTCGATCAGGCCGCGCTGCGGGATCTCCCACGCGGTGCGGTACAGCGCGCGCACCTCGGCCGGGATCCAGCCGAAGCCCTGGACGGAGCCGCTGGACTCGCGCAGCGCCTCACGGGTCTGCGCGTCCCACACGCCGAGCTTCTTCAGCTCGTCCACCAGGTAGGCGTTGACCTGGAGGAACTCACCGCTCAGCGTCTCGCGCTTGAAGAGGTTGGAGACCTGCGGCTCGATGCACTCGTACACGCCGGCGATCGAGGCGATCGTCGCCGTCGGGGCGATGGCGAGGAGCAGGGAGTTGCGCATGCCGGACTTCGCGATCCGGGCGCGCAGGGCGTCCCAGCGCTCGGGCCAGTTCAGCTCCACGTCGAAGTGGTCGGGGTGCAGGACGCCGCGGGCGGTGCGGGTCTGCTCCCAGGCCGGGAGGGGGCCGCTGCGCTCGGCGAGGTCGCAGGAGGCCTCGTACGCGGCCAGCATGATGCGCTCGGAGAGCTTGGTGGACAGGGCCTTCGCCTCGGGGGAGTCGAAGGGCATCTTCATCTTGAAGAAGACGTCCTGGAGGCCCATCGCGCCCAGGCCCACCGGCCGCCAGCGGGCGTTGGAGCGGCCCGCCTGCTCGGTCGGGTAGAAGTTGATGTCCACGACGCGGTCGAGGAAGGTGACCGCGGTGCGGACGGTCTCGTCCAGGCGCTCCCAGTCGATCTCGCGACCGTCCGCCGTGTCGATGACGAAGGCGCCCATGTTGACCGAGCCGAGGTTGCAGACGGCGGTCTCGCCGTCGTTGGTGACCTCGATGATCTCGGTGCAGAGGTTGGACGAGTGGACGACCGTACCCGGCTCGGCGGTCTGGTTCGCCGTGCGGTTGGAGGCGTCCTTGAACGTCATCCAGCCCTGGCCGGTCTGCGCGAGGGTGCGCATCATCCGGCCGTACAGGTCGCGGGCGGGCATGGTCTTGCGGGCGAGGCCGTCCGCCTCGGCCTTGCGGTAGGCGGCGTCGAACTCGTCGCCCCACAGGTCGACCAGCTCGGGCACGTCGGCCGGGGAGAACAGCGACCAGTCGGCGTCCGCGTTCACGCGGCGCATGAACTCGTCCGGCACCCAGTGCGCCAGGTTCAGGTTGTGCGTACGGCGCTGGTCCTCGCCGGTGTTGTCGCGGAGCTCCAGGAACTCCTCGATGTCCGCGTGCCAGGTCTCCAGGTACACGGCGGCGGCGCCCTTGCGGCGGCCGCCCTGGTTCACGGCGGCGACGGAGGCGTCGAGGGTCTTCAGGAACGGCACGATGCCGTTGGAGTGGCCGTTCGTGCCGCGGATCAGGGAACCGCGGGCCCGGATGCGCGAGTACGAGAGGCCGATGCCGCCGGCGTGCTTGGAGAGGCGCGCGACCTGGTGGTAGCGGTCGTAGATCGAGTCGAGCTCGTCCAGCGGGGAGTCCAGCAGGTAGCAGGAGGACATCTGCGGGTGCCGCGTGCCGGAGTTGAAGAGCGTGGGGGAGGACGGCAGGTAGTCGAGGCGGCTCATCAGCCGGTAGAGCGAGGCCACTTCCTCGACGGCCTGGACCGTGTCGTTCTCGGCGAGGCCGCAGGCCACGCGCAGCATGAAGTGCTGCGGGGTCTCGACGACCTGGCGGGTGATCGGGTGGCGCAGCAGGTAGCGGCTGTGCAGGGTGCGCAGGCCGAAGAAGCCGAAGCGGTCGTCGGCGCCCTCGGCCAGCGTGTGCTCGACCAGCGCGTCCAGGCGGCTCGCGTGCAGCGCCACGAACTCGGCGGTGCGGTCCGCGATCAGGCCCTCGCGGTGGCCGACCGCGACGGAGGCGGAGAAGGAGGTGGCCCCCTGGCCCGCGGCTTCCTCGGCGACCGCCAGCGTCAGCAGCCGGGCGGCGAGCCGGGAGTACGCCGGGTCCTCGGAGATCAGACCGGCGGCGGCCTCCGTGGCCAGAGCGCGCAGCTCGGCCTCGTCGGCGGCGGCGCTGCGTCCGCGGAGCGCGGCGGCGGCGACCCGGCCCGGGTCGGTGTCGGGGAGGTCGGCCGTCAGCTCGGTGAGGGTACGCAGCAGTGCGGCCCCAGGTCCCCCGGTCTCGATTCCGGTGTCGGACGGGTCGGACTCGGCGCGCGGTGCGGAAGGCGCGATGGTCACGGGGGGAGCTCTCCCTCGCTCGGCTCCGGGACACCTGCGGTGCGGGTTCGAGCGGGCGCGCGCGGGCATGACGAGGCAGCACCGCGCGGCGTCCACCGGCCCAACCGCGAGGCCCGGACGTATCGACACCCGGTTCGGTCGAGCCGGGCGCACTGTCGGCAGGTCATCGGACTTGCGGTGACACCAATGGGTGTACTTCATACCGTTGCGGGACAGTTCCGGATTCACACCGGATTCCCCTGCGGCGACAGCGAGGATGAGCATACATGTGGGGGCCGCGTCATGCGCGACCCCCTAGATGTTGTGTCGGCGTGGCTACAGTTCGAGACCGTACGTGAGCAGAGGGAGTCCGGGTACGGGCTCCCAGTCGCGCTCGGGCGTGCGGACGAAGCCGAGCCGTTCGTAGATCCGGTGGGCGCCGGTCATCTCCTCCGTGGTGGACAGCACGAGGCGCCGTACGCCCTCGATGGCCCGGGCCCGGTCGGCGCAGGCCCGCACCAGCGCCTCCCCGGCGCCGCGCCCGCGGCCCTCCCGGGCGACGGCCAGCATCCGGAACTCGGCCTCGCCGGCTCCCGCGATGTCGCACAGCGGGCTCCCGGGCGCGGCGAAGGCCACACCGCCGAGGAGCCGCCCGTCGCCCGTCGCGGCCACGAGTATCACCCCTTCGGCCGCCCGCCCGGCCACGTCGCGCAGCCGTACGAGGTACGGATCGTCCTCGCCGAACGTCAGCAGTCCGTCCCCGAGATAGGCGTGCGCGGTGATCTCCCCGAGCGTCCCGTACTCCGCCGCCAGCGCTTCCCTGATCACGATGTCCATGCGGTCGAGTGTGCCGGACGGGTGTCGGTGCCCGGCGCTATCGTCGGGGACAGCACCGTCGAAAAAGGCGAGCGAGGCATGACCGTGATGACAGACCGGCCCCACATGCTTACCGAGGACTTCGAAGCCGTGGCGCGCATAGCGGCCCGCGAGAGGGAGGGGACGCGGCTGGAGTTCATCGACGGGATCATCAGGAGCAAGGCCATGCCGGACGGCGACCACGGGATGATCATCCAGTGGCTCACGCGGATCTGCATGCAGCACCGCCCCGAGCTGTGGCTGCATTCTGGGCAGGGCATCAAGGCCCAGGAGTACCGGGCAGGTCGGGCGATTCCGGATGCGGTGCTCGCACCGGCCAAGGCGTTCGCCGGCCAGGGGGACTGGGTCGACCCCGATCCGATCCTCATGCCCGTCGAGGTGACCTCGTGGGACTCGGACACCCACCGGCGGGACCACGTCGAGAAGCCCCGGGCCTACGCGGAGACGGGCATCCCCGTCTACCTCCTGATCGACCGGGCCAAGTGCGAGATCTCCGTCTACAGCCAGCCCAACGGCCGGCGGTACGAGAACACCCGCATCGTGGCGTACGGCAAGGACCCTGAGCTCCCCGACCCCATCGGCATCACCCTCCAGACCGAGGTCCTCAAGGACTGGGTGCGCTGAGAACGCGCGAGGGCCCCGCCTGGTCGGCGGGGCCCTCGGGTGAGTCAGGGGCTCAGCAACAGCGGAAGCCCTCGCGGGGGTCCGCCTCGCGGGAGTCCGTACGGGCGCGTTCGAAGGCGCGGCGGGTCATGACCTCCGCGTCCGGGTCGTGCGTACGGGCGTGGGCCACGTAGCGGTCGTACGCCGCCTCGCCCGAGAACTCCCGTACGAAGAACCGCGCCTTCGCCAGCGCCGCGCGGACCCCGCTCACGCCACCGGCTCCTTCACGCGGCCACCGCCCGAGTCCAGGCCCGCGGCGGCGAGCTCCGCCCGCTCCTCGGGCGTCGCGATGAGCCCGGCCGGGGCGATGATCTTCGACTCGGTCCACGGGACCTCCGACAGCCTGACCGCCTCCGGGTTGCCGACGGCCTTGAGGCAGGTGCGCGCCGCGTCCAGCAGCACGATGACGATCAGGACCGCGAAGAGCGCCGACAGCACGCCGTCGACCGTGGCGTTCGTGACGATCGTGTGCATCTCGCCCATGTTCTTGGCGGGCGGCAGGACCTTCCCGGCGTCGATGCCGGTCTGGTACTTGTCGCGCTGCGCGAAGAAGCCGACCTTCACGTCGTCGGAGAACACCTTCTGGTAGCTCGCGGTCAGGGTGACGGCCACGTCCCAGGCCAGCGGGACCCCGGTCACCCAGGCCCACTTGAGCCGCCCGGACTTGACCAGCAGCGTGGTGCAGACGGCCAGGGCCACCGCGGCGAGCAGCTGGTTCGCGATCCCGAACAGCGGGAACAGCTGGTTGATGCCGCCCAGCGGGTCCTTGATGCCGACCCACAGGAAGTAGCCCCAGCCGCCCACGACGACCGCGCTCGCCAGCCACACGCCCGGCTTCCAGCTGACGTCCTTGAAGGACTTGTGCACGTTGCCGAGGGTGTCCTGGAGCATGAACCGGCCGACCCGGGTGCCCGCGTCGAGGGTGGTCAGGATGAACAGCGCCTCGAACATGATCGCGAAGTGGTACCAGAACGCCTTCATCCCGGCGCCGCCGACCACGGAGGAGAAGATCTCCGACATCCCGAGTGCGAAGGTCGGCGCGCCGCCCGTACGGGACAGCAGGCTGGCCTCCTCCACGTCCTTCGCGGCCTGCGCGAGGAACTCGGGCGAGATGGCGAAGCCGAAGTTCGTCACGGCCTGCGAGGCGGTCTCGACCGTGGTGCCGATGACACCGGCGGGGGAGTTGACGGCGAAGAACAGACCGGGCTCGATGATGCAGGCCGCGATGATCGCCATGACGGCGACGAAGGACTCGGTCAGCATCGCGCCGTAGCCGATGACCCGGACCTGGGTCTCCTTCTGGATCATCTTCGGGGTGGTGCCCGAGGAGACCAGCGCGTGGAACCCGGACAGGGCCCCGCAGGCGATGGTGATGAAGACGAACGGGAACATCGACCCGGCGAACACCGGCCCGTCCCCGCGGGCGGCGAAATCGGTGACCGCGGGCATCTTCAGCGTCGGCATCGCCACGACCACGCCGATGGCGAGCAGCGCGATGGTGCCCACCTTCATGAAGGTGGAGAGGTAGTCGCGGGGCGCGAGGAGCATCCACACCGGCAGCACCGAGGCGACGAACCCGTACGCCACCATCCACAGGACCAGCGTCTCCTTCTCCAGCGTGAAGGTGCTCGCCAGCGAGGAGTCGGCGACCCAGCCGCCCGCGACGATGGCGAGCAGCAGCAGCGCGACGCCGATGACGGAGATCTCGGTGACCCGGCCCGGGCGCAGCACGCGCAGGTAGAAGCCCATGAAGAGGGCGATCGGGATGGTCATGCCGATGGAGAAGACACCCCAGGGGGAGTGCGCCAGTGCGTTGACGATGACCAGGGCGAGCACGGCCAGCAGGATGATCATGATGGCGAACACGGCGACCAGCGCGGCGGCTCCGCCGACCGGGCCGATCTCGTCCCGGGCCATCTGGCCGAGCGAGCGCCCGTCGCGGCGGGTGGAGAAGAAGAGGGTGACCATGTCCTGGACGGCGCCCGCGAAGATGACGCCGGCGACGATCCAGATGGTGCCCGGCAGGTAGCCCATCTGCGCGGCGAGCACGGGGCCGACCAGCGGGCCGGCGCCGGCGACGGCGGCGAAGTGGTGGCCGAACAGCACGCGGCGGTCGGTGGGGTGGAAGTCGACACCGTTGTCAAGGCGTTCGGCGGGGGTGGCCCGCGTCTTGTCGGTCTTCAGGACCCGGTCGGCGATGAAGCGCGCGTAGAAGCGGTAGCCGATGGCGTACGAGCCCAGCGCGGCGGCGAGCAGCCAGGCGGCCGAGATCTCCTCGCCGCGCGAGAGGGCGAGGATGCCCCAGCCGAGGGCCCCGACGAGGGCGACGAGCACCCAGACGGCGACGGACTTCGGGTTCGTGCCTCCCGAGGTCCCTGGTGCGGAGGGCGAGTCCGCCGCCGTGCCCGGACTCGCCGCGTTCCGTTCTGTACCTGTTGCTTCCGGTTCCGGCATGATCCTCGTCCCCTCGTTGATCATCTGCGTAAGCGCAGGGAATCTACGGGGGCCCGCCCGGTGAACGTAAGCCCCCGTCCGTATAGCGGAACGAGAGTCAACTACGAATCAGACGGCGGGGCGCTGGAGTCGCGCCACGAACTTGTAACGATCGCCGCGGTACACCGATCGCACCCACTCCACGGGTTCACCGTCTGCGTCGAGCGAGTGGCGCGAGAGCATCAGCATCGGCAGGCCGACGTCGGTGCCCAGCAGGCCCGCTTCGCGCGGAGTGGCCAGGGAGGTCTCGATCGTCTCCTCGGCCTCCGCGAGCCGTACGTCGTACACCTCGGCCAGGGCGGTGTAGAGGGAGGTGTACTTGGCCAGCGACCGGCGCAGCGCCGGGAAGCGCTTGGCCGAGAGGTGGGTGGTCTCGATGGCCATCGGCTCGCCGCTCGCGAGGCGCAGCCGCTCGATGCGCAGCACCCGGCCGCCCGTGGCGATCTTGAGGAGCCCGGCCAGCGTGTCGTCGGCCGTCACGTAGCCGATGTCGAGGAGTTGGGAGGTGGGCTCCAGACCCTGGGCCCGCATGTCCTCCGTGTACGAGGACAGTTGGAGCGGCTGGGAGACCTTCGGTTTCGCGACAAAGGTGCCTTTGCCCTGAATGCGCTCCAGCCGGCCCTCGACGACGAGCTCCTGGAGAGCCTGGCGCACGGTGGTCCGGGAGGTGTCGAATTCGGCCGCGAGCGTACGCTCCGGCGGCACCGGCGTGCCCGGGGGCAGCGTTTCGGTCATGTCGAGCAAGTGCCGCTTGAGTCGGTAGTACTTGGGCACCCGCGCCGTGCGAGTGGCCGCCCCGCCTTCCGGCTCGGTGGTCGCCCCTTCGGTGGACATCGCCGCCCGCCTTCCCGACTCCAGTTTCGCTGCCGTCACCGGCTCCTCCGATATGTGCGGTCACATCGTGACACGGGTGGGAGGACAGGCCTCCTCCCTCCCCCAGGTGTCGGTCCGGTAACGGACCGATCACCCGCTCATTAGACCCTTGACACCCCTAAAGGTCTAGGCCAAGCTCCGGTTACTGGTCTAAACCAATATGGATCAGATCCCGGCCCCACGGGCAGTACTTGGTGCATGTCACCGCGGCGGGCGAGGGAAGTTGCAGGCAGCATCCCTGAGGAGGGTGGCGTGAAGCGCAAGCTCATCGCGGCGGTCAGTGTCGCGGGCATGATGGTCGGTGTCGCGGCGTGCGGCAACGGCGGCGACGACAAGGGGAAGACCGACGCGGGCGGCGCCAAGGAGATCACCGTCTGGGTGATGGACGGCTCCGCGCCCAAGGCCTGGATCGACGCGGTCAACGCCGAGTTCTCGGCCAAGCACCCGGGTGTCACCGTAAAGGTCGAAGAGCAGCAGTGGAAGGGCATCCAGGAGAAGGTCACCACCGCCCTCTCCGAGAACACCCCGCCGGACGTCCTCGAGCTCGGCAACACCCAGACCGCCGGCTACGCGGTCACCGGCGGCCTCGCCGACCTGACCAAGGACAAGGCCAAGCTGGGCTCCGACGCCTGGCAGAAGAGCATGCTCGCCTCGGCCGAGTACGACGGCAAGCTCTACTCCGCCCCCTGGTACGCGGCCAACCGCGTCGTCGTGTACGACAAGAAGGCCTTCGCCAAGGCCGGAGTCACCCCGCCGACCACCCGTGACGAGTGGATCGCCGGCCTCGACAAGCTGAAGGCCGCCGACCCTGCCTCGCAGCCCATCTACCTCCCCGGCCAGAGCTGGTACGTCCTCGCCGGCTTCATCTGGGACGAGGGCGGCGACCTCGCCGTCAAGGACGGCGACAAGTGGAAGGGCGGCCTCGGCACCCCCCAGGCCGCGTCCGCGATGGAGTTCTACAAGAAGCTCCAGGCGTACTCCACCGCCCCCAAGGACAAGGACGAGGCCACCCCGCAGCAGTCCACCGACGTCGTTCCCAAGGGCGGCGTCGCCTCCTGGATCGGTCTCGGCTGGGAGGCCGGCGGTGCGGAGAAGGCCCTGAAGGAAGCGGGCAAGGAAGCCGACTTCGGCTACTTCCCGATCCCGGGCAAGACCGCCGACAAGCCCGGCACCGTCTTCCTCGGCGGCTCGAACCTCGCCGTCGCCGAGCGCTCCAAGAACAAGGAGCTTGCCAAGGAGTGGCTGGCGCTGGCCGCCGGCAAGGACCAGATGACGAAGTACGCCGCCGAGACCAAGGGCGCGCTGCTCCCGAACCAGGCCGCCGCGAACTTCACCCCCGCCGCGGGCTCCTTCGCCGAGGCCATGGGCAAGGGCGGCGTCAACGGCCGCATCACCCCGGTCACCCCGGGCTGGGCGAACGTCGAGACCGAGCCCAACCCGCTCAAGGAGTTCATGACCAAGGTCCTGAAGGGTGAGGACGCCGCCAAGGCGGGCGCGGACGCGGACAAGGAAATCGCGAGCCGCATCAACAAGTAGCACGTAGCACCGGGGGTGCGGCCGGCGCCCACGCGCCCGCCGCACCCCCGGTCGCGCATTGACCGACCTGTGCGACGCCCGACCGCAGCCGAGGTAACCAAGACATGACCGTGCACTCCCAGGGAGCGGTGAGCGCTCCACAGGACGCACCACCGAAGTCCGCCGGAGGGCAGCAGACGCCGCCCCTCACCAAGGGGGCCGCTCCCTCGGCTCCGCGCCGGGGCAGAAAGCCGCTTCCCGCGGGCTGGCTGCCGTACCTCCTGATCGGGCCCGCGGTCCTCAGCCTGGCCACGCTGCTGCTGTACCCGCTGGCCAAGAACGTGATCCTGTCGTTCCAGAAGGTCGACAAGATCGAGTTCATCCAGCGGAAGGCACCCTTCAACGGGGTCGAGAACTACACCCAGCTGCTGGGCGACGCGCACTTCTGGACCGTCGTCGTACGCACCTTCGCCTTCACCGCGGCCAACGTCGCGCTGATCATGCTGATCGGCAGCCTCGTCGGCATCCTGCTGAACCGCCTCGGCACGTGGATGCGCCTGGTCCTGTCGATGGCGCTGGTGATGGCCTGGGCCATGCCGATCGTCGCCTCCGTCACCGTCTTCCAGTGGCTGTTCGACGAGCAGTTCGGCGTCATGAACTGGGTCATGCGCACCCTCGGCTTCTCCGGCTACGAGCAGCACAACTGGTTCGAGTCCGGCTTCTCCACCCTGGTGATCGTCACCGTCCTGGTGGTCTGGGGCTCCGTCCCCTTCGTCGCCCTCAACATGTACGCCGGCCTGACCACCGTCAGCGCCGAGCTGTACGAGGCCGCGCGGATGGACGGCGCGAACGGCTGGCAGACGTTCTGGCAGGTCGTCTTCCCGAACCTCAAGCCGTTCTTCACCGTCACCACGTTCCTCGAGGTGATCTGGGTCTTCAAGGCCTTCACCCAGGTGTACGCGATGAACCGCGGCGGCCCCGACCGCGCCTCCGAGACCCTGCCGGTCTTCGCCTTCGTCGAGGGCCAGAGCCAGGGCCACTACGCGCTCGCGGCAGCGATCTCCGTCCTGACGATCGTGATGCTCGTGGTCGTCATGTCCTTCTACTTCCGCCTGATCCTGAAGCAGGAGGAGGAGCAGTGAGCACCACCACCGCCCCGAAGCCCGCACCCGCCGCGCCGAAGCCCGCACAGCAGCTGCGCAAGCGCCGCCCGCTGCGCCCCGCCACAGTGGCGAAGAACCTGGGCGCGCTCGTCGTGGCCGTGGTCTTCGTCTTCCCGGTCTACTGGATGTTCTCCTCGGCCCTCAAGCCGTCCGGGCAGATCCTCTCCAAGGACCCCGTCTTCGTCTTCACCCCGACGCTGGACAACTTCACCAAGGCCACCGGCGTCGAGCTGTTCTGGACGTACGTGACGAACAGCCTGCTCGTCACCGTCGGCGCCGTCGCCCTGGCCCTGGTGGTGGCCCTCGCCGCGAGCTTCGCCATCGCCCGGATGAAGTTCAAGGGCCGCAAGGGCCTCGTACTCGGCGTGATGATGGCGCAGATGGCCCCCTGGGAGGTCATGGTCATCGCGATGTACATGATCGCCCGCGACGCCGAGATGCTGAACAGCCTCCCGCTGCTGACCGCGATCTACTTCGTGATGGTCCTGCCCTTCACCATCTGGACCCTGCGCGGCTTCATCGCCGCCGTCCCGGTGACGCTGGAGGAGGCCGCCCAGATCGACGGCTGCACCCGCGGCCAGGCCTTCCGCAAGGTGATCTTCCCGCTGCTGGCCCCCGGCCTGATGTCCACCTCGCTCTTCGGCTTCATCACCGCCTGGAACGAGTTCGCGATGGTCCTGATCCTCAACAAGGACAAGACCGCCCAGACCCTGCCCCTGTGGCTGACCCAGTTCCAGACCGCGTTCGGCAACGACTGGGGCGCCACCATGGCCGCGTCCTCGCTGTTCGCGGTCCCGGTCCTGGTGATCTTCGTCTTCCTCCAGCGCAAGGCCGTCGGCGGCATGACCGCCGGCGCCGTGAAGGGATAACGCCACATGACCGTCCTTGCGCACCGCGTCGACACGCTCACCCGCGACGCCCTCGCGGTCCTCCAGCCCGGCTTCGAGGGCACCACCGCCCCCGCGTGGCTGCTCCGCCAGGTCGGCGAAGGGCTCACCGCCGTCGGCCTGTTCGGCCGCAACATCGCCTCGCCCGAGCAGCTCGCCGCGCTCACCGCGCAGCTGCGCGCCGAGCGCGAAGACGTCCTCGTCGCCATCGACGAGGAGGGCGGCGACGTCACCCGCCTGGAGGTCCGGGGCGGTTCTTCCTTCCCCGGCAACCTGGCCCTCGGCGCCGTGGACGACACCGGCCTCACCCGGGACGTCGCCCGCGAGCTGGGCCGCCGCCTCGCCGAGTGCGGGGTCAACCTCAACTGGGCGCCGTCCGCCGACGTCAACTCCAACCCGGACAACCCGGTCATCGGCGTCCGGTCCTTCGGCGCCGACACCGGCCTCGCCGCCCGGCACACCGCCGCGTACGTCGAGGGCCTCCAGGCCGCCGGCGTCGCCGCGTGCACCAAGCACTTCCCGGGCCACGGCGACACCAACGTCGACTCGCACCACGCGCTGCCGCGCATCGACGTGGACCTGGACACGCTGGTGGCCCGCGAACTGGTCCCGTTCAAGGCGGCCATCGCGGCCGGCACCAAGGCCGTGATGAGCGCCCACATCCTGGTGCCCGCCCTGGACCCGACCCGCCCGGCCACGCTCAGCCCGCAGATCCTGACCGGGCTGCTGCGCAAGGAACTCGGCTACGAGGGCCTGATCGTCACCGACGGCATGGAGATGAACGCCATCGCCGGGACGTACGGCATCGAGCGCGGCTCGGTCCTCGCCATCGCGGCCGGCGCCGACGCGATCTGCGTCGGCGGCGGGCTCGCCGACGAGGCCACCGTGCTCCGGCTGCGCGACGCCCTGGTCGCGGCCGTACGGGAGGGCGCGCTCCCGGCGGAGCGGCTCGCCGACGCCGCCGCCCGGGTACGGGAGCTGGCCTCATGGACCCGGCAGGCCCGGGCCGCCGCCGCGCCGGGCGCGCCGCAGGAGGGGAGCGCGCCCGGCATCGGCCTGGCGGCGGCCCGCCGCGCGGTGGCCGTGACGGGCACCGCGGCGCCGGTGACGGTTCCCCTGTACGTCGCCACGCTCGCACCCGTCGCGAACATCGCGGTGGGCGACGAGACCCCGTGGGGCGTGGCCGCGGAACTGGCCGCGCTGGTACCGGGAACCGCGTCGGGGGTGTTCCCCGAGGGGGCCACGGCCGCCGACGTGCTCGCGGCGGCGGGGGAGCGCACCGTCGTGCTGGTGGTCCGCGACGCGCACCGGCACCCGTGGATGGCCGCGGCCCTGGAGGCACTGGTCGAGGCCCGCCCGGAGGCCGTCGTGGTCGAGATGGGCGTACCGCGGGCCGAGCCCCGCGGGGCGCTGTACATCGCGACGCACGGTGCCTCGCGGGTCTGCGGCAGGGCGGCGGCGGAGCTGATCGCCGGGGCCTGACCAGCCCCGGAGCTCCCGGTCCGCCTTGTGCCGTGCCCCCAGGACACCCTGTCCCGGGGGCACGGGCACACCCGGGCCCGTACGGGCTCCGTGCGGTTCGCGGGGTCTGTGGGGGCCCCGGCAGCCGTACGGACGCGCAAGGGCCGGGCCCCCTCGGGGGAGCCCGGCCCTTCGTACGCGTGGGAGGGTGCCGCCTAAAGCCCCTGCCACGCGGGCTTGTCGGCGTAGGTGTGGCGGAAGTAGTCCGCCAGCTTCAGCTTCGACGCCGCGGCCTCGTCCACGACGACCGTGGCGTGCCGGTGCAGTTGCAGCGCGGAGGCCGGGACCAGCGCGGACAGCGGGCCCTCGACGGTCTGTGCGACGGCCTCGGCCTTGCCCTCGCCGGTCGCGAGCAGCACCAGGTGGCGGGCGTCGAGGATCGTGCCGATGCCCTGCGTGATGACGTGGTGCGGTACCTGGCCCATGTCGTTGTCGAAGAAACGCGCGTTGTCGACCCGCGTCTGCTGCGTCAGCGTCTTGATCCGGGTGCGCGACGCCAGCGAAGAGCACGGCTCGTTGAAGCCGATGTGCCCGTCCGTGCCGATGCCCAGCAGCTGGAGGTCCACCCCGCCCGCCTCGGCCAGCGCGCGGTCGTACGCCTCGCACGCGGCCACGATGTCCTCGGCGGAGCCGTCCGGCCCCATGAACGCGGCCTCCGACAGGCCCAGCGGCTCCACGACCTCGCGCAGTACGACCGCGCGGTAGGACTCCGGGTGCCCGGCCGGCAGGCCGACGTACTCGTCGAGCTGGCAGATCCGCGCCTGGGAGGCGTCGACGGCACCGGCCTTGACCTTCGCGGCCAGGGCCTCGTAGACGGGCAGCGGGGTAGAGCCGGTCGCCACGCCGAGCAGGGCGTCGGGCTTGCGGCGGACCAGGGCGGCCATGGCCTCCGCGATGAGCTCGCCGCCTGCCTTGGCGTCCGGGACGATGACAACTTCCACGCGGGGCCTGCCGATCTGGAGTGAGGACGGTGGTATAGACCAATCTAGCAGAGGTGGGCCGCCTCCGGCCGGTCCGCGCGCACTCCCGTTCGCTTCCCTCCCCTCCCATCGTCGGCCCGCCCGCCGGGACGTGCAGCCCGGCCCGGGGCCGGGGCCCGGATTCCCCCAGGGCCCCTGACCGGGATCACGCAGACCCGCTGCGGGGCGCGGCTCACAGCAGCGACATCTGGAGCCCGCCCGTCGCGTCCAGGTGCTGGCCCGTCACCCAGCGGGCGTCGGCCGAGGCCAGGAACGCCACCACGTCGGCGACCTCCTCCGCCGTGCCCACCCGCCCGAAGACGGACCGGGAGGACGCGTGCGCCCGCGCCGCGGGGTCCGCCAGCCAGCCGGCGTTGAGCTCGGTGTCCGTGATGCCGGGGCCCACCGAGTTCACCGTGATCCCGCGCGGGGCCAGTTCGGCGGCGAGTGACCGGGTCAGCGCGTTGACCGCGCCCTTGGCCGTGATCGTGGCCAGGATCGCCGGCAGGGCGATCTCCGGGGTGCCGGTCACGTTCACGATCCGGCCCCCGTCCCGGAGCCGCGCCAGCCCGTGCTTGATCACGAAGAACGGCGCCTTCGCGTTGAGCGCGTGGACCCGGTCGTACGTCTCCTCGTCGGTGTCCGCGAGGCCGGCGAAAGTGGCGGCGCCCGCGTTGTTCACCAGGATGTCGACCGCGTCGGTGTGCAGGGGGTGCGCCGCGTACGCGGCCCACAGTGCCTGTGCGTCGCCCGGAACCCCGAGTTCGGCCCCGATCGCGAACGCCCGGCCGCCCTCCGCCTCGATGGCCGCGACCGTCTCCCGGGCCGCCGCCGCGTTCCGTCCGTAGTGGACGGCGACCAGCGCCCCGTCCCGGGCGAGCCGCTGCGCCACCGCCCGCCCGATCCCCCGGCTGCCGCCCGTGACCAGTGCCGTCTTCCCCTTGAGCACGCCCATGACGCGCCCCCCTTCAGGATTCGCTAGTGATCGCTACAGAAAGGGACCGTACCAGATTCCATAACGGCCGCTATAGAATCTGCGCATGGTGACCGGACAGCGCGGCAGGCCGCGCTCCTTCGACCGCGACGCCGCCCTCGACAAGGCCATGCTGGCCTTCTGGGAGCGCGGCTACGAAGCGACCTCGATCTCCGACCTGACCGCCTCGCTCGGCATCGGCGCGCCCAGCCTTTACGCCGCCTTCGGCGACAAGCGCAAGCTCTTCGACGAGGTCGTGGCGGTCTACGGCGGCCGGTACACCGACTTCGCGCGGGCGGCCCTGGCCGAGGAGCCCACCGCCCGGGAGGGCCTGCGCCGCGTCCTGCGCGAGGCCGCCGAGATCTACACCGACCCGGCCCACCCGCCGGGCTGCCTGGTGATCAGCGCGGCGGTCAACACCACCTCGCAGGAGACGGCCCAGGCCCTGCGCGAGCGCCGCGCGGCCAGCCTGGAGCTGTTCGAACGCAGGATCCGGGCCGACGTGGCCACCGGCGCACTTCCCGCCGGTACGGACGCGCAGGCGCTGGCCCGCTACGCGCTGGCGGTGCTCATCGGGATGTCCCAGCAGTCGCGCGACGGCGCGAGCCGGGAAGAACTGGAAGCCGTGGCGGAACTGGCGATGGGGGCCTGGCCGCAGTAAGGCGGGGGAGAGGGGGCGGGGCCCCTGGAATTGCGCCGCGCGATGCGCATTCCTCTGGGCCACGGTGCCGGGTCGGGACCCTCAGCCCGTCCGGCACCGCAGCCCGGAGTACTTACGGCCGGCGGGTGTGCGGTTCCCGGCGGCCGGTGGGAGGTGCCAGCGCGGTCAGGGCAGAGCGCGCGGCTTACCTCGATCCGTCCTCCTGTGCGGGGAGGGCGGAAGCATAAGGCAATTGTGGACTAGACCAATCTGTTCTGTCCATCCAATGGCGGGCTCTATGATCCCGTCACTTCATCCAACAGTACGCGGCCCAAGTGCCTCCTGGATACTCCTGAGTAGTCGCCGTGGGGAAAGTCATGGCCCATACCCGGGGTACGCTCGGCCCGTGCCCTCCATGAACGACCTCGTACGCCAGCACACCGCTCTCAGTGAAACCGACCTGGAGTGGCTCCACCTGCTGGTCTCGGAGTGGCAGCTGCTCTCCGACCTCTCTTTCGCCGACCTCGTGCTGTGGGTCCCCACCCTCGACGGCACCCGGTACGTCTCGGTCGCACAGATGCGCCCCAACACCGGCCCCACCTCGTACCAGGACGACATGGTCGGCCACCTCGTCCCGCGCGGCCGGCGCCCGCTGCTCGACGCCGCGCTCGACGAGGGCCGGATCGTGCGCGAGGGAGACCCGGAGTGGCGCGAGGAGGTGCCCGTCCGCGTCGAGTCCATCCCGGTGCGCCGCGAGGGCCGGGTACTCGGAGTGATCGCCCGGAACACCAACCTGCTCACTGTGCGTACACCGAGCCGGCTGGAGCTCACCTACCTCCAGTCCGCCTCCGACCTGGCCCAGATGATCGCGGCCGGCTCCTTCCCGTTCCCCGGCCAGCAGGTCGACATGGACGCCTCCCCGCGCGCCGGGGACGGCCTGATGCGGCTCGACGCCGACGGCGTGGTCACGTACGCCTCCCCGAACGCGCTGTCCGCGTACCACCGGCTCGGCCTCGCCGCCGACCTCGTCGGCCAGCACCTGGGCACCACCACCGCCGAACTCGCCCCCACCCGCGGCCCCGTGGACGAGGCGATCGTCAAGCTCGCCAGCGGCTGGGCCCCGCGCGAGACCGAGGTCGAGGGCAACGGCGGGGTCATCCAGCTGCGCGCCATCCCGCTCAAGCCCAAGGGCGTCCGGATCGGCTCCCTGGTCCTGTGCCGGGACGTGACGGAACTGCGCCGTCGCGAACGCGAATTGATCACCAAGGACGCGACCATCCGGGAGATCCACCACCGGGTGAAGAACAACCTCCAGACCGTGGCCGCCCTCCTGCGGTTGCAGGCCCGCCGGATGGATTCCGAGGGCGGCCGCGAGGCGCTCAACGAGGCCGTGCGCCGGGTCGGTTCGATCGCGATCGTGCACGAGACGCTCTCTCAGAACCTGGACGAGCGCGTCGAGTTCGACGAGATCGCCGACCGCGTGATCGCGATGGTCGCGGAGATCTCGCCGGGCAAGGTGGAGTGCCGGCGCACCGGCCGGTTCGGGATCCTGGACGCGGAGGTCGCCACTCCGCTGTCGATGGTGCTGACCGAGATCCTCCAGAACGCCCTGGAGCACGCCTTCACCCAGGGGGAGGGCGGCCGGGTCGAGGTGTCCGCGACCCGCACCGGCTCCGGCCGCGCCGACGGCCGGCTGCTGATCACCGTGCTCGACGACGGCTCGGGTCTGCCCGAGGGCTTCGACCCGCAGCGCGCCGGGAACCTCGGACTCCAGATCGTCCGGACCCTGGTCGAGGGCGAGCTCGGCGGCACGTTCGACATGCTCCGGGCCGAACCGCGCGGCACCAAGGTCGTCCTCGACATCCCGGCCAGCCCGCAGAAGTAACGATCGTTCCGTCACTCAACGTGACGGACCTTGCGAGGCGCACCCCGGACAGCACTGAGCCCCGGACCGAAAACTTCTCGGTCCGGGGCTCAAGAGCACGTTGCTGAGCGCTGGTGTGGTGTTGCTACGCGCTGCGGCTCGAGGCTCGAAAGTCGATGTCAGGCGGTGGCGTTGCGCGCCCGATTGCGAGCGGCGCGGCGCTTCATCGCGCGGCGCTCGTCCTCGCTGAGACCGCCCCAGACGCCGGAGTCCTGACCGGACTCGAGCGCCCACTGCAGGCACTGCTCCATCACGGGGCAGCGGCGGCAGACGGCCTTGGCTTCCTCGATCTGCAGCAGCGCAGGACCGGTGTTGCCGATGGGGAAGAAGAGTTCCGGGTCTTCCTCGCGGCAAACGGCGTTGTGACGCCAGTCCATGGCTGCTCCATCTCCTTGTATTGCGGGCAGGTTGCTTGTGAATGTGAACGCTTTCACGAATCCCCCCGTGAGGGAAGGGCGACCGCCCAGTTTCCTGGAAGGTCAGTCAGGGACTCGTGGAGGGGTTCTGGCGGTCTGTGTGGGTGCCGGGTTCTGCGGGCTGTCCCGATCGCCATGAAGAGATTCGCAAACCTCGGACGGGGATACAACCCCTTCCGGAAAGTTTTTTTTGATTCGTCGGTGTCTACTAGGTCACAGCCCTACATCGTGAGGGTGGACCGGCGTGTAAACGTTCGAGTGAAAGGACTTTGGGCCCTTCCACTCACACAATCACACGCAGTGCACGGCGTACGCCTGTGAACCGAACGCTGGTGCGCAGACCGAGGTGGTCTCCGTCCATCTGGAACGGAAGCGGAACCTTCGAATGCAAGGTGAAGTCCGTCAGATCGTGCAGAGACACCGCATGCTTGCCGCGCGGACCGCGCTCAGGAGTCGAGGTCAGGAGCTGTGTCGCGTAGCGGGCGACGGTCGGAGTTGACAAACGGTTGAGTGCCAATACGTCAAGCGCAGTATCGAACGACGCGTCCGGGGACGCGTAAATCGGACGATTCCCCAGATACGTCCACGGCGAGGTGTTGCAGACTATCGACAGCACCAGATCCGTCACGGGATCCGCGCCGGGACGCTCCAGCGTCACCGCGCCGTGGCGCCGGTTCGGCTCGTCCCAGAACTGGCGCATCAGCTGTCGTACATACAGAGCGTGCGTCGAACGCTTGCCGCGCTCCCGCTGCTGCTCGACCCGGCCCACCACCCCCGCGTCGAAACCGAAGCCCGCGCAGAACGTGAACCAGCGCGCCGGAACCGACTCGTCCTCCGTGCCCGGCGCGCCGGCCGCCAGCCCCAGGCCCACCGTCCGCTCGCGCTGCTCCCGCAGCGCGTCGAGCAGGGCGCCGGTCGCCTCGACCGCGTCGTTGGGCAGCCCGAGCGCGCGGGCGAACACGTTCGTCGAGCCGCCGGGGACCACGGCCAGCCGCGGCAGCCGCTCCGGATCGGGCCCGTTGTGCAGCAGTCCGTTGACCACCTCGTTGACCGTGCCGTCGCCGCCGAGCGCCACGACGAGGTCGATGCCGTGCTCGGCCGCCCTGCGGCCCAGGTCCCGGGCGTGCCCGCGGTACTCGGTGGTCACCGCCTCCAGCTTCATCTCGCTGGCCAGGGCGTGGGTGAGGACATCGCGCGTGCGCGCACTGGTGGTCGTTGCTGCTGGATTGGCCACGAGAAGTGCACGCATGACCGCCAGCCTACCGACCCGTACGGATGCCGCCCATACTGCCCGTCCCGTACGGGGCCCAGGGGACGCGGCTACCCTGCTGGGGTGAGTACGAAGCCCACCCCCGCCCCGGCCCAGCCGACCGCCCCGCTGCCGAGACGGCTCACCGCCGCCGCCGCGCTGACCGCCCTGGAGGGCCTGGCGCTGGCCGGCCTCGGCGCGTACATGCTGTTCGTGGGCATCGCCGGCGACCCCGACTCCCCGCAGCAGGCCGAAACCGGCGGGGTCACCCTGCTGGTGCTCGCCGCGCTGCCGCTGATCGCGGCCCGCGGACTGCGGCTGGGCCGCCGCTGGAGCCGCGGGCCCGCGCTGATCACCCAGCTGATGGCGCTGCCGGTGGCCTGGACCCTCTACTCCACGGGCGGCGCGATGATCGCCGCCGCCGTGGCGCTGGCCGTGGCCGCGGTGGCCGTCGTGGCCCTGCTGGTGAACCCGACGGCGACCGAGGCGCTGGGAATCGGGCCCGGCGAGCAGACCCGATAGCCCGTACCGTCCCTACTCCTCGACGAGGAGCTTCTCGCGCAGCTGGGCCAGGGTGCGGGCCAGCAGGCGCGAGACGTGCATCTGGGAGATGCCGACCTCCTGCGCGATCTGCGACTGGGTCATGTTGCCGAAGAACCGCAGCAGCAGGATCCGCTTCTCCCGCGGAGGCAGTCCCTCCAGGAGCGGCTTGAGCGACTCGCGGTACTCGACGCCCTCCAGCGCCTCGTCCTCCGCGCCCAGGGTGTCCGCCACCGCCGGCGACTCGTCGTCGGTGTCCGGGACGTCCAGCGAGAGCGTGCTGTAGGCATTGGCCGATTCCAGCCCCTCCAGCACCTCCTCCTCGGAGATCCCGAGCCGTTCCGCGAGCTCGTGGACGGTGGGGGAGCGGCCGTGCTGCTGGGACAGCTCCGCCGTGGCCGTGGTCAGCGAGAGCCGCAGCTCCTGCAGGCGCCGCGGCACGCGCACGGCCCAGCCCTTGTCGCGGAAGTGCCGCTTGATCTCGCCGACCACGGTGGGCGTCGCGTACGTGGAGAATTCGACCCCGCGGTCCGGGTCGAACCGGTCCACGGACTTGATCAGGCCGATGGTGGCGACCTGGGTCAGGTCGTCCAGCGGCTCACCCCGGTTGCGGAACCGCCGGGCGAGGTGCTCGACCAGCGGCAGGTGCATCCGCACGAGCCGGTTGCGCAGCTCCGCCTTCTCCACCGAGCCGTCGGGCAGCGCCCGCAGCTCGATGAACAGGGCCCGCGCGCCACTGCGGTCGCGCGGATCGGGCAGCACGGGAGGCACGGGCAGCACCGGCGGCCCCGCCTCCGGCTCCGGCTGCGCCCCTACCGGTTCTACCGGTTCCGGTTCGGTGTCCGGGGCCGTGGCAGCGGCCCCGGGTGGCTGTGAGACGTGTGGTTCTTCGTGCTGGTTCTCGCTCATAGGGCCCGCCCGTCGCTCCGCCGAGTCCAAAAAGCCGTCTTCCGCATCCGCGTCAGCCGGGTGCGGCCGGGCGTGCTGCTGCTCCGGGATGCCGCCGTCGACCTCGTGCCGTACCCGGGGCCGATCCCCGCCCCGCACCGGGATCTCCCCGCCGCTCACGCCGGGCCTGGACCCGCGCCGCGCTGTTTGTAGAGGCTGATGCTCACCGTCCGGTCCTCCTCGACCGTGGACTCGACCTTGCCGGCCAGCGCCGACAGGACGGTCCAGGCGAACGTGTCGCGCTCGGGCGCACGCCCGTCCGTGGTCGGTGCGGAGACCGTCACCTCCAGCGAGTCGTCGACCAACCGGAACACGCAGCTGAGGACGGAGCCCGGCACGGCCTGCTGAAGCAGGATCGCGCAGGCCTCGTCCACCGCGATGCGGAGGTCCTCGATCTCGTCGAGGGTGAAGTCCAAACGTGCAGCGAGGCCGGCCGTGGCCGTTCGCAGCACCGACAGGTAGGCACCCGCAGCGGGCAGCCGGACTTCCACGAAGTCCTGGGTCCCGGGCTCGCCTGCGATCTGGGACACCCTCACCTCCAAGGTGGTACGAGCTCTGTTCGCCGGTGACGCTATCGCGATCCGGGCGATCGTGTCGCGGCACCCCTCATGGGGCCTGCTTCAGGCACCCCCGCCTACGGCCAGTGACTGATGGTATGCCCTTGGGTACGCATAGTGGCTAGGGGTCTGCGGGCCCAAATCAGGGGAACCGGCGGAGGGTTGACCTACCCCTCCTCAGACGATCGAACCGTCGACATAACACCACCGCCAGGTCTCGCCCGGTTCGAAGCTCCGCATGACCGGATGGCCGGTGCTCTGGTGGTGCGCGGTGGCGTGCCGGTGCGGGGAGGAATCGCAGCATGCCACGTACCCGCACTCCAGGCACATCCGCAACTGCACCGGGTGGCTGCCGAGCACCAGACATTCGGAGCATGTCAGGGCACTCGGGACGGGCTCGGGGCGCGGCAGTTCGGCAACGTGGGTGCACTCGCTCATGATTGCCAGCGTACTGACGTGCGGGCGCCGCAGGACGACATGCCGATCAGCCACGACGAGCGAGGGTGGATCTTCGATGGAGGTATTGCCGCTGGTGGCGCTGGTGGCGGGCAGCGCGATCGTTGCCGGGGCCGCCCGTTGGACGCGGGTGCCCGCGCCGCTGCTGCTGGTCGCCGCCGGATTGATGGCCTCGTACATCCCGGGCGTGCCCCCGTACACCCTCGACCCGCACATCGTGCTGCCGCTGCTGCTCCCGCCGCTGCTGTACACGGCCGCGGTGGACAGCTCGTACCTGGACCTGCGGGCGAACATCCGGCCCGTGGCGATGCTGTCGGTCGGGTACGTGCTCTTCGCGACGGTCGCCGTCGGGTACGCGGCGTACCTGGTGGTGCCGGGGCTGACGCTGCCGGTGGCGCTGGTGCTGGGCGCGGTGATCGCGCCGCCCGACGCGGTGGCGGCGACGGCGATCGCCCGCAAGCTGGGGCTGCCGAACCGGATCACGACCATCCTGCAGGGCGAGTCCCTGGTGAACGACGCCACCGCGATCACCGCGTACAAGGTGGCACTGGCCGCGGTGGTCGGGGTGAGCGCCGGCTGGGCGGGCGGGATCGCGGAGTTCCTGCTGGCCTCGGTGGGCGGTGTCGGCGTGGGCCTGGTGCTGATGGTGCCGATCCACCACATGCGCAAGCGGCTGCGGGAGCCGCTGCTGCAGAACACCCTGTCGCTGCTGATCCCGTTCGTGGCGTACGCGGCGGCCGAGCGGGTGCACGCCTCGGGCGTGCTCGCGGTGGTCGTGGTGGCGCTCTACCTGGGGCACCGGAACTGGCAGGTCGACTTCGCGACCCGGCTCCAGGAGGAGGCGGTGTGGCGGATGGTCGCCTTCATCCTGGAGTCGGTGGTCTTCGCGCTGATCGGCCTCCAGCTGCCGGTGGTCCTGAAGGGGCTCGCGGAGTACGAGGGCTGGGACGCGGCCTGGTACGCGCTGGCGGTGTTCCTGGCGGTGGTGGTGGCCCGCTTCGTATGGGTGTTCCCGGCCACCTTCCTGCCGCGGCTGTCGGAGCGGATCCGGACCCGGGAGCCGGACACCAACTGGAAGTCGCCGGTGGTCGTGGGCTGGGCGGGGATGCGGGGGGTGGTCTCGCTGGCGATCGCGTTCTCGGTGCCCATCAGCGTGCCGCACCGGAACCTGATCCTCTTCCTGACCTTCACCACGGTGATCGGCACGCTGGTGGTCCAGGGGCTGACACTGCCGCCGCTGATCCGGCTGCTGCGGCTGCCGCAGCGCGACGCGCAGGCGGAGACCCTGGCGGAGGCCCAGGCCCAGAGCGAGGCCTCGCGCTCTGCGGAGGACCGGCTGGCGGAGCTGCTGGCGGAGCCGGAGAACGCGCTGCCGCCACCGCTGGCGGAGCGGCTGCGCACGGTGATGGAGAGGCGCCGCAACGCGGTCTGGGAGCGGCTGGGCGAGGTCAACCCGCTCACCGGCGAATCGGCGGACGACGTCTACCGCCGTCTGGCGGGGGAGATGATCGCGGCCGAACGCGAGGTCTTCGTGAACCTCCGCGACCACCGCCGCATCGACGACGAAATGCTCCGGAACCTGCTCCGCAGACTGGACCTGGAGGAAGCGGCGGCCTACCGCGAAGACGCGGCCTGAGGGCGGCCGAAACCCCCGCCCCGGCGCTACGGGCGGCCGGTGACGACGGCGGTCAGGGTCGTCCCCGGGGGGAACGCGCCCGACTCCGTGAGGGCGGCCAGGGCCCAGAGCAGCTTGGCCACGTAGATCCGCTCGACCGGGAACCCGTGCCGCTCCTCGAAATCGGCGGCGAAGGCGTCCAGCAGCGCGGGGACGCATGCGTAGCCGCCGTGGTGGAAGCCCTCCGCCAGGCTCCACTCCCCGGCCGGGCCGCCGAAGGCCGCCTCCTGGAGGGAACGTATCTCCGCCCCCAGGAACCCGCCCGCCAGCACGGGCACGCCCAGCGCCCGCTGCCCCGGGGCCAGCCCCGCCGCCAGCCCGGCCAGCGTGCCCCCCGTACCGCAGGCCACCGCGACCACGTCCGACACGCCCCGCAGCTCGCGCCCCAGCTCCGCACACCCCTCCAGCGCGAGCGCGTTGCTGCCGCCCTCGGGGACGACGTACGACGAGCCCGCCCCGGCCCCCGCCAGCAGCCGCGCCCGCACCTGCGGCTCCGCCTTGCGGCGGTACTCCGAGCGCGTGACGAAGTGCAGCCGCATCCCGTCCGCCGCGCACCGGGCCAGGGAGTCGTTGAGGGGCCGGCCGGCGAGCTCGTCACCGCGGACGATCCCGACGGTCTCCATGCCCAGCAGCCGCCCGGCCGCCGCGGTGGCCCGCAGATGGTTCGAGTACGCCCCGCCGAAGGTCACGACCCCGGGGAAGCCCCCTTCGACGGCGGCCCGCAGATTCGGCGCGAGCTTGCGCCACTTGTTCCCCGGCAACTCGGGATGCACGAGATCGTCCCGCTTCACCAGCAGCCGCACCCCGTACCGCCCGAACCGCTCGTCCCGCACCTCCGCCACCGGCGAGGCCGGCCGGGGCCGCAGGATGACGCCGGGGTCAGGGGAGTGGTTCACCCGCCCATTGTCCGTCCCGAGCCGTCGGACGGGAGGCGGAGGTGGACGTGCGGGACCGTCGCGCCCGGGAGGACGTAGCGCTCGGATTCCTCGAAGCCTCGGGCGCGGGCGAAGCGCAGGCCGTCCTCGTTGGAGGCCAGGACGATCGTCTCGATCGTGTCGGGGGCGGGCACGAGTGCGCGTGCCCCGGCGAGGCCGTGGGCGTAGAGCGCGGCGCCGAAGCCCTGCCCGCGGTGGGCGGGCAGGATCCGGGCGATCACGGTGGCCACCGACGGGGCGTCGGCCGTGGGCCGGCGTACGGTCATGCAGCCGACGAGCACGTCGCCGCGGTACGCGACGTCCAGGAGGTGGCGCCCGGCCCGCTCGCGCACCTCGTCGAGGGTGAGGGCGTCCGGGGGAACGATCACGTTGTGGACGTGGCGCCAGTCCTGGAGGGAGGCTTCGTCCGCCACCCGTTCGATTCGGAGATCATCGGTCATCGGGTCAGGGAAGCCCGTGGATCTTCCCGGAGTCAACCCTCCTATTTGAGGCGCTCTCCCACCCGGGCGCGGAACGCGTCCATCGTGAAGCCCTTCGGGTCGATCTTGCCGGGCTGCCATTCCAGGTGGCCGATCACCGAGCGCTCGGTCCAGCCGTGGATCCGGCACACGGCCGCCGCCGCGCGGGCCATGGCGTCGAGTTGGACCTCCGGCCAGGGGTCGTGGCCGTCGCCCAGGTTCTCGCACTCGAAGCCGTAGAAGTGCCGGTTGCCGTCGGTGTCCGCGTGGCGGTCCGGCGGGAGCCGCTTCTCCGCGATCACCGCTGCCAGGACGTCCGAGTCGCCCGCCCCGGCGTGGTTGGCGCGGCCGTAGCCGACCAGGTGGACCCTGCCGTCCTTGGTGATGACGCCGTGGCAGAGCGGGCCGGGCAGGTCCTCGTCGCCGTCGCGGCACAGCGCGACGGTGAATGCGGTGCCGTGCGTCACGGTGTGGTGGATCATCACCCCGTTCACCGGGCCCCACGGGCCCTTGTGGTTGCGGTTGTGGGTGCGCCAGGCACCCACCTCGACGACGGTCAGACCCTCGTTCCGCAGTGCGCCGATGAACCGGTCCGCGGACATGGGTGCGGACATGGCCGCCTCCTCTCCGGGTGCGCGGTGGTCACCTTGCGTGTCCACCTCGTTGCTCTCCGGTGTAGTGGAGGCCGCCCCTCCGTGCCAGTGCCTTCGTACAGCGAGCGAGCCGATCCGGACACTCGTCCCGACCGGCCCACCCGCCACGGGAGTTAGGCCGTGTCTACGCGGAGGCCAGCCACAGGTCCGGGCCGAACACCTCGTAGTGGATGTCCGAGGCGCGAACGCCCTTGGCGAGCAGCTGCGCGCGCACGGTCCGCATGAAGGGGAGCGGCCCGCACAGGTACGCCGTCGTGCCCGGGGCCACCGGTACGTCCGCCAGGTCGAGGCGGCCCTCGCCGTCGCCCGGCTCGGCGGCGGCCTCGTACCAGAAGCGGGCCGAGGCGTCGGCGAGCTTGTGCGTCAGGGCCCGGTGGTCGGCCCGCAGCGCGTGGTCGGCGGGGGAGCGGTCGGCGTGCAGGACGGTCACGGGGGCGGCGTGCCCGGTGTCGGCGAGGTGCTCCAGCATCGACAGCATCGGGGTGCAGCCGATCCCGGCCGAGGCGAGCAGGACCGGCGCGGCGGAGTCCCGCAGGACGAGGTCGCCGTACGGGGCCGAGACCCGCAGGGTGTCGCCGGTCGCGATCCGGGCGTGGAGGTGGTGGGAGACCTCGCCGTCGGGACCCGCGGCCGCCGCGCCGCGGACCCGCTTGACGGTGATCGAGCGGACCGGGGAGCCGGGCGCGCTGGAGAGGCTGTACTGACGTATCTGGCGCGCCCCGTCCGGCAGTTCGACCTGGACCGAGACGTACTGGCCCGGCTTGAAGGAGGGGGCCGGGGCGCCGTCCGCCGGGGCCAGGTGGAAGGTGGTGCAGTCGGCGGTCTCCTCGACGCGGGCGGCGACCGTCCAGGTGCGCCAGACGTCGCCGGCGAGGACCTGCTGTTCGGCGTAGAGCCGCTCCTCGATGGCGATCAGGGCGTTGGCCATCAGCCAGTAGACCTCGTCCCAGGCCTCGGCCACCTCGGGGGTGACGGCCTCGCCGAGGATCTCGGCGATCGCCTGGAAGAGGTGGTGGTGGACGACCGGGTACTGCTCGCGGGTGACGCCGAGGGAGGCGTGCTTGTGCGCGATCCGGTGCAGCATCACGTCGGGGCGGGTGTCCGGGTGGGCGACGAGGTGGGTGGCGAAGGCCGCGACGGAGCCGGCGAGGGCCTGCTTCTGGAGGCCGGCGTTCTGGTTGCCGCGGTTGAACAGGTCGCGGAGCAGCTCGGGGTGGGCCGCGAACAGCTTCGTGTAGAAGAGGTCCGCGATGTCGCCGATGGCCGCGCCGACGGCGGGCAGGGTGGCGCGTACGGTCTCGGTCGACTTCTCGGACAGCATGGGGGAGCTCCTCTTCGCGTCGGGTACGTCTGTGTCTGCGTCTGCGTCAACTAATAGGTATTTAGGATGCTTATTTTTGGGTGTGGGTACACCCGTTCGGACCGTTGATGTCAGGTGGCGGGAACCGGCCAACCGGCCAACCGACCAACCGGCTCCGGGGTTCAGGGTCCGGTCCGCCCCGGCGGGCCGCCCGCGATGCCCAGCAGGAGCGGGCCGGTCGGCGCCGCGACGAGGTCGTCCACCGTCAGCGGGTCCAGTGCGGCGAAGAACGCCTCCTGGGCCCGGTGCAGCGCGCCCCGCAGGACGCAGGCCCCGCGCAGTGGGCAGGGGGTGGTGCCGTCGCAGTCCACGACGTCCCCCGCGCCCTCCAGCTCGCGGACCACCCCGCCCACCGAGGCCGCCCGGCCGGCGGCGGTCAGCGTGAGGCCGCCGCCGCGGCCGCGCCGAGCCTCGACCAGGCCGAGGTGCTGCAGCCGGGCGACCACTTTCGCCGTGTGCGTGTACGGGACCTCCATGGTCGCCGCCACGTCGCGCGTGGTCGGGAGGTCCGCGTCCGCGACGGCGAGGCGCATCAGGACGCGCAGCGCCAGGTCGGTGAATCGGGTCAGCCGCATGACCCCACCTTAGAAAACTCGCATCTGTCATGCAAATTAAAGTGGCCCTTGACCCGACCCGAAATCCGGGGTGGCTGGAACCAGTGGGGTGAAACGGGTCTCGTGTGAAGGAGGTGAACTCCAAAGAGTGCCCACGCCCGGACGGAGTAGTCCCACCCTTTTGTGTAATGGTCCCACCACGTTCCGTACTGGAAGGCTGCATCCCGCAGATCCATGGAGTGATCGAAAGGGATACACATGTCGGTCCAGGCAGGTTCCGAATCCGAGGTCCAGGCACCGCAGAGGAGCCTTGCGACCTCGGCCGCGCGGAACTTGGCAACCACGACCAAGTCCGCGCCGCAGATGCAGGAGATCACCTCCCGGTGGCTCCTGAAGACGCTCCCGTGGGTGTCCGTGCAGGGCGGCACGTACCGGGTGAACCGGCGGCTGAGCTACTCGGTCGGCGACGGACGCGTGGAGTTCATCAAGACCGGGACCCAGGTCCAGGTCATCCCGGCCGAGCTCGGCGAACTCCCGCTGCTGCGCACCTACGAGGACCTGGACGTGCTCACCGAGCTCGCCCAGCGGTGCCGGCAGATCGACTTCGAGGCCGGGCAGGAGCTGACCTCCTTCGGCAGCGCCTCCGACAACGTGTTCCTGCTGGCGCACGGCCGCATCGAGCAGATCGGCCCCGGCCCGTACGGGGACGACGCCGTCCTGCGGACCGTCGCCGACGGCGCCTACTTCGGCGAGGACTCCCTCGTCGACGAGGAGGCGATCTGGGAGTACACCGCCCGCGCCGTCACCTCCGGCACCGCGCTCGTCCTCTCCCGCCAGGACTTTCGGCTGCTCGCCGACCGGGTCGACTCGCTGCGCGCGCACGTGGAGGCCCAGCGCTCCCTGCCCGCCCAGCGCGCCAACCAGTACGGCGAGGCCGCGATCGACCTCTCCGCCGGCCACCACGGCGAGGCCGTCCTCCCCGGCACCTTCGTGGACTACGAGGCCAAGCCGCGCGAGTACGAGCTCTCCATTGCACAAACGGTCCTGCGGGTGCACACGCGCGTCGCCGACCTCTACAACCAGCCGATGAACCAGACCGAGCAGCAGTTGCGGCTCACGGTCGAGGCGCTGCGCGAGCGCCAGGAGCACGAGATGCTCAACAACCCGGAGTTCGGCCTGCTCCACAACGCCGACTACGACCAGCGCATCCAGCCGCACGACGGCGGTCCCGGCCCCGACGACCTGGACCAGCTGCTCAGCATGCGGCGCGGCTCCGACATGTTCCTCGCCCACCCCAAGGCCATCGCCGCCTTCGGCCGCGAGTGCAACAAGCGCGGCCTGGTCCCGGAGACGATCGACGTCGGCGGCCACCGGATGACGACCTGGCGGGGCGTGCCGATCTTCCCGTGCAACAAGATCCCGATCAGCGACGCGCGGACGACGTCCATCCTCTGCATGCGCACCGGCGAGGACGAGTCCGGTGTCATCGGCCTCCACCAGCCCGGCATCCCGGACGAGATCGAGCCGAGCATGTCGGTGCGCTTCATGGGCATCAGCGAGCAGGCGATCATCTCGTACCTGGTCACCGCGTACTTCTCCGCCGCGGTGCTGGTGCCGGACGCGCTCGGCATCCTGGAGAACGTCGAGATCGCCCGCTGGCGCTGAGCGGCCGGCCGAGCGGGACCACCGGGGATCGGGGATCGGGGACACGCCATGGGCACCACTGAGGCGATCACGACCGGCGAGGGGCACGAGGCCGCGGCCCTGCTGGAGCGGACAAGAGAAACGGTCAACCCGGAACTGCGCCGCACGGTCGAGAGCCTGCCCGGCTCGATGCGGCGCGTGGCGATGTACCACTTCGGCTGGGAGCAGGCGGACGGCGCCCCGGCCGCGGGCAACGCGGGCAAGGCCATCCGGCCCGCCCTCGTGCTCGCCGCGGCCCGGGCCCTTGGGGGCGGCCTGGACGAGAAGGAGGCCGAGGGCGCCGTACGGGCGGCGGTGGCCGTGGAGCTGGCGCACAACTTCACGCTGCTGCACGACGACGTCATCGACAAGGACACGAAGCGCCGGGGCAGGCCCACCGCCTGGACCGTGTTCGGGATACCGGACGCGATCATCACCGGCGACGCCGTGATGGCGCTCGCGCTGCGGCTGCTGGCGGAGGATCCGCACCCCGCCTCGGCGGCGGCCTCGGCGCGGCTCGCGACCTGCGTCATCGAGCTGTGCGCCGGCCAGCAGGCGGACTGCGCGTTCGAGCAGCGCCCGTACGTCTCGCTCGACGAGTGCCTGACCATGGCGACGGCCAAGACGGGGGCCCTGCTGGGCTGTGCCTGCGCGCTCGGCGCGCTCTACGCGGGTGCCGGGCCGGACGAGGTCGACGCGATGGACGCGTTCGGACGGGAGGCCGGGCTGGCCTTCCAGCTGATCGACGACCTGATCGGCATCTGGGGGGACCCGGTGCACACCGGCAAGCCCGCCGGGGCCGATCTGATCGCCCGCAAGAAGTCCCTCCCGGTCGTGGCCGCCCTCACCTCGGGGACCACGGCCGGCGAGGAGCTGGCGGCCCTGTACGCGGGGCCCATGACCACGGACGACGTACGCAGGGCCGCGGAGGCGGTGGACCGGGCCGGCGGGCGCGACTGGGCCCAGGCCCATGCCGCGGACCGGATGGGCCGGGCGGTGCAGCTGCTGTCCCGGGCGGTGCCGGACCTCGGGGCGGCGGGCGGGCTGCTGGCGCTGGCGGAGTTCGTGACGCGGCGTACGCGGTGAGCCCGTAGCGGGCGCTGGACGGTCGTACGCACGGCGCGTACGCAAGCCCCGTTCCGGCACCGCATGGTGCCGGAACGGGGCTTTCCGCCGTTCCGGGCCAACTCTAGGATCGCTCGCGGGCGTTGAAACGTGAGCGAAGGGTGTGACCAGTGGCACTGGAGATACGTCAGGCGGATCAGTCGGACCGGGACGCGGTGGCCCGCCTCCTCGACGAGGCCTTCCGCACCGACCCGGTGAGCAGCTGGGTCTTCCCGGACCCGGCGCACCGGGCCGCGGTGCACGGCAGGTTCCTGGGCGTCTTCGTGGACGTGGCGCTGGCGGAGGGCCGGATCGACTACGCGGTGGACGGATCGGCGGCCGCCCTGTGGCTGCGGATCCCGGCGGGGGATCCTGAGGGGGAAGCCGCCGAGGACGACGTGCCGGCGAGGATGCGGGCGGCCGCCGACCCCGACAACGAGCGGTGCGAGCTGGTCGGCCGGCTGACGGGCGAGGTCCACCCGACCGCCGAGGAGCACGAGTACCTGCTGATGATCGCGGTCGCCCCGGGCCGCCAGGGCGAGGGGCTCGGGACCGAGCTGATGCGGCCGGTGCTGGAGCGCTGCGACCGCGAGGGCGTGCCGGCGTACCTGGAGGCGAGCAGCGAGCGCAGCAAGGGGCTGTACGAGCGGCTCGGGTGGCAGTTCACGGGCGAGGCGGTGCGGCTGCCCGAGGGGCCGCTGATGTGGCCGATGTGGCGCGAGCCGCAGGGCGCGGCGTAATCGCTCTCGCGACGTCGAGCGCTGAAGCCGCCGAACGCACGGAACCGGCCTACCGTGGAGGTATGGCCGGTGAACAGCACGAACAGCAGGATCGGCGCCACCCGGGGGCGCATGCGCATCCGCATCCGCATCCGCACGACACGATCGCCCCGCAGGCCGGGCACGAGCAGCACACGTGCCCGGTCTGCGGGCGCCCCGTCGACACGATCGTACGGAGGCGCAAGGCGCTCGGGATCTTCATCCCGGAGTGGGTGCCGGGTCCCTGCAAGAACCCGGACTGCCCGGAGTACGCGGCCGAGGTGGGGAAGCTCCCCGAGCTCTAGCTAGCTCTTCGTGCCCAGGCCCGATGCAGCCAGCCCGTTGACCCACAGCTGGTTCACGCGCGAGCGCTCCGCGGAGTTCGGGTAGGGGTTCTGGCAGGAGGTGCCCGGGCCGCCGCCCGACATCAGCTCGGAGCAGGGGCCCGAGTAGTGGTCCGGCAGGCCCAGCACGTGTCCGGTCTCGTGCGCGGTCACCCGGGTGGAGTTGTACTGCTGGTTCTGCCGGTAGTCGAGGAAGATGTAGCCCCGGCCGTGGCCGTCCGTGCTCGCGTACGAACCGCGCGAGTCGTTGCCCTCGTAGTACGAGAAGTTCCCGCCGGAGGAGACCTCCTGGAGCTTCACGTTCGAGACCGAGCTGTTCCATATCTGGGTGGAGCTGGCTATCTGGCTGCGGAAGCTGGGCGCGTTGCGCGTGTTGTACGTGACGGTCACCGCGAGGACGCCCGGGTTCGCGGCGCGCTGCTCGGCGACCGAGCGCTGCACGGCCTCGAAGAAGGCGCGGTTCGCGTCCTGGTTCTCCTGCGAGCGCTCGTACGCCGAGAAGGTCGCGGCGTTGCCGACGGGAGCGGGGGCGGCGCTGGCGGTGGGGACGGCGCCGAGGGCGGCCGCGAAGCCGAGGCCGACGGTGGCGGCCAGCACGGCCTTTCGGGACGTACGGGAGTGGCGCATGTGGGGGGCTCCTACTCATCCGGTGCGGGGGGTGGGTCGTTCGGTACCGGAGTCTGCGGGAGCGGGAGCGGCCGGCGGATGATGTCAGACACCGATAGTGCGGCCCTATCGGGAAGATTTCGGAAGGTCAACTTCCGTGAGAATGGCGGGATTCGATGGGGTATCAGTGGCTGGTGCGGTCCGCTGGGACCGGCCTACTCTCGGGTCATGGAGCTCGAGGTGAGGCACCTGCGCGCACTGTGCGCCATTGCCGACGCCGGCAGTCTGCACAAAGCCGCGCGGCAGCTCGGCGTGAGCCAGCCCTCCCTGACGACCCAGTTGCGGCGCATCGAACGCGCCCTGGACGGCGAGCTGTTCCTGCGTGAGCGCACCGGCTGCCGGCCCACCCCGTTCGGCCGCTCCGTCCTCGGCCGGGCCCGTCCGCTGCTGGCCGAGATGGCCGCGCTCGTCGCCGAGGCGAGGGCGCTGGCGCGCGGGCCGCGGCTGAACATCGGCTCCACCGCCAGCCGCGCGATACCCGGCTGGCTGCGCCGGATCCACCGCCGGATGCCGGACACCGAGACCTCGCTGGTGGTGGACGTCTCCGCCAACGCCCTGCTGCGGATGGTGGCTTCGGGGCAGCTGGACGTGGCGTTCGTCCACGAGGTGGAGGGCTGCCCGCTGCGGGTGCCGGCCGGGCTGGAGCTGCGGATCCTGATGGAGCGCGAGCCGCAGTTCGTGTCGATGTCCCGGGACCATCCGGCGGCGCGCCGGCCGGTCGTCGAGTTACAGGACCTGGCGGCCGACCGGTGGACGGTCGACCCCTCCGTGGACGGCGAATGGGACGGCCTGCGCCGGGTGTTCGCCGGGGCCGGGCTGGACCCGCCGGTGCTGCACGCCGACTACCACACCGCGACCTCGCTGATCGTCTCCGGCGAGGCGGTGGCCCCCTGCCAGCCGACGTCGGGGCCGCGCGACGACATGGCGATCCGCCCGCTGTCCGGCGACCCCCTGGCGGTCCGGCTGCTGCTGGCCACCCGCCCGGGCGCCCACGCCGAGGTCTTCGAGGACCTCCGCGCCGCCTACCGCGAAGCCGCCCTGCGCGCGGCCCCCTACCGCGCCTGGCTCCACCACCACGAAAGCCCCCTCCTGGCGGCGTAGCCGCGATACAACGCGACACCCGGCCCCGCCGCCCGTCCGGGGCCCGGGGGCGCTGACGGCTGCCCTCCTGCGGTGCGGCGCGGCCCGGCGCGGTCCGGTGCACTCCGGAGCGGGAGCGGGCAGGGGCCGAGGCTTGACTTCGGGCAGCCGCGATATATCGTGTTCTTCAGAAGACGCGATATGTTGCGTGCCGTGTCCGTACGCCGAGGAGGATCAGCACCATGGCAGAGCAGAAGACGTGGTCGGTCGCCGAACCGCAGAAGCTCACCTTCGAGGAGCCGGTGACCGAGCTCCGCGTCCGTGTCGTGGGCGGCACGGTGAACGTCGTCGCCGACGAGGGTCCGGCCCGCCTGGAGGTGGCCGCGGTCGACGGGCCGCCGCTGTACGTCGTGCAGGAGGGCGGCACCCTGACCGTCTCCTACGAGGACCTCCCCTGGAACGGTTCCCAGGGCTTCAAGGAGTGGCTGGAGGGCAAGCCCTGGAAGTCCTGGACCCGCACGGGTCTCGGCCGCAAGTCCTGGGAGCGCAGCGCCACCGTCACCCTCACCGTCCCCGCCGCCACCCGCGTGCAGCTCGCGGCCGTCGGCGCCGCCGCGGTCGTCTCCGGCATCGCCGCCGCCACCGATGTCCACGGGGTCTCCGGCGACGTCACGCTCGTCGGCCTGTCCGGCAAGGTCAGCGCGAACACCGTCTCCGGCGGCGTCGAGGCCCAGTCCGTCACCGGCGAGCTCGGCTTCCACTCCGTCTCCGGCGGCCTGACCGTCGTCGACGGCGCGGGCGGCAGCGTACGGGCCGACTCGGTCAGCGGCGACATGCTCATCGACCTCGCCCTCGACCCGGCCGCGCCGCGTCCCGTGGACATCTCCCTGAACTCCGTCTCCGGGCAGGTCGCCATCCGCCTCCCGCACCCCGCCGACGCGCGGGTGGAGGCCAACACGGCCACCGGCGGCGTCTCCAACGCCTTCGAGGACCTGCTCGTCTCCGGCCACTTCGCCGCCAAGCGCATCGCCGGCACGCTCGGCGCCGGTACCGGCACCCTGAGGGCCACCACCGTCTCGGGCTCCATCGCCCTGCTGCGCCGCCCGGCCGCCGAGGCTCCGTCCGACGAAGGCCCCGCCGCCCCCCTCGTGCTCGACAAGAAGGTGCTCTGACATGCCGCCCGTCTTCGCCCACGGCCGACTCCGCCTCTACCTGCTCAAGCTGCTGGACGAGGCCCCGCGGCACGGCTACGAGGTGATCCGCCTGCTGGAGGAGCGCTTCCAGGGCCTGTACGCGCCCTCCGCGGGCACGGTGTATCCCCGGCTGGCCAAGCTGGAGGCCGAGGGTCTGGTCACGTACGCCACCGAAGGCGGGCGCAAGGTGTACTCCATCACGGATGCGGGCCGCGCCGAACTGGCCGACCGCGGCGGTGAGCTCGCCGACCTGGAGCTGGAGATCCGCGACTCGGTCTCCGAGCTGGCCGCCGAGATCCGCGACGACGTACGGGGCGCTGCGGGCGCGCTGCGGCGCGAGATGCGGGCCGCGGCCTCCGCGTCGGCCGCCCCGGTCGAGGACGCGTCCTGGGCGGCGGCCAAGGAGGAGCTGCGCAAGGCCAAACAGGAGTGGAAGGAGCAGGCGCGCCGGGCGAAGGACGAGAGCCGCCGGGCCCGCGAGGAGGCCCAGCAGGCCCGCCGCCAGGCCAAGGAGGCGCAGGAGCGGGCGCGCGAGGAGGTCATGCGGATCGCGGTCCAGTTCCAGGAGCAGTTCGCGAAGTCCGGCGGGGTGCTGGGCAATCTGGCCGGCAGCTGGCTCGGCGGCACCGGCAAGGACGCCACCACGACCACCGATGCCGCCTCCGCCGCTGCCAGTACGGCCGCCGGTCCGCGATGGGCCGAGGACCTCGCCTCCACCGGCGATCCGGCCCGTGACCTGGACCGGCTGCTCGACCGCTTCCGCGACGACGTCCGCGACGCGGCCCGCGACCACGGCGTCACCCCGGCCAAGCTGGCCGAGGCCCGGGCCCACCTCGCGGCGGCCGCGGACCGTCTCGCGGAGACGCTCCGGCCGAAGCGGTAAGCCCGCGGCGGCCCGCCCGTCGCGACAGGTCGCGAGCCGGGCCGCGCGTCACGCCGCGCGTCAGGTCCGTGAGTCAGGCCGCCCGCAAGCCCGCCTCGGCCGTCGTGTAGGTGACGCCGTGGTCCGTCAGGACCTCGGCGGCCGTGCCGGGGCGCGAGAGCAGGGCCAGCAGCAGGTGCAGGGTGGCGATGTGGCGGTCGTGGCGGCCCAGCGCGATGCGCAGGGACTGCTCCAGGGTCTTCTTCGCGCCCTGGGCGAGGGGGACGTGCCGGCTCTGCGGCTCCTGGCGGCCCAGCGCCGAGCGGAGCGAGGAGCCCAGGGTCCGCCGCCGCGGAGCGGCGGAGGCCAGTGCGCCCTCGCCGTGGGCCTCCTCGACCCGGGAGAGGATCGCGGTGAGGTCGATGCCGAGGCCCGCGAGGGCCTCCTCGTCCGCCCGGGACATGCCGCCCCGGCGGCGGGCCGCGGCGAGGTCCGCCGCCATCGCGGCGCGGTCGACGCCCAGCGGGTCCAGCGCGCCCCGGTCCAGCAGGGCCAGGAGCAGGTGCTCCTCGGTGACGGTGGCGGCCCCCGCCCGCCGGGCCTCGGCCACGGCGCCCACGACGGTGTCCCTGGCGTCCTGCGTGAAGCGTTCGAACATCAGACCCTCCCGTGTTTTTTGTGCACGGCCTGCCGGCTGACGCCCAGCTCGGCCGCGATCTCCTGCCAGGACCACCCCTGCGCGCGGGCGCTGCGTACCTGTACGGCCTCCAGCTGCTCCAGCAGCCTGCGGAGGGCGGCCACGGCACGCAGGCCCACCCGCGGATCGCGGTCACCGGCCCGCTCGGCGAGATCGGTCGCTTCTGTCATGCCTGTCAATGTAGGTTGACAGGCAGGAGGGTGTCAACCGTCATTGACAATCCGGCGGCTACACCGTCAGGACGATCTTTCCGAACAGGTCGCCCGCCTCCAGCTTCTCGAAGCCCTCCCGCGCCCGGTCCAGCGGCAGAACCTCGTCGATCACCGGCCGCACCCCGGTCGCCGCGCAGAACGCCAGCAGGTCCTCCAGCTCGTCCTTCGACCCCATCGTCGAGCCGACCACCTTGAGCTCCAGGAAGAAGATCCGCGTCAGCTCGGCGTGCGCCGGCCGGTCCCCGCTGGTGGCGCCCGAGATGACCAGGGTGCCGCCGGGTCGCAGCGACTTGACCGAGTGCGACCAGGTGGCCGCGCCGACCGTCTCGATCACCGCGTCCACCCGCTGCGGCAGCCGCGCGCCCGGCTCGTACGCCTCCACCGCGCCCAGCTCCACCGCCCGCTTGCGCTTGGCCTCGTCCCGGCTGGTGGCGAAGACGCGCAGGCCCGCCGCCTTGCCGAGGACGATCGCGGCGGTCGCGACCCCGCCGCCCGCGCCCTGCACCAGTACCGAGTCGCCGGGGCGCACGCCCGCGTTGGTGAACAGCATCCGGTACGCGGTCAGCCATGCCGTCGGCAGGCACGCGGCCTCCTCGAACGACAGCTCGGCGGGCTTGCGCAGGACGTTCCAGGCCGGAACGGTCACCTGCTCGGCGAAGGTGCCCTGGTAGCGCTCGGTGAGGATCGAGCGCGGCTCGTCGGGGCCGACCCCGTGGCCGCTCTGGCCGATCACGGAGTGCAGGACGACCTCGTTGCCGTCCTGGTCGGTGCCGGCGGCGTCGCAGCCGAGGATCATCGGGAGTTTGTCCTCGCCGAGACCGACCCCGCGCAGCGACCACAGGTCGTGGTGGTTGAGGGAGGCGGCCTTGACGTTCACGGTCACCCAGCCGGGGCGGGCCTCGGGGGCCGGGCGCTCGCCCAGCACGAGGCCGCTCAGCGGCTGGTCACGGTCGATTCGGGCGGCGTAGGCAGCGAACATGCCGCGACGCTACCGCTCGGTAGCGCCTCGGGCCAGACCTGTCGGGGTCGTGCCGGTGAGGCCTTCGTCGCACGGCCCCCCGTACGGATCGGTGGCCGTCGGAGGGAACCGGGCGGGGGTGTTCCTGCGTCCGTATGGGGCCGTCCGGGAGCTGAACGGAATCTTTGGTTGCGCACTCAACTAAGCGTGCCACGTGCGGTCTTGTGTGACCTGAAAGGGGAAGCGGAACGTAAGGATCAAGCCTGGGGTGGCGGTAATATTCACGCCATGCCGCCCGGCTCGTCATGAGCCTGCCACCTTGTGGCCGCATTCTCATTGATGGAGCGTCAGCTTCGTTGAGGCGCTGAGGCGGAGCATCCCCTCCCGGTTCGGGGGCGGGGAGGGTGTGCCCAACAAAAAGAGGGGCCCGGCCGGATGTACATCCGGCCGGGCCCCTCTTGCGTACCGCTGCCCGGTCAGGCCAGGCGGGCCACGCCGTCGGCCTTGGCCGCCGCCGCGACCGCGGCCGCGACGGCCTCGGCGACGCGCGCGTCGAACGGCGAGGGGATCACGTAGTCGGCGGCGAGCTCGTCACCCACGACACCGGCGATGGCGTCGGCGGCGGCGATCTTCATGCCCTCGGTGATCCGGCTGGCGCGGACCTTCAGGGCGCCCGCGAAGATGCCCGGGAACGCCAGCACGTTGTTGATCTGGTTCGGGAAGTCCGAACGGCCCGTGGCCACGACCGCCGCGTACTTGTGCGCGACGTCCGGGTGGACCTCCGGGTTCGGGTTGGCCATGGCGAAGACGAACGCGTCCTTCGCCATCGAGGCCACCGCCGCCTCCGGCACGGTGCCGCCCGAGACGCCGATGAACACGTCCGCGCCGTTCAGGGCCGCTTCCAGGGAGCCGGTCTGGCCGGTCTTGTTCGTCAGGCCCGCGATCTCCGCCTTGACGTCCGTCAGGTCGGAGCGGTCGGCGGAGACGACGCCCTTGCGGTCGGTGACGCACACGTCGCCGATGCCCGCGTCCACGAGGATCTTGGCGATGGCGATGCCCGCCGCGCCCGCACCCGAGATCACGGCGCGCAGGTCGCCGAGCGTGCGCCCGGTCAGCTTCGCGGCGTTGCGCAGGGCGGCCAGGGTCACGATCGCCGTGCCGTGCTGGTCGTCGTGGAAGATCGGGATGTCCAGGGCTTCCTGGAGCCGGCGCTCGATCTCGAAGCAGCGGGGGGCGGAGATGTCCTCCAGGTTCACCCCGCCGAAGGACGGAGCCAGACGGATGACCGTCTCGACGATCTCGTCCGCGTCCTTGGTCGCGAGCGCGATCGGCACCGCGTCCACACCGCCGAACTGCTTGAACAGGATGGCCTTGCCCTCCATCACGGGGAGGGAGGCCTCGGGACCGATGTCACCGAGTCCGAGCACGGCCGTACCGTCGGTGACGACGGCGACCACGTTCGACTTCCAGGTGTACTCGTTCACCAGCTCGGGCTGCTCCGCGATGGCGCTGCAGACCTTCGCCACACCGGGCGTGTACGCGAGGGACAGGTCGTCCTTGTTCTGGACCGGCACCGTGGCCTGGATGGCCATCTTGCCGCCCCGGTGCAGCGCGAACACCGCGTCCGGGTTGTTGTCCGTCGCGCTGTCGCTGCGAGGATTGACGATCTCCGCTGCCACTTTCTTGGCCCCTTAAGTCTTTGAATCGTTGAGGGTGACCACACCTGGTTAAGGGGTGGGCGGGCACCGCGTCCGTACTCCGCATCGACGGTTGGCCCGTCTCCGCGAAGGGGAGGTTCGTACGCGCGGGCGCGCCGCACGCGCGCCCTGAGCCCCGGATGAGGGGTGTAAGGATCCGTTGTACCCGAAGAACGCTTGCTCAGACGAGTCGATTCCTGCTCGACTGTAGACCGCTTGTCCCGTTTTCGGCGAAAGGTCCAAACGACTCCGTCCAATGGGCGAGACGGACCGCAAATAGTCCGTCAAAAGGGCCAGGTCACAGCGGTTCCTGCGGCCTCGAACCCCCGAATCCGCAGTCCTGTTGGGTACCCCCACCCACCCGTTATCCGATTTTGACCTGACGAACTGCCTGAATGCGTCAGTCCGAATGGCAAGATGCCGTAATCACACGAGGTCGCGACACTCGAAGGTGCGTGCCCGACCGTTCTCGGATGCTCCACCAGCCAGCCGGAGGAACCAGCTCATGACCGCAAGCACCACCCGTCGTACGACCGCCGCCCGGTCCCGGATCGCCGCGGTCGGCGCGATCGCGGTCGCCGGAGCCCTGATCCTCACCGGCTGTGGCGACCAGACGGACAAGGGCGCCTCGTCGACCCCCACCGGTGGTACGGCGAAGGACAGCTCCGCCCCGCTCTTCTCGGCCCTGCCGAAGAAGATCCAGGACGCCGGTGTCATCAAGATCGGTACGGACTCCGCGTACGCCCCGATGGAATTCGTCGAGGGCGGCAAGATCGTCGGTGTCGACCCCGACATCGCCGAGGCGCTCGGCAAGCAGCTCGGCGTGAAGATGCAGTTCACCGCGGGCACCTTCGACGGCCTGATCACCTCGATCTACACCGGCCGCGAAGACGCGATCATGTCGTCGATCACCGACAACAAGCAGCGCCAGGAGGGCCTCGACGACAAGGGCCAGAAGATCGGCAAGGGGATCGACTTCGTCGACTACTTCTCCTCCGGCCTCTCGCTCCTCGTCAAGAAGGGCAACCCCGAGGGCATCAAGTCCCTGGACGACCTCTGCGGCAAGACGGTCGCCGTCCAGCGCGGCACCACCTACGAGGACGAGTTCAAGAAGCAGGCCGAGAAGTGCGGTGACAAGAAGCTCACCATCCAGGCCTTCGACACCGACGCCGAGGCGCAGACCCGCGTCAAGGCCGGCGGCGCCGTCGCCGACCTGAACGACTACCCGGTCGCCGCCTACACGGTGAAGACCTCCGGTGGCGGCAACGACTTCGAGATCGCCGGCCAGCAGAGCGGCGTCGGCCTCTTCGGCATCGGCGTGAGCAAGGAGAACACCCAGCTCCGCGACGCCCTCAAGCAGGCCCTCGACGCCGCGATCAAGGACGGCTCCTACGCCAAGGCGCTGGAGAAGTGGAACGTGCAGGACAGCGCCGTCAAGTCCGCGACGGTCAACGCAGGTCAGTAAGTCCCGCGCTCCACGCTCCACTGAAGGGCAGTCATTGTGACTGACAAGATCGAAAAGGGTCCGGCCGAGAACCCGCCGGCCGGACCCGGCGCCTCGGGCCTCCCGTACGAGGCCATCAAGGCAATTCCGGTACGGCACTACGGCCGCTGGGTCAGCGGCGTCGTGGTCGTCGCGCTGCTCGTCTGGCTCGTCTACGCGTTCGCCAACGGCAACGTCATCTGGGCGACGGTCGGCGACAAGCTGTTCGACCCGGCGGTTCTGAGCGGTCTCGGCAACACCGTGATCATCAGCGTCTCGGCCATGGCGCTGGGCCTCGTGCTCGGCATCCTGTTCGCGGTGATGCGCCTCTCCAAGAATCCGGTGACCGGCGCCGTCTCCTGGCTCTACATCTGGTTCTTCCGCGGTACCCCGGTGTACGTCCAGCTGCTGGTGTGGTTCAACCTGTCGCTGATCTTCCAGTACATCAACCTCGGTCCGATCTACAAGAACGAGACCGTCGACATCATGACCCCGTTCATGGTCGCCCTCCTGGGCCTCGGCCTGAACGAGGGCGCGTACATGGCGGAGATCGTCCGGGCCGGCATCCAGTCGGTCGACGAGGGCCAGACCGAGGCCGCCCACGCGCTCGGCATGCCGCAGACGAAGACCATGCGCCGGATCGTGCTGCCGCAGGCGATGCGCGTGATCATCCCGCCGACCGGCAACGAGTTCATCAACATGCTGAAGACCTCCTCCCTGGTCTCGGCGGTGCAGTACACGGAACTCCTGCGGGCTTCGTCGAACATCGGCAACACGGCCGGTGCCATCATGGAGATGCTGTTCGTGGCCTCCTTCTGGTACCTGGCTCTGACCAGTGTGTTCAGCGTCGGCCAGTACTACCTGGAGCGCCGCTTCGCCCGTGGTTCCACGCGGAACCTGCCTCCGACGCCGTTCCAGCGTCTGAAGGCCAACCTGAACATGTTCCGCCGTACGGAGGTCGCGCGATGACCACTCAGCCGATGGTCAAGGCCGAGGGCGTCCACAAGTCGTACGGAGCCGCCCACATCCTGCGGGGCATCGACCTCGAGGTCGCGCCGCGCGAGGTCTTCTGCCTGGTCGGCCCGTCCGGCTCCGGCAAGTCGACCTTCCTGCGGTGCATCAACCACCTGGAGCGCATCAACTCCGGCCGCCTCTCGGTGGACGGCCAGCTGGTGGGCTACAAGCAGAAGGGCGACAAGCTCTACGAGCTGAAGGACAGCGAGGTCGCGGCCCAGCGCCGCGAGATCGGCATGGTCTTCCAGCGCTTCAACCTCTTCCCGCACATGACGGCCATAGAGAACGTCATGGAAGCCCCCGTCATGGTCAAGGGCGAGTCCAAGGCGGTGGCGCGCGAGCGCGCCATCCGGCTGCTCGACCGCGTGGGCCTGGGCGACAAGGGCGGGAACTACCCCACCCAGCTCTCCGGCGGCCAGCAGCAGCGTGTGGCGATCGCCCGCGCGCTGGCCATGGAGCCGAAGCTGATGCTCTTCGACGAGCCCACCTCGGCGCTCGACCCGGAGCTCGTCGGCGATGTCCTCGACGTCATGCGGGACCTGGCCGAGTCGGGCATGACCATGATCGTGGTGACCCACGAGATGGGCTTCGCCCGCGAGGTCGGCGACAACCTCGTCTTCATGGACGGCGGCGTCGTGGTCGAGTCCGGCCACCCGCGCGAGGTGCTGGGCAACCCCCAGCACGACCGCACGAAGGCGTTCCTGTCCAAGGTGCTGTAAGCACGGCGAACGGCCGAGAGGGGCGGTACGGGATTCCCGTACCGCCCCTCTCGTGTGCGTGGCGGGCCGCGGAAAGTTCTCACTTTCCTACAAGGCCACTACTTCAGGCCCAGGACCAGCGCGTCCGAGGGTGAGCGCCACACCGTCCGGGCCTCCGCGAAGCCCGCCTCGCGCAGGGTCCGCACGTGCCAGGCGTCGTCGGGGGTGTCCCCGTCGGCGTGCTCGCCGTAGATCTCGTACCGGCGCTTCGTCGGCTCGGCGAGCACCGGGTCGGCGGCCGCCAGGGCCCACCAGTCGGCCCAGTCCAGCGCCCCGGCCGCGCGGGCCCGGTCCATCGCGGCGTGCCGGTGGGCGCGCTCGGCGGCGTTGAGGCGCGGGGTCGCGGCGTCGGGCATGTGGTCGGCGTTCATGAAGACCCCGCCCTCGCGCAGCAGCGGGGCGAGCTGCCCGTAGAGCACGGAGAGCTGCGGGGAGTGCAGCCAGTGCAGGGCGGTGGCCGTCAGGACGGCGTCGTACGTGTCGTACGGGAGCGCCGAGGTCCAGTCGGGGTCCTTGAGGTCCGCGGTGACGAACGTGACACGGCTGTCGCCGTCGAAGTGGCCCCGTGCGATGGTCAACAGCGCCGGGTCGAGATCGACGCCCGTACTGGTGGATTCCGGGAACCGCCGGAAGACGCGGTCCGTAATACTTCCCGTACCGCACGCCAGATCCAGCACCCGGGGGGTGGGTCCCACCAGTGCCTCGACCATGTCCAGCATCACCCGGAACCGCTCCTCGCGGTCGGGCATGTACCACTCCTGCTGCCGGTCCCAGCTTTCCTGCCAGGCCTGCCAGTCGGTCGTGGTCTCCGCCATCGCTCACCCTCCAGTCGTAATACCCTCGAAGAAGTCTCGGCCGTTACTTCGAGACCCTAATCCGCAGCCGTAAGGACTACAAGTGGAACTGGCCCATTACTCGGACTATGCCGTGCGCCTGGTCAACACCGAGGAGCCGGCCCGCAACAAGGATTCGCTGACCTCGGTGGATGCCGTCCGGGCTCTGTTCGGCGCCAGCGCGCAGATGGCCCGCCGCGTCACCGACACCGACGTCACCCGCTTCCGCAACGTCCGCGGCCGGCTGCGCGCCGTCTTCGAGGCCGCCGACGGCGGCGACCACGCCCTCGCGGTCGACCTGCTGAACTCCCTGCTCATGGAGTTCCCCGTCAGCCCGCAGGTCTCCGGCCACGAGTACCTCGACGACGAGGGCCGCCCCAACTGGCACATCCACCTCGCCGACCACCCCTCGAACGCCTCCGCCGGCTACGCCGCGATCGCGTCCTTCGGCCTGGCCTTCCACCTCACCGAGCACGGCCCCGACCGGCTCGGCCTGTGCCAGGCCGCGCCCTGCCGCAACGCCTACCTCGACACCTCGACCAACCGCTCCCGGCGCTACTGCTCCGACCGCTGTGCCACCCGCGCCAACGTGGCCGCCTACCGGGCCCGCAAACGGCTGGAAGCCGAGGCGTCCGGCCAGAGCGGCCGCAGCGCCGACGCCGCCCAGGACAGCCGCGCCCTCAGCGAACTCTGATCCGCCGCGCGCGGCCGGAAGCGCAGCACCGCCGTCGCCAGCACCAGCTCCTCGGGCACCGTCCCGTAGTCGGTGCTGTCGCCGGTCTCGTTGTACGGGTTGTCCCCGAGCACCCACCAGCCGCCCGGCCGCCGCTCCACCGCCCGCTTGACCACCAACAGGTCCTGCTGGAACGGGTGGCGCAGCACCACCACGTCACCCGGGCGCACGGCCGCCCCGTACCGGACCACCAGCCGGTCCCCGTGCAGCAGCGTCGGCACCATCGAGGGCCCCGCCACCTCCAGTACCTCGAACGCCATCCGCGAGTGCCTTCTCTCCACCGTGCGCGACCTCCTCGCCCGCTCTCACCTCACTGCGCATGCTGCCGCAGCCTCCCGTACATTCGCTCACCGGTCCGGACGCCACCCTGGACTTTTGTCCTAAGCCCACGGGGCCGCTCGCGAAATCCCCTTTCCCACGGAGTAATCTCCCCTCTTGAGAAGACGATCACGAGGAGGACAAACTCCATGCTTTCCCGCCTCTTCGCCCCCAAGGCGAAGGTCTCCGCCCACTGCGATCTTCCGTGCGGCGTGTACGACCCTGCCCAGGCCCGCATCGAGGCCGAGTCCGTCAAGGCCGTACAGGAGAAGTACCAGGCCAACGAGGACGCCGACTTCCGCGCGCGCGCCATCACCATCAAGGAGCAGCGCGCCGAGCTCGCCAAGCACCACGTCTCGGTGCTGTGGAGCGACTACTTCAAGCCCCCGCACTTCGAGAAGTACCCGCAGCTGCACACCCTGGTCAACGACACCCTGAAGGCCCTCTCGGCCGCCAAGGCGTCGAACGACCCGGCGACCGGCCAGAAGGCCCTCGAGCTCATCGCCGAGATCGACCGCATCTTCTGGGAGACCAAGGCCGCCTGATCGCGGCCCGTCCCCGAGCGCGGCGAAGGGGCCCGACCGTCACGGTCGGGCCCCTTCGCCGTACCCGGGGACAGTACGTCCCACGTGTGGACTACTCGTCCTCGTCGTCCTCGTCGTCCAGGCGGGCGAGCCAGGTGGCCAGGCGTTCCACCGGGACCTCGAAGTCCGGGTTCAGGTCGACGAAGGTGCGCAGCTGCTCGGCGAGCCACTCGAAGGTGACCTCCTCCTCGCCGCGCCGCTTCTCCAGCTCCTCGATGCCGCGATCGGTGAAGTACAAGTCGGGCTCCGTGCCGTGATGAAGGTGTGCAGGGGACGTTTCCCGCCAGGATAATCCGCATACCCGGCGAGACCTCCCCTCTTGCGGGGCCCGGCGCTAGCCTGGACGGCCTCCACACCTGAGGGGGCAGGGGATGCCGGACGGGCGCACGGGCGGCACCGCGCGCGCCTTCGAGCTCCTCGAACCCCTCGTCCAGGCGGCCACCGTGCGCGTCCACGCGGCCCCGGACGGGTATGCACCCCATGGGACCGGTCCCACCTGGGGGAGTGGCTTCTTCATCGCCCCGGGCTGGGTCCTGACGTGCGCGCACGTCGTCGGTGAAGGGGGTGCAGCGGTGCGTCTCGTGGGGCGTGAGCTCGGCATCACCTTCTCCTCCGGCGCCGACGGCACCACCGGCACCGTCACCGGCCGCGTCGAGTGCGTCCTGCCCGAGCGGCTGGAAGAGCGCCGCCCCGCCCGCCGCGCCCTGTGGGACCTGCCCGACCTGGCGCTGGTCCGGGTCCTCGCCCCGATCACGCACGCCTGCGTACGGCTCACCGACCGCGGCAGACCCCGCCTCGACGAGGTCGCCTACTTCGGCTGCACCGAGGACCTCGGCGCCCCCGAGATCACCGGCCGCACCACCCGGCTGCGCGGCACCGCCGCCGGCGGCGCCGCCCTGCGCCTCGGCGACGACGACGAGATCGAGCCCGGCATGTCCGGCGGCCCGGTCGTGGACCTGGCCCGCGGCGAGGTCGTCGGCGTGGTCAAGGCCCGCCGCCACAACGGCGGCGGCGGACTGGCCGTGTCCGTCGTGCAGTTACGGACCCTCCCGCTGGCCGCCACCGGCCAGGTCGGGCTCTACCGCCGCGTCATGCAGGCCCACGACCTGTACCACTACGACCAGCACGTGAGCGACCGGGGCAGCCGCCGCACCTGGACGGACGTCCACGACGAGCTCCCGGCCCGCGAGGGCCCGTACGAGGGCCGCAGGCGGCTCACCGCCGCCGAGCGCACCACCCTGTGCGGGCTGCTGGCCGAACTGCCCCCGCCCCGCTCCTCGGAGGCCGTCCGCGCCCTGGTCGAGGCGGCCCGCGGCGAGGAGCCGGACCCCGGCCTGCCGGCCCCGCTCAGCTGGCGCGACGGGCTCGGCATGCTGCACGACCCGCCCGGCGGCGCCGGGGAGGCCGCCGCGATGCTCCGGTACGCGACCGACGTCAGCGTCGCCGACCACCGCGAGCCGCCCTCCCCGGGCGCCGACGAAGAGTTGTGGGACTGGGTACGGGCCACCGCCGAGCGGCTGTGGCGCCCCCTGCGGCGGGAGTTGGGCGAGCGGCACGAACAGGGCCTCGCGCAGCGCGACCGGCGCCGCCGCGCCCAGGCCGATCGCCATCCGTACGGGCACGCCCGGCCGCCCGGCGCCCTGCCCCAGGGGCCCTCCGTACTGCTGGAGGCCTGGGCGCACGGCTGGGAGGACGTCTACGACTGGCGCGTCTCGGTGCTCTACGGGCCCGCCCACCCCGGCCGGGTGACCCCGGTGGACTCGGGCGTACGGGCCACCCGGGCCGGTCTCGCCGAGGTGCTGCGGGTCCCGCTCGCCGAGGCCTTCCGGCGCTGCGACACCCACGACGCGGCGGCCCTCCTCGAAGTCGCCGTGGCGCCCGAGCTGTTCGGCCTGCCCGTGGACACCTGGACGGTGGCCGGCCGCACCCCGCTGGGCGTCCAGCGGCCGGTGGTGTTCCGCTACCCGGCCGGGACCGGCCGGATCCCGAACGACGACGAGGCCGACCACCGCCGGGCCGACCGCTGGACCCGCGTCCAGGCCGGTCCGCTGCTCGACGAGCGGGCCGACTGCGACCGCGGCCGCCCCAGGACCCCGGCGCCGGAATGGCTCGACACGCTGCCGGACAACACCGTGCCCGTGCACTGCCGGGCCGCCGAAGCGGAGCCTACCCGCGGCTCCCTGTACGGGGTCCGGGACGCCGGGTACGGAGTGGCCGTCACCCGGCGGCCCCCGGAGGACCCGGAGGCCGACTGCGCGCCGTTCCACCGCGGGCTGCGCGAGGAGCTGACGGAGGCGGCGCGGGGAGCGCCGCTGCCGGTCCGGCTCCAGGCACTGCGGGCACGCGCGCACGGGGCCGACCCCGACGCGTACTGGGCGGACGGGATGGCCCTCGTATGGGAGGACCCGGCCCGCGCGCTGCCCGAAGACGAGCCGCTGCAGGGCGACCTGTGACGGGCGGGAGGGGGAGGGAGCAGGCGTGAACGAGGAATGGCTCATCTACCGGGGGGTCGGCGAACCCCACGACGGGATCGAGGCCCTGCCCGATCCGCCGCCGTGGCGGGATTTCGACGGCGGCCCCGTCGGCGAGCCCGGGGGACCGGCGGACACCGCCGACGGCAACGTCGCACGGCGCCTGGGCGCGCACCGGCAGGCGGCCGAGCTGCACCGGCCCGAGCCCGAGGAGCTGGAGGCCATCAACGCGGCCCTGTACCTGCGCCGGCCGCTGCTGGTGACCGGCTACCCCGGAACCGGGAAGTCCACCCTCGCGCACGCCGTCGCCCACGAGCTGAAACTCGGCCGGGTGCTGCGCTGGCCCGTGGTCTCGCGGACCGTGCTCCAGGAGGGCCTGTACCGCTACGACGCCATCGCCCGGCTCCAGGACGTACAGATCGCCGCGAGCGGCGGCCCGTCCGCTGCGGGCCCGGGCCCCGGCCCCGGCACGCCCCCCGGCATCGGGAAGTACATCCGCCTCGGCCCCCTCGGGACGGCCCTGCTGCCCACCGAACGCCCCCGCGTCCTGCTCATCGACGAGCTCGACAAGAGCGACATCGACCTCCCCAACGACCTCCTGAACGTCCTGGAGGAGGGCGAGTTCGCCCTCCCCGAGCTCGAACGCGTCGCCGACACCGAGCCCGAGGTGCAGGTGCTCACCGACGACGGGGCGAAGGTCACCGTCCGGGGCGGCCGGGTGCGCTGCCGGGCCTTCCCCTTCATCATCCTGACCAGCAACGGCGAACGGGACTTCCCGGCCGCCCTGCTGCGCCGCTGCATCCAGCTCAAGCTCGGGCAGCCGGGCGAGAAACGGCTCGCCACGATGGTCCGCGCACACCTCGGCGAGGAGGCCGCCCAGCTCGGCGCCGACCTGATCCGGGAGTTCCTCAGCCGCTCCCAGTCCGAACTCGTCGCCGCCGACCAGCTGCTCAACGCCATCTACCTCACCCACTACGCCGCCCCGCCCACCCGGGAGGACCTCGCCGACCTGCTCATCCAGCGCCTCGACCGCCCGAGGTGAGCGCCCGTGCCCATGGACCGGCCACCCCTGCCCGCCTCCTCCGCGCCCGGCCCCTCCGCGCCCGGCCCCTCCGCGTCGGCCGCCCCGGCGCCCGGACCCGGCGGCCCGGCGCCCGTACCCGCCGCCCTGCGCGACCTCGCCGGGCTGCTGCGCGCCGCCGGGCTCGACCCCACCGCCGAGGAGCTCGCCGACGCGCTGTGGCTGGCCGGGCGGATCGGACCGCCCGGCTCCGCCGCCCCCGACCGAGGCCGCACCGCCCCGCCCCGGCGGCCGCGCACCGCGGGCGGGGCGACCCCGGCCGAGGAGGAGCCCGTACGGCCCGAGCCCGAACCGGAGGACCCGGTGCGGCTCTACGCCTCCCGGGTGCTGGGGACCGTCGCGGAGGAGACGGCCGAGTTCCCCGGCGGCGCCGGAGTGCCCGTACGGGTCCCCGGCGCCGCCGCGCTGCCCCGGATCCTGGAGATCCAGCGGGCCCTGCGCGCCCTCCAGCGGCACCGCCCGCCCGGCCCGCCCACCCGCCTGGTGCTCGACGAGCCGGCCACCGCCGAGGCCAGCGCCCGCGCCCTCGGGCTGGTCATCCCCGTACTGCGGCCGGAGAGCCGGCGCGAGGCGACCGTACGGCTCGTCATGGACGCCTCCCCGTCGATGGCCGTCTGGCACGACATGTTCGAGGAGCTGCGGTCCGTGTGCGAGCGGCTCGGCGCCTTCCGCGACGTCCAGGTGCACTACCTGCACCGGCTCGGCGACGGCCGGGCCGCCGTCGGGCGCGGACCCGGCCCCGGCACCCGGCTGCGCTCCGGGGACCAGCTGCGCGACCCCACCGGGCGGGCGCTGACCATGGTCGTCTCCGACTGCGCCGGCCCGCTCTGGCGCGAGGGCGAGGCCCAGCGGCTGCTGCACCGCTGGGCCGAGTGCACCCCCTGCGTCGTCGTCCAGCCGCTGCCGCAGCGGCTGTGGAGCCGCAGCTGGCTGCCGACGGAGCGGGGCGTCCTCACCCGCGCCGAGGGCGGCCCCGGGAAGCTGCGCTTCCGCCCCGACCGGCCGGTCCGGGGCGGGCGGCACACCGGTGGGCTCACCGTGCCCGTCCTGCCGCCCAGCGCCATCGCGCTCGGCTCCTGGGCCCGCCTCGTCGCCGGGCTCGGCACCGGGCCCGTCCCCGCCGAAGTGGGCCACGTGCTCGCCGACCACCCCGCCGCGCCCCTCCCGCCTCCGCGCGCCGTCCGTCCGCCGCGCGAGCTGGTGCGCCGCTTCCGCGCCTCCGCCTCGCCGCGCGCCGTACAGCTCGCCGTGTACCTGTCGGCGGCGCCGCTGACCCTGCCCGTGATGGCCCTCGTCCAGCGCACGATGCTGCCCGACTCGGAGCCCTCGGACCTGGCGGAGGTGCTGCTCAGCGGGCTGCTGCGGCGCGGCCAGGCCGCCGGGCAGTGGTACGAGTTCGTGCCCGGCGTCCAGGACGTCCTGCTCGGCCCGCTCGGCCGGGACGAGGCCGCGCTGGTGCTCAAGCACTGCTCCGAGTACGTGCTCGCGCACTTCGGGCGGGGCGTACGCAACTTCCCGGCCCTGGCCGTCTCCCAGCTCACCGGCGCCCCGCCGGTCGAGGAGGGCGGCGAGGAACGGGTCCCCGCCGGGCGGCTCCCGCAGGCCTTCGCCGAGGTCTCGGCCCGCGTCGTACGGCGCTACCTGCCCGGGCCGCCCGCCGGGGAGCCGGGCGTCCCCGAGCCCGTCGTCCCCCCGCCCGGGCGGGCCTGGGCGGTGCGCACGGCCCGCGACCGGCTCGCCGCGCACGACCAGGACGGCGGTGGCGGCCCGCGCGGGCTGTACGAGGCCGTCGCCGTACTGCGCCGGGCCGTCGCCGCCCCCGCCGGGCCCGGGGACGCGCCCGGCGAGGCGGAGTGCGAGCTGGCCGCCGTCCTGCTGCGGCTGTGGGCCGGACAGCGCGACCCCGAACTGCTCGCCGAGGCCGAGCGGGCGGTGGCCGGACTCGGCACCCCGCCGGCCCGGGCCGTACTCGGCCGGATCCTGTACGAGCGGGCCCTGGCGGCCGAGCCGGACCCCGGACTGCTGGCCGCGGCGGAACGGGAGTTCGCGGCCGTCGGCGGCGACCCCGACCCGGAGCTGGACCCGCGGCTGCGCCTGGACTGCGTGGTCCGCAGGGCCCGGACCCTGGTCCGCCTCGGCGAGCTCCGCGAGGACACGGGCGCGCTGCTCGAGGCGCGCTCCGCGCTGGAGGCGGTGACCGGAGCCCCCGCCGCCGACCCGGCGGTGCGGCCCGCCCTCGGCCGGGTCCTGCTCGCCCTGCTGCCCCGCACCCCCGACCCGGCGGAGCGCACGGCGCTGGCCGGGCAGGCCGCCGAGCACCTGGCGGCCGGGCTGGCCGCCGAGCCCTCGGGAGCGGCGGCCGCCCGCGAACGGGTGGAGCTGGCCACCGCCCTGCGGTACCTGCCGGCGCGGCTGGAGGAGGCGGCCGGGCAGCTCGACCTGGCCCTGGCCGAGGCCACCGGCGACCCGGAGCTGCGGCTGGCCGCCCTGGTGTGCCTGGCGCGCGTGCACCGGGCCCGGTACGCGCGGGACGCGGAGCCGGCCGCACTGGAGGACGCGGCCGAGGCGTACGGCAGGGCCCGCCGGCTGATCCCGCGCGACGCGGAGGCGTACGGGGAGCTGCTGCCCGAGTGGGGCGACGTCCTGCTGGACCGGGCGCGGGCCGCCGACGGGCGGCGGTTCACCTCGGCGGCCGTACGGGTGCTGCGCGACAGCCGGGCCGCGGTCCCGCAGTCCGACGCCCGCTCCGCGCAGCGGCTGGTGCGGCTCGCGGAGGGGCTGCGGCTGCGGCACGCGTACGAGGGGGACGTCGTGGACCTGCGGGAGGCGGAGTACCTGCTGGAACTGGCCGTCCGGCAGAGCCGCAGCCCGCTGGAGCAGGCCCGCGCCTGGCGCGAGCACGGGGACGTCCAGCAGGAGATCCACGCGCACACCCGGGCGCCGGACCGGCTGGACCGGGCCGTGGACTCCTACCGGCGGGCCTGGCGCTGCGCGCTGGCCGCGGACCGCGAGGAGCGGCGGGACGTGGCGGTGGAACTGGGGGCGCGGGTGCAGGAGTTGCGCGGCGAGGTGCTCGAACGCCTGGCGCGGCCCCGGGCGGCGCTGGACGCGTACCGCTCGGCGCTGGAGCTGTGGACCCGGCTGGGGGATCCGGCCGCCGACCGGCGGGAGGCCCTGGGATCCCGGGTCCGCACCCTGGAGGCGGGGCTGTGATCCCCGTAAGTGGGTAGTGGACCATCGACACGCGACTCGACGGGGGGACGGGCAGCCCATGGTGACTCGGCAGCATGAAGCGGAAACGGCGGGCTCCGCCTGCCCGGGGCAGTTACCGGACCTCTCCGGGTTCGATCTGGCCGCACTGCGCGGGATCGACCACCCCGTGCTGGCCCGGGTCATCGAAGGCATGGTGGAGCGGGTCACCCACCCCGCGGAGATCCTCAACGCCTTCGACTCGGGGGTGGCCTGACCCGCACCCCCTCACGCACCGCAGTCCCAAGGCCACGCAGAGCACCCACAGTTGTCCCGTTTCCGCCGTTAGCCGGTGCCGTCCGCCGGGCAGGGATGCACCGTCCGCGGCGCGGGAGGTACAGGTGATGAGGCAGACCGACACGAGCGACGCCGTGCTGCCCTCGACGCCTTCGACGTCCTCGGTGCCCTCCTTACGGAACCACCTGGTCCACGCGCCCTGGCCGTACGCCCGGCTCGACGTGCCCGCGCTCCGCGCCGCGGGCCACCGGCCGTACCCGGTACGGCAGTTCGTGCTCAAGACACGCAGCCGCTGCAACCTCGCCTGCACCTACTGCTACGTGTACGAGATGGCCGACCAGGGCTGGCGCGGCCAGCCCGCCGCCATGTCCCCGGCCACCGCCGCCCGCGCCGCCGCCCGCATCGCCGAGCACGCCGCCGCCCACGACCTGGCCCGCGTCGACCTCGTCCTGCACGGCGGCGAACCGCTGCTCACCGCCCCCGCCGAACTGGCCGCCCCCGTCGACGCCGTACGGGCCGCCCTCGCCCTGACCTCGCCGGGGACCCGGGTCACCGCCACCGTCCAGACCAACGGCACCCTGCTCACCCGGGGCCGGCTCGGCGCGCTCGCCGCCGCCGGGATACGCGTCGGCGTCAGCCTCGACGGCGGGCTGCCCGCGCACAACGCCCGCCGCGTGGACCGCACCGGGCGTCCGGGGTTCGCCGCCGCCGCCCGCGGCCTGCGCCTGCTCGCCCGGCACCCCGAGAGCTACGCCGGGGTGCTCTGCGTCGTCGACCTCGCCCAGGACCCGGTGGAGACGTACGAATCCCTGCTCGCCTTCGCCCCGCCGGTCATCGGGCTGCTGCTCCCGCTGGCCAACTGGGACACCCCGCCGCCCGGCCACCACCCGCCCCGCACCCCGTACGCCGACTGGCTCGTCGCGGTCTTCGAACGCTGGTGGCACGACGCGGTGCTGCGGACCCGGATCCGGATCTTCGAGGAGATCATCGCCCTGCTGCTCGGACTGCCCGCCGCCACCGAGACCCTCGGCCTCGCCCCCGCCGCCACCGCCGTGATCGAGACCGACGGCGGCATCGAGCAGGCCGACTCGCTCAAATCCGCCTACGAGGGCGCGGCCGCCACCGGGATGACCGTGGAGAGCCACGGCTTCGACGCGTTCCTCGACCACCCCGGGCTCGCCGCCCGCCAGCTCGGCCGCGAGGCGCTCGCCGACGGCTGCCGCGCCTGCGAGCTCGTCGGGGTCTGCGGCGGCGGCCACTACCCGCACCGCTACCGCGCCGGCGAGGGCTTCCGGCAGCCCTCCGTGTACTGCGCCGACCTCCAGGTCCTCATCCGCCACATCGCGAAGGCGCTGCACACGGCCGCGGCGCAGGCCGCCCCCGGGCAACAGCCGGGCGCCGGACAACCGGGCGCCGGACAGTCGGGCGCCGGACAGCCGGGCGCCGGACAGGCCACGGCCCCGCCGGGAGACCGGCAGGCTGCCGGCCCGCCTGCCGCAGGCCAGGCGCTCGCGCAGGCTGCCGCCCCGGGCGCGGGCCCCCTCGGCCCGCCGGCCGCAGGCCCGTCGACCGCCGCGCCGGTCAGCCCCTTGGCCGGCGGGCCGGTCGCCGCCGCGCCGTTCACCGCCGCCCCGTCATCCGCCGGCCAGGCGCCCCGGCGGGCGGCCGCCTCATGAGCGCGCCCCTGACCGGGTTCACCGTCACCTCGGCCACCCTGAGCGCCCTCGCGTCCACCGAGCCCTCCGCCGACGGCACCCGCCTGGTCCGCGACATCCGCCGCTCCAAGCGGCTCGTCCTGCTGCGCGGGGTCCTCGACGCCGCCCCCGGCGGCCGGGCGGGAGAGGCCGCCGACCACTGGGCCCTGCTGGAGGAGGCCGAACGGCACGACCCCGAAGCCGTCCGCGACGTACTGCACTACCCGGCCACCGGGGTGTGGGCCGAGGAGACCCTGCGCCGGCTGCACGCCCCGTACGGGCCCCCCGCCGACCTCGGCCACCTCGGAGCCCTCGCCGTCGCCGCGGCCCTGCGCTCCGGGATCGCCTTCAAGGCCACCCTGCGGCCCGTGCACGGCCGGCTCGTACTGCCCACCCTCGGACTGCTGCGCCCCGCCCGGCCCGGCCCGCTCGCCCTCACCGAAGGCTGCTGGGACCCCGACGACCCCGCCGCCCTCGTCCTGCACTCCCTGCCCGGCGGCCGCACCGCCCTCGACGACCTCGACCCGTACCGGGCCCCCGGGCCCACGCACCCCGGGCCCGCCCACCCGGGGCCCGTCCGCCCCGCCCGCCGGCTCACCCCCAAGGGCCACAAGCGCTGGGACACCCAGTGGTCCGGGGCGCTCACCCTGCTCGACCGCTACGACACCGCCCGCGCCGACGAGATCGGCCTGCTGCTGCGCTCCGTCGTCCCGCTGGGCGGCGGCTCCCGCTCCAGCGGCGCCACCCTGCCCGCGGCCGCCGGGTCCGTCCTCGCCCGTACGCAGGCCCCGCCCGCGCTGGCCGCCACCCTCGTCCACGAGGTCCAGCACGGAAAGCTGACCGCCCTCGCCGACATCCTGACCCTGCACACCGCCGACCGCACGCCCCGGCACTGGGCCCCCTGGCGCCCCGACCCCCGCCCGTTGGAGGGGCTCCTGCACGGCGCGTACGCCCACCTGGCCCTGGCCGGGTACTGGCAGCGCGCCGCCCTCTACGGCGCGCGCGGCGCCTGGGCCCAGCACGCCCGGATCCGCGCCCAGGTCGCCGCCGTCCTCCCCGCGCTCCACCGGCATCCACAACTCACCCCGACGGGACGGGAGTTCATCGCCGCCATGGCCCTCGCGGAACGGGCCATGGACGACCTGCCGCCGCCCGGCGACCAGCACGCCGTTGCCCGCCGCGCCGTCGACGGGGAGCGCCGCGCCTGGTGCGCACGGCACCCCGAACTCGCCCCGTTCGCAGAGGGCTGACGGACCGTCCGCTGCGGTACCTTTCAAGCCCGTCCACCGCCCGGATGCCAGGGAGACGGCCGCATGACCACCGGACTTCGCCAGGACCGAGACCGCGACGGAGCCGCGCAGCCGCAGCGCTTCGTCATCAGCTTCGCCGGGTTCAACCGGCCCTGGGCCGTGTGGATCGCCCACCGCCTGGAGGAGCACGGCCACCGCGTTGCCCTCGCCCGCTGGGACCCGCGCTCCACCCCCGGCCTCGCCCCCGCCCTGGACGACCTGGCCCGCAGCGGCAGCCGGGTCCTGCTCATCCTCAGCGAGCGCTACTTCTCCGCCGCCGCCCACACCGACGAGGAGTGGAACACCGCCCTGCGCACCGTCACCGACGCCCACCCCGACCGGTTCGCGGCCGTCTGCCTCACCGACGCGCCGCTGCCCAGCGCCGTCGCCGTACTGGAGAAGACCGACCTGTGGGGCCTGGACGCGTACGAGGCGGAGTACCGGGTGCTGCGCCGGCTCGAACTGCCCACCGACCGGATCGGCGCCGAGACCGGCCGCCGCGGGCCCCGCTTCCCCAACGACCCGCCCGAGATCTGGGGCCGGGTCCCGCGCCGCAACCCGCGCTTCACCGGCCGCAACGACGTCATCGGCCGGCTGCGCGCCGCCCTCGCCGAGGCCCCGCCCGGCGCCTCGACCGTCACCCTGCTCGGGCTGTCCGGGGTGGGCAAGACACAGGTCGCCACCGAGTACGCGTACCGCTTCGCCTCCGAGTACGACGTGGTGTGGTGGGTCCCCGCCGAGGACCGGCCCACCCTGCGCGAGCGGCTCGCCGACCTGGCTCCGGCGATGGGCCTGCCGCGCGGCGCCGGCAGCTACGGCGAACAGATCCGGGCCGTCCTGGAGGCACTGCGGCGCGGATCCCCGTACAGCCGCTGGCTGGTGGTCTTCGACGGCTGCGACAACCCCGACGACCTCACCGATCTGCTGCCCTCGGGCGCCGGCGACGTGATCATCACCTCCCGCAACCGCGAATGGGCCTCCCGGCACACCAGCCTCCTCGAAGTCCCGCTGTACGCGCGGCCCGAGTCGATCACCTTCATCCGGCGCCGGGCCCGCCGGCTCACCGGCGAGGAGGCCGACCAGCTCGCCGAGGCCCTGGAGGACTACCCCCTCGCCCTCGACCAGACCGCCGGCTGGCTCGCCGACTCCCCGCTGACGGTGGGCGATTACCTGGCCCTGCTCCAGCGCAGACTGGACTCCCGGGAGGCCGTCACCGTCTCCGACGACTACCCGCTGCCCTTCCCCACCGCCCTCGCGATACTGCTGAACAACGTCCGGGAGAACTTCCCCGACGCGCTCGCCCTGCTGCGGCTCTTCGTGTTCTTCGCGCCCGGGCCGGTGCCGCTGCGGCTGCTGCGCGAGTTCCCCGCCGCCGACGTGCCCGAGCAGCTCGCCGGGCTGATCAACGACCAGATCCGGTGGAACGCCGCCCTCAACAAGCTCGTCCAGTTCTCGGTCGTCCGCCTCGAATACTCCGACCTGTCGGTGGAGGAGGGCGGCGGACTGGAGACCGTGCAACTGCACCGCATGGTGCACGGGATCGTCCGCGAGAACCTCTCCGAGGACGAGGCCGAACCGCTCTCGCGCGCCGTCCGGCAGGTCCTCGCCGCCGCCGACCCGGGCCGCCCCTCCGACTCCCGGCTGTGGCCCCGCTACGCCGAGCTGATCCCGCACCTGGAGAGCTCCGGCGTCCTGACCAGCAGCAACCCGCGGATCCAGACCTTCCTGCTGCACTGCCTGCGCTACCTGATCCTCGCCGGCGAGTACCGCACCTGCCTGCGGCTCGCCGAGCGGACCGACGCCGAGTGGCGCACGATGCTCGGCGACGACCACGACCAGGTCCGCGAGCTCAGCTACCACTACGGCGGCGCCCTGCGGATGCTCGGCCACTTCAAGCGCGCCGAGACCCTCGCCAAATCGGTCGCCGACCGGCTGCTGGCCGAGCGCGGCGACCGGGACCTGGAAACCCTGCGCGCCACCAGCACGTACGCCGGGGTGCTGCTCAGCACGGCCAAGTTCGACCAGGCCCGCGAACTGCTGGAGCACGCCTTCGCCCGCTACCGCGAACTGCTCGGCGAGGACGACTCCACCACCCTCAACGCCGAGAACAACGTAGCCGTCGCACTCCGCCTGCTCGGCCGCTATCAGGAGGCGTACGACGCCGACCTCGACACCCTGCGCCGGCGCGAGCGGGTCCTGCGCGTACGGCACATCGCGACGCTCTCCTCCGGGATCGGCTGCGCGATGGGGCTGCGGCTGATGGGCCGCTACCGCGAGGCCCTCGCCCGGCAGGAACAGGGCCTCAAGCTCAACTCCCAGGTCCTCGGCCTCAACCACCCCCAGACCCTGCGCGCCGAGCACAACCTCGGCATGTGCCTGCGCCGCTCCGGGGACATCCCGGGCGCCGGGGCCCGGCTGCGCAGCGTCCTGGAACGCTCCACCCGAGTCTTCGGCGCGGAGTTCCCCTGGACCCTGATGGTCGCCTCGGACTACGCGACGTACCTGCGGGAGTACGGGGACATCGGCGAGGCCCGCCGGATCTCGGAGGAGGTCGTACGCGGCTACCAGACGCAGCTGGGGCTGGCCCATCCGTACAGCATCGGCACGGTGGGCAACCTCGGACTGGTGCTGCGCGCCCAGGGCGAACGGGTCGAGGCCCTCAACCTGGCGGAACAGGCCCTGGTCGGGATGCGCGGCGCGGTCGGGGACCGCCACCCCTGGACCCTGGGCTGCGCCCTGAACGCCACGGGCCACCGCAACATCACGGGCCACTTCGAGGACGCGGTGTCCCTGAGCCGGGAAACCCTCCGCGGCTGCGAGCAGATCCTGGGCCCGGACCACCCGATGACCCTGAGCGCCCAGATCGCCCTGGCCGCCGACCTCCGCTCGGTCCGCGAGGACACGGAGGCGGGCAAACACGAGGAAGCGGGCCTGAAGGCCCTGACCCGCACCCTGGGCCCCCAACACGTCCACACGGTCTCGGCCCGCCAGCAGAACCGCCCGTACTGGGACTTCGAACCGCAGCCGTAGCCCGGCGGCGGACGCGGTACGCCCGCGTCGCGTCCGGCGCCCGGTCTCGTGGCGGCACTGGCCACGAGACCGGGCGGCGGCGGGACTCTCAGCGGTCGTTCGATGCGACGACGGCGCTAGAGTCCTCCGGACCGCTCAGCCGTAATATGAGCCGGAGGCAATGTTCGGAACTCCCGGTGACGGTCACTTGAGCATGATGCTGGCGCCGAAAATGTTGCCGACCTCCGCGCATTCCTTGACGTTGGCCCGGCTGAAATAGGGGGTGCTGGCGGTGCCGCTCAGGCCTTTCGCGGTCGCAGTGCAGTACCAGTTGCTGGCCCCCTTGTACTCCACCTTGTAAACCTCGCTCTTTCCTGCCGCTATGTTTCCCGAGCACTTCGTCGCGACGTCCGTGTGGACGCAGATGTTCGCGATGGTCGCCGAGAAGTTGCTGAGGCGGAAGGCCGCGACCGGTGCCGCCTGGCTCGCGGGTGCGGTCACGATCATTCCCGCGCTGACAGCCGCCACCATCCCGGCGACCGTTGCCAGCCGGGTGCTCCGCTTGACGGTTCGAGACATGTTTCCTCCAGTTGCAGTAATTCCGTGCTGCGATATGTGAATGGACCGGCATCAAGTACGACTTGCGCCGACCGATCGCACTCAGGGATGTACGAACACGCTAGAGGCAGCAGGGGAGTTGCGGGCGTCCCATGAGGGGACGTCAGAATTCGGTAAGATCATCGGCGGCCGCCCGGGCACATAGCCATGGGCTTCCGGGTCGGTGGCGGCTCTCATCAGGAGCCGCTGATCGCGTCGAATCGCCACGCGCTCCTCGGGCCTTCTCGCCGAGGTCGTTGCGCAACCAGTCCAACGGTCCCTGAAGCAGCCGGTGGCCGCGCCGGACCATCGTGTGTCTGGCGGGGCCAACCGGGCGGTTCAGGCTTCGAAGTCGTACTCGAGGACGTAGGAAGCGGAGTCCAGTGTCATCTCGTTGACCTCAACGGCCCGCCCGCCTTCGGTGAAGGCGGTGCGGACGATCCGGATCACCGGTGTGCCCATGGCGAGCGAAAGCCGATCGGCCTCGTCGGCCGAGGGCATCCGGCACCGGATCTCCTCGCGGAAGTGCACGGGTTCATGCCCCAGCTCGGCCAGTCGCGCGTACGTACCGCCGGGACCGGTGTCGACCTGGGTGACAGCAGAGTCCGCAACGATCTCCGACGGCAGGAACGACGTCGCGAGAAGCACGGGTTTGCCCTCAAGCACGAAGCGGCGGCTGCGTACCCAGACGCGAGCCCCTGCGGGAAGGGCAAGGGCCCCGGAGATCCGGTCGTTCGCCTCCTCCTCATGCACTTCGATCTGATCGACGACGAGCTCTCGATCCTCGGTATCGGCGGACCAGATGGAGCGGCCTGAGCCCCACTGTTCGTGCGCCAACCGCTGGATACCGCGCCGTCGCAGGGGCCTGAACGCCCGGACGAACACGCCGGCACCCTTCCGCGCCTCCGCGATGCCTTCGTTCTGCAAGACGCCGAGGGCCTGGCGTGCGGTCATCCGGGCGACCTCGTACGTGGCCATGAGGTCGTTCTCCCCGGGCAGCCGGTCGCCCGGACCGTACTCGCCCGCCTGGATGGCGGTCCTCAGTGCATCAGCGATCCGCTGGTACTTCGGCCGACGGGCGCTGCCCTGGCTGGTCATGAAACCGATCACTCCTTCTCCTCTCTAGACACCCTAGGGCCACCGCTGGGCAGCCGCACGCACCAGCGTGACCACCTCCTTCGACTGAGATCTCTAGAGATCTCTTGACGGCTGAAGTGTGCGTCGGCTGTAGTGGGATACATCTCTAGAGAGGAGTGATTTGGATGTCGCAACACTGTGATGCCTCCGGCGTCGATTCGGGGGACGTCGGTTCGGTGCCCCACCGTCTCCTGCGACGCCAGGTCCGTGACATCGCGTCCGGCGTCGAGGGTGAGCTGATGGCCGTGGTCCGGGAAGACGTCTCGGATGACCCGGCCCGCGAGCGCTGGGTGGTACTGGCGTACGTCCGAGGTCCGGCCGGCCGGGAGATCTCCACGGCCTTGGCCAACATCGGGGCCGTGTAGTGGAGGCCGCCGACCTGTTCCCCCGGCTGCCGGTCCCTCCGGACTCCTGCGCCGAGTGCGCCGCTCACGTCCTGGCCCGCTTCCAGGCCCACGTGGCACGTGACCGCTCGCGCGTCAGCGACATGAACGTCCTGATCATGCGACACCACCCCGAACTCCGGGCCCGCGGCTGAGTGTCCGGCCCGTCGCCGCGTAGTACGCGTCGCTGTCATCCCCTGCACCCGAGACTCAACAACCGAGAGGAAACCACCCAGATGGTCCCGGAACATCGCGTGCGCGACATGCTCCACGACTGAGACCTGATCGCCGCCAGACCACCTCAGCCGCGTAGCGATCCACGGCGGCCTATGCCCAGCCCCGGACAACCGCCGGCCGCCTTCGATGAGGAGCGCGTAGCGATCTGGCGCGGGCGGGGGTCCCGATGGGCTGCTGGTCGTTGTTTCGTGCGGGTAGAGCCGCCCCGACCCGGAACGTGCCTGCTTTATGGGCCCGGGTGGGAGGCTGCTTCATTGCCCGGGCCCCGGGCCCCGGACCCTGTCCGGCCGGGGTGGTGGGCCTTGGCCGGACGTCGTCCCGGGGAACGCGGCAGTCGCTGCCTGGTCTGCCCGTGTGGCTCCTTCTGACCCGTGCCGTTCTTTTGGGGGGTTCCCGGCAGTCCTTGTCCTTCCGGTGCGGGCCGGCCCGCACCGGAAGGACTATGGGACTGACGGGAAACCCCCAAACCCTCCCTGATGCCGAGGAATTGGGTGCGGAACCCCGACGTACCGGACCACAGGCCGATTCGGCTCAGCACGGTGCAGCTGTCCCCGACCCCGCCCTGCAATCCGCTGCCGCATCACTCCACTGCGGGTGGGGGCGGGTGGGCAAACGCCGGGTCCGGTGGGGGCGAGGGGGGTGAGGGCCCCGAGCAAGCGAGCGCAGTGGTGCGGACAAGGGGGCAAGGTCCCCGCCCGGCGGACAGCCGGAAGGCCCGTCGGCCCGACACCCCGACAGCCGGAAGGCCCGGCCCCCCTGAGGGGGTCGGGCCTTCCGTCGTTCGAGTCAGCGCAGCGACTACGCCTCGAAGACCTCGTTCAGCAGGAGCTGCTGCTCCGCCTGGTGGCGCTTCGCGGAGCCCACCGCCGGCGAGGAGCCGTGCGGGCGCGAGATGCGCCGCAGGCGCTCGCCCGCCGGGACGTCCGCGCCGACCGCCAGGTCGAGGTGGTCGATCAGGTTCAGCGCGATGAACGGCCACGCACCCTGGTTCGCCGGCTCCTCCTGCGCCCAGATGTACTTCGCCGCGTTCGGGAACTTGGCGATCTCCGCCTGGAGCTCGGCACCCGCCAGCGGGTACAGCCGCTCGATGCGGATGATCGCGGTGTCCGTGATGCCGCGCTTCTCCCGCTCGGCCTCCAGGTCGTAGTAGACCTTGCCCGCGCAGAACACGACCTTGCGAACCGCGTTCGGGTCCACCGTCGAGTCGCCGATCACCGGGCGGAAGGAACCGCTGGTGAACTCCTCGGCCTTCGACGCCGCCGCCTTCAGACGCAGCATCGACTTCGGGGTGAAGACGATGAGCGGCTTGTGGTGCGGGTTGTGGACCTGCCAGCGCAGCAGGTGGAAGTAGTTCGACGGCAGGGTCGGCATCGCGACCGTCATGTTGTCCTGCGCGCACATCTGCAGGAAGCGCTCGGGACGCGCGGACGAGTGGTCCGGGCCCTGGCCCTCGTAGCCGTGCGGCAGGAGCAGCGTGACACCGCTGGTCTGGCCCCACTTCTGCTCCGCGGAGGAGATGAACTCGTCCACGACGGTCTGCGCGCCGTTGACGAAGTCACCGAACTGGGCCTCCCAGAGGACCAGCGCGTCCGGGCGGGCCAGCGAGTAGCCGTACTCGAAGCCCATGGCCGCGTACTCGGAGAGCAGCGAGTCGTAGACGTTGAAGCGGGCCTGCTCGTCCGACAGGTACTGCAGCGGGGTGTAGTCCTCGCCCGTCTCCCGGTCGATCAGCACCGCGTGGCGCTGGCCGAACGTGCCGCGGCGGGAGTCCTGGCCGGACAGCCGGACCGGGGTGCCCTCCATCAGCAGCGAGCCGAAGGCGAGGGTCTCGCCCATGCCCCAGTCGATGGTGCCCTCGTCGATCATCGCCGCGCGGCGCTGCAGCTGCGGCAGCAGACGCGGGTGCACGGTGACGTGGTCCGGGATGTTGACCTGGGACTCGGCGATCCGCTTGACGACCTCCTGGGAGACCGACGTGTTCACCTTGACCGGGAACTCCTGCGCGGTCTGCGCCGGGGACACGGGGGCGCCGACGGGCTGCGTGGAGGCCTCGCGGACCTCCGCGAAGACCTTCTCCAGCTGGCCCTGGAAGTCCTGGAGCGCCTGCTCCGCCTCTTCCAGGGTGATGTCGCCGCGACCGATGAGGGACTCGGTGTACAGCTTGCGCACCGAGCGCTTCTTGTCGATCAGGTCGTACATCAGCGGCTGCGTGAACGCCGGGTTGTCCGACTCGTTGTGACCGCGGCGGCGGTAGCAGATGAGGTCGATGACGACGTCCTTGTTGAACGCCTGACGGAACTCGAAGGCGAGCCGCGCGATGCGGACCACGGCCTCCGGGTCGTCGCCGTTCACGTGGAAGATCGGCGCCTCGATCATGCGGGCCACGTCGGTCGCGTACATCGAGGAACGCGAGGACTCCGGGGCGGCGGTGAAGCCGACCTGGTTGTTGATGACCACGTGCACGGTGCCGCCGGTGCGGTAGCCGCGCAGCTGCGACATGTTCAGGGTCTCGGCGACGACACCCTGGCCGGCGAAGGCCGCGTCACCGTGCAGGGCGACGGGCAGGACGGTGAAGTCCGTGCCGCCCTTGTTGATGACGTCCTGCTTGGCGCGGGCGACACCCTCCAGGACCGGGTCCACGGCCTCCAGGTGCGAGGGGTTGGCGACGAGCGAGACCTTGATCTGCTCCCCGTCCAGGCCCGTGAAGGTGCCCTCGGCGCCCAGGTGGTACTTGACGTCGCCGGAGCCGTGCATGGACTTCGGGTCGAGGTTGCCCTCGAACTCGCGGAAGATCTGCGCGTACGACTTGCCGACGATGTTCGCGAGCACGTTCAGGCGGCCGCGGTGGGCCATGCCGATGACGACCTCGTCGAGGCGGGCCTCGGCGGCCGAGTCGAGGACGGCGTCGAGCAGCGGGATGACGGACTCGCCGCCCTCCAGCGAGAAGCGCTTCTGGCCGACGTACTTCGTCTGCAGGAACGTCTCGAAGGCCTCCGCCGCGTTCAGGCGGCGCAGGATGCGCAGCTGCTCCTCGCGCTCCGGCTTGGAGTGCGGGCGCTCGATGCGGTCCTGGATCCAGCGGCGCTGCTTCGGGTCCTGGATGTGCATGAACTCGACGCCGGTGGTGCGGCAGTACGAGTCGCGCAGCACGCCGAGGATGTCGCGGAGCTTCATCATCGACTTGCCGGAGAAGCCGCCGACCGCGAACTCGCGCTCCAGGTCCCACAGGGTGAGGCCGTGCTCGGTGATGTCGAGGTCGGGGTGCTTGCGCTGCTTGTACTCCAGCGGGTCGGTGTCGGCCATGACGTGGCCGCGGACCCGGTAGGAGTGGATGAGCTCGAAGACGCGGGCGGCCTTCGTGACGTCGTCGTCGTGCGAGGCGTCGATGTCCCGGAGCCAGCGGACCGGCTCGTACGGGATGCGCAGGGCCTCGAACACGTCGTCGTAGAAGCCGCTCTCGCCGAGCAGCATGTTCGCGACGATGCGCAGGAACTCGCCGGAGGCCGCGCCCTGGATGACCCGGTGGTCGTAGGTCGAGGTCAGGGTCATGACCTTGGAGATGCCCAGCTTGTTCAGGGTGTCCTGGGAGGTGCCCTGGAACTCGGCGGGGTAGTCCATGGAGCCGACGCCCATGATGACCGACTGTCCGGGCATCAGGCGGGGCACGGAGTGGACGGTGCCCAGGCCGCCGGGGTTGGTCAGCGAGACGGTGACGCCGGTGAAGTCGTCCATCGTCAGCTTGCCGACGCGGGCGCGGCGGACGATGTCCTCGTACGCCTGCCAGAACTCGAAGAAGTTGAGGGTCTCGGCCTTCTTGATGCCGGCGACGACGAGCTGGCGGTCGCCGTTGGGCTTCACCAGGTCGATCGCGAGGCCGAAGTTCACGTGCTCCGGCTTGACCAGGGTGGGCTTGCCGTCCTTCTCCGCGAAGGAGTAGTTCATCGACGGCATGGCCTTGATGGCCTGCACCATCGCGTAGCCGATCAGGTGCGTGAAGGAGATCTTCCCGCCCCGGGCGCGCTTCAGGTGGTTGTTGATGACGATGCGGTTGTCGAACAGCAGCTTCACCGGGACGGCGCGGACGGACGTGGCCGTCGGGACGTCGAGGGAGGCGTTCATGTTCTTGGCCACGGCGGCCGCCGGGCCGCGGAGCGTCACCAGTTCGGGGCCCGCGGGGGCCTCGGTGGCGGGCGCGGCCTTCGGGGCGGCGGCGGGAGCGGGGGCGGCGGCGGGAGCGGCGGCCGGAGCCGGAGCCGGGGCCTGAGGGGCTGCGGCGGCCGGTGCGGCGGCCTGGGCCTGGGAGGTGACAGTCACAGCAGGGGCACCAGAGGGGGTGGCAGGAGCAGGGGCAGGAGCTGACACAGGCGTGCGCGCGGCGGCAAGAGACGGCGCGGCGGCGCTCGCCGCCCCCGTGGCGGCGGCGTCGGAGACCTGCGGGGCGACAGCGGCGGCGGCCTGTGCGGAGGCGCCGTCCGTCGTCGGGGACTTCTTGGGCTCGTCCGGCTTCACCGGAGACGCAGCGCCCCCCGGCTTGTAGTCGGCGAAGAAGTCCCACCAGGCCCGGTCGACCGAATTCGGGTCCTGGAGGTACTGCTGATAGATCTCGTCGACGAGCCACTCGTTGGCACCGAAGCCTGAGGCAGGGGTCTTCCCGCCCTCTGCTGCTTCGGTCGTGGTGCTCGGGTTACTGGGGGACTGTGGCGACACGGCGGCAACCGCCCTCTTCCGCTTCACAAGGTATGGACAGCGGGAATAAAGGCTACGCCTCCCAGGCCGGTGGATGCAGACCGGGCCGGAGATACGTCATGTAGGTCACACCGAACGGCGGGTTTCGCCGCTCTGAATGGCGGGAAACGAGCCTGGTTCGGGTAGGGGGCACCGTGGTTGCGGCCCCCATGGCTTCGCACCCCTGACGGACCCCGGGCACGTGTGGCCGAGATCATGTCCTACGCACTCGAACCCTACGTCAATGTGACGCCGGGGAGCTGCCCGGAAGCGTGACGAGGATGCGGCAGCCGCGTGACGATTCGGCCACCCCGATATGCCCTCCGTGCAGGCCGACGGCCCAGCGGGCGATCGCGAGCCCCAGTCCGGTGCCCCCGTCGCCGCCGTTCGCGCTGCCCCGGTTGAACCGCTCGAAGACCCGGTGCCGCTCGGCCTCCGGGATGCCCGGGCCCTCGTCCCGTACCTCCAGCGCCAGGCTCCCGGGTCCGTCGCCCTCCCGGGCCCGGACCGTGACCCGGCCGTGCGGCGGGCTGTGCTTGACCGCGTTGTCGATCAGGTTCGCCACCACCTGGTGCAGGCGCTCGGCGTCCGCGTACGCCGTGAGCTCGGGCGGGAACACGTCCAAGTGCAGGTGCACGTCGTTGCGGGTGTGCCCGCCGGAGCCGGAGAGCAGCCCCGGCCGGCCGGCGGCCGCGAGCCCCGATTCCTTCAGGACCCCCGACAGGTACGGCCACACCTCGAAGCGGCGGGCCTTCAGCGGCACCACCCCGTTGTCCACCCGGGACAGGTCCAGCAGGGTCTCCACGAGCCGGCCCAGGCGCTCGGTCTGCTTCAGCATCGTGCGCATGGTCTCCGGATCGGCGGCCGAGACCCCGTCCACCACGTTCTCCAGCACCGCCCGCAGCGCCGCGATCGGCGTGCGCAGCTCGTGCGAGACGTTGGCGACCAGCTCCTTGCGGTGCCGGTCCACCGCCTCCAGGTCGTCCGCCATCAGATTGATGGTGGAGGCCAGGTCGCCCAGCTCGTCGCGGCGGTCGGCCCCGCGCACCCGGCGCGTGTAGTCCCCGTCGGATATCGCCCGGGCCACCGTGGTCATCTCGTCCAGCGGCGCGGTCAGGCTGTGCGCCACGAACTGCGTGATCAGCATCGAGGCGATCACCGAGAACACCGTGATGAACCGGAACTCGGTGCTCGTGCGCACCGCCACCATCAGCAGGCCCGTCGTGATGAAGACCGAGACCACGACGAGCGTGCCCAGCTTGGTCTTGATCGAGAACGGGGAGAACGGCCGAAGCCCCCCGGTGCGAGCACCGGCTCCACCGGAGCGGCCGGCGCCGCGCCCTCGATCGCGCCCGATGCTCACGCCTGGGCCGGGGTCTCCAGGGCGTACCCGACGCCGTGGACGGTACGGATCCGCTCCGCCCCGATCTTGCGGCGCAGGGCCTTGATGTGGCTGTCGACCGTACGGGTGCCGGACGCGTCGGCCCAGTCCCACACCTCGGCGAGCAGCTGCTCCCGCGAGAGCACCGCCCGCGGGGTCCCGGCCAGGCAGACCAGCAGGTCGAACTCGGTCGGCGTCAGGTGCACGTCCTCGGCCTGCACCCGGACCCGGCGCTGCGCGTGGTCGATCTCCAGATCGCCCAGGCGCAGGGTGGCCCCGCGCGGGGCGGTGGCGGCCAGGGTGGCCCGCTCCACGCGCCGCAGCAGGACGTGGACCCGCGCCGCGAGCTCGCGCATGGAGAACGGCTTCGTCATGTAGTCGTCCGCGCCGACCCCGAGCCCGACCAGCATGTCGGTCTCGTCGTCCCGCGCGGTGAGCATCAGTACCGGCACCGGCCGCTGCGCCTGGACCCGGCGGCAGACCTCCAGGCCGTCGAAGCCGGGCAGCATGACGTCGAGGACCAGCAGCTCGGGCTGCCAGCTCTCCGCCGCCGCCACGGCGGCCGGGCCGTCGAACGCGGCCTGCACCTGGAAGCCCTCGGCGCGCAGCCGCGCCGCGATGGCGTCGGCGATCGTACGGTCGTCCTCGACCACGAGCACGCGCCGCTGAGCGCCGGGGGTGGCCGCGGCGCCGCCGTGGGTGGTGTGTGTCTGTTCCATGTCCCGCCCCTGAAGATCCGCGTGGTAGGGGTGCAGCGTAGAGGAGGCACCGGCCTGCGGCTATGCGGGGTTCAGACAGGGGAACGTGCGGAACCAGTGGTTCCGATTATGGCGGGTATGCGGATATGGGCGGTGATGCCGGGTGGCCGTCCCCCCACAGAACGGCCACCCGGCGCGCGGTGATCGTCAGCCACCGCGCGCATGTGGCGACCTTTTTGTCGACCCCCTACAGGGACAGGCCGTGCCCGTACGGGAACACAGGGTCGACCGTGTCGTTCGGCACGTCCGGCCGCGAGGCCTCCACCGCCGCCATCGACCGCGGCAGCTCGAAGGGCAGCCGCCCCTCCGCCGCGGCCCGGCCGAAGGCCACGTCCAGCAGCGCGGCGTCCTCGGCGCCGTAGTCCGCGATCAGCGCCGCCGCCCGCTCTGCGATCTCCGGGATCACCGCCGCCCGCTCCAGGTTGATGCAGACCAGGGTCGGTACGGCGGCCAGCAGCGCCAGGATCCGGGACAGCTCCGGCTCCGGATGGGCCAGCGAGCCCGAGTGGAAGAACGACTCGAAGACGTTCTCCCGCGGCTCGTACGGCGTGCGCAGCCGCAGCACCGCCAGATCGGCCGCCCCCGGTTCGGACACGACCTCGCCGTACCCGGCCGCGACGGCCTCGTCCACGCCCTCCACGTACAGCTTCGGGGTCCCGGAGAGCGGCAGCAGGGCGCCGGGGTTGGTCAGCACCGTCAGCGAACGGCGCTGGGCCGCCGCCCCCGCCGCCGCGAAATCGGCCCGGCCGACCGTCTCGGCCGCCGCGTCCGGGTCCACGTACGGGTTCTCGAACAGGCCCAGTACGAACTTCTCGCGCAGCAGCCGCGCCACCGACGCGTCGATCCGCGACCGGGAGATCCGGCCCGAGCGGACCAGCTCCACGATCACCTCGGGGCACTGCTCGCCGCCGAACTGGTCGCAGCCCGCGTCCAGCGCGCGCGCCGCCCGCTCGGCGACCGCCAGGTGCTCCACCCCCCAGGCGCGCGCCGGGTGGACCTGGCCGAAGATCGACGCGTCGTTGAGCAGCCCCCAGTCGGTGCAGACGATCCCCTCGAAGCCCAGCTCCTCCCGGAGCAGGCCCGTGACCACGCCCTTGTTGAAGCCGAAGCCGACCTCCTCCCAGTCCGTGCCGATCGGCTGGCCGTAGTAAGGCATCATCTGCGCGCAGCCGGCGGCGATCGCCGCCTTGAACGGCTCCAGGTGGTGCTCGCGCATCCCGCCCGGGTAGACCTGCTCCTTGCCGTGCGCGAAGTGGGGGTCCTCGCCGTCCTTCTGCGGGCCGCCGCCGGGGAAGTGCTTGACCATCGCCGAGACGGACTCGGGGCCGAGCCGCGGGCCCTGGAGCCCGCGGACGTACGCCTGGACCAGCTCGCCCGTCAGCCGCGCGTCGGAGCCGAAGGTGCCGGTCTGGCGGGCCCAGCGGGGCTCGGTGGCCAGGTCGATCTGCGGGTGCAGGGCGACGCGGAAGCCGACGGCCAGGTACTCGCGGCGGACGGTGTCCGCGAAGCGGAAGACCAGCTCCGGGTCGCCGATCGCGGCCAGGCCCAGCGCCTCCGGCCAGGCGGAGAAGGCGCCGGCGTTGAAGGAGGCGCCGACGTTGTCGGTGAAGGCGTGCCGGGGGTCGGTCGAGAGGGTGACCGGGATGCCGAGGCGGGTGGCCGCGGCCATCTCCTGCACCGCGTTCTGCCACTGCGCCATCTCGCGGGCGCCGTACGTGCCGAGCAGGTTGAAGTGGCTGATGAGCCGGTCCCCGACCAGCTCGGGCGTGGTGAACGGGAGCATCGAGCCGTCGGTCTCGGTGACCGGGGTGCCGTCCGGATTCATCATCAGCATGGAGTGGAAGAGCTGGCCGGCCTTCTCCTCCAGCGTCATCCGGGAGAGCAGGTCCGCCACGCGCAGGTCCACGGGGAGGGCGGCGTCCTTGTACGGGGGGATGGCGGCGGGCGGCGTGGCGTTCATCGGCGTACGGCTCCTGGGTGCGGTGCGGTGCGGTGCGGTGTGGTTCCGGGGAGGGTGCGCCCACCGTAAGCGCGAAAACCTTGCACCCACTAGGTTTTGGAAAAGTGACCTGGATCACCCCCTCCGGGGGTCCCGGACGGGACCGCCTAGGGTGGTTCGCATGGCACAGCACAAGGAGGCGGCCGCCCCCAAGGCCGCCGGCCGCGGCACCTACGCGGTGGGCGACGCCCGCCGCCGGAAGATCCTCGACACCGCGGTGGAGCACTTCGCGCAGTGGGGCTTCCACGCCTCCTCGCTCGCCCGCATCGCCCACGACTGCGGCATCACCCAGGGCGGGCTCCTGCACCACTTCCGGGGCAAGGAGGACCTGCTGCTGTCGGTGCTGGCGCAGAGCGAGCAGCACGACGTGGAGCGGCTGTTCGGCGAGCCGGCGCAGTCCGTCGCCGCGTACTACGCGACCGTCGTCGCCCTGGCCGCGGACAACGCCCGCCGGCCCGGCCTCGTACGGATGTACAACACGCTGGTCGGCGAGTCCGGGAACCCCGGCCACCCGGCGCACGCGTACTTCACGCAGCGCTACGCCCGGGTGCTCGCCCACAACGTCCGGCTGCTGGAGACGGGCGTCGCGCGGGGCGAGCTGCGGCCCGGCACCGACTGCGAGGCCGTCGCCCGCGAGACCCTGGCCGTCATGGACGGGCTCCAGATCCAGTGGGTGCTGGCCCCCGAGGCCGTGGACATGCCGGCCCTGCTGCACGCGTACCTGGACCGCCAGCTGCGCGGGATCTCGACGGCGGGCACGGGCCTGCCGGCGGCCGCGTCACCGACCTAGCCACGGCCGCGTCAGCGCGGTACGGCGTCCGCCGCGTCGCCTTCCTTGAAGGGCAGCCCGTTCGGGTATCCGGCTTCCTTCAGGCACACCATGACGATCTGCTGCCTGGCTTCGGCCGTCGCCGCCGCGGGGACCTTGGCCTCACAGGCGAACTGGACGGCCTTGAACCGGCGCAGCTCCCGTGCCTGCTGAGCGTCCACGTCCCGCGACGCCGGGGGAGGAGGCTGCGCCGGCGGGATCGGGTTCGCGGGGATGGGCACGAGCGGCGGGCACCTGGACTCCTTGAGCGCGGCGTCGTACGCCTCGGTGAAGCCGTCGACGTACCCGTGGCGGTAGCGGTTCTGCGGATCGCCGTAATCCATGACGGGCTTGGGCTTGCACCCGAGACCGACCGGCCAGCCGGCGCGGAACCCCGCACGGCAGCCGTCCCAGTAGGGGTCGGCCTTGTCGAGGCAGGTGAACGTCGGAACGGCCGCCGTCGAGCCCCGGGCGGGTGACGTCGCGGCTTGAGCGGCACCGCCCCCCACCCCGATCACCTGGGACAACGCGAGTGCGGCGAGGATCGGCAGCGTGCGCGCCATGAGGTTCGGACGTCTGCGGTACATGATCCGCGGCCTTTCTCGGGGAGCCCCCCTCGGCGGACCTCTGTTGCGGTACTCGTCCCTCTTTCAGTCAACGGCCGGGCCCGGGCAAAGTCAACGCGGCGGATCGGCCTCGAACGGGGGCAGCTCGGCGAGGACGTCGCGCAGGCCCGGGGTCAGGGATTCCTGGGCCACGGTGACCTCGTAGCCGCCGTGCACGAAGGTGTAGACGAAGCCGTCGAACACCGCCGGGCCGCCCGTCGGGAACCTCGGCAGGTGCGCGAGGTCCGCCTGGGCGAGCGCCGTGCGCAGCTTCGCTTCCCGGTCCGCCGGCAGCTTCCCGGTGCCGGCCGGGCGCATCTGCCGGTCCAGCCGGGTCCACGAGCCGTCGCCCTTCACCAGCAGGGTGCTCGACTTCCCGGCGTAGCCACCGGTGCGGGTGACGGTGACGAGGCGCTCCAGCGCCGAGGAGGGCCCGGGGGAGACGGGCACGGACGAGGCCGGCGCGGAGCCCGACGGCTTCCCCGGCGGAACGCCGGTCGCGCCCGGTGACCCGGATCCGGGAGACGGCTGCGCCGAAGCGGAGGCCGGATCGGAGGCCGGCGCCGACGCCGTACCGCTGCCGCCCGGCGGGTGACTCGCGGAGGGCTTGTCCGACCCACCGCCCCCCGAGCCGCACCCCGCCAGGACCACCGCACTCAGCAGCACCGCCGCCACCGCTCGGAACGCGCGCATACCCCACCCCCGGAGGTCTTCGGGCCGACCCCCGAGTATGGAGTCGGCACCACCCGTACGGAAAGCACCAGGAGGACGACATCCGCCGCATCGCCGCCTGGCGCTGGCTCCCGCCGCTGCTCGCCGTCCTCCTCGGCCTCTGGGGCCTGGAGCGCGCCGGCGCGGACGGCCGCGGCAGCATGTGGCGCGACGAGTCCGTCACCTGGCAGGTGGCGCACCGGCCGCTCGGCGGGATCTGGGAGCTGCTCGGGCAGGTCGACGCCGTGCACGGGCTGTACTACCTGCTGATGCACGCGGTGTTCGCGGTCTGGGACGGCGCCGGGCCGGGGGCGGGCGGGTCGGGCGGCGCGGGTGGCGCGGGCGCCCTGTGGGCGCTGCGCCTGCCGTCGGTCGCCGCCACCGCGCTCGCGGCCGCCGGGGTGGCCGCCGTCGCCCGCCGGCTCGCGGGGGAGCGGGCCGCGCTGTGGTCCGGCGCGGCCTACGCCGTGCTGCCGCCCGTGCAGATGTACGCCCAGGAGGGCCGCTCGTACGCCCTCGTCGCGGCTGCCGTGGTGTGGGCGACGTACCTGATGCTGCGCGAGCGGTGGGTCGCGTACGCCGTGGTCCTGCTGCTGGGCTGCTGGCTGCACGAGTTCGCCGTACTGGCCCTCCTCGCGCACGGGGTCAGCGCCCGGCGCTCGCGCGGCTGGCGGTGGAGCGCCGCCGCGGTGGTGGCCCTGCTGCTGCCGCTGGCCGTGGTGAGCGCCCGGCAGGCGGAGCAGCAGCTGGGCTGGCTCGGCCGGCCGGGCTGGCGGGACTGGGCGGCGTACGCGGTCCTCGCGGCCGCCGCGCTGCTGCTCGCGCGGGGCGCGGCCGTACCGCGGGAGCTGGTCCGGGTCGCCCTGCCGCTGGCCCTGTTGCCGCCCGGCCTGCTGATGGCGGTCTCCCTCGTCCGCCCCTGGTACGTGGACCGGTACGTGCTCTACGCGCTCGCCGGGCTCGCCCTGCTCGCCGGGACCCGGCTGGCGGCGGCCCGGGGGTGGTGGCCGTGGCTGCTGGTGGGCGCGCTGCTGGTGCCGTTCGGATGGTGGTCGCTCTGGCTGCGCACCCCCGAGAGCCGCAAGGACGACGTGCTGGCGGTGGCCGCCGCCGTACGGGAGCGGGCCCGGCCGGGAGACGCCGTACTGTTCATGCCGTCGCGGCGGCGGGAGTGGCTGCTGTCCTCGCCCAAGCTGTACGCGACCCTGCGCGACCCGGCCCTGGACCGCACCCCGGCGGCTTCGCACAGCCTCCAGGGCACGGAGCTCCCGACGGCGGAGATCTGGACCCGGCTGGTGGACACCCCCCGGGTGGTGGCCCTCCAGGACCCGGCGGACCAGCCGCTGGACCCGTACCCCCGCGAGGCGGTCAAACGCCAGACGCTGGCCTCGCACTTCGACCTGTGCTCGGTGGACGCGGTCCGCGGCGCCCGGATCGCCGTCTACGCCCGCCCGGGCCACTGCGCGGACGGCACCCCCTAGGGGATCTCGCGAAGTCTGTCCTGGTAGCGGGCGCGCGGACCGGCGAACGGTTCGACGAAGTCCTGCTGGTGCGCCGGGTCCAGCATGGCCCTGCCGGGCCCCAGCAGGAACGGCTTGCCGTGGTCGGACAGGGTGAAGGAGGCGCGTTCGCCGGTCGGCAGGGTGACCGTCACCTCCACCGTCATGCCGAAGGTGGCTTCCTCGGGCGCGATGACGGCGCTGATGCCGAAGGTGCCCCGGCCGTCCGCGCCCGCCCTGCTGAAGGAGAACAGCTCGTCCTTGGCGAGCGGCATCGAGAGGCCCACACCCCGCTCGGGGCGCCAGCTCGGGTCGTGCTTCAGCGAGCCGCTGGGGAACGGCCCCAGCGCGTGCAGGGTGTTGGGAAACAGGTGCCGCTCGATGTCCGGCCTGTCGACGGGGTCGATCAGGTCCACACCGGCGCGTGCGCAGGAGTAGCGGTGGCGCTCCGCGGCATCGGGGCGGACGGTTTCGAGCCGCACCGACGCGTCCAGTACGGCCCCTTCGACGAGGGGCGGACCGCTGATCCGGAGTTCGAGTTCGTGGTCCGCGGCCGGAACACCGCCGGCGCGCAGCACGGAGTCGTACATGCGGCGGCACGCCACGCCGCCGAGCCGTGCTTCGCCCCCGACGGCGGCCGCCGGGTCCTGCGGGGCGTCGGACTCGGCCTCCCAGCCGTCGGGGTTCGCGACCAGTGCGGCGGCGACGGAGACCCCGGCCTGGGGAGGCTGCGGGTCGCCGAAAGCCCGGGAGAGCGGGCGGGCCGCCCCCGACTCCCGGTCGGCGGAGCTCGAGAGCGGGGCCGCCGGCGGTGCCAGCGTGAAGGGGCGGCCGTCGTCGTCCACCCGTACGGTGACCTGCCTGCCGTTCTCCTCCACGTCCAGTTCCAGCCACCAGGCGCAGGTGCAGGCGGCCGTGGTGACGGTGACCAGCCCCGTGGCCGTACCGCCCGCCCGGACCGGAAGCGCAGCCTCCTGACGGGCGCCGGCACGGTCCAGGGAGAGGCGGACCGGCTGCACGGGCTTGCCGCGGGCCACGGTGACGGCGTCCAGCCGTTCGTCCCGCGCCAGTCCGGCGCAGCCGACGTCGTCGCCGCGGGGTACGGGGACGGCCGGCCCCCTGACCACGCGGATCCCGCGGACCACGGCCGCGCGGGACGCGGAGGCCCCGACGGAGTACGCGAGGGTGACCTGCCCGCGGGGTACGGCGCGGGCCGTGGTGGCCCACCGGAACAGCGGGACGCAGCCCAGCACGCCGCGCATCAGCTCGGCCGGGGGCTGACGGCCGGGCTGCGGGAGGGTGGCGGCCCAGGAACCGTCGCCGTCCAGGAGCGGTGCACCGGTCGCGTACAGGCCGGGCCGGCCGGGACCGTCCGGGCCGGGGAACAGCGAACGCAGCAGGGCGACGGTGAGGGCGGAGCACAGGACGAGGACCAGGACGCCGAGGGCCACGGAGGCGACGGATCTCGGCTTGCGGCTCCTCATGACGCGCGTCATGGCGCGCGTCATGACGCCGTCCATCCGGTGTTGGTGCAGCGGAATCCCTGAGTCCGGCTTTCGACCCCCTGGGCCAGGAGGAACGGACGTCCCGCCTTGTCCACGAGCAGGTGCTGCTGCCGTTCCCCCTGCGTGTAGGTGACGTCGAGTACGAACTCGTGGGCGACGGCGGCCGGGCCGGTTGCGTTGTCCGTTCGGACCTCGACATCGAAGTAGGCCGGGTCGCCTTGGGCCGCCACCTGGACCTTGGTGCTCGGATACTGCCCCGTCGGGCGCCCTTCGGCGTCCTGCTCCATGGCGGGCCGTTGGGGGGTGGACAGATCGAGGGCCACCCGGCTGACCTCGGAGCTTCCCTGGGCTCCGCCGCACTGGTAGAGCGGGCCGGTGGGCGCGGGGTGCGTGCGTTCGATGCGGGCCCGGATGGAGGTGATGGTGGCAGGCGTCCGGGTGAAGTTCGTGAGGATCAGCCGGATCCGCATCGTGCCCGCGTCGGCCCCGCCGTCGGTGACCATGCGGGCGAGGGTGTCCTGGACATCGCCGAAGAGGAGGGGCTCCTTCTCGTACGTGGATCCGGGCGCGGCCCGTACGAGGTGGTGGTCGCTCATCAGGTCCCACCAGACCTCGGAGGCGGCCGTGATCCGCGGGGCTCCGGGCGGGGGCTCCCGTACGGACCAGATGTCGAGGTACGCCGAGACGACTGCGGCGACCACCGCGCTGAGCGCCACCCCGGCGGCGGCGAGCGCCAGCGTCCGCAGCTGCCCCCGCAGCCGTCTTCCGAGCCGTTGGCCTTCTGCTTCCGGGTCGGGCTCTTCGGGCTGAGTGTCCGGCTCGGCTTCGGACTCGGTTTCCGCTTCGGGCTCGGGCTCGGGCTCGGGCTCGTCGGCGGTGTCGGTCGCGTCCTGCTCGGCCTGCTCGGCCTGCTCGGCCTGCTCGGCCGGTTCGGCCGGCTCGTCATGTTCGGCCGGTCCGACGTCGGACGCGGGCCCGACGGCGCTCTCGGGCTCCCCCGCCGGTTCGTGCTGCTCGCTGGTCGTCTCCGTCACGGCTCCCCCAAGCCTTGGCCCCGTCTCCCGGGAACCGCCATGGTGCGGCACCCGGGGCGCGGAGCAGAGGCGAAAAACAGCCGATCCGAAAGAACCGGGGGAGGCGGCCTAGACCCCGAACAGCGCCATGACCCGGCGGACCGCCTCGGCCACCGGGACGCCGACCTCGCCGACCAGCTGGGCGACCCCGGAGACGCTCCCCAGGGCGCGGCGGAACGCGCCGCGCTCCGCGCCGTCCTCGGTCAGGGTGTCCAGGGACGCGTCCAGGACCGCCCGGTCGTCCTCCTGGACCCGTCCGCGCAGCACCTCGACGAGGCTGATCAGCTCCTGGAGCGCCGCCCGCGGGTCCTGCGGCGCGTTGTTGTTCTGCGTACCGATCTTGCCGATGTTGTTCGTCCCGTAGACCTGGAAGTTGTCGCCGACCTGCCCGATCCGGAAGTCCTCGTTGCCGGTCAATTCCCCACCTTTCCGACGTTGCCGCGGCCGGACACGTTGAAGTTGTCGCCGACCTGTCCGATGTAGTTGTTGACCTGCTGGTGGAAGTTGGCCTGCGGGTTGTCGATCGCCTCCATGATCATGCGGACCAGGTCGTGGGCGAGGTTCCGGTCGGTGGTGACGAGCGCCGTGTTCGGCGTACCCGCGGTCTCGATCACCAGCGCGTAGTACGTCTTGCCCAGGATGACGCCGCCCAGTTGCGCCACGAGCAGGCCGAGCAGCACGAGCGCGACGACCACGGCCCCGTCCTGGTAGTCCGACGGGAGCACGACGAGGACGACGAACGTCAGGACGATCACGGTCACCGCGGATTTGAGGAAGCGCGCGATCGCCTGCCCGCGCGCGGGCTCGACGCTGACGGTCGTCGCCCTCGCGATGTTGTTCAGCGGATATGCCTCCGCGCCGATCCACAGGACTCTTCGGCTGACGACGACATCGGTCACGACACTCTTGGCCATACGGCTCCCCCCATGCCCGGATGTAGGGCACAGGATCCTCGCCAACTGCCCTTCCGGCAAGGCGCTTTGCGGGCAAATCCGGGCCCTGTAGGAGGATGTGCGCCGGGCCCCTTCGCCTGTGCGGCCCGCCGACCCACCCGGAGGTGCCGAATGACCCGGATGACCACGTCCCGCTCCGACGCGGAAGCTCCCGCCCCGCCGGGACCGCTGGTCGGGGCGGACTGGCTGGCCGGCCGGCTCGGCGCGCCGGGGCTCGTCGTGTTCGACGCCTCCGTCGGCGCCCACCGCGGCGCCGGCCGGCGGATACCGGGGGCCCGGCCCTTCGACCTCGACGGCGCCCTGTCCGACCACGACGCCCCCGCCCCGCACGCCATGCCCGCGGCCGCCGCCTTCGAGGAGGCGCTGCGGGGGCTCGGCGTCGACGACACCAGTACCGTCGTGGTCTACGACGGCGCCGGCATCCACTCCAGCGCGCGGGCCTGGTGGATGCTGCGCGCCATGGGCTTCGACCGGGCGGCCGTCCTGGACGGCGGACTGCCCGCCTGGACCGCCGCCGGACTGCCCATCGAGGAGTGCGGCCCCGCGTACGAGGGCCCGCGCGGCTCCTTCACGGCCGGGCCGCGGCCGGGGCTGCTGGTGGACTTCGCCGCCGTCGGGGCGGCCCTCGCCGATCCGGAGGCGCTCCTACTGGACGCCCGTACGCGCGAACGCTTCACCGGCGCCGCCCCCGAACCGCGGCCGGGGCTGCGCGGGGGCCACATGCCGGGCGCGGTGAACCTGCCGTTCGGCGACCTCCAGCGGGACGGCGGCCTGATGCGGCCCACCGCGGAACTCCGCGAGGCCTTCGCGGCGTTGACGGGTGAGCGGGAGCGGCTGTACTTCAGCTGCGGTTCGGGAGTGACGGCCTGCGTCCTGGCCCTGGGCGCCACCCTCGCCGGCTACTCCGCCCTGGCGGTCTACGACGGCTCCTGGACGGACTGGGCCATGCGCCCGGAGCTGCCCGCGGTGACGGGCCGGCGGGCGCAGTTCTTCGACGGCGCCGAGACCGAGGGCCGGTTCGCCACGCCCGCGACGGGGGACGAGCGGACGCTGCTCACCGATGTCCTGGCGGCGCAGCGGGCGACGCTGGAGCTGAAGTGTGCCGGCCTGGACGCGGAGTTGTTCCTGCGGTCGGTGGAGCCGTCCACGCTCTCGCTGCTCGGCTTGGTCCGCCACCTCGCGGAGGTGGAGCGCCGCTGGTTCCGCCGGGTCCTGGCCGGGCACGAGGCGCCGGCCCTGTTCTCGTCGGAGGCGGACCCGGACGGCGACTTCGACGGGGCGCTGCCCGGCCCGGGGGCCGTCGCGGCGGCGTGGGAGGCCTGGCGGGACGAGGTCGCGTTCGCGGAGTCGTTCACGGCCGCGGCGCCCGACCTGGACGTGGAGGCCGAGGACGGGTGGCGCGGAAAGGTGTCACTGCGCTGGGTGCTCATCCACATGATCGAGGAGTACGCCCGCCACAACGGGCACGCCGACCTGCTGCGCGAGCGGATCGACGGCGCGATCGGCCTCTGAACCCGGGAGCCGACCCGGGACTGCCCCCGGCGGGCCGCCGGGGGCGTTCGCCGCGGGCGAACGGGGGGTGGGGAACATTGGGGGGCGCACATGCATTGAGTCGGCATAGCTCAACTTCACTGCCGGAGGGAAGATCATGGCTTCGACGTCCGTAACGCTCACTCTGCCCGTGCTGCCGCTTGACGACGAGGTCGTGCTGCCTGGGATGGTCGTACCGCTGGACCTGTCCGATGCCGAGGTGCGGGGGGCCGTCGAGGCTGCCCAGGCGGCGGTCCGGAGCGGGAAGCCCCGGGTGCTGCTCGTGCCGCGGGTCGACGGGAAGTACGCCGGCACCGGTGTGCTCGGGACCGTCGAGCAGGTGGGGCGGCTCTCCGACGGGGACCCCGGGGCGCTCATCCGCGGCGTCGGCCGCGTCCGGATCGGGGCCGGGACCACCGGGCCCGGGGCCGCGCTCTGGGTCGAGGGCGAGAGCGTCGACGAGAGGCTGCCCGACCCGCTGCCGGGGTCGGTCACCGAGCTCGTCAAGGAGTACAAGGCACTCGCCACCAGCTGGCTCAAGAAGCGCGGGGCCTGGCAGGTCGTGGACCGCGTCCAGCAGATCGAGGGCGTCTCGGCCCTCGCCGACAATTCCGGGTACTCGCCCTTCCTGACCGTCGCGCAGAAGGTCGAGCTGCTCGAGACCGCCGACCCCGTCGCCCGGCTCAAGCTGGCCATCACCTGGCTGCGCGACCACCTCGCCGAGCAGGACGTCGCCGAGTCCATCGCCAAGGACGTCCAGGACGGCGTCGAGAAGCAGCAGCGCGAGTTCCTGCTGCGCCGCCAGCTGGAGGCCGTCCGCAAGGAACTGCGCGAACTCAACGGCGAGAAGGACGGCGAGGAGTCCGACGACTACCGGGCCCGCGTCGAGGGCGCCGACCTGCCCGAGAAGGTACGGGAGGCCGCGCTCAAGGAGGTCGACAAGCTGGAGCGGTCCAGCGACCAGTCCCCCGAGGGCTCCTGGATCCGCACCTGGCTCGACACCATCCTGGAACTGCCCTGGAACGAGCGGACCGAGGACGAGTACGACATCCGCGGGGCGCGGGCCGTCCTGGATGCCGAGCACGCCGGGCTGAGCGACGTGAAGGACCGCATCACCGAGTACCTCGCCGTGCGCAAGCGGCGCTCCGAGCGCGGCATGGGCGTCATCGGCGGCCGCCGCGGCGGCGCCGTACTGGCGCTCGTCGGGCCTCCCGGCGTCGGCAAGACCTCCCTCGGGGAGTCCGTCGCGCACGCCATGGGGCGCAAGTTCGTCCGCGTCGCCCTCGGCGGCGTCCGCGACGAGGCCGAGATCCGCGGCCACCGGCGTACGTACGTCGGCGCCCTGCCCGGCCGGATCGTACGGGCCATCAAGGAAGCCGGGTCCATGAACCCGGTCGTCCTGCTCGACGAGATCGACAAGGTCGGGTCGGACTTCCGCGGAGACCCGGCGGCCGCCCTGCTGGAGGTCCTGGACCCCGCCCAGAACCACACCTTCCGGGACCACTACCTGGAGGTGGAGCTGGACCTGAGCGACGTGGTGTTCCTGGCCACGGCCAACGTCCTGGAGGCCATCCCGGAGGCGCTCGCCGACCGCATGGAGCTCGTGCGCCTCGACGGGTACACCGAGGACGAGAAGGTCGTCATCGCCCGCGACCACCTGCTGCCCCGCCAGCTGGAGCGCGCCGGACTCGGCGCCGACGAGGTCGTGCTGGAGGAGGACGCGCTGCGCAAGCTGGCCGGCGAGTACACCCGCGAGGCGGGCGTGCGCACCCTGGAGCGCTCCATCGCGCGCCTGCTGCGCAAGGTGGCCTCCCAGCACGAGCTGGGGGAGCGGGAGCTGCCGCTGCGCGTCGGCGCCGAGGACCTGCGCGGGCTCATCGGGCGCCCGCACCACGTCCCGGAGTCCGCGCAGGACCCCGCCGAGCGGCGCACCGCCGTCCCCGGCGTGGCCACCGGGCTCGCGGTGACCGGCGCGGGCGGCGACGTCCTCTTCGTCGAGGCTTCGCTGGCCGACCCCGAGACGGGGGCCGCCGGACTCACCCTCACCGGGCAGCTCGGCGACGTGATGAAGGAGTCGGCGCAGATCGCGCTCAGCTTCCTGCGCTCGCACGGCGCGGAGCTGGAGCTCCCGGTCGCCGACCTGAAGGACCGGGGCGTGCACATCCACTTCCCGGCGGGCGCGGTGCCGAAGGACGGCCCGAGCGCGGGCATCACGATGACCACGGCGCTCGCCTCGCTGCTCTCCGGGCGGCAGGTACGGACCGACGTGGCCATGACCGGCGAGGTCTCGCTGACCGGGCGCGTCCTGCCCATCGGCGGGGTCAAGCAGAAGCTGCTGGCCGCACACCGGGCCGGCCTGACCACCGTGATCATCCCGAAGCGGAACGAGGCCGACCTGGACGACGTCCCGTCCGAGGTGCTGGAGGGCCTGGAGGTCCACCCGGTGACGGACGTGCGCCAGGTCCTGGAACTGGCCCTCGCGGCGGACGCCGTCCGGGTGACCGCGGCCGCCTGACCGCCGCCGCCCGGCCGGCCCGGCGGCCGCGCCCGCCGGCCGGCGCCACCGGCCCGGGACCCTGCTCCGGCGGGGTCCCGGGCCGGTGGCGTGCGCGCTGCGAAATACTGGTGCCTCGGGACACCATCGATGGGAGCGGACGTGCACGGAAGCGAAGACCAGGAGTTCCTTGCCCTGGAGCGGGAGCTGTCCGTCTTCCTCCGGCGCGCCAGGGCCTCCTCCGGGGAGATGGCCCGCGCGCTCCATCCCGAGCTGGAGCCGGCCGCGTACGGGCTGCTCGTACGGCTGGAGGCCGCGGGCCGGCAGCGGGCCACCGAGCTCGCCGCGTACTTCGGGGTCGGCAAGGCCACCATGAGCCGGCAGCTGCGGGCCCTGGAGGTGCTGGGGCTGGTGGCGCGCGAGCCGGACCCGGCCGACGGCCGGGCCTTCCTCGTCGGCCTCACGGACGAGGGCCGGGAGCGGTTCCTGCGCGTACGGGGGGCCCGGCGCGAGCAGTACATGCGCAAGCTCGCCGACTGGGACCGGGGCGAGGTCGCGGAACTGGCCCGGCTGCTCCATCAGTTGAACCAGGGCGCGGAGTAGCCCCCCGAGCAGCAGCAGCTACGGCTACGGATACAGCTGCGGCCACCGCTGCGGATACCGCTACAGCTCCGTGTACGCCGCCGAGGCGTCGTCGTGGCGCTTGCCGCGCGTGCGGGGGCGGGCCGGGTCCGACTCCAGGGTGCGGACCCGGGCGATCAGGGACTCCGCGCCCTCCTTCCGGAGCACCGCGAGGCACTGGGCCCAGTCGCCCTCCCCGAACGTGTCCGTCCACCGGCTCGCCCCGTCGGTCAGCGCCGCCAGCGCCCGGACCCGCTCGCGCGGGGTCCGGCCCGTCACCGCCCGGGCGGCGACCTCCGGGTCCGCCGCCGCCGTGAAGAAGCCGCCCTCCGCGTTGCGCAGCGCGTCCGCCGAGGCCTGCGTCCGCAAGCGCTCGCGCGGGATCCGGTCCAGCCGGTCGTCGAGCACCGCCGTCACCTCACCGCCGGGTGCTTCGAGGAGCAGTACGGAATCCGAGAGCACGAGGTGCTCCACGTACTCCTCGTCCCACCGCGCCATCACCACCGTCGCCTGCGGGGTCCGCACGTGAGAAAGGTCACAGGTTTGCCGGTGCGCGTCGGCGGTGCCGCGGATGGCCTCCGCCAGGATCCGGTCCAGCGGCATGTCCCGCCGCGATCCGGACAGTTCGGTCAATCGGCCCCCGAGCCGGGCCGCGAACCAGGGCACGCCGTGCGAACACCCCACCTCGCCGGCCGGCGGGGTGACCCCGTCCAGGGCGACCAGGACTCCGCCGCCCGCAGCGGGTATCGCCGCCGATAGCCAGTCCTCGTTGGGGCGTTCCGGGTTGCCGGGGGCCGAGGCGAGGTCGATGCGCATGCGGACATTCTGCCCGCCCGGCGCGCACGGGACGGCCGGGACAGGGTGAAAGGTCCGTACCAATGGGGCAACTGCCGGGCGCGCGGCATCCGCGCCGCCGGCGCGGTGCTCGGCGGCCCTCCGGCGGCTGTGGGCGGGCATATTGCCAAAGCCCTCACCGATCTTTCAACCACCCGTCCATGACGGCCCTCTGTAGGCGCACCGCCGAGTTGGTCGCCAACTCATCCGTGATGTTCACTCGTTCGAGTGGCCGGGTGGGCGATGTCAGGCTCTCTCCCCAACACACTGCAAAGGTCTGAGGCGGTACGAGGGGGCAGGGGGCGTTTACTTGTTGACCGGCCGTTACCTCGGCCACACGAGTAGACGAGCACGAGCACACGTACAGGATTGCGAGCACCGGTGCAGAAGAAGCGGTCTCGGAAGAACGGCACCGCCACCGACGGACCAGCCCCCGCAGGACGCCCCGTCCGCGTGCGCAGCAGGCTCGTCATTGGCGTCGCCGTCGCCGGCCTCACCGTCCTCGCGGCCGGCGCCCCAGCCGTGGTCTCCGCGACGCGGGAGCTGAACGACTCACAGCAGCTGGTCACGCTCGCCGAGCAGACCCAGCACACCCTCACCCTCGCGCACCTCCTCGGTGACGAGCGCGACGCCGTCGTCGAGTACGTGGCCAAGGGCCGCCCCGGCGCCCAGGCGAAGGGCCCCGTCCAGGAGCGCACCGCGCTCACCGACCGCCAGCTCGCCGAGGTCCAGAACGAGGCCGACGAGGCGCTCGCCCGCGCCCTCGGCCGCGTCCAGGCCGTCCGCACCGAGGCCGTCGACGGCAAGGGCAGCGCCCTCGCCGCCCAGCAGGCGTACTCGGGCGTCATCGCGGAACTGCTCGCGCCGGGCGACCGGCTCGCCGAGCTGACCCCGCCGCGCGCCGTCGCCGCCCTCGCCACCACCCGCCCGCTGGCCCCCCTCGGCCAGGCCGTGGAACAGGCCTCGGCCACCCGCGGACTGCTGCTCGCCGCGCTGGCCGTCCCCCGCGGGGAGCAGCCCTCCAACACGGCCGCCACGGACGAACTCACCACCGCCGCCCAGCGGGCCCGCGTACGGGAGCAGGCCGCGCTCGACGACTTCAACCGGGTCGCGCGGCCCGACGTACGCCAGACCCTCGCCGCCACCGTCACCGGACCCGACGTCAAGACGGCCGACGACTACCTCAAGCGGCTCACCGAACGGCCCACGCTCTCCACGGCCGACCGCCGGCTCGACGGCGCCGCCGTCGCCCCGCCGCTCACCGCCCGCATCGACCGGATGCGGTCCGTCGAGGCCACCCTCGCCGGGCAGCGGGCCACCGCGCTCGCCACCCTGCGCGACGACGACGTGACCCGGCTGGAGATGCTGGTCGCGGTCCTCGGCCTGCTGTTCCTGGTCGCCGTCGGCTTCTCGACGGCCGTCGCGCGCTCGCTGACCCGGCCGCTGTCCGTACTGCGCCGCGGCGCGGCCCGGCTGGCCACCCCGGAGGGCTCGGTCGAGCCGGTCCGCTTCACCGGCCGCAACGACGAGTTCGCCGAGGTCGTACGCCACCTCAACGCGGTCCGCGACCAGACCGTCTCCCTGCACACCCGGATCGCCGGCCTCGACGCCGACGGGCGCCGGCTCATCGGCCGCAACGAGGCGCTCTCCGCGGCCCGTGACGCGCTGGAGCAGGAACTGACCGCGGGCCGGGAGGCGGTGGAGCAGGAGCTGGCGCAGCTGCGGGCCACCCTCGAAGAGCACCGCCGCATCATGTCGACGACGTCGGTCTCGCTCTCGCTGCGCACGCTGGGGCTGGTGGAGCGCCAGCTCGCGGTCATCGAGGAGCTGGAGTCCAAGGAGCAGGACCCGGACCGGCTGGCGACCCTGTTCAAGCTGGACCACCTGGCGACGGTCATGCGCCGCCACAACGAGAACCTGCTGGTCCTGGCCGGCCAGGAGCACGGCCACGGCGCCGGGGCCGCGCCGGTCCCGCTGGTCGACGTGATGCGGGCCGCGGTCAGTGAGATCGAGCGCTACGAGCGCGTCGACCTGGCGGCGCTGCCGCCGTTCACACAGGTCGCGGGGCACGCGGCCGACGACATCTCGCACGTGCTCGCCGAACTGCTGGAGAACGCGACGACGTTCTCGCCGCCCGAGGCGAAGGTCCGGGTCTCCGGATGGCTGCTCGACTCGGGTGACGCGGTGCTGTCCGTCGTGGACGAGGGCATCGGGGTCACCGGCGACCGGCTGGAGTCGCTCAACGCCCGCCTGGCCACGCCGGAGGCGTACGACAAGGAGCCGGAGGCCGAACACGGCCTGGGCCTCGGCCTGTACGTGGCGGGCCGCCTCGCGGCCCGGCACGGGGTCACGGCCGAGCTGCGCGCCGGCCGGCACGCGGGCACGGAGGCCCTGGTGGTCGTCCCGGCCTCGCTGCTTCCGGCCACGCCGCCGAGCTCGCCGGTGCACACCTTCGCGACGCCGGCGCCGGGCGTGCCGGAGCTGCGGCTGCCGGGTGTGATCGCCGAGGCGAACGAGAACACGATCCCGGGCCGCCGGATGCCGGAGCCTCCGGCGGTGGAGCGGGAGGCCGAGGCGTCGGCGCAGGCCGACCCGGCCCCGGCGCCGGCTGCCGAGCCCTTCCAGGACCCGGGCCCGGAGGCGGACGCCGAGCTGCTGCGGGGCATGGAGTGGGACCCGGCCGTACCGGACGCCGCGGACGAGCTGTCGGCTGCGGACCCGGCCGGGGACGCGGTCCCGGACCCGGACCCGGACCCGGTCTCGGACCCGGTCTCGGACCCGGACTTCGCGTCGGGCGCCGGCCTGGCTCCGGACTTCGGGCCGGATCTGGCCGGGGGGCTGGAGCCCGACAAGGCTGCGCAGGCGGCGGGCACGGAGGGTGGGCTGCCGCCCGCCGACCAGGTGTTCACCGCCAGCCAGGACTTCGGGGACGCCGCGGACGTACTGCCGCCCGCCGACCAGGTGTTCACCGCGGCCGGCGGACCGGCGCCGGCCGAGGAGCTGCTGGCCCGGGTCGTTCCGGACGCCGCCCCGGCGGCGGAGGCCGAGCTGCCCGGCAGCCCCGAAGAGGTACCGGGCGAGCCCGATCCCGGCGAAGAACTCCTCGCCCGGGTCGTCCCCGACGCAGGACCGGAGGCCTTCGCCGGGCCTGACCCCGACCCGGCGTCCCCCGACCGGCTGCCCGATGCCGGCCCGCGGGCCGACGTACCGGAAGCAGGACTGCCGCTGCCCGGGGAGTCCGTCACCGCCGTCGCCCCCGACGGCCCGGCGGAGCCCCACCGGCACGCGCCCGACGAGGCCGACTGGGTCCCCCGCCAGGGGAGCCACCCCGACTCCGGTCCGGAGGCGGCCGTCACCGACAAGGGGCTGCCCAAGCGGACCCCGCGCACGGTGGGCGCGAGCCGCCCCGAGGCCGTACGGCCGCCCGCGCCGCCGCGCCGCGTCGACGCCGACGAGCTGCGCCGCCGGCTCGGCGGCTTCTACCAGGGGACGCGGGACGGACGGCGCGTCGTGGCCGCCGAGCTCGCACAGGACACCGACCAGGGGGACACCGCACAGGAGGCACGCACATGACCGCGCCCAGTACGTACGGACTGAGCACCCAGGCCCGCAACCTGCAGTGGCTGCTGACCGACCTGGTCGAGGAGGTGCCCGGCGTCAACTCCGTCGCCGTCGTGTCCTCGGACGGGCTCCTGCTGCTGTCCTCCGACCCCGGGGGAGCGGCCGCGGGCGGGAACGCCGCGCCCACCAAGGGCCCGCGCGGCGCCTCCGCCGACCTGGCGACCATCGTCTCCGGCCTCGGCAGCCTCACGACGGGCGCCGCCGAGCTCATGGAGGGCGGGGCGGTCAAGCAGACGATGGTGGCGATGGAGCACGGCTCCGTCTTCGTCATGGCCATCAGCGACGGTTCGCTGCTCGGCGTCCACGCCACCCCCGACTGCGACATGAGCGTGGTGGCGTACCACATGGCCCTGTTCGTCGGCCGGGCCGGCCACGTCCTGACCCCCGAAGTCCGCAGCGAGCTGCGCCAGTCGATGGAGAAGACCCCGTGAGGAGTACGGCCTCGGCGGCGGCCGCCCCGGCCTCGGCGCCCGCGTCCGACCGCCTGCCGATACGCGGAGCCGACCGCCGGCCCGCCCGCGTCCGCCCGTACTCCCTCACGGGCGGCCGCACCCGCTTCGCGCAGGTCCTGCACGTGGAGACGTTCGTCGCCGCCTGCGACACCCGGGCGTCGGAGCCGCAGCGGCCCGAGTCCGACGACCGCATGCCCGAGATGCCGGCGATCGTCGAGGTCTGCCGCCGCATGCGCACCATCGCGGAGATATCCGCGCTGCTGAAGCTGCCCCTCGGGGTGGTCCGCGTCCTGGTCAGCGACCTCGCCGACCAGGGACGGATACGCGTCTACGGGACGGGGCACGGCCCCGGGCGACCCGAACGCGCGCTGCTGGAAAGGGTGCTCAGTGGTCTTCGCAGTCTCTGACCCGCCCGTCGGCATGCCCGCCCACGCCAAGGCCGCCCTGGACGACGAGCCCGTCCAGCCCTGGCAGTACGACCGCTCCCGCGCACCCGTCGCCGTCAAGGTGCTGGTCGCGGGCGGCTTCGGCGTCGGCAAGACCACCTTCGTGTCCTCCGTCTCCGAGATCACCCCGCTGCGCACGGAGGCGGTGATGACCCAGGCCAGCGTCCCGACGGACGACCTGTCCGGCACCCCGGACAAGAGCACCACCACCGTCGCGATGGATTTCGGCCGCATCACCCTCGCCGACGACCTCGTGCTGTACGTGTACGGGACCCCGGGCCAGGAGCGCTTCTGGTTCATGTGGGACGACCTGGTGCGCGGTGCCATCGGCGGCATCGTGCTGGCCGACACGCGCAGGCTGCGCGACTGCTTCCCGGCGCTCGACTACTTCGAGAGCTGCGGGCTCCCGTACGCGGTCGCCGTGAACCACTTCGAGGGCTCGCACGCGTACGAGCCGCAGGACGTGCGCGAGGCGCTGACCATCCCGCCGCACGTACCGGTGCTGATCATGGACGCGCGGCGCCGGGACACGGTCGTCGAGTCCCTGGTGACGCTGGTGGGCCACGCGCTGGACGCGACGCCGGAACCGTAGAACCGCAAACCCGCAGAACCCCGCAGGGCCCGCCGAACCGCAGTACCGCACACCTGAATCGAGAACGTGAGATGCGCAAGATCCTCGTCGTGGGGGCCGGCCAGTCGGGCCTCCAGCTCGCCCTCGGCCTCCAGGCGAAGGGGTACGAGATCACCCTCATGTCCAACCGGACGGCGGACGAGATCCGCACCGGGCGGGTCATGTCCACGCAGGTCATGTTCGACACGGCGCTGCGGCACGAGCGCGACCTCGCCCTGAACTTCTGGGAGCGGCAGGCCCCGCGGATCGAGGGCCTCGGCCTCTCGGTCGCCGCCCCGGACGGTTCGCGCCCGGTCGACTGGCTCGGCCGTCTCAAGGGGTACGCGCAGTCCGTCGACCAGCGCGTGAAGATGGCCGGCTGGCTCGACGTCTTCGTGCAGCGCGGCGGACAGCTGGTCGTCCACGGTGCGTCCGTCGCCGACCTGGACTTCTTCTCCCGTACGTACGACCTGGTGCTGGTCGCGGCGGGCAAGGGCGAGCTGGTGTCGATGTTCGGGCGGGACGCGGCGCGCTCCCCGTACGACGCGCCGCAGCGCATGCTGGCCGTCTCGTACGTGCACGGGCTGGAGCCGCGGCCCGAGCACCCGGAGACGGAGGCGCTGCGCTGCAACGTGGTCCCGGGGGTGGGCGAGCTGTCCGTCATCCCGACGCTGACCACGTCGGGGCGGGCGGACATCCTGTTCTGGGAGGGCCTTCCGGGCGGCCCGCTGGACGTCTTCAAGGGCGTGCGGGAGCCGGGCGAGCACCTCGCGCTGACGCTGGAGCTGATGGAGGAGTTCACGCCCTGGGAGTACGCGCGGGCGGCGAAGGCGGAGCTGACGGACGCGGGCGCCACGCTGGCCGGGCGGTACGCGCCGGTCGTCCGGAACCCGGTCGGGCGGCTGCCGGGCGGCGGGCTGGCGCTGGGGGTCGCGGACGTGGTCGTCGCGAACGACCCGATCACGGGGCAGGGGTCGAACGCGGCGTCGAAGTGCGCGGCCTCGTACCTGTCGTCGATCCTGATGCACGGGGACAAGCCGTTCGACGAGGCGTGGATGAAGGCGACGTTCGACAAGTTCTGGTTCACGACGGGCAAGCCGGTGACCGAGTGGACGAACGCGATGCTGGCCCCCCTGCCGGAGCACGTACTGACCCTGGTCGGCGCGGCCGGGCGGTTCCAGGCGGTGGCGGATCGGTTCGCCAACGGCTTCGACCAGCCGGCCGACTTCGACGGGTACTTCTACGACGCGCAGGACGCGGAGGACTACTTGGCGGAGGTCGCGGAGGTCGCGGAGGCTGCGGGAGTCGCTGAGGCGGCGGGAGTCGCGGCGGTCGCGGGAGCCTCCGTGGAGGAGTAACCGCTGTCGTCGCTGCTGCTGCTGCCGTCGCCGCTGCTGCCGTCGCCGTTCGTGTCGTTGTCGGGAAGTGCCGGTGCGGTGAACCGGGCGAGCGGGGCCGCGTCGGGATCGGGCCGTACGGCGCCGAGCAGCGGATTGGCCGCGATGGGGGACACCTTGACCTTCGCGCCGGGGCGCGGGGCCTGGATCACCTTTCCGTCGCCGACGTACAGGGCCACGTGGGTGGCGGTCGGGAAGTAGACCACCAGATCGCCGGGGCGCAGCTCGTCCAGGGGCACCTTGGGGAGCTGCGCCCACTGTTCCTGGCTGGTCCGGGGGATGGACCGGCCGGCGTGCGCCCAGGCCTGCGAGGTGAGCCCGGAGCAGTCGAAGGACCCGGGGCCCTCGGCGCCCCAGACGTACGGTTTGCCGATCTGCTCGGTGGCATAGGCCAGGGCGGCGCCGCCGGCGGCCGTGGGCGTACGGGGGGTGTCGGCGAGCCGGCCGGAGTCCAGCAGCTCCCGCTGCGCGGTGGCGGTGTTCGCGGCCTCGCGGGAGCCGAGCCGGGCGAGCTGCTCGGGGGTGAGCGAGGCGAGGACCCGCTCGACCTGCTTGAGCTTGAGGTCGACCTCCTGTTTGTGCCGCTTGCGCTGCGCGGTCAGGTTCTGCCGGGCGTCGAGGGACTTGCGGGCGGCGGTGGCGAGGAGGCCGGCGCGCTGCTCGCCGCGGGTGAGCCGGGCCAGCAGCCCCGCCCGCCGGGCGCCCTCGCGGGCGGCGAGCCGCCGCTGGTCCTGGGCGGCCTGGGGGTCGCCGGTGAGCAGCATCCGGGCGTACGGGGAGAAGCCGACGGCGCCCTGCTGGTACTGCTCCCGCGCCACCCGCCCGGCGGCGGCCTTCTCGGCGCCGAGGGCGGTACGGGTCCTCGCGAGCTCGGCACTGAGCCGCCGCTCCTCGTCCTGCCCGGCCTTGAGCGCGAGTTCGGTGGCCTTGTACCGCTCGGCGGCGGCTTCGGCATCCCGATAGAGCCCCTGCAGCCGCGCGAGCAACTCCCCGACGCCGAGCCCCTGGAGTTCGGTGGCCCCTGCGCCGCTGAGTCCCGGCGCCCCGGCCCCTCCGCTGCCGGGGTCCCGCGTGGCGGTGGCGGCTGCGCCGGCGTCCCGCGTGGCGGTGGTGCCTGCGTCGGCGGGGTTCCGTGTGGCGGCGGCTCCTGCGGTGCCGGCGTCCCGCGTGGCGGTGGCCCCGGCGGTGCCGTCGCCCTGCCGGTCGGTGGCATCCGCCGCACCGGCGGCCCGCGAGTCGGCGCCGTCCGCCGAGTCGAGCCCCTGCGACGTGGTGGCACCGCGGGCGCCGGTGGTCCGGCGGGGGGTGGTGTCTTCCGGGTCGGGGTTCTGCGTTGCAGCGGCGTGCGCCGAGTCGAGGCCCTGCGGGGCGGTGGCACCGCGCGCACCGGGGGTCCGCCCGGGGGTGGTGTCCACCGAGTCGAGGCCCCGCCGGGCGGCGTCTGCGGTACCGGGATTCCGCGTGGCGAAGGCGCCGGTGGGGATGTCGCTCCGCCCGTCGGTGGCCCGCCGGCTGGTGGCGTTCGCCGAGCCGGGACCCTCGGGGGCGGTGGCGCCGGGGGGCCGGTGGGCGGTGGTGTCCGCCGAGTCGAGGCCCCGCCGGGCGGCGCTTCCGGTGACGGGGGCCTGCGGGGCGGTGGCGTTCGCCGAGCCGTGGGCGGCCCGTGCGGTGGCGCCTCCGGGGTGGGGGGGTGCTGCGGCGGCACGGGGCTGCCGGGTCGTGGCGGCGGCCGAGTCCGCCAGGAAGTCGGGCACGGACCCGGCGTGGGTGACGGGGAGCGGCCCGGCCGACACGAACAGGGCGGCGATGCAGGCGGCACGGAGCACGCGGCGTGACATGTGATCACCTCCAGGCGGCCGATGCTGCCACGCCCGGTATGACAAATCCCCCACCCGGGACGGCCAGTTCCCCACGCCCACCCGTCCGGCCCACCGCTGCCGGCGGCGCGGCCCCCCGTCCGGCCCCCGGTAGCCGGACCCTGCGGGCGGCTTCGTGGTGGGCCGGTGCCGGGGGCGGGGTGGGGTGCCGTCCGGGGCGGGGCACGATTTATGGCGGCTGCTCCGGGTCGGGGAGGGGCTCGGGATCCACGCCCCACATCACGTTTTACGCCCCGGCCGACACCCCACCCCACCGCCGACCCCGGCCGGTTCGGCCCCCGGCGCATCCGGCCCACCGTTGCCGGAGGCGCTGCCCACGTCCGGCCCCCTGGGCACGGGTCCGGGCGGAGCCCGGAGAAAGGGCGGGCGGGGAGAAGGCCCCGCGCAGCGGCAACCCGCGCACCGACCGGCAAGGGCTGCGGCCCCGGGTGCGGCTGGGATCAGGAGTGGAGGAGGCGGGTCTTGGCCTCCTTGAACTCCTGGGGGGTGAGGAGGCCTTCCCGGGCCAGGGTGGCCAGTTGGGCCAGTTCCGTGGCCAGGCCGGCCGGCGGGGGCGTGGTCTGGCCGCCGTCGGTGGTCATCCGGCCGTCCGGAGCAGCCGACTTGGCCGGAGCCGTTTCGGGGCCCGCCGGAGCCACCGGCTGCGAGTCGGTGGGCTCGGCTCCCGGGCCCGCGGAGCCGGAGGCCTCGGCGCCGGCCGTCTCCGAGCCGGAGGGCTCCGCCGCCGGTGGCCGGCCCGCCGCTCGGGCGAGGAGGCCCTGGAGGAGGGGGCGGCCCGTGGGGCGGCGGGCCGGGTCCACTCTCGTGCCGACCGGGCGGATGAACATCAGGCCGCCTCCGTCCGCTCGGGCGGGATCCGGACCGAGCCGACGATGCGCCCGCCCGCCGCCCGTACCGCGATCGCCGCGTCCTCGGCCCACACGTGCTCCACGAGCAGCAGCAGCGCGCAGCTGCCCCGCTCCAGCAGCTGCGCCGACTCCTCGACGTCCTCCGCCCCGATCAGCTGCGCGGCCTCCCGGTGCCGCAGCAGCCCCAGCAGCTCCATGAACTCGTCGAACTCCGCCGCCAGCACCTCGCCCGCCGCCGTCTTCGTGACCACGAGCCCGTCGATCAGCCGTACGACCCCCGCCTTGCGCAGCCCCATCACGGCCTCGACCGCCGGTACCCGCAGCTGCTCCTCCGGGAAGGCCAGGACGATGAATTCCACTGGTCCCATGTCTCGCCGCTCCCACTCGTGACCGATTCTGACTACTCCTCGGCACTCTATGACATAAGCGGACATACCATCCGTCCGCTTGCTACGTTTCCGATATGACCGCTCTGACGGCAGAGGTGGCGGAGCCCGCGCCGCCCCCGCCTCCCGACGGCTCCGCGTCCACGCGCAGAGGCGTCGAGCTGACGCTCCTCGCCGGAGCCGTCCTCATCTGCGTCCTCGGCCACCTCTACGTCGGCCTCGCCACCACCGGCCGCGCCCCCGGATCCGCCGCCCGCTACGCGGCCGGGCTCGGGGGTGCGGCCCTGCTCGCGCACCTCGCCGTCCGCTTCCGGGCCCCGTACGCCGATCCGCTCGTGCTGCCCATCGCGGTCCTGCTCAACGGTCTCGGCCTGGTCCTGATCCAGCGGCTCGACCTGACCACTCCCGGCCATCTCACCGCCGGTGACCAACTGCGCTGGTCGGCGCTGGGCGTGGCCCTCTTCGTCCTCGTCGTCGTGCTGCTGCGCGACCACCGGGTGCTCCAGAAGTACGCGTACCTCTCCGTGGCCGCGGCCCTCGCGCTGATGCTCGTCCCCGTCTTCTTCCCGGCGGTCAACGGCGCGCACATCTGGATCCGGTTCGCCGGACTCTCCTTCCAGCCCGGCGAGTTCGCCAAGATCCTGCTCGCCGTGTTCTTCGCCGCCTACCTCGCCGCGAACCGCACCGCCCTCGCCCTCACCGGCCGCCGGCTGTTCTGGAAGCTGCGCCTGCTACCCGGCCGGGTCCTCGGCCCGATCCTCGCGATCTGGCTGCTCAGCGTCGGCGTGCTCGTCCTGGAGCGCGATCTCGGGACCTCGCTGCTCTTCTTCGGGCTCTTCGTCGTCATGCTGTTCACCGCCACCGGCCGGATCGGCTGGATCGCGATCGGGCTGCTGCTCGCCGCGCTGGGCGCGTACGCCGTCGGCACCCTGGAGCCGCATGTGCACAGCCGCGTCGAGGACTGGCTGAATCCTTTCGCCTCCATCGAGAGGGGGGAAGGACCGGGCCAGCTCGCCCAGTCCCTCTTCGCCTTCGCCGCCGGTGGGCTGCTCGGCTCCGGGCTCGGCCACGGGCAGTCCTTCCTCATCGGCTTCGCCGCCAAGTCGGACTTCATCCTCGCCACCGCCGGCGAGGAGCTCGGCCTCGTCGGCCTCACCGCGATCCTGCTGCTCTACGGACTCCTCGTCCACCGAGGTTTTCGCGCCGGGCTCGCGCTGCGCGACCCCTTCGGCCGCCTCCTCGCCACCGGGCTCGCCTCGATCGTCGCGCTCCAGGTGTTCGTCATCGCCGGGGGAGTCACCGGGCTGATCCCGCTCACCGGCATGGCGATGCCCTTCCTCGCCCAGGGCGGCTCCTCCGTCGTCACCAACTGGGTCATCGTCGCGCTGCTCGTCCGGCTCGGCGACAGCGCCGGCCGCCCCCGCCCGGCCGCAGGGGGCGGCGCGTGATCCGGTACATCCGCTGGTGCGCGTACTTCTGCGCGCTGCTGCTCGCCGCCCTGCTCGTCAACGTGGCCCGGGTGCAGGTCTGGGAGGCCGCCGCGTACGGGGCGAACCCGGCCAACAAGCGCCCCGCCATCGAGCGCTACGCCGAGCCCCGCGGGGACATCCTGGTCGACGGGAGGCCCGTCACCGGATCCCGGGACAGCGGCCAGCTCCTGCGCTACGAGCGGACGTACGCCAACGGCCCGCTCTACGCGCCGGTCACCGGGTTCTCCTCGCAGACGTACGGGACCAGCCTCCTGGAGCGCGCCGAGGACGCGGTCCTCTCGGGCACCGATCCGGGGCTCTCGGCCTTCCCGCTCTGGTACGACCTGGCCCGCGGCCGCCCGTCCGGCGGCAACGCGGAGACCACCGTACGGTCCGGCCCGCAACTGGCCGCGTACACCGGACTGGCGGGCCGGCGCGGCGCGGCCGTCGCCCTGGAGCCCGCCACCGGCAGGATCCTCGCGCTGGTCAGCAGCCCCTCGTACGACCCGGCGGCGCTCTCCGGCACCGGCGGGGCCGTCAAGGCGGCCTGGGCCCGGCTGAACGCGGACCCCGCCCGGCCGATGCTGAACCGGGCGCTGCGCGAGACGTACCCGCCCGGCTCCACCTTCAAGATCGTGACGGCGGCCGCGGCCCTGGACGCGGGCGTGGTCACCGATGTGGACGCGCCCACGCAGACCCCCGACCCCTACCCGCTGCCCGGCACCAGCACCCTCCTGCCGAACGCGGCCACCGGCTGCCAGGACGCCTCGATGGCCGAGGCGGTGCAGTGGTCCTGCAACACGGTGATGGCGAAGATCGGGGTACGGGTCGGACTGCGCGCGATGGTGGACGCCGCGCGCCGGTTCGGGTTCAACGAGGAGGGGCTGCGGGTGCCGGCCTGGGTCTCGCGGTCGAACTTCGACACGGACATGAGCCCGGACCAGCTGGCGCTGTCCTCGATCGGGCAGTTCAACACGACGGCCACACCGCTCCAGATGGCCATGGTCGCGGCGGCGGTCGCGAACGGCGGCGAGCTCACGTCCCCGTACCTCGTCGACCGGACCACCCAGGACGACGGGGATCAGGTCCGGCGCGGGCAGCAGCACGGCCTGGGCCGGGCGATGAACCCGGCGACGGCGCTGCGGTTGCAGGAGATGATGGTGCAGGTGGTGGAGAACGGCACCGGGCGCAATGCCGCGATCCCGGGCGCGGTGGTCGGCGGCAAGACCGGCACCGCCCAGCACGGCGTCGGGAACGCCGGGACCCCGTACGCGTGGTTCATCGGCTGGGCGAAGGCCGAGGACGCGCCGCAGCCGGGGGTCGCGGTGGCGGTGGTGGTCGAGGACGCGGAGGCGCGCCGCGGGGACATCAGCGGCAACGGCGCGGCCGCCCCGATCGCCCGGGCGGTGATGGAGGCCGCGCTCGCCGCGCGTTGAGCCGGGAACCCCCTACGCGGGATCCGACCCCTCCGCGATCGCCGCCTGCACCTCCGCAACCCGGTCCGCCTCCTCCGCCGCGAAGCGTTCGCGGTCCAGCGTCTCGGCGATCTCCTCGTCCTGGGTCATCAGCAGGTCCAGGTTGGAGTCGCCCATCTCGAAGACGCCCATGTCCAGGTACGCCTTCTGCAACCGCTCGCCCCACAGCCCGATGTCCTTCACGCACGGCACGATCCGGCTGAACAGCAGCTTCCGGAACAGGTGCAGGAACTCCGACTGCTCGGTGAACTCCGCGGCCTCCTTGCGGGAGATGCCGAAGTTCTCCAGCACCTCCACCCCGCGCAGCCGGTCCCGCATCAGGTAGCAGCCCTCGATCACGAACTCCTCGCGCTCGCGCAGCTCGGCGTCCGTCAACTGCTTGTAGTAGTCCCGCAGCGCCATCCGCCCGAACGCCACGTGCCGGGCCTCGTCCTGCATCACGTACGCCAGGATCTGCTTCGGCAGCGGCTTGTCGGTCGTATCGCGGATCATCCCGAACGCCGCCAGCGCCAGCCCCTCGATGAGCACCTGCATGCCCAGGTACGGCATGTCCCAGCGGGAGTCGCGCAGGGTGTCGCCGAGCAGCCCCTGGAGGCTGTCGTTGATCGGGTAGAGCATCCCGACCTTCTCGTGCAGGAAGCGGCCGAAGACCTCGGCGTGCCGGGCCTCGTCCATCGTCTGGGTCGCGGAGTAGAACTTCGCGTCCAGGTCCGGCACCGACTCCACGATCCGCGCCGCGCACACCATCGCGCCCTGCTCACCGTGCAGGAACTGGCTGAAGTTCCAGGCGGCGTAGTGCCGGCGCAGCTCCCCCTTGTCCTTCTCGGTGAGTCCGGCCCAGTGCCGGGTGCCGTAGAGGGTCAGTGCCTCGTCCGGGGTGCCGAGCGGGTTGTACGGGTCGACCTCCAGCTCCCAGTCGATGCGCTTGGCACCGTCCCACTGCTTGTCCTTGCCCTTCTGGTACAGCGCGAGGAGCCGTTCGCGGCCACCGGCGTACTCCCAGCTGAAGCGGGCCGAACCGGAGGCCGGAACCTGCCAGACGTCCGCGCCCGGGTCCTTGGTGTAGAGCTCGTGCGTCGACACTGACGCCCCCTCGCCTCGTGTACTTCCGTACAGGACTGGATGGTTGGCAGCGTCACACGTTGGTAGACGCGGGGTCAACAAGTCGTGCGCAGGGGATTGACGGTCTTGCTGACAAGCAGTCTCATAACTGTTGACCGCCGGTAACCCGATGAGCGAGGTATCCGAAGCCATGACGACCGTGACCGATCGAAACGCGCTGCAGGACGCGCTCGGCCTCCTCAAGGACCGCGAGCAGGTCGCCGCACGGCTGCTCGAGTCCTCGGCCAAGCACTCCTTCGACCCCGACAAGGAACTCGACTGGGACGCCCCGCCCATCGACGGCAAGTACTACTGGCCGCCCGAGCTGCTCTCCCTCTACGACACCCCGCTCTGGAAGAAGATGGGCGAGGAGCAGCGCATCGACCTCTCCCGCCACGAGGCCGCGGCCCTCGGCTCCCTCGGCATCTGGTTCGAGATCATCCTGATGCAGCTGATGGTCCGGCACATCTACGACAAGTCGCTGACCAGCAATCACGTCCGGTACGCGCTCACCGAGATAGCCGACGAGTGCCGCCACTCCATGATGTTCGCCCGCATGATCCAGAAGGCCGGTGCCCCCGCCTACCCCGTCTCCCGCACCAACCACAACCTCGCCCGCATCCTCAAGACGATCTCCACCACCCCCGGCTCCTTCGCCTGCACCCTCCTCGGCGAGGAGATCCTCGACTGGATGCAGCGCCTCACCTTCCCCGACGAGCGCATCCAGCCCCTCGTGCGCGGAGTCACCCGCATCCACGTCATCGAGGAGGCCCGGCACGTCCGCTACGCCCGCGAGGAACTGCGCCGCCAGATGCTGACCGCCCCGCGCTGGGAGCAGGAGCTGACCCGCGTCAGCTGCGGGCAGGCCGCCCGCGTCTTCTCGCTGGCCTTCGTCAACCCGAAGGTCTACGAGAACGTCGGCCTCGACCGGCGCGAGGCCCTCGCCCAGGTCCAGGCGAGCGGCCACCGGCGCGAGGTCATGCAGACGGGCGCCAAGCGGCTCACGGACTTCCTCGACGACATCGGCGTCCTGCGCGGAGTCGGCCGCAGGCTCTGGAAGAGCTCGGGACTCCTCGCCTGAACCGGCTGTTTCGGGGCTACCCTGCGGGCATGACGACCGTACGCGCGTACCGCAGGCTGAGCGTCGAGGAGCGGCGGGCCCAGCTCCTCGATGCCGCCTTGTCGCTGTTCGCGCACCGGGCCCCGGAGGAGGTCTCGCTCGACGACGTCGCCGAGGCGGCGGGCGTCTCGCGGCCCCTGGTCTACCGCTACTTCCCGGGCGGCAAGCAGCAGCTGTACGAGGCGGCCCTGCGCTCGGCGGCCGAGCTCCTGGAGCAGTGCTTCGCCGAACCGCAGGCCGGTCCGCTCACCCAGCGCCTCTCCCGGGCCCTGGACCGCTACCTGGCCTTCGTGGACGAGCACGACGCCGGCTTCTCGGCCCTCCTCCAGGGCGGCAGCGTCGTCGAGACCTCCCGTACGACGGCCACGGTGGACGGCATCCGCCGGGCCGCGGCCCAGCAGATCCTCTACCACCTGGCCGTCCCGGCCCCCGGCCCGCGGCTGCGGATGATGGTCCGCACCTGGATCACGGCGGTCGAGGCGGCCTCCCTGATCTGGATCGACGAGGGCAAGCAGCCCGAGGTCTCGGCCCTGCGCGACTGGCTGGTCGACCAGTTCATAGCCCTCCTGACGGCGACGGCCGCCACCGACCCGGAGACCGCCGCCGCGGCGCGGGCCGCGCTGGCCCTGGAATCGGCGGACGGCCCGGTCGGCGTCCTGGCCCGCCGCGTGATCCCGGTGGTCTCCGAGGCCGCCCACCTGCTGTGACACTGGTGGGGTGAGAAGCGAACCCACGCCCTTCGAGGGCGGCCCGATGGACGGCCGGGTCCTGCCGATCCTCCTCGGCCCGACCGGCCACCCGCCGAAGTGGTACGAGATCCCGGTCCCGTCCGCGGACGGCGGCCCCGCGACGGTCCTGCTGTACGAGCGGGTCCCGGCGGGCTATTCCAAGCGGCTGCACCTCCAGAAGGGCTGGAAGTACGCGTACGCCCCCTCCGGCCAGAAGCCCAGGATCCGCTGGCCCTGGACGAAGCCGACCCCGCAGCAGCGGGACACTCCCTAGCAGTCACTCCCTAGCAGGCACTCCCGGGCAGAGCACTTCCGGGCAGGGCATTCCCCGGCCGGGCATTCCGCGGCGGGTACGCGCTACAGGGTGTCCGGCGGGGGCTCCGGGAGCGTCAGGACGGCCAGCGCCCCGCCGCCCCGCGCCTCCCGGAACTCCAGCCGCGCGCCGATGACCTCCGCCTGCCCCACCGCGATGGTCAGCCCCAGCCCGTGCCCCTTGCCCGTCCCCACGCCCCCGGTCCGGAACCGCTGCGGGCCGTGCGCCATCAGGTACTCCGGGAACCCGTCCCCGTGGTCCCGTACGGTCACCACCGGACCGTCCACCGTCAGCACCACCGGCGCCCGCCCGTGCCTGTGGGCGTTGGCCACCAGGTTCCCGAGCACCCGCTCCAGCCGGCGCCGGTCCGTCTCCACGTGCGCGTCCCGGACGACCACCAGCTCCGTCTCCGTCCCGGACGCCCGGACCACCCGCCGCGCCAGGCGCCCCAGCTGGTGCAGATCCGTCTCCACCACCTCGCGCCCCGAGTCCAGGCGCGAGATCTCCAGCAGGTCCTCGGTCAGCCCGCGCATCGTCCGTACCCGCTCCTGCACCAGCTGCGTCGCCCGGCCCTCCGGCAGCAGCTCCGACGCCGCCTGCAAACCCGTCAGCGGCGTACGCAGCTCGTGCGCGACGTCCGCCGTGAACCGCTGCTCGCTCAGCAGCTTCGCCTGCAGGGTCCCGGCCATCGTGTCGAGCGCCCCCGCCACGGTCGCCACCTCGTCCTGGTGCCGGGAGGGGTCCTTCGTCCGCGGATCGTCCACGCGGGCGTCGAGATCGCCCTGCGTGATCCGCCGGGCCACGGTCGCCGTCTGGTGCAGCCGCCGCGTCACCCGGGTCACGGCGAAGGCGCCCACCAGCAGCGTTCCGCCGATCGCCAGCACGGACGACCCGATGATCGCGTTGTCCAGGCCGCTGATCGTCCGCGCGCTCTGCGCATAGTCCACGGCCGTGGCCAGGACCTTGCCGTCCGCCGGGGCCGCCGCCCACATCGTCGGCCGGCCCTCGTACTCGGCCACCATCGTCGCGCGCTGCCCGGACAGCGCCAGGGCGCGCAGCTCCGGGGGCAGCCCCGCCGGGTCGATCCCCGCGTCGGGCGGGAGGGCCTCGCCGGCCTCGTACTCGCGGGACACGTCGTGCAGTTTCTCCAAGGCCTTGTCCCGCGCCGCCGCGACGGTCTGCCGGGTCACCTCCACGTGGACCAGCGCGCCGAGCACGGCCGCGAGCGAGCAGCACATCACGACGATGAACAGCCCGGACTTCCAGGTCAGGGTGGCCGTCCACGCGGGCAGTCGCCCCTGCAACCCCTTCACGGGGTCCCCTCGGCGGACGGCTTCAGCGGCGGGGACGGGGAGGGGCTCTGCGCCGTCCCCGGCAGCCGTACGATCTGCTCGCGCGTCGGCAGCATCGTCCGCTGCTTCTCGTCCCAGGACCACGCGGTGATCAGCTCGTAGCCCGGATTGCCGCTCGGCACCCGCAGGATCACGTCCCGCCCGGCCACCTCCACGGTGACGACGGTCTGCGTGGTCGCCATGATCCGGTTGAGGCGTCCGTCCGGATCCGCCGTGTACGCCCGTACGGACATCATCCGGTCCGGCATCTCGATGCCGACGACGAGCTCGTCGCGGCCGTTGCCCGTCAGGTCCCGGTAGTACGGGGCCAGCACCGGGCACTTCCCGCCCGGCTGCCCCGCATGCCCGCAGGCTTTGATCGCCGCGACGGTCTGCGGGGGCATCCCGTCCGGGCCGACGTCGGTGTTCGGGTGGGCGGCCAGCTCCGCCTGGACGAGGGCCACCGGATCGACCTCGTGCACGTTCTGGCCCGTCACGGGCGGCAGCCCCTGCACGTACTCGGGCGGCGCGCCGCCGGGATCGGCGGGCGGTACGGAGGCCCCTTTGCGTTCCGGCCACAGATGTACGGGCCCGCTCGCGGTCGGGGTCGGACCGGCGGCCACCGGACCGCCGGTGTCGCCGCAGCCGGCGAGCAGGGGCAGCAGCGGGAGCAGCGGCAGGGCGAACAGGGCGGCGCGGGCGCGGGAGCCGGCACGGGGTGAGCGGGCGCGGGCGCGGGAGGGGGCGGCCGGGAAGGACAACGCATGCACAGCCGACCGGGCCTCCTCTCCACGGGCACGACGCCTCACCGGCGCATCTTAACCTTATGTGGAGATATGACCGTTTCTAGAGGCTTCGGTGACTGCGGAGGCTTCGGAGACTGCGGAGAGGCCCTCGCGGATCAGCCCTCGGTGCGGCCGCGGCGCAGCATGGCGAAGCCGAGCCCGGCCGCGCCCACGGCGGCGATCCCGCCGCCCGCGGCGAGCAGCAGTACGCCGTCGCCCGGCCCGTCGGCCAGCGTGTCCAGGGTCCCGCCGGCGACCGTGCGGGCGTGCCCGGCCGAGGCCTGGACGACCCGGCCGTCCCGGACCCCGGTCTTGTACCCGTCGGCGACGGGCGTGGCGGTGTGGCCGTCCGCGTCGCCGGTCTCGCCGACCCAGGAGGAGAGCCGGCCGTCGGGTTGCAGGGCGGCGTGGAGCGCGCCCGAGCGGCCGAGGCCGGCGACGCCGTCACGGCTGGTCAGGGTGGCCGTCTTGGCGCCGTCGGCGGCCAGGATGTCGGCCTGGAAGCCGCCCTCGGCGATCCGGTAGACGTTCGCCCTGGACACGCCGTCCGCGAGGGCGAGGCTCTTGACGAGGGTCCGGGGCGCACCCGCGGACCGCGCCGCCGACGCCGCGGGCAGCCCCTCGGCGAGTGCGGCCGCGGCGGGCAGCGCGAGGAGGGTTCCGGCGCAGACGGTCACTGCGGCGGCTCGTACCAGAGTGCGGCGGCTGACGGTGCTCACGGGAAATCCTTCGGTCCGGTCCAGGTGCCACAAACCTAGGAGTCCGCTGTGTCAGTACCGCGATGAGCTTGTAACAGGTACCCGGCGGAGTCCCGTAGAAGCTGTTACACGGCCGAGAACTCCACCGGGGGATTGCCGCGAGGCGTCCGGGCTGCTCCCATGTACGGCGGGGGGTGAGGTCCATGCGGGGACTCAAGGTGCTGCCGAGCGGCCGCCCCGGCCGCGGCCGGCTCTACGTCAACCTGCCCGACGGCCAGGCGGTGGCCTGGTACGACCGGCAGACCAACCGGATCAGCGTGCTCGCCGACCAGCACCGCGAAGCGGTCGTGGCGGCGTTACGCCCGTACATCGCCGGCCCGTTCACGGTCGGTCCGCCGCCGGTGCCTTCGCCGGCGGACCTGCGCAGACTCGCCCTTCCGCCGGACGAGGACCTGGCTCCGAACCGCCCCGGCGAACTCCTGCTGGGCGAGCTGGAACACGGCCCGGCGGGCACCCGGACCCGGCACCGGATGCGCCAGGACCTGACCGCCCAGCAGCGCATGGGCGACCTCCTCGACGCCCTCGAACCGGACGGCTGGCGGGTCCTGCACGGCGTCCCGCTCCCGGGCCTGGGCGGCATCGACCACCTGCTCATAGGCCCGGCCGGGATCTTCTGCGTCCGCACGCTCCCGGGACGCCGCCAGCGTGCGGCCGTGGGGGACCTGCTGCTGACGGTGGGCCGGGCCGAGCCGCGCCAGGACCCGCGCTGGATCCGCCGCGCCGCCGCCGCGGCCACCCGGGCGCTCGCGGCCCCGGTCCTGCCCGCCCTGGCCCTGGTCGACGCCTCACGCGTCGAGGTGGCCCCGACGGTCCGCGACATCCGCGTCCTGGAGCCGGCCACGGTCCGGGCGCAGCTCGAGGCGGCCCCGACCACCCTCAAACCCCCGGACGCGGAAGCCCTGTTCACCCAGGCCCGCGACGCCCGCACCTGGCTCCCGCCCCTTCCGCACCGCCCCCGGCGGCGGTTCCTCCCGGCCCGTCCGGAGCTTGAGGACCGGGGTCCGGGGCGGAGTTCCGGGAAACGCTGAAAGGGCGGGGCGGCGGGGCGGCGGCCGGTGCGTGAGGCCGTACCGTCCCGCCCCCGCCCCGCCGTCAGGCCGAGGCCCGCTTGCGCGGGGCCGCCTTCTTCGTCGCGGCGGCCGTCTTCTTCGCCGAGGCCGCCTTCGAGGCGGACTTGGCGGTGGACTTGGTGGCCGTGGACTTGGTGGCGGTGGACTTCGTCGCCGTCGACCTGTCCGCGGCGGACTTGGCCGAGGTCGACTTGGCCGACGCGGTCTTCTTCGTACCGGAGGCCGCCGCCTTCTTCGTCGCGGCCGTGGACTTCTTCCCGCCCACCGCCTTCGGCGCGGCCGCCGCCGTCTTCCGCCGGATCGGGGTGACCTCCGCCTCCGGGCCCGCCTCCCCCCGCGCGGCCTTCGCCGCGCTCACGCTCTTCTCCAGCGCCGCCATCAGGTCGATGACCTTCCCGCCGGCCGGCTCCACCTCGGCCTGCGCCGCGGGCTCGAACGCGCCCTCCGACTTCGCCGAGACCATCGCCTCCACGGCCTCCCGGTACTCGTCCGTCAGCGAGTCCATCTCCACCTCGCCGAGCGTCGCCATCAGCGCGTCCGCCAGGTCCAGCTCGGCCTCCCGCACCGACACCTTCCCCTCCGGGGCCACCCCCTCCGGCACCCGGATCTCGTCCGGCCAGAGCAGCCCGTGCATCGCGATCACATCGTCGACCACCCGCAGCATGCCGAGCCGCTCCCGCCCCCGCAGCGCGTACTTGGCGATCGCGACCTTCCGGCTCCGCTTCAGCGCCTCCCGCAGCAGCGTGTAAGGCTTCGCCGCCGTCGGCCCGTTCGCCGCGAGGTAGTACGCCGCGTCCATCTGGAGCGGGTCGATCTCGTCCGCCGGTACGAAGGACACGATCTCGATCGTCTTCGCCGTGGCGATCGGCAGCTGCGCCAGGTCCTCGTCCGTGATCGGGATGATCGACCCGTCCGCCTCCTCGAACCCCTTGCCGATCTCGGCGGTCGCCACCTCCTCGCCGTCCAGCTCGCACACCTTGCGGTAGCGGATCCGTCCGCCGTCGCTCAGGTGGATCTGGCGAAAGGAGATGGAGTGGCTCTCGGTGGCGTTCACCAGCTTGATCGGAATGCTGACCAGGCCGAAAGAAATTGCCCCGTTCCAGATGGATCGCACGGTTCCTCCCGATTCATGGCAATCTCATCGTATGACGCCGATCACCATGGTGGAGGGGCGTCGCATCCCGCTCTCCAACCTCCACAAGGTCCTGTACCCCGAGACCGGCTACACCAAGGGCGAGGTGCTGCACTACTACGCCACCGTCGCCGGTCCGCTGCTGGCCCACGTCCACAACCGGCCGGTGTCGTTCCTGCGCTATCCCGACGGCCCCGACGGCCAGCTCTTCTTCACGAAGAACCCGCCGCCCGGCACCCCCGCCTGGGTGAAAACCACCCCGGTGCCCCGCTCCGAGGACGTCTCCGCGCAGCAGGTGGTCATCGCGGACCTGCCCTCCCTCATGTGGGCCGCCAACCTCGTCGTCGAGTTCCACACCCCCCAGTGGCCGGCCGGCAGCCCGGCCGTCGCCGACCGGCTGATCATCGACCTCGACCCCGGCGCCCCCGCCACCGCCGTCGAGTGCTGCGCCGTCGCGCTGTGGCTGCGCGAGCGCCTCGCCGCCGACGGGCTGGACGCGTACGCCAAGACCTCCGGCTCCAAGGGCATGCACCTGGCCGTGGCCCTGGAGCCGACCCCGTCCGACCGGGTGTCGGCGTACGCGAAGGGCCTCGCCCAGGAGGCCGAGCGCGCGCTCCCCGACCTCGCCCTGCACCGCATGGCCAAGGCCCTGCGCCCCGGCAAGGTCTTCGTCGACCACAGCCAGAACGCGGCCGCAAAGACCACGGCCGCCCCCTACACGCTGCGCGCGCGGGCCCGGCCGACGGTCTCCGCGCCCGTCTCCTGGGAAGAGGTCGCGGCCTGCCGCACCCCCGCCGACCTGGTCTTCCTCGCCGACGACATCCTGCCCCGGCTGGAGCGCGACGGGGACCTCTTCGGCCCGCTGACCGACCCCGACCGCGCCCACCGGCTGCCCGCACCCCCCGGGTCCCGGCCGTGATCCGCGTCGCGCTCGCCGCCACCGTACGCACCCTCCCGCGCGGGGCGGGCCTCGCGTACGAGCCGAAGTTCGACGGCCACCGCCTCGTCGTCGTGCGGACCGCCGAGGACGTGGTGCTGCAGGCGCGCTCGGGCCGCATCGTGACCGCCGCCTTCCCCGATCTGGCGGCCGCGGCCCGGCAGTTGCCCGCCGGGACCGTCCTCGACGGCGAGGTGGTGGTCTGGCACGGCGGCCGTACGGACTTCGCCCTCGTCCAGCGCCGGGCGGCTGCCACGGCCGCGCGGGCCGCCGTGCTCGCCCAGAGCCTGCCGGCCTCGTACGCGGCGTTCGACGTACTGGAACTGGCCGGGCTGGACCTGCGCGGGCGCACGTACGAGCGGCGCCGGGTGCTCCTGGTCGACCTGCTGCTCCCGCTCGGGCCGCCCTTGCAGCCGGTCCCGATGACGACCGATCCGGAACTGGCCGCCACCTGGTACGAGACCCTGCCCGCCAGCGGCATCGAGGGGCTGGTCGTCAAGCGGCTGGACCAGACGTACCCGGCGGGCCGGCGCGGCTGGCAGAAGCTGCGGCACACGGAGGTGCGGGACGCGGCGGTGGTCGGGTACACCGGCACCCCGCGCCGCCCGCTCGCGCTGGTCCTGGTGCTGCCCGTCGGGGACGAGACCCCGCTGGTGTCGAGCCCGCTGACGGCGGCGCTGCGGGCGGACGTGGCGGCGGCGGTCGCGGAGCGCGAAGCCCCCGCCCGCACCCCGGCCGGGTCTCGGGCGGGCGGCGCCACGGTCACCGCGATCGGGCTCGGCGAGGTTCCGTACCGCCCGCTCGACCCGCCGCTGACGGCCGAGGTCCGCCACCCCTCGACGGCCCGGCACCCGCCGCCGGAGGTGCTCAGACTGCGGACGGAACTCTGACCCGCGCCGTCGCGTGGCGCGGGTCAGGGGCCAGGACGATGCGGCCGGGTTCAGCTGTGCGCGCCGCGCCCCGCGTCGGGGGGAGCGCCGGGCTGTACGTGCGGATGCGGGCCCTCGACCTGCTTCCAGCCGGACTCCCGCTCGGCCCGGACGTCCTCCGGATGACTGGAGGTCGTGGAGCCGAAGTTCCCGTAGCCCTGCATCTCGTGCGGGCGCAGCCCGCCCTCCGGGATCTCCACCTGGTCGCGTTCCTCGCGGACCTCGTAGACCGCGCCGCCGGCGGGCAGGTGCGGCTGGCTCTCCGCGGTCGGCGGCGGCGGCTCCTTGGCCCGGACCCGCTGGCCGAGCTTGAAGCCGCCGAGCAGGAAGGCGACCACAGCGATCCCGACGACCAGGAACCACACGATGTGCGTCACGGTCGCGTCCAGACTCAGGGTCATATCCATACGCACCATTTTCCCCAAAAGGGGCTGTTTCGCCGCAAAGGAGGGAAGATCCCCTTATCCGACCAGCGTGTGACTAGCGGGCCGAATCCAGGGCAGGCGCCGGGACGACCGCCCCGAAGGGAGCCGCAAAATGCCCCACGGATCTTCACCCGAACGAGAACGCCAGTTTGAGCACGTCATGGAGAGCGCCGAACCGGACGACATGTCCTCCGGCCGGCGCGGCGGCCTGCACTCCCGTTCGGGGGCGCAGGGGCAGACGTACGAACAGCTCTACGCGGAGGCCCGGCGGCGCAACATCCGCGGCCGCTCCGACATGAACAAGACGCAGCTGAGGCGCGCCCTCGGCGGCTGAGCCCCGACGCCCCGACGTCCCGGGCCCCGGCGCCTACCGCAGCGGCCCGTCCGAATCCCGCAGCGCCCGGACCTCGTACCCCCCGAGCACGGCCAGGATCTCCGCGCAGATCGCCAGCGCCGTCTCCGGGGGTGTCCGGGCCCCCAGGTCCAGCCCGATCGGTCCGTGCACGCGGGCCAGGTCCGCATCGCAGACCCCGGCGGCGATCAGCCCCTCGCGCCGCCGCGCGGTGGTCTTGCGGGAGCCGAGCGCGCCGACGTACGGAATCCCCAGCGCGAGCGCGCTCCGTACGGTCGGCACGTCGAACTCCGGATCGTGACTGAGCATCACCAGGCAGGCGGCGTCCCGGCGTGCGTCCAGCAGCTTTTCGGCCTCGGCGACGGAGCCGACGAGTCCGGCCCCCCACCCCAGCAGCAGGGCCTGCGCCTCGATGATCTCGGCCAGCTCGCCGCCCCCGCCGATGACCACGTACGGGGCGGACGGGTACGCCTCCACGAACACCAGCCCGCGCTGCCCGTACAGCGCGTCCCGCCCCGGCCGGCGCGTGGCCAGCAGCTCGCCGGCCCGCCGCTCGGCGTCGTCGGCCGGCGCGTCGACGGCCCGGACCACCTCGCTCACCGCGTGCTCGGCGTGCTCGTCGAGCCGGGTCACGAGCGCGACGCCGACGCCCTCCCCGAGCAGGTCCCACCACGCGGCGGGCACGGCCGACAGCGGCTGGAGCAGGATCTCGGCCCGCCCGCCGCAGGTCAGCTTCGCCGAGACGGCCTCGTCCGCCCCCACCGAGACCTCGCACACCCGCGCGGCGGCCCCGGCGGCCATGGTTCCGGCCTCCGCCACCAGCTCGGCGTCGAACACTCCCCGGTACAGGGCCCCGACGCACTCCCCGCGCGCGTCCACGAGCAGGGCCCCGGCCGGGTCCCGCGGCCCGAACCCCTGCTCGGCCACCGGCCGGGCCAGGAACGCGGCCCGCCCCTCGGCCGCCCACCGCCGCGCAGTCTCCACCAGCTCACGCATCGCGCTGCCCCATCCTCGTCGTCAGAGCCCGCCCCATGGCACCCGGTCGGCGGCGCACCGCGGACTCATCGCCAACCTACGCACGCACCGCACCCCTACCCATCCCTCAAAACCCACAGACCCGGACCCGCCTCCCTCGTACAGACCACCGGACGGGCCGCCGGACCCTGACTTGCGCGCGGGCGCCGGGAGGCGTTGTTTCGAAGTACGGCAGGGAACGTCGGGGACGACCCTTGGGGATGACCCGCAATGCTCTTCACGGACCGCGACGACGCAGGTCGAAGACTCGGCACGGAGCTCGCGAGGTACGCGGCGGACCGCCCCGTGGTCCTGGGGCTGCCGCGCGGCGGGGTCCCGGTGGCCTTCCACGTGGCCCACGCCCTCGGCGCCCCGCTCGACGTGATCGTCGTCCGCAAGCTGGGGGTTCCGTACCAGCCCGAGCTGGCGTTCGGTGCCATCGGGGAGGGCGGCGTACGCGTGATCAGCGAGGACATCGTCCGGCGCGGGGGGCTCCGCCCGCAGGACATCGCCGCCGTCGAGGAGGCGGAACAGGCGGAGCTGACCCGGAGGGCCGCCCGCTACCGGGCGGGGCGGCCGCAGGAGGACCTCCGCGGCCGGACGGTGATCGTGGTGGACGACGGCATCGCGACCGGCGCCACGGCGGCCGCCGCCTGCCAGGTCGTACGGGCGCAGGGCGCGGCCCGGGTCGTCATGGCGGCCCCGGTGGCCCCGCCGGACGCGCTGGGCCGGGTGGGCGCGGTGGCCGACGAGGTGGTCTGCCTCTCCGCGCCGCCGGGGTTCTCCTCGGTCGGCCAGTGGTACCGGGACTTCTCCCAGACCCCGGACGAGGAGGTCGTCTCCCTGCTCGCCCAGTCGCCGCGCCGGCCGGCCCCGGCGGAAGAGGCCGGGGTGGAGGTGGCGGTGGAGGCGGCGGGCCTGCACCTGCCCGGAGACCTCACCCTCCCGCCGGGCGCGAGCGCGGTGGTCGTGTTCGCGCACGGTTCGGGCAGCAGCCGCCACAGCCCCCGCAACCGCCAGGTGGCCGCGGCCCTGAACCGGGCCGGCCTGGGCACCCTGCTGTTCGACCTGCTCACCCCGGCCGAGGAGGCGGACCGCTCGAACGTCTTCGACATCGACACCCTGGCCGCCCGCCTCGCCGCCGCCACGACCTGGCTCCGCACCCGGACCCCGGCCCCGCCGGCCTACTTCGGCGCCAGCACGGGCGCGGCAGCCGCCCTCGCGGCCGCGGCCTCCCCGGACTCGCCGGTCTACGCGGTGGTCTCCCGCGGCGGCCGCCCGGACCTGGCCGGAGGATCCCGCCTCGCCGGGGTCCGGGCCCCCACGCTCCTGATCGTCGGCTCGGAGGACCACCTGGTCCTCGGCCTCAACCGCGAGGCACAGGCCCGCCTGCGCTGCGAGAACCGCCTGGAGGTCGTCCCGGGCGCCACCCACCTCTTCGAGGAGCCCGGAGCACTCCACCGGGTGTCGGCCCTCGCCGAGCAGTGGCTCACCACCCACCGCCCGCGGCCCGCGACCGGCTGAGGAGCGGGGCCGCTCGGGTGATCGTTGCCGAGACATGACGCAAAGGGTGATCATTCGATCACGGAGAGTCAATAATGGCCTCGTTCGTAGCCAGAGGCGCGCGCTTGCGGGCGCGACCCTCCCAGTCCCGTGAGGACGGTTCTCTTGAGTCATCGAACGATCCGAACCAGACGTCTGAAGTCCGCCACCATGGTCGGGGCCGGTGTGCTCGCCGTGGCGCTCAACGTCGTCCCGAGCACGACGGCCATCGCCGACGCGATCCACCGGTCCGGTACCGACAGTGCCGTGGCACTGCCCGGCCCGTCCGGTGTGGTCACGGGTGGTGACCACGGCAGCAAGGGCCGCGGCCCGCAGGGCCCCCAGGGCAGGCCGGGCCGGCCCGGCCACCCGGGCCGCCCGGGCGTCCAGGGCCCGCAGGGCTACCAGGGAGTCCCGGGTGAGCAGGGCAACCAGGGCTCCCAGGGCAACCAGGGCAACCAGGGGTTCCAGGGCAACCAAGGGAACCAGGGCTTCCAGGGGTTCCAGGGCAACCAGGGCAACCAGGGGTTCCAGGGCAACCAAGGGAACCAGGGCTTCCAGGGCTTCCAGGGCTTCCAAGGGTTCCAGGGCAACCAGGGGAACCAGGGCTTCCAGGGCGAGACGGGCACGGTGACGACCTACGTCAACGTCTCCGACCCCGTCACCAACGGCACGTCGACCGTCTTCTGCAACCCCGGAGACCAGGCCACCGGCGGCGGCTTCCAGACGAACAACGGCATCGTGCACCAGAGCCAGCCCGTTGCTCCCAACGGGTGGCAGGCCACGACCGTCACCGTCGGGCCCAGCCAGCCGATCGCCACGTACGTGGTGTGCGTCGACACGACGCCGTAACCCTCCCCGAAGAACGGCGGCGCCCCGGGGCTTCGGCCCCGGGGCGCCGCCGTTCGTCGTGCACGCCTACACCAGCAGCGGTCCGCCGCAGCGCGCGGCGCCCTCCTTCATCGCGATGAGGTTGGCCACCACGTACGAGATGTCGTTCCTCGAGTGCCAGTCGGTCGGGAAGTAGGTGACCAGCCGCGACGACTGGAACTTGGCCTCGATCGTCGGCACGAAGGTGCGGTACTGATCGTCCGTGTAGTACCAGAAGGAGTTCTCGTTGTAGTACGCGACGTGCGTCGGGTCCTGGTACGCGCCGCGCCCGTCCGAGCTGGGCGTCATCGTGAGCAGCATTCCGCCGGGCGCCAGCAGCCGGTACAGCTCGTTGATCAGCGGCACCTTCGAGGGCACGTGCTCCAGGAAGTCCACCGCCCGCATCAGCCCCACGGAACCGTCGGGCAGGTCCAGCTTCCCGGGCAGCGTCGCGACGATGTCGACGCCCTTGCCCGGGTACTGGTCGACGCCCAGGTAGCCGGGCGGCTTGCGGTGGGCCGCGCCGAGGTCCAGCGCGAGCAGTCCGCGCCGCTGGGTCCACGCGAGGGCGTTGGCCTCGATGTACTTGTCGTACAGGACGACCGTCTCGCGCTGGATGTGCGCGTTGATCTCCGGGTCGCTCTGGGTGTTCGCGGGGTGCACCCGCTGGAGGTACAGACAGCGGTTGATGTGGTGGAAGTCCCCGATGTGGAAGAGGCGGCACATCAGGTCCTGGTCGTCCAGGACCGTCCGCGCGGCGTCGTACCCGCCGGCCTGCTCGTAGCTCTCCTTGCGGAAGGCCCGTACGTGGTTGGGCGCGTACCAGATGTAGGAGACGTTGTGCGGGGTCGGCGCCAGCGAGACGATCTGCTGCAGCTTGCGGCCGTCGACCTCCACCTCCTCGTACTGCCAGCCGCAGGATTCGTCCCACCGGGTGTCGTCCCGGCTCCCGTCCTCGGTGATCTGCGCGGTGTTGCTGTAGACGAAGACGGCCTCGGGGTGCTCGTCGAACGCCGTGCCGAGCTCCGCCAGGCACGACTTCGCCAGCAGGTCGTCGTGGTCGAGTTCCACGAGGATGTCGCCGCGCGCGAGTTCGCAGGCCCTGCGCTTCGCCGCTCCGACGCCCTGGACCTCGTCCGCGACCACCACGCGGACCCGGTCGTCGGGCCGCTCCGGCCGCCATCGGGCGCCGCTGTTGAGAAGGACGATCCACTCCCAGTCCTGACAGGTCTGCGCCTGAAGGGTCGCCAGGCACTCGTCGAGGAAACGAGGCCGGTGGCTGGGCGTGAAAACGGAGAACCTCGGGGTCGCGGTCGACGTCATCTGGTGCTCCCGGCTGGGGGTGTCTTTCCGCGCGACGTTACGAGGGCGCCCGCGCGATGCCGCCGAATGGCAGGCGGTCGGGGCCCAAGACCACTCGAATGTACGTTTAGACCAGCCAGCCGGCGTCGCGGGCGATGCGGATCGCGTCGACGCGGTTGCGGGCCTTCAGCTTCATCACGACCGTCGTCAGGTAGTTCCGTACCGTCCCGGTGGACAGGTGGAGTTCGCCGGCGATCTCGGCGGCCTCCGAGCCCTGGGCCGCCATGCGCAGCACCTCGGTCTCGCGGTCGGTCAGCGGGCTCTCCAGGCCGTTCCAGGCGGCCACGGCCAGCTTGGAGTCGATGACCCGCTGGCCGGCGACCACCCGGCGGATGGCGCTGGCCAGTTCCTTCGGGGAGTCGTCCTTGAGGAGGTAGCCGGAGACCTGGGCCGCCAGGGCCCGGCGCAGGGTGCCGGGGCGGCCGAGGCTGGTGAGCATCAGCGTCCGGCACTCCGGGAGGTGCTCGTGGATCTGCATGGCCGCGCTCAGCCCGTCGAGGCCGGGGAGGTCGATGTCGATGATGGCGATGTCCGGCCGGACGTCGAGGGCGGCGGCCAGGATCTCGTCCCCGCGCGACAGTTCGCTGACGACCTCCAGGTCGTCCTCCAGGTCGAGCAGGGCGACGAGCGCACCGCGCACCATGTGCATGTCTTCGGCCAGCAGGATTCTGATCACCGTGACGAGCCCCCCGTCCGCGCGGTCGATCTTGTACTTCCGATCATAGCAACCGGCCCGGTCCGGCAGCCGGTTGGCAGTCGCCTGGCGGTCGGTTGGCGGCCGGTGTGCGCCGTCACGTCAGGCGACGAGCCACGACCGTTCGCCCTCCGCCGGCTCGTCCGACTCGTCGAGGTCGGGGTCGACGTCCCCGTGTGCGGGAACCTGCGCGACCAGCCGGAACAGGGTTCCGGGGCCCCGTTCGACCGTCAACTCCCCGCCCACCGCCCGCACGCGTATCCCCAGGTTCCCCAGCCCGCTGCCACTGTGCGGGGAGGTGTCGCGGTAGCCCTCGGTCACCCCGTCGTTGGTGACCGACAGCGTCATCAGGCCGTCCTCCTCGACGGCGGTGATCTCGCAGTGCACGGCGCGGCTGTGGCGCAGCACGTTGGTGACGGCCTCCCGCAGCACGGTGGCGAGCACCGTGTCCACCGGCGAACTGACCTCTCCCATGCGAATGTCGGTCACGGCGTCGACCTCGGCGGCGCCCAGCACCGACTTGGCCGAGGCGATCTCCTCCTCCAGCGACATGTCCCGGTATCCGCTCGCCACCCGCCGCACGTCGGCCAGCGACTGGCGGGAGATGGCGAGCACGTCCTCGATCTCGTCCATGGCCCGGGCGGGATGGGCCGGGATCAGGCGGTGGATGAGCTCGCCCTTGAGCTGGATCGCGGAGAGGCTGTACCCCAGCAGGTCGTGCAAGTCGCGGGCGAAGCGGAGCCGTTCGCGGGTGACCGCGGCGCGGGTGAGCTCACCGCGGCTCTCGTGCAGGACGCGGACCAGCTCCGACAGTCGGGTCAGCCCGAAGGTGACCAGCCCGGTCAGCAGGGTGCTCTGCGCCAGGTAGATGCCGTCGAGGACGGGCCGCCCTTCCAGCAGCGGGGGCACCAGCATGCTGATGCCGACGAAGCCGTACAGGATCCAGCCCAGCCGCGGGGGAAGGAGCAGCAGCAGGGAGCCGGCGAGGAAGCCCGCCATGGCACCCCACTGCGATTTCAGGGCGATGAGCGGCAGGTAGGTGAAGGCGACCTGGGCGCCGAGGGTCAGCGCCCTGCGGGCGGTCGGGACGCGCTGTGTGCTCGTCCGCGAGTGCAGGAGCTGGAGGGCGAAGACCGCGCCGAGGCAGCCGAAGGCGGCTGCCAGGGCGGGCCCCTCGACTCCGGCGCTGAGGATGTTCAGGGCGGTGATGCCCACGTAGCAGAGGAGTGCGGCGATGAGGATGACCTGGGCCATCCGGGGCGCGGGTAAGTCCCGGCTACGTCGCAGAATGCCCTCGACCAGGACCGCCTCCGACGGTCCATCCGAGGACTTGAGGCGGCCAGGCATGTCAATCCCCCTTGAGCGTTCCTCTGTTACATGCCAGGTGTGAGCATAGGGGAGGGGCGTGGGCAGGGGGCGTGAATCGTTCCGTCATACGAACAGCGGGACGGGGTTGAGCTGGTCGTACGGAGTGGGTTCGGCCAGTCGGCCGAGGCTCACGGGAACGTCGAAGAGCCGGCCGGACCCGTACCTCGCCCAGAAGTGGCGCAGTCCCGGTACGACCACTTTCGTCACGGGAAGTCCGAGGTCAGGTCGGCTCTGGTCGAGCACCAGCAGGTCCATACCTTTACCCCGGACCAGCTCGGTGATCAAGCGGACGTCGTCGAGCAGATCGGTGCTCCGGACCGACGGCCAGTGGCCCGGCGTGCGGGTCTGCGCCACCGGATCGGCCGCCAGATATGGCTGGTTGGCGATGGTGGCCCCCTGCCACCAGGACAGCGGCTCCGGGTCGGTGATCCGGTATCCGCGGCCGTCCGGCCGTGCGTCTGCGACGGCGGGCAGCAGCTGCCCCAGCTCCGACACGGCCCGGGACAGCGCCACCCGGGGGTCGAAGTGGGCTCCGAAGCCGAAGATCACGTCCTCGCCGGGCTTGTCGGTCCGCCGGGACAGCGCCGCGAACACCGGAATGCCCAGGTCGGACGTGAGGTCGAGCGCCCACACCTCCCGGTTCGTCCGGCGCAGGCCGTGGCGGATCCGCTCCACCCACTCGTCCTCGAAGGAGCCGAGGTCCACCCCCGGTTGACGGGTGCGGTTGTACCACCACAGGGCCACCGCGTCCCGCTCCACCAGCTCCAGGAAGCCCTGCACCAGCGCGTCCTCGGGGCTGCTGCCCGCCGCGTTGCCGTTGGAGTCGGCCCACGGCTCGTCCTCGGCGGGGTTCCCGGCGGGATGACCGGCGCGACCACCGGCGCAATCCGTCCCCCGCCCGAAGTACAGCATCGAGGTGGGGAGCAGCCGCTGGACGCCCCCGGTGAGCGACCACACCGGGGTCCAGTCGGTCGGACGGTTCTCGTCGAACGGCGCCGGGACGTGGTGGAAGCGGGAGTGCCGCGCGTTCCACAGCTCCCGCTCCGCGAACTGTCGGGGGCCGTAGAGCTGGCAGTCGTTGGGGTGCACGGCCGCCTCGCCCAGGCCGCGCAGGGAGTCGCGGACCACCGGCTCGTCCCCGTGCCGCGTACCGCTGTAGCGCTCGACCGCCTCGCACAGCGCGCTCGTACGGGCTTCCTCGGCGGTGCGGCCCTTGCCGCCGCTGAGCGCGCGCAGACCGGAGCTGAGACCGGCGAAGGACGCCGACTCCATGGCCAGGTTGTGCCCGGAGGTGTACGCGTGCACGAAGTCCGGGGCGCCGGAGGCCTGCCGGATCTCCTTGACCACCCCGGTCACCGGGTCCACGAGGTGCCCGTACGCACGCAGCACCTGCGCCGGGGTCAGGGCCCGGTCCCCGCCCCCGGTCGCGGCGGCCTTGGGCCGCGACACGGGGACGAACGGCGCACCGACCCGGCGGGCCACCAGGCCGGGGTCCCCGCAGCCCGCGCACTGCGGGAGCCGGCTCACCGGATGGCTGGCGGTGCGCAGGCGCAGCGTGTCGAAGGTACGGATGTGGGCCTGCTCGGGATGGCGCAGCCCGGCCAGCCACTTGGCGGCCTCCAGGACGGCGAGGTTCACCGCGAGCGCCGTCCCGGCCGCCAGCCCGGCGGGCGGCCGCGGCACGGGGCCGTCGAGGCCCAGCGCGCGCCGCACCGGCACCTCCGAGTGGCGGTGGCCGCGCAGCCGTACGGCCAGGCAGTGCCAGCAGGGCCCGGAGCCGGGCCGGAAGAACGGGCCCACCCAGGGGTCCGTCCCGCACAGCTTGGCCGGCACCCACGGCCGGCCCGCGGCGCGGTGGCGGGCGTCCACGGCGGCCAGCCCGGGGGAGAGGTAGTCCTCGCACAGGACGAGGACCAGGTCGGCGGCGCCGGGGTCCGCGGCGACCGCGATCCCCGACTCCCGGCAGGCCTCGGCCACCGGCCGCGGATCCAGGCCGGGCAGCGCCTCGATCGCGACGGCGGCCCGGGCCAGCCCGGCGGCGGCCATGCCGCCGTCCAGCCCGGCCAGGTCCCAGTAAGCCTCGGCCTCGGCCGCCGCCTCGGCGGGCGCGGCCGCCGGGGCGGCGGAGCGGATCAACCCGGCGTCGGCCAGGGAGAGGAGGGCCGCCTCGGCGTCCTCGGCGCCCAGGATCCGAGAGGCCTCCTGCCGGACCGCCCCGGCGGTCCGGGTGCCGTCGAGCAGCGGTACGAGGATCTCCGCCTCGCTCCCGCTCAGGGCGGTCACCCCGCGCCGGGACACCAGGTAGGCGGCGTCGCCGGGGACGACCGTCGGCCGCAGATGGGACTTGAAACCCACCAGCGCCTCGGCGGTGGCCGGCGGCGGCGCGAGCGCCGCGGCGGGCCGCTCACGCTCGGCCGTGCTCATGCTCCCAGCCGTCCGGCAATCGGCGCCGCCGGGCCCGTGACCTGCGTCTGGCTGCAGACGCTGAACAGGGCGTACGCGGTGTCCGGCAGGGCGTCGAGGTTCTCGATCACCAGCCCCGGCTTCGAGGGGCGGGCGGGTATCGGTGCGGATCCGGTGCTGGGGCTGATGCGGGCGTTGGCCGAAAGGCTGGTCATGGCGGTGGAGTTCCCTCTGCGTCGTCGTGGCGCGGGTCGGTCCGTTCACTGACGATTCTGCGAGGATCCGGTGATCGCGGGACAGTGCCCCGGTCACCAGCGGAAGGTGAAGATTTCACATGGTGCGGTGCCGCCGACAGGGCTGAACCTTCAGGGCAGCCAGCGGACGGGCAACTGCCGGGGGCCGCGGATGAGGAGGCCCGTGCGCCAGGTGAGGTCGCGGGGGCCGGCGTCCAGGGAGAGGCCGGGACAGCGCGCCAGGAGCGCGGTGACGGCCGTACGGGCCTGGAGGCGGGCCAGCGGGGCTCCCAGGCAGTAGTGGATGCCGTGGCCGAAGGCGATGTGCCCGCCCGCGGGCCGGCGGATGTCGAAGCGGTCCGGGTCGGGGAAGCGCGCGGGGTCCCGGTCGGCGTCGGCGAGGGCGACCAGCACCAGTTCGCCGCCGCCGGGTATCGGGGTCCCGGCGATCTCCACGGGCCCCGTGGTGAACCGGTACGTGGTGGTCTCGACCGGCCCCTCGTACCGCAGCATCTCCTCCACGGCGTTGTCGACGAGCGACGGGTCGGCGCGCAGCGCGGCGAGCTGGTCGGGGTGGCGGAGCAGCGCGAGGACGCCCGCGGAGATCAGCTGGACGGTGGTCTCGAAGCCGGTGACGAGCAGGAGCCAGGCCATGCCGATGAGTTCGTCGGGCGAGAGCCGGCCGCCGTCCTCGTCGGTGGCGCGGATGAGGGCGCTCATCAGGTCCTCGCGGGGCCGCTCGCGCATCTCGTCCACCATGGCGACGAGGTAGCGCGTCATCGCCGCCGTGGCGGCGGTCCTGGTGGCGTGGTCCGGGCTGCTCAGGGCCTGTTCGGCCCAGTCGCGGAAGGCGGCGCGGTCGAGGGAGGGCACCCCGAGGAGTTCGCAGATGATGCCCATGGCCAGCGGGAACGCGAGGGCCTCGACGAGGTCGGCCGCGCCGGCGGGCCGGGCCAGCATGGCGTCGAGGAGCTCGCCGGTGAGGGCCCGCACCCTCGGGGCGAGCGCCTCGACGCGGCGCGGCGTGAACTCCTTCACCACCAGCTTGCGCAGCCGGGTGTGGTCGGGCGGGTTCGAGCTCAGCAGGTTCTCGCCCGCGGAGAGCCTCGCCAGCGGCAGCGCGGGAGAGGCGTCCCGCCAGGACTTGGACAGGGAAGGCTCGGTGAGCGCGGCGCGGCAGGCCTCGTACCCGACCACGAGCCAGGCCTCGGCGCCCTCCGGCACGCGGACGCGGTGCACCGGGCCCCGGGCGCGCAGCGCGGCGTACACCGGGTGGGGATTCCTGGTGAATTCCTCGCCGAGCGCCCCGAAGTCCGCCGCGATGTCCGTCCCTGAGCCCGCCGTGAAGTCCGGCGCGATGTCCGTTCCCACGGATCAGCCCTCCTGCCGTCGTACCGTCTGGTCGTCGTGACGTGCTGTCGCCCTACCGAGCGGGGGTGTTCCGCTTCTCGAACACCTCCCTGGCCACTCCGATGGCGTTCAGCACCCGCGGGAATCCGGCGTACGGCACCACGTGGATCAGCGCCTCCACGACCTGCGCCGGGCTCAGGCCGACGTTCAGGGCGGCGCCGATGTGCACCCGCAGCTGGGGAGCGGTGTCACCGAACGCCGTCAGGGCGGCGACGGTGACGAGCTGGCGCCGCCTCGGCGACAGCCACGGGCGGTGGTAGACGTCCCCGAAGGTGAACTCGACGATGAACCGGCCGAGGTCCGGGGCGATGTCCTTGAGCGACTCGATGACCTCCAGGCCGTGGTGCCCGTCGATTTCCACGAGCTTCTCGGTTCCGCGCATGTAGCGGTCGCGCGGGTCGTTCATGACCGGCGGTTCGAAGGTGACGCCCCGGTTGGCGAAGACCGTCCTGGCGACGCCGACCGCGTTGAGCGCCCGCGGGAACCCCGTGAACGGCACGATGTGGATCAGGGCCTCGACGACCTCCTCGGGCCGCACGCCGACGTGCAGCGCCGCGTCGATGTGGAAGTCCAGCTGCGGGGCGGTGTCCCCCTGGGCGGCCAGCGCGGCGACCGTCGACAGCTCCCGTTCGCGCAGATCGAGGCCCGGCCGGGCGTAGACGTCGCCGTACGCGAACTCGACGACGTAGCGGCCGAGGTCCGGGGCGATGTCCCGCAGCGACTCGATCACGGCCGCTCCCCGCTCGCCCGAGGTCTCGTGCAGGACGGCCAGCCCCCGCTCGTAGCGGGAGTCGTCGCCGGAGGTGGCCGCGGCCGCGGCCGATGCCGGGTTCAGCAGGCTCTCGGCGAGGCCGATGCCGACGAGGGCGCCCCCGGTGAGGGTGGCCCGACGGGTCATTTCGGCGGTGCTCCGTACGTCGTTCATGGTGTGTCGTCTCCATCCATCGGTGCGAGCGGCACCGTGCCGATCGCGATGACGTTTCCTTCGCTGATGTATCCGTCCGGGTCACGCAGCGGGCCGGCCGGATCGTCGGGGTCGAGGAAGGGGGCCCAGTTCCCCGGGATGCCCTCGTCCGCCGCCTGCCGGGCGAAGCGCGCGCACGCGTTCGCGTAGAACCGGAGGGCGGCAGGGGGCAGCGGAGCGTGGTGCTCCATGAGGATCGTGCGCTGCGTCACGTCCGCCAGGCCGGCCGCCCGCAGCCGGCGGTACAGATCGCGGCCCCGGAGCAACTGGCGGGCGTACCCGGGGGAGGCGGCGGACGCCCGGAAGAAGTCGGTGATCAGGAACGGGTCCGCCGGGCGGACGGTGCTCAGCGAACCGTCCACGTCCTTGACCGCGACGAGCCCGCCGGGCCTGGTGACCCGGCGCAGTTCCGCCAGCGCACGCGCCAGCTCCGCGTCGTCCAGGTACTGCGTCGTGTTCGCGCACCAGACGGCGTCGAACATGCCGTCCGCGTACGGCAGGTCGAGGACGCTGCCCTGCCGTACCACCAGCGGCGCGGCGCCCGGGTGGTCCCGCAGCCGCCCGGCGGCGCGCGCCACGTTCTCCCCGGCCAGGTCGACGGCCGAGATCCGGCCCGCCGAGCCGACGAGTTCGGCGATGCGGGGCAGGAAGGCGCCGCTGCCGCAGCCCGCGTCCAGTACGTGCCACCCGGGCCGGATGCCGACGCCGTCCAGGGCGTCCCGGTAGTACGCGGCGCAGGCCTCGAAGTGCGGGTCCACGATCTCCTCGTGGGTGAACGGCAGTCCGGTGGACGTCGTGTACCCCCACCCCGCGTGATCCGCCGTCAGCATGCCGCGGCCTCCGCCCCTGCCCGTACGACGGCCCCCGCAGCGGTGGATTCCGCATGGGCGAGCAGCTCCGTGAGGATCTCCGCCGTCGCCTCCGGCGCCTCCAGGGGAGCGAGGTGGCCGACCCCGGGAAGGACCACGAGCCGGCCGCGCGGCAGCGCCTTCGCCGTCCGGCAGGCCTCGTCGAGGGAGACGAGCTCGTCCTCGGCGCCGATCACGACCACCGCGGGTACGTCCGCCGCCCGCAGGGTGGCCGTGGAGTCCGTACGGGCCGCGATGGCCCGCTGCGCCCAGGCGACGGACCGCGGCCGCGCCGCCAGCGCCAGGTCGGTCACCCGCGCCGTCAGGTGCGGCCGCCGGGCGCGCGTGGTGGCGCCCAGCAGGGACGGCGTGGTCGCGGCGACGAGCCCGGCGCGCGCCGAATCGTCGAGGACCGCTTCGGCGAAGCGCAGGCGCTGCCCGGCCGCCGCCGCGGAATCGGCCGTACCCCTGGCCGCCAGCAGGGCCAGCGCGCGGACGCGGTCCGGATGGCGGCGCAGGAAGGCCATCGCCACGTAGCCGCCCATGGAGCAGCCGGCGAGGGCGACTTCGCCGATCCCCTGCCGGTCGAGCTCCCGGGCCAGGCCGTCGGCGACGAGATCGAGCGAGGGCGAGCCGTGGGGCGGCGGCGCGGAGCCGAAACCGCACTGGTCGGGGGTGAGGACCCGCCGCCCCCGGGCGCGCAGGGCCCCGGCCGCCGCGTCCCACAGGGAGGAGTCGAGGGGCAGCGCGTGGAGCAGGACGAGGGGGAGGCTCATCGGCGCGCCGCCCTTTCCGCGTCGGCGACGAACCGCCGTACGTGCTCGGGCGGTTCGCCGCCCCGCAGCCAGGCGAACGCCACCGGTGAAGGCGGCAGGTCGTGCACCGGGACCACCTTGACGTCCGGCGGGAGCACCGCGTCCAGGGACTGGAACGAGAGGTGGATCGCGTACGTGCTCCTGAGCAGCTCCACCATCGCGGTCAGCGTCGTCATGGCGTGGATCCGGCGGATCGGCCGGCCCAGCGGGGTCCGCGGCGGCACCACCAGGTTCCAGACGTGCGCCGGGAAGTCCCCGGGGCACCGGAAGCCCCCGTACTCCGCGACCTCCTCGACCGACACCGCGGCGCGGCCGGCCAGCGGGTGGTGGGCGCCGACGAGGACGGCCCGCCCGTCGAAGCCGACCGGCTCGCTCACGGCGAGGTCCGGCTCCAGCGGGTCGTACTTGACGATCATGATGTCCATGGATCCGGCCCGCAGCGGGCCGAACGGCTCGGTGACCTCGTACGGGACGTACTCCACCGACTCCGGCGCATGGCCGGCGGCCGCGACGAGGCGGGACGCCAGGTGCGTCGAGCCGTGGACGCCCAGGCGGACGGTGCGCGGCGCGGTGCCGGTGCGGGTGCCGGCGGGGGTGGGGGTGGCGGTGGCGGTGGCGGTGGGGGTGGGCATTTCAGACCTCCGTGGTCAGTCCGGCATAGGCCTGGAGCTCGTCCGAGCGGTGGACGTCGGTGTCGACGCGCAACATGGCCAGCTGCGCGCCCAGACCGGTCAGGCGCGGTACGAACCGCAGCGTCAAGCGGTCTCCGGGACCGATCAGCCCGTCCAGGACGGCCTCGGCGAGCAGGTGGTTGACGTGCACGAGCGCCTCGGTGACGGACACCTTGGCGGTGGCGATGTACAGCTCGCGGTGGGCCGGGGGACGGGTGTCCGCACGGCCGGGCACGGTCACGATGGCCGACCGCTGCGCGGTCAGCTCGTCCGCCGCCTCGAAGGCCTTGAGCAGCCGGCGCAGCGTGGCCGTCCGCGCGCCGGGCGCGGGCCCGGCCCAGGCGAGCGAGTCGTCTCCGGCGACGTGGTCGAAGGCGAACCGCTCGCGGAGGTTGGACGGGCTGCCGGCCAGGTAGACGGTACGGGTGAACGAGCGCCGCCACGCCTCCCGTTCCGCGGGAGCCAGCGCGAGGGCGAAGGCGCAGGTCTCGCGCACCCACCGGGGCAGGTCGAGCCGGCCGATGACGACCACGGCCAGCACCTCGTCGGTCGGTGCGGTGCGGCCGCCGTGGAGTCCGGCCCGGACGGCGCGCAGGGCCTGCGCGCTGGACAGGTCGAGCCCGTCGGCGAGCTCCGGGCGGGCGGACCGGACGCGGTCCGCGGCCGACTTGAGCAGGGCCGCGGAGGACAGGGGGAAGGGGGTCACAGGAACACCGCCGACAGGAGTGCGGGATCGGGAGCGGGGCGGCCCTTGCCGAGGAGCGAGCAGGCCAGCCGGTAGGGGTCGACGTACGCATGGCCCCGCCGGTGCCGCTCCAGCGCCTCGGACAGATCGCCCGCAGCGGTCGTCGCGGACCCGGACCCGGACCCGGACCCGGACCCGGACCCGGACCCCGAGCGCCTCAGGAGCCGGGCGGCCACGGCCAGGCAGTGGCGCAGCAGGTCGTGGCGGAAGGACTGCTGCTCCCCCGGGCCGAGGGTCGCGATGAAGTACAGGCGCATGCCGAGCCGGAGCGCGTCGTCGCCGTGGCCGTCCGCGGCGTCGGCCGTCCCGGCCGAGGCGCGCAGCAGCGCGCCCGCCGTGTGGTCGCGCCAGCCGCCGTGCCGGGCCGAGGTGATCTTGCCGTCGATGGGCACCCGGCCGATGGGCACCCGGCGCACCGGCGGCCCCAGGCTGGTCAGCACCCGGTGGAGCAGCCGGTAGTCCGCGTCGAGCTCGCGGTCGTACAGCAGGACCACCTCGTCGTACCAGGGCACCAGCGGCAGCAGCTCGCGCAGCGCGCAGGCGAGGTAGTTGGGGCGGCCGTCCGCGGTGACGATCCGGCGCAGCGGCATCCCGTACCGGGTGAGGTCCAGGTAGACGGGGCCCCCGCAGTGCCGCTGGTCGAGGACCAGGCCCACGGCGCCGAGCCGTTCGATCATCTCCTCCAGCCCGAGGCCGGGCGGCTGGTGCTCCCGCAGGCCCGGGTCGTGCATCCCCAGCCGCTCGTAGTGCCCGGCCCACAGCCGCAGCATCCGCTCGCTCGCGGGGTGCACCCAGCCGCTGTGCTCGACGGCGTCCCGGTAGGGCCGCAGGACCTCGGCGCCCTGGCGCTGCTCCGAGGAGCGGTAGCGGACGTACAGGTCCCCGATCTCCTCCTCGGAGAGCTGCGTGTAGTCGGTCTCCCCGTGGGTGCGGTCGAGGTACTCCCAGAAGCCGACGGTCTGTTCGGTGACGTGGTAGGTGGTGTGGCTGTAGCGGTACGTCACCGCGGCGAGCGGGGCGGTGGCCCGGAACATCACGTCCGTCCACAGCAGGCCCTTGAGGTGGCTGGGGGTCAGCGGTTTGGTGGGGGTGACCGTGACCGGTGCCAGCAGGACGTTCTTGCGGGGCAGCACGTTCATCCTTCCTCCCGGTCCGGGGCGTGCGCGTGGGCTCGGTCGGGGGCGTGGGCGGCGATGGCTCGGCGGAGCCGCGCGTACGTCGGCGGCCGCGGGCCGGACGGCGCCGGGGCGTCCGTCCCGGCCGCCCGTACGCGGGCCAGGAACTCCGGGTCGGCGAAGACCTCGGCGGGGGTGGCGAGGCCCGACCCGATCCGGGTGGTGCCCCGCCATACGGCGCGGTCGGTGGCCGCCGCCGCGCTCGCGGCCGCCCGGACCGCCCCGGACACGGGCGGCACGGGCCGCTCGCCCGGCCGGCCGGGCCCGGGGAACGGCGGCGCTCCGGCCGCCGCCCGCCACCGATCGGCACGCGACCAGGAGTCGTGCACCCCCTGCTCGTACCAGGGCCGCAGGACGCGGTCGGCCAGTTCAGCGGCGGCCAGGCCCAACCACTCGTCCACCGCCGGGTGTTCCCCGATCAGGTCCGCGAGCCGGAAGGCGTGCGCGAGGGCGAGGGACAGGCCGCGGCCGAACATCGGATCGGTGACGCAGGCGGCGTCCCCGGCCCGCAGGAGCCCGGCGACCGGACGCTGCCGGCCGGGCCCGGCGCCGCGCAGGATGTTCGGCGGCATCGCGATGGCCCGGACCGGGCCGAGCGGCTCCGCCACGTCCTCGTCGACCCAGTCGGCCAGGTACGGCGAGAGGCGGCAGGCGGCGGTGAAGGCGGCGGGCGTGCGCAGGGCCGCCATCGCGCGGTCGCCGGGCAGGGCGCCGAAGGTGACGGCGAAGACCTCGTTGTCCGCCGGGTGCAGGACGGCGGAGTAGTGGTCCCAGATGCCGCCGGCCGCGTTGCCCCGGTTGAGCGGGCCCGGCGGCGGGCCGCCGGGGTCGCGCAGCCGGTAGAAGCGGCCGAAGGCGTGCAGCCGGCTGGGACCGGTCAGATCGCCCGCGGCCGGCAGGCCCGCCGCGGCCAGCCAGGCGCGGGACGCGCACCGGCGGCCGGACGCGTCCACCACCAGGTCGGCGGGGATCCGCTCGCCGCCGTCCGTGACGACCCCCGTCACCCGCAGGCCCGTCGGCCCGGACGGGGCGGTCAGCACTCCGGCGACCGTGGTCCGGTGGCTGAAGGTCACCTCGGACAGGGCCCCGACGGCCCGGTGCAGTACGAGGTCCAGGACGGAGCGGCGGACGAGCAGCGTGACGAGCTCCTCGTCCCCCGGCTCCACGGGACCCGGCGGCGCCGCGGTGGTGAGATCGGCGAGCCGGGCCCCCTCCGCCAGCGCCGCGTCGAGCACGGCCGGTGCGCAGGAACGCAGCGTGCGCACGCCGAGCGCGTTCAGGATGTGGTCGTGCCCGGCCTGGGGGACCGAGGGCCGCTCCCACAGCTCGGCGCTCTTGACGAGCGGCCCGTCCGGCGGCGGTTCGCTCCGCTCCAGGACCCGCACCCGGTGGCCGCGCCCGCCGAGCGCGAGGGCCAGGGCGAGGCCGGCCGTGCCGCCGCCCGCGATCACGATGCTCGCCATGGTCAGCGACGCCGGCCGTGCACGAAGAACACCCGCCGTACGTCCTCCACCCCGCGCGGCGGCACCGGGTCCGGCCACCGCCCGAAGTCGGCCTCGGGCTCGCCCGGCTGCACGGCTCGTACGTCGAACCCGTACTGCTCGAACAGGGCCTCCGGCTCGTCGGTGCCGAACACCCACGGGCACCCCCAGCCGGCGAAGACGTCCAGCAGGCCGCGCATGTGGGGGAGGGTCAGGGCGGCCCGGTTGACGATGTCGGCGGCGATCCGGCTCCCGGGTGCGGAGATCGCGGCGACCCGCTCCAGCATCCGGTGCGCGTCGGCCTCGGGGATGTAGTAGAGCAGCCCCTCCAACAGCCACGCCGAGGGGACGGCGGGGTCGTAGCCGGAGGCGATGAGGCGGTCCTCCCAGTCGTCGGCGGTGAGGTCGACGGCGACCGTACGGTGGTCGACCCGCGGCTCGGCTCCCCGCAGCCGCTCCGCCTTGAAGTCGAGCACCGCAGGGCGGTCCACCTCGAAGTAGCGGATGTGCCCGGGCCACGGGAGCCGGTAGGCGCGGGAGTCCATGCCGGCCGGGGCCAGCACGAGCTGGGGCGTCCCCGGGTCCTGGGCCGCCTCCTGGAGCAGGTCGTCGAAGAACCGGGTGCGGATGGCGTTGTAGTCCGGGGTGCTGGGCAGGGTGCGCGGCCGGTCGGGCGGGAAGGTCGCCGCCCGGATCTCGGCGAGCAGTTCCGGGCCGGCCTCGCCGACCAGTCCGGCGGCGTACGGGTCCTCGTACAGCCGGTCCGGGCGGCGGGTCTCGGCGGCCCGCAGGGCGGCGGTGAGCAGGGCGGTCCGTTCGACGGGGTTGAGCACGGGCATGGTGGCTCCTTGTACGGGGGTGCGGGTGCCGGACGGCCGAGGTGCGGTGGGGTGGGGTGGGAGCGGTGTCAGGCGAGCGGGGCGTGGGGGTCCCGGGTCAGGCGCTCCCAGAGGGCGTCGTCCTGCCGGAAGAGGCGGTCCTTGACCTGCGTCGGGCGGATGCCGGTGGCGACCGCCTCGTGCCAGTCGCGGTCGAACGCCTCGGCGTCCAGCAGGCGTACGGCGGGGGCGGCCAGCCGGCCGGCCGCCCGGGCCTGTGCGTACCCGGCGGACTGCGCCGCGAGGGAACGGTCCAGGGCGGCGGTGAAACGTACGGTCTCGGCCGCGTGCCAGGGGCTGCGCGGGGCGACGGCGAACACGTAGCGCGGGGCCCCGTGCTCCGCCGGACCGGCCGCCGGACCGGCCGCCGGTCCGGTCGTCGCACCGGCCGCCGGTTCGACCCGGCACGCCACGTTGCGCAGTGCGAGTCCGCCGGAGCCCAGGGCCGTGTGCAGGGCCAGGACCACCTGCGCGTCCCGCAGCCGCTCACCCGCCGCGTCGGACCGGCCGCCCCGGCCCGCGTACTCCAGCCGCGGGACCCCGCCGGACAGGTCCACGACGCGGACCACGTCACCGACGGCGTACCGGTACAGCCCGCCGACGTGGCTGAAGACCACGTGGTAGTCCTGGCCGGCTTCGAGCTCGTGCGGCAGCAGCGTGGCGGAGTCCGGGGCGAGATCCTGATCGGCCGGCACGAACTCGTACACCGAGGCCGACGCGACGAGGCTGCCCGCCGAGGCGTGCCGGTCCAGCGCCACGCCGACCGGGCCCTCCGAGGCGGCCACCGGCGCCGGCAGCACGGTGACGCCGGGGCCGAACTCCTCCCGGAGTGCGGGCAGGTACAGCGAGGCCACCCCGGTCGTCCAGCAGAAGATCGCCCGCAGCCGGGGCCACACGTGCGCGGGCCGTACGGTGCCGAAGTACTCCGCGAGGTGTTCGAGTTCGGCGGCCCGCCCGGGGTCCGGCGCCCGGTGCGGCAGACCGCCGAGGGTGCCGTCCCGCACCTCCTTCACGATCCGCGGCCACCACAGGTTCAGCTGGTACGGGACGGCGGCGACCATCGCCGGATTGATGCCGATCAGCGCGCGCAGATCGCTCTGCACCGCCAGCCGGAGCCGCAGGTACGCCCGCTCCAGGTGGTCGCCGGGCTCGGTCGGCACCGGAAGCGCCGCCCACGGTGCGCCCGTGCCGGGTTCGGCCGAGAGGGGCTCGCCGAACCGGGCCCCGAAGTCCACCTGGCTGGCGCCCACATGGGGCCGGCCGTCGCCCGTGGTGGGCGGGGCGCTCAGCGGATCGTGCTTGAGGTTGAGGACGGCGTCGGGCCGGTCCAGTACGTCGGGGAAGTGCTCGATCAGCGGGGCCCAGGCCGCGAAGTAGAACGGCATGAAGGTCGTCCGCATGAAGCGCGGGGTGACGGGCACCTTCTTGTGCGCTCCGGTGCTGCCGCTGCTGGTGAAGTAGACGGCGGGCGCGTCGGCCGACAGCAGGTTCCGCTCCCCGGCGGCCGTCCGCTCGATGAGGTCGGCGTGGTCGGCGTAGTCGCGTACGGGGACGGCCTCGCGGAAGTCGTCCACCGTGAGGACGCGGCCGAGGCCGTGCCGCCTGCCGAACCGGGTGGAGGCGTTGAAGCCCACCAGATCGGTCAGGACGCGCTGCTGCATCCCGCGCAGATCGGCGTGCTCGGCGGCCAGCCGCTCGCGCGCGGCGAACACGCGCTCGCGGTAGCGGCCGGTGTGGCCGGGGGTGTGCCAGACGGACGAGGCGTTCACGAGGCCAGCACCTCCCGTACGGCTTCGGCCGCCCGGTCGGCGTCGGGCTGCTCCGGCAGCATCGTCACCGGCAACTCCCGCACCTCCTCCAGCAGCAGCTTCCGCAGGTTCCTCTGGTAGCTCTCGAACTCCGCCCAGCTCCCGTCCTGCCCGTCGTGCTCCAGGGCGTTGAGCCGTGCGCCGTCTCCCCTGCGGCGCCAGGCGGACCCGGGGGAGACGTCGAGGAAGACCACCCCGCTGGGCTGCGGGAAGGAGCGCCACCAGGAGTACATCCGGCTGTCCTGGACCCCTGCCATCCGGCACTTCGCCAGGATCTTGTAGTAGTACGAGTCCACGAGCACCGGAACCCGCGGGTCCGTCTCCCGCACCTGGTCCCTGAGGTGGACCACGGCCGTCTGCAGCACGCTGGCCATGAAGTCCACCGAGTACGCGGTGCCGAGGCCCGGCAGCAGGTGGTCGTGCACGTCCCGCCGCAGCTCGGTGATCAGGGCGTGCTCGGGTGCGACGAACGCGCGGTCCGTCGACACCATCCGCCACTCGGGCAGCATGGGCGCCAGACGCCCCATGGCCGAGGACTTGCCGGCCCCGTCGGGACCCAGCAGTACGTGGAACCGGCGCCCGCTCATCGGACGGCGATCGTCTCGGAGCGCCGCCGGGAGAGCCGCGCCAGCCGCTCGCGCAGCTCGGCGTCCTCGCCCACGGCCACGGGGTGCCCCACGAGTTCGAGCATCGGCAGGTCGGAGACGTGGTCCCCGTACGCGAAGCAGTCGCGCGGGTCGACGGCGGGCCGCGCCGCCAGGAGGGCGAGGACCGCGGCGCGCTTGCCCTCGCCGATGACCGGGGTACCGACCTCGCCGGTGTAGCGGCCGTCCTCGATCAGCGGACGGGTGCAGAGGACCGTTTCCGCGCCCAGTTCGCGCGCCAGCGGTTCCAGGAGCGGCGGGAACGAGCCCGAGACCAGGACCAGGGGCGCGCCGGCGGCCCGGTGGCCGCGCAGGGCCCGGCGCGTGGAGTCGATGTAGAAGCCCCGGGTGGAGGCGGTGCGTTCGGTGAACCAGTCGTCCGCCAGCCGCGTGACCGTCTCCACGGACTCGCCCGCGTAGTGGCTGTAGTAGAAGCGGTTGATCTCCTCGCGGGGCGCCCCGGCGGCGGCCCGCCGGCCGATCACCGCCGTGATCCGCTCGTACTCCTCCTCCCCGGCCGGGCCGTGCCGGCGCACCAGCTGGTAGTGGAGGAAGTCGAACATGCTCTTGACGGTGATCAGCGTCTCGTCGACGTCGCTGAAGACGATGTAGGGCCCGGGCCCGGGCGTGTGGCCGGTCATGACGTACGGACCTCCGCGCGCGCCGGAGCCGCAGCCTCCGCGGCGGCCGCCGCCGCGGCCAGCGCCACCCCGTCCTGGAGGGACCGCTGCGCCGCCCGCGTCTCCTTGGCGTGGGAGACCTGGGTGTCGAAGGCCGTGAACCGGACCTCCATTCCCGCCGTCTCCGAACCGCCCTGGCTCACGGAGAGTTCGCAGTGGAAGGTCATCCGGGTGCGGTGCGGGGTGCGGTGGGCGAGGACGCGGCAGCGCACCACCGCGGGGAGCGGGAAGAGGAAGTTGCGGTACCGGGTGGCGAAGGAGTCGATGACGAAGTAGCTGCTCCCCACCGCCTCGGGCGGCAGGTAGAACTGCTCGGCCACCGCGATGAACATCTGCCGGCCGGCTTCGGTGGCCAGCATCCCCTGCATGTGCTGTCCGGTGAGGTGGTCGGACATCACCTCGTTGTCGCCGTCGACCAGCAGGTCCGCCTCGTACCAGTCGGCGCCGACCGGACGCGGAGCCGAGATCAGCACGTTCTCGGGACGGTGCTTGTGGGCGATCTCCCGGCCGGCGCGGGTGTGCAGCGCCTGGTCGTCGATGACGACCAGGTCCGCGAGCCCGCGCCGGGCCAGGGTGTCGCGTATGAACTGGACGTCGAACAGGGAGACGCCCTGCCCCACGCTCACGCGGACGCCGTCGGCGCCTTCGGCGCTCTCGGGGAACGTCCCGTTCCTGATCAGGCGCGCCAGCTGGGAGACGGTGAACACGCCGTCGTGGTGGGCGAACTCGGCGAACACGTCGCCCACGAGGAACAGCGTGCCGGGCTTGGCATCGGTGGCCTGGGACGACTCATGGGGCATGGGCACGGACATGGCTTTCGACCTTTCCTGTTCGGGTGGTGGTGGGGGTCACGTCATTCGGTCAGGCGCCGGCTCAGCACCGGGAACTCCGGGTCGCTGCCCAGGGCCCCGCCCTCCGCCCAGCGGTTGCGCGGCACCTCCTGGACGTAGACCGTGATCTTGTCCAGGGGGGCTCCGGTGACCTTCCTGACGGTCCGGGTCAGCTCCTCCATGAGCTCCCGGCACTGGGCGTCGTCCTGGCCGTCCCAGGTGGTGACGGAGATGATGGGCATGGGATGGGACCTCTCAGGGTGTGGTGCGCAGGTCCTGGAAGGACGGGCCGCGCAGTTTGAGGTGGGCGTGGATGTCCCCGCCGAGGCCGAACTCCCCGATGGCGCCGCCGTAGCTGCGCTGGTAGCTCATCCACAGCACGACGACGTTGATGATCCGGTTGGCGCCGGGCAGCTCCGGGTCGGGGAACGGGTCCGGCATCGTGGCGTGGTAGCGGCCGGAGCCGTCCGCGTCCGTGACGAACACGTTCGGCACCCCGAGCGGTCCCGGCCGGGTCGGGCCCGCCGGATCCAGGTCGCGGGCGCGCAGCGACATCACCGTGTAGACGCTGTCCGGTACGAGGCGGGAGAAGTCGAAGTCGAACGTCCCGGACCGGCCGTCCGGGGTGACGGCGACCTCCAGGGTCCCGCTCGCCTCCATCCACCGGCCGAACGTCACCGGCTCGACGACCTTGGGGCCGTCCTCCGCACGCAGGTCCGGGATCGGCACCTGGTGGAAGGCGTGGCTCGGCCGCTCGACGCGGGCGGCGTCCGGCAGCTGCTCCGGCGCGAACACCATGGGGTAGTTGTTGCACGGCAGGGGCAGCGGCAGGGTGTGGAGCACGAGGTCCCGGTCCGCCCCGTCGGGGTCGGTGTCCAGTTCGCGCACCACCGTGTAGGGGGCGAGGCGGCCGAACTCGGGAACCGGGCTGGCCGGTGAGACCACGGCCGCGCCCCACTCGGGCGCGGCCCCGCCGGCGGTGGTGGGCCGGTTGACCATGCCCACCACCACGAAGTTGCCCTCGCCGTCCATGACCTCGCTCGGCGGGTAGAGCGGCCCCTGGGTCGTCAGGGCGAGCTCGTACGTCTCCGTGCGGTTCGGGGTCGCGAGCCCGGCCGGGGGGCGGGGTGCCGTACGGGGTGCCGTACGGGTCGTCGTACCGGCGGTGAGACCGCTCTCAGACATCGGCGCGCTTGTAGACGCGGGTGTACAGGCCGCTCTCGCCGCCCACGATGTAGCGGTCGCCCGCCTGGCGGACGATCTCCTGGTACTCCGGCGAGGTGAACACCGCCTGGTACTCGGCCGGCTCGACCTCGAAGCCGGACACGAACATCACGCCCGGCTGCGAGCTGATCAGCGAGTGGTAGGCCAGGAACGTCTTCACCTCGTCCGCGCGCCGGACGACGTCGAAGATGGTGTTCTCGCGCCACTCGCGGTACGCGGCGTACTCGCTGGGCTTGACCTCGATGTAGCGCAGCTGCACGTACGGGGTCTGCGGCAGCGGGTCGGCGGTGTCCTTGGGCGCCTCGACGAACTCCAGGAGGTGGCGCCGGAAGTCCGTGACGAGGTCACCCGACACGGCCTCCCAGAGCTGCTTCCAGCCGGCGTTCAGGCCGTCGAGCTCGGAGAGCTCCTTGACCGGCGTGATCTCCAGGACGTTGCCGTCGTCCACGCTGACGTACAGCGCGCGGCCGGCCACCGGCTCCTTCTGGTTCAGCCGGCTCCACTCGGCGAGGACCTGGTCCAGCCGGCCCGGGGCCACGGTTACTTCATTGAGGACGAGCAGGGTGGAAGACATGGGTGTGCCCTTTCGATGACAACGTGAATCGGAAATGTGTGGTGGGGGGAGAGAGCGTGGGGGGCTCAGGGAATGAGGGATGAGTGGATGGGGGGTGCGGGGATGGGGGGTGCGGGGGTGGGGGGGAATGCGTCAGGCGACGGTGACGCCCTTGGACGCGATCACCGCGGCCGCCTCCGCGACGGTCTGCTCGGGGACGAGTTCACCCATCTCGATCTCGACGCCGAACGTCTTCTGCAACCGCAGCGCCAATTCCTCCAGCAGCAGCGAGTCGATCTCCATCGCCTCGAACGTGGTGTCCGGCGTAACATCCGCCGTCGGCACGTCCAGCTCGCCCAGGACCGTTATCACCCGGGTGACGATCGAAACATCCATGAGAATCCTCCGTGAATCACTTGGAACGCCGACTTTCGCGTTGCGGGATCGGAGCTGGTGAATTCAGCGGATCGAATTTCCTCCGCGTCCCACGGATTCATCATGGGTTCCGGGAACGGGCGGAGGAAGTGTCTCCTGATCATGGTGGTGCGAACACCACCGGCATGGGAATCAGGCGGCCTCGGCATGGCAGCCGACCAGTTCGCGCGGACGCGCGGCCGATTCCGCCCCGGGCCGGGCGACATACAGGGTCAGCAGGGACTCTGGGCTCTCCGGCACGCTCATCACCACGCGGTCGAAGACCCGCACCCCGGCCTGCGGGAGCGCGATCTTGCGCCGGCTCTGGTTCGGGCCGACCACCTCGTGACAGTCCCACAGCGTGGCGAAGCGCGGGCTGCGCTCGCTCAGCCGCTCGGCGATCCGGCCGAATTCCCGGTCCTCCGGGAAACGGGCCGACTGCGCCCGGAACTGGGCGACCAGACCGCGCCCCACCTCGTCCGCCTCGGGATACTTCTCGCGCGTCGACGGCTCGGTGAAGAACTTCAGCACGCAGTTGTCACCGCGGGCTTCGATACGGAACAGGGAGCGGGCCGAACGACTGGCCAGTTCGATCCGCCCGTACCGGTCCGTGATGTACGCCGGATTGCGCGACCACCCCTCGACGAGCGCGTTCATCCGCGCGTACTCGCTGTCCCACCGACGGCCCGCCGTGGGCTGCGGCGGATTGTGGCCCGCCAGCCGGTAGAAGTACGTGCGCTCCACGTCCCCGAGCCGCAGCGCATTGCTGACGGCATTCACGATGCCTTCGGAGACGTTGATGTCCCGGCCCTGTTCGAGCCAGGTGTACCAGGACACCCCGACCCCGGCCAGAGCCGCGACCTCCTCGCGCCGCAGCCCCGGCGTACGTCTGCGCTCCACGTTCACCAGACCGACTTCCTCCGGCGTGATCTGCTCCCTGCGCGCCCGCAGGAAATGCCGCAGCCGCGTCCGCCGTAAAAGTCCTGATACCGGAGGGGATGCAGTCGTCTGCATTCCTCGACCTCTTTCTCTTTCCGACTGAAGAAAACTTCGGTGTGGTGCGCCCGGCTGGCAGGCTCACCGGTGGTGGTGGCACCACCCCGTTCGACAGACACTCCCTCCCGCCGGAATCGCCCGCCACACTGGCGGCATGTTCCACACAGCGGCGAACATCCCGGCTGCCAGGGCAGCGGGTACGGCGGAGAGCATCCCGGCGAAGAACGAATCGACCCGGCTGCGCCTGTTCTGCTTCCATCACGCGGGCGGCAGCGCATGGTCCTTCTCGGGCTGGGGGCAATGGCTCGGCCGCGGCGTGGAGGTGGTGCCGGTGTCCATGCCCCCCAGGTCGGCGCCCGCGGCCGACGTCCCCGGTGCCGTCAGCACGATGGACGACCTCGTACGCGAGGTGACAAGGCAGCTGACCCCCTTCCTCGACGAGCCCTACGCCTTCTACGGACACAGCATGGGAGCGCTGGTCTCCTACGGCGTGGCACAGCGGCACATCGCCGCCGGAAGGCGCCCGCCCGCCTGTTTCGTGGCCGGGGCCCACCGTGCGCCGCATGTCCAGGCTGCGCCCGACCTGACCGTAGGGCTATCGGATCGAGCCTCCCTCGAGCTGCTGTTGGGCCTGGGTGGAGCCGGTCGGCTGCTGCGGGAGAACCCCGTCCGCATGAGCACCGTCGTCCAACGGCTCCGCGAGGACCTGCGGGTATGCGGCACCTACCGGCACCCGCAGGACGGCCACCGGCCGCTGCCCTGCCCGGTCCACGTACTGCTGGGCAGCCGTGACCCGCTCGTGCCCGCGGCGGACGCCGAGGCGTGGCGCGTGCACGCGGGCGGGCCGTTCTCGTTCCGCACCCTCCCGGGGGGCCACTTCTTCAACCGGGAGCACAAGGACCTGTTCTTCGCCGAGTTGGGGACCATCCTCGGGGCGGTGGAAAACCGAACCGTGTGATTCCCGCCGCTGACACCGCGTCGGGGTGTGACCTACCTTCGGGCGGTATGGACGCCATGCCGTTAGGGACCGACCACAACGACCGTAACGACCGCAACGACCGTACCGAGCGCAACGACCGTACGAAGAAGAAGCGCACCGAACTGGCGCACTTCCTGCGGACCCGCCGGGCGGCACTCTCCCCCGAGGACGTCGGACTGGCGACGGCCGCCCGGCGCGCCCGGGTCGGGCTCCGCCGCGAGGAGGTCGCGGTCCTGGCCGGGGTGAGCGCGTCGTGGTACGCGTGGCTGGAACAGGGCCGCCCCATCAAGGTCTCCGACGGGATACTCGACGCGATCAGCCGCGCCCTGCGCTTCAGCGAACGCGAGCGGGTGCACCTGTACCGGCTCGCGGACGCCAACCCCCCGCTGCCGCTCTCGGCCCCTGACCTCCCGGATTCCGGGCTCTTCCAACGGATGGTCGACACCCAGCTGTTGGGGCCCGCCTGCGTCATCGACCGGTACTGGGAGGTCCTCGCGGTCAACGAACCGGCCGCCGAGGCGCTGCGCCTGGGCCGCGACGGCAACGACAACTTCCTGACCAGCCTGTTCACCGGATCCCACGGCGAGCGGTACCTCAACCGGCCGCAGCTGGCCCGCCGGATGACGGCCCGGTTCCGCCTGCAGTCCTCGTACGGGGCCGACGATCCGCGGTACGAGGAGATCGCCGACGAACTGGCCGGGAGCGACCCGCGGTTCGCCGAGCTGTGGGAGCGCCACGAGGTCGAGGAGTTCGGGCCGACGACCGTGGAGGTGGACCACCCCCACGAGGGCCGCGTCTCCTTCGTGCTCTTCACCATGGACCTGGACGAAGCCGCCGGCACCCGCCTCCTGGTGTACCTCCCGCCGGGCGCCGCCGGGCCCGTGTCGGCCTGGTCGTAGGGGAGGGGCGAGGGGCGGGGGCGAGGGGCGGAGGCGAGGGTGGTGGTCCCACCACCACCGGCGGCACGGTCTGGATGGGTTCCGGCCGCCGCCGCAGAATCGTCGGGTGGCCTGCCCCCGCGCGGAGAGCGGCCCGTTCCACCGTGCCCGGTAGCGGCGTCCCGCACCGGCGACTATGGAGGCCTCCCTTGACTCATGCCTTGCCCCACGGCCGGACGGCGGTCCTCGCCGGGCTCGGGACGTTCGTCCCGCCCCGCGTCGTGACCAACGAGGAGCTGTCGCGGACCATGGACACCTCGGACGAGTGGATCCGCACCCGTACGGGCATCACCCAGCGGCACTGGGCCGACCCGGGCACCGCCACCGGCGACCTCGCCGTGGCCGCGGGCGAGCGGGCGCTGAAGTCGGCCGGCTCCGGGGACGTCGACCTGGTGGTGCTCGCCACGACCACTCCGGACCACCCGTGCCCGGCGACGGCTCCCGAAGTCGCCTCCCGGCTGGGCCTGGAGGGCGTGCCCGCGTACGACGTGGCCGCGGTGTGCAGCGGCTTCGTCTACGGGCTGGCCTCCGCTGCGGGCGCCATCGCCGCCGGCATCGCGGAGCGCGTCCTGGTCATCGGCGCGGAGACGTACTCGACGATCCTCAACCCCGAGGACCGCACCACGTCGGTCATCTTCGGCGACGGCGCCGGAGCGGTGGTGCTGCGGGCCGGTGACCCCACCGAGCCCGGTGCGCTGCTGGGGTACGACCTGGGCAGCGACGGCTCGCTGAAGGACCTGATCATCGTCCCGGGCGGCGGTTCGCGGCAGCGCTCGGCCGCGGCCGCGGCCGACGGGCCCGAACCGGACCCCGCCGACGCGTACTTCACCATGCAGGGCAAGCCGGTCTTCCGGCACGCCGTGACCCGTATGGCGGCCTCCTCCCAGGCCATGCTCGACCGCGCCGGATGGGCGGCGGACTCGGTGGACTGGTTCGTGGGCCACCAGGCGAACGTACGGATCCTGCACGCCGTGGCCGACCAGCTCGGCATGGCGCGGGAGCGGACGGTCGTCAACCTCGACCGCGTCGGCAACACCTCGGCCGCCTCCATCCCGCTGGCCCTCGCCGACGCCGTCGCCGGGGGCCGGGTCACACCGGGCGACCGCGTGCTGATGAGTGCCTTCGGGGGCGGCGTGACCTGGGGCTCGACCGCCCTGGTCTGGCCCGAGATCACCGCGTACTGACACGACCAACCACCCCAGAGTCGGCCGCCGGTCACCGTGACCGGCGGCCGACGCCGTACGTACGGACAACGCAAAGCGAGGAGTACCCCATGAACATCGGCATCCTGGGCGCGGGCAACATCGGCCGCCCGCTCGGCCGGCACTGGGTGGCGGCCGGGCACCGCGTGACGTTCGGCTCCCGGGATCCGGGCCGGCTCGCCTCCTTCGTCGCACCGCTGGGCGAGCGGGCGCGGGCCGCGACGTACGCCGAGGCGGTCCGGGCGAACGACGTCGTCCTGCTGTCCGTCCCGCACCCGGCCCTCGACGGCCTCCTGGAGCAGCTGGCGGGCCCGTTGGCCGGAAAGACCGTGATCGACGCCACCAGCCCGATCGGCGTCTCGGAAGACGGACTGTTCATCTCGGTGCTCGGACCGGGCGCCACCCGGGGGAGCCGGACCGCCGAGCGGCTGCCCGACAGCCCGCTCGCCCGCGCGTTCTGCCACTTCCCGGACGAGCTGCTGTGGTCGCGCGGCACCGGGCAGCGGCACTTCTGGGGCATGGGCACCGCTTCCGACGACCCCGCGGCCCGGGAGGTCACCGAGACCCTGGTGCACGACGCCGGTTTCGTACCGGTCCATGTCGGCGGGCTGGGGGAGTCGGCCGCCCTGGATCCCGGCGGCGCGCTCTTCGGCCTCGCCTCCACGGCCGCGGGCCTGCGCGCCGCGGCCGGCCTCTGACGTACGACGGGGACCGCCTGCCCCCTCCGGCCGGAGCCGGACGGGGCAGGCGGTCCCGTTTCCCACGTGCCTGTCCTGCGTACCCGTTCTACGGACCCGCGCTCATGCGGTGGGGGAGGAGCCGACCCGCTCGCCCGCTCCCCGGCCCGCGAGGGGCCGGGGCTCGGCGGCGGGAAGGGCGGCCGCCACGAGCTTCTTCTTCGGGTTCGACCAGCGCCGCGTGATCGGCCGCTCGACCAGGGTGTACAGCGCCCACGAGGCCAGGATCGCGACGCCCAAGGCCAGCGCCATCAGCCCGACGGCCGCCGGGTTCGCGTACGAGTGGCTGCCGAGCAGCTTCCACACCGCGACCATCACCGTGTAGTGCACGAGGTAGAAGGCGAACGAGATGTCGCCGAGCCAGACCATCGCGCGGTTGCGGAAGAGCGTGAACCTGCCCTCGTCGTCCGCGATGGCGCCGGCCGCGATGAGGAGGGCGGCGGGGACGACGCAGACCGCGCGCGTCGCGTAGATGGGCGGAACGAAGTAGCCCAGGGCGAAGGCGGCGGCGAGCAGGACGCCGGACCAGACCATGCCGATGTTGCGCCAGCGTCCCGCCATCACGGAACGGGCCACGAGGATGCCGAGGGCGAAGTCCAGTACCCGGGGCAGCGGCAGGATGTAGGAGAAGAAGTACTGGTTGATCGAGGTGTCGGGCTCGGTGGGCATCATCGCCCCGGCCGGGACCAGCAGCGTGGAGAGCAGCGGCGTCGCGATGATGCCGGCGACGACGCCCACGACCCAGAGGTTCAGCCGGCGGGCCGGGATCTTCTTGATCCAGTGGAGCAGGACGGGGAAGAGGAGGTAGAAGACGGCCTCGACGCCCAGGGACCAACCGGCCGGGTTCACCCCGAAGTTGATCGCGAAGTCCGGGTACCAGACCTGGACCATGAAGAGGTTGAGCACGCCGATCGTCATGTCCGTGATGGGCGCCGCGAACACCAGCATGGCCAGCGCCCAGACGACCACGTAGTTCGGGACGATCTTGAGGAAGCGGCGCCGCCAGAAGCGCGGCGCGGTATCGGTGTCCCGGGCCGACCAGGTCAGTACGAAGCCACTGAGCACGAAGAAGAACGTGACGCCGAGGGCGCCGGCGTGGGCCACGGCGTCGTAGTACGTCGTGACGGCCGAGCTGCTGCTCAGCCAGGGGACGCCCAGGAAGCCCAGGAGTGCCGCGTGGTACAGGAACACCACGAAGGCGGCGGGAAAGCGCAACCCGGTCAGCGTGTCGAGGCGGGTCACCCGGGTACGCATTCTGTCCGTCGACACGATGCTGCTCCTTCAGAAGAGGAATGCTGGGAAAGACGCCAGGAAAGCTACCCGAGACACGGCTGAATTGCCGGGGCGTACTTATCCGGTTGGTGCCACCACCAGGAGCCGGAGGCACTTCCTCCGTAGGCGTGGGCACGGGAAAATTCACCTGCGGACGTTTCCGCCTTTCGAAATCCGAGCGTCACCTGGCGCTATTTCTCGCTTCGCGCATATTCCTCGACCCGGGAGCAACCATGTCCACCAGCGTGACCAGTCAGAGCAGCACGACGCCCCCGGAGACGGAAGTCCCGACCCCCGCGGCCGCGCCACCGGGCTCGCCCTGGCGGTCCTGGCTGGCCGTGGTCGGACTGGCCCTCGGCGTCTTCTCGTTCGTCACCACGGAGACCCTGCCCATCGGCCTGCTCCCCTCCATCGCGGAGGGCACGAAGGTCTCCCTCGGCTCGGCCGGCTTCCTCGTCACCGGCTTCGCGGTGCTCGCCGCGGTGACCGCCGCACCTCTGACGGCGCTCACCGGCCGCGTGGACCGCAAGTGGCTGCTCGTCGGCCTGATGGTCCTCTACGTCGCCGGCAACTTCATGGCCGCCGCCGTCTCCGGCTACGCGCTGCTCCTGACCGCCCGCCTCATCGTGGCCCTGGCGCACGGGGTGTTCTGGTCCATCGCCGTGTCGATCGCCGTACGGCTGGTCCCCGAGCGGCACGCGGTCCGCGCGACCTCGGTGGTCCTCGGCGGCATCTCCCTCGCCTCCGTCGCGGGCACCCCGCTCGGCACCGCCGTCGGCCAGTCCGCCGGCTGGCACGCGGCCTTCGTCTGCGTCGGCTTCCTCGGCTTCCTCGTCCTGGCGGCGAGCCTGCTGTTCATGCCCGCCCTGCCCGCCAAGGGCAGCGGCAGCCTGGCCGCGCTCCTGCACGTACTGCGCCACCGCGCGCTGCGCGTCGCGGTCGGCGTCACCGCGCTGATCATGAGCGGCCACTTCCTCGCCTTCACGTACGTGGCCCCCTTCCTGCAGGAGGTGACCGGCGTCCGGGCGTCCCTCGTCGGCGCGCTGCTCCTGGTCTTCGGCGCGGCCGGACTGGCGGGGAACTTCGCCGCGGGCGCCGTCGTCGGCCGGGCCCTGCGGACGAGCATCATCGCCTGCACCGGACTGCTGGCCGTCGTCATGGGGGTGATGTACGCGGGCGGAGCGAGCGGCCCGCTCGTCATCACGATGCTGGTGTGCTGGGGCGTGCTCTACGCGGCGCTCCCGGTCGCCCTGCAGACCTGGGTCATGCGGCTCGTCCCCGAGGAGAGCGAGGCCGCCTCGTCGCTGTACGTCGCCGCCTTCAACGGGGCCATCGGTGTGGGTTCGTTCATCGGCGGCCTGATCATCGACTCCAACGGCCCGCGCCTGGCGATGGCCGTGGCCGGCGCCTTCGCGCTCGCCGCGATGGTGATGACCGCTGCTTTCGGCCGGACCGGGGGAGAGGCCCCGCAGTCCGTACGTTCCTGATCACGACGCGTTCACGTATCCCGACCAGGCTCGTGTGACGGGCCCCTTGGGGGCGACGTGAGGAATTCATGGTGGCCGTATGGCACACGACCTGTCGTGGGGCTCGGGCGCGCGGCCATACTCGTGAAAACCTCCGCCCGGCTAGAGAGGTGCAACATGCGGTATACGACCGGGGGTGTCCAGACCTTCCATCTCTGGTCGCTGTCCGAGGACGTGATCGTCGATCAGGGGGCCGGCGGCGACGTACTCCTGCTCACCAGCCGCTGGGGCCAGGACCGGCTCGACCGGCCCAGCCCGGCGGTGCGCGAGGTACTGCGGAGGATGGAGCTCGGGCCGGTCCTGCTGGCCAATGCCCTGAGCGAGCCCGAGGACCAGTGCCCGTTCACCCTGCCGGCGCTCAGCAAGCTGTCACACCTCGTGGTGCGCACGCTCGGCGTGGACGACCTGAAAGGGCCGCTGCTGTCCGTGGTCCCGCTGTCGTCGGCGGCTTCGTTCGTCCTGATCCGGCCTGCCGGTGAGCGCCGCGTATGCCTGCCCCGGCACGTGGCCTTCACCGTGCCGGAGTCGGGCACCGGATGCGTCCTGGAGTCCGAGCGCTCCCCCCACCGCGTCGTCCTGCACCGGCAGGAGGCGGCGTGGGTGGCGATGACCCTCGCGTGGCCGACCACGCTCACCGCGGTCTCGGCCGCGCTGCCGCTGCCCCCGCAGGTGACCGAGGACATCGTCGGCTACCTGGCGGCCGCCGGGCTGGTGATGTCCGTGGACGAGCCCGCGTAGCGGCTTGGTGGCTTGGCGGCTCTGCGGCTTGGCGGCTCGGCGACTCAAGGGACGCTTGGGTTCCGGCCGAGTTCCCGTCCAGGTGGTTTCAAGCCACTTCGTCGATAGTGCGGCGCATACAGCGGGAAAGTCCCGTAACTGACTCGACGGAGTGGCCATCATGCTGGACACGGATACCTTCCGTAAGGTTTTCGGTTCCTTTCCGACCCCCGTGGCGATCGTCACCGCACTCGGCGAGGACGGCGAACCGACCGGCTTCACCTGCAACGCGTTCTCCGCCGTCTCGGCGGCGCCGCCCCTGCTCCTGCTGTGCGTGGGCAAGGGATCCCGGACCTTGCCCGCGATCCTGGCCTCCGGGGTGTTCGCGATGAACTTCGTGGCGCACCGGGGCCGGGACAAGGCCCTGACCTTCGCCGGGAAGACGGCGCGCAAGTTCGACGCGGTGGCCTGGCGCGGCGGGCTGGCGGGCGTTCCCGTACTCACCGAGGACGCGGTGGCCTACGCGGGCTGCACGCTCGTGGAGACGGTGGAGGCGGGCGACCACCTGCTGCTCATCGGGCGGATCGACGAGAGCGAGACCTTCCCTGGCGCGGCCGCCCTCTACCAGCAGGGCGAGTTCGGCCGGTGGGAGCCGGACCGCCGGCTGGCCGTCCAGTACTGATGACGCAACGACGAAGCTCCTGGCGGACACGGTGTCTGCCAGGAGCTCCGTCGTGCGTACGGCGCGACCGCGCCCCCCATCGCCTAGGCGGAGAGTGCATGCAGGGTGGAGGAAGGGGCCTGCAGGCCGGTGTCGTTGGCCAGGATGGCCTCATGCAGCCGCTGGAGCCGCGGCGACGGTTCGACACCCAGCTCGTTGATGAGCGCGTGGCGCAGCGCCTGGAACGCGTCGAGCGCACGCCAGGGGTGCCCGGCCCGGTACAGGGCGGTCATCAGCTGGGCGGACAGGGTCTCGTGCAGGGGCTGCCGGCTCACGAGCATGCGCAGCTCGCCGATGATCTCCGCGTGCCGGCCGAGGCTGAGGTCGGCTTCGAGGCGCATCTCCAGCGCCCAGTCGCGTTCCTCCTGCATGCCGATGACCTCCGTACTGAGGACCTCCCCGATCGGGACGTCGGTGAGGGCCGGGCCGCGCCACAGGTCCAGGGCGCGGCCGAGCTGCTCGGAGGCCGTCCTGGGGTCGTTCTCGGCCATCGTCCGGCCGCCGGTGCGCACCAGCTGCTGGAAGGTCAGCAGGTCGAGGGAGAACTCCTCGGGAGCCAGCCGGTAACCCCCGTAACAGGTCGCCAGTACGTCCTTGGCGCTACGGCCGGATTGCTGCTGCACGCCGGCCTGCGTGAGTTTGCGGCGCAATTGGAGGATGTAGGTCTGGAGCGTGGTGGCGGCACTGCGGGGAATGGCATCGCCCCACAATTCGGCCATCAGCGTTTCCACTTGTACGACACGTCCCTCGCGGATGGCGAGCAGCGCGAGGATCTGGCGCGGTTTTCCGGCGGTCGGTGCGATGGACATGCCGTTCATACGGGCTTCGAGCGGTCCGAGAACTCCGAATTCCATGGACTCAGCATCGCAGCCGACTTGAGCGGGCGACCAGTGACGAGTGCACGGACGGACATGAAGTTCTCATATGCGTCCGCCCGCCTGCGCAGGAGCAGGCGGGCGGACGGGAACTCGGGGGCGCAGGCTCAGCCGTTGACGAAGGTGAGCCCGGTCGCGTCGTAGCGGGTGCCCGCGATCTCCCCGGGCGGGGCCGCGGCCTCGATCGCGGCGAGGTCCTCGGGCGACAGCTCGACGGCCAGGGCCGCGAGGTTCTCCTCCAGGTAGCGCTGGCGCCGGGTACCGGGGATCGGCACCACGTCCTCGCCCCGGTGCTGCACCCAGGCGAGCGCGAGCTGGCCGGCCGTGACCCCCTTCGCCGCGGCGAGCTCGTCCAGCTTCGCGACGATCGCCAGGTTCCGCTCGCGGTTGCCGTCGGCGAAGCGCGGGTGCCCGCGCCGTACGTCGCTCTCCGCCAGCTTCTCCACCGAGCCGTACCGGCCGGTCAGGAAGCCCCGCCCGAGCGGTGCGTACGGGACCACGCCCACGCCGAGCTCGCGGCACACCGGGACGATCTCCGCCTCCAGGTCGCGGGACCACAGCGACCACTCGCTCTGCAGCGCGGCGATCGGGTGCACCGCGTGCGCCCGCCGGATGGTCTGCGCACCGGCCTCGGACAGGCCGAGGTGGCGTACCTTCCCGGCCCGCACCAGCTCGGCCATGGCGCCGACGGTCTCCTCGATCGGGACCTGCGGATCGACCCGGTGCTGGTAGAAGAGGTCGATGTGGTCGACACCGAGCCGGCGCAGCGACGCCTCGCAGGCCTGCCGTACGTACGCGGCGTCGCCCCGTACGAGGGTGGGCTCGCCCAGCCGGTTGGCGAAGCCGAACTTCGTGGCCAGCACGACCCGGTCGCGGCGCCCGGCGACGGCCCGGCCGATCAGCTCCTCGTTGTGCCCGCTGCCGTAGAAGTCGGCGGTGTCCAGCAGGGTCACCCCGAGGTCGAGGGCGCGGTGCAGGGTCGCGACCGACTCCGCGTCGTCGGTGGCGCCGTAGCCGTGGCTCATGCCCATGCAGCCCAGGCCCTGCGCGGAAACCGCCAGTTCGCCGAGGTGTCGGGTGGGGACGTCGGTCATGCTGCCTCCAGGGCAAAGGGACGGGACGCGAAAAGGACAGCGGCCGGATCGAAGGTCAGGGCGATGTGCGTGGCGATGGAATTGACGTCCCGCCAGGCCCGCTCCAGCGGACTCCCGGTGCTCTGCCCGGACGTACCGGAAGCGGAGAACATCCGATTGACGGCGCTGACGAGGAGCTCGGTGGACAGCGCGTAGTCGCGCACGTTGCGGGCGATCTCCTCTTCGGAGATCCGGGGGCCCCGGTCGGCGACGGACGCGGCCCGCTCCAGCAGCAGCATCGCGGCGTCGATCTCACCGGAGCTGCGGGTCAGGACGGCTTCGTACGTACTGAGGGCCGGCCCGGGACCCCCCACCCGCCCGCCGCCGCGCGCGAGCCGCTGGGCGGTGTCGGAGGTCCACAGCTTGAGCGCGCCGCGCGCGGCACCGAGGGCCGCGGGCGCACACGACAGCCCGTTCACGGCCTGGATCGGCACGGTGTGGCCGTCGGACAGCCGCTGCCGGTCCGCGCTCCGCGACTCGGGGACGAACACGTCATCGACGATGACCGTATTGCTCCCGGTACCCCGCATCCCGGACCCGGTCCAGGTGTCCTTGACGGCATAAGCCCCCCGAGGCAAGGCGAACAACCGCGCGCCCCCGCCCCCGGGCAGGACGGCGCACACCACGACCCAGTCGGAATAGTCGACGCCACTGATGTAGGCCCAGCTCCCGGACACCCGCCACCCGCCCGGGGCCGGCACGGCCTTGCCCACGGGCGAAAGCGACCCGACGACGAAAACATCGGCCCCGCCGCCCCAGACGTCAGCCTGCCCCTCCTCCGGCAGACAGGTGGCCACCCGAGCCAGACTGGCCGCGACGGAAGCACACCAAGCGGTGGCCGCACACCCCTCGGCGACGGTGGCAACGGCCCGGGCGAACTCACTGAAACCGCCCTCGACCCCACCGAGCCGTACGGGCACGAAATGCCGGGCGAACCCGCTCTCCAGCATCAGAGCCACCACATCGGGAGTGAGCCGCCGCTGCTCCTCCGCATCGGCAGCCCGCCGCCGCCCCAACTCGCCCAACCCCCCGGCCCGCTCAACAAGCCCGGTCCCCGTAACCATCCTGCCTCCTCAAAAGACACCGATGAGCGGCCGGACCATCCCACACCCCCCTCAACCCCCACTCGCACCCCCCTCGAGCCAGGTCAGACCCAACTGCGTGGAGGTGCCGCTGATTCGGTATACAAATCAGCCTTGCGGCTGATTTGTATCTCTATCTGCGATGGCGAGTTCTCGTCACACTCTGGTGGGAGTGAGCGAGATATCCATTGGCTGGTGCTGAGTGCGCTGGGGGAAGCCGTTGGCATACGTTCCGATACTCAAGGGCAAGGCGGGGGAGTTCTCGGCGCTTGAGCACGTCACGCCGGCGGTTCGCTCGTGCATCCGCCCCGTCATGGAGCTGGTCCCTGACCCGGACGTGCGGGATGTGCTCGAGACCTTCTGCGACCGTGCGATGGACGCCGTGCCGAAGGGTGCCGTCCTGACTGTGGACTGCGGCGCCCTGCCAACGGCACGAGTCCTTGAGGGTGACGCCGGTGGCCCCATGGCCCGTCTCAGCGAGTCTCTCGCCCTCCGAGGCGTGGCCATGTGCCCGGTCATCCGGTACACGGACTCGCGAGACGTCCTGGCGGAGGCCTCACAGGCGATCGCTCTGCACCAGAGTGGTGTCTGCCTGCGTGTGTCCGTTGCCGCCGGCATGCCGGAGCGTCTTCCCGGCCACGGACAGATCCGGGGGCTGCTCAAGGTTCTTCAACTGGATCCGGAAGAGGTCGACCTGCTCATTGATGCCGGGCCGGTGGATTCCAGCATCGTGAGAGACCGATTGGCCGACCGCGCTCTGGCCGCGCTCACGACGCTCTCTCCGTGGCGTTGGCGGCGTGAGTGTGTTGCCGCCGGAGCGTTTCCCGCCAACCTGACCGGGTTTCCGAGGGGGCGGTCGACGACGGTAGCTCGGCGTGATGCGGAGCTCTGGCGGCGAGTCTTGAGCGGATGCCGCGGGAGGTTGCCGGACTTCGGTGACTTCGGTGTGACCCATCCACGGATGCCGACGCATTCTCGTGGGACGCCTGATCCCAACATGCGATACACGACGCCAGATGCCTGGCAGGTCTTCGTCTATCCGCGAGTCCGCTCCGGAAACGATGACTTTTTCACCCTGAGTGCCGACCTGGTCGCGTCTCCGTACTGGCCCGCGACAGGGGCGCGAACGTCATGGGGTGACGCACGTCTGAACGAGTGCGCGATGCGACAGAGGCCTAAAGCCGGCGGTGGAACGGAATGGCGGGCGTGGGCAACCTCGCATCACCTGGCGGTGGTTACGTCCGACCTCCATGCGTTGGGGCACCCAGGTCCGTGACAGCGGTCCCCCGTGGCGGGGGACCGCCTTCCCGAAGCAGTGGGGCATCAACTGCGGGCGTCAGGACACGTCGGCGCGTACCGCCTTGCCAATCAAACCGTCCGTGTACGTCACCGTCTTCGCGGTGAACTTACCCTTGCCGGTGATCGCACCGGTCACGTTCTCGCCCGGGGCCAGCTCCACCGTGGCGATCTGGTCCTCGTCGGCACCGAGTTCAGCCGTGTGCTTGGTGCCGTTCGTGTCGGTGATCGCAAAGTAGAGCGGGTTCACGTTGATCGGCTTGCCGCTGTTGTTCGTGACAGTGACGGACACGCTCGTGTAGTCGTCGCCTTGCGCGATGACGCTCTTGTTGAACTCCGCCTTCTTGGCAGCAACGTCGACAGCAGCCTTCTTCTCCGGCTCGGCGGAGGACGGCTTGGACTCGGAGGCCTTCGCCGGCGCGGACGCTGCGGCGGCCGGCGGCGTGGATTCCTTCGCCGTCTTGTCGCTGCTCTCACCGCCGAGGACAGCCCCGATGACGCCGAGGAGCACGACGACGCCCACGATGCCCAGACACGAGAACCCCACGATCTTCCCCGCGTTGGACTTCTTCGGCGGCGGGGGCGGGTATCCGTACCCGGGCTGCGGCTGGCCGGGCGGCGGGAACTGCTGAGACATGGAAACCCCCACAGTGACGGGTGCGAATCCGGTCACCGTATGGAGATATGTGCGCGCGGGTGCGGCAATGTCCAAACCGTAACAATCGAGAGTTCAACTACTCGCCGCCCGCCACACTGGAGCCTCCCGAAGGAGGGGACCGCCGCCTCTCACCCACGCCCTTGCAGCCCTGCTGGTTCAGGATCCGTGTCGTCAGCGAAAAGCCTGCCGGCTGCATCATGAGCGATCGCCGACGTGCGCCTACGGGAGGAACGATGGGGTGCGCACCGTGAGAGACAACGAGAAAGCCCCGGACTCAGTGGGACTGAGTTCGGGGCTTCTTCTTTGGCACTTCAGCTGGCCAGTCACACTTACACATTGCTAGCTGGAGTGCCCCCGGCAGGATTCGAACCTGCGCACACGGCTCCGGAGGGCATGTCTAGGGGATCGCTGAGGTGCCACCTGACCTGCGATTTCCTCGGAACCGGTTCCTCGGTAAACCGATCTCTATCGCATACCGTGCACAGGTCCCCGCAGGCACCCTTGTCAGACCCTCCACATACACTCCTTGGCCATGGCCAAGGGACTGATCTCGCGGGACGACATCCTCAAGACGCTGGAGGAGTACGACGCCTTGGGGCGCGACACCTTCCTCGACCGGTACGGCTACCGGGAGGCCAGCACCTACCTGCTGGTGCACGAGGGCAAGGACTACGACTCCAAGGCCATCGCCGGCGTGGCCCACAAGCACCAGCACGGCGAACCGCTCACTTGGCAGCAGTTCAACGGCGGCCTCGGCCAGGCGGTGGACTGGCTCAAGCGCGAGGGCTTCAAGGTCGTCGCCTCTCGCAACCCGAAGTGGACGAGGGACGAGCTGATCCTCGCCTGCGACCTGGTCGTACGGAACGGGTGGGAGGGCCTCGCCGCGGAAGACCCGCGCATCGCAGAACTCTCCGCCCTTCTGCAGGTCCTCGCCGCCTATCCCGAAGAAGAGCGAGCCGCCACCTACCGCAACTGCAACGGAGCGGCCCGGAAAACCTACGACATCGCGACGCATCACCCCGACTACAGCGGGAAGCGCACCAACGGCGGTCGGCTGGACGTTGTTGTCCTTCAGGACTTCCTTGACCGGCCAGCCGCGATGGCCCAGGCAGCCCAGCTGCTCCGCGAAGGCCTGAAGGCAGGGACCCTTGAGACCGTCCTGGCCGAGGACGATGATGATGCCGAGGACGAAGCCAGCGCCCCTGAGGGGCGCGTGCTGTACCGACGACACCGCACCCGTGAGCGCAACAAGGGGCTTCGAAAGAAGAAGATCGCCGCGGTACTGAAAGCTGGCGGAAGCCTCTCCTGTGAGGCATGCGGCTTCGACTTTGCGCTGGTCTACGGCGAGCGCGGAGAGGGCTACATCGAGTGCCACCACGTAGTCCCGCTGCACGAGGCTGGCGAAGGGACCACGAAGCTCTCAGACCTGGCGCTCATCTGCTCGAACTGTCACCGCATGATTCACCGCAGCGCACCATGGCCCACGCCTGCCGAGCTGCGCGACCTAGTTCAACGACAGACGACGAGTGCGGGGGCCGTGATGCCTGGCCCGAGGCATGCGGACACGTCAGTCGCAGGCGCGCGGTAGGCCACGGCAGCGCTGCTGCACTGAGGCGGCCTTGTTGGTCATTGTTGGCAGCTCTAGGTCGCCGCTCGACGGTGAAGCCGCGGCCCAGGGGCGGATCCCGTTCGACATCCATCCTTGGGGCTGACACGTAGCGTGCTGACGTCGCCAGGGGTGTAGTCCATCGCCTCGTCGAGCAGGTCGAGTCGCTTGCGGTTGAGGGCAGTTAGCGGCGGGGGGGGGTCTGCTCGGGCGGGATCAGACGGACAAGTCAGGAGCTTTCAGGTATGTCATCCGCACTAACTCGGCAGCCACTCGACACGGGGAGTCCCCATCTCGGTGATACCCGACGGATCGCGACCGAGATAGCCCTACGCTGCTGTCTTCGACGGCTCGCCTGCTAGATGACGAGCGCTCCTCCTCTCCCGCATCCGAAAATATTGGGAAGGACTCTGGGATGCCAAGTTTCAAGGAATCGCTGCGCCGAGAAGCGAACGCGACTTTTCGCAGAGTTGTCAGTGAAGCCGTGGCGGCAGTGGATGATCTACCAGGCCTTGATGACACGCAGCGAAATGTCCTTCGCAGGAAAGTGCGGCGCTCCGTTAGTCGATCCCGCGGCGCAAATCGCTATCGTGTCCGCCTCTGGTATCCGGTCGTCAATTTTATCGTGGTTGCAAGCATGCTAGGACTCATCGCTGCAACTTCAGCATGGATGAAGCACTGGAACAGAGAGCCAGATGGGGGTGAAATTGGGATTGGCCTAGCCATCGGCTTCATCCTGCTCTCCGCCGTAGTTCTGGTGCCGAGTAAGACCAGTGGCCAAAATCGAAGAAATCGCCTCCTGAAGCAATTCTTTTTCTTGGCTTTTGTGGCCTACCCGTCCTCCATCTTGACATACGCTCTGACTCAGGACCCTTGGGTGTCCTACATCGCTGGAGCGGCGATCATTCCGATCTCGATCTTCATCTCTTCCCTTTTCGTCGTGACAATTATGGGTAAAGTGATGAGGCGGCGCCCGGTATCGGCCGATAGCGTATACGACCGCACAGCGCTTGCGATGCTTGAGACTGCGGCGCTGGTCTCGCGAAGTCGATCGGAGTGGCAGTCGAGTACGGTCTCACGTCGAGTAGTTGCGGCCATCGAGGACCTTGCGAGGACGTGCCAAGGTGGCCTATCTCTCCGCTCCCGGGTCGGGCGATGGCATGCCGACGTATTTTCTCGAACAGCTGTCGAGGCTTTGAGGGTTGCGCACGTAGTTAGAGAGCACAAGAAGCTGATCGTGTGTGCATCGAGTGCAGAAGACTTTGATAAAGTTGCCATCTCACTTAGTAGCGGACTCGATGCTCTGCTGGCCAATGACCGAAGCAAGCTTTTGGAACACGCCCCTGATGTCGTACTCAAGGAGCGTGTTAGAGTCGTTGTTCGGCATCTCATTCCGGTGGTGCTGCTGATTGCCGCAGCCGTCATCCTTCCAATGATTCCGCCGCTCTCCGGGCAAGATAAGGTTGCCGATAGCGTTCGACTCACGTTCATTGTGGCAGCGGTTTTGGCGCTAGTCGCTCCGCGGAGTGAATCCTCAACACGGATTCTGGACACACTCAGCAAGGCGACGTCCTCAAAATAACGCTCACCTGAGGTGAATCGTCGCGGGTGGGCCGCCAGGTCCCCGCTAGATGATAGCCCGCCCGCAATTTTTCTGGTTGAGTTGCTGTGCGAGTATAACTGCAGAGTTTTCTTTTGGGAGAGATGTGACCAGCACTCCGGGTGTTCTTGTCGGTGCGTCTATACCCAGTGTCAGTGATTCGGCTCTGGCTGAAGTGGTGGCCGAGATTAAATCTCTTGATGGTAAGGGGCGCAATTCGCTAAAGTCGCGTTTTGCGAGAGTGTTCCGTGACTCCATAGATGAGATTCTGGACGGGCGTCGTACTCGACGTTATAGGTTCAGTAAGGTGTCTCCTCCCGAGAAATCATATCTCGGCACCAAAGTAGAGATTCTGGTGCGTGACGAGTTCGGGTTCAGTGAGGGGGTTGATCTGGATTATCTGATCGCTGGCCACGAGGTCGATGCCAAATTTAGTTCAACCGGCGCTTGGATGATCGCACCCAAGAATATTGGTGAGATCTGTCTGGTAATGAGGGCCTCTGAGGAGACGGCGAAATTCAGCGTCGGGGTGGTGCGGGCCACGCCTGATTTGCTGCGCCCAGCGAAGAACCGGGATAGTAAGAGAGTTATTCACGCTGAGGGGCAGAAGGAAATCGTCTGGTTGGTGAAGGAGGCTCAGTATGCGGAGAATCAGCTAATGGAGCTGGACCGTCGAGACAGCAAAGCCGTTGCGTCTGTCTTTGCTCTGGGATCGGGCCAGGCTCGAATTAATGAGCTATTCCGGCTTTTTCCGCTTACTGTGATGAATGGGACAACCGTGCAGACGGTTGCCTCGCAGTTGGATAGCTCTAAGCGCGTCCGTGAGGCTCGGGATGATCTCCGGGACAAGGGGGTGGTGATTCTTGGAGCCGACGAGCACTACCAACTTGTTGCGGCTGCTCTGGGCCTTCGCCCTATCGCCAAGGGGACCTGGATCGGTGTGCCGCTCGCAGCGAAGACGCCGGGCCGTCTGGCCTTCGAGGTGGATGGGATCCACTACTGCGTCGCTGGTCCTGGCGAGGCTCGGGTAAAGGCCCCGGTTATTCTGAAGGGTTGGCGACCTTCATCCGTGTCATGATTTCCGGCGCCACCGGGGGGCGGCGGCGACCTGTGAGGGATCCTGGCTTCCCGAGGCGGTGGGAAGCTTGATGGGGCGCGCCTGGCAGCTGAACGACCAACGCGTGTCTGACCCCAGTCCGCGCGGGACTCGGGGTGCCTACCGTTGGGCTCCGACGGGGACGCTGGGGCCTCGGCGAGAAGCGCTCAGCGTGCGAAGCTGGGGTGGTTAACGACTGCCGCCCAGGCTCAGGAAGAGGAGGCTGCGTGCCGCAGGCCAGTCCGCGAGGAACGTATTTGCTCATCGCGGAGTCGCTCCGCGTGAGAATCGCTGAGGGGCGCTACGCGGACGGTCTGCCGTCCGAGGCGGAGATCGGGCGCGAGTTCGGAGTGGCCCGTACGACCGTGCGCCGAGCCCTGCGAGCGCTGGAAGAATCTGGGGAGGTTGCCACCGTTGCTGGGGTCGGCCGGCTGGTGCCTGGAGGTGCCCAGCAGGCGCCCTACGAGCGGATCATGGCGGACCTGTTGAGGCAGATCCGTGAAGGTGCTCTCCCCGCCGGCGCCCGCCTGCCCAGTGAGGCTGTGATGGCCGAGGCCTACGGCGTTGCTCGCGGCACGGTGCGCCGTGCCGTTCGGGAGCTGGAGACGGCCGGGCACATTAGGGCCCAGCACGGGGTAGGAAGATTCGTCAGCAGCGCTACCTGAATCCCGACGCTCTCGGAGGCGTATCCATGCAATTGGCCAAGTGGGCCCATGACCTCGCGGAATCGCTGCTCGCTGAGAGCCTGCCGAAGCGGTGGGCTCACTCGCAGCGCGTCTATTCGCAGGCTCTGACCCTGGCTCCGGCGCTGGGGGACGACGCCGAGCTGTTGGCAGCAGCAGCGATTGCACATGACGTCGGCTACGCCCAATCCGCCGTCGACACCAAGCAGCACATGATCGACGGGGCCCGATACCTGCGTGACGTGGTCGGAGCAGATCCGAGGCTGTGTAGCCTCGTCGCGTTTCATACGTCGTCGCCATGGGAGGCGTCCGAGCTGGGGTTGGCTGAAGCCCTGGCCGAGTTCGGCCCCGCGGAGCCCGACCTGGTGGACGCCATCACATTCTGCGACCTCACAAGCAGCCCGACCGGCGCGCTGGTCGATCCCGGCGAGCGGTTGGCAGAAGTGTTGGAGCGGTACGGCCCCGAACACGTCGTCTACCGAGCCGTCTCCGCGGCCCGTCCCGAGTTGCTGGCCATGGTGGACCGGGTAAGGCAGCGCCGGGCCGAGGCGGATGGGTGGGCTCTCAGCTGATCCGGGGGACCGGTGACTCTCGGAAGCCCTCTTCGAGACGCCGGCGCGTAGTCGGCGACATGTCGAGCGAGACCACTTCGGACCGTGGAACCCATCGGACCTCGAAGGATTCGGAACTTACCTTGATCCCGCCGCCGACCGGTCGGGCGCGGAAGCAGAGCGAGAACTCCTGGCGAACCTCGCCGTCCGCGAACGCGATGACGTGGCCGGGGTCGGTGAAAATGCCCACCAGTCCGATCACCTCAACGGTGATGCCGGTCTCTTCCCGGACTTCTCGGACCACCGTTCCGGCGATGTTCTCGCCGATCTCCTGTACGCCTCCCGGCATTCCCCAACGCCCGTTGTCCGACCGGCGTTCCATCAGGACGGCGCCCTCGTCGTTGACGACGAAGGCCGTGACCGCGGGCACGATGCTGTTTGCCTTCGGCGCGGCAGGGTCGTTGAAGTAGTCGGTGCGGCGGCTCATAGTCACCTTTCGAGGGGAACGGCTTCGCTCCAGACCTTCTCGAAGCTCAGCTGATATGTCGAGACCAGTTCGGCGCCCGCTACTCGGCGCAGGTGGAGGACTGGGGTCAGTGGCGCGCTTACCCCGTACACCTGCGTATTCACTAGCCACTCGTCATCCGAGCGGTACAGCGAGTTGTGCAAGGTCGACCTGTGCTGACGAAACTCGATCCCCGGCACTGAGTAGAGCGGGCGGTACAGCTTCATGACCTCCCGGACTTTGTAGGCAACCCCCTCTCCGATCTCCTCTTCCTCGCCGCGGCGCTGGATCTCCGGACTTTCAGGGTCTCCGAGCAAGATACGTGCCCGGACTCCCTCGGCTGCTTTCAGCCTGAGGAGCTTTGCCCATCGCGGGTTCTCGGCGAGGAACACGCCTGCGTGCACCAGTACGCCGATTTCGCGCTCAGCCCTGCCGAACATCTGGAGCCATAGCTCGGCCGGCACGTAGGACCGGTGCGGGTACACCTTCAAGACCTCGGCGTCGGCAGCGTCCTTGCGCTGGGAGTCGGGTAGACCCTCCGGCCACAGGTACGACTCGTCCTCATGCAGCATCGCCGCGATGGCGAGGCGATGGCGGCGGTACGGCGCCCGCCCTTTCGTGATCCAGCGCTCCACGGTCTTGGGGTCCACCCCGACGTGCTCTGCCAGGGCTTCCACGTTGATGCCTTGCGTCAGCATTGCGGATCGCAGCCGCTCGTTAGCCATCCCACCCCCAGGGACGTCCAGGGACGTACTCGACCTGCGGAACGCTACCGAGGACGTCCCAAGTCGTCCAGGGACGTGGTGACTTCGTCCCGCCCGTCAGCGGCACTCTGATGACACATCACACGGAGCCCCGGTTGAGCGAGGAGCTTGACAAGCGCAATCAGGGCCGCCACTGTGAGAGACATGTTCAAGCATGTATCGCATGCTGGATCGGGGCCATTTCCACGCTCTGACCTGCATTGATACCTGCGACGAGCTGTGCCCGGAGGAAAGCCCCAGGGGGTGAGTACGAAGGCAGCGTCCGTTCCTTAAGAACTCAACAGCGTGTCAAGTGAGACGAGACGGGACGTGATCCCCGTCCCCATGGCGACGGGCAGTCGTCGGCGGCAACACCTTCTCTTGCGTGCTGGCTCTGGAGAACGCCCCGCTTCCAAGGGGGTGCCACCCGGTATGCGCCGCCCTGCTGGCGTCAGAGCAGTGACGATGACGCACCCGACTCTCAGGCTCGGGACCGGCACACCGCGGCAACGGTGCGCCGGCGAAGCCTCGCCCCTCCGTCCTGGAGGCTGCTGTGCTTCTTCCACATCTCGGGGCGCTGGCCGTACTGGACCGGTACGGCCAGCCACGCCCCCCGCGTCGCCGTACGACCGCCGCGCGAGACGGATCGGGCTCGACCCGGTACCCATCGTGCGGCCCTCACACCCTCCGCAGCGCTCACAGCGCTGCGGCCGGTTGCCTCCTCCGCCCGTCATGTACGGGCGGGGCGTGGGGAGCCGCGGAGCCCGGGCTTCACCCCTCCCGGGGCTGGTCGCCTCTCGCCAAAGACCGCGACCGCCTCGGAGTCCCTTCGACTTCAGGAGAACAGTGATGCGTACGTACATCGGCGGCCAGGAGGCCGTCAGCGTGGATGAGTTCATTGAACTGGCCCTGGGTACCCCGCTGGAGCTGTGGCTCGGGGAGGAGGGCGAGACCGAGGAGGAGCGTGCGGCCCGCCTGGACGCGGCCCGTGACATCCTCGCCGAGAACCCCGATCTGCCGGACGACGTGAGCCGGGTCGCCGCCCAGGTGATCGAGGCCAACGCCCCGGAGCTGTTCAACGTCATCCCCTTGACGCGGCGGCCTGCCGGCCGTCGTGCGGCCCGCAAGGGGGCTGCGGCATGAGCCACACCCTGACGGCCTTGTCCGCTGCGCTGCCGGTCGCGGCCGGATGGTCCGCCCACGGTTTCCGGCTGCGGCGCCGGATCGATGCCGCCCGCCGTGACCCGCTCACGGGCCTCTGGACCCGCGCCCCGTTCGAGGAGCGGGCGCGCAAGTCCCTGACTCGCGGTCGGCAGCGCGCCGTCTACGTCATGGATCTCAACTGGTTCAAGCAGATCAACGACCGGTTCGGGCACGCTGCGGGAGACGCCGTCATCCGGGCGACCGGCGAGCGCCTGGCCCGCTGGGCGGCCGATCACGCCGGGGTCGCTGGGCGGCTCGGTGGAGATGAGTTCGCCGCAGTGACTGACGTGTGCGGTGAAGCGGACACGGTGACTGACAACCTCAGCGCCAAGGTGCTGGATCTCCTTCACCGGCTCGAACAGCCGGTGGTCTTCGACGGTCGCCCCATTGGCGTACATGTCTCGGTCGGAGCGGTCCGCTACTGGCGCGACACCGCCGATCTGTCGGCCTTGCTCCGGCTGGCGGACGAACACATGTACATGGCCAAGCGGGAGGGTGGGGGCGCCAGCCTCGCCCCGCGGTTCCCGACCAAGCCGCAGAGCGAGACGGTTAACGGTCGCCGCGCCGGCCGTCGCGGCACCGCGACCACCGGGACGGAGACGGTCGCATGAACGGTGTTCAGATCCGTTCAGCAGAGCGCGCGCTGTCCGTCGGCACGTGGCTGATCGTGTCCGGGGCGATGCTGTATTCCGTCCTCACGGTCACTCCGCTGATGACCGCGCACACTTCGGCTGAGTGGCGCTGGACCGCCCCGATCCTGCCCCTGGTGGTAGACGCGGCGGTAGTGATCGTGGTCCGCCTCGACTCCGTTCTAGCCCGCCTCGGCGGGCACGGCGGACGGTGGCCGATCGCACTGCGCTGGATGACCGGCGGCATGACCCTGGCCCTTAACGTCGCGGACTCTGCCCTGCAAGGAGACCTGGTCGGGGTCGCGGTCCACTCCGTCGCCCCGCTCCTCCTCATCGTCACCGCTGAGACCGGACTCGCCTACCGGCGGGCCATCACCGCCGCCTTGAACGCGCTGAAGGCGGAGCAGCGGGCTGAGCAGGAAGCGCGTCAGCGGGCTGCCTTCGACCGTGAGGAGCGGGCGGAGCAGCGTGAGCGTGATCGGCGCGAGCACGAGGCAGGGTTGGCCCGTGAACAGCGAGACCACGAGGCCCGGTTGGCCCGTGAACGCGCTGAACACGACGAGCGCGCACGGCGCGAGGAACGCGAGCGTGAAGAGGCCCGCGAGGCCCGGGAGCGGGCCGAGCGTGAACGTGTCCAGCGTGAGCGTGAACACGAGCAGCAGCAGCGTGAACGCCGTGAACGCGAAGAGGCCCACCGGCGCGAGCAGCAGCAGCGCGAGCGGGCCGAGCGTGAACGTCGTGAACAGACCGAGCGGGCGGAACGGACGGAGCGTGAACGCGCCGCCCTGCTGGCCGCCGGCCCTGCCACCGAGAAGCTGCCGGAGGCCCGGGCCCGTCAGATCGTGCTTGCCGCCTACTCGGCAGAGCTGCCCGTGCGGGCTGCGGTCGAGCTGACCGGCTGGTCGCTCGGTTGGGTCTCCTCCCGCTACAGCGAACTGCGTCAGAGCCAGCCTGAGGCTGCGAGGGCCGCCTGATGTCGGCGCTGACGTTCGCCAAGTGCTTCGACCCGGACGGCGCCCGATTCGGGATCCCGACCTATCCGTGGCGCCTGGCCCCCGAGGGCCTGGCCACCCGTCGGCAGCTCCGCGCCGAGGGGTTACGCCCTGGTGGTCAGCCGGTCGCCGCGCAGCTGCTGCGGCCCCGGTTCCGCCGTGAGCCGCTGGTGGCCTACCTCTACCGCGTCGACCGGGCCAAGCCGGTCCGGCCGATGACCTCACGCAAGTGGGGCGCGCTCGCTCTGGCGATGCTCGCCCGCCGCACCTGCCCCGCCTGCCAGACCGACGCCGGATACGTCATCCCGGCCTCGCTCGGCATGTGCGTGACCTGCGCCTACCCCGATGAAGGTCACACAAGAGGTAGAAATCCTGCCCCTTAGCGACGGGGTAGGAACGCTACCCCTTGTTGCCCCATCCGGGGCTGACCATCGATCACACGGGCCCGGCCGCTCACCTCTCACAGCAGTCGGCCAGGCCCGCTATTCCCTCGCTCTGGAAGGAAGCTCCAGTGAAGCACCCTGACAATGAGCACGACTCCAACCGTCCCGAGGCCGAGGTCACCGGCTTCGGCAGCAACCTGGGCGCCGAGGTAGTCGACCTCGGCAAGGCCCGCTCCGCCCGTACTGGGCCGGACGACCACTCAACCGACCCCGAGCCCGGTGGGTTGGCCGATGGATCCGGTGACCCGGCGGCCCGCCTGCTGGTTGACGGACCGGATCTGAAGGGGCCCGGGTGCCTCGGCCGTCTGATGGGCGCGCGCCGACGGGCGATCGTGCCTGCCTGGCTGAGGTCCACCGCAGAGCTGAAGACGGCCGCCGCGTGGGTGGCCGGGCACTACGGGCACATGATCGGCTTCCACGTGTTCCGCTCCCCGGTCTACGCCGCCCGCCTCGCGCTCCAGTCCCCGCGCGGGGCCGCGAAGTTCATCGGCGGAACGATGCGGTGGGTCGCCGACAAGGAGGGTGAGCCGGTCCGCCTGGCAATGGTGCAGAAAGAGGACGCGGCCACCTATCTGAAGCTGTCGCGGCAGCGTGACGGCCGGGTCCGCCTGCGGACCCTGGTCATGCTCCTCGCGTCCGTGATTGGCCTCGGCGCGGCGCTGGCCCTGTACGTGATGGCCCCGGCCTGGCTGATGGCCGTCTCGGTCAGCGCGCTCGTGCTGGCCCTCGGCTACACCGGAGAGGCGCCGGACGCGCCGGTCATCCACCGTGCGGTGGAGCTGGCCAAGGTCCAGAAGCTCACTTCGGACATCGTCCTGCGGGCTCTGGCGGCTCTGTCGATCTCGCAGATCAACCAGGCGATCGCCAAGGGCCGGGACGGGTTCGTGTTCACCGCCCCGATCACCCGCGACGGCCCCGGCTGGCGCGCCGAGGGCGACCTCCCCTACGGCGTCACCGTCTCCGATGTGATGGACCGCCGTGACCGCCTCGCTTCCGGTCTGCGCCGACCGCTGGGCTGTGTGTGGCCCGAGGCCGTCCCCGACGAGCACACCGGCCGCCTGGTGCTGTGGGTCGGAGACCAGGACATGTCCAAGGCACAGCAGCCGGTATGGCCGCTGGCCAAGGCGGGCAGCGTGGATCTCTTCAAGCCGACCGCGTTCGGCACCGACCAGCGCGGACGCTGGGTGGAGATGTCCCTCATGTACATCTCCGGGATCGTCGGAGCCATCCCGCGGATGGGCAAGACCTTCCTGCTCCGCCTGCTGCTCCTGATTGCCGCCCTGGACCCGCGGGCGGAGCTGCACACCTATGACCTGAAGGGGACCGGCGACCTGGACCCGGTCGGAGACAAGTGCTCCCACCGCCACCAGGCCGGAGAGGACGACGAGAACATCGAGTACGCCATCAAGGACATGCGGGCCCTGCGCGAGGAACTGCGCCGCCGCGCCAAGATGATCCGCTCCCTGCCCCGCGACATCTGCCCGGAGTCCAAGGTCACCTCGGAGCTGGCCAGCAAGAAGTCGCTCGGCCTGCACCCGATCGTGATCGGCGTGGACGAGTGTCAGGTCTGGTTCGAGCACCCCAAGTACGGGGGCGAGTTCGAGGAGATCTGCACCGACCTGGTCAAGCGCGGCCCCGCCACCGGAATCACCCTGCTGCTGGCCACCCAGCGCCCTGACTCCAAGTCTCTGCCGACCGGGATCAGCGCGAACGCCTCCACCCGGTTCTGCATGAAGGTCATGGGCCAGATCGAGAACGACATGGTCCTGGGCACCGGCTCGTACAAGCGCGGCATCCGAGCGACCATGTTCGCCTGGGGTGACAAGGGCATCCACTACTTCGTGGGTGAGGGCAACGACGCCCGGATCGTCCGCTCCGTCTACGTGGACGCGCCCGCCGCCGAGACGATCGCCAACCGGGCTCGCCGCATCCGCGAGGACGCCGGCACTCTCACCGGCCACGCCCTCGGCGAGACCCCCGAGGCCGAGACCGCCACCGCGTACGACCTCCTCGCCGACATCCTCGCCGTCGTCCCCGCCGAGGAGCCCAAGGTCTGGTCGGAAACCGTCGTGGCCCGTCTCGCCGAGCTGCGGCCGGAGGTCTACGGCGGGTGGGAGCCTGAGCAGCTGGCCTACACCCTCAAGCCGCACGGCATCCCCACCGGTCAGGTCTGGGGCAAGACCGACGAAGGCAAGGGCGCCAACCGGCGCGGCATCGAGCGTGCCAAGGTCACCGCTGTTGTAGCGGAGCGTGACGGAAAGCGGGACGCGGGCTAGCCCGATCCGCAGCTAGACCTAGCAGAACACCCCGCTAGGTCTAGCACCGCGCCTAGCGATCAAAGCAATCCCTGATCAGGCCACTAGTTCTCTAGTGGCCTGCCCCTTGCATGCCCAGAAACAGCCTGGGAGGCCCCTTGTGACCCTCGCCCTCACCGCTAGCCTGCTCGCCCTCGTGTTCACGCTCGGTTACGCCGGACTGTGTGCGGTCTCTCCGTTCGGGAACTGCCGCAAGTGCCGCGGCTTCGGCTACGCCCTCAAGAAGGACCGCCGCGGGCGCCTCAAGCCCGGCAAGACCTGCCGCCGCTGCCGAGGCGACCGCAAGCGCATACGCGTCGGCCGCCACCTCTACAACGTCGCCATGCGCCTGCACCGCGACGGCACCCGCTAACCCCCACCCGACCTCACCGACTGGAGCACTCCATGGGCTTCACGATCTCCGCCGTACTGCTCTTCGGCATCGCCTCGTTCTTCGTCCTCAAGACCAAAGCCGCCGGGGCCGGGGCCGCGATCGTCCTGTTCCTCTTCGGGTTCTTCACCGCCGGGACCGGCGCGTACGAGCCCATCACCAACCTCGTGCAGTCCGCCGCCACCGCCCTCACCGACATCGCCGAGTAGGGAGCCACCACCGTGAAGCACCGCCCCGCCCGCCGGGAGACCACCGAGACCTACCGCCCTGTCCCCCTGATCCCCGCCAACCCGCCCGCCGTCCAGCAGCCGCACACGCTCCCGGACGTCCAGACGATCCAGCTCCCCGACGGCCGCCTCATCACCGGCTACGCCATCGCCCCCACCAAAGCCCCCGAGCCCATCGCCGAGCGGCCGGCCATCAACCCGCTCGCCGTGAACATCGCCCTCGGCGGCATCGGCTTCGCCGCGGCCTGCGGCGGCCTGATGCTCCTGACCACGTTCATCGCCGCGGTCGCCGCTCTCATTCAGCAGCTCGTCATCCTGGCCGCCGTCATCTTCGGCGGGTTCATCGCCGTCCAGGTCCTCGGCAACAACCCCGGCCGCGACGGCGGGACGGTCGTCAACATCCGCCGGGCCGTCTTCAAGCGCAACCACTTCCACCACTGAAGGAGTCGCCGTGTTCGAGATCCGCGTGATCTGTGCCCCTGCCGAGGCAGACAAGGTCACCCAGGCCCTCGCCGAGACGTTCACGACCGGTCCGGTCCGCCAGTACCCCACCCGCGACGGCGACCGCGTCCGCGTGTACGTCACCGCCGAGCAGCGGCTGAGTCACTGGCCGGCACCCGAGACCGCGTACGCCAAGGCCCCCAGCATCATCAGCGAGATCGGATGGACCGCCCGTGGGGCCCGCGACTGCCTGCACGGCTTCCAGATACGCGAGTTGTGGCTCCGCAAAGCCGCGCTCCTGGACCGCATCGCCCTGGACGGCGAGCGCCACCACGTCCCCGGAGATGCCGCGGCCCTCGCCGTCGAAGCGGCCCGGCGGCTGATGGATCTGGACGACGCCGCCGGGCTCGGACCCAGCGGCTACGCGGACGGGCCGTACACCCCGGACCACCCCGACAGCGTCCGTGAGCCCCGCGGTTACGTCCGCCAGGAGTACGCCATCTGGATCGGCAAGCAGTAGCTGTGCCCGGGGCGGTCGCCTCTCGCCAAAGACCGCGACCGCCCCGGTTCTCCGTCCCTTCGACAGAAACAGGAGACCACCAGCATGACACCCACCCGCACCCCCGCGTTGCTGTTCGCGGCTCTGGCCGCCGCAGAGCGCGGCTGGCCCGTCTTCCCCCTGCGGCCTGGAGACAAGCGGCCCGCCGGACACCCCGAACGCAACTGCCCCCGCACCGGCCGCTGCACGGACGGCCACCGCACCCCGGAGCAGCGCGCCACCCTCAGCGCCGAGCAGGTCGCCGCGTGCTGGCAGGCGGCTCCCTACAACGTCGGCATTGCCACCGGCCCCGCCGGTCTCGTCGTGGTGGACCTGGATATCCCCAAGCCCGACGACGGAACCCCACCGCCCCAGTGGGCCGGGGCCACGGACGGCCTGGACGTGTTCGCCATGCTCTGCGAGCGCGCCAGCCAGCCGCTGCCCACCGAGACGTTCACGGTGCGCACCCGACGCGGCGGACAGCACCTGTACTTCACCGCACCCCCCGAAAAGCAGCTACGTGGGAGCGCAGGGCGCCTGGGGTGGAAGGTCGACACGCGAGCCTGGGGCGGATACGTGGTCGCGGCCGGCAGCACCGTCGGCACTGGCTCGTACGAGATCATTCACGACGCGCCCACGGCCCCCCTCCCCACGTGGCTTGGTGACCTCCTCACCACCCCTCCCGCACCCGCTCCGGTCCCCGTGGCAGTGCTCCGCTCGCGCATCGGGAAGGCGCACCGGTACGCGACCGCCGCGCTCAACGGCGAGGTCGCCAAGGTGGCCGGGGCCGTCACCGGCACCCAGAACACGACGCTCTACAACGCGGCCTACGCCCTCGGCAGGCTGATCGCCGCCGGAACGCTGACGGAGCAGGAAGTCACCGACGCCCTCACCAGCGCCGCTGAGGCTAAGGGCCTGGCCCCTGCCCGCATCGCGGCCAGCATCAGCGACGGCATCCGCCGCAGCGCCCGCAACGCGGCCGGTGATGCGGCATGAGCACCCATCCCGCAGACGCTGACCTGTGGGCCGGGTTCGACGCCCTCAGCGCCGAGGACGTGACCGGACCCGCATGGGACGAGCCGGTACCGCTCACCGGCCGCAGGGACCTCCCCGCCTTCCCCGTGGACGCCCTCCCGCCTTGGCTTTCCGCCATGGTCGCGGCAGTCGCAGAGGAAACCCAGACGCCCCCAGACCTCGCCGGATGCCTGGCCCTAGCCGTTATCGCCACCGCCGCCGGCGGACGGGCCACCGTGTGCGTGCGCGGCCGGTGGCGCGAGCCCGTCAACCTCTACACCGCCGTCGCCCTGGACCCCGGCAACCGCAAGAGCGCCGTGTTCTCCCTGATGACCGAACCGCTCATGGCCGTGGAAAAGGCTCTGGTGGAACTCTCCGGCCCCGCCCGTGCCGAGGCCGAGACCACCGCCCGCCTGGCCAAGGCGGCCGCCGACAAGGCAGCCGCCAAGGCCGCGAACGCCGAACCCGGAATGCGCGACCAGCTCACCGCCGAGGCCGTCGCCCTCGCCCAAGCCGCCGAGGAGATCAAGGTTCCCTGCAAGCCGCAGTTGGTCGCGGACGACGTGACACCGGAGAACCTGGCGACCCTGCTCACCGAGCAGGACGGCCGGATCTCCGTCCTCTCCCCGGAGGGCGGCATCTTCGAAATCATCTCCGGCCGCTACAGCGGGGCGCCCAACATGGAGATCTTCCTCAAGGGCCACGCCGGGGACATGGTCCGCGTCAACCGTCAGGGCCGCGAAGCCCAGCACATCGAACACCCCGCCGTCACGATGGGACTCGCTGTCCAGCCCGAAGTGCTGGAGTCCATCGGCCAGATCAAAGGCGCCGACGGCCGCGGACTCCTGGCCCGCTTCCTGTACGCACAGCCCGAATCCCTCGTCGGCCGGCGCAACCTCACCCCGCAGCTCATCCCGGACGACATCGCCGAGACGTACGCCCGCCAGCTCGGCGGGCTGGCCATGGCCCTGAACGGCTGGACCGACCCGGCAGTACTCACCCTCACCCCCGAAGCCGACGCGGTCATGCTCGCCTACCAGAAGGTCACCGAATCCAGGATCGGGAAGGGCGGCTCACTCGCGGACATCGTGAAGTGGGCGAGCAAGCGGGACGGCGCAGTTGCCCGCATCGCCGGGCTGCTGCACCTTGCCACCCACCCCGACAGCGGGTGGACCCGCCCCATCGAGGCCTCCACCCTGGCCGACGCGGCCAGGCTCGGGGACTACTTCACCGCGCACGCCCAGCACGTGTTCGACGCCATGGGCGCCGCACCCGCCCAGGAAGCCGCCCGACAGGTACTCGCGCACGTCGGCGATGCCCGGCTGACCGGCTTCACCAAGAGGGAGCTGTTCCGCCAGCTCTCCCGCGGGGACTTCCCCGCCATGGCCGACCTCGACCCGGCCCTGGCCCTACTTGAGGAACACGGCTGGATCCGCCAGCAGCCCCAGCCCCCGCGCACCGGACGCGGCGGCCGGCCGCCCTCCCCGAAGTACGACGCGCACCCCCGCCTCGTGCGCGGCGACGCCTGACAGAACCCCGGTCAGGACGACACAACTGACAGAACCTCCGGCCTAGCGCGCTGACCTGCACAAACAGGCCCTCCGGTCGTCGTGACAAAACCTCCGGAAACTCTGACAGAACTCACCCGTCCGACCGTGGGTGAACCCACCACCGAGGTTCTGTCAGAGTTTCCGCGAGTTTTGTCAGAGCCGTACCTAGACCGAAAGTCGCAGGTCAGCGCACTGTCGCCCAGGTTCTGTCAGTTCTGTCAGCGGTCCGGGGGTTTCTGCTCCTCAACTCATCCCCCAACCTCCCCGAAGGAGCCTCGCCGTGGCCAAGCCCCGCGACGAAATGTTGACCATCCCGCAGGTAGTCGAAGAGATCGGTGTTCCACGAGCCACGTTCTATCGCTGGCGGCAGTGCAAGAAAGGCCCCAAATCCATCAAGCTCCCGAACGGATCTGTGCGCATCCGACGGTCCGATCTCACCCGTTGGTTGGAGATGCGGGAGGAAGCTGCGTGATGGACCACGCCGAGTCCGGGGCCGAGCAGATCAGTGGCTTGGCCCCGGAAGGGTTTTCCCTCGATGTCCGCCTATGGAATATCTCCAAGGCGAAGAGCAAAACCCGGCCGTACCAACTCCGATGGCTCGTCGGAGGGAAAGTCAGCAGCAAGACGTTCGCCACCGTGACACTTGCCGGTAGTCGCCGGTCGGAACTGTGGCTGGCCATGAAGCGCGGCGAGGCGTTCCGCATCGAGGACGGCCTGCCAGAGTCCGAGGTTCGCGCAGCCATGCGGGCCGCAGCAGCCGCGAACACTCGTGAGGAACTGTCCTGGTTCACGTTCTGCCGGGAGTACATGGCCATGCGCTGGCCCACGGCCGCGGCGAAGACGCGCGAGGGCATCGCGGACGGTCTCGCTGCGGTGACCCTGGCCATGGTGGAGCAGGACAAGCGCATGCCCGCGGTGGAGGAGCTACGCCTTGCTCTTCGCTGGGCTGTAGTCCCAGCGAACGCGGAGCTGGAGCCGCCGGCCGAGCTTGAAGAAGCCCATCACTGGCTTGTGAAGAGGTCCCTGTTCGTTTCCGCTCTGGAGGATCCGAAGACTCTTCGAGACATCCAGTACCGGCTTTCGTTCAAGCTGGACGGGACCCCTGCGGCGGGGGAGACCTCCCGCCGCAGGCGCCGTGCGCTGAACACCGCTGTGGAGTACGCCGTCGAGCGCAAGCTCCTGCGGGAGAACCCTCTCATCGGCCTCAAGAAGGCGAAGACCTCGTCATCGGACCGAGTGGATCCACGCGTTCTCGTGAACAAGACCCAGGCTGCCCAGTTGCTGGCAGCAGTCTCGTACGTCGGTACGTGGGACCGAAAGAAGGGGCGCCGGCTGGTCGCGTTCTATGCCGTCATGTACTTCGCAGCACTCCGCCCGAGCGAGGCGGTAGGACTGCGAAAGAGGGACTGCTATCTCCCCGAGATGGGGTGGGGAACGCTCACCCTCCGCGACACGCATCCGGTGTCGGGCAAGCAGTGGACGGACAGCGGGGAGCGCCACGACAAGCGCGGCTTGAAGTCCAGGGAGGCCAAGGACGACAGGCCGGTCCCCATCCCGCCGCCCCTGGTCGCCATGCTCCGTAACCACCTCAAAGAGTTCGGCACAGCTAGGGACGGCCGTCTCTTCACGAACGAGCGGCTCGGTCTGGTCGGCAGCAGCACGTACTGGCGGGTGTGGAAGGACGCCCGGGAGTACGCGCTGCCGCCGGATCTCCAGGCATCCATCCTTGGTGGCCGGCCGTACGACCTGCGGCATACCTGCATCACGACTTGGTTGAACGCCGGAGTCCCCGTTGCCGAGGTTGCCCGACGGGTCGGTAACTCGCCCGAGGTCATACACCGGGTGTACGAGGGCTGCATCTATGGGCAGGAGGAAGCCATGAACTGGAAGATCGAGAAGGAGCTGGGGTGGTCCACTGATTAGGACTGCCTGAGCAAGTCAAAGTTCCGGAGAAGACAACCAATGGACGGGACATGTGATTCGATCAGCTAACCGGTCGAACTGGAGGTTGGATATGCCTACCTATCGTGACTTGGCGCTGCCTGGCAGAGGCGAGGTCTGGCGTGAGTTGCGTGGACTCCGCTCAGGGGTTCAAGGGCCTGCGAGTGGTGACTTCGAGCGGCGTTCCGTGTTCGTTGCATCCCTGGAACAGGCTCAACAGTTCACGGAGGCGGCAGCTGCTGCTGGCCCCGCGACGCGCCCAGTACAGATCTTCTATGCCCTGTCGCAGTTCGGTCGAGCAATCTCAGCGGCATCGAATGTAAACGGGGGAGCGGAGTGGCGCCTCAAAGGACACGGCATACGAACCGAGAAGCTGGATGCCAGCAACGGGTTGGCGTCGGTCGGGGTGATTCCCTCTGCCAAGGGATCCTTGTCCGGCGTAGCTCAGGCTTTGGGCGTTCCCTCGTTCGACGCTGGGACGGAGCTAACGCTGGGTTCCCTATGGCCCCTCATTCCGGAGACGCAGGCAGTCCCGCTGCCTGGCGGGGGGCCTGTCGGTGCACTATCGGCTACCGTCACGAACATTTTGTCCGAAGGTATGGAGAACTGGGCTCGCTTGCAGCTCCTGCCGATAGCGTCCGAAGTGCGTGTCCAAGCACAAAGGCATTCCGCCGCCCTCGACGCGTTCTTGTGCCACTATCCGACTCTTCAGGGGCACAGGTCTGAGGAATTTGCGCAGACTCCTGCCGTCGCATGGGGCGTTGGCCAAGACTCACTTGCAATCCTCGTACCTGCCGTGGGTGCGCGGCCCATGACCGAGCAGGCACTGACGACGTCATACAGGGGGCAAAGCGATCGGTTCGTGTTCCCAGCTGTGGGGTCGATGGTCGGCCCCGTACATCCGCTGCTCGTCTGGTGGGCTGTGCTGTTCGGTCTCTCGATCCTGGCCCGCTATGAGCCTGAACACTGGGCGGCGATCATCGACATCGACAAGTCCATGGAAGCCAACGCCGTCGAGCACCTACTGGATCACGCAGTGGCAGTTGTGCCTCACCTGGCGCTCCTGGCGATTCAGGAAGCATCGCGTCCCTGACCGGCCGCTCTATCGCAGGTCTATCGCGATCAGTGCGTAACAACGACAAAGACCTGGACTCAGTGGGACTGGGTCCAGGTCTTCATGCTTGGCACTCGTGCAGGTCAGCGGGTGTTTCACGCTGGTCCAGCTGGAGTGCCCCCGGCAGGATTCGAACCTGCGCACACGGCTCCGGAGGCCGTTGCTCTATCCCCTGAGCTACGGGGGCGTGTCGTTCGCGTTGCGGCGACGGGTTGAACACTACCAGCTTCCGCGGGGTGATCAGGAACGGATTGCGGGCCCGGGGGGCGTGGGTCGCTCGGAGGGGGTGGAAGTGGCAAAAACCCGGACGCGGGGGCTTAGGCGGACCTACTCTCGAGTTGTGCCAGGCGCCTCGGGCCGGGTGCTTGTTGTCGACGACAACAAGGTCATCCGGCAGCTGATCAAGGTCAATCTCGAGCTGGAGGGCTTCGAGGTCGTGACCGCGAACGATGGTGCCGAGTGCCTGGACATCGTGCATCGCGTGTGCCCCGATGTGATCACCCTTGATGTGGTCATGCCCCGGCTGGACGGGTTCGCGACCGCCGCGCAGCTGCGTGCCGATCCGCGGACGCGGCATCTGCCCCTCGCCATCGTGAGCGCCTGTACGCAGTACGAGGTGGAGGCCGGGATCGAGGCCGGGGTGGACGCGTTCCTCGCCAAGCCCTTCGAGCCCGCCGAGCTCGTACGGGTCGTACGCCGGCTCGCCGAGCGCAAGGACCGGCGCGAGCGGAAGGGCACGCCGGCCGGGCGGGGGAGAGGGTAGCGCCCGTCCCCCTGTTCACATGGCGAAACCGTTCGCGGGATGGGAGGGCTTCTCCCCTAGGCTGGTCCCGTGACCCCCGCCGACCTCTCCAGCACCGTCGCACGCGCCGTGCGCTGCGCCGTCGAGGACGGGGAGCTGCCCGCCGGGGCGGGCGTGCCCGAGCGGGTCGTCGTCGAGCGGACCCGGCCCGGGGGAGTGGGCGACTACGCCACCCCCGTCGCCTTTCACGTCGCCAAGACCGCGGGGACTTCTCCCCGTCACGTCGCCGACGTGCTCGCGCGGCGGTTGGGCGCGGTGGCAGGGATCGAGCGCGTCGAGGTCACCGGCCCCGGGTTCCTCAACTTCGTGCTGGAGCCGGTCTCCGTCGAGGGACTCGTGCGTGACGTACGGGCGCACCGGCTCCGGTACGGGTTCTCCGGCGCGAGCGAGCTGCGGGCCGGTGTCGTCGGGGCGGCCGTGCGCCGCATCGAGCTCAGTCAGGGGCTGGGCACGGGAGAGGCCCTGCGCATCGCTCCGGTCGCCCGGCGGGACGGGGAAGTCGTCGCCCTGTACGGGCAGGACGCCGCGGCCTGGGCCATGCTCTGCGTCGCGCCGCACGAGAGCGCCGTGTTCTCCCCCCGGCTGCTCGTGCAGGACGAGTCCAATGACTTTTTCCGGGTGACATACGGGTATGCGCGGACTCGGGCGCTCCTCACGAACGCCGCCCAGCTCGGGTTCGGGAGCGAGGCCGGTGACGTGGCGGCGGCGGAAGGGGGGCCGCTCGTCGCCCTCCTCGCCGAGTACCCCCTCGTACTGGACGCCGCCGCGCACCGGCGGGCGCCGGAGCAGCTCGTCCGGTTCCTCGTCCGCGCCGCCGACGAGCTGCTCGATTTCCAGTACTGCGTCCTGCCCAAGGGCGACGAGAAACCCTCGGCCGCCCACCGCGCCCGGCTGGCCCTTGCCGAAGCCGCCGGGACGGTGCTGGCCGGCGGCCTGGCCCTTCTCGGCATAGACGCACCTGACTGCCTGTGATCTGCGAAGAGAGATACCGATGAGCCGTTCCGCGCACCCCGCCGGGCCCCGCCACGCCGACGTCCTGCCCGAGGGGCACTACTCCCCGCCGCCCGCCGACCTCAACGCGCTCGACGAGAAGGTCTGGGCCCGGACCGTGCGCCGGAACGACGAGGGCGAAGTGACCGTGGGCGGGATCGCCGTCAGCACCCTCGCCGAGGAGTTCGGGACGCCCGCCTACTTCCTCGACGAAGAGGACTTCCGGGCCAGGTGCCGGGCCTGGGCCCACGCCTTCGGGCCCGATGCCGACGTGTTCTACGCGGGCAAGGCGTTCCTCTCCAAGGCCATCGTGAAGTGGCTCAAGGAGGAAGGGCTCAACCTCGACGTCTGCTCCGGCGGCGAGCTGGCCACCGCCCTCGCCGCCGGCATGCCCGCCGAACGGATCGCCTTCCACGGCAACAACAAGTCCGCGGCCGAGATCACCCGCGCCGTCACCGCCGGCGTCGGCCGGATCGTGCTCGACTCCTTCCAGGAGATCGCCCGCGTCGCGCACATCGCCCGTGAGCTGGGCGTGCGCCAGCCCGTCCAGATCCGCGTGACCGTCGGCGTCGAAGCCCACACGCACGAGTTCATCGCCACCGCGCACGAGGACCAGAAGTTCGGCATCGCCGTCGCCGACGGCTCCGCCGCCGAGGCCGTACGGCGCGCACTCGGACACGACAGCCTCGACCTGCTCGGCGTCCACTCCCACATCGGCTCGCAGATCTTCGACATGGCCGGCTTCGAGGTCTCCGCCAAGCGCGTCGTGCAGCTGCTGGCCGCCGTACGGGACGAGCACGGCGTCGAGCTGCCCGAGATCGACCTCGGCGGCGGCCTCGGCATCGCGTACACCTCCTCCGACGACCCGCGCGAGCCCCACGAGATCGCCAAGGCGCTGCACGAGATCGTCGCCCGCGAGTGCGAGTCCGCCGGCCTGCGCGCGCCCCGCATCTCCGTCGAGCCCGGCCGCGCCATCGTCGGCCCCACCGCCTTCACCCTCTACGAGGTCGGCACGATCAAGCCGCTCGAGGGGCTGCGTACGTACGTCTCCGTCGACGGCGGCATGTCCGACAACATCCGCACCGCCCTCTACGACGCCGAATACGCCGTCACGCTCGTCTCCCGCGTCTCCGACGCCGAGCCCATGCTCGTCCGCGTCGTCGGCAAGCACTGCGAGAGCGGCGACATCGTCGTGAAGGACGCCTTCCTGCCGGCCGACCTGGCCCCGGGAGACCTCCTCGCCGTACCCGCCACCGGGGCGTACTGCCGCTCCATGGCCAGCAACTACAACCACGCGCTGCGCCCGCCCGTCGTCGCGGTGCGCGACGGGCAGGCCCGGGTCATCGTCCGGCGCGAGACGGAGGAAGATCTCCTGCGTCTCGACCTCGGATGAACCGCATATTTCCGGGAGAAGGCCCCAGACCCCCAAAATAGGTGCCGAGAGGTGCCGATACGTGTCTCACTCAATGGACCGAGGATGGAAAGTGCTGTCCATTGAGTGAGACTGGTTGAGACCTGGCGCGCAACCCGCGCGCCGGGTGGTGATGGAAGATCGAAAGGCGTAGGTCGAATGATGCGTACGCGTCCGCTGAAGGTGGCGCTGCTGGGCTGTGGAGTGGTCGGCTCAGAGGTGGCGCGCATCATGACGACGCACGCCGACGACCTCACGGCCCGCATCGGTGCGCCCGTCGAGCTCGCCGGCGTGGCCGTGCGCCGCCCCTCCAAGGTGCGCGAGGGCATCGACCCCGCCCTGGTCACCACCGATGCGACCGCCCTCCTCAAACGCGGCGACATCGACATCGCGATCGAGGTCATCGGCGGCATCGAGCCCGCCCGCACCCTCATCACCACCGCCTTCGAGCACGGCATCTCCGTCGTCTCGGCGAACAAGGCGCTGCTCGCCCAGGACGGCGCGGCCCTGCACGCCGCGGCCGAGCAGCACGGGCTGGACCTGTACTACGAGGCCGCCGTCGCCGGCGCCATCCCGCTGGTCCGCCCCATGCGCGAGTCCCTGGCCGGCGACAAGATCAACCGGGTGATGGGCATCGTCAACGGCACGACGAACTTCATCCTCGACAAGATGGACTCCACCGGCGCCGGGTACCAGGAGGCGCTCGACGAGGCCACCGCCCTCGGGTACGCCGAGGCCGACCCCACCGCCGACGTCGAGGGCTACGACGCCGCCGCCAAGGCCGCGATCCTGGCCGGCATCGCCTTCCACACCCGGGTCCGCCTCGACGACGTCTACCGCGAGGGCATGACCGAGGTCAGCGCCGCCGACTTCGCCTCCGCCAAGCGCATGGGCTGCACCATCAAGCTCCTCGCGATCCTGGAGCGCGCCGCCGACGGCGAGTCCGTCACCGCCCGCGTGCACCCGGCGATGATCCCGCTGACCCACCCGCTCGCCTCCGTCCGCGAGGCGTACAACGCCGTCTTCGTCGAGGCGGAGGCCGCCGGGCGGCTCATGTTCTACGGGCCCGGCGCGGGCGGTTCGCCGACCGCCTCGGCGGTCCTGGGCGACCTCGTCGCCGTCTGCCGCAACAAGCTCGCCGAGGCAACGGGGCCCGGCGAGTCGGCGTACACCCAGCTGCCGGTCAGCCCCATGGGCGACGTCGTCACGCGCTACCACATCAGCCTCGATGTGGCGGACAAGCCGGGCGTCCTCGCCCAGGTGGCGACGACGTTCGCGGAGCACGGTGTCTCCATCGACACCGTCCGCCAGCAGGGCAAGGACGGCGAGGCCTCCCTCGTCGTCGTCACCCACCGCGCGCCCGACGCCGCCCTCTCCGGGACCGTCGAGGCACTGCGGAAGCTGGACACCGTGCGCGGTGTCGCCAGCATCATGCGTGTTGAAGGGGAGTAAGGACCCATGAGCAGCAATCGCACCCACCAGTGGCGCGGCATCATCGAGGAGTACCGGGACCGCCTGCCGGTGACGGACACGACTCCCGTGGTCACGCTCCGCGAGGGCGGCACTCCCCTCGTCCCCGCGCAGGTGCTCTCCGAGCGCACCGGCTGCGAGGTCCACCTCAAGGTCGAGGGCGCGAACCCCACCGGGTCCTTCAAGGACCGCGGTATGACCATGGCGATCACCAAGGCCAAGGAGGACGGCGCCAAGGCCGTCATCTGCGCCTCCACGGGCAACACCTCGGCCTCCGCCGCCGCGTACGCGGTGCGCGCCGGGATGGTCTCGGCCGTCCTCGTGCCCCGCGGCAAGATCGCGCTCGGCAAGATGGGCCAGGCGCTCGTGCACGGCGCCAAGATCCTCCAGGTGGACGGCAACTTCGACGACTGCCTGGACCTGGCCCGCGCGCTGTCCGACAACTACCCGGTCGCGCTGGTCAATTCCGTGAACCCGGTGCGCATCGAGGGCCAGAAGACGGCCGCGTTCGAGATCGTCGACGCGCTCGGCGACGCCCCCGACATCCACGTGCTGCCCGTCGGCAACGCCGGCAACATCACCGCGTACTGGAAGGGCTTCAAGGAGTACAAGGCCGACGGTCTGGCCTCCCGTACGCCCCGCGTGTGGGGTTTCCAGGCCTCCGGCTCCGCACCCATCGTGCGCGGCGAGGTCGTCAAGGAGCCGCACACCATCGCCACCGCGATCCGCATCGGCAACCCGGCCTCCTGGGACTACGCCCTGCAGGCGCGCGACGAGTCGGGCGGCTTCATCGACGAGGTGACGGACCGCCAGATCCTGGCCGCCTACCGCCTGTTGGCCGCGCAGGAGGGCGTCTTCGTCGAGCCCGCCTCGGCGGCGTCCGTGGCCGGCCTGCTCAAGGCCGCCGAGCTGGGCCTGGTCGACCCCGGCCAGACGATCGTCTGCACCGTGACCGGAAACGGCCTCAAGGACCCCGACTGGGCCGTCGCCGGCGCCCCGCAGCCGGTCACCGTCCCGGTGGACGCCGAAGCCGCGGCCATCCGCCTCGGCCTGGTCTGACCGCAGTAGCAGTACCGCAGCACCGCAGTACCGCAGCACCGCAGCACCGCAGTACCCCGGTTGCCGGATTCCGGAATGCCTCTCGGAGGCTTCCGGAATCCGGCAACTCAGGCCGTACGGCACAAAAGTCAACGGCCTTCGGCGGAATCCACCGGAAGACACCGACACGCATCGTGCGCCTCCTGTGCGCCCTATGTCGCGAGAGAACCTTCCTTCGATACGCTGTACTTACATCCGCCACCGCGCATATGACCGTGGTGCTGCCCAGAGGGCCTTCGGGTGTCGTACGTTCTCCAGTACATTCGCAGCGAGCCAGCGAAGATCTCGTCTCGCACAGTCACAAGGAGTGTCATCGGACGATGGCCGGTCCAGCGTTCCGCGCCGCCGCCGTACGGGTGCGCGTCCCCGCCAGCAGTGCCAACCTCGGCCCGGGCTTCGACGCCCTCGGCCTGGCCCTGGGGCTCTACGACGACGTCGTCGTCCGGGTGGCCGACTCCGGCCTGAACATCGACATCGCGGGCGAGGGCGCCGACACCCTCCCGCGGGACGAGAGCCACCTGCTCGTACGCTCCATGCGCACCGCCTTCGACCTGCTGGGCGGGCAGCCGCGCGGCCTCGAGGTCGTCTGCGCCAACCGCATCCCGCACGGCCGCGGCCTCGGGTCCTCCTCCGCCGCCATCTGCGCCGGCATCGTCGCCGCCCGCGCCGTGACCATAGGCGGAGAAGCCAAGCTCGACGACGCGGCCCTGCTCGAACTGGCCACCGAGATCGAGGGCCATCCCGACAACGTCGCCGCCTGTCTCCTCGGCGGATTCACCCTCGCCTGGATGGACGGCGGCAGCGCCAAGGCGATCCGTATGGAGCCCGCCGAGTCCATCGTTCCGGTGGTGTTCGTCCCCTCCAAGCCGGTCCTGACGGAGACCGCGCGCGGCTTGCTGCCGCGCAACGTCCCGCACGTGGACGCGGCCGTCAACGCGGGTCGCGCGGCCCTGCTCGTCGAAGCCCTGACCAGGCGTCCCGAGTTGCTGCTGCCGGCCACCGAAGACCGGCTCCACCAGGAGTACCGGTCCCCGGCGATGCCCGAGAGCGTGGCACTCGTCAACCGGCTGCGGGCGGACGGCATCCCCGCGGTCATCTCCGGCGCGGGCCCCACGGTCCTCGCGCTGGTCGACAACGGCGCGGCCGACAAGGTCGCGCAGCTCGCGGGCGAAGGGTGGGCGGCGAACCGGCTCGCCCTCGACGCCGCGGGCGCCAGCGTCCTGCCGCTCGGAACGCAGGGCGGCTAGGCCGTAGGGGCAGACCCGCCGGGGGCGGGCGGCCAGGGCAGGCCGCCCGCGCTGTAGGCGCGATTGCCGGTGATTGAGAGGGGGAATATCTGTTGGATCCGGTAGTGTTAGTCTCAAGTGCGCAGCCGAAGCCGCCATGGCTCGGTGCTCAGTGTCCCCATCCGGGACCACCTTTCTTCCGGGAGCCTCCCCGACTGCTTTGATCGCATCCAGCAGTTTCGAGCACGCTCCGGAATCGGCGTGACATTCCCACGCTTCCAGCTCGGGGGCTTCTCGCCGGAACCACCCACGCACGTTTCTTTCCGCCGTTCTTCTTTCGGCGGACCACCGCCCCGGCACGGTCTTACACCTAGGACCGTTGTCGGACAGCACAACCGGTCGCCGAGCCAGACAGGCCGACGTCCGCTCCAGGGAAGGACCCTTCGTGAGCGACACCACCGATCTGATGGGCGCTGCCGACACCACTGTCGACACCAGTGCCCCCGCCGCGGGCACCGCCCCCAAGCGTCGCCGCTCCGGCACCGGCCTCGAGGGCATGGTCCTGGCCGAGCTCCAGCAGGTCGCGTCGGGCCTCGGCATCAGGGGCACCGCGCGGATGCGCAAGAGCCAGCTGATCGAGGTCATCAAGGAGGCGCAGGCGGGAAGCAGTGCCCCCAAGGCCGCGGCTCCCGCCGCCGACGCCGCCGAGGCCAAGCCGAAGCGCCGCGCCACCAGCAAGGCCCGTACGGGTGAGGCCGCCGCCGAGGCGCCCGCCGAGAAGCCTGCCGCGCAGGCGCAGATCGAGATCCCGGGTCAGCCGGCCTCCGACGACGCCCCGGCCGGCGAGCGCCGCCGCCGTCGGGCCACGGCCCCCTCCGGCAGCCCGGAGACCGCGGCCCCCGCCGCCGTGCAGGTCGAGGCGAAGACCGAGACCGCCACCACCACCGCGACCGCTCCGGCCGAGGTCAAGGCCGAGGCCGCCACCGCCGTCTCCGCGCCCGCCCAGGAGGGCGAGGGCCGCGGCCGCCGTGACCGCCGCGACCGTGGTGACCGCACCGAGCGCGAGGGCGGCCGCCGTGACCGCCGCGACCGCGGAGCCAAGGCCGACGACCAGGGCCAGGGCGCCCAGGGTCAGGGCCAGGCCCAGGCCGGCCAGGGTCAGGGCGGCGGCCAGGGTGGCCAGGGTCAGGGTCAGGGCGGCGGCCGTGCCGACCGCCAGGACCGCCAGCAGCAGGGCGGCCGCCAGGACCGCCAGCAGCAGCAGGGCCGTCAGGACCGCCAGGGCCCCCAGGGCAACGGCCCCGAGGACGACTTCGACGACGAGGGCGGCCGTCGTGGCCGTCGCGGCCGCTACCGCGACCGCCGTGGCCGTCGTGGCCGCGACGAGTTCGCGCCGAACGAGCCGCAGGTCGCCGACGACGACGTCCTGATCCCCGTCGCGGGCATCCTGGACATCCTCGACAACTACGCGTTCATCCGGACCTCGGGCTACCTGCCCGGCCCCAACGACGTGTACGTCTCCCTCGCCCAGGTCCGCAAGGCGGGTCTGCGCAAGGGCGACCACACCACCGGTGCCGTGCGCCAGCCCAAGGACGGCGAGCGCCGCGAGAAGTTCAACGCCCTCGTGCGTCTGGACTCGGTGAACGGCATGGCGCCCGAATCCGGCCGCGGCCGCCCGGAGTTCCAGAAGCTGACCCCGCTGTACCCCCAGGACCGGCTCCGTCTGGAGACCGACCCGGGCGTGCTGACGACCCGCATCATCGACCTCGTGTCGCCGATCGGCAAGGGCCAGCGAGGCCTGATCGTGGCCCCGCCGAAGACCGGCAAGACCATGATCATGCAGGCGATCGCCAACGCGATCACCACCAACAACCCCGAGTGCCACCTGATGGTCGTCCTGGTCGACGAGCGTCCGGAAGAGGTCACCGACATGCAGCGGTCGGTCAAGGGCGAGGTCATCTCCTCGACCTTCGACCGCCCGGCCGAGGACCACACCACCGTCGCCGAGCTGGCCATCGAGCGCGCCAAGCGCCTCGTCGAGCTGGGTCACGACGTGGTCGTCCTGCTGGACTCCATCACCCGTCTGGGCCGCGCGTACAACCTCGCGGCGCCCGCCTCCGGCCGCATCCTGTCCGGTGGTGTCGACTCGACCGCGCTGTACCCGCCGAAGCGCTTCTTCGGTGCCGCGCGCAACATCGAGGACGGCGGCTCGCTGACCATCCTGGCCACCGCGCTGGTCGACACCGGCTCGCGCATGGACGAGGTGATCTTCGAGGAGTTCAAGGGCACCGGCAACATGGAGCTCAAGCTCGACCGGAAGCTCGCCGACAAGCGCATCTTCCCGGCCGTCGACGTCGACCCGTCGGGCACCCGCAAGGAGGAGATCCTCCTCAACAGCGAGGAGCTCGCCATCGTCTGGAAGCTGCGCCGGGTGCTGCACGCGCTCGACTCGCAGCAGGCCATCGAGCTGCTCCTCGACAAGATGAAGCAGACGAAGTCGAACGCCGAGTTCCTGATGCAGATCGCCAAGACGACCCCGTCGGGCAAGAACGACGACTGATCCGCAGATCCGCGGATCCGCCGCCGTACCCCGCATCACCGGACCGCCCCCACCGCAGCCGCGGCGGGGGCGGTCCGCGTTTTCCACGCCTTTCCATGCCTTTTCCCGCCTCTCCGTACGTATCCGCAGGTGCGAGCTTCGCCACACTCGCCGTTTCTCTGAACCTTCCGGCCGCGCGCCGCGTCCCCCTGGGAAACCGCAGGTGGGCGCGGTGCGTCCGGCGCGGCGCGGACCGTTCGTCCCGCCCCGGCCGCCGCAGGGCCCCCGTACGGGCGGCTTTCCGGCCGTGGAACCCTGGAGGACATTCGTCCGTCTGTGTCAGAGGGCAGTGCGGGAGGCCACGGGGCCGGACATCCGGCCGGGAACGTACTCAGGACTGAGGAGAGCATGAGCGAGGACAGCAGGGACGGCGGCAGGCGTGCCGCGGGCCGGCGCCGACGGAAACCGCCGAAGCGTCGCGGGGTCCTGGTCATCGCCGCGTGGAGCGCCGCAGGCGTGGTCCTGCTGGGCGGGGCGGGTCTCGGCTGGTTCTACTTCCACCTGAACGGGAACCTCAAGACGGTCGACATCGACCAGGCGCTCGGCACCGACCGCCCGCAGAACGTGGACAACGGCTCGATGGACATCCTCGTCCTCGGCTCCGACTCCCGCGGCGGCGCCAATTCCGAGTACGGGCACGACGACGGCGGCTCGGCCCGCTCCGACACGGCGATGATCGTCCACCTCTACGAGGGCCACAAGAAGGCCACGGTCGTCTCGATACCGCGCGACACCATGGTCAACCGGCCGGCCTGCACGCTGAGCAACGGCAAGACCGACCGCGGCAGCTCGCGCTCCCAGTTCAACGAGTCGTTCACCATCGGCGGGGCCGCCTGCGCGGTCAAGACCGTCGAGAAGATGTCGGGGATCCGCATGGACCACTACATCGAGGTCGACTTCACGGGCTTCAAGAAGATCATCGACAACCTCGGCGGCGTCGAGGTGACGACCAACAAGCCGATCAAGGACTACGGGAGCCACCTCGACCTCCCGGCCGGCCCCAACAAGCTCAACGGCGAGCAGGCCCTGGGCCTCGTACGGACCCGCAAGAGCGTCGGCGACGGCTCCGACCTGGGCCGAATACAGCTCCAGCAGGCGTTCATGAAGGCCCTGATCAAGCAGGTCAAGGGCATCGGCGTCTTCGACAACCCCAAGCGGCTGCTCGACCTCGCCGACACCGGCACCAAGGCGCTCACCACCGACAAGTCGCTCGGTGACGTGAAGTCCCTGATGGGCTTCGCCCAGAGCCTCCAGGGCATCGACGCCCAGGACATGAAGATGATCACCCTGCCCGTGGGCCCGGACCCGCGCGACAGCGACCGGGTCGCCCCGCTGACCAAGGAGTCCAAGATGGTCTGGGACGCCCTGCTCGCCGAGCAGCCGGTCCCCGCCGAGGCCACCGCGAACTCCATGGGCGACAAGGGCACCGCCGGCCAGATCGTGCAGTAAACCGCAAAACGCCTGGTCAAGCGCTTCCCGCAGGGGAGCGGAATAGATGTCGGACCCCCCTCGTTGAGGGAGGCGTCCTCAGAATTTTGACAGGCAGCCCGGTCCTGGCAGACTGGTCTGTCGGCCCCGGTTCACGCAGTGCGCAATTCGGCTCCTGCGACCCGGCGCCCTCCCGAATCTAGGAGACACCTTGAAGCGCGATGTTCACCCCGAGTACGTCGAGACCCAGGTCAGCTGCACCTGTGGCGCGTCGTTCACCACCCGTAGCACCCTGACCGAAGGCACCATCCGTGCCGAGGTCTGCTCCGAGTGCCACCCGTTCTACACGGGCAAGCAGAAGATCCTCGACACCGGTGGCCGCGTCGCCCGCTTCGAGGCCCGCTTCGGCAAGGCTGCCGGCTCGAAGTAGCGAGCCCCCGGCGCCGGACCCCGGCTGCACCCTGTCCACACGGGGGCAGCCGGACCGGCGCCTTTGTCGTCCCGCAGCCCTTTTTCGTACTTTTCACTTCAGGAGCCCCCGATGTTCGAGGCGGTCGAGGAACTGGTCGGCGAGCACGCCGATCTTGAGAAGAAGCTCGCCGACCCTTCGGTCCACTCGGATCAGGCCAACGCGCGCAAGCTCAACAAGCGCTACGCGGAGCTGACCCCGATCGTCGCGACCTTCCGTGCCTGGAAGCAGTCCGCCGAGGACATCGAGACGGCGAAGGAGTTCGCGGCCGACGACCCGGACTTCGCGGCCGAGGTGAAGGAGCTCACCGCGCACCGCGAGGAGCTCACCGAGAAGCTGCGCCTGCTGCTGGTCCCGCGCGACCCCAGCGACGACAAGGACGTGCTCCTCGAGGTCAAGGCGGGCGCGGGCGGCGACGAGTCCGCCCTGTTCGCCGGCGACCTGCTGCGCATGTACCTGCGCTACGCCGAGCGCGTGGGCTGGAAGACCGAGATCATCGACGCCACCGAGTCCGAGCTCGGCGGCTACAAGGACGTCCAGGTCTCCGTCCGCACCAAGGGCGGCAACGGCGCCACCGAGCCCGGCCAGGGCGTGTGGGCCCGCCTGAAATACGAGGGCGGCGTGCACCGCGTCCAGCGCGTTCCGGCCACCGAGTCCCAGGGCCGCATCCACACCTCCGCCGCCGGCGTGCTCGTCACCCCGGAGGCCGAGGAGGTCGAGGTCGAGATCAACCCGAACGACCTCCGCATCGACGTGTACCGCTCGTCGGGCCCCGGCGGCCAGTCCGTCAACACCACCGACTCGGCCGTGCGCATCACGCACGTCCCGACCGGTGTGGTCGCCTCCTGCCAGAACGAGAAGAGCCAGCTCCAGAACAAGGAGCAGGCGATGCGCATCCTGCGGTCGCGCCTGCTGGCCGCGGCCCAGGAGGCCGCCGAGCAGGAGGCCTCCGACGTACGCCGCAGCCAGGTGCGCTCCGTGGACCGCTCCGAGAAGATCCGTACGTACAACTTCCCGGAAAACCGGATCTCGGACCACCGGACGGGCTTCAAGGCGTACAACTTGGACCAGGTGCTCGACGGTGACCTCGATCCGATGATCCAGGCCTGCGTCGACGCGGACTCGGCCGCCAAGCTGGCGTCCGCGCACTGATCCGCGCCTGACCGCACCACCCCGCTCGACACCGCACCACCCCGCTCGACCCGCTTCACCGTGTACGCCCCGCACCACCCCCGTACGACAGCAGCCCGGAGGACCAGCGTGAACTTGCTGCTTGCCGAGGTGGCCCAGGCCACCCAGCGGCTGGCCGCCGCCGGCGTGCCCTCACCGCGCTTCGACGCGGAGGAGCTCGCGGCCTTCGTGCACGGCGTCAAGCGGGGGGAACTGCACCACGTCAAGGACGCGGACTTCGACGCCCGCTACTGGGAGGCCGTCGCCCGCCGCGAGGCGCGCGAGCCGCTCCAGCACATCACCGGCCGCGCCTTCTTCCGGTACCTGGAGCTCCAGGTCGGGCCCGGGGTCTTCGTGCCCCGGCCCGAGACCGAGTCGGTCGTGGACTGGGCCATACACGCCGTCCGGGCGATGGACGTCGTCGAGCCGCTGATCGTGGACCTGTGCACCGGCTCCGGCGCCATCGCGCTGGCCATGGCCCAGGAGGTGCCGCGCTCGCGCGTGCACGCGGTCGAGCTGTCCGAGGACGCCCTGCGGTGGACCCGCAAGAACGCCGAGGGATCGCGGGTCACCGTCCACCAGGGCGACGCGCTGAGCGCCCTGCCCGAGCTGGACGGCCAGGTCGACCTGGTGATCTCGAACCCGCCGTACATCCCGCTCACAGAGTGGGAGTACGTGGCCCCCGAGGCCCGGGACCACGACCCCGAGATGGCCCTGTTCTCCGGCGAGGACGGCCTCGACACCATCCGCGGCATCGAGCGCACCGCGCACCGGCTGCTGCGCCCCGGCGGCATCGTCGTCATCGAGCACGCCGACACCCAGGGCGGCCAGGTCCCGTGGATCTTCGCCGAAGAGCGGGGCTGGGCCGATGCCGCCGACCACCCCGACCTGAACAACCGCCCGCGCTTCGCCACCGCCCGCAAGGCCATGCCGTGACGGGCGCGACCCACCCCTCCACCCCCCTGCTGCACGAGGAGTCCCGCTGATGGCCCGGCGATACGACTGCAACGACGCGACGGACCGCAAGACGGGTCTGCGTGAAGCCGCATCCGCCGTGCGCCGCGGCGAGCTTGTCGTGCTGCCCACCGACACCCTGTACGGGATCGGCGCGGACGCCTTCAGCGCGGAGGCGGTCGGCGACCTGCTCGCCGCCAAGGGGCGCGGCCGCAACATGCCGACCCCCGTGCTCATCGGCTCCCCGAACACCCTGCACGGGCTCGTCACGGACTTCTCCGAGCAGGCCTGGGAGCTCGTCGACGCCTTCTGGCCGGGCGCGCTGACGCTCGTCGCCAAGCACCAGCCCTCGTTGGCCTGGGACTTGGGGGAGACCCGCGGGACCGTGGCCGTACGGATGCCCCTGCACCCCGTCGCGATCGAGCTGCTGACCGAGGTCGGTCCGATGGCCGTGTCCTCGGCGAACCTGACCGGGCACCCGGCGCCGGAGGACTGCGACGCGGCGCGCGAGATGCTGGGCGACTCCGTGTCCGTGTACCTGGACGGCGGTCCGACCCCGGGGATCCAGCCGTCGTCGATCGTCGACGTCACCGGGAAGGTTCCCGTCCTGCTGCGCGAGGGGGCGCTGACCGCCGAGCAGCTGCGGGAGGTCGTACCCGACCTCGAGGTGGCCCCGTGAGCCCTGAGGGGCGTGGCATAGCAAGCGGGCACACCTCCGGCGGCAGCCACGGCTGGGGGGACCCCCACCCGGCGGGCGCCGGCGGGGACACGTTCCGCATCCTCCACGTCAGCACCGGCAACGTGTGCCGCTCGCCGATCACCGAGCGGCTGACCCGGCATGCGCTGGCGCACCGGCTGGGCGGCATCCCGGTCGGCGACCTGATCGTGGAGAGCGCGGGGACGTGGGGCCACGAGGGGGCCCCGATGGAGGCCAACGCGGCGGCCGTGCTCGCGGACTTCGGAGCGGACGCGTCCGGGTTCACCGGGCGGGAGCTGCTGGACGAGCACGTCATACGGGCGGACCTGGTGCTCACCGCCACCCGGGACCACCGGGCGCAGGTCATCTCGATGGGGCATTCGGCGGGACTGCGCACGTTCACGCTGAAGGAGTTCACGCGGCTGGTGCGGGCCATAGACCCGGCCACGCTGCCGCCGCTGGACGACGGGGTCGCGGAGCGGGCCCGGGCGCTGGTGCGGGCCGCGGCCGCGCTGCGGGGCTGGCTGCTGGCGCCGTCGCCCGACGCGGACGAGGTGTACGACCCGTACGGGGCGCCGATCACCTTCTTCCGCTCGATCGGCGACGAGATCAACCAGGCCCTCGACCCGGTGGTCACGGCCCTGACGGGCGTCACGGCTTCCCGCTGACGGCGGCCGGCCGGAGGCCGGCGCAGCGCCGCGAAGCCTGAGAGGCCCCCTGGGGCCGAGCAGTGCGAGAGGCGCGATCGAGAAGGGGCCAACCAGGCCCTGGACCCGGTGGTCACGGCCCTGACGGGCGTCACGGCTTCCCGCTGACCCCTGCGGGTGGCCGGGCCGGGCCCTGAGGGGCTGAAACGGGCTCGAAACGGGCAGAGAGGGCCCGGGCGACCTAGAGTGGGCGTATCCGGGACCGCCACTGGGAGTCGCGCCATGAGCGTCATCACCCCGCCCTCCGACCTGCTGCGGCAGCAGGATCCGCAGATGGCCGACGTGCTCGCGGGGGAGGCGCAGCGGCAGGCCGTCGCGCTCCAGCTGAGCGCCGCCGAGAACTTCGCCTCGCCCGCCGTACTGGCGGCACTCGGCTCGGCGCTCGCCAACAAGTACGCCGAGGGCTATCCGGGCCACCGCTACCACGGCGGCTGCGAGTACGCCGACCTCGCCGAGGGGCTGGCCGTCGAGCGGGCCCGGGCGCTGTTCGGGGTGGAGCACGCCAACGTACAGCCGCATTCCGGCTCCGCCGCCGTGCTGGCCGCGTACGCCGCGCTGCTGCGGCCCGGGGACACCGTCCTCGCGATGGGGCTCGCGTACGGCGGCCACCTCACCCACGGTTCACCCGCCAACTTCTCCGGCCGCTGGTTCGACTTCGTCGGGTACGGGGTCGACGCCGAGACCGGCCTGATCGACTACCAGCAGGTGCAGGGCCTGGCCCGGATGCACCGGCCCAAGGCCATCGTCTGCGGCTCGATCTCCTACCCTCGCCACCCCGAGTACTCCGTGTTCCGGGAGATCGCCGACGAGGTCGGGGCGTACCTCATCGCGGACGCCGCCCACCCGATCGGGCTCGTCGCCGGCGGAGCCGCGCCCAGCCCCGTCCCGTACGCCGACATCGTCTGCGCGACGACGCACAAGGTGCTGCGCGGCCCGCGCGGCGGGATGGTCCTGTGCGGGGCCGAGTTCGCCGAGCGGATCGACCGGGCGGTCTTCCCGTTCACCCAGGGCGGCGCCCAGATGCACACCATCGCCGCCAAGGCCGTGGCCTTCGGCGAGGCCGCGGCGCCGGCGTTCACCACGTACGCCCATCGGGTGGTGGCCAACGCGCGGGTGCTGGCCGATGGACTCGCGGCCCACGGGTTCGCGGTGACGACGGGCGGCACCGACACCCACCTGATCACCGCCGACCCGGCGCCGCTCGGCGTGGACGGTCCGACCGCGCGCGGCCGGCTCGCCGCCGCCGGGATCGTGCTGGACACCTGCGCCCTCCCGTACGGGGACCAGCGCGGGATCCGGCTCGGTACGGCCGCGGTCACCACCCAGGGCATGCGGGAGCCCGAGATGGCCCGGATCGCCGCGCTGTTTACCGCCGCACTGCGCGGGGAAGGCGCGAGAATCCGCACGGAAGTGGCCGAGCTGACGCGCGGATTTCCCCCGTATGGGGCGTAAGCAGGACAAGCGGGGCGTACCGCAACCGGGATAGCGCCCCCTCGCGTCCTCGGTGAGGGGTACATCGCAGCTAATGTGTGGGGCTGAGATGGCCGGCGATACATCTGGGGCAGCCCGTGCGTGAATATCTGCTGACGCTTTGCGTCACGGTCGCGGTGACCTACCTGCTGACCGGGCCCGTGCGGAAGTTCGCGATCGCGGCCGGTGCGATGCCGGAGATCCGCGCCCGCGACGTGCACCGCGAGCCCACTCCGCGGCTCGGCGGCATCGCCATGTTCGGCGGACTGTGCGCGGGGCTGCTGGTCGCGGACCACCTGCGCAACCTCAACGGCGTCTTCGAGCTGTCGAACGAGCCGCGGGCGCTGCTCTCCGGAGCCGCCCTGATCTGGCTGATCGGCGTGCTCGACGACAAGTTCGAGATCGACGCCCTGATCAAGCTGGGCGCGCAGATGATCGCCGCCGGTGTGATGGTCATGCAGGGCCTGACCATCCTGTGGATCCCCGTCCCGGGCATCGGGACGGTCGCGCTGACCCAGTGGCAGGGCAACCTGCTCACCGTGGCCCTCGTCGTGATCACCATCAACGCGGTGAACTTCGTGGACGGGCTCGACGGCCTGGCGGCCGGCATGGTCTGCATCGCCGCCGCCGCGTTCTTCCTCTACTCGTACCGGATCTGGTTCGGGTACGGGATCGAGGCGGCCGCGCCCGCGACCCTGTTCGCGGCGATCCTGATGGGCATGTGCCTCGGCTTCCTGCCGCACAACATGCACCCGGCCCGGATCTTCATGGGCGATTCCGGATCGATGCTCATCGGTCTGGTGCTGGCCGCCGCCGCGATCTCGATCACCGGGCAGGTGGACCCGGACACCATGGCCCTGTTCGTCGGCGGTGAGCGCAACACGGTGCACGCGATGATCCCGGTCTTCATTCCGCTTCTGCTCCCGCTGACGATCATCGCGATCCCGATGGCGGACCTGGTCCTGGCCATCGTGCGGCGTACGTGGAAGGGCCAGTCGCCCTTTGCGGCCGACCGCGGGCACCTGCACCACCGGCTGCTGGAGCTCGGGCACTCGCACAGCCGCGCGGTGCTGATCATGTACTTCTGGTCGGGACTGATCGCGTTCGGCGCGGTGGCGTACTCGGTGCACTCCGCCTCGATGTGGATCGTGCTCGCCATCGTCGCGCTGAGCGGGCTGGGCCTCGTCCTGCTGCTCCTGCCGCGCTTCACCCCGCGCGCCCCGCGCTGGGCCGAGGGTCTGGTCCCGCCGCGCTACCGGCACCGCGAGCGCGCCGCCGAGGCGGCCGCGCTCGATGCCTCGGGACGGGAGCCGGAGCCCGCCGGGCCGATCCGGGTCGGCGTCTCGGGCGTCAACGGAGCGACCGCGGTAGGCCCCCGTTCGCGCTTCCCCGACCGGCGTAAGGCCGAGTCGGCGCGCTGACGCCCGCGGTACATGTCGGACATGAACCGCCTTTACCACACACAACGACGGCTTGTCGCGCACACACGGGCGGGTTAGCTCTCATGTGTGACAGTCAGCACACTCCGCAGGTAAAGCTCTCATCAAATAGTTTGTGATACCGTTCACTAAACCCGGCGACAGAGCCGAAGGACCGTAGTGCGACGGCCCATCGGCCCGAGGTTCGATCTCGGACCGGGCTTACGCTCGTCCCGTACGAGTTCCCGTACGAGTCCGTGCCCCCACCACCACGCGGAGCAAACCGCCATGCGGTCAGATGACGTCCGATCCCTCCTGCACGCCGCTGTACCCACGGCTGTCGCCGGCGCTCTCGCCGCCGTCATCAGTGCCGTGGTGGCAGGCGGCGAAGGAGCCCTTGGCGCCGTCATTGCCACGCTGGTCGTGATGCTGTTCATGGGCATCGGATTCGTCGTTCTGCAACGCACCGCGAAATCGCTGCCGCACCTGTTCCAGGCCATGGGGCTGATGCTCTACACGGCCCAGATCCTGCTGCTCTTCGTCTTTCTCGCCGTGTTCAAGAACACGACGCTGTTCAACCCCAAGGCCTTCGCGATCACGCTCGTCGCCACCACCCTCGTGTGGATCGGCGCACAGACGCGTGCTCATATGAAGGCCAAGATCCTCTACGTCGAACCGGACTCGACGAAGGGCGACAAGCCCGAAAATTCGGGGCCGAAGTCGTGAGGGGTAGGGCCGGAATAAGGGCGCGTTCGAGATGCTGCTATCGTCCGGTGCCAACTGCGGCATTGCGGGCGCGGGCATCTGAGCTGACGCCTGTTCCATCGCGAGGCTCGATGCCTGATCGCCGCCCCCACACCCGTAACACCAGTCCAGTGCCGAACAGCGGCTGTGCGCCGCGCCGACACAACGAGGTTGCCGTACCTATGCGCCACGCTGAAGGAGCCCGCGGTGAGTGCTGACCTGACGCAGGTGCTCGCTTTCGAGACCGACTGTCACATCTTCGACGGATGTGGCTTCCCCGGTCCGGGCCTGCACTCGTTCCTCTTCGAGCCGCTGTGGGGCGAACCCGGCCTGACCAGTGTGTACTTCAACAAGCCGATGCTGCTGGCCCTCCTGGGCTCGCTGATCATCGTCGGCTTCTTCTGGGCCGCCTTCCGCAAGCCGAAGGTCGTCCCGGGCAAGCTCCAGATGGTCGCCGAGACCGGCTACGACTTCGTGCGCCGCGGCATCGTCTACGAGACGCTGGGCAAGAAGGAGGGCGAGAAGTACGTCCCCTTCATGGTGTCGCTGTTCTTCTTCGTCTGGGTCCTGAACGTCTGGTCGATCGTTCCCCTGGCCCAGTTCCCGGTGACCGCGATCATCGCGTACCCGGCGATCCTCGCGGCGATCGTCTACTTCATCTGGATGTCGGTGACGTTCAAGCGTCACGGCTTCGTCGGCGGACTCAAGAACCTGACGGGCTACGACAAGTCGCTCGGCGGGGTCCTCCCGCTCGTCATGGTCATCGAGTTCTTCTCGAACGTCCTGGTGCGCCCGTTCACCCACGCGGTCCGACTGTTCGCGAACATGTTCGCCGGTCACACCCTGCTGCTGCTGTTCACCATCGCCAGCTGGTACCTGCTGAACGGGATCGGGATCGCCTACGCGGGCGTCTCTTTCATCATGGTCATCGTGATGACGGCCTTCGAGCTCTTCATCCAGGCTGTCCAGGCCTACGTCTTCGTGCTGCTGGCCTGCAGCTTCATCCAGGGCGCACTCGCCGAGCACCACTGAGTCCGGCCCTCCCCCAAACCCCCTGTCGTCCGGTGGCCAACCCCCACCGGTCCGTGAAAGAGAAGGAAGAACTGGCATGTCCCAGATCCTCGCTGCCGCCGATGGCGTCACCGGCTCCCTCAGCTCCGTTGGTTACGGTCTCGCGGCCATCGGCCCGGGTGTCGGCGTCGGCATCATCTTCGGTAACGGCACGCAGGCTCTCGCCCGTCAGCCCGAGGCTGCCGGTCTGATCCGCGCCAACCAGATCCTCGGCTTCGCCTTCTGTGAGGCGCTCGCCCTCATCGGTCTGGTCATGCCGTTCGTCTACAGCTGACGAACCGCGACCACTAGTCCGATTAGACGAAAGGCACTGATGTGAACCTCCTGGTTCTCGCGGCAGAGACGGAAAATCCGCTCTTCCCGCCGATCCCCGAGCTCGTCATCGGTCTGATCGCCTTCGTCATCGTCTTCGGTGTCCTCGCGAAGAAGCTCCTCCCGAACATCAACAAGGTTCTGGACGAGCGTCGCGAGCAGATCGAGGGCGGTATCGAGAAGGCTGAGGCCGCTCAGACCGAGGCCCAGAGCGTGCTGGAGCAGTACAAGGCCCAGCTCGCCGAAGCCCGGCACGAGGCCGCGCGCCTGCGCCAGGAAGCGCTGGAGCAGGGCACTGCGCTCAAGGAAGAACTGCGCGCAGAGGGCCAGCGGCAGCGTGAGGAGATCATCGCTGCCGGCCACGCCCAGATCGAGGCCGACCGCAAGGCCGCCTCTCAGGCGCTGCGCCAGGACGTGGGCAAGCTCGCCACCGACCTGGCCGGCAAGCTCGTCGGCGAGTCCCTCGAGGACGCCGCCCGGCAGAGCCGCACGATCGACCGCTTCCTCAGCGAGCTCGAGGAGAAGGCCGAGGCGGCCCGATGAACGGAGCGAGCCGCGAGGCGCTGGCCTCCGCGCGCGAGCGTCTCGACGCGCTGACGGACAACACGTCCGTCGACGCGGCGAAGCTCGCCGGCGAGCTGGCAGCCGTCACCGCGCTGCTCGACCGTGAGGTCTCGCTGCGTCGGGTCATCACGGACCCGGCGCAGTCCGGCGAGGCCAAGGCCGAGCTGGTCGGCCGTCTGCTGTCCGGCCAGGTGGGCGGGGAAACCCTCGACCTGGTGTCCGGCATGGCGCGCTCCCGCTGGTCGCAGTCCCGCGACCTGGTGGACGCGCTGGAGGAGCTGGCGGCCACCGCCGACCTCACGGCGGCCCAGCAGACCGGCGCGCTCGACAACGTCGAGGACGAGGTCTTCCGCTTCGGCCGGATCGTCGCCTCGAGCACCGAGCTGCGTTCCGCGCTGACCGACCGCGCGGCCACCGCCTCCGCCAAGAGCGGGCTGCTGCGCAGCCTGCTCGGTGGCAAGGCGAACGCCGTCACGGAGCGCCTGGTCATCCGTCTCGTCACGCACCCGCGTGGACGTAGCCTGGAAGCGGGACTCGAGTCCCTCTCCAAGCTCGCCGCCGAGCGCCGTGACCGCATGGTCGCCACCGTGACCAGCGCGGTTCCGCTCAGCGACGTGCAGAAGGCGCGTCTCGGCGCGGTGCTGGCGAAGCTGTACGGCCGCCAGATGCACCTGAACCTCGACGTGGACCCCGAGGTCCTCGGCGGGATCTCGGTGCGTGTCGGCGACGAGGTCATCGACGGCACCATCGCGGACCGCCTCTCCGAGGCGTCCCGCCGCATGGCCGGCTGACCTCAGCCACCAATAGAACAACGCATTTCCAGCGGCCCGGTTGGGCCGTGCAGAACTTGCAGAAGATTCCTGGGGGTCGCCCCCAGACCCCTAAGAAGCTTCAGGCCCAACAAGGAGAGCAGGGAACCCAGATGGCGGAGCTCACGATCCGGCCGGAGGAGATCCGGGACGCACTGGAGAACTTTGTCCAGTCGTACCAGCCGGACGCGGCCTCGCGCGAGGAGGTCGGAACGGTCAGCGTTGCCGGCGACGGCATCGCGAAGGTGGAGGGCCTGCCCTCCGCCATGGCGAACGAGCTGCTGAAGTTCGAGGACGGCACCCTCGGTCTCGCCCTCAACCTCGAGGAGCGCGAGATCGGTGCGGTCGTCCTCGGCGAGTTCAGCGGTATCGAGGAGGGCCAGCCGGTGCAGCGCACCGGTGAGGTGCTCTCCGTCGGCGTCGGCGAGGGCTACCTCGGCCGCGTCGTCGACCCGCTCGGCAACCCGATCGACGGTCTCGGCGAGATCGCGACCGAAGGCCGTCGCGCCCTCGAGCTGCAGGCCCCGGGCGTCATGGTCCGCAAGTCGGTGCACGAGCCGATGCAGACCGGCTACAAGGCCATCGACGCGATGGTGCCGGTCGGCCGTGGCCAGCGTCAGCTGATCATCGGCGACCGTCAGACCGGCAAGACCGCTCTGGCCGTCGACACGATCATCAACCAGCGCGACAACTGGCGCTCTGGCGACGTGAACAAGCAGGTCCGCTGCATCTACGTCGCCATCGGCCAGAAGGGCTCGACCATCGCGTCCGTTCGCGGCGCCCTGGAAGACGCCGGCGCGCTCGAGTACACGACGATCGTCGCCGCCCCGGCGTCCGACCCGGCCGGCTTCAAGTACCTGGCGCCGTACACCGGTTCCGCCATCGGCCAGCACTGGATGTACGCCGGCAAGCACGTCCTGATCATCTTCGACGACCTGTCGAAGCAGGCCGACGCCTACCGCGCCGTGTCGCTGCTGCTGCGCCGCCCGCCGGGCCGTGAGGCCTACCCGGGTGACGTCTTCTACCTGCACTCCCGTCTGCTGGAGCGCTGCGCGAAGCTCTCCGACGACATGGGTGCCGGTTCGATGACCGGTCTGCCGATCGTCGAGACCAAGGCGAACGACGTGTCGGCGTTCATCCCGACCAACGTCATCTCCATCACCGACGGCCAGTGCTTCCTGGAGTCCGACCTGTTCAACGCGGGCCAGCGCCCGGCGCTGAACGTCGGTATCTCGGTCTCCCGCGTCGGTGGCTCGGCCCAGCACAAGGCCATGAAGCAGGTTTCCGGCCGTCTGCGCCTGGACCTCGCCCAGTACCGCGAGCTGGAGGCGTTCGCCGCCTTCGGTTCCGACCTGGACGCCGCTTCGAAGGCCTCGCTGGAGCGCGGCAAGCGCCTGGTCGAGCTGCTGAAGCAGGGCCAGTACCAGCCGATGCCGGTCGAGGAGCAGGTCGTCTCCGTCTGGGCCGGCACCACCGGCAAGATGGACGACGTCCCGGTCGCCGACATCCGTCGCTTCGAGTCGGAGCTGCTGGAGCACCTGCGCCGCGAGCGCAAGGACCTCCTCACCTCCATCGCCGACGGCGGCAAGATGTCGGACGACACGCTGACGTCGATCGCTGACGCCATCGCTTCCTTCAAGCGCCAGTTCGAGACCTCGGACGGCAAGCTCCTGGGCGAGGACGCACCGGCCGTCAACGTCTCCAAGTGACGACGGAAGGGACCTGACTCATGGGAGCGCAGCTCCGGGTCTACAAGCGTCGCATCCGTGCCATCACGGCGACCAAGAAGATCACCAAGGCGATGGAGATGATCGCCGCCTCGCGCATCGTCAAGGCGCAGCGCAAGGTGGCGGCGTCGATGCCGTACGCGACCGAGCTCACCCGTGCGGTGACCGCGGTGGCGACCGGTTCGAACACCAAGCACGCCCTGACCACCGAGGTCGAGGCGCCGACCCGTGCCGCGATCGTGCTCATCACGAGCGACCGCGGTCTGGCCGGCGGCTACTCCTCGAACGCCATCAAGCAGGCGGAGCGGCTCACCGAGCGGCTGCGCGCTGAGGGCAAGGACGTCGACACCTACATCGTCGGCCGTAAGGGTCTGGCCTACTACGGCTTCCGCGAGCGCAAGGTCGCGGATTCGTGGACCGGCTTCACCGACAGCCCGGCCTACGCCGACGCCAAGCGCGTCGCCGGGCCGCTGATCGAGGCCATCCAGACGGAGACGGCCGAGGGTGGCGTCGACGAGCTGCACATCGTCTACACGGAATTCGTGTCGATGATGACGCAGAACCCGGTCGACGGCCGGATGCTGCCGCTCAGCCTCGACCAGGCTCCGGAGGAGGACGGTGCGAAGGGCGAGATCCTTCCGCTGTTCGACTTCGAGCCGTCGGCGGAGGACGTCCTCGACGCCCTGCTGCCGCGCTACGTCGAGAGCCGTATCTACAACGCACTGCTGCAGTCGGCCGCTTCCGAGCACGCCGCCCGCCGCCGTGCGATGAAGGCGGCGACCGACAACGCCGGAGACCTCATCAAGAGCCTCTCCCGGCTTGCCAACGCGGCCCGCCAGGCCGAAATCACCCAGGAAATCAGCGAGATCGTCGGTGGCGCGAGCGCCATGGCTGACGCGACCGCGGGGAGTGACAAGTAATGACGACCACTGTTGAGACGGCCGCCGCCACGGGCCGCGTCGCCCGGGTCATCGGCCCGGTCGTCGACGTGGAGTTCCCCGTCGACGCCATGCCCGAGATCTACAACGCCCTCAAGGTCCAGGTCTCCGACCCGGCCGAGGACGGCGCGCTCAAGACCCTGACCCTCGAGGTCGCGCAGCACCTGGGTGACGGCCTCGTCCGTACCATCTCGATGCAGCCGACCGACGGTCTGGTCCGCCAGGCCCCGGTGACCGACACGGGCGAGGGCATCACCGTCCCCGTCGGTGACTTCACCAAGGGCAAGGTGTTCAACACCCTCGGTGAGGTGCTGAACTACCCCGAGGCGAACGCCGAGATCACCGAGCGCTGGCCGATCCACCGCAAGGCCCCTCGCTTCGACGAGCTCGAGTCGAAGACCGAGATGTTCGAGACCGGCGTCAAGGTCATCGACCTTCTCACCCCGTACGTCAAGGGTGGAAAGATCGGTCTGTTCGGTGGTGCCGGTGTCGGCAAGACCGTTCTGATCCAGGAAATGATCTACCGCGTCGCCAACAACCACGACGGTGTGTCGGTCTTCGCGGGCGTCGGTGAGCGTACCCGTGAGGGCAACGACCTCATCGAGGAAATGGCCGACTCGGGCGTCATCGACAAGACGGCGCTCGTCTTCGGCCAGATGGACGAGCCCCCGGGCACCCGTCTTCGCGTCGCGCTCGCCGGTCTGACCATGGCGGAGTACTTCCGCGATGTGCAGAAGCAGGACGTGCTCTTCTTCATCGACAACATCTTCCGTTACACCCAGGCCGGTTCGGAGGTGTCGACCCTTCTGGGCCGCATGCCGTCCGCCGTGGGTTACCAGCCGAACCTGGCTGACGAGATGGGTCTGCTGCAGGAGCGCATCACCTCGACCCGCGGTCACTCGATCACCTCGATGCAGGCGATCTACGTCCCCGCGGACGACCTGACCGACCCGGCGCCGGCCACCACCTTCGCCCACCTCGACGCGACGACGGTTCTCTCCCGTCCGATCTCCGAGAAGGGCATCTACCCGGCCGTGGACCCGCTGGACTCGACGTCCCGCATCCTCGACCCGCGGTACATCGCGGCGGACCACTACGCCACCGCGATGCGCGTCAAGGGGATCCTGCAGAAGTACAAGGACCTCCAGGACATCATCGCGATCCTCGGTATCGACGAGCTGGGCGAGGAGGACAAGCTCGTTGTCCACCGTGCCCGTCGTGTCGAGCGCTTCCTGTCGCAGAACACCCACGTCGCCAAGCAGTTCACCGGCGTGGACGGTTCGGACGTTCCGCTCGACGAGTCGATCACCGCGTTCAACGCGATCTGCGACGGTGACTACGACCACTTCCCCGAGCAGGCGTTCTTCCTGTGCGGTGGCATCGAGGACCTGAAGGCCAACGCCAAGGAGCTGGGCGTCTCCTGATCCGGCGCGCTCCTCGCGGAGCGCTTCCGGTTCGCAGGTTTCGCGGAGAGGGGCGGGTGTGTCCCGTCCCTCTCCCCACGCCCATTAGAATTTGACCCAACACCCGGCCGACCCGCCGGGTGGTGACCCGAGGAGCCACCTTGGCTGCTGAGCTGCACGTCGAGCTGGTCGCGGCGGACCGCAATGTCTGGTCCGGCGAGGCCACCCTTGTTGTCGCCCGCACCACGTCCGGCGACATCGGCGTCATGCCCGGTCACCAGCCGCTTCTCGGTGTGCTGGAATCGGGCCCGGTGACCATCCGCACCAGCGAGGGCAACACTGTCGTCGCCGCGGTGCACGGCGGTTTCATCTCGTTCGCGGACAACAAGCTGTCCCTGCTGGCCGAGATCGCCGAGCTCGCTGACGAGATTGACGTCCAGCGTGCGGAGCGGGCACTGGAGCGCGCGAAGTCGGAGGCCGATGCGGCCGCCGAGCGTCGCGCCGATGTCCGGCTGCGCGCGGTCACGGGGCACTGAGCCCCGTACCGAACAGGTTTGAGACCTCAGCCGCGGTCCGGTCTGGAATTTTCCAGACCGGGTCGCGGCTGAGGCGATGCAGGTCGTTTTTCGTTTGAGGTATTCGATGAGCGAGGAGGTCGGTGAAGATGCTCCTCGCTCTGCTTGTGAGCGGCCTGGTCGTAGCCCTGGTGGTGATCGGGCTGTTTGTCTTCGGGCTGCGCCGCAGACTGATCCAGCGTTCCGGCGGCACCTTCGACTGCAGCCTGCGCTGGGGCGTGTCCGAGGAACCCGACATCTCCGGCAAGGGCTGGGTGTACGGGGTCGCCCGCTACAGCGGTGACCGCATCGAGTGGTTCCGCGTCTTCTCGTACTCGCCGCGGCCGCGCCGGCTGCTGGAGCGCTCGTCCATCGAGGTGGTCGCCCGCCGCGCCCCCGAGGGCGAGGAGGAGCTGGCGCTGCTGTCCGACGCCGTCGTGCTCGGCTGTCTCCACCGCGGGACCCGCCTGGAGCTGGCGATGAGCGAGGACGCGCTGACGGGTTTCCTGGCCTGGCTGGAGGCGGCGCCTCCCGGCCAGAGGGTGAACGTCGCGTAGGACGCGTTGTCCGGATACGAAGAAGCCGGGGAGACGGGGGCGGACCCGTCTCCCCGGCTTCGTCCGTGCTACTGGAGTCCGGTGTGGATCGCGTTGGCCAGCTCGCCGTTGGCCGTGTCTCCGCTGAACTCCCAGAAGAAGGCGCCCTTGAGGCCCTGCTGCTTGGTCCAGTTCATCTTCCCGGCGATGGTGGCGGGGGTGTCGTAGCTCCACCAGTTGCCGCCGCACTTGGCGTAGGCCGTGCCGGCGACGGTGCCGGTCGCCGGGCAGCTGCCCTTGAGCACCTTGTAGTCCTCGATGCCCTGCTCGTACGTGCCCGTGGCGGGCCCGGTGGCGGTGCCGCCGGGGGCGTCCTGGGTGACGCCGGTCCAGCCGCGGCCGTAGAAGCCGATGCCGAGGTTCAGCTTCGAGCCGGCGATGCCCTTGCCCTTGAGCTTGGTGATCGCGGCCTCGGAGTTGAATCCGGCGATCGGGATGCCGGCGTACGAGGTGAGCGGGGAGTGCGGGGCGGTCGGGCCCTTGGCGTCCCACGCGCCGAAGAAGTCGTACGTCATGACGTTGTAGAAGTCGACGTACTGGGAGGCGCCCGCGTAGTCCGCGAGGTCGAGCTTGCCGCCGTTGGAGCCGTCGGCGGAGATCGCGGCGGTCACCAGGTTGCTGCCGCCGAACTTGGTGCGCAGCGCGGACAGGACGTTCTTCAGGGAGGCGGCGCCGCTGGTGTCGCAGGACAGGCCGCAGGCGTTCGGGTACTCCCAGTCGATGTCGATGCCGTCGAAGACGTCCGCCCAGCGCGGGTCCTCGACCAGGCTGTAGCAGGAGTCGGCGAAGGCGGCCGGGTTGGCCGCGGCCTGGCCGAAGCCGCCGGACCAGGTCCAGCCGCCGAAGGACCACAGCACCTTGATGTTCGGGTACTTCGCCTTGAGCTTGCGCAGCTGGTTGAAGTTGCCGCGCAGCGGCTGGTCCCAGGTGTCGGCGACGCCGTCGACGCTCTGGTCGGCGGTGTAGGCCTTGTCGTAGTCGGCGTAGGAGTCACCGATGGTGCACTTGCCGCCCTGGACGTTGCCGAACGCGTAGTTGATGTGGGTGATCTTCGCGGCGGAGCCCGAGGTGACCAGGTTCTTCACGTGGTAGTTGCGCCCGTAGACGCCCCATTCGGTGAAGTAGCCGAGCTTGACCTTGCCGCCCGGGTCCGGGGGAGTGGTGCCGCCGCCGGTGGTGGTGACCGAGACGGAGCCGGAGGCCGGACCCGTCTGGTCGGCGGTGTCGCGGGCGATGACGCTGTACGTGTACGTCGTCCCCTTGGTCAGGCCGGAGTCGCCGTAGCTCGTACCGGTGACGGTCGCCACCTTGGTGCCGCCGCGGTAGACGTCGTAGTTCTTGACGCCCTTGTCGTCGGTGGCCGCGGCCCAGCCGATGGTCAGCGAGGTGTCGGTGACCCCGCTCGCGGTGGGGGTGCCGGGGGCCGACGGCGGGCTGTCGGTGGGGGTCGATCCGCCGTCGCAGGAGCCGCCGTTGACCTTGCAGCCGCTGGGGGCGCCGGAGCCGGCGCCGTTGAAGCCGAAGCTGATCGTGGCACCGGGGGCGAGGGTGCCGTTCCAGCCCACGTTCTTGCCGGTCCAGTGGGTGCCGGAGCTGGTGACGGTGGCGTCCCAGGCGGAGGTGACCGTCGTGCCGGAGGGGTAGTCCCACTCCACGGTCCAGCTGGTGAGGGTGGTGGTGCCGGTGTTCTTCACCGTCCACTTGCCCTCGAAGCCGGTGCCCCAGTCGGAGACCTTGGTGTACGTGGCCGTCGCGGAGGCGGCGGCCTCTGCGGGGCCGGCCAGGGCCACGAGTCCGGCGATGGGCAGGGCGAAGGCGGCCACGGTCGCGGCGATCCTTCGCAGCAGTCGCATGCGGGGTGGGGGTGCCGTGCCTGTTGCGCGTGCTGTGCTCAAGGGTGTTCCTCCGTAGGTCCGTCGCGGCCGTGGGGCCGACCGCGACTGGGGATGGGACCTGCGCCGCCCGTGAGCACGCTTGTCATGGCACGCTCACCACAGTTGCCGCGAGCGTAGAAAGGTCTGGACCAACCGTCAAGAGGTCCAGACCTTCACTCCGTTGGGCCGCTAGAGGCCCAACTCCTGGGCCAGCACGGCCGCCTGGACCCGGCTGCGCAGCTCCAGCTTCCCCAGCAACCTGCTGACGTGCGTCTTCACCGTCGCCTCCGCCATCTCCAGCCGGACCGCGATCTCCGCGTTCGAGAGCCCCTCGCCCAGGCAGCCGAGCACCTCCCGCTCCCGCCGCGTCAGCGAGGCCACCGCCGCGGCCGTCTCCGGCGCCACCGGGGCCTTCACGGGCCGCGGAGCCGCGAACTCGGCGATCAGCCGCCGGGTCACCGCCGGGGCGATCAGGCCCTCCCCGCGCGCGACCGTCCGTACCGCCTCGATCAGCTCCGCCGCGTCCGCGTTCTTCAGCAGGAAGCCCGCCGCCCCCGCGCGCAGGGCGCCGAACACGTACTCGTCCAGATCGAAGGTGGTGAGGACCAGGACGTCCGCCAGCCCCTCCGCGACCACCTGGCGGGTCGCCGACACCCCGTCGAGCCGCGGCATCTGCACGTCCATGAGGACGAGGTCCGGGCGCAGCTCCCGCGCCAGGCGCACCGCCTCCTCCCCGTCCGCCGCCTCGCCCACGACCTCGACGTCGCCCGCGCTGCGCAGGATCAGCACCAGCCCGGCCCGTACGGCCCTCTGGTCCTCGGCCACCACCACCCGGATGCTCATCCGGCCACCGCCTTCTCCTCCGCGGGCAGCTCCGCCCGCACCAGCCACACCGATCCCGTACGGCCCGCCGCGAACTCCCCGCCCAGCAGCTCCGTCCGCTCCCGCATGCCGATCAGCCCGGCCCCCGAGCCGGGGGCGCGGGGGCCCGGCCGGTCCCCGTACGGGGACTCCACCCGTACGGTCAACAGCCCGTCCGCCCGCGTCACGCACACCCGGACCGTGCCCGGGGCGGCGTGCTTGAGGGTGTTCGTCAGCGACTCCTGGACGATCCGGTACGCCGCGAGCTCCACGGGCGCCGGCAACTGCCCCCCGGGCGGCCGGTCGTCGAGCAGTACGAAGTCCAGCCCGCTCGCGGCGCCGTTGACACGGGCCTGCCCCAGCAGCGCGTCGAGCCCGTCGAGGGAGGGCGTGGCGACCGCCTCCTGCTCGGCGCCCGCGTCCCGCAGCAGCCCGATCAGGCGGCGCATCTCGGCCAGCCCCTGCACGCTGTTCTCCCGGATCACCCCGAGGGCCTCCCGGCTCGTCCCGGGGGAGTCGATGGACAGCGCGGCCGTGGAGTGGATGGCGATGGCGGAGAGGTGGTTGGCCACCATGTCGTGCAGCTCGCGGGCCATCCGGGCGCGCTCGGCGACGACGGCCTGGCTGCGGTCCATTTCGGCCAGCAGCGCGGTCTGCTCGGCGCGCAGCCGGGCGGCCTCGGCGGCCTCGCGGTGGTTGCGCAGGGTGGCGCCGGTCAGGGCCGGGCCGAAGCAGACGATGCCGGTGATCACGCCGATCATCAGGGCCTGCGGGGTGCGCAGCCAGGCCACGGAGGCGATGGTGACGGTGATGGTGATCAGGCCGGTGGAGACCGGGAGCCGCCGGGCCATGGCGGGTTTGCCGTAGACGACGGCCGCGTACATCAGGTCCGTGAAGATCAGGACGGTGCCCAGATTCCCCACGGTGAACTGGTCGGCGATCACCCCCACGGTGCCGACGGCCAGCGTGGTGTTGGGCGCCGTGCGGCGCAGCAGCTCCATCGGACCGAGCGCGAGGAGCGGGACCAGGGCGGCCCACGGGGGGAAGAAGTGCCGGTTGCTCGTGCTGTAGATGCCGAGCGACCAGAGCAGCAGCCCCGCGAGCACGCTGAACACCGCGAGGAGGACGTCGTCGCGGTGGGGGCGGAAGATCTTGGTCCGCTCGGTCGGGGCCGGCTTGATCGGGGTCACGGTCCCATCCAACAGGGTGGGGGAGGGCCGGGCGTCGCCGCCGGGGCGGAGGCCGGCCGGGTCGGCACTACACCGAAGGATGCAGTCGCGGTTCGTCACCGGCGACGACGAAGCGGTGCGGATCGGGCGGGAGGCTGGATCCAGTGGTTGTCGGAAGGTCGCAAACGGCAACGGAAGGGAGAATCCGGTGCTCGTCGCACTGATCATCACCTGCGAGGTCGGCTTCTGGGTGCTGCTGGCCGGCGGACTGGCGCTGCGCTACCTGGCGAAGATGCCGAGGCTGGGGGCGGCGGTCCTGCTGTGCGAGCCGCTGCTGGAGCTGGTCCTGCTGGTGGCCTCCGCCGTGGACCTCAAGAACGGGGGCGAGCCGAGCTGGAAGCACGGTCTGGCCGCGCTGTACATCGGTTACACCGTCGGCTACGGCCACTACACGGTGAAGTGGCTCGACCGGCACGCGGCGTACCGCCTCGCCGGGGGCCCGAAGCCGCCCGGCCCGAAGTACGGCAGGGCCAGGGCGGTCCACGAGTGGAAGCTGTGGATCCGCACGCTGGCCGCGGCGGCCGTCGCGCTCGGGCTGCTCCAGGGCGCGATCTGGTACGTGGGCGACGCGGCCGACACCGGCAGCCTGCAGAGCTGGCAGTACGTCGCCCTGCGCGTGCTCGGCATCCAGGCCGTCATCGCCGCCACCTATACGTTCTGGCCGCGCAAGCCTCCCGCGGCCCAGCCGCAGGAGGAACGGGCGGGGGCCGAGCGCTAGCGCTCGCCGCCGGGCACCCAGAGGACGTCGCCGACCTCCTTGTTGGCCGTACGGGCCAGAATGAAGAGGAGGTCGGAGAGGCGGTTGAGGTAGGTCGCGGTCAGCGGGTTCATCACCTCGCCGTGCACCTCCAGGGCCGCCCAGGTGGAGCGCTCGGCGCGGCGGACCACGGTGCAGGCCTGGTGCAGCAGGGCCGCGCCGGGGGTGCCGCCGGGGAGGATGAAGCTGCGCAGCTTCTCCAGCCGCTCGTTGAAGGTGTCGCAGTCGGCTTCGAGCTTGTCGACGTAGAACTGCTCGACGCGCAGCGGCGGGTACTCGGGGTTCTCGATGACCGGAGTGCAGAGGTCGGCGCCGACGTCGAACAGGTCGTTCTGCACCCGTACCAGGACCTTCACGACATCCTCCGGCAGCCCGCCGAGGGCGATCGCCGTGCCGATGGCCGCGTTGGCCTCGTTGGCGTCGGCGTAGGCGGAGATCCGCAGGTCGGTCTTGGCCGTCCGGCTCATGTCGCCGAGAGCGGTCGTGCCCTTGTCGCCGGTGCGGGTGTAGATGCGCGTGAGGTTCACCATGCGGCCAGCCTAGTGAGCCGGGCCGGAATATCGCACGCGGACCTCTCGGCGGCGCCGCTCGGCCGCCGCCGGGCGAACTGGCTGCGGCCGGGCGGATGCTGGGCCGGATCGGTGTGATGTCCGTCAGTTGAGACGTGACGCGTGTTACTTCGCGGTCACACGAACCCCCGCTGGCGCTAGTCTCCGCCGGAGAGGCTACGAGACTGGGCCGTATGGAAGAACGTGGGGTGTGCAGTGGCTGGGAAGCTCGCCGTCATCGGTGCCGGACTGATGGGTTCCGGGATCGCTCAGGTCTCCGCTCAGGCGGGGTGGGACGTCGTACTGCGTGATGTCACCGACGCCGCGCTGACCCGCGGCACCGACGGCATCAAGGCCTCGTACGACAAGTTCGTCTCCAAGGGCAGGATGACGGCCGAGGACGCCGAGGCCGCGCTCGCCCGCATCAAGACCACCACCGACCTCGACGCGGTCGCCGACGCCGACATCGTCGTCGAGGCCGTCTTCGAGAAGCTCGAGGTCAAGCACGAGATCTTCCGCGCGCTCGACAAGCTCGTACGGGACGACGCGATCCTCGCGTCCAACACCTCCGCCATCCCGATCACCAAGATCGCGGCCGTGACGGAGCGTCCGGAGCGCGTCGTCGGCGCGCACTTCTTCTCTCCCGTCCCGATGATGCAGCTCTGCGAGCTCGTCCGCGGCTACAAGACGAGCGACGAGACCCTCGCCGCCACCCGCGCGTTCGCCGAGTCCGTCGGCAAGACCTGCATCGTCGTCAACCGCGACGTCGCCGGGTTCGTGACGACCCGTCTGATCTCCGCCCTGGTCGTCGAAGCCGCGAAGCTGTACGAATCGGGCGTGGCCTCCGCCGAGGACATCGACATCGCCTGCAAGCTGGGCTTCGGTCACGCCATGGGGCCGCTCGCCACCGCCGACCTCACCGGCGTCGACATCCTGCTGCACGCCACCAGCAACATCTACACCGAGTCCCAGGACGAGAAGTTCGCGCCGCCGGAGCTCATGCGCCGCATGGTGGACGCCGGCGACATCGGCCGCAAGAGCGGTCAGGGCTTCTACAAGCACTGAAGCGACACTGAGCGCCAGTTCGAATATCCGCACCCGCACGGGTGAATTAGGTATCGGTTCGCTCACGGTCGGCAACCTCGCTGCCCGAACGGCAGTCAGATGCAGTGAGAGTTGCCGACCGCGGACCAGTCGGATCCCTACGTACCCGTACCCAGGACTGCCGGGAGCACATATGCACATCAGGGGCGACCACGCCGAACTCGCTGTCGGGGGCCGCCTCGACGTGCGCAGCGCGGCGGACGCCCGTACGGCCCTCCACACCGCCCTCGACGACGGCCACGGCGACCTCGTGCTGGACCTCACCGGTCTCGACTCCTGGGACGCGACCGGCCTCGGCGTGATCATGGGAGCCCACCGGCGGGCCGGCCGGACCGGCCGACGTCTCGTCCTGCGCGGGGTGCCGCCGCAGATGCAGCGCCTCCTCGTGGCCACCCGGCTGCACCGCATCCTCGCGATCGAGGGCGGGCTGGAAGCGGAATCCCTCCCGAGGGTCTGACGCGGCCGCCGTCCACCCTTCCTGCGGAAACGTAACGGTCCGGTGGTGATGGCACCCCTGCGGTTCCGTGCACGACCTGGCACCGTCTAGGGTTCGGGCGGAAACCGGACCCGTAGCGACAGCGGAATGTGCGAAGGCCGGACGGTACGACACGACGGCTACGGCGCAGAGCGCGATCGGGGGACTAGGTCATGGACCGCACGCAGGGGCAGCCCGAACCGGTGGAGCAGCCCGCGACGGCACCCGTGCCTCCGGCGAAGACGAAGGCGACGGCGCCCGCGCCCGCGGCGACGGCTTCCGCGCCGCCCGCACCGGCCGCCGCAGGCCCCGCCGTCGCGCGCGTCGTCACCCTCACCGCCGGGGACTTCACGCTCACCGTGAACCCCGTCGACGGCAGCGAGATCGAACCGCGCCGACCCGGCACCGGCGGCAGCGCCCCCGCCAAGCGCGCCGCCGCCGACCGCGCCGCCCGGGACGCCGCCGCGCGGCCGCCCCTCCTGCCCGGCCCCGCCGCCCCGGCCCCGCCGCTCCTCGCCCGCGAGGAGGAGCGCGAGCGCCTCGTACGGCTGCTGGGCCGCGGCCGCTCCGTACGGCTGACCGGACCCGCCGGCTCCGGCCGCAGCGCCCTGCTCGACGCGGTCGCCGCCGACTGCGCGCGGCTGGCGCCCGACGGCGTCGTACGGCTCAGCGGGTACGGGCACCAGCAGCCCGGCGAGCTGCTGCACGCGCTGTACGCCGCCGTGTACGACGCCTCGCAGGAGCGGCCCGAGCGGACCCAACTCCTCGCCCGCGTACGGGACATCGGCGCCATCGTGCTCCTCGACGACCTGGAGATGGGCGGCGCCCCCCTCGACGAGCTGCTGCGCGCCACCCCCGAGTGCGCCTACCTGCTGGCCGCCACCCCCGACACCCGCGCCCCCTCCGACGACTCGCACCTGGAGGAGGTCTTCCTCGCCGGGCTCGGCCGGGCCGACTGCGTGCAGCTGCTGGAAGCGGGCATGGGCCGGGCGCTGACGGAGGAGGAGACCGCCTGGGCGGGCGACCTGCGGTTCGCGTCCGAGGGGCTGCCGCTGCGCTTCGTCCAGGCGGCGGCGCTGCTGCGCCAGCGCGACGAGCGAAACCTTTCCTCCGCCGGGGACGACGACGAGGAGCCCGGAGTCTTCGAGGAGCGGCCGCGCGACGCCGCGTTCGTGGCGCTGCCGACGCTCGCCGAGGGCGCGGCCCCCGCCGAGCTGCTGGCCTCCCGGGTCAGCGAGTCGGCGCGGGCGGCGCTGCGGATCGCGTGCGCGCTGGGCGGGGAGCTCCCGCACCACGCCCACCTGCCGGCGCTCGTGGGGGACACCCACGCCGACGCGGCGGTCGCGGAACTGCTGGGCTGCGGACTGCTCACCCCGGTCGGCACCCGCTACCGGCTGGCCGCCGGGGTCGCACGGCAGCTGGAGGAGGCCGGGTACGGGGACACCGCGGCGGAGGAGGCCCGTACGGCCGCCCGCCACTACGCCTGGTGGACCGGACACGCCTCGGTGACCCCGGAGCGGGTCGCGGCGGAGGCCGACGCGGTGCTGGCTGCGCTGGCCGGCGCGGACGTGGTGGCCGCCGTACTGCTGGCCCGGACCGCGGCCCCCGCGTTCGCGGCCTCCCGTCACTGGGAGGCGTGGGAGCGGGTGCTGCGCTCGGGGGCCGAGGCCGCGCGGAAGGCGGGAGAGGTCGCGGAGCAGGCGTACTTCCACCACGAGCTCGGCGTACTCGCGCTGTGCGAGGGGCGCCTGGACCGGGCGCGGGCCGAACTGGAGGCCTCCATAGGCCTGAAGGGCGCGCTCGCCGACAAGCGGGGCACGGTGGCCGGGCGGCGGGCGCTCGCGCTGGTCACCGACCGGGAGAAGGCGGGGGTGGAGGTGTCGCCGCCGCTGCGGCTGGAGGCGCCGGCCCCTGCGCCTGCGGGGGCTACAGGGGCCACAGGGGCTGCGGAGGCGGTGACGACGGTGCTGCCCGTGGCGGCGCCCACAGCGCCACGGGCGGCAGCGGCGGCACCGGTCGCAGCGGTGGCCGCAGTGGCGCCGGTCGTGCCGGTGATCGGCCGCTCGGAGGCCCCGACGACCCTCACGGAGGTCTTCGAGGAGGCCTTCCCCCTCACCCCGAAGCCGGCGCCGCCGGTGGCGCCCGCACCCGCGCCCGCGCCGCGCAAGCAGCAGCCGCGCCGCAAGCCGGTGCTGCTGGCTGCGGCGGGAGCGCTGACGGTGGTGGCACTGGGCACGGTGATGGCCCTGGCGATGACGGGCTCGGACGACGAACCGCAGAGCCCGGCGGGCGGGGACGGCCCGGCCGTGTCGTCGACGCCGAAGCCCGGGGCGACGGTGCCGGGTGTGCCGGGCACGAGCGGGAACGATCCTGCACCGGATCCGGGAACTCCGGCCCCCGAAGCCTCGGATCCGGGATCCCCGGAATCGGCCGTCACCCCGGACCCGAACCAGCCGCCGCGTCCCCCGTCGCGCAAGCCGGCCTCGCCGCTCCCGTCGCAGAAGCCGTCTCCGACCGGACCGAAGCCCCCGTCGCCGGACCCGACGCCGACGACGCCGACGGCAGATCCCACGCCGCCGGCGCCGACTCCGACACCCACCGCGACGGCCACACCGGCCAGCCCGTCGGCGACGGCGTAAGCCGCGCCGGGCGGGTCAGGGCGGGCCCGGCCGGGTCCGCCCGCGTCCGTGTCCGTCCGCGTCCGTACGGGTCCGCCCGCGTCCGTGTCCGTCCGCGTCCGTACGGGTCCGCCCGCGTCCGTGTCCGTCCGCGTCCGTACGGGTCCGCCCGCGTCCGTACGGGTCCGCCCGCGTCCGTACGGGTCCGCCCGCGTCCGTACGGGTCCGTCCGGGTCCGCGTCCGCCCGGCCCGCCGTCAGAACAGGCGGAGCTTGTCGTCCTCGATGCCGCGCAGGGCGTTGTAGTCCAGAACCACGCAGTCCATGCCGCGGTCCGTGGCCAGAACGCGGGCCTGGGGCTTGATCTCCTGGGCCGCGAAGACGCCGCGCACCGGCGCCAGATGCGGGTCCCGGTTCAGGAGTTCCAGATAGCGGGTCAGCTGCTCGACGCCGTCGATCTCGCCGCGCCGCTTGATCTCCACCGCCACCGTGCCGCCGGAGGCGTCCCGGCACAGGATGTCCACCGGTCCGATCGCCGTCATGTACTCGCGCCGGATCAGCGTGTAGCCGTCGCCCAGCGTTTCGATGCGGTCCGCCAGGAGCTCCTGGAGGTGTGCTTCCACGCCGTCCTTGATCAGACCCGGGTCGATGCCCAGCTCATGGGAGGAGTCGTGGAGGACTTCCTCCATGGTGATGATGAGCTTCTCGCCCGCCTTGTTGACGACCGTCCAGACACCGGCCTCGTCCCCGCTCCCCTCCTTGAGGGTGCAGGGGGGCGACATCCAGTTGAGCGGTTTGTACGCCCGGTCGTCCGCGTGGATCGAGACACTGCCGTCGGCCTTCACGAGGATCAGACGGGGTGCCGAGGGCAGATGGGCGGTGAGCCGGCCCGCGTAGTCGACGGAGCAGCGGGCAATGACGAGACGCATGGTCGGCAACGCTACTCGACGAGAAGGCCTCCACGCGATTCGCCCCCGAAAGCCCCGTTCGCGGATGGCGCGTTGTATGCGCATTCTCCTGGTGCGGCACCCACGGGGCGCCTACCGTGGTGAGCGGGAGGTGGCGGAGCGTGCACTCTGCGTCGCGGCCTCCTTCCCTGCCCGTAAGACTCCGGCAACCCAAACGGCCGGGGTCGCGAGAGGAGAACCCATGTCGCTCGACGTCTCACCGGCCCTACTCGAACAGGCCGAGCGAGGCGAGGTCGACGAAGCCGCTTTCGTCGACTGCGTCCGGACCTCCCTGCCCTTCGCATGGGAGATGATCAGCTCGCTGGTGGCACAGCTGAAGGTGGACGGTGGAGAGTTCGCCGACAACCAGACGCCGCCGCCCGACGAGCAGGCGCGTGGACAGCTGCTGCGCGCTCTCGCGAGTGACGCGATACGTGGTGCGCTGCAGCGGCACTTCGGGGTGCGCCTGGCGTTCCAGAACTGCCACCGGGTGGCCGTGTTCCCGCTGGATCCCTCGTCGGACGACCGGCTCGCCAAGTTCACTTCGATCCGCGGCCAGCTGCTCAACCAGTCGCCCGAGCTCCGGGACTGCTGACCGTACGACCCGTATGACCCGCATGACATGCCTGACGTGCAATGACATGCACAAGATCAGCACGACCGTACTTCGCTGCCGCTCCGTATCGGGGGAGGTGCCATTGATACCGGGGCGGCAGCTTCAGCCGAGACGGGGCAGGACCTCGGCGCCGAGGCGCCGTACGTTCTCCTCCGTCGCGGCGAGATCCCCGGAGCCCTCCGCCAGCAGCGCGAACCGCGTGATGCCCGTCCGCTCCGAGGTGGCCGCCAGCCGGTTCGCCGCCAGCCGCGGGGTGCCCACCGGGTGCAGGTCGCACAGCAGCTCGGTGTAGGCGACGGGGTCCCGCATCGCGCGCTCCCGGCCGTCCACCGTCACGTGCGCGTCCAGCCCCTGCTTCAGCCAGCCCGGCATCGCCTTCAGCAGCGCCTCGCGGGCGTCCGCCGTACGGTCCGCCAGCTGGCACACGCCCGCCGACACGTGCGGGGCGTGCGGGTCGTGGCCCGCCGCCGCGGCCGTACGCCGGTACAGCGCGACCATCTCCGCCTTGTCCTCGTCCCCGCAGTGCATGCCCAGCAGCATCGGCAGCCCCCGCTCCGCGGCCAGCCGCACCGACGCGGGGGAGGTGCACGCGACGATCACTTCCGGCCCTGATCCGTCCCCGTCCAGCGCCTCCGACGGACGCGGTACGACGGCCACTTCGCGGAACCCGTACCGTTCGCCGGCGGCCGCCACCCGCGGCTCGGCCAGCCAGCGCCGCAGCAGGTCCAGGCCCTCCGGGAACTCCTTCTCATAGGCGTCCAGGCCGCCGCCGAACACCTCCAGGTCCACCCAGGGCCCGCCCCGGCCCACCCCCAGCGTGAACCGGCCGCCCGAGGTCAGGTGCAGCAGCGCCGCCTGCTCCCCGAGGGCCACCGGGTGCGTGTTCGGCAGCACGCTCACCGCCGTGCCCACCCGCAGCCGCCGGGTCCGCCCCAGCAGCAGCGCCGCCAGGGTCACCGCCGACGGGCAGACCCCGTACGGGACGAAGTGGTGCTCGGCGAGCCACACCGAGTCGAGCCCCGCCTCCTCGGCCACCTCGGCGGTCCGCACCGCCCGGTGCAGCGCCTCCCCCTGCCCCTGGCCCGGGAACTGGGCCGCCAGTACAAACGCTCCTACGCGCATCGCCTTTACCCTCCTCGTGGCTGACGCGGCCTCCCCCAGGTGGACCGGTTCATCTGTTGGCAACAACGTCTGACACGTGCCAAAGGCACGGCCTGACACGAAAGTTATTGGGATAGTCGGGTCGGCCGACCGCGAGCGTGTCGCCGTCGGCCGACCTCTGTCAGCCACCCTGCGGGTACCCGGCCTCGCTGCGCGTAGTCTGGGAGAAAGTCACTTCCGTTCGCCCATACGTGAGGTATACGTGTCACCGCGCCACAACCGCCCCAGGGGCGGCGAGACTCCGGAAGAACGCCCCCACACCGGCCTCGACCGCTTCGGGCTGGAGCGCACGGAGGAGTACCAGGGCGAGGAGTGGAAGGTCCGCCACGTCGCGGGCGCGAGCGCGGCGGGCAAGCGCTACCGCTGCCCGGGCTGCGACCAGGAGATCCCCTCGGGCACCCCGCACCTGGTGGCCTGGCCGGAGTACGGCGGCGTGGACGACCGCCGGCACTGGCACAAGGCGTGCTGGAACGCGAAGGACCGCCGCACCTCGCGGGTGCAGCGGTCCAGGAACGCTCCCAAGTACTAGACGCCCGCGTAAGTACCGGACGCCCGCGTACGGGATCAGACGTCGCGGCGGCCGACCACCGCGTACGAGCCCGCCACCGCGGCGCCCGTCACCAGCAGGAGCAGCAGCAGCTGGGTCGCGCTGCCGGGCGAGTTCCCGGTGCCGGCGTCCGGCAGGCCGAACAGCCTCATGAGCGCGACCGGGGCGTTGTAGCGGAGCACGGCGCTGCCGATCGGTGCCAGGGTCTCCCACATGCTGAGCATCGCCCCTATCACCGGCGGCAGCGTGACCAGCCCCAGCATCACGGCGATCGCCCCGGCGGAGTGCCGCAGCATCGCCCCGACCGCCAGGCCGAGGATCCCGAGCAGGGTGACGTAGAAGCAGCCGGCCAGCGCGTGGGCCCATTCGCCGGCGCCGTGCGGCCCGGAGGCGGTGCCGCCGCGCAGGATCGCGGAGGCCAGCCCGACCACCGCCACCGAACCGGCGACGGCCAGGAAGGCGCCCCCGGCGAAGACGAGGTACTTCGCGGTCAGCACCCGGGCCCGGTCGGGGGCGGCGGTCAGGGTCGTACGGATCATCCCGGTGCCGTATTCGGAGGTGATCGTCAGGACGCCGAGCACCATCACGGGGATCTGGCCCACCAGCAGCCCGAACAGCGCGGGCGCCGTGAGCGGCACCTCCCGGTAGTCGCTCGAGCGCGTCTCGGAGACGGCCAGCAGCCCGATGCCGACGACGAGCAGCACCAGCGAGCCGAGCGTCCACACGGTCGAGCGCACCGAGATCAGCTTCGTCCACTCGGAGGCCACGGCGTGCCCGAGGTGCGGCCGGGGCGTCTCCAGCGGCGAGCGGTAGCCCTTCGGCCGGTCCGCGGTGCTCGTGGGGCTCGCGGGCGTCGTGGGGCCGGTCATCGGGTGTCCTCGCGGGTGTCCTTGGGGGCGTTCTGGGTGTTCTGGGCGGTCCCGGCGAGCTCGCCGGGGTCGGCGGGCATCAGGAAGGGCTGCCCGCCCGCCCCGGGCGGCGGGGGAGCGAAGAAGGAGCCCCGGGGCACCTCCGGCGCCTGGAGCTCGTCCTCCCACGCGGGGACGGTCAGCGGCTCCGGCTCCCACAGCTCGGCGCGCGGGTCCTCGGTGGAGGTGTACTCCACGTCGGCCTGGGTCATCCGCATGTAGGCCTCCTCCAGCGAGGCCCGGTGCGGGGACAGCTCCCACAGCCGTACGCCCGCCTCGTGGGCGAGGTCGGAGACCCGCGGCAGCTCCAGGCCCGTCACGCGCAGTGCCCCGTCGGGCTCCTGGAGCACCCGGCCGCCGGCTTTGGTCAGGGCTTCACCCAGTGCATCCCGGCCACCGTGATCATTGTCGGCCGCGCGCACCCGCGCGAATCCGGCCGAGTTGTGCGCGATGAATTCCTGGGTGCCCATGTCGGCCAGCAGCCGCCCGCGGCCGATCACGATGAGGTGGTCGGCGGTCAGCGCCATTTCGCTCATCAGGTGTGAGGAGACGAACACCGTGCGCCCCTCTGCGGCGAGCCGGCGCATGAGGGTGCGGACCCAGAGGATGCCCTCGGGGTCGAGCCCGTTGACCGGCTCGTCGAAGAGCAGCACCTGGGGGTCGCCGAGGAGCGCGGCGGCGATGCCGAGGCGCTGGCCCATGCCGAGCGAGAAGCCCTTCGTACGCTGCCGGGAGACGTCCTGGAGGCCGACGACGGCCAGCACCTCGTCCACGCGCTTCTCGGGGATGCCGGAGAGCTGGGCGAGGGAGAGCAGGTGCCTGCGGGCCCGGCGGCCGCCGTGCACGGCCTTGGCGTCGAGCAGGGCCCCGACGTGCCGCTGGGCGTTCGGCAGCTGCCGGAACGGCAGGCCGTTGATCGTCACGCTGCCCGCCGTGGGCCGGTCCAGGCCGAGGATCATGCGCATGGTGGTGGACTTCCCGGAGCCGTTCGGCCCCAGGAATCCCGTCACATGACCCGGCCTGACCTGGAAGGACAGCTGGTCGACGGCGGTCTTGGCGCCGTAGCGCTTGGTCAGGCCGACAGCCTCGATCATTGCTCTGCCTCTGCTCTGCCCCTTGCCAGGACCGGACGGCTTTCGTCCGCGTAAGGGTTAAGAGGATATCCAGTCGCCTACGGTTCCACCCCGGGCCGGATCCCTGAGCTGTCCCTGACTCCGACCCGGGGATGACCCGTAGTACCTGCGGCGTCCTTCGTGGGACGGACGCCGCAGGCCCGTACGGATCAGGCGTCGCGCTTCTTCAGCACCAGGTAGCCCCCGAGTACGGCGGCCAGCACCCACAGGGCCATGATCCCGAAGCCGCCCCACGGTCCGTAGGGGGCCTCGCCGCTGTCCATCGCGCCCGGGACCACCTGCATGATCTTGGAGCCGGCCTGGTCCGGGAAGTACTGCGCGACCTTCCGGGTGGCGCTGACCGCCCCGAGGATCGTCGAGACCAGGAAGAAGAACGGCATCAGGATGCCGAGCGACAGCATCGAGCTGCGCAGGATCGTCGCCACGCCCATCGAGAAGAGGGCGATCATGGCCATGTAGAGGCCGGCGCCGATCACGGCGCGCAGCACGTTCGGCTCGTCGATGCCGATGCTGCGGTCGCCCAGGATGGCCTGTCCCAGGAAGAAGGACAGGAAGCTGGTGACGAGGCCCACGACCAGCGCGAGGCCGGTGGCCACGATGAGCTTGCCGGCCAGGAAGTTCGCCCGGCGCGGCACCGCGGCCAGCGAGGTGCGGATCATGCCCGAGCTGTATTCGGTGCCGACCACCAGCACACCGAAGACGATCATGGCGAGCTGGCCGAGGGTCATGCCCGCGAAGCTGGCCAGCGTCGGGTCGAAGGTGACCTGCTGCTCCTGCGGCATGTCGTCGAAGGTGGCGTTGAAGACGGCGCACAGGCCGGCGCTCACGCCGACCGTGACCACCAGCGCCGCGACCAGGGTCCAGGTGGTCGAGGCGACGGTGCGGATCTTGGTCCACTCGGACCGGAGGACGGCGGGGAAGGAGGACATGGTCACTGCCCGCCCTTGCGCGTCGCCTCGTACCCGGCGCCCCACGCGGGGGCGTCGGCGGCGGGGCCGGGCCCCGGGGGCAGCCCCGGTTCTCCCGGTGCGTGGGCGTGGTACTCGACGGAGTCCGCCGTCATGCGCATGAACGCTTCCTCCAGTGAAGCCCGTTGCGGGCTGAGTTCGTGCAGCACGATCTGGTGCTGGGCGGCCAGCTCGCCGAGTTGCTCCGGGGCCACCCCGTCGATCTCCAGCACCCCGGTGGCCGGGACGCTGATGGCGTCGATCCCGGCTTCGTGCAGGACGTCCTTGAGCCGCTCCTGCTGCGGCGAGCGCAGCCGGACGTAGCTGCGCGAGTTCTTGTGAATGAAATCAGCCATAGACATGTCGGCCAGAAGCTTTCCCTGGCCGATGACGATCAAATGGTCCGCGGTCAGCGCCATTTCGCTCATCAGGTGGGACGAGACGAAGATCGTCCGCCCCTCGGACGCCAACCCCTTCATAAGATTTCTGATCCAGAGAATTCCCTCCGGGTCCAGACCATTGACGGGCTCGTCGAACATGAGGATCTCCGGGTCGCCCAGCAGGGCAGAGGCGATTCCCAGCCGCTGGCCCATGCCCAGCGAAAATCCTTTCGACTTCTTCTTCGCCACCGGCGTCAGCCCGACAAGATCCAGTACCTCCGCGACCCGGCGTTCCGGGATGCGGTTCGACTGGGCAAGGCAGAGAAGGTTGTTGTAAGCGCTGCGGCCGCCGTTCATGGCTTTCGCGTTCAGCAGCGCCCCGATGTGCTTCAGCGGCTCCGGCAGGTCCCGGTAGTGCTTCCCGTCGATCCGGACCGTACCGCTGGTCGGGTTGTCGAGGTCGAGCATCATGCGCATGGTCGTGGACTTCCCGGCCCCGTTGGGGCCGAGGAAGCCGGTCACCACCCCCGGTCTGACCTGGAAGCTGAGGTGGTCCACGGCGGTCTTCGCGCCGAATCGTTTGGTAAGGCCCTCAAGCTCGATCATGCCGCTCACGCTAGAACGCCCGAGGGCCCCACGCCACCTCAAACAGGTGACATAGGGCCCTCGGGCAGGACGTTTGTCCACGAGCCGGTAGACGGCGGCCGTCCGACCGGTCGACCGCCGGTGAACTGCCGTACGTACCAGCGCGCGTACGAGCGCGCGTACTAGCGGCTCTGCTGCGCCGGAACGCCGCGGGTGACCGGCTCGTCGTCGACGATCGGGTTGGCCGCCGCGACGGCCGCACCGGTCAGCGTCGCCAGCATCTCGCGGACGTTGGTGAGCTGGGCGTTGATGGAGTCGCGGCGGTTGGTGAGCGCCGCCAGCTCGCGCTCGGACTCGCTGCGGATGCGGTCCGCCTTCGCGTTGGCGTCGGCGACGATGTCCTCGGCCTGGCGCTGCGCGGTCTCGACGGTCTGGCGGGCGCGGCGCTCGGCGTCCGTACGGAGCTTCTCGGCCTCCAGGCGCAGCTGCTCGGCGCGGTGCTCGATCTCCGCGAGGCGCTTCTCGGCCTTGGCCTGACGCGAAGCCAGGTCGCGCTCGGACTGCTCGCGGCGCTTGGCCAGGTTGGTCTCGAAGTCCGCGGCGGCCTGGGCGGCCTTGGCGCGGGTCTCCTCGAACAGGGCGTCGGCCTCCTCGCGCTTGGAGGCGGCGTCCTTCTGGGCCTCGGCGCGCAGGGTGGAGGCGTCGCCCTTGGCCTTCTCGACGATGCGGACGCCCTCGTCCTCCGCCTTCGACTTGCGGTCGGCGGCGAACGACTCGGCGTCGTTGCGCACCTGCTGGGCAGCCGACTCGGCGAGCTCGCGGTGCTGCTCGGCCGCGCGACGGGCCTCCTCGCGCAGGTCCTTCGCCTCCTCCTCGGCCAGGCGCAGGATCTTCTCGACCCGGGCGCCGAGGCCGGCGTACGACGGCTCGGCGTCGCTCACCTGGGCCTGGGCGTTCTGCGTCTCGAGGTGCAGCTCCTCGATCCGCTTTTCCAGAGAGTTGATACGTCCAAGGGCGCTGTCGCGGTCGGAGACCAGCTTGGTAATGCGGTCGTCCACCTGACCGCGGTCGTAACCACGCCGCACGAGCTCGAAGCCGAAGGGGGAGGAAGTGTCGCTCATGGGGTTCCTGTCGAATGAGACCGATGAGGTGCTACGTGAGGTGTTAGGGGAATCCTAGGCGCCCGAGCGGCGTGTCATCGAGTCAATCCACGTTTGATCTGGACAATGACACCCCATTTGAGTGGCAAGGCGGCAGAATGATTGTCACTCGTTCGACTGAACCTTCATCAGGAACACACATCCTGATCGATTGCTAGCCCTCCGACGCCTTGCCACCCGAACGAGTGGAACCGGCTGCGGCTCCGGCCTTCACGCCCCCCGCGCCCTGACCGCCGACCGCCGGCTTTCCGCCGCCGGAAGGCGCCTCGAATGATTCCAACGCCTCAAGAACGTCCTGGACACGGGAGATCTCCGCCTGAATGTCCTCGCGCCTGCGCACCAGGACCTCCAGCTCACGGCGCCCCTCGTCGACCAGCCGCTCCGCCTCCGCCTGCGCCTCCGCGAGGGCCTTCTCGGCCACCCGCGCCAGCTCGGCCTTCTTCTGTTCGGCCTCCTTGAGCAGCGCCTCCGCCTTGCGCACCGCCGCGATCCGGACCTTGCTCGCCTCGCTGCTCGCGTCCGACACCAGCGCCTTGGCCTTCGCCTCGGCCTCGACGCTCTGCTCGGTCGCCGCCCGCACCAGCTTGTCCACGCGCTCGCCGGCCGACTTCATCTGCTCGGCGGACTCCCGGCGGGCCCGCTCGTGCAGCTCCTCGACCTCGCCCTCGACGCGGGAACGCAGCTCCTCCGCCCGCTCCCTTATGGCGGCCGCGTCGCTGCGGGCGCCGACCAGCAGCTCGTCCGCGTCCGTACGGGCCTTCTCCACCAGGGAGTTGCCCTCGACCGTCGCCTCGGAGGAGATCCGCGCGGCCTCCTTGCGGGCCGCGTCGACCATCGCGTCGGCCTGCTCCTCGGCCGCCGTCGTCGCGGCCAGGGCCTGCGCCTGCGCGTCGTTGGTGAGGATGTCCGCCTCGGACGCCGCCTCGGTGATGAGCCGGTCCACCTGCTCCGCGGCCTCGCTGCGCCGCTTGTTGGCGGCTTCGCGGGCCTCGTCCAGCAGCCGCTCGGACTCCGCGCGGGCCTCCGTACGCGTGCGCTCCGCCTCCGTCGCCGCCTCGGCCTTGACGCGCTCGGCCTCCGAGCGGGTACGGGTCGCGTGCTCCTGCGCCGAGGCCAGGGCCTCCGAGGCCTCCGCACGCAGCCGCTCGGCCTCGGCCTGCGCCTCGCCGACCGTGCGCTCGTTGTCCCTGCGGGTCTGCTCGGTGAGCTTCTCCGCCTCGGACGCCGCCTCCGTGATGAGCCGGTCCGCCTGCTCGGCGGCCTCGCCGCGCAGCCGGCCCGCCTCCGCGCGCGCGTCGTCGAGCGTCTGCTCCGACTCCCGCTCGGCGCTCGCCAGGGTCTCGTTCGCCGCGACCGTGACCCGGTCGGCCTCCGCGGTGGCCTCGCCGATGATCCGGCCGCCCTCCGCGCGGGCGTCGTCCAGGGTCCGCGCCGCCTCGGCGCGCAGCCGCTCGGCCTCGGCCGCGGCCTCGCCGACCGTGGCCTCGTTGGCCGCACGCGTCTCGTCGACCAGCCGGTCGCCCTCGTTGCGGGCGTCGACCAGGACCCGCGCCGCGTCCCGCTCGGCCGCGGCCAGCATGTCGGACGCCTGCCGGGTGAGCCGCTCGGCCTTCGCCGTCGCCTCCCCGACCGTGGCCTCGTTCGCGGCGCGCGTCTCCGAGGTGAGCTTGTCCGCCTCGGACGCGGCCTCGGTGATGAGCCGGTCCGCCTGCTCGGCGGCCTCCGTACGCAGCCGGTTGGCCTCGGAGCGGGCCTCGTCCAGGGTGTCCGCCGCCTCGGCGCGGGTGGCGTCTGCCGCCTCGGTCGCCTCGGTGGTGAGCCGTTCGGCCTCCGCCGCCGCCTCGCCGACCGTCACCGCGTTCGCGGCCTCGGCCTCGTCGGTCAGCCGCTTGGCCTCCGCCGTCGCCTCCGTGACGATCCGGCCGCCCTCGGCGCGCGAGGACTCCAGGGCCTCCGCCGCCTCGCCGCGGATCCGGTTCGCGTCGTTCCGGGCGTCGGCCCGGGTACGGGACGCGTCGCGCTCGGCCGCGGCCAGCGCGTCCGTCGCCTCCGTACGAAGGCGCTGCGCGTACTCGGCGGTGTCGCCGCGCAGCTGCTCCGCCTCGGCGATCGCTTCGCCGACCGTACGCTCGGCCAGCGCCTTCGCCGCGTCCGTCTCCGCCCGCGCCTCGCTGCGGATCCGGTTGGCGTCCTCGGTGGCCCGCTCGCGCTCGTCGTAGGCGTCCGCACGGACCCGCGCGGCCTCCTCCTCGGCCTCCGTCTTCGTACGCTCCGCCGCGTGCTCGGCGGCGCTGCGCAGACCGGTGATCTCCTCCTCGGCCTCCTCGCGCAGACCGGCCACGGAGTCCCGTACCTGCTGGGCGGTGGCCTCGGCCGCCGAGACCAGCTCCGCGGCGCGCCGCTCCGCCTCCTCGGTCAGGCGGGCCGCCTCGGCCTGCGCCTCCTCGGAGCGCTTGCGGGCCGAGGCCAGCAGCTCCTCGCTCTGCTCGCGGGCCTGGGCACGCTCGCTGTCCGCGTCCGTACGGGCCGACGCGAGGGTCTCCTCGGCCTCCCGGCGGCGCCGGGCGGCCTCCTCCTGCGCGGCGGCCAGCGCCTCGGCGGCCTCCGCGGCGACCCGCTCGGCGGCGGCCTTCGCCTCCGCGCGCAGCCGGTTCGCGGTCTCCTTCGCCTCCGAGCGCACCCGCTCCGCCTCGGACTCCGCCTCGCTGCGCAGCCGTACGGCGACCTGCTCGGCCTCCGCGCGGGTGCGCCCGGCGTCGTCCGCGGCGTCCGTGCGCAGCTGGTCGGCCTCCGCCTCCGACTGCGCCTGGAGGGTGCGGATCCGCTCCGCCGACTCGGCGCGCAGCCGGTCGGCCTCCTCGGCGGTCTCCCGGCGGATGTTCTCCGCGGCCCCGCGGGCGTCGCGCAGCGTCTGCTCGGCCGTGCCCAGCCGGCTCTCGGCCTCCGAGTGCAGGCGTACGAGCTCCTCGTCGGCCTCCGCCCGCTTCGCGGCGAGGGCCTGCTCGGTCTCCTCGCGCCGCGCCCGGGCCGCCGCGTCGGCCTCGGCCCGTACGGACTCCGCCTGCTCCTCGGCCTCGCCGCGCAGCCGCTCCGCCTCGGCGCGGGTCCGCTCCAGCGTCTCCTCGGCCTGCTTGCGCAGGGTGGTGGCCCGCTCGACGGCCTCGGCGCGGACCCGCTCGCTCTCGGCGCTCGCCCCGCCGCGCAGCTCGTCCGCGTCCGACTTGGCCTTGCCCAGCAGTTCCTCGGCGGTCCGGGCCGCCTCCTCGATCTGCTGGACGGCCTCGCGGCGCGCCTCGCCGCGGATCCGCTCGCCCTCGGCGACGGCCTCCGCGCGCAGCTGCTCGGCCTCGCCGCGCAGCCGCCGGGCCTCCTCCTGGAGTTCGACGGTCCGGGCCCGGTACTCCTCGGTGTCGTCCTTCGCGGCGCCCTTGAGCTCATCGGCGGTGGTGGCCGCCTGGACGCGCAGCCGCTCCGCCTCGGACTCGGCCTCGCGGCGGATCCGCTCGGCCTCCTCGGACGCGGCGCGGGTGGTGGCCCGCGCGTCCTCCGAGGCCTTGTTCAGTACGTCCTCGGCGGTGCGGGCCGCCTTCGCCAGCTGGGCGGCCGTGTCCTCGGCCGCCGCAGCGCGGGCCTGCTCCGCGGCCTCCGCGCGCAGCCGCTCGACGCCGGCGCGGGCGTCGGCGAGGGTCTGCTCGGCCTCGGCCTTGAGGACCTCGGCCTCCTTGGTGGCCTCGCCGACCAGCCGGGCCACCTGCTCCTTGGCCGTGCGGGTGCGCTGCTCGTTCACCGACTCCGCGGAGGCGAGCTGGCGGGCGGAGCTCTCCTTGGCCTCCGCGAGGAGCTTCTCGGCCTCGGCACGCGCGGTGCGCAGGGCGCCGTCGGCCTCCTGGACCCGCTGCTCGGCCACCCGGCCGAGGTCGAGGGTCTGCTGCCGGGTCTGCTCGGCCTCGGCGGTGGTGCTGCTGCGCAGCCGCTCGGCGTGCTCGGTGGCCTCCTGGGCCTGCGCGGAGGCGGCGGTCAGCAGCCGCTCGGCCTCCTTGCGCGCACGCAGCAGGGTCGCCTCGGTCTCCGCGCGGGCGGCCTCGGCGTCGGCGGTCAGCCGGCGGCGGGTCTCCTCCGCGACGCGGGCGGCCTCGGCGCGGGCCGCGTTCAGGGACTGCTCGGCCTCGGCGCGGGACTCGTCCATGAGCCGGCGGGCCTGGGACTCCGTACGGGCGCGCAGCTGCTCGGCCCAGGCCACGTTCTCGTTGACGTGCGCCTCGACGGTCTGGCGGCGCTCGTTGAGCTCCTGGTCCAGGCGCTGGCGGCGGTTGACGGCCTCGGCGTGCAGCTCGGCCTGCAGGCGCGCCTGGTGCTCGGCGTGCTCCTGGAGGATGCGCTGGGTCTGCGCCCGGGCGTCGCGCAGCTCGCGCTCGGCGTCCGAGCGCATCTGGTCGGCCTGGATCTGGGCATTGCGCAGCAGCTGCTCCGCCTGGTAGCCCATGTCCGCGCTGTCGTAGGCGGGGCGGGACGCCAGATTGCGGCGTACCTCGTGGAGCTTGGCGCGCAGCACCTCGACTTGATAGCCGAGGTCTTCGGCGTGCTGGACGGCCTTCCCGCGCTCCTTCTTCAGCCGCTCCATCTCGGCTTCGAAGCGCGAGAGATGGTCGGCTTCAGCCTGATGGCTCTCCTGGCTTTCGTAGCCCCGCACAGCGCGGTCCCATCCGTCCCCTGGTCGCAAGCTCACTCCCAATTGAGCATCGCTCGCCCGCTGAACGACGCCCCCGGGGAATGGTGTCAGATACCGGGGCAGGGGTTCGGGCCCCGACCCCGTCTCCGCACCGAACCCCGGCCGAGCCATGGCCACTCTACCGGCCGGGGAATCGGGCCATCAGTGGTCCGTCAGTGGTCGGGGTTCGAAGTGACCAGTTCGGTGAGGACTCCGTGGCAGTCCTTGGGGTGCAGGAAGGTGATGGAGGAGCCCATCGAGCCCGTGCGGGGCTGGTCGTAGAGGACCCGGACGCCCTTGCCGCGGATGGCCTCCGAGTCGCCGAGGACGTCCTCGGTGCCGAAGGCGATGTGGTGCACGCCCTCGCCGTTCTTGGCCAGCCACTTGCCCACCGCGGAGTCCTCGCGGGTGGGTTCGAGGAGCTGGAGGTAGGAGGCGCCGCCGTCGGAGGTCCCGTTGATCTTGAGCATGGCCTCGCGGACGCCCTGCTCCTCGTTGACCTCGGAGTGGAACACCTCGAATCCGTACGTGGCACGGTAGAACTCGACAGTCTTGTCCAGGTCGAAGCAGGCGATCCCGATGTGGTCGATTCTTGTCAGCATGGGACCAGTGCACCGCTGCGGAGGGCGGTCACGCAACGTGCCAGCGATCACACCGACTGCCCGGTGACGGCGCGGGTACCGCTCAGTACATTCATGTAAACCCTCGTTCACCCTCATCTTCAAGGGGCTGTGCTCCATGTCCGGAACGAACAACACCACGTCAGTGATCGTCGCCGGGGCCCGCACCCCCATGGGGCGGCTGCTCGGCTCGCTGAAGTCCTTCTCGGGTGCCGACCTCGGCGGGTTCGCCATCAAGTCCGCGCTGGAGCGGGCCGGCATCACCGGTGACCAGGTGCAATACGTGATCATGGGCCAGGTGCTGCAGGCCGGCGCGGGCCAGATCCCCGCGCGCCAGGCGGCGGTCAAGGGCGGCATCCCCATGAACGTCCCGGCGCTCACGATCAACAAGGTGTGCCTCTCCGGCCTCGACGCGATCGCTCTGGCCGACCAGCTCATCCGCGCGGGCGAGTTCGACATCGTGGTCGCGGGCGGCCAGGAGTCCATGACCAACGCCCCGCACCTGCTGCCGAAGTCCCGAGAGGGCTTCAAGTACGGCGCGATCGAGATGCTGGACGCGATGGCCTACGACGGCCTCACCGACGCCTTCGAGCACATCGCGATGGGCGAGTCCACCGAGAAGCACAACACCCGCCTGGGCATCGAGCGCGCCCCGCAGGACGAGTTCGCCGCCGCCTCGCACCAGCGGGCCGCCGCCGCGCAGAAGAACGGCGTCTTCGAGGCCGAGATCACCCCGGTCGAGATCCCGCAGCGCAAGGGCGAGCCGGTCCTCTTCTCCCAGGACGAGGGCATCCGCCCGGAGACCACGGTCGAGTCCCTCGGCAAGCTGCGCCCCGCCTTCGCCAAGGACGGCACGATCACGGCCGGCACCTCCTCGCAGATCTCCGACGGCGCCGCCGCCGTGGTCGTGATGAGCAAGGCGAAGGCCGAGGAGCTGGGTCTGGAGTGGATCGCCGAGATCGGCGCCCACGGAAACGTGGCCGGTCCCGACAACTCGCTCCAGTCGCAGCCGTCGAACGCGATCCTGCACGCCCTGAAGAAGGACGGCCTCCAGGTCTCCGACCTGGACCTCATCGAGATCAACGAGGCCTTCGCGGCGGTCGCCGTGCAGTCAATGAAGGACCTGGGCGTGACCCCGGAAAGGGTGAACGTCAACGGTGGCGCCATTGCCCTGGGCCACCCGATCGGCATGTCCGGCGCCCGCGTGGTGCTGCACCTGGCGCTGGAGCTGGCGCGCCGCGGCGGCGGGGTCGGCGCGGCCGCGCTGTGCGGCGGCGGCGGCCAGGGCGACGCCCTGATCGTCCGGGTCCCGAAGAAGTAGGACCGCCGCCCCGTACCCGAAGCCGTACCCGAATCCGTACCCGCAGCGAGAACCGAGGAGCGCAGCACGTATGACGGTGGACGTCCCCCAGCTGGTGGCCCAGGCGCGTGAGGGCAGGCCGAGAGCGGTGGCCCGGCTGATCTCGCTGGTCGAGGGGGCGTCCCCGCAGCTGCGCGAGGTGATGGCGGCCCTGGCCCCGCTGACGGGCGGGGCATACGTGGTGGGCCTGACCGGCTCCCCGGGCGTGGGCAAGTCCACGTCCACCTCGGCGCTGGTCTCCGCGTACCGCAAGGCCGGCAAGCGGGTCGGCGTCCTCGCCGTCGACCCGTCCTCGCCGTTCTCCGGCGGTGCGCTGCTCGGCGACCGGGTCCGGATGTCGGACCACGCCTCCGACCCGGGGGTCTACATCCGCTCCATGGCCACCCGCGGCCACCTGGGCGGCCTGGCCTGGGCCGCCCCGCAGGCGATCCGGGTGCTGGACGCGGCCGGCTGCGAGGTGATCCTGGTCGAGACGGTCGGGGTCGGGCAGTCGGAGGTGGAGATCGCCTCGCAGGCCGACACCTCGGTGGTGCTGCTGGCCCCCGGGATGGGCGACGGGATCCAGGCCGCGAAGGCGGGAATCCTGGAGATCGGCGACGTGTACGTGGTGAACAAGGCGGACCGGGACGGTGCCGACGCCACCGCCCGGGAGCTCAACCACATGCTGGGCCTCGGGGAGTCCCGGGGCGCGGGCGACTGGCGGCCACCGATCGTCAAGACGGTCGCGGCGCGCGGCCAGGGCATCGACGAGCTGGTCGAGGCCCTGGAGAAGCACCGGGCGTGGATGGACGAGCGCGGGGTGCTGGCCGAGCGGCGTACGGCCCGGGCCGCGCGCGAGGTGGAGACCATCGCGGTGACGGCCCTGCGGGCCCGGATGGCGGACGTGCGCGGGGACGCGCACCTCGACGCCCTCGCGGCCCGGGTCGCGGCCGGCGAGCTGGATCCGTACGCGGCGGCGGACACCCTGCTGGCGACGCTGACGGAGGCCTGAGCGGCCGTACGGCGTACGTACGCGAGAGCCGCGCCCCGTTCCTGCGGGGCGCGGCTCTCGTACGTCTGCGGACGGACCGGTCAGGCGTTGGGACGCTTGCCGTGGTTCGCCTTCTTCTTCTTGCGTGCTCGCTTCTTGTTGCCGCGCTTGGCCATGACGCCACTCCCTCGAAGATCGGGGTAATCCGGGCGCTCGCCAGTCTAGGGGCGCCCGATCCGGTCCGCACGGGAACCCGCGGACCGGCGCGTGTCAGTTGTCGTCGTCGTTGCCATCGCCGTCCGAGTCCGATGTGGACACCGTCGCCTTGCCCGAGGTGGCGTCGACGTGGACGTTGGTGGTCTTGTCACCGGACTTGACCTCGACGTTCCAGTAGCGGGAGCCGTTGTCGTCATCGTCGTCCCATTCCACGGACGAGACCTGCCCGGAATGGGCGGCGACGGCCGCCTTCATCGCCTGGAGGGCGGTGACCTTCGCGGCGACCACCGCCTTGTTCCCGCCGTCGTCGTCGCTGTTGTCGTCCGCATTCTCGGTGAACACCTTGCCGCTGCGGGTGTCGACCGTCAGCTCCGCGTGCTTGCCGTTCTTGGCGATGACGTCGACGTGCCAGACGGCGCCGTCCTTGTCGAGGGACTCCACGACACCGGGGTACTTCTTCAGCGCCGCGGCGACCGCGCCCGCGGCGTCCACGTCGGCGCGGGCCGGGGCGGCCGCGGGGGCGGTTCTCGCCGCGTCGGCCGTGTGCGCGGCGGCGGCCACCGCCGGGCCCCCGGCCAGCAGGACCACGGCCGCGGCCGTGGAAACGTACGCCTTGTGCTTGCCGTGCATGGCTGACCTCCTCTGGCCGGCCATGCGCTTACGGTTGCTCGGCGGGCGGCCGGCGAGCGAGCGTTACCACTCATTCTCGGGGCCGCCGCCCGGGTCGGCACCCCGGACCGGGCGCCGTCCGGGCGGTCCCGGGCCGGCCGTGGGCCGGTCCAGGTCCGGTGTCAGGCCTTGCCGCGCTGGTCCCGCAGGTGCGTCGCGACCGGCTCCAGCGAGGCGCGCAGCGCCGCCAGGGCCTCCGGCGGCAGCAGGTCGATGAAGTGCCGTCGGACGGACGCCACGTGGTGCGGGGCGACCTTCCGCATGAGCTCCATGCCCTCGTCGGTCAGGACGGCGTACAGCCCCCGGCGGTCGGACTCGCAGTTCACCCGGACGACCAGGCCCGCGGTCTCCATGCGGGTGATCTGGTGGGACAGCCGGCTCTTGGACTGGAGCGTCGACGTCGCGAGATCGCTCATCCGCATCCGGTGGTCCTCCGACTCGGAGAGGTTCACCAGGATCTCGTAGTCGTTGTTGGTGAGTCCGAAGGGCTGGAGATCCTTTTCCAGCTGGTGCATCAGCAGCCGGCTGACGTCCAGATGGGTGCGCCAGGTGCACTGCTCGGCCTCGGTCAGCCAGCGTGTGGCCGTCTCGGTCTCCATGGTCTCCATGAATGAACTCTACCTAAGAAGTTGAATTACGTACAAAAAAGGGAAGTCAAAGATCAAGTCGACGGTCTACAGTCCGAGGCGCCGCTGGATGTCACCCAGCTGTCCCGGCATGCGCGGCACGCCCAGCTGCCCCAGCGGTCCCTGCTGCCCGTGGCCGCCGCCGTACCCGGCCCCGGGTACGCCCGCCGACTCCGCGCCGGCGCCGACGGCCCCGATCGCCTGCTCCGCCATCAGCATCTCTGAGGACTGCAACAGCACCGTCCCGGCCCCGACGAACTCGAACTGGTGTTCCTCGCCGGAGCTGCCGCCGATGCCCGTCAGCGAGCGCAGCCCGCCGATGACGCCCGACATGTAGCCGTGATCGTAGTGGTGGCAGGGGGACGGGCAGTCCGCCCAGCCCACCAGTGCCTGCGGGTCCACACGCAGCGGCGGCTCCATGAACACCACCGGCCCGTTGGACGCCGCCACGAACTTCCCCGTTCCGATCAGGGTCAGGAACCCCGGCACGATCGACTGCTTGAGGGCGAGCGAGGGCTGGAAGGCCAGCAGGTTGCCCGACCGGATCGTCAGGTTCCCATTGTCCAGGTCGTACGAGTTCACGTCGAATGCCCGGTCGGCCAGCAGCATCTTGCCCTGGCCCTCGGCCACCACCCAGTCGGCGGCGTGCATCGGCGAGTGGAAGCTGGTGCGCAGCAGCCGGTCGAAGCGGCCGTTGCCGACGCCGTTGAACTCCATGCGCCCGTAGTAGGCGATCATCTTGCCCTTCTGCAGGAACCACTGGCTCCCCTTGAGCTCCACGCAGAAGGTGTACGCGTTCACGTTGTCGTCGGAAGGCAGGGTGTGCGGGTCGAAGACCGTCGGGCCTCCCGGCCCGCCGATGACCGGACCAAAATTCACAGCTTCTCCTCCGAGGCCTGCACGTACACGGCTCCCTGGCCCGACAGCTCCAGCTGGAACGCCTCGCCCGAGCCGCGCCCCACCATGTCCCGCCAGCCGAGCGCGGTGGAGAGCTTGTTCCTGACGTCCCCGTGGTGGGCCACGTACGCCTGCGGGTCGACGTGGATCGGACGGTTCGGGGTGATGGGGAGCTCGATGACCCCGCCGTGGGCCATCACGGCGACCGAGCCGTGCCCCTTGAGGGTGGTGGTGAACAGGCCCTGGCCGGTCACCTGACCGCGGACCATGCCCATGACACCCCCCTGCGAGCCCATGAACATCGTGCCCTGCTGGAGCGTGCCGTCGAAGGCGAGCAGCCGGTCGGCCTCGACGTACAGGGTCTCGCCGGTCAGGTTGATCACCTGGATGTGGTGGCCGCCGTGGCCGAACATCACGGTGCCGCTGCCCTCGACCGTCATCAGCGGGGTCTGCTCGTTCGCCACGCGGCGCCCGATCATGCCCATCACCCCGCCCTGACCGCCGGTCAGGCTCGGGGTGAAGGAGACGTCGCCGCGGTACGCGAGCATCGCGCCGCGCTGGCTGAACATCCTCTGCCCCGGGATCACCTGGGCCTCGACCATCTTCGAGTTGATCTCGCGGAACGGCATCAGATGTCGCCCCCGATGGTGTTGCGCTCGCTGGGCTGCACGTAGACCAGGCCCTCGCCCTCGAAGCGGATCTGGAACGCCTCGCCCGAGCCCTCGCCGATCAGGGTGCGGAAGTTGATCCCCGACTGGAAGGACTGCTGGAGGTTCCCGGTGTGCGCGATGTACGCCCCCGGGTCGACGGAGAGCGGGTACTGGCCACTGACGCGCAGCACCACCGCCGGGCCGTCGGACATGATCGCCGCCTGCCCGGAGCCCTCGACGGTGGTGGTGAACAGGCCGTTGCCCGTCGCCCCGCCGCGCAGGCCGGTGAAGGTGGTGCCGGTGCGCAGGCCGGCGTCGGTGCACAGGAGGTTGCTGGACTCCACGTACAGCTTCTCGCCGCGCAGGTTGACCAGATTGATTTCGCTCGCGCGGTCGGCGAAGAAGCAGGTGCCGTGCCCCTGCACTTCCATCACGGTCATCTGTTCACCCGTCAGCCGACGGGTCACCATGCCGCGCAAACCTTCGCCGCCGCCGGTCATCTTCTTGAAGGCCATCTGACCGTCGTACGCGACCATGGAGCCGTTTTTAGCTTTGACGGCATCCCCGGTCAGGTCGACGGCCAGCACCTTGCTGCCTTGGAGTCGGAACTGAGCCACGGGATGACGTTATCGGCAGCGGGCGAAGGCGAACAGGGCCCGGTGGCCGATATCCGGCGACTGCGGCATCTCGCACACCTCGGACGGCGGCCCCGCCTCAAGATCGGGCAGGGCGGCTGAGAGACTGGAACGGACCCCCGGCCACCACCCCGAAGGTTCATCGTGGACATCAAGACCGCTTCCGCCCTGCACCGGCTGCGCCTCATCTCCGTACCGGAGGCGCTGTCGTTCCCGGCCCTGCTGATCTTCGGATCGGTGCTGAGCCGGATCTCCGACATCGACTACCTGATGATGCCGCTCGGCATCCTGCACGGGATCCTGTTCGTCATCTACGCGGTCTTCCTGCTCGACGTGTGGAACAAGGCGAAGTGGCCGGTCAAGAAGGTCGCCCTGTTCTTCCTGCTGGCGCTGCTGCCCTTCGGCGGCCTCTACGGCGACAAGCTCCTCAAGCGCGAGGAGGCCGACAGCGTCATGGCGGCCCGCGCCCGGCGCGAGGCGGCGAACGCAGCGTGATCGTCGCGTTCTCGGTGACCCCGCTGGGGGTCGGTGAAGAGGTCGGCGAGTACGTGGCCGACGCGGTGCGCGTCGTACGGGAGTCGGGCCTGCCGAACCGCACGGACGCCATGTTCACCTCGGTCGAGGGGGAGTGGGACGAGGTGATGGACGTGGTCAAGCGCGCGGTGGCGGCCGTGGAGGAGCGGGCGCCGCGGGTGTCACTGGTCCTGAAGGCCGACATCCGCCCCGGGGTGGTCGACGGGCTGACGTCCAAGGTGGAGACGGTGGAGCGCCACCTGGCCTAGTCGCCGCCCCTGTTCCCGCCACCCGGACGGCCCTGTCCGGGGGCGGGTGTGCGGAACCCCCCGTTCGGCCGCGCCCCGTTCGACACGCTCAGGGTTTGTCACCTTTTGTGGTGATATCAAACCCTGGGGTTCGAGCACTGGAGGGGCCGTGCGGCCGGAAGGCTTCGACTACGAGACCCACAGCCGCCTCGCCGGACCGTTCACGGAGCCGGACCCCGCCGCCACCGGCACCGCCGCCGGTACCCCCGCCGCCTACCGGGTGGGCTACCGCTCCCTGTTGTCGCGCGAGCAGCTCCGCGCCCGAATACGCGCCGTCCTCCTCATGGCCCTGGCCCCCGTCGCCGCGGCCGGGCTGCTGCTCTACCTCGTCTGGCCCACGCACTGGACCGTCCGCGAGGGCGGCGAGCGCTGGCTCATCCGGCTCGACGCCGTGATGCTCGGCTCCATCGCGCTGATCATGCTGTTCATGCTGGTCAACGTCCTGTCCGTGGCCCACGCCACGATGGTCGCCCGCGACCCGGTACCGGTGGCGCCCCAACCCGGCACCAAGGTCGCCTTCCTGACCACGTACGTCCCCGGCAAAGAGCCGCTCGCCATGGTGCGGGGCACCCTCCTGGGGGCGGTCGCCCTGCGCCACGACGGCCCGCTCGACGTATGGCTGCTGGACGAGGGGGACGACCCCGAGGTCCGGGCCCTGTGCGCGGAGCTCGGCGTACGGCACTTCACCCGCAAGGGCATCGCCGGATGGAACACCCGCAAGGGCCCCCACCGGGCGCGGACCAAGCACGGCAACTACAACGCCTGGCTGGTCGCGCACGGAGACGACTACGAGTTCTTCGCCTCCGTCGACACCGACCACGTCCCGCTGCCGAACTTCCTGGAGCGGATGCTCGGCTACTTCCGCGATCCGGACATCGCCTTCGTCGTCGGCCCGCAGGTGTACGGCAACTACACCGGCGCCGTCACCAAGGCCGCCGAATCCCAGCAGTACCTCTTCCACGCGCTGATCCAGCGCGCCGGCAACCGCTACGGCGCCCCCATGTTCGTCGGCACCAACAACGCCGTACGCATCAGCGCCCTCCGGCAGGCGGGCGGGCTCTACGACTCCCTCACCGAGGACATGGCCACCGGCTTCGAGCTGCACCGCCGGCGCAATCCGGCCACCGGGCGGTTCTGGCGCTCCGTCTACACCCCCGACGTGCTCGCCGTCGGCGAGGGCCCGGCCTCGTGGACCGACTTCTTCACCCAGCAGCTGCGCTGGTCCCGGGGGACGTACGAGACCCTCCTCCGGCAGTACTGGAAAGGCTTCTTCCGGATGCCCCCGGGGCGGGCGCTCAACTACACCCTGATGCTCGTCTACTACCCCATGACGGCCGTCAACTGGCTCCTCGGCATCCTCAGCTGCGTCCTGTTCCTGTGGTTCGGCGCCTCCGGCACCCAGGTCTCCTCCGAGGTGTGGCTCATGCTCTACACCGACGCCGCAGCCCTCCAGGTCGGCCTGTACCTGTGGAACCGCCGGCACAACATCTCCCCCCACGAGCCCGAGGGCTCCGGCGGCCTGGCCGGCATGGCGATGTCCGCGATCTGCGCGCCCGTCTACCTCGCGTCCCTCGCCTCCGCCCTGCTGCGCACCCGGGGCGGGTTCGTCGTCACCCCCAAGGGCGGCGACGCCAGCCCCGACCGGCCGGCGACCTTCCGGATCCACCTCGGCTGGGCCGCCGTCCTGGCCCTCTCCCTCGCGGCCTCGGTCCGCCTGGGCCACACCCACGCCGCGATGCGCACCTGGGCGGTGCTCGCCCTGCTCATCGCCCTCGCGCCGGTGGCCGTGTGGGCCTGGACCCTGCTGCGTGAGCGCCGGGCCGCAGCCGCCGCCCGGGCCCGGGCCCGGGCCGTCGGATCGCTGGACCTCGGGCTCGGCCACGGCCACGGGCCGGGCGAGGAGCCGGAGCCGGCGTTCGCCGCGCCGACGGGAGGGAACTGACCCATGGAGTACCGGCCGTCGAAGCAGTTCAAGAACACCGTGCTGGGCACCGGGGCCGTGGTGGTGCTGGCCGCGCTCAACGCGCCCGCCGCGCTCTCCTTCGCGCAGGAGCGCTACCACTCGTACAAGATCGGGCAGTCCAGCTACAAGATCCAGTACGGCTCGTGGGGGCAGGTCCGCCTCCCCGAGGAGTACCGGATCAACGCGATGCACGCGGCCCTGCTGCACACGGGCAAGGTGCTGCTGATCGCCGGCTCCGGCAACAACCAGAAGAAGTTCGACAAGGGCACCTTCGACACCGTCCTGTGGGACCCGAAGGACGACAGCTTCAAGAAGATCCCGACCCCGGAGGACTTCTTCTGCTCCGGCCACAGCCAACTGCCCAGCGGCCGGCTGCTGGTGGCGGGAGGCACCGCCCGGTACGAGGTCCTCGACGGCAAGGTCACCCGCGCGGGCGGCGGCATGCGGGTCAAGAACGAGAGCCCCGACAAGGTGGCCCGGCTGAGGAAGGGCACCCGGTTCCGGTCCCCGTCCGGGGTCGAGTACGTGTCGAAGTTCGACGTCACCGTGCCGAAGGCCACGCGCGAGTTCGAGATCACGTACGGGCGCAAGGGGCACCTGAAGCCCTGGCAGAGCAAGGTGGTGGCCTCGGAGGCGCGGGTCTTCGTCGAGGCCGTCAAGGCCGGCGCCGAGGGGCTGACGACCGAGGCCGCCCAGTACCGGATCCTCGGCCTCGAGGGGAAGGACGCCGACAACGTCTACGGGCTCGCGGAGCGGCTGAGCGTCGAGAAGCAGGACTTCCAGGGGATCAAGTCGGCGTACGAGTTCGACCCGAAGGCCGAGAAATACGTCCCCGTCGACCCGATGAAGGACGCCCGCTGGTACCCGACCCTGGTCGCCCTCCAGGACGGGCGGGTCCTCGCGGTCTCCGGGCTCAACGACGTGGGGGACGTGGTCCCCGGCGACAACGAGTTCTACGACCCGAAGACGAAGAAGTGGACCCGGGGCCCCTTCCGCTACTTCCCGACCTACCCCGCGATCTTCCTCATACAGGGCGGCAAACTGCTCTACACCGGCTCCAACGCCGGCTACGGCCCGGCGGACAAGGGGCGCGAGCCCGGCGTGTGGGACCCCAAGACCAACAAGTTCGCACAGGTGCCGGGGCTGGCGGACCCCGACCAGCTGGAGACCTCGTCCTCGGTGCTGCTGCCGCCGGCCCAGGACCAGCGGGTCATGGTGCTGGGCGGCGGCGGGGTCGGCGAGTCGAAGCTCTCGTCGAGCCGGACGGCGATCGTGGACCTCAAGGAGGACAACCCGGTCTTCCGCTCCTCGGCGCGGCTGCCGCAGGGCACCCGGTACCTGAGCAGCGTGCTGCTGCCGGACGACTCCGTGTTCACCACCGGCGGCTCCCGCGACTACCGCGGCCGGGGCGCCAGCGACGTCCACAAGGCGCAGTTCTACTACCCGCGCACCGACTCCTTCGTGGCCGCCGCCGACCCGGCGGTGGGCCGCAACTACCACTCCGGGGCGCTGCTGCTGCCCGACGGGCGGATCGCGACGTTCGGCTCCGACCCGCTCTTCGCGGACAAGGACAACACCCGGCTCGGTAAGTTCGAGCACCGGCTGGAGGTGTACTCGCCGCCCTACCTGTACCGGGACCCGGCGCTGCGGCCCGTCCTGGGGGCCGGGCCGGCCGAGGTGGGCCGGGACGGGCGGGCCACCTTCGCGTCGCCGCACCCGGAGCGGATCCGGCGGGCCCGGCTGATGCGGCCGAGCGCGGTCACGCACACCACGGACGTGGAGCAGCGCTCGATCGAGCTCGGGCTGACGCGGGCGGCCGGGGCGGTGACGCTCGACGTGCCGAAGGACCCGACGCTGGTGCCGCCGGGCTGGTACATGCTGTTCGTGACGGATGCGGAGGGGACGCCCTCGGAGGCGAGGTGGCTGCGGGTGCGGGAGCCGCAGCCGCGGCCGCAGCCGGTGGGGGCGCCGGACGAGTAGCCCCTCGTGCAGCCCCTCGCGCGCAGGCTACTCCCTGGCGCGGGCGGCCAGACCGAGCGCGTAGTCCGGCCACCACCGGCCGGCCGCCGGACCGCCGCGGCAGGGCCCGTCGGACTCGCCGGGTCGCTTGATCCAGAGGTACGCGTCGACGAGCGGGTCACCCGTCCTGTCGGTCGGCGCGATCCCGAGGGCGCGGCCGGGCGGGTTGCACCAGGTCTCGTGGCCGCCGCCCGGGAGCGGGCCCTCGCCGTTGCGGCTGGTGTCGACGACGAAGTGCTTGCCGTGGGCGGCAGCGGAGATGCGGGCGCCGTACTCCCGGCCCGCCGCGTCGGGCTGGAAGTTGGAGACGTTGAGGGAGAAGCCGTCGGCCTGGCCGAGCCCGGCTTTGTAGAGGGGTTCGACGAGGTTCATCGGGTCCGGGATCCAGGCCGGATTGCCGGCGTCCAGGTAGACCTTCGTGTTCCGGTTCTTCTTCAGCCGGGTGACGGCCTCGGAGAGGAGCCGGAAGCGCTCCTCGTGGTGGGCGGGCCGGGTGCAGCCGTCCACGATGTGCGGGACGGCGTCCGGCTCCAGCACCACCACCGCCCTGGCGTCGCCGATGGCGTCGGCGAAGGCCCCGATCCAGTTGCGGTACGCGGTGGCGCTCGTGGCCCCGCCGGCCGAGTGCCGGCCGCAGTCGCGGTACGGGATGTTGTACGCGGTGAGCACCAGGACCCGGCCCGCCGCCTTGGCGCCCTTCGCGGCCCGGCGGATCGCGGGTCCGGGGTCGTCGCCCGGTCCCCACAGGGCCATGGGCCGTTCCGAGATCCGGCGCAGCAGCTGGGCGTCGCTGTTGCGGCCCTGCGCCTCCCAGGCGGCGACCTGCCGGGCCGCGTCGCTGTCCGGGTCCACCCAGTACGGGGATCCGGCGGGCGCGGCCCGCGCCGAGGCCTCGGGCGGCGCCTCCGCGGGCGCGCGCGACGGGGCGGACTCCTCGCTCCCGCAGCCGGGTGCCGCGGCGAGCAGCAGGGCCAGGCCGAGCGCGGCGGCGAGGGCTCTGGGGCGGGGGAGGGGGCGCGGACGGCGCCGGGATCGGGATCGGGATCGGCCTGGCATCCGGGTTCCTCGGGACGAAGGGGTCGGTGCGCGGAATTGCGGAATCGCAGACCGGCATATCGTGACATGACGGTCAGTCACCCCCGCCCCGCGACACCGCACGCCGCCTACGTCCGGGGCGCACCGCCCGTCGTCAGGGCGATGGCGAGCGGGGTGCGCTCGTAGAGGATCCGGTGGCCGTGCCGGGCCGAGATCAGCAGGCCCGCGCCGTGCAGGGCCTTCAGGTGCGCCGAGACCGTGGCCGGGGCGAGGCCGAGCCGGTGGGCCAGCTCCGTCGTGGAGGCCGGCTCGTCGAGCGCGCACAGCACGTCGGCCCGGCCGCGGCCCAGCAGCCGCGCCAGCGCCCGCGGGGGCGGACCCGCCGACGCCGTCCACAGGGCGCCGATGCCCCGCGCCGGGTACACCAGCGTCGGCTGCCAGGGCGGGTCGTACCCGCCGACCACCTCCGGCCACACGAACGCGCTCGGCATGAGGAGCAGGCCCTGCCCGTCCAGGGAGCGGTCGTGGTGGTTCGCGCGGTCGATGGTGAGCGTCCCGTCCGACCACCGCAGGTCCGGGTGGAGGCCGTCGAACAGCGCCTCCAGCCCGCCCGCCCCCAGCCGCCGCGAGTGGAACAGGACGTCGGCCTCCAGCAGGGCCCGCAGCCGCGGCCAGTGCGGGGCGACCAGCGCGGCCCAGGCCTGCTCGTAGAGGTCGGCCAGCTCCCGTACGGCGCGGGCCGGGTCGGCGAGCATCCGCCGCCCGAGGTCGCTCTCGGCGGCGCCCGGGGTGCAGACGAGGGAGCGCCGCAGGTCCTCCCGTACGGCCTGCGGATCGGCGGCCGCGGACCGGACCCGCGCCAGCTCCTCCTCGAAGGTGACGGAGGGTCCGACCGGCGGCGGGCTCAGGAAGTCCGGGTTGTGGCCGGCCCACGGCATCAGCAGCCACAGCGGCCGCAGGTCCAGCCCGTCGGCGGCCGCCCTGACCTGCCGGAGCCAGGGCAGGTGGTACGCCTGCCGCCCCGGCCGCAGCAGGGTCCGCACCGCCTCCTGCGTCTCCCAGCGGGGCGATATGGAGAACCGGCAGCGCAGCAGGTCGCCGGCCCCGAACCGGAAGTGGAACGCCATGCCTCTCCCTGCCTCGCCCTGTGCGGTGGCAGTGATTCGGCATGTGGCGAATCACTGCCGCACCCCCACCGTAGTCCCGCAGGGTCGCCGTATGTCCACCACCGTCAACGAGGCCGCCGGCGGATACCGCTCCGTCTTCCGGGTCCGGGAGTTCCGGCCCGTGTTCGCCGCCCACCTGCTGTCCGTCCTCGGCATCGTCATCGCCGAGATCGCCCTCACGGTCCTCGTGTTCCGCGCCACCGGCTCGCCCCTGATGAGCGCGCTCACGTTCGCCCTCGGCTTCCTCCCGTACGTCCTCGGCGGGACCCTCCTCGCCGGGATCGCCGACCGCAGGCCCGCCCGCCGGGTCCTCGTCGGCTGCGACCTCGTCTGCGCCGCCTGCGCGGCGGCCATGGTCCTGCCCGGCACCCCCGTCGCCGGGCTGCTCGTCCTGCGCTGCGCCATGGCGTTCGTCGCCCCCCTCTTCCAGGGCACGCGCAACGCCTCCCTCGCCGACGTCCTCGGCCCCGGCGACGCCTACGTCCTCGGCCGCTCCCTGATCCGCATGGTCGCCCAGAGCGCCCAGCTCATCGGCTTCGGCCTCGGCGGGCTGCTGCTCACCGTCCTCGCCCCGCGCGCGGCCATCGCGCTGACCGCCGCCGGATTCCTGAGCTCGGCCCTGCTGCTGCGCTTCGGCACGGTGGCGCGGCCGGCCCGGGCCGCCGCCGGGCGCACCTCCCCGCTCGCCGGGCTGCGCGCCGTCCTGGGCGAGCGCCGCCTGCGCGCCCTGACGCTGCTGTTCTGGCTGCCGCCCGTCTTCGTCATCGCCCCCGAGGCGCTGCTCGTCCCGTACGCCGACGGCATCGGCGCCGGCACCGCCGCCCTGGGAGTGATGATGTGCGCGCTGCCCGTCGGCACCATCGCGGGTGAACTGTGGGCCGGCTCGGTGCTCGGCCCGCGGGCCCGCTCCCGGCTCGTGGCCCCGCTCGCGGCCGCCTGCCTGCTGCCGCTGCTCGTCTACGCCTTCCGGCCCGGGGTGACGGCCGTACTGGCCGCCCTGCTGCTGGCGGGCCTGGCGCACGCGTACACCCTCGGCCTCGACCAGTGGTACGTCGACGCCGTCCCGGACGCGCTGCGCGGCCGGGCGATGACCCTGCTGAGCACCGGGCTGATGACCCTCCAGGGCGTCGGCATGGCCCTGGCCGGGCTGGCCGCCGAGTTCCTGCCGGCGCACGTGGTCGTCGCGGGCGCGGCCGTACTCGGCACGGCGGTGGTGCTGCTCCTCCTCGCCGAACTGCGCGCCGCGGGCCGTCGGGACGGCCGACCGAAGAATGAGACGGGGCCCGCCGCCAAATGACCGCCCGGTAGGGTCGGGTGCGTGTCCAAGCCGCTCAGCCTGCCCTTCGACCCCATCGCCCGCGCCGACGAGCTCTGGCAGCGCCGCTGGGGGCCGGTGCCCTCGATGGCCGCCATCACCTCGATCATGCGCGCGCACCAGATCCTGCTCGGCGAGGTCGACGCGGTGGTCAAGCCGTACGGGCTGACCTTCGCGCGGTACGAGGCGCTGGTGCTGCTCACCTTCTCCAAGGCCGGCGAACTGCCGATGTCGAAGATCGGCGAGCGGCTGATGGTCCACCCGACGTCGGTGACGAACACGGTGGACCGGCTGGTGCGGTCCGGGCTGGTGGCCAAGCGGCCCAACCCGAACGACGGCCGCGGCACGCTCGCGTCCATCACGGACAAGGGCCGCGAGGTCGTCGAGGCGGCGACGAAGGACCTGATGGCGGTCGACTTCGGGCTCCGCGCGTACGACGCCGAGGAGTGCCAGGAGATCTTCGCGCTCCTGCGTCCCCTGCGGGTCGCCGCGGCGGACTTCGAGGAGTAGAGGAGCCGCGGACCGCGCTCGCCGGGCCCCCGTCAAGATCGAGCAAAACGGACGGTTAGGCTCATCGGCATGAAGAAGAGCGTGCTGACCCGCTACCGGGTCATGGCCTATCTGACCGCGGTCATGCTGTTGATCCTCTGCACCTGCATGGTTTTCAAGTACGGCTTCGACACCGGCGCCGACCTGACCCTCGCGGTCTCGCAGGTGCACGGCGTGCTGTTCATGATCTACCTGGTGTTCGCCTTCGACCTGGGCTCCAAGGCCAGGTGGCCGTTCCCGAAGCTGCTCTGGGTGCTGGTCTCCGGCACGATCCCGCTGGCCGCCTTCTTCGTCGAGCGCAAGGTCCGCGCCGAGGTCGAGCCGCTCGTCGAGGGCGCTCCGGTCACCGCCGGGGCCTAGAGCGCCGCCGGCATACCGGCACCCCGGGGATACTCCCCGGGGTTTCCCATCGACATTTACTAGGACGTCCTAGTAAATTCATGGGTATGGACGCTGACGCCATCGAGGAGGGCCGCCGCCGCTGGCAGGCCCGCTATGACAAGGCCCGCAAGCGCGAGGCCGATTTCACCACGCTCTCCGGGGATGACGTCGATCCCGTCTACGGGCCCCGCCCCGGCGACGCCTACGAGGGATTCGAGCGCATCGGCTGGCCGGGGGAGTACCCGTACACCCGCGGCCTGCACGCCACCGGATACCGGGGCCGGACCTGGACCATCCGCCAGTTCGCCGGGTTCGGCAACGCCGAGCAGACCAACGAGCGCTACAAGATGATCCTGGCCGCCGGCGGCGGCGGGCTCTCCGTGGCCTTCGACATGCCGACCCTCATGGGGCGCGACTCCGACGACCCCCGCTCGCTCGGCGAGGTCGGCCACTGCGGGGTCGCCATAGACTCCGCCGCCGACATGGAGGTCCTCTTCCAGGACATCCCGCTGGGCGACGTGACCACCTCCATGACGATCTCGGGCCCGGCCGTGCCCGCCTTCTGCATGTACCTGGTCGCCGCCGAACGGCAGGGCGTGGACCCGGCCGTGCTCAACGGCACGCTCCAGACCGACATCTTCAAGGAGTACATCGCCCAGAAGGAGTGGCTCTTCGAACCCGAGCCGCACCTGCGCCTCATCGGCGACCTCATGGAGTACTGCGCGAAGGGCATCCCGGCGTACAAGCCGCTGTCCGTCTCCGGCTACCACATCCGCGAGGCCGGGGCGACGGCCGCGCAGGAGCTGGCGTACACCCTCGCCGACGGCTTCGGGTACGTGGAGCTGGGCCTGTCCCGCGGTCTGGACGTGGACCACTTCGCCTCCGGCCTCTCCTTCTTCTTCGACGCGCACCTCGACTTCTTCGAGGAGATCGCCAAGTTCCGCGCCGCCCGCCGGATCTGGGCGCGCTGGATGAAGGAGGTGTACGGGGCGCAGAGCGAGAAGTCGATGTGGCTGCGCTTCCACACCCAGACGGCCGGCGTCTCGCTGACCGCGCAGCAGCCGTACAACAACGTCGTGCGCACCGCCGTCGAGGCCCTCGCGGCCGTCCTCGGCGGCACCAACTCGCTGCACACCAACGCCCTCGACGAGACCCTCGCGCTGCCCAGCGAGCAGGCGGCCGAGATCGCCCTGCGCACGCAGCAGGTGCTGATGGAGGAGACCGGGGTGGCCAACGTGGCCGACCCGCTGGGCGGTTCCTGGTACGTGGAGCAGCTCACCGACCGCATCGAGGCCGACGCCGAGAAGATCTTCGACCAGATCAAGGAGCGCGGCCTGCGCGCCCACCCGGACGGGCAGCACCCGATCGGGCCGATCACCTCGGGCATCCTGCGCGGCATCGAGGACGGCTGGTTCACCGGGGAGATCGCCGAGTCGGCGTTCCAGTACCAGCGCTCGCTGGAGAAGGGCGACAAGCGGGTCGTCGGCGTCAACGTGCACCACGGGTCGGTGACCGGGGACCTGGAGATCCTGCGCGTCAGCCACGAGGTGGAGCGCGTACAGGTGGAGCACCTGGCGGCGCGCAAGGCGCGGCGCGACGACGCGAAGGTGAAGTCCTCGCTGGACGCGATGCTGGCCGCCGCCCGCGACGGGTCGAACATGATCCCGGCGATGCTGGACGCGGTGCGCGCCGAGGCCACGCTCGGGGAGATCTGCAACGTGCTGCGGGACGAGTGGGGCACGTACACGGAGCCGCCGGGCTTCTGAGCCCCGCCCGTGCGGTGGAAGGCCGGTCGTGGGCGCCCCTTTCAGGGGCCGCCGCGGCCGGCCTTCGCCGTGCCGGGCGCGAGGGGTGTCAGGCGTGGGCCGGGCCCCGGAGGCCGTGCATCAGCAGGGCCGTGAAGGTGGACACCCAGAGCTCGTCCACCGGCTCCGAGCTGACCAGCGCCCGGTGCACCACCGTGCCGGCGATCACGTCGAAGATCAGGTCCGTGGTGCGGCCGGCGAGGGTCTCGTCCTCCTCGTACGGGAGTTCGCCGCGGGCCTGGGCCCGTTCGCGCCCCAGTACGACGAGACGTTTCTGCCGGTCCACGATCGCCGACCGGATCCGGTCGCGCAGCGCCTCGTCCCGGGTGGACTCGGCGACGACCGCCATCAGGGCCGTACGGGCCTCCGGCCGCCGCAGCAGCGCCGCGAACTGGAGGACCACGTCCTCTATATCGGCTTCGAGGGAGCCGCGGTCGGGGAGTTCGAGGGAGTCGAAGAGCTCCGCGACGGCATCCACGACCAGCTCGTTCTTGCTGGCCCAGCGGCGGTAGAGGGTGGTCTTGGCGACCCCGGCCCGGGACGAGACGTCGCCCATCGTCAGCTTCGACCAGCCCAGATCGACCAGCGCGTCCCGCGTCGCGGCGAGGATCGCGGCGTCCGCGGCGGCGCTGCGGGGGCGGCCGGTGCGTCCGGTCGGGGAGCTGGGGTTGCGCATGGCCGAGACCATACCCGCCGGTAGCCAAGGCGGCGGGTCCCGAAATGCTGTGCTTCAGATCACGGGGCGCGAAGGGGCGCGGGGAGTTACGCTACGGCTCGTAGCGTAAGAGCGACGACCACGCGAAGAGCTACCGGCGCCAGGTGGGGACCCGGCGCCAACAACGCACCACCGAGGGTACTCAAGAAGGCATTTCGGCCGATCTTTTTCGTCGGCGCGCGCACACGGGGGAGGATGTACGCATGCAGCCCAGAAACATGTCCATGAGCGGCGTCGTCGACCTCGCCGCTGTGAAGGCGGCCGGCGAGGCCAAGGCGAAGGCCGAGCAGGCCCGTGCCGAAGCGGCCCGGCAGGCCGCCCAGGGCGGCGCGCCCGCCTCCGCGGGTACCGTGCCGCCGTCCGCGCTCGTGATCGACGTCGACGAGGCCGGCTTCGAACGCGACGTCCTCCAGCTCTCCGCCGAGGTCCCGGTCATCCTGGACTTCTGGGCCGAGTGGTGCGAGCCGTGCAAGCAGCTCAGCCCGCTGCTGGAGCGCCTGACCGTCGAGGCGAACGGCCGCCTCCTGCTGGCCAAGGTCGACGTCGACTCCAACCAGATGCTGATGCAGCAGTTCGGCATCCAGGGCATCCCGGCCGTGTTCGCCGTGGTCGCGGGCCAGGTGCTGCCGCTGTTCCAGGGCGTGGCGCCCGAGCAGGAGATCCGCGCGACCCTCGCGCAGCTGGTCCAGGTCGCCGAGGAGCGGTTCGGGATCATCGGCATCGAGGTGGACCCGAACGCCGGGGGCGGCCCCGCGGGCGCCCCGGCCGCAGGTGAGGAGCAGGACCCGGCGGGCCCGTACGACGCGCTGCTGGAAGCGGCCGTCGTCGCGCTGGACGCCGGTGACCTGGGCGGCGCGGTGCAGGCGTACAAGAACGTACTGGCGGACGACCCGGCGAACACCGAGGCCAGGCTGGGCCTGGCCCAGGCCGAGCTGCTCGCCCGGGTCAGGGACATGAACCCGCAGGCGGTGCGCGCGGCGGCGGCCGAGGACCCGAAGGACCCGGCGGCCCAGATCGCCGCGGCGGACCTGGACCTGGTCGGCGGTCACGTGGAGGACGCCTTCGGGCGCCTGGTGGACACGGTCCGGGTGACGGCCGGCGCGGACCGGGACGCGGTGCGGGTCCGGCTGCTGGAGCTGTTCGAGGTCATCGGGGCGGACGACCCCCGGGTGGCGGCGGCCCGTACGGCGCTCGCGCGGGTGCTGTTCTAGCCGCCGACGATTTATTGACAGATGGAGAAACAGCGGCTGCGCTTTACCAAAACTTGGTAATCGCAGCTGCTGTTACTCGCAGTAAGTGGAACCCCGTGAACTGTCCGGTGTGTCCATGAATCCTCCACTCTGTCGTGGCCTTCGGTGACACCCAGCGTCGTCACCCGATGGCACCGGGTCGATCCCCGGTTATCTTGCCGTTACCCGCCAGTAACGAACCCCCTTGTGCCCCGGCCTGGAATGGACCACGATCGGCGACGCTCGGTCCTTCCCGCAGCCCCGCTCATCCGGAGCCGCGGCGGAGGGTCCCCACCGGGCCGGCCGGTGCCAGGGGTGCCGGCTGCTGGACAGGGGGGTCTTCGCCGCACCGGCGGAGCCTGTCCTCCTGGTTGCGCGAACGCGTGACCCAGTGGTTGTCGCTCGGGGGTGAACGCCGGTGTGTCGGACGCGGCTGTGCCGCGGCTCGGTCGCCTGCGCTCCTTCCCGAGGACGTAGCACTTCTCCCATCCCAGGACGGGTACGGCCCGGACCGGAGATGTACGTCCGAGAAGGAGGAACGAATAATGAGTTCTCAGGTTCGTGGCGGGACCAGATGGAAGCGCTTCGCGCTCGTCATGGTGCCGAGCATCGCGGCCACCGCCGCGGTCGGTGTGGGTCTGGCGCAGGGTGCCCTCGCGGCGTCCTTCAGCGTCTCCGGCCAGGACTTCAAGGTCTCGGCCGACAAGCTCGACGGTGACGACCTGCTCCAGTACGGCAGCGTCGCCAAGGGCAAGGGCCTGGACGGCAAGGACGCGGCGCACCCGGTCACCATCTCCGGGTTCCGCCACGCCGAGATCACCAACATGTGCCAGTCGCTGGTGACCCCGATTCCCGGCCTCGGCAACATCACGATGCAGCTGCGCACGGGCAACAAGGGCAAGCCGGCCGTCGCGGACAACATCTACCTGGATGTCGCCGAGCTCGACACCGACGCCACGTTCACCGACCTGGACATCGGTGTCGCGGTCGGCGCCGCGGCCGACGACAAGCACCCCACCGCGCCGCAGGCCGGCACGGTGGCCAACGGCGCCCTGTTCTCGCAGCGCGCCAAGAAGGCCGTGCTGACGAACGTGCGTCAGAAGGCCTGGGCGACGACGGCGGGCACCTTCACGCTGCCCGACCTCAAGCTGCGCCTGCTCAGCGGCGACCAGCCGTGCTACCAGGACGAGAAGTAGTCCGTCCCGGGGCGTGACCGGTAGAGGCGGGTGGCGGCCGTGGCCGCCGCCCGTCCCACCGGGCTCCCCCAGTTCTCCGTACCACCGTTTCCAGGGAGCTGTTGTCCATGAACCCCCAGGCCCCGGTTCGCGCCGCAGACGACGCATGGCTCACCGCGGTGTACTACCGCTTCCGCGCCTGGAGTGGCGGCCGGCCCTTCTGGGCGGGCCTCTTCACTCTCATCGGCGGCATTCCCATCGCGTACTTCCCGTACGCGGACCTCCGGCTGGGCAACGTCACCATCGCCATGGCGACGACCGCGGGCGCGGGCTCGCTGATCATCGGCGTCCTGCTCATCACCCTCGGCCTGGCCCTCTGGTTCCAGCAGGGCATCCGGGTCTTCGCCGGAGTGGCGTCGATCCTGCTCGCCCTGGTCTCCCTGCCGGTGTCGAACCTGGGCGGCTTCTTCCTCGGCTTCCTGTTCGCCCTGGTCGGCGGAGCCCTCGCGCTCTCGTGGGCGCCGGGCAAGCCGGAGGACGCGCAGGAGGACGCGGCGGCGGCCAAGGCGGAGGCGTACGTGGACGGCCCCCTGGGAGTGCCCGGCCCCCGCGACACGGAAACGGCTTACGCGACCGAGACGACTGCCCATGCCGATGGCGGGAGGAACAGTGCGGGGTGACGAGACGCAGCGGGACGTGACCCCGAGCGCAGAGTCCCGTGAACGAAGGGGTCCGCGGCACGCCGCGCCCCGGAAGTCGCTGCTGAACAAGATCCAGATACCCGTCGGCAAGACGATGGCGCTGGCGGCCATGCCGACCGCCGTCTTCGTCGGGATGGGCATGGCGCCGAAGCTGGCGCTCGCCGACGAGGAGATCCCCTTCGCGCCCGGCCCGTGTGTGACGCGGTCCGACGAACCCGCGGAGTCGGCCTCTCCGAGCCCGTCCGCGTCGCCCTCGCCGAGTTCGTCGCCCTCCACGACCCCCTCGCCGGGCGCGTCCAAGGCAGCGAAGACACCGAAGGCTCCGCAGCCGTCCGCCAGCAAGTCGGCGGAGGCCACCACCCAGTCGAAGCAGACCGCCCCGTCGGCCCCGGCCGCCGCGCCGTCCGCGTCCAAGACGCCGAACCCGCTGGACCCCCTGGGCATCGGCGACAAGGTCAAGGGCATCGTGGACGGCATCACCACCCCGATCCTGGGCGCGCACCCGTCGGCCACCCCGACCCCGACGCCCACGCCGACCAAGCCCGCCACGACGACGCCGCCCGCGACGAAGCCCGCCCCGCAGCCGGACCCGGCCGCGGACGCGATCCGCGACGCCGCGAAGAAGGCCGGTGTCGACGTCAAGGAGCTGTCCGAGGACGTCAAGGACACCGCGAAGACGCCGAAGGACGAGACGGGCAAGGCGGCCGACGAGGACAAGTCCAAGACCGACGAGACGAAGGACGCGGACGGGAAGCAGCCCTTCCCCTGCCCGACGTACGACGCCAAGGCGCTGGCCGACGCCGAACTGGAGCCGGGCATCCCGCTCCTGCCGGACGAGCCCTGGTACCTCGACAGCTCGCTGCTGACTCTCTACGGCCTGGATTACCACGGCATAGTCGAGGTGAAAACGGCGAGCGGCAAGACGAAGAAGGTCCTGAAGTTCACGGCGGACTCGCTGGACATCAAGGACCTCTACCAGACGGTCGGCAAGACCGGGAACGTCGCCCACCTGAAGTCCCGCCCGGGCTCCACCTCCAAGATCCGCGGCGGCACGGTGACGATGTACACCGAGAGCCTCAAGGGGAACCTCTTCGGCCTGATCCCGATCGAGTTCACCCCGAACAGCCCGCCGCCCCTGAACGTCCCGTTCGCGTTCTTCTCGAACGTGAAGGTCGTCCAGGCCGGCCAGTTCGGCGGCACGCTCACGGTCCCGGGCCTGCACAACTACGTCGGCCCGCCGGAGTAGTCCCGTCCCGTAGTCCCGTACGGCACTGCGAACCCCGCACCGCGTGCGACGCACCGAGGGCGGCACCCCGGATCCCTGACAGGGACCGGGGTGCCGCCCTCGGTGTCTGTGCGGCAGAGGTGCGGCGGGCGTCAGGCCTGGGCCTGGCCGCCCAGGTGGTGGACGCGGACCATGTTGGTCGTGCCCGGGACGCCGGGGGGCGAGCCGGCGGTGATGACCATCGTGTCGCCGGCGTTGTGGCGGCCCAGCTTCAGCAGTTCGCCGTCGACCAGGTCGACCATCGCGTCGGTGGTGTCCACGTGCGGGACGATGTAGGACTCGACGCCCCAGCTCAGCGTGAGCTGGTTGCGGGTGTTGACGTCGGTGGTGAAGGCCAGGATCGGCTGGGTCACGCGGTAGCGCGACAGGCGGCGGGCCGTGTCACCGGACTGCGTGAAGGCGATGAGCGCCTTGCCGTCGAGGAAGTCCGCGATCTCGCAGGCCGCGCGGGCGACGGAGCCGCCCTGCGTACGGGGCTTCTTGCCCGGGACCAGCGGCTGCAGGCCCTTGGACAGCAGCTCCTCCTCGGCCGCCGAGACGATCTTCGACATCGTCTTGACGGTCTCGATCGGGTAAGCGCCGACCGAGGACTCGGCCGACAGCATGACCGCGTCCGCGCCGTCGAGGATCGCGTTGGCGACGTCGGACGCCTCCGCGCGGGTCGGGCGGGAGTTGGTGATCATCGACTCCATCATCTGGGTCGCGACGATCACCGGCTTGGCGTTGCGGCGGCACATCTCGATGAGCCGCTTCTGGACCATCGGGACCTTTTCGAGCGGGTACTCGACGGCCAGGTCGCCACGGGCCACCATGACCGCGTCGAAGGCGTCCACCACGGCCGCCATGTTCTCGACGGCCTGCGGCTTCTCCACCTTGGCGATGACGGGGACCCGGCGGCCCTCCTCGTCCATGACCTTGTGGACGTCCTTGACGTCGTTGGCGTCGCGGACGAAGGACAGGGCGACCATGTCGCAGCCCATCCGCAGGGCGAAGCGGAGGTCGTCGACGTCCTTCTCCGACAGTGCGGGGACGTTCACGGCGGCACCCGGCAGGTTGATGCCCTTGTGGTCCGAGATCACACCGCCCTCGATGACGATGGTCTTGACCCGCGGGCCCTCGACCTCGGTCACCCGCAGCTCGACGTTGCCGTCGTTGATCAGGATCTGGTCGCCCTGCGAGACGTCGCCCGGCAGGCCCTTGTAGGTCGTGCCGCAGATGGACTTGTCGCCCGGGACGTCCTCGGTGGTGATGGTGAACTCGTCACCGCGCACCAGCTCGACGGGGCCCTCGGCGAAGGTCTCCAGACGGATCTTGGGGCCCTGGAGGTCGGCGAGGACGCCGACCGCGCGCCCGGTGTCCTCGGAGACCTTCCGGACGCGGTCGTACCGCTCCTGGTGTTCTGCCTGGGATCCGTGGCTGAAGTTGAATCGGGCCACGTTCATACCTGCCTCGATGAGCGCTTTCAGCTGCTCATACGAGTCGACGGCGGGGCCCAGCGTGCAGACGATTTTGGAACGGCGCATGGAGCGGATCCTATCCGTTTGTTTCGTAGCGGAATATTCCGTCTGGTGGAAAGTCCAAGTGACTACTGAGTAACCAGCGCGTACGCCTGGGTGGCGATCTCCAGTTCCTCATCCGTCGGGACCACGGCCACCGCCACCCGCGCGTAGTCCGGCGACACCAGCCGCGGCTCGGAAGAGCGCACGGCATTGGCCTCCGGGTCCAGCGCGAGCCCCAGCTCCGCGAGGCCGTCGACGGCAGCTTCCCGGACCTGGTGCGCGTTCTCGCCGACCCCCGCCGTGAACGCCACCGCGTCCACCCGGCCGAGCACCGCCGAGTAGGCGCCGATGTACTTCTTCAGGCGGTGGACGTACGCCGCGAAGGCGAGCCGCGCCGACTCGTCGCCCTCGCCCGCCCGCCGCAGCACCTCGCGCATGTCGTTGTCGCCGCACAGGCCCAGCAGACCGCTCTTCTTGTTCAGGAGCGAATCGATCTCATCCACCGAGAAGCCGCCCACCCGCGCCAGGTGGAAGACGACCGCCGGATCCAGGTCGCCCGAACGGGTGCCCATGACCAGACCCTCCAGCGGGGTCAGGCCCATCGACGTCTCCACGCACACCCCGCCCCGGACCGCCGAGGCCGAGGCCCCGTTGCCCAGGTGCAGCACGATCACGTTCACGTCCTGCGCCGGCCGGCCGAGCAGGGCGGCCGTCGCCCGCGAGACGTACGCGTGGGAGGTGCCGTGGAACCCGTACCGCCGGATGGCGTACTTCTCCGCCGTCGCCGCGTCGATCGCGTACCGGGCCACGTACTCCGGCATCGTCGAGTGGAAGGCCGTGTCGAAGACCGCCACCTGCGGGATGTCCGCGCGCAGCGAGCGCGCCACCTCGATGCCGGTCACGTTCGCCGGGTTGTGCAGCGGGGCGAGGGGGATCAGGCTCCGGATCTCCGCCAGCACCTCGTCGTCGATCACCGTCGGCTGCGTGAACCGGGTCCCGCCGTGCACCACCCGGTGCCCGACGGCCGCCAGTTCGGGGGAGTCCAGGCCCAGCCCGTCGGCGGCGAGCTCCGCCGCGACGGCCCGGAGCGCGGCCTCGTGGTCCGCGATCACGCCGAGCCGCTCGCGCTTGCCGCCGACCGCGCCGGGGCCGGTGAGCGGCTCGTGCACGAGGCGCGAGGTCTCTTCGCCGATCCGTTCCACCAGGCCGACGGCGAGGCGGGCGGAGTCCGCCATGTCGAGCAGCTGGTACTTCACCGACGAGGAGCCGGAGTTGAGGACGAGTACGCGCGATGCGGTGGTCACGATGTGCGTCTTTCCTTCGGAGTGGGGGCCGGGGCCGTACGGGGGTCAGGCGGTGGGCGCCTGCGCGGGCTGAGCGCCCTGCGCCTGGATCGCGGTGATCGCCACGGTGGTGACGATGTCCTGCACCAGCGCGCCGCGCGAGAGGTCGTTGACCGGCTTGCGCAGACCCTGGAGCACCGGGCCGACCGCGACGGCGCCCGCGGAGCGCTGCACGGCCTTGTACGTGTTGTTGCCCGTGTTGAGGTCCGGGAAGATCAGCACGCTCGCGCGGCCGGCCACCTCCGACCCGGGCAGCTTGGTCGCAGCGACCGAGGGCTCGACGGCGGCGTCGTACTGGATCGGGCCCTCGATCAGCAGATCGGGGCGCTGCGCGCGGACGATCTCGGTGGCCTTGCGGACCTTGTCCACGTCGGCGCCGGTGCCCGAGGTGCCGGTCGAGTACGAGAGCATCGCGATCCGCGGCTCGACCCCGAAGGCGGCCGCGGTCGCCGCCGACTGGACGGCGATGTCGGCGAGCTGCTCGGCGCCCGGGTCCGGATTGACCGCGCAGTCCCCGTAGACGAGGACCCGGTCGGCCAGGCACATGAAGAAGACCGAGGAGACGATCGAGGCCTCGGGCTTCGTCTTGATGATCTCGAAGGCGGGCCGGATGGTCGCGGCGGTGGAGTGCACCGAGCCGGAGACCATGCCGTCGGCGAGGCCCTCCTGGACCATCAGGGTGCCGAAGTAGTTCACGTCGGTGACCACGTCGAGGGCCAGCTCGACGGTCATGCCCTTGTGGGCGCGGACCTGTGCGTAGTACTCGGCGAAACGTTCCCGCAGCGGGGAGGTCGCCGGATCGATGAGCTGCGCCGCGGAGATGTCGATGCCCAGGTCGGCGGCCTTCTTCAGGATCGCCTGCTCCTCGCCCAGCAGGGTCAGGTCGCAGACCCCGCGGCGCAGCACCACGTCCGCGGCGCGCAGCACGCGCTCCTCGGTGCCCTCGGGGAGCACCACGCGGCGGCGCTCGGCGCGGGCCCGCTCCAGCAGCTCGTGCTCGAACATCATCGGCGTGACGCGCTCGGAGCGGGCCACCGACAGCAGCCCGCGCAGTTCGGCGGTGTCCACGTGCCGCTCGAACAGGCCGAGCGCGGTCTCCAGCTTGCGCGGGGTCGCGGAGTTCAACCGGCTCTGCAACGAGAACAGTTCGGCGGCCGTCGGGAAGCTGTTGCCGGCCACCGAGACCACCGGGGTGCCCGGCGCCAGCTTCGAGGCCAGGGTCAGGATGTCCGGGCCCGGCCGCTCGTTCAGGGTCAGCAGCACGCCGGCGATCGGCGGGGTTCCCGAGGCGTGCGCGGCCAGCGCCCCGATGACCAGGTCGGCGCGGTCCCCGGGCGTGACGACCAGGCAGCCGGGCGTCAGGGCGTTCAGGAAGTTCGGCAGCATGGCTCCGCCGAAGACGAAGTCCACGGCGTCGCGGGCCAGCCCGGCGTCGTCGCCGAGGAGCACCTCGGCGCCGAGCGCCCGGGTGATCTGGGCGACGGTCGGGGCGGAGAGCGACTTGTCGTCCGGCAGCACGTAGCAGGGCACGGGCAGGCGGGCGGCCAGCCGCTCGGCTATGCCGTCCCGGTCCTCGGCGGCCACCCGGTTGACCATCATCGCGACGACGTGGCAGCCGAGGGCCTCGTACGCGCGGAAGGCGCTCTGGGCCTCGGCGCGCACCGCCTCGGCGGGGTGCTTGGTGCCGCCGACGACGGGCACCACGACGGCCCCCAGCTCGTTGGCGAGGCGGGCGTTGAGCGCCAGCTCGTCGGGGAGGTTCGTATCGGCGTAGTCGGTGCCGAGGACGAGCATGACCTCGTAGTCGCGGGCGACCCGGTGGTAGCCGTCCACCAGCCGGGACACGAGCTCGTCGGTGCCCTTCTCGGCCAGGACGGCGGAGGCCTCGCGGTACTCCATGCCGTAGGCCGTCGCGGCGTCCTGGTCGATCCGGTATCGGGCCTTCAGGAGATCGAAGAGCCGGTCCGGTCCGTCGTGGAGCAACGGCCGGTACACGCCGACCCGCGCCGTCTGGCGGGTCAGCAGCTCCATGATCCCCAGCTCGACGACCTGGCGGCCGTCCCCCCGCTCGATACCGGTCACGTACACGCTGCGCGTCACGCGTGGTCTCCGTCCCATCGTGTGGATGTCGTGGATGTAGTGGATGTGGTGGTTTTTTCCCCGTTAGGGTGGGCCTGACCTCTTGACAATACCTCGGCGGCCAGATAGGGCGCCCGCCGGGAAAGGCCTGTTCGCGGGGGTCGAAAGGCCTGGTGGGCGGAGCAGCGCAGAACGCGCCGCACCGTCGGCCCGTGGAACAATCGGACACGCTTCACCATGACGAACACGACGCCCTTCAGATGTACGGCTGTCCGCCCGCACGCGTACGGCCCGGTACGACCAGGAGCAGGAGACACAGCACGATGCGTATCGGAGTTCTCACCGCAGGCGGCGACTGCCCGGGGCTGAACGCTGTCATCCGTTCGGTCGTACACCGCGCCGTGGTCGGCCACGGCGACGAAGTCATCGGTTTCGAGGACGGCTTCAAGGGCCTCCTGGACGGCCACCACCGCCCCCTCGACATCAATGCCGTCAGCGGCATCCTGGCCCGCGGCGGCACGATTCTCGGTTCGGCCCGCATGGAGCGCGCGCGGCTGCACGAAGCCGCCGAGAACGCCCATGAATTGGCGACGCGCTACGGCATCGACGCCCTCATCCCGATCGGCGGCGAGGGCACCCTGACCGCCGCCCGGATGCTCTCGGACGCGGGGATGCCGGTCGTCGGCGTGCCGAAGACCATCGACAACGACATCTCCTCCACCGACCGGACCTTCGGCTTCGACACCGCCGTCATGGTCGCCACCGAGGCCATCGACCGCCTCAAGACCACCGCCGAATCGCACCAGCGCGTGATGGTCGTCGAGGTCATGGGCCGGCACGCGGGCTGGATCGCCCTGGAGTCCGGCATGGCCGGCGGCGCCCACGGGATCTGCCTGCCGGAGCGCCCCTTCGAGGTGGACGCCCTGGTGAAGATGGTGGAGGAACGATTCTCCCGCGGGAAGAAGTTCGCCGTCATCTGCGTCGCCGAAGGCGCGCACCCGGCCGAGGGCTCCATGCCGTACGAGAAGGGCGCCATCGACCAGTACGGCCACGAGCGCTTCGCCGGCATCGGCAACCGCCTGGCCGTCGAGCTGGAACACCGCCTCGGCAAGGAGGCCCGCCCGGTCATCCTCGGCCACGTCCAGCGCGGCGGCGTCCCCACCGCCTACGACCGCGTCCTCGCCACCCGCTTCGGCTGGCACGCGGTGGAGGCCGTCCACCGCGGCGACTTCGGCAACATGACCGCCCTGCGCGGCACCGACATCGTGATGGCCCCCCTGGCCCACGCGGTCACCGAACTGAAGACGGTCCCGGACGACCGCATGTACGAGGCCGAATCGGTCTTCTGACCCACCCGCCCCCAGGCCCTCCGCC
>NZ_JOCX01000003.1 GCF_000717915.1 Streptomyces sp. NRRL S-244
TCCCCATCACCGCAACCGCCACCGACACCACCACGGCAACCGCCACCACCACCTTCCCCCTCACCATCAACTGGTTCTGATCAGCGGCGGCCGGGGGCGGGTGCGCACCACCCGCCCCCGAAACCCCGCTTGGTTCCACGCGAAACAGTGACATGCATCACCACGGGACAACTGATCACGGAAGCATTACGTCCGTTCACCCTTCCCCGACATGTCGATATTTGTCCCACTCGAATCGACATTCCCCTCTTCGCCCGACATGGGTATCGCACGCAAGGGCGCCGTCTGCGGCAACTTGCCACGTCACGACCATGTCTGATGGTGGATCCCGATCTCACGCGGCCGGCCGGCCACCCGGTCAGCACGACTGTCCGCCCTTTTCAAGCCCGGCGTCCGGCCCTGCTCCGCCGCCCGGCGGCGAGACTTGCCAGCCCGTTCCGGGGCTTCTAAGAATGGCGGCCCGGCCCCCGCGCTCCAGCAGCTCAGGCGCAGGACGCATCGCAGAAACCACGTGAGGTCACGCATGCACAAGCACCGCAAGAAGACGCACTACAAGAAAATAACCATCGCCGCCGTCACCCTGGGCCTCGTGGGAATACCCACGGCCGCCATGGCATGCCTGCACACCAATGAGGCAGGTGGGGCGAAGGCCGGCGGCAGGCACGGCATGCGCCCCTCCCACAGCGTCCCCTCCCCCACCGAGTCGATCCTGACCCTGACGGAACCGACGGACGCCCCCCTCCCGGTCGAGACGGCGACGGCCACGCCGGCCGCGCAGACCACGCAGGCCCCGGAGCCGACCCAGCCGGCCGCCGAGCCGACGCAGCAGCCTCCCGCGGCGAAGCCCGCGCGCCCTGCCCCGGCGAAGCCGACGGCTCCGCCCACCGCGCAGCAGCCGACCACCCCGACCGGTACGGCCTCCGGCCCGGCGGCCGAGGTGGTGGCCCTCGTGAACAAGGAGCGCGCCAAGGTCGGCTGCTCGGCGCTGACCGTCAATCCGAAGCTGACGGCCGCCGCGCTGAACCACAGCCAGGACATGGCCGCGCACTCCAACATGTCGCACACCGGCTCCGACGGCTCGGACCCGGGCGAGCGCATCACCCGCAGCGGCTTCAGCTGGATGACGTACGGCGAGAACGTCGCGTACGGCTACAGCACGCCCGAGCAGGTCATGACCGGCTGGATGAACAGCCCCGGGCACCGCGAGAACATCCTCAACTGTGCCTTCAAGGAGATCGGCGTCGGCCTCGCGCAGCCGAACTCCTACTGGACGCAGGACTTCGGCACGGCCCGCTGACCGACCCTGCCGACGGTTCGCGGCGACACCTCCACCCCCTGCCGGCCGGAGGTGTCGCCGGGCCGGGGAGCGAGCGCTACTGGCCCACCCGGCCGTCGACGCACTCGCGCAACAGGTCGGCCTGCCCGCAGTGCCGGGCGTACTCCTCGATGCGGTGCACCATCAGCTCCCGGATCGCGATCCCGTCCTTCCCCACCCGCTCGCCCAGATCCGGGTGCTCGGCCAGCGCGGCGTCGGTCGCGGCCTGCTCGCGCTCCAGATCGGCGTGGGCGGCATCGACCACGGCCTGCTCGGCGACGGCTCCGTGGAAGTCCGCGTCCTTCGCGCCGTACAGTTTCGGCACCGGTTCACCGTCGGTGATCCAGTTCCGCCAGTCCCGTTCCGCCTCGGCGAGGTGCCTCAGCAGGCCGAGCAGCGACATCGTCGAGGGCGGAACCGACCGGCGGGCCAGCTGCTCCGCGTCCAGTCCCTCGCACTTCATCCGCAGGGTCAGGCGGTAGTTCGCCAGGAAGTCCTGCAGCGTCGCGAGCTCGCCCTCCGGGCTGTTCTCGTTGTTGCGGGGGTCGTCGTCCGGGTCGGCCCACATGTCGGGGTAGACGGTTGCCTCGGTCCATCGCTCGGGTTGATCGCTCATGCGGCGCATGTTCGTACGCAACAGCCCTGGTGCGCCACTGAATTCACTTGACGGCTGCCTCAGCTCACCGCGCGCTTGACGAGTGCGCCGATCCGCGCCTCGTCGTCGGGCGTCAGCTCGGTCAGGGCGTAGGCGGCCGGCCACATCGTGCCGTCGTCGAGCTTCGCCAGGTCGCTGAAGCCGAGGGTGGCGTACCTCGTCTTGAACTTCTGCGCGCTCTGGAAGAAGCAGACGACCTTGCCGTCCCTCGCGTAGGCGGGCATGCCGTACCAGAGCTTCGGCGTGAGCTCCGGCGCGTTGGCCTTGACGATGTCGTGGATGCGCTCGGCGATGACGCGGTCCGCGTCCGGCATGTCGGCGATCTTGGCCCGCACCTCGCCGTCCCCGTCCGCCTTGGCCGCCCGCGAGCCGCGGCGCGCGGTGGCCTTCAGCTCACTGGCACGCTCCTTCATCGCGTCCCGCTCCTCGGCCGTGAATCCGTCGTACTTCTCCGTGCTCGCCATGACGGGCGTCCTCTCTCATACGGGTCGTGGAAACTGATCGGTCGGTCGCCGGTGGGTCGGCGGCAGGTCAGGGCGCGGGCGTCAGCGACGCGGCCTCCCAGGCGAAGCCGTCCGGGTCGGCGAAGGCACCGGCGTCGCCGCCGAGCACGAGCCGGTGCGATCCCGTGCCGTCGGCGGGGACGCCGAGGTCCTTGGCGAGGGCGCGGCGCCCGTACAGCGCCAGCTTGACCCCGCCCGTCGGGGCCTGGAACTGGACGTACTTGCTGCCGAAGCTCTTCTCCACGGCGAGTCCGCGGCCGACGTAGAACCGCTTGCTCGCGGTCACGTCCGCGGATCCCAGCAGCAGCACCACCTCGTCGAACTGCAGAGGGGCCGGGCCGCTGTCCTTCTTCTGCGACGTGGCGACCTTCCAGATCGTCCCGTCCGGTGCCTGTACGACGCCGCCGTAGCCCCAGAAGGACTTGGCGGCCGGCTTCAGCGGCGTGGCACCGGCGTCGAGGGCGGCGCCGATGAAGCCGTTGACGACGGACGGCTGGGACACGGTGAGCGAGAGCGCGAACCCGCGGAAGCCGGTCGTCGGTGCCTGCGAGGCGCGCAGGCGGACCTGGGCGCCCAGACCGAAGGCGGTGTAGAAGCGGTCGGCGGCCGTGGGGTCGGCCACCTCGAGGGTGACGGATGCGATGGAGTTCATGTCCTTGACGCTAGTTGCGGCGGGGCGGCCGGTGCTTCTCGATTCCTGACCGGTCCGTAGGCGCTCGGCGGTACGCCGACCAGCTCGGTGAAGCGGGTGCCGAAGGTGCCGGGCGAAGGGCAGCCGACCGCGGAGCAGACCTCGGTGACGCCGAGGTCGCCCCGGCGCAGCAGCGCCGCCGCACGTTCGATGCGGCGCGCCACCAGATAGCCGTACGGCGACTGCCCGTACGCGAGCCGGAACTCCCGGCTGAGGTGCCCGGCCGCCATGCCGGCGCCGCGCGCGAGTGCCTCGACGTCCAGCGGCTGCGCGTACTCCCGGTCGATCCGGTCGCGGACGCGGCGCAGTCGGGCGAAATCCTTCAGGCGCTGCGCCTCGGTGAGTGCGCGCCCCCACGCGGGATTGCACATACGGGAACCCCCTCTGTTTCGGTGCCGCGGCTCAGCGGAGTTCTTGGATGCGGATCAGGTTGCCCGCGGGGTCGCGGAAGGCGCAGTCGCGGACGCCGTACGGCTGCTCGGTCGGTTCCTGGACGACCTCGGCGTCGCCGGCCTGGATCTTCTCGAAGGTGGCGTCGAGGTCCCCGGTGGCCAGCAGGATCCAGCCGTACGTGCCCTTGGCCATCATCTCGACGACGGTGCGGCGCTCGTCGTCGGTGATGCCGGGGTCGGCGGCCGGGGGCGCCAGGAGGATGGACGTGCCGGGCTGGCCGACGGGGCCGACGGTGATCCAGCGCATCTTGCCGTGCCCGACGTCGCTGCGGACCTCGAACCCGAGGGTGTCGCGGTAGAAGGCCAGCGCGGCCTCCGGGTCGTCGTGCGGCAGGAAGCTCGTGTGAATGGTGATGTCCATGACCAACACGGTAGTTGGGGGGCCAGGCCCCGCGCTTCTCCGTTCCTGATCCGTCCGCCGGTCACTTTCCGACGGTGTTCATCAGGATGATCGCCGCGAGGTCGGCGAGGATGACGAAGAGGATGCCGAAGATCGCGATCCAGGCCCGGCGTGATTCGTCCATGCGTTTCAGTCAAGCCCCACGGCCCCGGAGCGGCAACCAGAGTGCCTCCGGGGCGGGTTTTGTATCCGCCGCGTATCAGCGAGCGCGTGGTTGCCCATCGAAGCGCGAGACCGGGTCGGCGGGGCCGTCGCCGCGCCCGCCACCTGCCGTATCGTTCCTTTTCGGGTCGCCCGCCGCCCCCGCCCGTCCGCCCCACAGGAGTCCTCCCCGTGTCCTCGTCCGCGCCCTCCCCGGCCTCTCCGCGCCCCGTGCGCGTCTTGCTGGTGGAGGACGACGAGCTGATGCGCCGCTCCTTCACGGTCGCCCTCGAACGCTACGGCTACCGGGTGGAGGCCGCGGCCGACGGGCTCGCGGGGCTGGAGCTCTTCCGTGACGGCGACCGTGGCAGCAGCGACAACGGCAGCAGCAGCGGCGACAACGGCTTCGACCTGCTGATTCTCGACGTGATGCTGCCCGGCCTGGACGGCATCGGCCTGTGCCGCAGGGTCCGGGAGACCAGCCTCGTGCCGATCCTGATGATGTCCGCCCGCGGCGACGGGCTCGACATCGTGGCCGGTCTGGAGGCCGGGGCGGACGACTACGTCGTCAAGCCCGTGGACACCTACGTACTCGTGGCCCGCATCCGCTCGCTGCTGCGGCGGGCGACGTACGCGCCCTCGGCCGCCGGAGCCGGGCGCACCGCGGGCGAGGAGCCGGCCCCCTCCGAGGGGAACCTGCTGGTCTTCGGGGACCTGACCCTCGACACCGGCGGCCTGGAAGTCTTCGTCTCCGGAAGCCCGGTGGCGCTGACCCCGACCGAGCTGAAGCTGCTGCTGGAGTTCGCCGCCCACCCGGGCGTCGTACTGGAGCGGCACACCCTGCTGCGCAACGTCTGGGAGTACGGCTGGGACGGCGACAGCCGGGTCGTGGACCTGTGCGTGCAGCGGCTGCGCCGGAAGCTCGGCCGGGACCGGATCGAGACGGTCCGCGGCTTCGGCTACAAGCTCAGGCGCTGAGACCGGTGCGCCCGTACCGCCGACTCCCCCGCCCGTACCGCCGACTCCCCCGGCCGGACCGCGTCTCCCTGCGCTGGAAGATCGCCGCGCTGGCCGCGGCCACCGCCTGCCTCGTCGCGGCGGCCGTCGGCGTGCTCGTCCACCTGTGGACCGCGAGCGACATCCGCAGCCGGGCCGAGATGCGGGCGTTCAACGGCGTGTACGCGGCCATGGAGACGTACCGGCGCACCGGGACGCTGGTGGACGGTGCCGAGCTCGATCCCGCCGGGCTGCCCCTCGTACTGGACCACCCGGCGGACGGCGACCGGCACACGGCCTACGACGGGCACGTGGACAACAACGTCGGGCCGAGCGTCTGGGCCGCCCAGCGGGTCGGCGGCCCGGGCAGCCCGGTGCTGGCCGTCCAGGTCAGCATGAACTCGGAGCTTTACGACCTGCGCCGGCTCGACATGAGCGTGACGGTGGCCTCCCTCGTCTCGCTCGCGGCCGCCGTGCCCCTGGCGGCCTACGGGGCCGGGCTGCTGGGCCGCCGGCTGCGGCGGGTCTCCGAGACGGCCGGGCGGATCTCCGCCGGTGACCTGGACGCCCGTACCGGGCCCACCAAGGGCGGCGACGAGGTGGCCGACATCGCCGCCACCGTCGACCTCATGGCCGACAGCCTCGGCCGGCGGCTGCGGACCGAGCGCCAGTTCACTGCGGACGTGGCCCACGAGCTGCGCACCCCGGTCGGCGGTCTGCTGGCCGCCACCGATCTGCTGCCGCCCGGTGAGACGGAGGACCTGGTCAGGGGCCGCGTACGCGATCTGCGCGGGCTGGTCGAGGACCTGCTGGAGATCTCCCGGCTGGACGCGGGCGCGGAGCATCCCGTCCGCGCCCGTGTGCCGCTCGGCGCGGTCGTCCGCGAGGCCGTGGCCCGCACCGGGTTCGACGCGCCGGTCACCGTGACCGAAGCTGCGGGGACGGCGGCCGCCGAGACCGGGGAGACCGTAGAAACCGATCCGCGCCGCCTCGAGCGGATCGTCGGCAACCTCGTCGTCAACGCCCACCGGCACGGCGCGACCCCGGTCGAGGTCACCGTCGAGGGCCGTACCGTCGTCGTACGCGACCACGGCCCCGGCTTCCCTCCCGACCTGCTGCGCGACGGTCCGCGCCGCTTCCACACGGGCGCGGCCGAGCGCGGCTCGGGCCACGGCCTGGGCCTGACCATCGCCCTGGGCCAGGCCCGGGTCCTCGGCGCCGAGCTGCGCCTGGCCAACGGCCCTGACGGCGGCGCCGTCGCCACCCTGCGCCTGCCGCCGTCCTGACGGGCCCGCCCCGCTACGCAACCGATACGAAGCGACGCGGACGCCGATACACGGCGGCCCGGGTCCCGATACACGTCCCGGACACCCTTCGAAGTGCATCTACCCGCACCGAAGAGGAGTCCCCGTGACCGCCGCACCCTTTGACGCCCTCGCGCCGCACCCCATGACCGGGTTCGCTGCGGCCACCAGCGACCTGTCGAAGGTCTACGGCAGCGGCGACACCCGCGTCGTCGCGCTGGACCGTGTCAGCATCGCCTTCCGGGAGGGTGAGTTCACCGCGATCATGGGCCCTTCCGGCTGCGGCAAGTCCACCCTGATGCACTGCGCCGCCGGCCTCGACTCGGTCAGCTCCGGCTCCGTACGCATCGGCACCACCGAGCTGAGCGGCCTGGGCGACCGGCAGCTCACCGAGCTGCGCCGCGACCGGATCGGCTTCATCTTCCAGGCCTTCAACCTGCTGCCGACGCTGACCGCGCTGGAGAACATCACGCTGCCGCTCAGCATCGCCGGCCGCCGCCCCGACCGGCAGTGGCTGGACCGCGTGGTCTCCATGGTCGGCCTCTCCCAGCGGCTCGGCCACCGGCCCGGACAGCTGTCCGGCGGGCAGCAGCAGCGCGTGGCGGTGGCCCGCGCCCTGGCCTCCCGGCCCGCGATCGTCTTCGGCGACGAGCCCACCGGCAACCTCGACTCCCGAGCCGGGGCCGAGGTCCTCGGCTTCCTGCGCGACTCCGTGCGCGAGCTCGGCCAGACCGTGGTCATGGTGACCCACGACCCGGTCGCAGCCGGCTATGCCGACCGCGTGGTCTTCCTCTCGGACGGCCGACTGGTCGACGAGATGTCCCGTCCCACCCCGGACCGGGTCCTGGACCGGATGAAGGCGTTCGACGCCCGCTCCCGCACCAGCTGACCCACGTCTCCCTCCCCCGGCCCCCGGATCCCGGCCCTCCGGCTCCACGTACGCCCACGTCCCCGAAAGCTGCCCATGCTGAGAACAGCCCTGCGCAACGTCCTGGCGAACAAGGCCCGTCTGGTCATGACCGTCCTCGCGGTATGCCTCGGTGTCGCATTCGTCTGCGGCACCCTGGTCTTCGCGGAATCCTCCGCAGCGGCCTACCGCGCCGCCGCGTCGAAGGACTTCGCGGACATCGCGGTGAGCGTGACCCCGAAGTACGCCCCTCCCGGGGCCGCCGAGGAGAAGGCCGGACCGCTCGACGACGCGCTCGTCCGGAAGCTGGCCGAAGTGCCCGGCGTCGCCGCCGCGCGGCCCGCGGCCGACGGCTCGGCCACCCTGAACGGCGCGGACGGCCGTCCGCTGCGGGCCGGCAAGGCGTGGTCGAACCTGGCCGCCGCCTACGTGCCCGGCAAGGACGGCAAGGACGACCGCCATCCGCTCGTCGAGGGCCGCGCCCCGCGCAGCGGCGGGGAACTCGCCGTGGACAGCGGCACCGCGGCGGCCGGCGGGTTCGGAATCGGCGACACGGTCACGCTGGCCACCGACGGCCCGGTCCTGAAGAAGCGGCTCGTGGGCATCGTCAAGACCAGGGACTCGCGGGTGACGGCCGGAGGCACCCTCGCCGTGTTCGACAAGGCGACCGCCCAGGAGCTGTTCGCGTCCCCGGGCCGGTACACGTCGATCGACGTGTCCGCCGAACCCGGCACCGACGAGTTCAAGCTCGCCGAGCGGATCACCGCGCTGCTCCCGGCCGACCGGGCCGAGGCCGTCACCGGCACCGCCCAGGCGACCCAGCAGGCCACCTACACCGACACCCTGACCCGCGGGTACCAGAAGATGCCGATGATCTTCGCCGGGGTCTCGCTGTTCATCGGCTCCTTCCTCATCGTCAACACCTTCACCATGCTCGTCGCCCGGCGCACCCGGGAGATCGCGCTGCTGCGGGCGATCGGCTCCTCGCGCCGCCAGGTGGTCCGCTCCATCCTCTGGGAGGCCGTCCTGATCGGCCTGGTCTCGTCGGCGGCCGGCTTCGTGCTCGGCCTCGGCATCGCCTCCGTACTGCCCGGCCTCCTGAGCACCTCGCAGGACACCCTGCCCGACGGCCCCCTGGTGATCGGCCCGCTGCCCGTCGTGGCGGCGCTCGGCGTGGGCGTCGGCGTCACGGTGCTCGCCGCGTGGCTGCCGTCCCGCAAGGCGGCGAAGGTCGCGCCCATCGAGGCGCTGCGCGCCGGTGAGCAGCCGCCCACCGCGACCGCGTCCCGGGTCCGCGGTGGGGTGGGACTGGTCCTGCTCGCCGCCGGGGCCGGGCTGCTGGTCTCGCTCACGGGGGCGAAGGACGCCTCGGAGGAGAACCTGCGGACCGCGATGTCCGGCTGCGCCCTGCTCATCGTCGCCCTGATCGTGCTGGCGCCGCTGCTCGCCGTCCCCGTGATCCGGCTGGCCGGACGGCTGACCGGCCGGTTCGGGATCACCGGGCACCTCGCCCGCGAGAACGCGCTGCGCGATCCTCGCCGTACCGCGGCCACCGCCTCCGCCCTGATCGTCAGTACGGCGCTGGTCGCCGGGCTCGCCGTCATCGGCAACTCCACCGGGCAGGCCCTGGACCGGCAGGCCGCGGCCGGCCTCGGCGCCGACTACGTGATCGGCAGCCGCAGCGCCATGACCGCCATCGACCCGGGCACCGAGAAGCGGGTGGCCGGCGCCCCCGGGGTGAGGACGGCGGCGGGCATCGCGGACTCCACCCTCTTCACCGGCGGCGCCGTCCGCAAGATCGCCGGCGTCGACCCCGCCACCGTGCACGACGTCATGAAGCTCGACTTCGTCAGCGGCTCCCTGAAGGAGCTCGGACCGGGCCGCATCGCGCTCTCCGCCGCCGTCGCCCGCGAGGAGGGCGTGAGCGCGGGCAGCCAGGTCAAGGCCCGCATCGGCCGCAACCAGGAGTTCACGCAGTACACCGTCGTCGGCGTCTACGAGGACAACCCCACCGCCGGGGACGTGCTGGGCTCGCGCGCCGACGTACAGCGGGACAGCTTCCTGCCCGACTCCGTCCAGCGGATCCTCGTCCGCGCCGACGGCGCCGCGGTCTCGAAGACCACCGAGGACCGGCTGCGCGCCGCCGCGGGCAACAGCCCGCTGGTGCAGGTGAAGGACCGGCAGGCACTCGTCGACGAGGCCGCCGGTTCCCTGTCCGACCTGCTGACCCTGATGTACGGGCTGCTCGCCATCGGCACCGTGATCTCGCTGCTCGGCATCGCCAACACCCTGGCCATGTCGGTCGCGGACCGCACCCGCGAGATCGGTGTCCTGCGGGCCATCGGGATGGACCGCGCCGGGATCCGGCGGATGATCCGGCTGGAGTCGGTGACCGTCGCCGCCTTCGGCACGCTGCTGGGCCTGGCGGGCGGGCTGGCCGGGGCCTGGGCGGTCGGGTCGCTGACCAACGGCGCCATGAAGCAGTACTCCCTGGCGCTGCCCTGGGGGACGCTGCTCCTCGTCTGCCTGGTGTCCCTGACGATCGGCGTGCTCGCGGCCGCCGTACCGGCCCGCCGCGCGGCCTCCCTGAGCCCGCTGGAGGCCGTGGCGGAGAGGTGACGGACGGACGTGCCGAGGGCCGGGCTGGTCAGACCCGGCCCTCGGCGCCGTACGCTCAGTTCCCCCGCACGCTCCCGCGCAGGCTCACCAGAGCACGGGCATCCGCTCCGGGATCCGCTTCATGAACCCGGTGCGCCAGACGAGTTGCTCGATCGGCACGGCCAGGTCCAGGCCGGGCAGCCGCTCCAGGAGCACCTCGATGGCGATCTGTGCGTGCCGCTTGCCCAGGGCGGTGGCGGGGCAGTAGTGGCCGCCTCCGCCGAACGACAGGTGCGCGTTCGGGTTCGGCCGGTCGAGGCGTACGGTGTGCGGGTCCTCGAACTCGGCGGGGTCGTGGTTCGCGGCCTCGACCAGGACGAGGACCAACTCCCCCTTCTGTACGGTGGCATCGCCGAGCTGCATGGTCTCGGTGGCGATGCGGGGCAGTCCGTCGGCGATCGACAGGTTGATGCGCAGCAACTCGTCGACGGCGGCGGGGATGAGCGCCGGGTCGGCGATCAACTCCGCCTTGAGCTCGGGGTGTTGGATGAGCGAGACGAGTGCCATGGTGAGGAATCCCATGACGCTGATGACGCCCGCGCCGAACATCGTGACGCCGACGGTGGCGAGCATCTCGTCGGTCAGGTGCGCGTAGTCGGGGTCGCTGCGCAGGGCGGCGAGTTCGGCCATGAGGCCCGTCGTCGCCGGGTCGTCGAGCCGGTCGACCATGTGGCCCATGTCGCGGTCCCAGTTGATGCCCGCCGCGGGGATGGCGCGGGGGCTGTTCATGAACGCGACGTGCAGCGACCGGTAGAGGTCGGGGCCGTCGCTCTGCGGGATGCCGAGGATGTGGCAGTGCAGCCCGGTGGAGTACGGGACGGTGAAGTCGCGGCGCAGGTCGGCCGGCACGCCGGTGGCGACGAGCTGGTCGACGAGTGCGTGCGCGTGGCCGATCAGCCACTCCTCCAGCCCGGGGGCCTTCGGGTTGAGGGCCTTCATCACGGCCTTGCGCAGCCCGGCGCCCGTGATGTTCCCCATGTTGTTGACCACCTCCGGGGGGATGGTCAGCGCGTACTGGCGGGGCGCCCCCTCGGCGGAGGTGTCCTTGAGGGAGAACCGGGGGTCGTCGAGTACCTGCCTGCACAGTCGATAGGAGGACACCAGCCAGGCTTCCGCCCCGGCTATGGTGCGCACCTTCTTGACCGGCTCGTCGGTGAGGAGGTGTGCGATCTCGTCGGGCAGTCGCGTGCCGTTGGCGTCGAACGGGAACCGGGTGAGCTCGCCGGCCGCGGCCGCCGGTGTGGGGTCGATCGTGGTGGTCATGCGCGGCGGTCCTGTCCTTCGGGTTCTTCGGCGGGGGTGATGACGGCGTGGCCCTGATTGCGCGAGGCGCGCAGACCCCAGCCCCGTGCGTACAGCAGCTCGGCCAACGGCAGTGCCTGGTGGTAGCAGTTGAGCGAGGAGGAGACCCCGAGGATGGCCGGGGTGTCGAGGAACAGCGGTACTTCGGCGCACACGTACTTGATGCACACCTGACGCTGCAGCTCGGTGGGCGGTCGGCCTTCCAGCTTGTCGGCGAGGAACCGCGCCGCGAGTTGGTCGCACACCTCGCGGAACTCGGGGTCGTCGGCCATGAGGGTGTCGAGTCCGGAGCGGATGCGCTGGTAGGCGGGGAGCTCCAGGAGCGCGGACATCGGGCGGCCGCGCAGCCGCTCCCCTTCGGGGTCGAGCGTGGCGACGGCGGCGGTGACCTTGGCCCGTACGCCGCGGAGGTTCTTCACCGCCTTGCGCTGCGCTTCGACCTCGGGGTAGCCGAGGGCCACGAACATCTCGGCCACGTGCATGTCGGTCCAGATGAGGTCGACTTCTCGGAAGTGGTCGAGCCCCCACCGGGCGAGTTCGAGCACGCGGTCGTGGGTGAAGTAGGAGTTCCCCGACGAGATGCCGATGACGGCATGGTCGCCCTCGTCGTGGATGACCTGGCAGTGAGGAGTGTAGGGACGGACGGCGAAGATGCCTTGAATGGCAGTCGTCAACGTGAGTAATTCCCCTGCGCCGCAAGTCCCGTCAGGGCCGAGTGCCCTGGGTGTGGCGGCGCGAGCAAGACGCTAGCCGAGAACAGGCGCGATGATCCAGAGCTACCGACCGGTTACTCTACGGATTTATGCCGCACAAGCTGTGTGATCGCACAATCCACCCCGTCGGCAGATCCCCCAGACCGCCCCGGAATCACCCCGCCGACGCTCGCCGCCGCCTCGTGGGCCGGTGATTCCCGAGGATGATTCCCTAGGATCAGCCGTGGTACTTCCCGCGCTCCTCGTGGGGGATCTCGCGGACCGGTCCGGGGCCCTTCTTCGGGACCTCTCCCGGCCTGTCGAGACGACTCGCCTCGTCGGTGTCCGCCGCCCGGACGGCGTGCTCGTCCTTGCCGGGCCCGGTCCGTTCGACGTGCGGGGCGCGGCGCCGTTCCTCGTCGCCGTGGCCGTGGCCGTGCAGGGGAACGCCTCCGGCGCCACCTTGGTCTTCCATGACGGGTCACTCCTCGTAAGCCTCGTACGTCCCCCGGGGCGCGCCTGCCCGCCCACTGACGCGGGAAACCTGCGCCGCCCCGTCCCTCACCCGTTCCTGGCGCTGCTGCGCAGGAGCATGCTCGGCATGACCAGCCAGCAGATCGCGAACCAGCCCGTGACGCAGGCCGTCACCGGCCAGGCGATCCAGTGCGCGGTGGCGACCCGCAGCAGGAGCAGCACCGAGAGGGTCACGGTCAGCGCGAGGAGCACGATGCCGATGGAGACCAGACGGCCCGCCGCCCGGACCAGTTGCGGCTTGAGGTGGTGTCCGGACAGGAGCTGGTGGTACGCGACCGGGGCGATCATGGTCCCGGTGGCCAGGGCGCCCACCGCCACCGTGACGACGTACAGGCCCCGGTCGAAAGGGCCGAGCTGCGCGAAGCGGGGGGTGAAGGCGACGCTGAGCAGGAAGCCGAAGAGGATCTGGGCCCCGGTCTGGGCGACGCGGACCTCTTGGAGCGTCTCGTTCCAGCGGCGATCGGCCCGTTCCGCCGGGGTCTCGTCCCGATCGTCGTCTCGCATGGGCGCGGTCCTCCTCCGCGTAGGGCCCCGGACCCGAGGTGGTGCCCGCCCTGGCCGTGTGGGCAGGGCGGGCAGCGCCCGGGGGTGGGATCAGGTCTGCAGGCGGCAGTTGGGGCCGTCCTGGCCGTCGGCGCCCTCGTCGTTGAACCAGTAGTCCCCTGCCGCGAGGTAGCGGAAGGAGTGGGTGACCTTCGCCGGGAGCGCCACCGTCACGGCACGTGTCCCGTCGGGGCGGGATTCGAGGACGTGGGAGCCGGGCTGCCAGCCGTTGAACGTCCCCACCACGCTGACCGGTCCGGGCGGGTCCCCGTCGGGCAGCACGAAGGTGACCTCGGTGGCGTTCTTGCGACGCTGTCTCTCGAGCACGAACAACTCCTTCTCACTGTCGGGAGGGGGCCATCCTGACGGCCCGGCCCGTCCCCGACCGGCGACCCGCCGCACGGCGGGACACGTCACCCGTCCGGGCCGATCGCGTTCATCCGAAAACCCGCCTTTTCCCGAATTCCTCAGCGTCCGGAAGAGTTCTGCGTGTTCTCGTGGCGGCGCGGTCCGCGGTGCGCGACCATACGGACGCCCAGCAGTCAGCAGCAGAGCAGAAGCAGCAGAAGACACCGAGACAGGAAGAAGGGCGGACGTGTCCGGCAGCGAAAGCGAGAACCCAGCAATTCCCTCCCCGACCCCCGCGCCGAATCGCCCAAGGACGAACCGGGACTGGTGGCCGAATCAGCTGGACCTTCAAGTCCTCCACCAGCATTCTCCGCTGTCCGATCCGATGGGCGAGGACTTCGACTACGCGAAGGAGTTCGCGACCCTCGATGTCGACGCGCTGAAACGGGACGTCTTCGAGGTGATGACGGAGTCCCAGGAGTGGTGGCCCGCCGACTACGGCCACTACGGGCCGCTGTTCATCCGGATGAGCTGGCACGCCGCGGGTACGTACCGCATCGCCGACGGCCGGGGCGGTGGCGGCGCCGGCTCCCAGCGCTTCGCCCCCCTCAACAGCTGGCCGGACAACGCGAGCCTGGACAAGGCACGCCGTTTGCTCTGGCCGGTCAAACAGAAGTACGGACCGAAGATCTCCTGGGCCGACCTTCTGATTTTCGCCGGGAACTGCGCCATCGAATCCATGGGGCTCAAGACGTTCGGATTCGGATTCGGACGCAAGGACACCTGGGAACCCGAGGAAATCTTCTGGGGGCCCGAGGACACCTGGCTCGGCGACGAGCGCTACAGCGGCGAAAGGGACCTCACCGGTCCTTTCGGCGCCGTGCAGATGGGATTGATCTACGTCAATCCGGAGGGGCCGAACGGAAATCCGGATCCGGTGGCCGCCGCCCGGGACATTCGCGAGACGTTCTCGCGCATGGCGATGGACGACGAGGAGACGCTCGCGCTCATCGTCGGCGGCCATACGTTCGGAAAGTGCCACGGCGCCGTCGACCCCGCCTACATCGGTCCGGAACCCGAGGCGGCTCCCATCGAGCAGCAGGGAATCGGCTGGACGAACACGTACGGCACCGGCACCGGCGTCGACGCGCTCACGAGCGGGCTCGAAGGCGCGTGGACCACGGCGCCGACGAAGTGGGACAACGGGTACCTGGACAACCTGTTCGGCTACGACTGGGAGCTGACCACCAGCCCCGCCGGGGCCAACCAGTGGACTCCCACGGACCCGGCGGCCCAGGGCACGGTGCCCGACGCGCACGACCCGTCGAAGCGGCACGCTCCGATGATGCTGACGACGGACCTCGCGCTGAAGGTCGATCCGATCTACGCGCCGATCGCGAAGCGCTTCCACGAGAACCCCGACCAGCTCGCGCTGGCCTTCGCCAAGGCCTGGTACAAGCTGCTGCACCGCGACATGGGCCCCCTCCCCCGCTACCTCGGCCCGTGGGTCGCCGAGCCGCAGCTGTGGCAGGACCCCGTCCCCCCGGTCGATCACCCGCTGGTCTCGGACGCGGACGTCGCCGCACTCAAGGCCAGGATCCTCGCCTCGGGACGGTCCGTCCCCCAACTGGTCACCACCGCTTGGGCGTCGGCGGCGAGCTTCCGCGGCACCGACAAGCGGGGCGGGGCCAACGGGGCCCGGATCCGGCTCGCGCCGCAACGGGACTGGGAGAGCAATGCCCTGCCCGAGGTGGGCGAGGTGGTGGGGACCCTCGAAGAGATCCAGCGGGAGTTCAACGCCTCGGCGACGGGCGGAACGAAGGTGTCGCTCGCCGACCTGATCGTCCTGGGCGGATGCGCGGCGGTCGAGCAGGCCGCGAAGAACGCCGGGTACGACGTCACGGTCCCGTTCACGCCGGGGCGTACGGACGCCTCGCAGGAGCAGACCGACGTGGAGGCGTTCGCGGTGCTCGAACCCGGGGCCGACGGGTTCCGCAACTACCTCCGGCAGGGGGAGAAGCTCGCGCCGGAGACCCTCCTGCTGGACCGCGCCAACCTGTTGAACCTCACCGCTCCCGAGATGACGGTCCTGATCGGCGGCATGCGCGCGCTGAACACCGGCTTCGGGCGGTCCGCGCACGGCGTCTTCACCGACCGGCCGGAGACGTTGACCAACGACTTCTTCGTCAACCTGCTCGACATGGGCACGGAGTGGAAGGCGTCGGCCACGGCCGAGAACGTGTTCGAGGGGCGCGATCGGGCCACGGGCGAGGTCAAGTGGACGGCCACCGCCGTCGACCTCGTCTTCGGTTCGCACTCGCAGCTGCGGGCCCTGTCGGAGGTCTACGCGTCCCAGGGCGCGGGTGAGAAGTTCGTACGCGACTTCGTGTCCGCGTGGGACAAGGTGATGAACCTCGACCGGTTCGACATCCGCTGACCCAAGGGCCGGGGCCCTGGCGGCCCTGGCCCGACGGCCCGGTCGGCCGCCCCCGGCCGACCGGGCCGTCCTCAGCGCGCCGCCACCGGGAAGACCACGCGCAGGCTCTGGACGCGTCCGTTGCGGCGGAGCATGAGCCAGGCGAGGGACGGCGGGCAGGGGTCGTCGATGCCGACGGGGTTGGTGACGTCCATTTCCCAGATGGTGATGTCGCGACTGGCCACGACATGGGGCACGTGCTGGCGCACCCCCTTGTCCAGGGCCCGGCGCATGACCGGGACGGGACGGATGCGCTCTCCGGTCCGGCCGAGGACACCGACCATCTCGGTCTCCGCCGGCCACAGCTCGCATATCTCCCGGGGCAGGGCAGGCGCGTGCGGGAGGCGTTGCGCACGATCGCCCGCAGCCACGCCCCCACGGCCGCGGGGTCCCGTACGTCGCCGATGCGGCGCAGTGCGGTCAGCGCCGCGTCCTGTACGGCGTCCTCCGCGTCGGGCCCGTAGCCCAGCAGGCTCAGCGCGACAGCGCGCATCGATGCCTGGTGGCGGGCCAGCAGGAGTCCGAGGGCTCGGGTCTCGCCCGCCTGGGCCCGGCGGGTGAGCTCCTCATCCGTGGGTGGATCGAGGGGGTGTGCCATGTCTGAACGCCTCCGTGGCGAGGGTCACGAACCTTGGGCGGGCTCCGGTGGCCAGCTTCCATGGAAACCCGCCGGCACGGGATGGGGAAGCTCCACCACGGCCTGGACCGAGAGGTCCGCGGCGTCCAGGACGAGCAGTTCCCCGGCCTCGCCGCCGTCGTCCGGGACGAGCGACAGGAGCCGGCCCTCGTCCTCGGCGGTGGCATCGGCCGCGCGGTCGTCCAGGGGGACTCCGTGACACGGCCGGTGGCCGGGTCGAGGGTCCGGCGGTGCAGGACGGCGAGGGCCTCGATGCGGCCCGGTTCCAGCGCGCCGGCCGGACCTGCCGGAGCCGCCGAAGCGGCCGGGCCCGCGGTCCCGCCGATGTCCGTCCAGGTCCTGCGGAACCCGGCGCCGTCGTAGCGCACCGCGTCCAGCACGATCCCGCCCCCGCGCGTCCTCGTGGGCGTTGCCGACGTGGAAGACGTAGCAGGGGTCGATGTCGTACCACCTCACCCCGGTGCTGCCGGGCGCGCGGGACATGACCCCGAGCCGCGCCCCGTACTCCTCGTCCCACCGGTACGGCATGCCGCCGCGCCGCGCCGAACAGCTGGAGTTCGCCCGTGCCGGGGTCCGCCTTGGGGTGGGCGGTCATCGCGGTGGTGAGCCGTCCGCCGAAGTCGTACGGGCCCACCGTCTCCAGCGAGGGCGAGACCCCGTGGGGAAGGCCCGCCTCGCACAGGGCGAGGACGGTGCCGGCGTGCCGGATCACGTGCGTGTTGGCCGGGGTCGCGGCGAGGTCGACGCTGAAGTCGGGGCGGATGAACGGATGCCCCTCCAGCTCCCGCGTGCGGATCGAGCGGTTGCGGTACCACTGCGCGCGTCCGTCGCCCAGCCGGATGCCGTGGAGCATGCCCGGGCCGCTTGTTGAGCCCCCTGCGGATCCCGCGGGGGCACGGGATCCGCGGGGGGACGGCGAAGAGCCGGTGGCACCGGAGCGGTTGCGGCCGCACGGCCGCCGCGGACCGGGCCGCGGGCGGGGCTACGTGGCCGAGGCGGCCTTCTTGATGAGCTCGGCGACCTCGCCGGGCTTGGACACGTACACGGCGTGGCTGCCGCCGGTCTCGGTGACCGTCGCGCCGGCCCGCTCGGCCATGGCGCGCTGCGCCGGCGGCGGGATCATGTGGTCGTCGGCGGCAACGAGGTAGAAGCTCGGCCTGGTGCGCCAGGCGGGGTCGCCGACCGTTCCGCCCAGGGCGTCCAGGCCCCAGGGCACTTGGGAGTCCGCCAGGAACCGGGCCTCGTCGGCGGGCAGGTCGCCGGCGAAGGAGGCGGCGAACTTCTCCCGGTCGAGGAAGAGGAACCCGCCGTCGGGCGGAAGGATCGGCGGAACGGGGGCTCCGGGCGGCGGGTCGGCGATCAGCGTGTTCACGGACTCGCCCTTGCCGGGGGCGAACGCCGCGACGTACACGAGCGCGGTCACGTTGTCGTGCCGGCCCGCCTCGGTGATCACAGCGCCGCCGTAGGAGTGGCCGACCAGTACGGTCGGGCCGTCCTGGGCGTCGAGTACCTGCCGGGTGGTGGCGACGTCGCCCTCGAGGGAGATCGTGGGGTTCTGGACGACGCTGACGCGGTAGCCGTCGGCGCGCAGCAGCTCGTACACCCCCTTCCAGCCCGATCCGTCGACGAATCCACCGTGGACGAGGACGACGTTCCTTGCCTCCGGGACAGTGCTCACGATGTGGTTGCTCCTTCGTGGTGTGGGTTGGGCGGGGCCTGGGCCAGGAGTCGCGCCCGGGCCCGGGCGGGGTGGACCTTGGTGAAGACGGCGGGGCCGACGAGGCCGGCGACGTGGGCGGCGATGCCCACCCAGGCGGGGGCGTCCAGCGCGCCGCAGACGGCCAGGCTGACGCCGATGAAGGTGAAGCCGGCGCCCCAGGCGGTGGCCGCCAGCCAGCCGAACGAGATGACGTCGGTGTGCTCCGCCAGCGCGCCAGTCGAACGACGAGGCGACGCCGGAGACGATCCAGGGGATGAATCCCCGCAGATAGCCCATTGAACTGTTCCTCCTGTAAGGGAACGGACGACTGCGGAGGGGTGTGGATCGGGAGTCGTCCAGTGACCGACGCCGACTGGACGCAGGGGGAACGCCGAAGTTCGAACGCGCGCATGTGACGCTCGTCACAGGCTAGCGGGTCCTCGCGCGGGGCCGTGGACGGTGCGACGGGCGGCGGGTCCACAAGGCTCACCGGTCAACCCCGGGCGGTCGAGCCTGCCGCCGCGGGCGCCGCCGCGTCCGCCGCCGGGGCCCGGTTCCAGCGCATCCGGCACCACGGGAGGGCCAGCTGCCCCTGGTCGGAGACCTCCCGCGGAGCGAGGTCCGTGATCGCGGCCGCCTCCCGGTGGCGGGCGTAGACGGTGTCGACGTACCGGTGCCCGGTGTCGGCGGCGATGAAGAGGACCGTCCGCTCGGGGGCGCGCTCGCGTTCGTGGCGGGCGGCGAGATAGCCGGCGCCGGTGGAGAGCCCCGCGAAGACCGCGTGCCGGCGCAGCAGGTCCACGCTGCCGGCCAGCGCCGCGTCGAAGGAGATCCAGTGCAGGGTGTCGTACAGCTCGTGCGAGACGTTGCCGAAGGGGATGGAGCTGCCGATCCCGGCGATGATGATCTCGGGGTCCACGACGTGCTCGGCGCCGAAGGTGAGGCTGCCGTACGGCTGGACCCCGACGAGTTCGACGTCGGCCGGGGCGGCCGCGGCCGCCCCGCGCAGGTAGCGGGCGAGGGCTCCGGTGGATGCCCCGGAGCCGACCCCGCCGACGACGGTGAGCCCGGCGGCGTCGCCGCTCCGGCCGACCGTCGCCTCCCGGATCCGGTCGGCGATCGCGCGGTAGCCGAGGTAGTGGACGTCGTCGTGGTACTGCCGCATCCAGTGGTACTCGGGGTGCGCGGCGAGGATCTCGTGGATCCGCTCCACCCGCCGCTTCTGGTCGAGCTTGAGGTCGCTGCACGGCTCCATCTGCTCCAGCGTCGCCCCGAGTACGGCGAGTTGGGTGCGCAGCGTGTGGTCCACCGTCGTGGAGCCGACGATGTGGCAGCGCATGCCGTACCGGTGACAGGCCAGGGCGAGGGCGTACGCGTAGATGCCGCTGGAGCTGTCCAGCAGGGTGTCCCCGCGGCGCACCGCCCCGGTGTCCAGCAGATGGCGCACCGCGGCGAGCGCGGAGACCACCTTCATGGTCTCAAAGCGCAGGCAGACGAGCCGGTCGTCGAGCCGTATCAGGTCCGGCCGGCCGATCGCCTCGGCGACGTGCTGGTCCATGCGGGAACTCCTCGCTGGTGGTCGTGAAGGTCGTGAAGGTCCGGGTGGCGGGGATGCCGTGGGCGTCGAGGGCGCGCAGGCAGCCGCGTACGCGGTGCCGCAGGCCGGGCGCGGCCGGGTCGAAGAGCACGCCCGCCACCGCGCCGCTGTGCGCGATCTGTACGCCGACCGCCCCGACGCGCCGGGAGATGCCGGCCAGCGCGTCGAACTCCGGGTGGCACAGGACCTGTTGGCCGCGCCGGGCGCTGGCGGTGGCGACCTCGCCGAGGAGCGGGGCGTCTGCGGTGGCCACCGCCCGGCGCAGCAGCGTGCGCAGCCGCTCGAAGGCCCGTACATCTCCGTCGCCGGGCTCCCGCACGGGCAGGGACAGGGTGTCCACGGGGGCGCCTCCGCCGAGGGCGCAGCCGACCACGACCAGCGGCGGCAGCGCCGGGCCGAGGGCTTCCAGCACCCGGCCCTCGCGCTGGGCGAACAGCACCGGTCGCCCGTCCCACATCAGTGGATCGCAGGCCAGTTCGGCCCGTACGGCCAGCCGGGCAACCGACTCGGGGGCCGGCCGCATCCCGTACGAGTCCGCGACGGCGCGTACGGTGGCGATCACATCGCTGGTGGAGCTGCCCATGCCCAGGCCCACCGGTATGTCGCTCGTGAGCCTCAACTCCCCGCCGCAGGGCCGCTGTCCGGTCCGTTCCGCGCACTGCGCCACCGCGAGGGCCGCGGCCCGTACCGCCTTCGTACGGTCGGCGGGTACGGCGGTGAGCGCCCCGGGCTCGGTACCGGGCCTGCGGACGAACTCGGCGCGGCTGCCCGGGCCGGGCATGGGCAGGGTGACCAGGCCGGCGCACCGGCGGCCGTCGGCGTCGAGGAAGACGCCCTGGAGGATCTCGCCGTGGTGGCAGGGGGCGTGTCCGGTGCCGGTGCGGATCACGCGGAGCTCGCCGTCCGGTAGCGGTACAGGACCGTCTCCTCGGCGCTGAACTGGGAGAACGGGAAGGGCTCCGCGGACAGGGCGCTCACGCCGGAGCCGAGGAAGGCGCGGGCGACGGCGCTGCCGGTCTGCGCGTAGACGATCAGCGGGATGCCGCGGGAGCGGCAGCGCTCCAGGACGGTGTCGAACGAGCCGTTGCTCAGGGTCATTCCGGTGGCGACGACGGCCTCGGCGCGCTCCAGCACCGCGTGCATGTCATCGGTGACGGGGTCGCCCCACTGGGTGGCCCTGAGGTTGAAGTCGCAGGGCAGCGGTTCGCCGCCGCGCTCGCGGATCGCCGCGACGAGTGGGTTGACGACGCCGATGAGGCCTACGCGGGCCCCTTCCTGGATGTCGAGCAGGCCGGCGATGGCCGTGTCGCGGGCCTTCGCGCGCATCTCGGGGGTGCCGGTGGGGAGCGCGACGGGCTCGGCGTCGCCCGCCGCCGCGGCCAGCCGGTGCGGGCGGGCCTCGGACAGGTACGCGTCGAGGGCGGCGATCCGCAGCGGACGCGGGGCTTCGCGCAGCAGGCGGTCGAGCGGAATGCCGGAGGAGTCGCGGCAGATCTCCGGGTCGATCTCGCCCGCCTCGAAGGCACAGCCGCCGAAGGAGCCGCCGAGGCGGACCAGGACGTACTGGTTGAGGTACGTGGTGTCGCCGCCGGCCAGTCGGGTGCCGTGGTGGATCCAGAACACGCTGGTGGCGACGAGCCCGGAGGGCAGCGGACCGTGTTCGCCGGCCAGGACGGCCTCGATGAGCCCGTCCACGGACGACGGTACGAGGGCGGGACCGGGGGCGGAGGCGGGACCGGGGACGGGGCTTGCGTGGTTCACAAGTCTCCTTTTCACAGGGTGGGTTGGGGTGATCGAAGCGGAGTGCCGAGCGGCCCGCGGTAGCTGACCGAGGGGTGGCCGAGCGGGTCCGTCGTGAGTGCGGCGTCGACCTCGAACACCTCGGCGAGCCGCTCGGCGGTGAGAACGGCGGCGGGGGTGCCGGAGGCCACCAGGCGGCCGTGGTGCAGGAGCAGCAGCCGGTCGCAGTACCGGGCGGCGAGCGACAGGTCGTGCAGCGCGACCAGGACCGTCCGCTCGCTCCCGGCCAGCAGCTCCATCAGTTCCAACTGGTGTTTGACGTCGAGGTGGTTGGTGGGCTCGTCGAGCACCAGCCCGTACGGCTGCTGCGCCAGCGCGCGGGCGATGTGGGCGCGCTGGCGCTCACCGCCCGACAGCGCCTTCCAGGACCGGCCGGCGAGCGCGGTCAGTCCGACCCGTTCCAGCGCATCGGCGACCACCGCCCGGTCGGCGGCGTCCGGTCCGCGCCAGCGGTCCCGGAACGGGGTCCGCCCCAGGCCCACGACCTCGGCGACCCGCAGGTCACTGTCGGAGCCCGAGTCCTGTGCGACGAAGGCGACGTGGCGGGCGATGCGCCGCGCGCTCCAGTCCCGTACGGACTCGCCGTCGTAGCGGACCGTACCCGCGTCGGGAGCCCGCAGGCCGGCCAGGCAGCGCAGCAGCGAGGACTTGCCCGAGCCGTTGGGGCCGAGCAGTGCGACCGTCTCGCCGGGCGCGATGTCCGCGCCGACCTCCCGTACGACCTGCGTGCCCGCCACCGACCAGCTGACGTTCTCGGCGGTGATCCTCACAGCTCACCCCGCTTGCGCAGCACGAGGAGGAAGAGCGGTACGCCGAGCAGAGCGGTGATCACGCCGACGGGTACCTCGCGGGGCGCGAAGGCGACCCTCGCGAGCGCGTCCGTCCACACCAGGAACACCGCGCCCGCGAGCGCCGCGTACGGGAGCAGCACCCGGTGCAGCGGCCCGACGAGGAACCGCACTCCGTGGGGGACGATCAGCCCGACGAAGCCGATGGCGCCGACGGTGGCCACCGCGACGGCGGTCAGCGCGGCGGTGACCACGAGCAGCAGCGTCCGCGTGTGCCGTACGCCGATGCCCAGGGACGCGGCGGTGTCGGTGCCGAACGCGAGCCCGTCGAGGGCGTTCGAGCACAGCCACGCCGCCAGCAGCCCCAGCGGGGTGACGATCGCGCAGACGGCGACGGTGTTCCAGCGGGCCGGCGCCATCGAGCCGAGCAGCCAGTGGGTGACGGCCCGCGTGGTGTCCGCGTCCGCCGAGGCCATCAGGACCAGCGAGGTCAGCGCGGTGAAGAGCTGGCCGACGACCACGCCGGTGAGGACGATACGGACGGAGTCCAGCCCGGTACGCCGCAGGAGCAGCAGGAGCAGGCCGAAGGAGAGCAGCGCGCCGGCGAGCGCGCCGCCGGTGGCTCCGAGCGTGCTCGCGCCGATCCCGAGGACGAGGACGGTGACGGCTCCCGCCGACGCGCCGGAGGAGACGCCGAGCAGGTAGGGGTCGGCGAGGGCGTTGCGGGTGACCGCCTGGAGCACCGTGCCGCACACGGCCAGCGAGGCGCCGACGAGGGCGGCCATCAGCACCCGCGGCAGCCGCAGGTCCCAGACGAGCGAGTCGACGAGCGGCGCCAACGGCGCCACGTCCAGGCCGAGATGGGCTCCGAGTACGCGGGCGAGACCGGTCCATCCGACGTCGGCGGCACCGAGGCGCACGGCAGCCGCCACCGAGCCCGCCAGCGCGCCAGCGGCGAGGAGCAGACGGAGCGCGTGGACCGTCCCGGCAGGACCCTTCCGGGTGGCCGGGTCAGCGGACATACCCGAGGTCCTTCATGCCGTTCGCCAGGAGCCCGAGGGCGTGCACGGAGCGCACGGACGGGTCCAGCTCGATGCCCGGCACCTCCAGGATCCTGCCGTCGCGGACCGCGGCCAGCTTCGAGACCACCGGGTGGCGGGCCAGTTCGGCGCGCTTCTCGGCGGCGCTGTCGCCGGGCCGCCCGCGCTCGGACAGATCGCCGATCACGAGGAAGTCCGGTTCCCGCTTGGCGACTTCCTCCCAGGTAACCTCCGGCCAGTCCTCGTCGACGTCGTCGAAGGCGTTCTGCGCGCCGACGATCCGGCTCATTTCACTGGGCAGGCCGCTCTTGCCCGCGACGTACGGCATTCCGTTGAAGACGGAGTAGAGGTAGACGACGGTCGGCCGGTCCGCGCCCCGGGGGACCTTCCCCGCGTTCTCCCCCGCCTTGGCGACCGCCGCGCGCTGGTCGGCGGCGAGCTTGTCGGCCCGCTCCCGGGCGCCGAAGAGCGTGCCCAGGTTCTCGTAGTCGGAGAAGAGCAGATCGAAGGGGGTGGCGCCGGCCGGGTTCTGCCGGGGGCAGTCCACGGCGCTGACGAAGGTGGGGACCTTGAGGGCGTCCAGCTCCTCGCGGGTGCCGGCGCGGTCCTTGGTGTAGAGGTCCGCCGAACCGGCGATGACGAAGTCGGGGGTGGCGGCGCGCAGTTGCTCACTGGTGGCGATCTTCGGGGCGATGACCGGGACCTTGGCGTACGCGGCCTCGTACTGTGCGGGGATCTTCGTCTTGAGGTTGGCGGTCCCCGCCATCCGGCCCTGGAGGCCGAGTTCGAGCAGGATCTCGGTCGAGGCCTGGTCCAGGGCGACGGTCCGCTGCGGCGGCGCGGCGACGGACACCTGACGGCCGCAGCTGGTGACGGAGACCGCGTCGGCGGCGGGCTCGCCGTCCGCCCGGGAACCTCCGCCGGCTGCCGTGGAGCAGCCGGCGGTGGCGAGGGCGAGGGTCAGGGCTATCCCGAGGCGGGCGGGGTGGCGCATGGAATCTCCGGTCTGGGAGGAAGGGCATGGGTGTGGTCGTGCACCGGGCGGGAGTGCCACGTTCGAAGAGTACTGTAATGGTATTCATTTTCATTAACGACATCCGGGGCCGGTTCGCCGAGCCGCTCCCCCACCTCCGAAGGAGCCCCACACGTGGCGACCACACCCGCGCCGACCGCGGCCAAGACCGCTGCCCCGCCCCCGCGTTCGGTCCTGCGCGACCCCGCGTTCCTGCGCCTGTGGGCGGGTACCACCGCCTCCGGGCTCGCGACCTGGGCGCTGCCGTTCGTCCTCGGGCTCGCGGTGCTCCACCGCGATCTCGGCGCCGCCGGCCTCGGCCTGGTCCTCGCCGCCCGCACCGCCGGCTTCCTCGCCGCCGTCGCCGTCGGCGGCGTACTGGCCGACCGGCACTCCCGCCGCGCGGTCGTGCTCTGGTCCGCCCTCGCGGCGGCGCTCGCCGCGCCCCTCCTCGCCGCCGGTCTCGGCCGCTCGCTCGTGCTGATGACGCTCGCCGCCGCCCTCGCCGGGGCCGGACAGGGCGCCTGCCGCCCGGCGTTCCAGGCGCTCACCGCCGAGACCGTCGAGCCCGGGCGCCGCCAGCAGGCCAACGCCGCCATGACCATGGCGGTCCGCGGCTCCACGCTCGCGGGACCCGCCCTGACCGCCCTGCTCGCGGCCTTCCTCGACGTACCGGCGCTGCTGCTGGGCATCGGCCTGCTCTGGCTGGTCGCCGCGCTGGTACCCGGCCAGGGCGGTGGCGCCACGGCCGCGGCCGTCGAGGAGTCGGCCGCGGAGCCCGCCCCGCGCGCCGGGTTCCGTACGGAGTTCCTGGAGGGCATACGCGAGGCGCGCCGCCACCCGTGGTTCCTCGCCGGACTCGCCGCCCTCGTCGCCGTCATCGCCCTCGGCTACTCCGCCACCAGCGTCGCGCTGCCGCTGATCAGCCGGGACCGCTACGGCACCGAGTGGGTGCTGGCCGCGGCCATGACCGCGTACACCGTCGGCGCGCTCGGCGGGGCCCTGGCCATCGCCCGGTGGCGGCCGCGCTCCCCGGGCTGGGCGGCCCTCGCCGGGCTGGCGGCGTACGGCCTCGCCCCGCTGAGCCTGATGGTGCCGGTCCACCCGGTGGTGGTCGTCGCCGCGTACGCCGTCGCCGGGATCGGCATCGAACTGTTCAACGTGCCCTGGTTCACGGCCACCCAGCGCGAGGTCGCCCCGGACAAGCTGGCCCGCGTCTCCTCGCTGGACTTCCTGGTGTCGTACGGTCTGGCGCCCGTCGGGCTCGCGCTGATCGCCCCCGCCATCGACGCCTTCGGGGCAACGGCGGTACTGGGCGGCTGCGCCGCCGCGTGCTTCCTCGTACCGGCAGCGGCGGCGCTGGTGCCCACCGCGCGCCACTTCGGCCGGCCGGGCGCGGCGACGACGGACTGATCGACGCCGTTCACGGCGGGCCCCGGCCGGCCCTCGCCCGGCCGGGGCCCGGCCCGCGTCGATCCCGCATCTGGCAAGCTGCGGTACATGACCGCGTCGCAACCAGTCGATTTCGCGCAGATCACCCGAGCGCGGGAGCTGCCCGCCGAACTCCGGGAGCAGCTCGTCGACTGCTGGGTACGGGTCATCAACGCCGGGGGCGCCGTCATCCCCCGGGAACTCCCCATGCCGCCGGTGAACACCGGCCAGGCCGACCCGGCCCTGGGCCTGCTCGTCGGCGCGCTCGATCCGCGCCGCGCCAGGATGCTGATCGCCACGGTCGGCGGGAAGCTGGCGGGGTGGCTGATCGTGCGCCGTGACCCGCATCCGCTCGTCGCGCACTGCGGCGCCGTCAACCACGTCATGACCCACCCCGACTTCCGCGGCAGCGGCATCGGTACGGCGCTGATGCACCGGGTCCGCGAACTCGCCCGGCAGGAAATGGGGCTGGAGCAGCTGCACATCGCCGTCCGGGCCGGGCTGGGGCTCGAGGAGTTCTACGGCCGTCTGGGCTGGCGCGAGATCGGGCGCTGGCCCGGCGGTCTGCGGGTCTCGCCCGGCGACGACCGCGACGAGATCCTCATGTACCTGGCGCTCTGACGGCACCGTCGCATTTCGGCCAACTCCCGTCAGCACGCGTCCAAACCATGCCAGCAGGGCATGAACAGGGCCGCGAGGAATATCGTCGTACGATCGGCGCGCGGGAGGAGCAGCTGGGATGGACACCGGCCCCCTGTACCTGGAACCGCGGTTGGCACCGCGGCTCGCCGCGCTGCTCGGCTCCGCCCCGTTCCTGCACATGCTCGTGGACGCCCTCGGCTCGCCCCTCAACGTGCTCGTGCCCGACCAGATGGCGGAGAACGCCGAGGGCTTCCGCTCCGTCTACCGCCGCCACCGGCTCGGCGGGCAGGTCTTCTTCGCCCACAAGGCCAACCGTTCCCGGTCCCTCGTCCGGCGGCTCACCACCGCGGACGCCGCCGTGGACGTGGCGTCCACCGGCGAGCTCCGGCGCGCCCTCGGCGCCGGCTTCACCGCGGACCGCGGCGACCGGCCCCAAGGATCCGGCGTTCCTCTGGCTCGCCGCGCGGTCGGGGGTCACCGTGAACGCCGACGGCCCCGGCGAGTTGGAGGCTCTGGCGGGCCTCGTACGCCGCCACGACCTGCCCCGCCCGAAGGTCTTGGTCCGCCTCTGCGAGTTCGAGACCTCGGGACCCAGGATGCTCTCCCGCAGGAGCCGGTTCGGTACGTCCGTGAAGGCGCTCGGGCCGCTGCTCGACCTGCTCGAGCGCCACCGGGACTCGGTCGATCCGATCGGTGTCGCCTACCACCTCGACACGACGAGCCCGGACGAGAAGGCCATCGCCCTCGAAGGGTGCCTGCGGGCCATGGACGACCTGCGATTACGGGGATTCCAGCCGCGCGTGGTCGACATCGGCGGCGGCTTCGGGGTCAGCTACCTCGCGCACGCCGCCCAGTGGGACCGCTGGACCAGCGAGCTCGCCGCCGCGGTGATGGGCCGGCGCCCGCCCCTCACCTGGGGCGGCCACGGGTACGGCCTGCACGCCGAGGGGGGCGGTACGCTGCGCGGCGCCCTGAGCCTGTACCCCGCCCACCGCCCGGTGGCCGGCCCCGGCTACCTCGACGCGCTCCTGTCGCAGCCCGCCCCCACCCTGGGGCGGGCCCTGGGCACCCTGCTGCTGGAGAGCCTCTGCGACCTGTACACGGAGCCGGGCCGGGCCCTGGCCGACCAGTGCGGGCTGTCCCTGGCCCGGGTGCTGGAGGTGCGGCACCAGGACGCCGGCCCCGCACTCGTACGCCTCGCCATGAACGCGAGCGACGTCGCCCTGGAGGACCACGGGATCCTCATGGACCCCGTACTGGTGTCCCGCGAGGCCGAACCCGCCGGCCCGCGGGGGCCGGTCGGCGTCCACCTCATGGGCAACCTCTGCCTGGAGGCCGACCTGATCACCCGCAGAACGGTGTTCCTGCCACGGCTGCCGCGCCCGGGCGATCTGCTGGGCTTCGCCAACACCGCCGGGTACTGCATGGATTTCATCGCCACCCGCGCCCAACAGCAGCCGGTGGCACGGAAAGTGGCGGTCCGTCAGACAGAAGATTCTTGGCGCTGGTGTCTGGACGAGGAGTACTGGCCCATCGAGGAGTACGGGCCGATCACCGATTCGGGGGGACGGGCATGAGGTTCGACAGCATCACCGAGGCCATCGGCAACACCCCGCTGGTCCGCATCGATCCGGCCGTACACGGTCTGCGCCACATCGATCTCTACGCGAAGCTGGAGATGCTCAACCCCTTCGGCTCGGTCAAGGACCGGGCCGCCTGGAACATGGCCCGGGCCGGCCTGCCCGGTGCCCGGGAGCGCGGCGAGACGATCGTCGAACTGTCCAGCGGCAACACGGCCAAGGCGCTGGCCGTGATCGCGGGCATGCACGGGCTGTCGTTCAAGAGCGTCACCAACCGGATGCGCATCCCGGAGGTCAAGGACCTGCTCCTGCTGCTGGGCGCCGAGATCGAGGAGCTGCCGGGCCGCAGCGAATGCCTGGACCCGACGGACACCGAGGACCCGCTGACCCTCTTCCACCAGAGGCTCAACCAGTCCGGCAGCGCCCACCTGCACACCGACCAGTACTTCAACGCGCTCAACACCGAGGCACACGAGACGGGTACCGGCCCGGAGATCGTCGCGGATCTGGACGGCCGGGCCCCGGACTGGTTCCTCGCCTGCGTCGGCACGGCCGGCTCCTCCACCGGCGTGGCCCGGTCCCTGCGCGCGCACGATCCGGCCGTACGGGTGATCGGACTGGTCGGCGAGAAGTCCGACTTCATCCCCGGCATCCGCAACATCGACGAGGTCCACGAGGTCGGCCTCTTCGACCCGGCCACGTACGACACGATCGAGTCGGTCGGCGCCGACGACGCGATCGACGGCATGCTCACCCTGGTCCGGCGCTGCGGCATCCTCGCCGGCCCGACCGGCGGCGCCGCGTACCACGGCACCGTGCGCCATCTGCGGCCGATCGACGCGGAGTTGGCGGGCGGCCCGGAGCGCAGGACCGCCGTCTTCATCGTCTGCGACCGGGTGGAGAGCTATCTCGGCTACGTCAAACAGCGCCGCCCGGAGCTGCTGGGCCGCCCGCCCGCGCGGAACTCCGTGTCCACGCTGACCGATACCGAGGTACGGGCGGCGCAGGTCATCGAGGTGGCCGACGCACAGAAGTGGATCACGGCGGAGCGGCCGCTGGTGATCGATCTGCGCAGCTCCTTCGCGTACGCCGCGCTGCACATCGACGGATCGGTGAACATCGTGGACGAGCTCTTCGACGAACTGGTGCGGGGCGGACTGCCGTTCGGCAGGCGGCAGCCCGTGCTGTTGGCGTGCCCGGTCGGCGAGCAGTCGGCGCGCTACGCCGCACTGCTGACCCGGATGGGGCATCCCGACGTACGCAGCCTCGCGGGCGGGATCATCGCGTGGCGGGACGCGGGCGCGCCGCTGGTGCGTGACTGACGTGACCGACGCTCTGGAGGAACTGCGTTCCTGGCAGCGCCCGCTGCGCGCCCAGTTCCCGATCATCGTGGCGAACCCGGAGCTGGCGTACCTGGACAGCGCAGCCACCGCGCAGAAGCCGCAGGCCGTACTGGACGCCGTGCAGCGCTACCTCACCACCTCCAACGCCAACGCGGGCCGCGGCTCGTACCCCTGGGCCAACGCGACGACGGCCGCGGTGGAGCGGGCCCGCGACCGGGTCAAGCGGTTCCTGGGCGATCCCGCGCCGGACCGCTCGTCCGTGCACTTCACCAGCGGGGCCTCCGAGGGGCTGCGGACGGTCGCCCGGGACTGGCTGGCGGGCCGGCTCAGCGACGGGGACGAGATCGCCGTCCCGTTCGCCGATCACGAGGCGAATCTGGCGCCGTGGCTGGAGGTACGGGAGCTGCTGGCGCGGCAGGGCGCCAAGATCCGGGTCCGGGAGCTGCCGTACCAGGACAGCTCCGGCGACTACGATCCGGCGGCGCTCGCCGCCTCGGTGGGCCCGCGCACCCGCTTCGTGGCGGCCACGCACGTGCACCACGTGTACGGCGTCGACATGAACGTGCACCGGATACGCCGGGTGGTCGGGCCGGACGTCCCGATCTGCCTCGACGCCGCGCAGAGCGTCGGGCACCTGCCGTTCTCGGTGGCCGAACTCGACGTGGACTTCGTGGTGTTCTCCGGCCACAAGGCCATGGCGCTGCCGGGTACGGGTGCGGTCTGGGCCCGCGGCCGGCGCGGACCGCAGTTCCGGCCGGGCGGCTGGGCCGGCACCCCGAACACCGTCGGCATCGCGAGCCTGGCCGCCGCCCTCGACTGGCTCGACGCGGCCGGTACGGACCGGATCGAGGCGTGGACGGTGGCCCTGGCGGCCCGGCTGACGGACGGGCTGAGCCGGCTGGGCGCGTACGAGGTGCTCGGCTGCCGCTCCAGCCTGGCGGCCGACTCCGCGGTGCAGCGGCGCCGGAGCATCGTGGCGTTCCGCCATCGCGAGATCCCCTCCCGCGACCTCGGGTTCATCCTCTACAGTCACGGCTTCATGGTGCGCTCCGACGGCCACTGCCAGGCGGGCGCCGCGGAATCGGACGGCTCGGTGCGGGTCAGCCTGCACGTCCACAACACGGTGGAGGAGGTGGAGAAGTTGCTCGGCACCCTCGCCAATCTGCAATGATTTTCATGTGGAGTTCAGGGCCGTGAGAACGGCAGAAGCACGAGCGGACAGAACCATGAACGTGGGCAGCGCGGGCACGGTCGCGGCGGCCGGCCGATGGGTGGAACGCTGGGAGCGGCAGCAGCAGCGGTACGCGATCGACCGCGAGGAGCGTTTCACGGTCATCTCCGACGTGGTCGAGCGCGTCACGGCGGGCCACCCGGCTCCCCTGCTCCTCGACCTGGGCTGCGGGCCGGGGTCCCTGGCCGCCCGGCTCGCGGAGCGCATGCCAGCGGCCGAGGTCGTGGGCGTCGACGCCGATCCGCTGCTGCTGGAGCTGGGGCGGGCGCACCACGGGCCGGCCCTGCGCTTCGCCGAGGCCCGCATCGGGGAGCCGGGCTGGCTCGACATCCTCGTGCTGGACCGCCCGGTGGACGCGGCCGTCTCCACGACGGCCCTGCACTACCTCGGCGAGGACACGCTGCGGCGCACGTACGAGGAGCTGGCCGAGCGCATCCGTCCCGGCGGGGTCCTCGTCAACGGCGACCATCTGGACCCGGACTCCCCCAAGGTCCACGAGCTCGCCGTGGACATCGGCCGGCGGCGCGCCGAGCGCCAGCAGGCCCTCGCGCACGAGGACTGGGAGTCGTGGTGGTCGGGTGTGCGGGCCGACCCGGAGCTGACGCCCCTCCTCGCCACCCACGACCGCCGCGCCCACCCGCACTGCGAGGGCAACAAGCTGACCCTCACCGACCACCTCGCACTGTTGCGCGAGGCGGGCTTCGAGCACGTCGGCACGGTCTGGCAGTTCGGCAACAGCCACGTGGTGGTGGCGGTCCGCTGAACCGGCCGAAGACCGGCCGTGGGCCCTTCGGGGCAACCGTCGCGGGGCCGCCGCGCGGCGCCGGAGCGTGTTCCGCGCGATCGGGATATCAGTGGTCGCAGGCGGCGGTCGACGGCGATCGCCACGGTTCGCAAAGGCGGAGCCCGGTGGCCGTCAACCCCATTCCCGAGGGATACCCGCGGGTCACGCCGTACCTCTGCGCCGACGGAGCCGCGGCGGCGATCGACTTCTACGTCTCCGTACTCGGCGCGACGGAGCGGATGAGGATGCCCGCACCCGGCGGCCGGATCGGCCACGCCGAGCTGCAACTGGGGAACTCGGTCATCATGCTCGCCGACGAGTACCCGGACATCGGCTTCCGCTCGCCGAAGGCGATCGGCGGCACGCCGGTCACCCTCCACGTGTACGTGGACGACGTCGACGCCGTCTTCGCCAAGGCCCTCTCCCTCGGCGCCACGGAGCGCTCGCCGGTCAAGAACGAGTTCTACGGCGACCGCACCGGGCAGTTCGAGGACCCCTTCGGCCACCGCTGGAACGTCTCCACGCACGTGGAGGACGTCTCCCCGGAGGAGATGGAAAGGCGTTCCAAGGAGGCCATGCGCTCCGAATGACGCTAGGCACGGCGTGACGCGGCCGGGAGACGGCCGGGACGCGGCCGGGACGCGACCGGGAGCGACCGGGCGGGTACCCGGAGCGCACGGTCGCGGCGTTCCGGAGCGGACCGGGACCATCGAACATACGATGGGCGGGAAACCGGCGCGGGCGGCTCGCCGTGCGGCCCGCCCAGAGCACTCGGGGTGGAGACGTATGGCACAGGCCGCCGATACGGCGCGGACCGTCATCCTGACCGTGGACGACGACCCGGGAGTCTCCCGTGCCATCGCCCGTGACCTGCGGCGCCACTACGGCGCCGATTACCGGATCGTGCGCGCCGAGTCCGGCGAGTCCGCTCTGGAGGCCCTGCACGAGCTGAAGCTGCGGGGCGACCTGGTGGCGGTGATCCTCGCCGACTACCGGATGCCGCAGATGAACGGCATCGAGTTCCTGGAACAGGCCCTGTCGGTGTACCCGGGCGCGCGGCGCGTGCTGCTGACCGCGTACGCCGACACCGACGCGGCCATCGACGCGATCAACGTCGTCGACCTCGACCATTACCTGCTCAAGCCCTGGGACCCGCCGGAGGAGAAGCTCTACCCGGTCGTGGACGACCTGCTCACGGCGTGGCGCTCCAGCGACTACCGGCCGGTACCCGCCACCAAGGTGGTCGGGCACCGCTGGTCGGCGGGCTCCTCGCGCGTACGGGAGTTCCTGGCCCGCAACCAGGTGCCGTACCGCTGGTACTCCTCCGACGAGCCCGAGGGGCAGCGGCTGATGGAGGCCGCCGGGGCGGACGGGCAGCGGCTTCCCCTGGTCGTCACGCCCGACGGCACCGTGCTGATCGAGCCGGAGGCGGCCGAGCTGGCCGCCCACGTGGGGCTCGCGACCACGCCGACCGCCGACTTCTACGACCTCGTCGTCATCGGCGGCGGACCCGCCGGGCTCGGCTCGGCGGTGTACGGGGCCTCCGAGGGGCTCCGTACCGTCCTCGTCGAGCGGTCGGCGACCGGCGGGCAGGCCGGCCAGAGCTCCCGCATCGAGAACTACCTGGGTTTCCCCGACGGCGTCTCGGGCGCGCAGCTCACGGACCGGGCCCGCCGCCAGGCGAGCCGGTTCGGCGCCGAGATCCTCACGGCGCGCGAGGTCACGGGGCTGGAGGTCAACGGCGCGGCCCGCGTCGTCCACTTCTCCGACGGCTCGGCGGTCGCCGCGCACAGCGTGATCCTGGCGACCGGGGTGTCGTACCGGCAGCTCCACGCACCGGGCTGTGACTCCCTGACCGGCTGCGGGGTGTATTACGGCTCCTCGCTCACCGAGGCGGCCGCCTGCCAGGGGCAGGACGTGTACATCGTGGGCGGCGCCAACTCCGCCGGGCAGGCGGCGATGTACCTGGCGCGCGGCGCGAAGTCGGTGACGCTGCTGGTGCGCGGGGAGTCCCTGAAGGCGTCGATGTCGTACTACCTGATCCAGCAGATCGAGGAGACGGCGAACATCACGGTGCGGACCCGGACCGTCGTCGAGGAGGCGCACGGAGACGGGCACCTGGAGCAGCTGACGTTGCGGGACGTGGACGGCGGTGCGACCGAACTCGTCGACTGCCAGTGGATGTTCGTGTTCATCGGCGCGGCCCCGCTGACGGACTGGCTGGACGGTACGGTGCTGCGCGACGACCACGGCTTCATCCTGGCCGGGCCGGACCTCACTCCGGACGGGCGGCCGCCCGCCGAGTGGGAACTGGACCGGCCGCCCTACCACTTGGAGACCAACATTCCCGGCGTGTTCGTGGCGGGGGACGCTCGCGCCCAGTCCGCGAAGCGCGTCGCGTCCGCCGTCGGAGAGGGAGCCATGGCCGTGATGCTCGTCCACCGGTACCTGGAGCAGTCATGAGCGATGACCGGTTCACGCCCTGCAACCCGCAGGAGATCTCCTCGCTGTTCCTGTTCGAGAAGCTTTCCCCGGAGCAGCTCGGGCGGCTGTGCGCCGAGGGGCGGGTGGAGCGGTTCGACGTCGGCCCCGTCTACACCGAGGGCGACCCGGCCACGTGCTTCTACGTGATGATCGAGGGCACCGTCGTACTGTCCCGCCGGGTCGGCGGCGACGACGTCGAGGTGAGCCGGACCTCGCAGCGCGGCGTGTACGCGGGAGCCATGCAGGCGTACTTGGGCGAACAGGTCCCGCAGACGTACACCAACTCGATGCGGGTGACGGAGCCGACGCGGTTCTTCGTACTGCCCGCCGAGTCGTTCGCGGACATCATGCGGGACTGGTTCCCGATGGCCGCGCACCTGCTGGAGGGGCTGTTCTTCGGGTCGAGGAACATGCAGCGGGCCGTCGGCCAGCGCGAACGGCTGCTGGCGCTGGGATCGTTGTCCGCCGGTCTCACCCACGAGCTCAACAACCCGGCCGCGGCGGCCGTACGGGCCACCGCGACGCTGCGGGAACGGGTGGGCAAGATGCGGCACAAGCTGGCCGTCATCGCCCAGGGCCCCTACTCGCGCGAGGCGCTCGCCGAGCTCATCGAGATCCAGGAGCGCACCGCCGAACGCGTCGCCAAGGCGCCGGTGTTGAGCCCCATGGAGGCCGCCGACAGGGAGGACGAACTCACCGACTGGCTCGACGACCACGGCATCCAGGAGGGCTGGCGGATCGCGCCGACCTTCGTACAGGCCGGGCTGGACACGGACTGGCTGGAGCAGGTCGCGGCGACCGTGGCCGAGGACATCCTGCCGGGAGCCATCGGCTGGCTCAACTACACGGTCGAGACCGAGCTGTTGATGGACGAGATCAACGACTCCACCACCCGCATCTCCCACCTCGTGGACGCGGCGAAACAGTATTCACAGCTCGACCGCGCCCCGTACCGGGTCGTCGACGTCCACGAACTCCTCGACAGCACCCTGCTGATGCTGTCCGGCAAGATCGGCCCAGGAGTACGGGTGGTCAAGGACTACGACCGCTCGCTGCCGGAGGTGCCCGCCTACCCCGCGGAGCTCAACCAGGTGTGGACGAACATCATCGACAACGCCGTCTTCGCCATCGGGAGCACGGGTGGCGAGGGCACGCTGACGGTCCGCACGGCACGCGAGGGTGACCGGCTGCTGGTGGAGTTCCGCGACACCGGGCCCGGCATCCCGGCGGAGATCCGCAGCCGCATCTTCGATCCCTTCTTCACCACCAAGCCGGTCGGCGAGGGCACCGGTCTCGGCCTCGACATCTCCTGGCGGATCGTGGTCAACAAGCACCACGGCAGCCTCCAGGTCGAGTCCGCACCGGGCGACACCCGGTTCCAGGTGCTGCTGCCGCTGACCGCCCCCGAATCCGAGACCGCCCAGGAGCCGGCATGACCGAAGACATCAAGGGAATCGACCCGACCGTCCCGCCCGCCGGAACCGGCTGCGCCGACTGCGACGCGGTGGGCGGCTGGTGGTTCCACCTGCGCCGCTGCGCCCAGTGCGGCCACATCGGCTGCTGCGACTCCTCCCCGGCCCAGCACGCCACCGCCCACTGGAAGTCCGCCGGCCATCCGCTCGTGCAGAGCTTCGAGCCGGGCGAGGAGTGGTTCTGGAACTACGACACCGACGCCCTGTACGAGTCCGGGCCCGCGCTGACCCCGCCGTCCGCCCACCCGGCGGACCAGCCGGCCCCCGGCCCGGCCGACCGGGTCCCGCAGGACTGGACGCGGCTGCTGCACGGTTGACGACGCCGTCCGGACACCCGACGGGGCAGACGCGGCGAGAAGAGCGCATTCGACCTCGCAGATGCCATCCATAGTGACAAATTCGCCTCTTGAATGATTGACTGCCCCCATCAGGCCAGCACGGCCTGCTGCCGTGTCCGGATCCCGTCGCCCTGCCAGGCCGACCGTTGGCTGACTGACACGCACACCGGCCCCGTGACGGTCGAGCGGCTCTCGCCGCCATGGGGAGCACCGGCGAATGGCCCCTGCATGCCGATCAGCGGTGTTCGGCAGGCAGGGGCTTTGTGCGTCCCGGCCTCCACCCGACACCCCTCGCCCCTCCTCCCTCCCGTCTCCCGTCTCACGGATGAAGCGCATCTGGCATATGCACCCCGGATGAGGGCATGCTTGCGCGGATGCGGCCTGAAACGGCTGCTCCGGCTTGAATATGAGGACCGAGGGAGGACCGGGGGATGACGGTGGTCGTCATGCACGACGCGGGCGGGCAGGCTCCGGCCGCCGTGAGCCGGGTGCTCGCGGGGGCGGGACTGGCCTCCCGTACGGTTCCGCTCGCGGACGGCGCGGGCGCGCCGGCCGACCTCACCGGTGTCGAGGGCCTGATCCTCCTGGGCGGGCCCGGGTCCGCCCAGGAGGATCAGGCCCTCGTACGCGGAGCCCTCGCCGCGGGGGTGCCCGTACTGGCCCTGGGAACCGGTGCGCGGCTGCTGGCACGGGCGGCGGGCGCCGCGGCGGGATCCCCGGCGGGAACCTGCTTCGACACGGCCGCCGACCGCCGGGCGGTGGAACTCACCCCGGCAGCGGACTCGGACCCGCTCTTCGCCGGGGCCGCCCTCCCCTCACCGGGGCTGCGACCGGAACGCGACCCCCTGGAGCTGCCGGCCGGCGCCGTGGTGCTGGCCTTCTGCGACGGGTATCCGGAACAGGCCTTCCGCATCGATGCCGGTGCCTGGGGCATCCGGTTCCTGCCGGCTCCGCCGGCTCTGCCGCAGGACGACGGCGCGGGAGGGACGACGCCGCCCGGACCCGCCCTCGACCCGTGGGCGGAGCGGCTGCTGGGCCGGTTCGCGACACTCGTGGCCGCCCGCGCCGAGCACACCGCCACCCGGACCTTCTTCACCCACCGCGCGGATGCCTGGGAGGAACGGTTCGCCCACCAGACCCCCGCGTACGAGGCCGCGGTCGCCCGGCTGCGACTGGAACCGGGCGGGCGGGCCGTGGACCTCGGATGCGGCACCGGCCGGGCCATGCCCGCGCTGCGGACCCGGGTCGGCCCCCGCGGTCACGTACTCGGCGTCGACGTCACCCCGGCCATGCTGGCGTCCGCCGCCCGGCACGGCCGCACGCGCCACGGGTACCTGATCGCGGCCGACTGCACCCGGCTCCCGCTGGCGGGTGCGTCCGTGCACGGCATCTTCTCGGCGGGGGTGCTCGACCACCTCCGGGACCCGTACGCCGCGCTCCGGGAATGGGCCCGCGTCACCGCGGCCGACGGCGTACTGCTCCTCTTCCACCCCTCGGGCCGGGCGGAGCGAGCCGCCCGGCACGGCCGCGCCCTCGACCCCGGCGATCTCCTCGCCGAGCACAACCTCCGCCCCGCCCTGGAGACGTCGGGCTGGCACCTGGACGAGTACGAGGACGCCGCCGGCCACTTCCTCGCCCGCGCCGTTCCGCGCACCTGACCCCGGAGCCCGCGCCGTTACCCGCCGATATTGTCGCTACCTCCAACATCTCCCCTGCTCACTCGCCGCGAGATTCAGGGCATCAGCCAAGCATTTGCCAGGTGATTGTCGAATATCAGCCGCAGATGCAGGATGGTCCGCAGAGGTTCGACGCGGAGGAGGCGGGTCCGGTGGGCGATGGCGATCACGGCAGAACCGTCAGCGGGTGGTTGCGGGGCATCGAGGTGTTCGCGGGACCGCTCCCGGAGTTCGATCCGGAGCGGGCTCCGGCCGGGCCCGTGCCGCTGTTCCTGTCCTGGCTGTCCGACGCCGTGGCGGACGGTGTGCGCGATCCCCACGCGATGACCTTGTCCACCGTCGACGAGGCCGGTGATCCGGATGCCCGGGTCCTCATCCTCAAGGGGGTGGACGGCTCGGGATGGCAGTTCGCCGGGCACTGCTTCAGCCCCAAGGGGCACCAGCTGGCCGTCCACCCGAGGGCTGCGCTCACCTTCTACTGGCCCGAGCACGGCCGGCAGGTCCGTCTGCGCGGGTCCGTTGCCCCGGGATCCGCCGAGGACAACGCCGCCGACTTCCTCGGCCGGTCGGCCACCGCCCGCGCCGAATCGCTCCTGTCCCGCCAGAGCCAGTACCTGGCGGACCCCGCGGAGCGCGACCACGCCCTGGCGAAGTCCCTGGCCCTGATCGAGCAGGCGCCGTCGCTCGTCGACTCCGCCTGGACGCTGTACACCCTCGCTCCGGCGGAAGTGGAGTTCTGGCAGGCGGCGAAGAACCGCGTCCACACCCGCCTGCGCTACGAACGGACCGCGGACGACGGCTGGGAACGATTCCGGCTCTGGTCGTAACCCCCCGGCCGGCGGCCCTGATTGGACTTTCCGCTGATCGAGTCCGGCCTCCGTGGTGGGGAAGGCGCCTTGCCCATGCGGGCGGTGCGGGATTGGCTTGCCCCAGGAACGGGACAGAAGGAAACGAATGACATCCATGCTCGCCGGCTGCACGCCCTGGCCCGAGGAGTTCGTCGACCGCTACTGGGCGGCCGGGCACTGGCGCGGCAACACCCTGGACAACCTGCTGCGCGGCTGGGCCCAGCAGTACGGACCGCGGACCGCGCTCGTGCACGGCGGCGGCACCCGCATCACGTACGCGGGCCTGAACCGGCGCGTGGACCGCATGGCCGCCGGATTCCGGCTGCGGGGCCTGCGGCCCGGGCAGCGGGTCGTCGTCCAGCTGCCGAACGTGCCCGAGTTCGTCACCACCGTGTTCGCGCTGATGCGCATCGGCGCGGTCCCGGTGCTCTGTCCGGTCTCGCACCACACCGCCGAGGTGGCCCGTATCGTGCGGGTCACGGAGGCCGTCGGCTACGTCGGTCCCTCGACGTACCAGGGCTTCGACCACACGGCGATGGCCGCGGACATCGCGGCCCGAGGGCCCTTCCTGCGACGGGTGTTCACCTTCGAGGCGCCGGGCGAGTCGTCCCCGTACGGCGGCTTCTCGACCGACACGGCAGGCTGCCACTACTTCCCCCTGGGCTCCCTCGACTCCCCGCCCGGGCCGACGCTCGCGCAGAGCGCCGACCAGGTGGCGTTCTTCCTGCTCTCCGGCGCCGCCTCCGAGGTGCCCCGGCTCGTTCCGCGCACGCACAACGACTACGCCTACCAGGCACGGGCCGCCGCCGAGCTGGTGTCCCTCACCGAGAACGACGTGTATCTCGCCGCACTGCCCGCCGAGTCCAACCTCGCGTTCGGCTGTCCCGGCATCGTCGGCACGCTGTCCGTCGGCGGCACGGTCGTCCTCGTCGAGAACCCGGACCCCGCCGAATGCCTTGCGGCCATCGCCCGGGAGGGAGTCACCATCACGTCGGTGACCCCCTCCGCCGCCCGGGACTGGCTGGACGTACTCCCCACGGCCCAGGCCGACTTGAGCAGTCTGCGTCTCGTGCAGGTCGGCGCCGCCGCGCCCCTGCCGCGGGCGACCGCCGAGCGGCTGGGCCCCGAATGGGGCTGCCGCCTCCAGCAGGTCTTCGGCATGGCCGAGGGGCCGCTCACGCTCACCCGGCCCGCCGATCCGGACGAGACGGTGCTCGCCACGCAGGGCCGCCCGCTCTCGCCCGACGATGAGATCCGCATCGTCGACGCCGACGGCAAGGACGTGCCCGACGGGGAGCCAGGCGAACTCCTCACCCGCGGCCCGTACACCCTGCGGGGCTACTACCGGGCTCCCGACCACAACGCACGCTCCTTCACCGCCGACGGCTACTTCCGCACCGGCGCACTCGCCCGGCGCACCCCGGAGGGCAACCTGGTCGTGACCGGCCGCACGCCTACGGGAACGGCGGCGGGTCCTGGCAGGTGACGTCCGCGGCGGGCAGCCGGCCCGTGGCGAGGTACTTGTTGACCGTGCCGTCGGCACAGGAAGCCGGATTGGAGAGGTACACACCGTGCTTCTCGCCGCCCAGCGCCAGCACCATGCGCGAGCCCTTGAGTGCCCGGTGCAGGCCCTGGCCGCTGGCCAGCGGGGTTATCGGGTCCCACTCGTTCTGCACGGTCAGTACGTCGGCCCGGGTCTTCATGGGCGTCACGGGCTCGGCCGGCCGCTGCCAGAAGGCGCACGGCTTGATGTTCGACGCGAAGTCCCCGTACAGCGGGTACTTCGCCTTGTCCCGCACCGCGTCCCGCGCGTACTGATCGGGGTCGCGCGGCCAGGCGTCCGTGTCCCCGCACACGACGGACCAGTAGGCGGGCGTGGCCCCGCCATCGGAACCGGAGGCGGCCGCCGGACCCGCCGCCGCGGTGTTCAGCGCGGCGGCGTTCGGCCCGGAGGTCCGGGAGCCCGCGAGCAGTTGCTTCAGATCCGGCGCGTCGCCGTCCGTCGGCCCATGTCCGGTCTCGGCCAAGGACTTGAGGAACTTGACGACGGCCGAGGCCCCGTACGGGGAGGCGAACAGCGACGGGTCGGCCCTGAGATCGTCACCCGTGACCTTCTGCCCGTCGTGGACGATCGGATCCCGGTCGGCCCGGGCCACCAAGTCCCAGAAGGTGGCGGACACCTCCTCGGGCGTGGTGCCGAGCCCGTACTGCTCCGAGCGCTCCGCAGCCCACCGCGTCCACCGTGCGAAGGCGGGCTCCGCCTCGGTGGCCCACACCTGGATCATGCCGCGCCAGACGCGCTGCGGGTCCACACCGCTGTCCAGCACGAAGCGGTCGGTGCGCTGCGGGAACATCTGGGAGTACACCGCGCCGAGGTAGGTCCCGTACGAGTAGCCCAGGTACGAGATCTTCCGCTCGCCGAGCGCCGCACGGATCACGTCCAGGTCGCGGGCCGTGTTGCGGGTGGTGATGTACGGGATGACGTCGCCCGACTTCTCCCGGCACTTGTCGGCGATGCCCCGCGCCCAGGCCACGTCCGAGGGGAAGGTCTCGGGCCGGTACGCGCCCCCGATGCCCTGCTCCGCCTGGCTCAGCTCGCCACAGGTGATGGGGCTGCTCTTGCCGACCCCGCGCGGGTCGAAGCCGATGAGGTCGTACTGGTCGCGCACGTCCTTGGGCATCTCCGCGTTCAGGACCACCGGCCGGAACAGCCCGGGGACGCCGGGACCGCCCGGGTTGAAGAGCAGGACCCCCCGCCGCTTGCCGGGGTTTTCACTCTTGATCCGGGATATCGCGAGGTCGAGCGTGCGTCCCTCGGGGTGCTGGTAGTCGAGCGGCACCTTGAGGGTCGCGCACTCGTACGCCTCCGGCCGGTCGGGGCTGCAGCGGTGCCAGGCCGGCTTTTGGCGCATGTAGCCGGGGGTCTCGGCGGCGGCCGCCTGGGGAGCCGTCAGCAGGGGCAGGGAGGTGGCCACGAGTCCGACGGTGGCGAGCAGCGGTGCGAGGCGTTTCATGGGAGGCGTGCCGTCCTTCTTCCGGTGAAATCGCTGGTGTGCCCACTGTGTTGCATCGCCCGGCATCGCCGAATCCCCTGGAAGAGCCCTCCCTGATCCCTCTCCCGTACCACGCGATATCCGGGCAGTTGGCCGAAATCCGGCTCCGGAATCCCTCCGTCCGACCCGACGCGCCCCGCGAACACCGCCCGAACCCCCTGTAGTCCTCTCCGCCTCAAGTACGACGTTCGGCGATCCGGACGGAGCCGGGGGTACGGAATCGAGGCGGTGCCGGAGCCGCGGGATGTCCGCGGCTCCGGCAGGTTCCCGCTCCTGGTCGGCCCGTGGCGCCTTACAGGGCGCCGTCGGGGATCCAGGAGCCGTGGAGTCCGGCGCTCACCCGGTGGGGAAGGTGGACGGTGGCGACCCGCTCGAGGCCGGAGGCGTCGAGCACCAGGAGCTGCGAGGCGTCCTGCTTGAGGTCGGAGACGACGGTCAGCAGATAGCCGTCGTCCTCGCACGTGGCATCGGCGGCGGGGACGAACACGGCCTCGCTGGGCATCCGGGCATCGCCCACCCGGTGGATGCGGCGGGCACCGCTGACGCGGTCGTACTTGACGACGCCGTAGCCGCCGAGCCCCTCCTCGTTCGGGAAGGAGATGGCGTACTGGTAGCGGTTCTCGGCGCCCAGGTACGCCTCGTTGAGAGTCGGGAACTCCACCGGCAGGTCGTCGATGATCTGCTCGTCGACGGTGCCGGCGGACATGTCGAGCACCCAGCGGCGGGTGTACGAGCGGCTGACGGGCTCGCTGCCGCGCCCGGGAGCGCCGACCCACCAGTTCCAGGAGAGCCGGAAGCCCTCGCGGTCCACGGTGGGCCCTTCCAGGACGATGCGGCCCTGGCCGTCCTCGAAGGCGTTGGAGACGTGCAGCATGTTGCCCGGTTCGATGGAGAACCAGCGGATGTGCCGGGCGCCGTCCTCGCCGCGGGGCATGACGCCGATGCGGGAGGGCTGCCGGTCGCTCCAGCTGTACGGGATGCCGGAGGCTTCCGTGTGGTCGAAGGTGACGTTGCCCTCGACGAAGACCACGTGACGGCGGGTGAGGGCGAAGTCGTGCTTGAGTGCGGCGGTCGCCCCCGGCACCTCGGCGCTGTGGGTGATCGATCCCTTGGCGTCGGACACGTAGTAGGTAAGGAACGGCGGGAACGGCGAGGACCCGAAGAAGTGGAGCTCCCCGGTCACCGGGTCCTCCTTGGGGTGCGCGGTCATCGCGCTGCGCAGCTTTCCGTCGAAGTCGTAGGCACCGACCGTTTCCAGCTCGGGGGTGAGCTCGAACGGGAGGTTCGCCTCGCACAGCGCCAGCAGGCGTCCGGCGTGTTCGATGACGTGGGTGCCCGCGGCGCTCGCGGTCAGGTCGGGGCCGTGCTCGGTCATGTAGGGGGCGCCGTCGAGGGCGGGGGTGTGCACCCAGCGGTTGCGGTACCACTCGGCGCGGCCGCCGCTCAGGCCGGTGGCGGTGATCTCCTCGGCGACGGGGGTGAAGTGGCCGGTCAGGTAGGGCTTCGCAGTGGTCATGGCTGGACTCTCTTTTCGTGGAGGTGACGTGTGATCAGACAGCGGGTTCGGCAACGGACTTGAGGTGGGCCGGTGTGGTCGGGGTGGTCGGGGTGGTCGGGGTGGTCGGGGTACGTGAACTCGTACGGCGGGTGAGGAACAGTGCGAGGAGGGCCGTGGCGGCCAGGACCGCGGCCGAGACCGTGAAGGCGGTGCGGTAGCCGGCCGTGAGGGCCTCCAGTGGGGGCGTACCGGCGGAGGCGCCGGCGGTGACGGAGCCGGCCAGGGTGGCCAGGGCGGCGAGGCCGATCGCTCCGCCGACCTGCCGGGTGGTGTTGACCAGTCCCCCGGCGAGGCCCGCGTCGGCGCGCGGGACGCCGTCCACGGCGAGGGCGGTGAGCTGGACGAAGGCGATGCTGAGGCCCAGGCCGACCAGGATGCTCGGGCCGAGGACGTCCGTCAGGTAGCTTCCGTCGGCGCTGATCCTCGACAGCCACAGCAGTCCGGCGGCCTCGGTCAGCAGGGCCGCGGTCACGGTCACGGTGGCTCCGATGCGCCGGGAGACACGTGGAGCGAGGGCGGAGCCGAGCATATGGGCGACGGCGAGCGGGAGTTGTCCCGCTCCGGTGGCCAAGGGGCCCGACCCGAGGACCTGTTGCTGGTAGAGCGGCAGGAAGAAGAACAGGGCGAGCCATACGGATCCCAGCAGGGCCATCAGCAGATTGCCCGCAGCGACCCGGCCGGTGGCGAACAGACGTGCCGGAATCAGCGCGTCGGGCCGGCGGACCTCGATCACGGCGAAGGCCGCGAACAGCGCGGCGGCGGCGCCGAGCGCACCCAGCACCCGGGCGTCCGTCCAGCCGGCCCCGCGTGCGGTGGTCAGGCCCCAGACCAGGCCGGTCAGTGCGAGGGTGACGGTGGCGGTGCCCAGCAGGTCGAACCGCCCGGCCTGCCGTCCGGCATCCCGCCCTGCGTCCCGTGGCACGAGTACGGCCACCGCGGCCAGGACCAGCGCCGTTCCGAGCCCGACCGTGTGGAAGATCCAGGGCCAGCCCCATGCCTGGGTGAGCGCGCCGCCCAGCAGGACGCCACCCGCCGCTCCCGCCCCGGAGACCGCGCCCCACACGCCCAGGGCCTTGCCGCGCTCGGGGCCGGACGATGCCCGGTCCATCGCCAGGGCGAGGGCGGCCGGGGCGATCGCGGCGGCCCCGAGACCCTGCACCGCACGCGCCGCGATCAGCACGCCGGCGGAGGTGGCCAGCCCCGCTGCCAGCGAAGCCAGCGCGAACAGGGCGAGCCCGGCCATCAGCACCCGGCGGCGGCCGAGGAGGTCGGCGACCCGCCCGCCCGCCAGGAGCAGCGCCCCGAACGCCAGGCCGTAGGCGTTGACCACCCAGGTGGTTCCGCCGTCCGTGAGCCCGGTGCCGGCCCGGATCTGCGGGAGCGCCACGTTGACGATCGAGGTGGCGAGCATGACGGTGAACTGGGCGGCGGCGAGCGCCGCGAGGACCGCTCCCGGCCCGGGGGTCCGGCGTACTGCCTGGTCCGTCTGCGTGTGTGCAATGTTCATGGCGCACAGACTCGGCGCGGACGGTGTCCACTATCCAGGCCCGGCGGGCAGGGGCGCTGTCCACTCCTGTCCGCACCTGTCCACGAGGTGCCGACGCCCCTGCCGCAGGCCTGCGCCCGCCGCTAGCGGGGGTCGTGCAACTCCTGCTGCCACAGGGCTTCGCAGAGCAGGTCCAGGCCCTGGCGAAGGTGGCGACGGTAGGTGCCGTACGGCAGGCCGAGGCGGCGGGCGGCGGCCTCCTGGGTGGGCGCACCGGAGAAGTGGCCCGCCGCCAGGGCCTCGCGGGCGCGTACTCCGCGCGGGTCACGGGCGAGGTCGTCGACGGCCTGGCGCAGCAGGGCGCGCAACTCCCCCACCGGATCGGCGAAGTCGGCCGCGAGACGGGTGCGCATCAGGGCGCAGGCCGCGAAGGCCCCCGCGTCGCGCCAATGGGCCAACGCCTCGCGCACGGCCTGGTCGAACGCGGCACGCGACACGGGCGACGGACCGGACCGGACCGGCTCGTCGGTGGCCGATATGAAGCGCATGAGCCATGCCTCCACGGACACGTGGCGCCAGTCGACGCCGAAGACGCCGTACGTGTGATCACCGACGCGCGGCCGTGCCCCGGTGTCGCTGAGGGTGCCCCTGACGCGCTCCGCCCAGGTCTCGGCGTCCCGGTAGACGGCGAATCCGTACGCGCGACCGCGGGCCCGGGCCGCCTCCGCCTGGGCCCGGGAGCTGCTCAAATCGATGACGCGTGAGGGAACTTGGTACCGCTCGGGGTAGATCGAGAAGCGGCTGACGCCGATGTGTTCGCCGGGGCTCACCGGCTCGTTGGCATCGGTGTACCGCCACGCGGCGGCGACGACGGGATCGGTGGCCAGGTCCTGGGGGTCGGGCGGGGCCGGCAGGGCCAGTCGGGCCGTGAACGCCACGATCCGTCCCGTGCTCACGAGCCGGTAGACGCTGAACGCCTGCGGCTGGCGCTGCGCCCAGTACCGGACCAGCTCCGCGGAGGCGGCTCCCTCGGTCTCCTCGGTCATGCGCAGCACGACATCGATGTCATCGGGGTGCAGGGGACGGTCGTGCACTTCGTCCTCGCGGGACCAGGACCGCAGTCGGGCCAGGGTCGCGCCCTCCCGGAAGAGGTAGAAGAGCTCGTCGGTGACGGTCCACACCCGCTCCTCGGGTGCTTCGCGCAGTATGCGCAGGTACTCGTCCGCGAGGCGCCGGCGCATCGCCTCGAACGCGTTGGGCGCCCGCCAGCGCAGGTCGGCGGCGAGCGTCTCGCGTGCGGCGTCGTGCGGGTGGAGCCCCCGGTGGGTGGACTCCATGAAGGGCAGGTCCCGCAGCCAGGAGAAGAGCGGATGGGCATCCTCTTCGGGCAGTACCGCGGCGAGCAGTTCCTCGGACGTCGAGTGGGCCTGCGCCGCCACTTCGAGGGCGCGGCGGTGGGCCGCCGTGGGTACCTCCCCGATCAGCCCCGCCAGCAGGGTGCGCAGTACGTCCGCCGTGGGGGCCCAGATCTCCTCCCGGCCGCAGCCCGCCGATCCCGCCGCGGCCGCGAGGGACAGCGCCAACGGGTTGCCTCCGGCGAAGCGCAGTACCCGGTCCCGCAGTTCGGGCCGGATGTGCGCCGCCACCAGCAGGCTCCGGGCCTGCTCCTCGGAGAACGGCTCCAGTTCGGTGACGTGCAGGAGGCGCGACCAGGCGGGGTCGGCGGTCCACTGCGGCTGCGGAGCGCGCCGGCCGGCCAGGACCACCAGGGTGTCGTCGGCGGCTCGGGGCAGGAGGTGGTGCCACAGCCAGCTCTCCAGCCACTGGCAGTGCTCGAAGGAGTCCACGAACAGGACCGTCCCCGGGACGTCCAGGAACGGACCGGCGGCGCGCTCGAAATCGGCCGGGTCCCGGCTGACGAACCGGCCGTCGAGTTCGACGAGCAGCCGGCCGGCCGCACGGGCGTGGTCCGCCAGGCGCCGCAGCAGCGTCGACTTGCCGATGCCGCCCGGACCGCACACGTAGAACGCGAACGGCGCCTGCGGATCACCGGCCAAAGCCTCCCCGAAGCGCCCGAGTTCCTCGTCCCGGCCGACGAAGGCCCGTACGCGCGCTCTGCTCAGTCTTTCCCCCACGGACACCATGGCGGCTCCCAACTCCCTTGTGCACCAACCGGCTTCAACCGGTCGAACGGAGATCCTAATGGAGGTGTCATTCGACGGGTCCGAGGTCGCGTTCGCCGAGGTGGACGGGGGTGAAGTCCAGCGACAGCGAGAGGGGGCCGCGGGTGTACAGGCCGGTCTCCCGGTAGCGGAAGCCGGGGCTGTAGCGGACCTCGTCGAGCAGGGGCAGGAGCATCGCGGCGACGGTCTCGATCTCGGCGCGCGCGAAGGCCGCGCCGACGCACTGGTGCAGTCCGGTACCGAAGGCCAGGTGCTGGGCGGCCGCGGTGAAGGAGCGGGCGGCGCCCAGGTCGGGGCGGTGGATGTCGAAGGCGTCCGGGTCGGTGAAGGCGTCGGGGTCCCGGTTGGCCGCGCCGATCATGCAGAAGACGGTGGCCCCGGCCGGGACGGTGGTGCCGGCGAACACGGTGTCCTTTTCCGCCTGACGGGGGATGAGCTGGACCGGCGGGGTGTGGCGCAGGGTCTCGGCGATCGCGGCGGCCAGCAGGTCAGGGTCCCGGCGGACCTGGGCCAGCTGCTCGGGGTGGTCGATGAGGTGCTTGAAGAGCAGGGCGAGGGTCTTGTCCGCGGGCTCGGTGGCGGCCGCCAGCACGTTGATGATCAGTGCGGTGACGTCGCGATCGCTCATGGCGATGCCGTCGATCTCGGCGGTGCACAGCTTCGATATGAGGTCGTCGCCGGGGTGGCGGCGCCGCTGTCGGATGACGGGCAGGAGGTACGCCTCCAGCTGCTCGGCGCAGTCCAGGCAGTGGCGGCGGCGCTCGGGGGTGAGGGCCAGGCTGGTGATGAACTCGGCGACTCCGCTGTGCCAGGCGGCCACCTGCTGCCAGTCCCGTCTCTCCAGACCGAGGACGTCAAGCGTCACGTGGACGGCGAGGGGTCTGCCGAAATCGTTGACCAGGTCCATCCGGCCCCGGCCGAGGAAGGGGGCCATGAGCTCCGCGGCGTTGGCGCGGATGGCGCGTATCTGGTCCTGGAGGGCCTGCCCGGTGAAGCCCCGTACGACGATCTTGCGCTTGGCGGTGTGCTCGGCCCCGGTCATCTGCGCGAGTACCGGCCCGCGCATCACCGGCTCGGCGCGCTCCTGCAGCGTCTCGGTGGTGAACGCCTCGTGGTCGGTCAGCACCCGCTTCACGTCCTCGTAGCGCGAGAGGAAGTAGCTGTCGATCGCCGGCTCGTAGTGCACCGGAGTCCGCTGCCTCAGCTGCGCGAAGTACTGGTAGGGGTCAGCGTCGAAACCCTCGGACAGGACGCTGAAACGGGTGTTGGCAACGGGCACGGTGAAGGCCTCTCACATACGCGGTACGCGGAACGGTCAAGAGCCGAAGCGGCACGACGAACGCCGGCGCCGCCCACGGTCGAGCCGCGCTGCAAGACGCGCGAATGACCCCGCAGGTTCCGTGAACGGAAATGGTCCGGCTGCCGCAGTGGGTGGCGTGCACATGCTCCGGGGGTCGCGCTGCTCCCGCTGCCGAGCGGCCGCCAGGGCTCGCCGACTGTCAGGCGAGGACGTTGACGGCCCGGGCGACGACGAGTCCCAGGATGACCAGGGAGACGATCGACTGGAGCGTCATGACGGTCTTGGCCCAGGGGGCGAGCGGCATGACGTCGGTAGGGCTCAATGCCGTGGAATTGGTGAATCCGAGGTAGAGGTAGTCGATGTAGTGGGGACGCCAGTGCGCGGTGTTCAGTTCGGGGCTGAGCTGTTGGGGAAAGGCGAGCGCGGGAGTGGGGGGCATGTGGTGGGCCCGGGCGGCCGGCCCGCCGCAGTCGAGTTCGAAGTACAGCAGGGAGAACGCGAGGACGGTGGAGGCCCAGACGCTGCTGCCCGCCAGCAGGAGCGCAGTGGCGGAGTTCGTCTCGCTCCCGCCGTGGATGAGATCGTCGATCAGCCGGACCGTTGACCAGATGGCGCCGCATGCCAGTACGCCGACCAGGGCGATCGACACTGCGCGCAAGGCAGTCGAGCGACGGCTGATCCGAAGGGGGTCGCCCGAGATCAGCGCCACCAGGAGCAGTCCCTCGGCGAGGGGAAGTGCCCATCGGGGCCCCAGGCGCAAGTCGTCGGGCAGGAGCAGGGTCAGCACCGCGGAAGCAATGACGGCTCCGGCCATCGGCCAGCGGCTCTCGGCGGGCGGCGCAGGCCGCGGATCGTGGGGATCGTTCGTACGGCTCGCGTCGGAGGGAGTGTGTCCGGTCACGGCCGAGTGCTGCCCGGGCTCGGAGGCGCGTCAGATCGCGCTGTCAGCCGCGGCAGCGGCACGGCGGGTGGCAGCGGTCGCCCATGAGTCGCGTTCATCTGCGGCTCCTCGAAGGTGAAGGCGTGTGGCGGCGGCTGCCTCCACGACCGTTCCCCGGTCGCCCGCCCGCCCGCCGCGAGACTGGGATCTTGGACCTCACCGTAGACCGAAGTGCATGCGACGGCATGACCGACACGCTCCGTACTCGGATGCCTGCCGAACCTGTGAGCACCCCTGCTGCCGGGCCGCGCTCGCCCTCGCCTCGGTGAGGGAGACGATGCCGACGATGCCCCGTCCGGGTGACGCGCGGCGCCGGGCTGCACGTCTTACGGGATCCGGGCCGCCGCGCGGCCGCGTCCTCCTCGACGGGCGCCTGCGGCGGTCCTGGCCGATAGTGATCCCGAAGGATCACGCTGACCTGGGGACACTCATGGACCGCTATCCGCCCATCGCCGAGCACGGCCTCATAGGCGACCTGCAGACCGCCGCGCTGGTGACCTCGCGCGGCGTCGTGGACTGGTTCGCCGCGCCCCGCTTCGACTCCCCCAGCATCTTCGCCGCCCTGCTGGACCACGACCGCGGCGGCTACTTCCGGATCGCGTCGCAGGATCCGGAGGCCAGCTGCAAACAGCTGTACTACCCGGACACCGCCGTCCTGGTCACCCGCTTCATGTCCCCCGACGGGGTGGGTGAGGTGATCGACTGGATGCCGCCGATCACCAGCCGCACCCCGACCGACCGGCACACCCTGATCCGGACCGTGCGCACCGTGCGCGGCACCGTCCGGTTCGACATGGAGTGCCGCCCCCGGTTCGACTACGGTCGGGCCGCCCATGACCTCGACCTGCGCCCCGAGGGCGCCGTCTTCCGGGCGCCGGGAGTCTGCGCGCACGTCCAGAGCACCTTTCCGGTGGAGCGTGACGGCGACGACCTCCGGGGCTCCGTCACACTGAGCGTGGGCGAATCGGCAGCAGTCGTCTTCACCGTCTGCGACCCCGACGGCGCTGCCCCGCCACCGCCCACCGTCGACGGGATCACCCAACAGCTCTGGGATGCGGCCGACTTCTGGCAGAACTGGGTCCACGCCTCCAACTACCGTGGGCGCTGGCCCGACATGGTCAACCGCTCCGCCATCACCCTCAAGCTCCTCACCTACGCGCCCACCGGCGCCCCGGTCGCCGCGGCCACCATGGGCCTGCCCGAGCAGATCGGCGGCGAACGCAACTGGGACTACCGCTACACCTGGGTACGCGATGGCTCGCTCTCCGTACGCGCCCTGCTCGACCTCGGATTCGTCGAGGAGGCCACGCACTTCACCCACTGGCTCGGCGACCGGCTGCGCGAGGCCGAGGGCAAGGGCGGCGAACCGCTCCAGATCATGTACCGGGTCGACGGCGAACCACTGTTGACCGAGGAGATCCTCGGCCACCTGGAGGGGTACCGGGGTTCCGCGCCGGTACGGCTGGGCAACGCGGCCGCCGATCAGTTGCAGCTGGACATCTACGGCGAGGCCCTCTACGCCCTGTCCGAGGGGCACGAGATCGCCGTACAGACCGGCTACCGGGGCTGGAAGGTGCTCGCCCAGACGCTGGACTGGCTGGCCGATTCCTGGGACCGTCCCGACGAGGGAATCTGGGAGACCCGCGGCGGCCGCCAGGACTTCACCTACAGCCGGGTCATGTGCTGGGCCGCCTTCGACCGCGGCCTGCGGCTGGCCGCCGAGTTCAGCCGGCCCACCGACGCCGTCCGCTGGACGAAGACCCGCGACGCCATCCTGGAGCAGGTGATGGAGCGCGGCTGGAGCGAGTCCAGCCAGGCCTACGTCCAGCACTACGGCGGCGACGCCGTCCTCGACGCCTCCCTTCTGCTGATGCCCCGGGTCGGCTTCGTCGCGCCGAGGGACCCTTCCTGGCTCTCCACCCTGGACGCCATGGACCGCACCTTGGTCTCCGACAGCCTCGTCTACCGCTACGACCCGGCCGCTTCCCCCGACGGCCTGCGCGGCTCCGAGGGCACCTTCAGCCTCTGCACCTTCCTGTACGTGGACGCGCTGGCCCGGGCGGGGCGCCTGCGTCCGGCCCGGTACACGTTCGAGAAGATGCACACCTACGCCAACCACGTCGGCCTCTTCGCCGAGGAGGTGGGACCCAGCGGCGAACAACTCGGCAACTTCCCCCAGGCGTTCACCCACCTGTCGCTCATCATGGCGGCGAGCACCCTGGACGAGGCCCTCGACCAGCAGCGCGGCTGACGGCCTCCGGCGCAGCGCAGCCGGTCCTCACGCGGCACGCTAGGGAAGGGACTTGGCCGCAGGTGCCAGGAGGACGGCGGTGTCGCCTCCGCCCGGCCTCGGCGCGCCGGTCTCGGTGGCGGCGGCGAGCTGTCCGTCGGGCCGCACCAGGAACAGCACGTCGTGTCCGGCCGGGACGCCCTCGTCGACCCGGCGGACAACGATGCGGGCGCCGCCCGCGTACCGGCGGGCCAGTTCCGGCCGGTCGAGGCCATCGCCGAACAGCGCCTCGCTGCTGCCCGTGGAAGGGGCGACGACGCCGTGGCTGCGCAGGGGCGGCGCCAGCCGGTGGACAGGTCCCTTCACCGTCTCCTTGAGCGTCATGAACGCGAGGGTGTTGAAGTCGTCCTCGTCGGTGAGCAGCAGGACGTCCGTGATGCCCTCGCGCTCGGCGCCGGCGCCGGTGGCGGCGGCGAGCAGTTCACCGGGGGCCAGGTCGAGGCCGGCGTCGGTGATGCTGCGGCGCTGGCCGTCGGGGCCGGCCCACATGAGCACGTCCAGGCCCGCGGAGCGCAGGGCGCGCCCGAGCTCGATCACCCAGGGGTCGCCACCGACCAGGAGCGGTCGCGAGCGGGCCGAGCGGCGGACGTCGAGCCGACGGGCCACCGGGATCGCCGTCAGGCCGTACACCATCACGGTGGCGACGATCACCATGAAAGTGGCGGGAAGGATCTTCTGTGCGCCGCCGATGCCGGCCTGGACGAGCGATACGGAGAAGGTCGAGGCGGTGGCCGCGGCGACGATGCCGCGCGGCGCCATCCAGCCGATGAACCAGCGCTCCCGGTAGGGAACGTCGGTGCGGGCGGTGGAGAGCACCGCCACCAGAGGTCGCACCACGAGGACGAGCGCGGCGACCAGGCCGAGGGCGGGCAGCACCACGTGGCGCAGGGACTGCGGGGTCACCGTGGCCGAGATGGAGATGAAGAGCAGGCCGATGGTCAGCGAGACCAGCGCCTCGAAGAAGGGTCGGCGGGCGGGCATGTCCAGACCGGGCAGGTTGGCCAGCGCCACACCCATGACGACGGCGGCGATCAGGCCGGTGTCGTCGCGAAAGGCGTCGCATGCCGCCGCCACCGAGACCACCGCGGCGAGTTGCACCGTCGTGCCGAGTACCTCGTCGAGCGTGAGGTGGCGCAGTAGCAGCCAGAGCAGGGCGGCACCGACGGCGCCGCCGGCGAGCCCGACGGCCGCGCTGCCGCAGAACGAGGCGAGCTGGCCGGCGAGGCCTTGCTGTCCGCTGGCCAGGACGCCGTGGAAGACGAACGCTCCGAGGATGCCTCCGAGCGGGTCGATCAGGGAGCCCTCCCAGACGAGGACGCGTTGCAGGCGTTCGGTCGGGCGGACGAAGTCGAGCAGTGGCCCGACGACGGTCGGCCCGCTGACGACGAGGATCGCGCCCAGCATCACGGCGGCGCTCAGCGACATGCCGATGACGGGGACGGCGAGCAGGGCCGCGGACACCCAGGTGACCAGAGCACCGAGCCAGACCAGCCGGACCACGACCGTGCGGGTGTGGCCCTTGAGGTGGCGAAGGTCGAGTCCGAGGCCCGCGTCGTAGAGGATGACCGCGACGGCGAGGGAGACCAGCGGAGAGAATGCCGGACCGAGCAGCTTCTCGGGGTTGACGTCGTCGGTCAGCGTGCCCGCGATGAATCCGGCCGGAAGCAGCAGGAGGATCGCGGGGACGCGCAGCAGGCTTGCGACCAGCTGGGAGCCGACGGCGAGGGCCACGATCAGTCCGGCGCCGAGCAGGATCTGACTTGATGTCACGGCAGCCCGGCCGGGAGATGTGCTGCGGTGTTCATGCGGGCCTCGGTGGCTCGTGCCGGGCGCGGGGGTCAGCCGGCGGGTCGGACGGTGGGTCAGCCGGCGGGTCAGCCGGCGGGCCGGCTTGCGCGGCGGTGGTGTCCTCGATCGCCGGGGTGAAGGCGCGCTCCCGGCGCGAGCCGGAGGCGAACACCACCGCCCAGCTGACCAGCGCGCCGATCCTGCTGCGGAAACCGGTGAGGAAGACGATGTGGATGAACAGCCAGATCAGCCATCCGAGCAGTCCCGAGGCGTGGAAGCGGCCCATCTTCACGACGGCCTTGCCCCGCGAGATGTACGCCGCGCTGCCCAGGTCCAGGTAGCGGAAGGGGCGCGGTGTGCGGGTCCGGCCCTCGACGAAGTGGCGGATCCGGCGGCCGGCGTAGGCGCCGCTCTGCATGGCCACCTCGGCGAGTCCGGGCAGCTTGTCCAGGCTCATCAGATCGCCGACCACCCGGATCTCCGGATGGCCGGCGATGGTGAGGTCGGGCTCGACCCGGATGCGTCCCGCCCTGTCCTGCTCGGCGCCGGTCGCCCGGGCCAGTGCCGTCGCCAGCGGTGGCGCCTCGACCCCGGCCGTCCACAGCACGGTGCGCGCCTCCACCCGTTCCGTGCCACCGTCCTTGCGGCGTACGGTCAGGCCCCGGTCGTCGACCTGGGTGACGACCGACCCCAGGTGAACCTCGACGCCGAGGGCGTCCAGGGTGCGGGCGGCCCGGCGTGACAGCACCGGGCCGAACGCGCCGAGCACGCCGTCCGAGCCCTCGAAGAGCAGCACCCGCGCCCGACCGGGGTCGACGGCGCGGAACTCCCGGTCGAGCGTGTGGCCGGCGATCTCCCGGATCTGCCCGGCCAGCTCGACCCCGGTGGGGCCGCCGCCCACCAGGGCGAAGGTGAGCCACTGCGCCCGCTCCTGCGGGTCCTCGCTCGCCTCGGCCGCCTCGAAGGCCTGGTAGATCTTCGTACGCACCGTCAGCGCGTCCGCCAGCGTCTTCATACCGGGCGCGTACGGCGCGAATTCGTCGTGCCCGAAGTATGACTGCCGTACGCCGATCCCCACGATGAGATCGTCGTAAGGCAGCTCCAGCGCGCCGCCATCGGGCTTCTGCGCGTGGACGACCCGCCCGGCCACGTCCACGCCGGTGGCCGTCGCCAGCAGGCACCGCACCCGGGGGTGGCGGCGCAGGACCGCCCTCAGCGGCTGGCCGATCTGTCCCTCCGAGAGGATGCCGGAGGCGCACTGGTACAGCAGCGGCTGGAACAGGTGGTGGGCGCAGCGGTCGACCAGGGTGACCGCGACCGGGGCGCTGCGCAGAGCCCGCACGGCGAAGAGGCCGGCGAAGCCTCCGCCGAGGATCACCACCCGGCGGGGTGTGACGTGATCGTCCACAGATCTCTCCCGTCGTCGGCCACGCACCGGCCCCGGGGGACAACACTCCTCGGCGTCGATCTGCGCGGGGGCGGGCGGCTCGCCCCGCTCGGCCGTTCGGGGCAGCGGCGCCCCTCGAACGACGCAACGGGGTCGGCTGCTTCACCCGGACGGCGGGGACCGGGGCTCTCAGGCGATCGCCCCCTCGGTTGAGGCCGACGTACCAAAATGAAGCCGTAGGGGACCTGGACCTGCCCGTCACCGTGGGCGCGTCGCCTACGGTCGTTCGAAGGCCTGGAGCACGCCACCGACCGAGAAGCACAGGGCGCCCGTCAGCGTTCCCCAGTTGGCGATGGCGGAGTTGACCAGGCTTCCGGTGGCCGGCCGGGTGAACGCGGCCAGTGCCGACACCATGAAGAGCACCGACCCCAGCTGGTTCACGGCGACGACCCACCAGCCGAGGCTGCGCGAGCGCAGGCAGGGCCGGAACCGGTGGCAGACTTCAGCGAACGCGAGATGGCCGGAAACCAGGAACAGTACGCATCCGACCACGTCGGGGGTCCAGACGAGCCGGTTGACCTGCTGGGTGGTGAGCCCTTGGAGGAAGGAATCCAGCAGGTTGACGCCGAACACGAGCGTCCCCACGAACAGCACGAACGTACCCAGCCAGTCCAGCCGCATCGGCTCGTAGCCCCACCACCTCCAGTCGGCCGTGGCCAGTCGGCCGCTGCCCGGGGCGTGGCGAGGCCCGTTCAGCACCTGCAGGAGCGAGCTGTAGCCCCCGAGGTTGAAGAACAGACCGCCCGCGAAGTAGATCGAGGCGCTCACGAGGGCGTCGCCGGACCCGAACTGGGCCACGGCGGCTCCGAGGGCGAAGAGCGCCCCTCCGATGACGAACGCGCTCGAGGCAATGGCGTTCAGCCTGCGAAGGCGGCCGAGGGCCGCTGCATCGGCGCTCGCGGACAGGGTGACCGCGTCCCCGTCCCCGGGGCCGCGGACCGAGAGCACCCCGCGCCTGCGCGCGGGCCGGGACTCCCACACCACCGTTCCCCCTTCGGGGCGGTCCCAGAAGAGGCGGGTGGTGAACGGTCCTGCGCCGTCGGCGCGCTGCTCCGGCTGTCCCACCACCCGAGCCTAGCCACGGGTACGGGCCCCGGCAGGCAGTGAAACGCGTCCGTCCGTCAGGCGACCAGCTCGTAGATGCCCCGCGCCGCCAGCCAGAGGCCGACGAGCAGGGAGAGCGTGATGACCAGCTGTTCCTGATGGTGCGCGAGCCAGCTGCGCAGAGCGTTCAGCTTCGCGCCCGCGGCCTGCGGCGCCCAGACGGTGTACATCTCCATGACGACGAGGCTGAGCGTGGCCAGCAGGCAGTAGCCGGTCAGGGTCAGCCAGTCGGCGAGGGAGGAGAGGTCCGCTGCGACGACCGTGGCGGCGCCGGCTCCGACCAGCGCCCAGGGCTGGAACAGCCAGGCCAGCCCGGCGGCCGTGGCCAGTGAGGCGCCGTCCACCTTGGCGGTCCAGCGCGGAGTGCCGTGCGGACGGGGCGGCCGACGGTGGCGGTGTGCGCCGTACAGCACCAGCCCCACGCCGATGGCGAGTTTCGCGCAGGCCGCGGCGGTCGACGGCGCGCTGTGGAGTGCCGGGGGCTCACCGCCGGTCAGCAGCAGCACGCACGCGATGACCGCCACCAGGTCGGCGAGCCAGGACAGCAGGAACGCCAGGCCCTTGCGGGCGCCACGCGGCGAGGAGAGCAGCAGGATGAAGGCGCTGTTGTGCACAGGGCCCAGGGTGATGGCCGTACCGATCACGACGAGGTCGACGACCATCAGCGCAGTCACTCCCGGAGGTCGGGGCCGTCCGCCGCCGTCCGCCGCCGCTGGACGGCGCAACCGGCTGGGACGGGGTCGAGCGGCGCTGTCACGGCACCGCATGGCGACTCTGCGGGCCGCGGCCCGACCGGTCAAGGAGGCCACGCGCACGACCCCGAACGCCGCATCCGGAGCCGGATCCCTTCCAAGATCGATTGTCAGTGGTGGATGGGAGGATCGAAGTATCGAATCGGAAAACGGGGGAGCCTCCATGTCCGGAATGCAGAACTACATCAATCACGTCGCTCTCGTGCTGGACGCCAGTTCGTCGATGTCGCACCTGAGCCGCAAGGTGGTCGAAGTCGCCGATCAGCAGATCGCCTATCTGGCCCGCCGGTCGCAGGAACTGGACCAGGAAACCCGTGTCACGGTGTACGTCTTCGCCGACAAGGTGGAGTGCGTCATCTACGACAAGGACGTGCTGCGCATGCCGTCCCTGAAGCAGCTGTACCGGGCCGGGGGGATGACGGCCCTGCTGGCGGCCACGCTGAAGTCGCAGCGGGAGCTGGCGCAGACGGCCCAGCTCTACGGCGACCACAGCTTCCTCACGTTCGTCCTGACCGACGGGCAGGAGAACGCCAGTCACCGCTGCCCGGACGCCCCTTCCCGCAGCCCTCGTGACCTGGTGCAGGCCGTGGCCACGATGATCGAAACGCAGCAGGACAACTGGACGCTGGCCGTCCTCGTGCCGGACCAGATGGGCAAGCGCGAGGCCATGCAGTGCGGCTTCCCGAAGGACAACATCGCCATCTGGGACGCCACGAGCACACAGGGCCTGGAGGAGGCCGGACAGGTCATCCTGAAGGCCACCGAGAACTTCATGATGGGCCGCACCAAGGGCATCCGGGGATCGAAGGCGGTGTTCTCCACGGGTGCCGAGGTGGTCAACAAGGAAACCATCGCCGCGGCCGGTCTCACCCCGGTCGATCCGTCGCAGTACCAGCTGATTGCCGTGGCCCGCGATGCGGCGATCCGGGAATGGGTCGTCGAGTCCGGTCAGAATTACCGGACCGGTTGTGCTTTCTACCAGCTGAGCAAGTCGGAAAAGATCCAGGCGCGGAAGCAGATCGCGGTGCTGGAGAAGAAGACGGACCAGGTGTACACGGGACCGGAGGCCCGGGCCCTGCTCGGCCTGCCCGACACGGAGGTCCGCGTCAAGCCGGACCACAACGACGACTTCACCATCTTCGTGCAGAGCACCAGCGTGAACCGCAAGCTGGTACCGAACACGCGGCTGCTGGTCATGGTCTGACGCCCCCGGTCACGGATCCGTGGGCCGGCCCGGATACGGCTGCACGATCGGACCGAACAGGGCGTTGACGGTCCGGCTGCTCGCCGCACAGCCGAGGCGGAGGCAGCGGGCCGAGGCGGGTACCCGGTGTGGGCTGTGAGTTGGCTGTGAAGCGACGGGTTGAGGAGGCTGGAGTGTGGGATGAGTGGCGACAAGTTCTATATTCGTACGAACCATCCACACGCGGCCCGGCTGCGGGGATCTCAGGGGGACGACTGCGATGGCCGATACCGACACCGCTCCGGCAGCCCGGACGGAGTCCCGGAGTACCCGCAAAGTACGGAGGAAGGCACAGAACCGCAGACGCCTGGGCGTGGGCGTCGCCGTGATCGCCATGGCCGGGGCCACCGTCGCCGCGTTCGCCTTCACCCGGAGTGATCCCTCGGAGACCGCCCCACCCGATGCGAAGCTCGGGGCTCCGGGCGGTGCGGCCGACGGGGCCGCCGCCGCGAAGAAGGCCGAGGAGGCCTGGGACGGCAAGGTCAAGGTGTTGGGAGACGGCTCCACCTCCTACACCGGGCCACAGCCGGGACAGCTCAAGCCCGAGCGGCTGAAGCCCGGGGAGAAGCCGCCGCAGTTCGTGGTGTTCTCCTGGGACGGCGCGCTCGAGGGCGACGACCACCTCTTCTCCCACTTCCGCCAGGTCGCCCGCGAGAACAAGGCTCACATGACCTTCTTCCTCACGGGCATCTACCTGCTGCCGGAAAGCAAGAAGATGCTCTACCGGCCGCCGCAGCACAGCCAGGGTTCGGCCGCCATCTCCTACCCGACCGTCCCGCACGTGAAGGGCACGCTGGAGCAGTTGCGCGGCGCCTGGGGCGACGGCAACGAGATCGGTTCGCACTTCAACGGGCACTTCTGCGGGCCCAAGGGCGGCGGGGACTGGAGCCCCGCCGAGTGGAAGAGCGAGATCGACCAGACGTATTCCTTCGTCAAGAACTGGAAGACCAACACCGGTTTCACCAAGGAGGCGCCGCTGCCCTTCGACCCGGACCGGGAAGTGGTCGGGGGCCGGGCGCCCTGCCTGGAGGGCCAGAAGAACCTCCTGACGGCGATCAAGCCGTACGGCTGGCGCTACGACGCGAGTTCCGCGGGAGACTTCCAGCTGTGGCCGTCCAAGCAGGACGGCATCTGGAACTTCCCCCTGCAGCTCGTACCGCTCCAGGGCAAGGAGGTGCAGGTCCTCTCCATGGACTTCAACTTCCTCTTCAACCAGTCGGGCGACAGCACGCAGGGCGACCCGGCGAAGTTCGCGGCGTGGCAGGCGCAGACCCGGGCCTCGTACCTGAACGGCTTCAACCGTGTCTACAACGGCAGCCGCGCGCCCATGTTCATCGGCAACCACTTTGAGGACTGGAACGGCGGCATCTACATGAAGGCCGTCGAGGACGTGATGAAGGACGTCTGCCCGCGCCAGGACGTCCGCTGCGTGTCCTTCCGGGAGCTGTCGGACTGGCTCGACGCCCAGGACCCGAAGGTCCTGGCCCAACTGCGCACGCTGGACCCCGCGCAGGCACCGGACTGGGCTTCGCTCATCAAGTAGACGGGCCGGCGGGCGCCGGAGGGGGGCCGGGCAGCGTGCGCTGCCCGGCCTGCCTCACCGCCTTGATCCGGCCTACTTCACCGCTTTGATGTAGTCCGTCCACAGACGCACCGCCCGCTCGCTGCCGGGTGTGCCCGGGGCGTCGCCGCCCAGTCCCGTCAGCGGCAGCGGAACCAGGTCGGTCAGCGACATCCGGTAGACCACCACGGCCGTGGACTCCTGCTCGGTGCTCGCAACGAACCAGCCCGCCGTTTTCGCGGCCGTCGTTCCGGTCTTGCCCGCCGCCCCGGGATGCGCCTTGGCCGCCGTCTTGGCCGAACCCTCGGTGACCGCGTCCCGCAAGGCGTCCGTCACCGCCTGGGCGGTTTTGGCCGTCACGGCCCGGGTCGGCTGCGGCGTATCGAGCGGCACCGCAGCGCCGTTGCGGGTGGCCGAGCGCACCGAGTAGGGGTCGGTGTGCATTCCGTCGGCGGCGAAGGTCTCGTAGGCGCCGGCCATGCGGATCGCACTGGGCATCGAGTTCTCCCCGAGCGCGAACGTGGGGACCCGTGGCCCGAGGCTCGATCCGAGCAGGCCCGCTCGCTGGGCGAACGACTGCACCCCGTCGAGCCCCACGTCGAGGCCGAGTTGCAGCATGGGGGTGTTGACGGAGTTGGCGACGGCCTGGCGCAAGGTCACCTGGCCCCAGTTGCGCCCGTCGTCGTTGCGGCCCTTGACCACCTTGCCGCTGCGGTCCCAGTACGGCCCCTCGGGCGTCTGCACCGTGACCTGGTCGTCGCCGTTGTACGTGGTGGAGGGGGAGACGGGCGTACGGGTCTTGCCGCGTGAGCGCAGCACCCCTTCGTCGAGCGCGGCGGCGTAGACGATCGGCGTGAACGCCGTGCCGACCGGGATCGTCGTCGCGTTCGACTCGTTGAAGCCCTGCTTCAGGTAGTCGGGGCCGCCGTACACGGCGAGCAGCCGCCCATCGGGGGAGACGCTCGCCGCGCCGATCTTCGCGTGTTTGTCCGTGTCGGGACGCCGCTCGGCGTCGAAGTCCTTCTGCGCCTTCTGGACGGCGGAGGTCAGGGCCGTCATGCGGTTGCGGTCGAAGGTCGTGTAGATCTGGTAGCCGCCGAGGTCGAAGTCGGAGTCCGTGATGTGGCCCGCCTTGATGGCGTAGGCCTTGGCCAGCTCGACCAGATAGCCGGTCTGCGCGCCGGGAGTGCCGGGGAGCGCGGCCCCCAAGGGCTCGGGGAACGTGGTGTAGGTGGCGCGCTCGGCGCGCGAGAGCCGGCCCGTCTCGACCATGCGGTCCAGGATCCAGGCCCAGCGTTCGACGGCCCGGTCGTGGTTCTCCTTGCCGAGGGCCGGGTCGTACAGACCGGCGCCCTTGAGGAGGGAGGCCAGGAAGGCGCCCTCGCTGGCATTGAGCTGCGAGACGTCCTTGCCGAAGTACGCCTGGGACGCGCGCTGGATCCCGTAGGTCCCGCGCCCGAACCAACTGGTGTTGAGGTAGTCTTGGAGGATCTGCTTCTTGTCCCTCTGGTTGTCCAGTTTCACGGCGAGCAAGAGCTCGGTGAACTTCCGGGAAAGTGTGCGGTCCTGGTTCAGGTAGGCGTTCTTCACGTACTGCTGCGTGATGGTGGACCCGCCCTGGGTCTCACCCCCCGTCGCCGCGGCTCCCAGGGCGCGCAGGACGCCGGACGGTGACACGCCGGGATCCGAGTAGAAGCTCGCGTTCTCCGCGGAGAGTACGGCTCCCTGGACCTTGGGGGGCACCTTGTCCAGCGGCATCTCCTGCCGGCTGACCCAGCCCGTCCGGGCCATCGTGGAGCCGTCGGCCCAGTAGTAGACGTTGTCCTGCTGCTTGGCGAACGAGTTGAGGTCTTCGGGTATGTCCGTCGTCGCGTAGGCGTACGTGATGACGCCCGCCAGGACCATGAACGCGTACAGGCAGGCACCCAGCCACTGACGCCAGGAGGGTATCCACCGGCGCCAGCCGCTGCGGCCCGGTCTCGGGAAGGCGGGTCGCAGGCGCCGCAGTTGCGCGCGCGCCGCAGCGGCGGCCGGCGCGAGGCCGGCCGGCATGCCGGCCGCCGCCCGGGGCCGACGGCGCGTCCCCGCCTTCCTCCGGCGGCCCGACGGGGCTCCGCCGCTGCCCTCCGGAACCGCCCGCCTGCCCCACGATCGCCCTCTTGCGGACGTATCCTTCCTGCCCACTAGGAATGCCCCCCTTGCTGTGCTTTCCTGCATACCCTAGAGGCACTTGCTGTGAGGCCGGCGAGGTGGTGTCGGCTTCCGGCCGCGCAGTACTGCGCCGGTGGCGGAAGGGGAACCGGAGGCAGGCCGCCCGGCGCTCGAGGCGACTCCTGTCAGGTGACCGTCGGCGAAGCGGAACGCGCCGAAAGAGCCGTCTGGTTGTGCGAAGATTCCGTCCCCCGGTCCGTGTGGACCGGGTGACAAGGGGAAAAGCAGTGATACCAAAGAGGTTCAGGCTTGCCGTCGGCGCAGCCTTGACCGTGACCCTGTCGTCCGCGACGCTGTTCGCCTACTCCGCGAGTGCGGGTTCCGGGCCCGAAGCAGCCGACCGCGCGACCGTCGACGCCTTCGCCCGCATAGCCGACGACGTGCTCTCCCAGCGCACCCAGGCTCTGGTCGAGGACCAGCCGGGGCACCGCAACTCCGGCCCGTCCTCCGCGAAGACGCGCATGTCGGCACAGCTGAAGAAGGACGAGGACGCCGCGATCTCGTCGCTGCAGTCCCGTAAGACGCGCCTCGCGGCGCTCGGCGAGGCCTACACGGGTGCCACCACCCACGTCGCCGTGGACCGGGCCACGGTGACCGGCGGGAAGGCGACCGTCGAGGTCGCCGAGGACACCACGCTCACCTACAAGAAACTGCGCGGAGACGAGCCGGCCACCACCGACTTCCGGACGCGCTACGAACTGACCTTCACCAGCAAGCGGGGCGGTGCCTGGGAACTGACCTCGATCAAGTCCCAGGACAACGGCCCCGTCGCGATCAACGAGCCCGTGGCGGCCAAGACGAACGTCGCCAAGGACGACGGCAACCAGTATCCGGACGGCACGCCCGCGTCCACCAAGTACCCCGCCCCGGCGAAGCCCAAGGCGAAGACCGGCGGCGCGTACGACTACGCGGCCATGGCGAAGTACGCGGAGAAGTACTGGAGCAGCTACAACCCGGCGTACCGCAAGTTCAGCGGCGCGGGAGGCGACTGCACCAACTTCATCAGCCAGGCGCTCAAGGCGGGTGGCTGGAAGACCGTTCCGGGCCCCACGACGGACTACCGCAACTGGTCCTACGAGAGCACCCGCCAGACCGACTCCTGGGTCGGCGCGAACGAGTGGGCGTGGTTCACCCTCTCCAACAAGCGGGCCGCCAACCTGGCCAACGTCTACCAGACGGACGTCGGTGACATCGTGCAGGTGGACTTCAACAGGGACGGGTCCAAGGACCATTCCATGATGGTGACGTACCGCAGCAACGCCGGAATGCCGTACCTCACCTACCACTCCACCAACACCTACCGCAAGTCGCTCGCGAGCATCATCGCGTCCTACCCGGACGCGATCTACTACGCGTACCGCACCTGACGGTCGCCCCTCGGCTTCTCCTGCCGCGGAACCCCCGCGGCAGGAGAACGCCGGGACCTGGGTCTGGTGCGCGCTCCAGCAGGCAATCAGCGCAGCGACGAGGACTGTACGGAGTCCTGCTCATTGCCCGTGGTGAAGAAGAGCGGCCGAGGATCGGACGGGATGAAAAGCGCCGCGCCTTCCGTCGGCGGTTCGGTGCCCTCCGACGGAAGGCGGGTCTGCAGATCGATCCGTGTCGGCATCATGTCCATGAGACCGTGAGCGTCTGGGCGCTGATCCAAGTCGTCTGCGAACAAGATCAAGTGAATGCCGAGCCGCGGGCCGGTACGGGCGGCATCCTGCATCACGCTGAGCAATTCCGGCGCCGACCGGAGAATCCGCGGGAAGTTCTCCACGGCCACGACAAGACGCGGTAGCCGCGGCAGGAGGGGGTTCTCGGATGCCGCGTCCTCGAGCATCCCAATGTCGTCGTGAGTCGTGATCGTCTCCAGCACGTGCCGGCGACGGCTGAGCTCGTACTTGAGCTTCTCACCCAGTGAGAGAGCGTGCGTCGTGTCGTCGCGCAGGTTGAGGTAGGCCGAACCGCTCACGGCGCCCTCGAAGCGGGCGAGCCCGCTGTGGCCGTCGTGGTCGGCAAGGATGAGCTCCATGCCCGTCCGGGCTTGCCGCGTCAGCTGCTCCAGGACGCGGCCGATGACGTCCCTGCGTACACGAGCCGGACGCCCCAGGCACAGGAGGTGGGGGCCTTGTCCACCGCGGTGTTCGCTCTCAAGGGCCAGTTCCACCGTATCCAGTTCTGCGTTCAACCCGAGAGTCACCGTCAGCGGGTGACGCTGCAGACCCTGACCGTGGGCAAGGGAGTCGAAGGCTCGGACCAACCTGGCCGCGGAAGGTCTGCGGGCAGGATCGGTGTGCGTGCAGGCTCGAAGGATGGCAACCAGGTCGGACGAGAGCCTCGTGTTCGATGACCTCAGACCCTCGAGGAGGTCCACGCTCCCCTTCCGGCCTGTCGCCGCCTCCAAGAGCACGATGCCGAGTGCGTAGACATCGGCCTCCTCGGTCGGGTCGGTTGCGGGGTCCTCCAGTTCCGGGGCCCGATACAGGGGGTTGGGCTCATAGCGTGACCTGTACCGGCTGGACCTGCCATCGAGCGATGCCGTCGTCCACCTCGCGATCTGTACGTCGCGCCCCGCGATCAGCACGCAGTGGGGAGTGAGGGAGCCGTGGACGAGCCGTCTCTGGTGGGCCCTGGACAGCCCTTTCGCGAGCTGCCGGGCCACTGCGACCAGAGCCGCTTGGTGCAGGACCCCCTGCTGCCGCGTGAAGGCCCGTAGGTTCGGCGCCGGTTCCGTCGTGCCGTCCAGTGCGCAGTCGACCGCGAGCCATGGCCGGTCATGACTCGTGTCCCAGGCCATCAGTCGAGGCGCATGGACGCCGTCCATCCGCTTCAGCGCGGCGACTTCGGTCTCAACGAGCTCGTGGGCCTGCCGTGCATCCGGAATGCGGACGACGAGGACGCGGCCCTCTCCGTCGTGCGCCAGGAACATCCCGACCTCCGACCAGCCTCCGCCGTGCTCGGCGAACACGTCGTACGGCAGGTCGTCCCGTTCGAACCGAGGGTCGGCGACCGACAGCCGGCGCCATCCCGTCAGCTCGGGGTCGAGTGTGAAGCCCGCCGGAAGCTCTCGGAGCTCGCCGCGGGACGGCAGCGGCTCCGGCTCCGGCCCTGAGGTGTCGGGGAGCGAGACCCCGAGCCTGCGCCTGAGGGTGTCGTCCACCCAGCCGAACGGCCCACGCGTGCCGGATCGCACCTGGTCAGGGCCCTCGGGATGGGGCAGCCAGGCCGGAAATCCGGCCGACGAACCCGCGAGTTCAGCCAGGTGCGTCGTGACCGCCTGCGCGGTGCGAACCAGTTCGGCGGGCGGCACCGTGCCCAACAGGACCCTCCGGGTCTCGTCCGTGAAGTCGAAGGCCTTCTGGTGCGGGGCGTTCTCGGACCCGTCGACGCCGTGCATCAACCCACCGAGAAAGACCTCCGCCAGGTGGGACGTGTCGACGGCCGGAGTGACCGCGTGCTGGACGAGCCGCATCGCCGGGACGGGCAGTGGGGCCACGGCGGCCAGATGGGCCGCCAGGCGGTAGGCGTCCGAGGACGCTGCGGCCCTGAACCGCAGCACGGCCTCCTCCGCGTCGCCGGCCGTGTCTTGCTGGCCGAAGGCCCGGTCGCCGGTATTCGGGACTGGGGAGCCGGGAAGGGTCAGCAGGGGAAGCACCGCGGTGTCCTCGGGGGAGCCGATCAGTCGGGCCCAGGTGCCCAGGCTGCTCCCGTCCGTGGCCAGCACCGGGACCGGCACCCCGTCGTACGGTGCCAGTTCGGGCGGCAGCACGGGGTCCTCGATGTGCCAGGACCGGTTCGCCTCACCTCTGCGGCGGGTCGTCACCTTCCACGGCTCCGCATGGATGCCCGAGCCCGCCCAGAGGCGCTGCGGGAGCGCGTGCACCACCGCCGTCGGCCCAGCCGACGCGGCACGCAGGAGGGCCTGGTGCATGGAACCGTCCCGCCATGCCCGGCCGACCCCATCGCTCACGACGAGGAGCAGGGTGTTCCCCGAGGGATCGTGCACGGTTGACAGTGGCAGCGTCGTGACGAGCCCTCCGTACGGACGGCTGCTCAGTCGGGGACCAGCGGGATCGCGGCTGTCGAGGCCGTGGACGCGCACGTGCCGGAAGGCTCCGCAGCGCTCCATCAACCCTCGGAGCTCCCCCGCGAGCTGCTGCCACAGGAGCATGGAGACGCCGTCGTCGACGAGGAGTGCCAGATCGAGCCACCTGGTTTTCGCGGGGCGTAGCACGGCGTCCGGCAAGCCGGTCTCGGCAATGGCCGAGACCGTCGCATCGACGTCGAGTTCCGTGCGCAGCGCGTCGGTGCGTAGCTGTTTCAGTGGGCGAAGGGCCCGCCCGAGTCGGAGCTCCACGCCCTCCAGCGCCTTCACCCCGGGAGTGCGTACCGCCATGGCGGCCCGGTCGGTGTGCGCGGCCTGCCTCTCCGCGGAGGCGGGAGCGGCGTGCAGGCCGTTGCTCTGTGCGGCATCGGATCCGGCCCCCGTCGCCGCACTCGGGTGGGCCTTCTCCCGCCGGTCCTCGTCGTGGTCTTCGCTCGACGGCCCGGAGGCGGGCTCGGCAGTGGCGGCACCAGCCTTGCGAGCGGCCGCTGCGGTGCGTGACTCGGCGGCGGTCGCCACCCGCGCCAGCGCTGTGGCCGCTGCCGGGGGCAATCGGGCCGCCAGCCACAGCGCGTCAAGGAGCTCCTCGGCATCGAGGAGCTCGTCGTCGCCGGACAGGACACCGCGAACCCTGTGCAGCATGGATTCGGTCACAGCGTTCTGGCGAGCCGGTGCAGCACGGCGTCCAGCAGGCCGTCCGCGTCGAGTTGGACGCCACCCCGTCGCAGGAACACGGCGTTGAGCAGTTGGTCTGTCGCCAGTTCTCCGCGTGCTCTGCGGGCGAGGAAGGCCCTCATCAGGTCTTCGAGGCCGTCCGTGTCGGTGTCGCCATCGGGGTTCAGGTGTGCGGAGATGATGGCACGCAGACGGTCCTCGTCCGGTTCCGGTAGGTCCAGGCGTACGCAACGGCGCAGGAAGGCCGGCGGGAAGTCGCGCTCGCCGTTGCTGGTGATGACGACGACCGGGAACTCCGAGCAGCGTACGTGGCCGCGGACGACGTCCGTCCATGCGTCGGGATCGGCGGTCAGCACGCGTACCGAGGAGTGTTTCTCGGGGAGCCTCGCCAGCTCCGGGATCTCGAACTCGCCTTCCTCGAAGACGTTGAGCAGATCGTTCGGGAGGTCGACGTCTCCCTTGTCCAGCTCGTCCACGAGGAGCACGCGGGGGGTTTGCGACGCGACCAATGCCGTGCCGAGCGGTCCGAGACGTACGTACGAGCCGATGCTGGGCTCCTCCACCGCGGAGTCGTCCCCCGTGTGGGGTTCGCGTCTCATGTTCGTCTCGCGAAGCCTGCCGATTGCGTCGTACCGGTACAGCGCGTCCTGGAGGGCGGTGCGGCTGTTGACCGGCCAGTGCAGGACACGCCCCAGGGACAGCTCATGGGCGACGGCGTACGCGAGCGACGACTTGCCCGTTCCCGGGTGGCCTGTCACCAGCAGCGGGCGGCGCAGGAGCAGTGCGGCATTGACGACGTCCGCCTCCTGGGCTCCGATCAGGTACGGCCGATTGCGGTGGGAGTCGTCCGCTTCCGCCCCTCCGAACCGTCGCCACGGCGGGGCCTCGGGGAAGGAGATGCTCCTTGCTCGGCCATCGCCTTTGAACAACCGCCACTCGGCGCCTCGGCCGTCATCCGTCGTGTCGTGCTGCCCCTGGAGTTCCTGGGCCGTCATCGGGTGTCCGTTCCTTGTCCGTGAGTCCGTGGGTCCGTCGTACCGCGCACTGGCCGCATCGTCATGAGGGGTCCGCCAATTGCAGCGGACCCGGCAGCGCCAGGTCACCGTCTTCCCACACGAGCGCCGGTCTCGCGGCCGAGGAAGGGGCTTGGGATCCGTACAGGATCGACCTGAAGTCCTGGAGCCGTTGCGGGAGTTTGTGCAGCGATCCGGTCGGATCGAAATCGTTCAGCCGGGCGGCGTCCTCGTGTGACTCGGCGGCCCGGTCCCACAGCACGACGGGAACGCCCATGGCCAGGCATATGGGGAGAAGCCGAGAACGCTGTTCCGGCGAGCCATGGAGCACGACGCGTGTGGTGTCGTGGTGGGGCGCCTTCAGAAGGTCGTGCAGGCGCCGTATGTCGACGGACGGCTCGTCGACGACGAGCGTGCCGGTGCCGCCGGCCGCCCATCGCCTGCGCATGTCACGTGCGGCCGTGGGGACACGACCGCTCAGCTCGGGGCAGCGAAGTGCCACCTGGTACCGGCTGCCGAGCGCGACGCTGAGGTCCCCGAGGTCCGGGAAAACGTCCCCGAGCTCGCTCCCCGTCTGCCAGCTGTCGACAGGGATCTCCAGTCCGTCGGCTCCAACGACCACGTCCACCTGGGTCGGCGGATGGCCACTGCCCGCCTGGCTTCCCTCCGCCGCCCGACGGATCAGTCGTCCGATCTCGTCCGGCGGCAGGGAGCCCTGCGGGACGGTCACCGATGTCCGCGTCCCGTCGCGGCGGCCGAGCCAGATCTCGCACAGGAAGTTTTCCGGGCTGTCAGCTCCCGCCCGTGTCAGGCGGACGACGATCCGGGTGACGGGTGACGGGCGGTGGGACGCCCATGCCTCCGCATCCGCCCGCCGTTCCCCGAGCGCCGAGCGGCTGATTCCCAGGCGCCCGGCGACGCGGTCGCACCACGCGCGCAGGACCATGCGGCCGCCCGGGTCGGCCACCGCGGCCGCCACGAACTCCGCCAGTCTGAGCAGTGCCGGAACGGGCAGGGAATCCGCCGCGCCACCCCGCCCGTCGGGGTAATCCTCCAACGTCAGCACAACGTGGTCGACATCCGCATCGGTCAGTCGGGAAGTGTGTGCCAGCACTTCCGGAAGCTCCATGAAGCGCAGTGCTTCCCGTGCGGCGCGGGAGATCAGGTCCGGTTCCGCCGTGACGACCGTGCGCAGCGCCGTGACCAGCTGCCGGTGCTCCGTGACGGACAGCAGCCGCACGTCGGCCTCCAAGCGGCCGAATGCCAGCAGGTCGTTGAGCGTCCGGCGATCGCCGACGTGGTTCCCGACCGCAGGGGCCAGTGACTCCGTCAGCGTCGCCAGCGCACGCGCCTCGGTCAGCAACAGCGCCGCGAGCTCGTCCAAGGTGGGCGCCGAAAGTTCGTTCTCGGGCGGTGGTTCCCAACCGACGCCGACCGCGAGGTCCCGGCAATGGTCGGCGCGCCGTGCCGGGTCGTCCAGCAGGGCCCGCAGCATCGGCACGATCGCTTGTCCGGGTACCTCGCCGGGCCCGGTACAGGTGGGCCCACTCGGATCGGCGACCCGGCACTCGGCGACGACGTCGTCGGCCCCCGCGCCGGTCAGCTGCTCCCGGACCGTCTGCCAGGGCAGGGCCCAGCCCCGCCGGACGGTGTCCTGCGACCGCAGCGGGCCCGTGTCCGACAGCACCTGGGCAATGACGAGCCCAGCGACGGTGACGTCGGACCTGACCCACAGGGGGCCACCGCTGTACCCGGGCCCGATGGCGGCACCGGTGAGAGTTCCGTCGAGGTACCAGCACCCTCCGTCCTCATGGCCGGCCACGGTGTCGGCATAGGTGATGGCGACACCGCCGCCGTGCCAGGCCCGGAGCTTCAACCCCTCGGACATCTCGCGCCAGACCACGGGGGTGGCCCACTCGGGAGCTGCCTCCTCCAGGTCCAGTACCGCCAGGTCGCCGTCCCACGCGATGCTGTGCGGCCGTGGCCGGGGCGGCAGCCACACCGACAGACGCGCGGCGCCCTGACGCGTGGCCGCCCCAGAGCTGCGGAACGCGATGCTCAGGGGCTGTTCGGCCGCAGGCCTCTCGGTGCTCAGCGGCTCCCGCCCCAGAGCATCGTTGACGACGTGGGCACAGGTCAGAAGGCGGTTCGGCGAGAGGAGTACGGCAGCGCCCGCCGCCTTGGCGTCACTCTCGCGCAACAGCGCGGCGTGGAAGACCGGGGCTGCCGGCCGGCGGAACCAGCCCATCCCTACGCCTGGGAACCGTCGCCGGTGCCCTGGTTCTGCCAGGTGGCGCTGACGGTCATGGTGGCCTTGCCGTTGGCTCCGACGATCCCGAGCTTGAAGTCCTGGCCGATCTCGACGCCGAACTCGACCGTCAGCTCCTGCGGCGGGCGCCCGGTGCGGGTGACCGCGCCGTGGATCTCTTCGAGCAGTGGCCCGAGGGGGCGCAGGGTGGACTGCAGGACGTCCTGGGCGAGCGCGGCGGCACGTCCTCCGCGGGCCACCGGGGTGGCCGTGCCGAAGCCGTCGGGAAGGTCTGCCGTTTCGGAGGGGTCGGCCGGGACGAGGGCCGGTGCCGATTCTCCGGCGTCGGAGAGTTCGACACGTAACGCGGCGCCACCGAGATCGAGTTCGAGGTATTCGGGCATGCGCCACATTGTGCCCGAGAATATGCCCCTGTCGGGTCCGAAGTCTCAAGGATGTGCGGCCTCACCTTGGAGGAACGTTCACCCGCGATGGGTTCAGACGGGCACGAAGTGCCTTGGTTCCGACCCGGGGTGGCGGGCAGGACGTACTCCGCTCGCCGTCCGACGGTGGGCCGGCATACAGGGCCTGCGGCCAACCACAGCAGAGCTCTTGAGCAAAACCACCCGGCCCGATGTCACGCCCCACCAACTGCTCGCTGTGCCTCATCCGCACAAACGGCGGGCCGGGCAGAGAGTCACATACCTCCTCTCAGGACTGTCAGTCCAGGTGGAACACCTCCGTCAGCGGTGCCATCGCCTGGTCAGCCGGCGTTCCGTCCAGGTGCTGGAAGTAGCGGGACATCTCGGCCTGCCAGCGGGCATTGACCTCGGTGGCGGACATCGCCTCGCGGGCGCGATCGAAGTCCTCGGTCTCCAGGTAGCCGACGAGCAGGCCGTCCGGGCGCAGGAACAGGGAGTAGTTGGTCCAGCCGGTGGCCCGGAGGGCATCGAGCATCTCCGGCCACACCCGGGCGTGGCGCTCGCGGTACTCGTCTACGAGTTCGGCCTTCACCTGGAGCAGGAAGCAGATCCGGTGCTTCGTCATGAGGCACCGATCCCCGCCAGCTGCATGTAGTACACGCCGAACTGGTCGGCGGTGAGCGTGGTGCCGGTGACCTTCACGTACCGGGCGGTGGTGGCGGCGAAGGCGAAGGAAAGGCCACCGGCTCCGGGGCGCGGGTACGAGCTCCTCGACACCACGGTGGTCCAGTTCGTGCCGTCGGTCGAGAGCTCGACGGTGAAGGCCGACGGGAAGCCGCGCCCGGTGTTCGGGATGTCGTCGCGGGGGTACAACGTGACCTGGCTGATCCGTGACGGGCCGCCGAGGTCCACCCGCGCCCACTGCGTGGTGTTCGGGGAGCCGGCCCCTGCGCTGCTCCAGCCCGAGGAGTTCCACAGGTCGGTGTGATGGGTCCCGTTGGTGAGGTTGGCGGTCAGCCAGCCCTCGTTGGGATACTCGACCGAGCTGGAGGTGGTCGCCGTGCGGCCCGGTGCCAGATCTCCGCTGACAGCCTCGATCTCCGCGAACTGCATGTGGAAATTGCCGAACTGATCTGTGCTCAGGTTGGTCCCCGTCACCTTCACGTAGCGCGCGTTGACCGTCGCGAACGGGAAGGCCTGCGCCGTGGCGCCGGGCCTCGCGTACCCGGTCCGGGTGCTGACCGTGGTCCAGTTCGTGCCGTCGGTGGAGGTCTGGATGGTGAAGTCGACCGGGAAGCCCTGACCGGCGTTGGCCCCGTCGCTGCGCGGGTAGAGGTCCACCCGGCTCACCGGCCGGGTCGATCCCAGGTCCAGACGCACCCACTCGGTGTGGTTGGTGGCGATACTGCCGGAACTGCTCCACCCCGCGGCGTTCGGCGCCGACGGCCGCTGCCCGTCGACCGCCGAGCGGATACCCCAGCCGTCGGCCTCGTACGAGCTGGAGGCGGTGGCGGCGGCACTCTCGGCCGGGGCGAGAGAGGTCGGCATGATCCGGGCGTTCCAGAAGTTCGCGCTGGCGCCGCCGGTGACCAGACCCACGTCGCCTGCGGTGAACGCCGCGTCGGTGACGGTCAGCACCGGCGCCTGCCCGGTCCCGGAGTACACCGTCAGTGCGTTCCCGCGCGCCACTACGCGCAGGCGGGTGCGCTGCCCCGACACGTAGCCGGGCACGGACGCCGAGCCGATCCTTGTGCCGCTGCGGTAGACGAACACCTGGCCGTTGTCCCGTTGGGCGATCAGGTAGCCGGAGTCCAGGTCCGTGCCGTTGGCCGAACGCACCATCAGACCGGCCCAGTTGGTGTTTCCGCCGGACGAGCTCACTCCGGTGATCTGCAGGTCCACGCCGACCGATACGTCGGTGTAGCCCCGGCCGCGCAGGTAGGAGACGTCCCCCCAGTTCGCCGACGCGTCGGACTGCGTGTACCGGGCGCCGCTGGTCGACCAGGTCCCCCGGGTGTGGGTCCAGAAGTGGTCGCCGCCGCTGAAGTCGTCCGTGAACGGCAGCGCCAGGTCACCGGAGGCCGCGGCCAGTTCGTCGAGGATCTGCTTGTGCCGGCCCTCGACGTTCCACCCGGAGGTGTCGTACGCCGTCGGGTTGGTGATCACCGTCTCGGCCAGGGTGCGCGCCGCCTGCGGCTTGACCGCGGCCAGCTGCTGCAGCAGTTCGAAGTCCTGCAGGCCCGCGGTCTGAGCTTCGCTGCGGAGGCTGTCGTAGATGCCGTAGGCGGCCTTGTTCGGATAGACGAGCCAGTGGTCGCCGGTCTGCGGGGTGTTGAAGGTGTCGGCGGCCGGGTACGGCTCGCTGAAGCCGTCGTGCCAGTAATTCCAGCCCCAGTGCAGGTAGCCGTCGCCGCCGATCTTCCAGGTCAGCCAGGGGAGGAGCCTGGTCCCGCTGAGGTGGTTGCTGGTGAAGCGGTTCATGTACGAGCCCTGCGGGAGGATGCAGCTGTACAGCCACAGGTCCTTCCCGCTGATCCGGTAGCTCTGATAGAGCGCGACGTTCGCGTCGTAGTTCGACGAGAGCGGGGTCTGCGTCGACAGATGAGCCGCGTCCCCGGTGAAGGTGGTCAGCTGCGCCTCGTTGGTACGCGGGTTCGGGAAGTACTGCTCGTAGAGGGTGTAGAGCCAGTTGGCGGCCGTGGCCTGTTGCGTGGTGGTGGGCTCGTCCAGGGCGCTCATGTAGAAGTTGTTCGTCCAGCCCTTGGCGTCCAGGTGGGCCTTCAGCGCCGGGAAGAACTGGTTCAGCCAGTTGTTGGTGTCCGGGCAGCCATTGGCCGCAGCGGAGTTGGGCGGGCAGAGCGCGTGCTTGACCGCGCCGCCGACGCCGTTGGCCGGCACCAGGGTGTCGAGGTACGGAGCGGAGGCGGGCGGCTCCAGCAGGGTCGGGGTGTAGAGGTACTGCATGGCCCCGGCGCTGACGAAGAGGTTGACGAACCGGTCGAAGGTGGACCAGCCGAAGGTGAAGTGGCCCGCGGCGTCGACGGTGGTGTCCGGGATCAGCAGGGCCACCGCGTCGGCGTAGATCACGTTGTTCCGGTGCCGCGCCATGTTCGCCGCGATGTTCGCCTCGACGGTCCACCAGTTGGCGTCATACATCTGCACGCCGTACTCGTTCGGGATCGACGCCTCGGTGCCCGCGTAGTCCCAGCCCGCCGAGGAGAACCAGTTGTTCATCTTGAACGTGGACTGCGAGGTCGGCGGGATCGTGGCGCTGTAGACGGTCACCGACACCGGCACCGTGACGGCGCCCAGGCTGCTGTCCACCCTGGCGCTGCCGGTGTAGACGCCGGGCGCCTGACCGGCCGGCACGTAGACCTGGTAGTAGGCGGCGTACGTGGTGTTCGCCGCCACCGACTGCGGACTGTTGTTCATCAGCGCGTCGTAGTAGGCGATCCCACCGTCGGGCGGGTTCTGGACGTTGCCGACCTTCTGGATGTTCGGGTGGTTGTACTCGTAGCGCGTGGTGATGTTCGCAGCGGGAATGAACGCGCCGCCGGGGCCGGTCAGCGCCCCGGCGGTGACGGACACCCCGGTCTGCGCCGAACCGGACCGCACCAGGATCTGCGCCCCCTCGTAGGCGTTGCGGGCCGCGTACAGCTCGATCCCGGTCGGCGCCCAGCCCGGCGGGGTGGTCGAGGTGAAGGGCCGGTCGGTGGCGTCCAGGATCCACACCGTCGGCCCGTCGGCAGCGCCGGCCCGAGGCGCGGCGAGGACGGCCAGCGGCACTGCGGACAGTGACAGTGCCAGACACACCAGGAGACGCAGGGATCTGCGGCGACGCGTGCGCATGGAAACCCTCCGAACTCTGAGAAATGGCTTCGAGAGCCGAACAGGCCCTTTTTCTAAACCTGTTCGGGCCGCCCGCAATTGTTTTGCGGCGCGGCTTTCGGTCGACGCGGGGCCTCGCCGTTCGGCGTCCTGGTGACGGCATGCGGGCAGGTCACAGCAATGACAGCGAGGTCGGGATGACACGAAGGGCAGCCGCTGGTCGCGCGATCGCATCGGAAATATGCGCACCCGGCCACCTGACGGCCAGCACGTTGCCCTTCGGTAAATGGAGTATTTCCAGAATTACGATCCACAACCATGCGAACTTGAGCGACATTTGACCGATCGTCACTGTCCGGATGACGGGCGGTGACACCGCGTTCATGCCGTGCAGCCAAGGTCAGGCGAGCCCCACACGGGCGGCGGCGAGGTCCCACGCGCGGATGTCTCCGGCGGGCTCGTAGCGCCGCAGGCGCTGGGTGCGGGCGACCAGGCGACGCATGGCGCCGTGGTCCTCGACCAGGCCTTGAGTACGGGCCTGGACGAGGATGTTGCCGATGGCGGTGGCCTCGGCGGGGCCGGCGATGACGGGCAGGCCGGTGGCGTCGGCGGTGAGCCGGCACAGCAGGGCGTTGCGGCTGCCGCCGCCGACGAGATGCACGGCGCGGATCGCTCGGCCGGTCAAATGAGCGGCCTGAAACAGGGTGTGACGGTGCGCCAGGGCCAGGCTCTCCAGGATGCAGCGGACGACGGCGCCCTGGTCCTCGGGCAGGTGCTGGCCGGTGCGGGCGCAGTGCTCGGCGAGGCGGGCCGGCAGGTCGCCGGGGGCGAGGAACTCGGGGGCGCCGGGGTCGACGAGCGCCGCGAACGGGCGGGCGGCGGCGGCGCGTTCGAGCAGCTCTGGCAGGTGGTGCCCCTCGCCACGGGCGCGCCAGGTGCGCTGGCTCTCGCTGAGTAGCCAGAGGCCCATGACGTTGCGCAGGTAGCGGACGGTGCCGTCGATACCGAGTTCGTTGGTGAAGTTGGCGGCGCGCGAGGCGTCGGTGAGGACGGGCGCGTCGAGTTCGAGGCCGGCGAGCGACCAGGTGCCGCAGGAGATGTAGGCGAAGTCCTCGGTGCCGGCGGGGACGGCGGCGACCGCGGAGGCGGTGTCGTGGGAGGCAACCGCGACTACGGGCGTGTCGGGGCGCAGGCCGGTGGCGGCGGCGACGTGCGGAAGGACGGTGCCGGCGTGGTCGCCGGGGCGGCGCAGTGCGGGCAGGAGGGCCGGGTCCAGGTTGAGCGCGGAGAGGACCGGGGCGGACCAGGAGCCGGTGCGGGCGTCGTACAGGCCCGTGGTGGAGGCATTGGTGACCTCTGCGCCGACGGTGCCGGTGAGCCAGTGGGTGATCAGGTCGGGCAGCAGGAGCAGGGTGCGGGCGCGGTCGAGGTGCTTCTCGGCGGCGAGCTGGAAGATCGTGTTGAACGGCAGGTGCTGAAGGCCGGTGATCCGGTACAGCTCACGGGCCGGGAGGCGGCACCAGACCGCCTGGACGGCGGCGGCGCCGCGCGGATCGCGGTAGTGGAACGGATTGCCCAGGAGCGCGCCGTCGGCGTCGAGGAGCCCGTAGTCGACGGCCCAGCTGTCGATGCCGACGGAGGCGAGGTCCCAGCGCGCGGCGGCCTCCCGGAAGCCGTCCAGGACGCCTTGGTACAGGCCGAGGGCGTTCCAGTGCAATCCGTCCGGGAGTCGGACGGGAGTGTTGTCGAAGCGGTGGGTCTCGGTGAGGTCGAGGCGGTCAGGGCCGACCCGGCCGACGAGCACCCGTCCGCTGGTGGCGCCGAGGTCCGCCGCGGCGAAGGCGGCCGGGGTGTGTGGGGTGCGGGGCGTCACGGCCGCCTCAGCGCAGGAAGGCCGCGGCGACGCCGGCGTCGACGGGGATGTGGAGGCCGGTGGTGTGGGTGAGGTCGCCGCCGGTGAGGGCGAAGACGGCGGCGGCGACGTGCTCGGGCAGCACCTCGCGCTTGAGGAGGGTGCGCTGGGCGTAGAACGCGCCGAGCTGCTCCTCCGCGATGCCGTAGGTGGCGGCGCGCTGGGCGCCCCAGCCGCCGGCGAAGATGCCCGAGCCGCGGACCACGCCGTCCGGGTTGACGCCGTTGACGCGGATTCCGTGTTCACCCAACTCGGCGGCGAGTAGCCGAACTTGGTGGGCCTGGTCGGCCTTGGTGGCGGAGTACGCGATGTTGTTGGGGCCGGCGAAGACCGCGTTCTTCGAGGCGATGTAGACGAGGTCGCCGCCCAGGCCCTGCCGGATCATGGTGCGGGCGGCCTCCCGGGAGACGAGGAAGGAGCCGCGGGCCATGATGGCGTGCTGCCGGTCCCAGTCATCGGCGGTGGTCTCCAGCAGCGGCTTGGAGATGGAGATGCCCGCGTTGTTGACCACCAGGTCGACACCGCCGAAGGCGAGGACCGCGGTGCGGAACGCCTCGGCGATCTGCTCCTCGGAGGTGACGTCGACGGTGACGGCCACGGCCCGGTCCGGGCCGCCGAGTTCGCCGGCGACGGCCCGGGCGGTGGCGGCGTTGACGTCGGCGACGACGACGCAGGCGCCCTCGGCGGCCAGGCGGTGCGCGATGGCCTTGCCGATGCCGGAGCCGGCGCCGGTGACCAGGGCGACGCGGGTGTCCAGCGGTTTGGGCGCGGGCATCCGCCGCAGCTTCGCCTCCTCCAGTGCCCAGTACTCGATGGCGAACTTCTCGCGCTCCTCGATCGGGGCGTAGCTGGAGACCGCCTCCGCGCCGCGCATCACGTTGATCGCATTGAGGTAGAACTCGCCGGCCACGCGGGCGGTCTGCTTGTCCCTGCCAAAGGAGAACATGCCGACGCCCGGGACCAGGACGATCGCCGGGTCGGCGCCGCGCATGGGGGGCGAGTCCGCGGTGGCGTACCGCTCGTAGTAGGCCCGGTAGCCGGCCCGGTAGTCGGTGTGCAGCTCCCGCAGACGGGCGATCGTCTCGTCCAGGGGCGCGGTGGCGGGCAGGTCGAGGACCAGCGGGGCGACCTTGGTGCGCAGGAAGTGGTCGGGGCAGGAGGTGCCGAGGGCGGCCAGCCGGGGATGCTCGGCGCGGGCGAGGAAGTCCAACACGGGTGCGGCGTCGGTGAAGTGGCCGACCTGCGGGAGGTCGGTGGAGGCCAGACCGCGGATGACGGGGGCGAGCGAGGCGGCGCGCCGGCGGCGTTCGGCCTCTGGCAGGGCTTGGTAGCCGTCAAGCTGCGGGCCGAACGGCTCGGCCTTGCCGTGCCGGGCCAGGAAGGCCTCGGCGGTGCGGATGATGTGCAGGGCGTTGGCCTCGCACTCCTCGCTGGTGGCGCCCCAGGCGGTGATGCCGTGACCGCCGAGGACGCAGCCGACGGCCTGCGGGTGGGTCCGATTGATCTCGGCGATGTCCAGGCCGAGTTGGAAGCCGGGACGGCGCCAGGGAAGCCACGGCACGGCGTCGCCGAAGCAGGCGGCGGTGAGCCTTTCGCCGTCGGCGGCGGTGGCGAGCGCGATGCCGGAGTCGGGGTGCAGGTGGTCGACGTGCGCGGCGTCGACCAGACCGTGCATGGCGGTGTCGATGGACGGAGCCGCGCCGCCATTGCCGTGCAGGCAGTACGCGAACGCGGCGACCATCTCGTCTTCCTGTTCCACGCCCGGGTAGGTGTCGGCGAGGGCGCGCAGGCGGTCCAGTCGCAGCACGGCCAGGCCCGCCTCGGCGAGGGTGCCGAGGTCGCCGCCGGAGCCCTTCACCCACATCAGGTCGACGGGCTGCCCGGTGACGGGGTCGGTGGCTGCGCCCTTGGCAGAGGTGTTGCCGCCGGCGTAGTTGGTGTTGCGCGGATCCGATCCGAGCCGGTGGGAGCGGGCGAGGAGGGCGGCGACGACGGGGTGCTGGGCCATGGCGGGAGCGGCTTCCTTGTCTGGTGGCGGTGGCGCTCTCGTAGGGGTGCGCGAGGAGGGTGCGGGCCGGCCCGTGGGTACGAGGTGGTGCGGGCCGGCTCGCGTGCCGGACGGGTCAAGCCCCCCATCCGGCCTGGGCGCCGCCGACCCGCTCGGCGACGATCTTCTCGGCCCAGCCGCCGGCCCGGTAGGCCGCGACCGGGTTCGGGTCTCGCCCGGCCTCGGCGCGTACCTCGGCCAGCAGCGGACGGACGTCGGTGGCGTAGGCGTCCATCAGCACCTCGTTGGCGCCGAGTACATCGCCCGCGTTCTGAGCGGCCGTCAGGGCCGAGCGGTCGACCAACAGGGCCTTGGCCGTGGCCTCCTGGACGTTCATCACCGAGCGGATGATCGCAGGGATCTTCGCCTCGATGTTGTGACACTGGTCGAGCATGAACGCGACGCCGGCCTCGGGGGCGAAGCCGCCGTTGCCGGTGACCTCGTGCAGGATCCGGAACAGCTGGAACGGATCGGCGGCGCCGACCATCAGGTCGTCGTCCGCGTAGAAGCGGGAGTTGAAATCGAAGCCGCCGAGCTTCCCCTCGCGCAGCAGGAACGCGACGATGAACTCGATGTTGGTGCCGGGGGCGTGGTGGCCGGTGTCGACGACGACCGCGGCCCTGGGCCCGAGCCGCAGGCAGTGCGCGTACGCGGTGCCCCAGTCCGGGACGTCCGTGGTGTAGAACGCGGGCTCGAACAGCTTGTACTCCAGCAGGATCCGCTGGTCGTCGCCGAGCCGCCCGTACACCTCTGACAGGGCGTCGGAGAGGCGTTCTTGGCGGGCCGAAATATCGTCCTGGCCGGGGTAGTTGGTGCCGTCGGAGAACCATAGCTTGAGGTCGCGCGAGCCGGTGGCGTCCATGATGTCGACGCATTCCAGCAGGTGGTCGAGAGCCTTGCGGCGCACCCGCGGGTCCGGATGGGTGACGGAGCCGAGCTTGTAGTCCTCGTCCTGGAAGACGTTCGCGTTGATCGCGCCGATCTCCAGCCCGAGCTCGCGGGCGTGGGCGGACAGCGCGCCATAGTCCTCGACCCGGTCCCAGGGAATGTGCAGCGAGACCTTCGGGGCGACGCCGGTGGCGGCGTGCACCTGGGCCGCGTCGGCGAGCTTCTCGAACGGGTCGCGCGGCACGCCGGGTTGGGCGAAGACTTTGAAGCGGGTTCCCGAGTTCCCGTAGCCCCACGAGGGCGTCTCGATGCACTGGGCCCGAAGGGCGTCCTTCACGGCGGATCGGTCGGCCACCGGAGCACCTCCCACGATCTGAATCGTTTCATCCCGACGTTAGGCAGGACCGCGGGAAGCGTCAAGGCACCGACGGGGGTCGTTGGTGTGATGTCGTAGCCTGATCTCCGGGTCGGCCGTCGGAGCCGGTGAAACTTTTCAATGGTGGGACATGGGCGGCGCGGCGAGCATCAAGGACGTGGCACGGGCGGCCGGTGTGTCGGTCGGCACGGTCTCCAACGTGATCAACCGGCCGGAGACGGTCGGCGAGGTGACCAGGGCCAGGGTCCGGGCCGCGATCGACCGGCTCGGCTACGTACGCAGCGAGTCGGCGCGGCAGCTGCGCTCCGGCAGCAGCCGGATCATCGGTCTGCTGGTCCTCGACCTGGGCAACCCGTTCTTCGTCTCCGTGGCGCGCGGGGCCGAACAGGCGGCGCGCGCGGCGGGCCTGGGCGTGATGGTCTGCAACAGCGCTCAGCGGCTCGCCGACGAGGCGGACTACCTCGCCCTCTTCGCGGAGCAGCGGGTGCGCGGGGTGCTGCTGACCCCGGCCGACGCGGAGGGATCGGGAGCGGCGGCGCTCCGTCGCGGCGGCGTGCCCTTCGTGCTGGTGGACCGGCTCGCCCCGGGGCTGGAGGCCTGCTCGGTGTCGGTGGACGACGTCGGGGGCGGCGCCCTGGCGGCCGGGCACCTGCTGGCGAGCGGCCACCGACGGATCGCGTTCGCGGGCGGCCGCCACCGGCTGCAGCAGGTCGCCGACCGTCGCAGCGGCGCGCTGCAGGCGCTGGCCGGCCGCGACGCCGTCCTGCTGGACCTGGAGGTGGACGGGCTGGACGTGGCGGCGGGCCGCGACGCCGGCGCCCGCCTGCTGGGGATGCTGCCGAGACCGACCGCGGTGTTCTGCGCGAACGATCTGCTGGCCCTCGGGATGCTGCAGGCCGCGTTCGCCGCGGGCCTGCGGGTACCCGAGGACCTCGCGATCGTCGGCTACGACGACATCGAGTTCGCCGCGGCGGCCGCGGTGCCGCTGACCTCGGTGCGCCAGCCCGCGGAGGCGATGGGGCGGACGGCGGCCGAGATGCTCGCCGAGGAGACCGGCCCGGGCGGCGCGGCCCACCGGCACCGACAAGTCGTGTTCGAGCCGGAGCTGGTGGTGCGGCGTTCGACGCTGGCCGTGCCGCTGCCCGGCTGAGCATGGCGTTGCTGTGCCCGCGCGACTGCCGTCGCTGCGGCACCTCGACGGCGGTACGGGCCGGGACGGATTCAGGGCGCCGGTGAAAGCGGGGATCCGCGTGGTAGCGCGCCGCCGCCTCGCGGCACAGCGTGGAGGCGTGGGCGGCCGGCAGCGACGGGGCGACGCGTTCAGCGCGGCGGCCGGGCCCACCGTGAGCCACATGACGCCCTACCCACGGTCCACTGCCGTCTGGCGGTCGAGATGCCTTGTGCCACGGCGGCGAGGTCCGAGCCTCATCCAGTGTGCGTACGACGGCTGCCACGCGGCACCCACCCAGGGTTTGCCGTGAAAGTCCGGAATCCGGCGCATCGTTGCCGCCAGTCTCATCGGGACCACCATCGAGTGGTACGACAACCCATCCGATCAGAGCTGTCACCTGCGGTTTTCCGGCGCAAGGGGAATCTGAACCAGCACCGAACCAGTTCTCGGACCCCAGCGCCCCAGGCCTCACCAGGTGGCCACCGGAAGCGGGGGGCGTGGCTCAGCCCTCGAGCCACGGCGTGCGCCGACAAACACGTGGGCACCACTGCCCGGCAGGTGGACCCCATCCCCGGGGAATCAGGTGGACGGTGGCCGGCCCGGAGCGGAGTCACTCCTTGCTCAGCCGCACCGTGTCTCCCGTCCGTCCGCCCCCGAGGACGTCGATACGCACGCCGGTCGCGGGGTCTGTGAAGCTCTGGCCGGGTGCGTACGCGGCCAGGTCCAGCGCCGCACACCCGGTGGGCGGGGTCGTGGTCGGGTTCGCGTTCATGATCCGCACCGGGCCTTCGCCGGTCCGGGCTGCGGAGTCGACCTTGTAGATGAGGACGCCGGTGGAACAGGCGGCCGCGTCGTTGCCCTGGGCGCGGCGGGATTCCGCCACGTATGCCGTCGTCTCACCGGTCCGCAGCACGGCGATCTTGGTTCCGCCGGACCGTTCCACCGGGGTCAGTCGTACCGTTCGGCGACCGGACGCGGCGAGGCAGGCGACCTGGTCGTCGCGAGTCCAGCCGAGCTTCCAAGAGTGCCACCCGAGGTACTGCGGGGCGTGGCCGGCGATGTCGCCCATGACGTCCCAACCGCCCGCGTACTGGTGGGTGGCGCCGGCGAACGAGTACAGGTCGGGCAGCCCGAAGGTATGGGCGGTCTCGTGGGCCGCGACCTTGTGGCCCCAACGCCACATGTCCTGCCCGAAGGTGACGGCCCATTTGAGGCGGGTGCCGTCGGCGGTGATGCCGGGCGTCGCCGGGTCGTACAGGTAGGTCGGTGAGAAGGGGATGGCGGTCGCCGTCCTGGCGGGGACGACGTAGACCATGTCGTAGCGGGAGAAGTCCGCGTAAGGGTCGGCGGCCGTGATCGCGTCGCGGAGGTACTTCTCGTGGGCCTCGAAGGTCAGACCGCGCGCGAAACCGTAGGAGGTGGAGTCGGCGGGCATCCGGATCCAGCGGTGCAGCGGGGTGTTGTCCAGTCGTAGACGGCCGTAGCTCGCGCGGCCCGTCCAGTCGGCGGCCGGTGCGAGGTGAGCGGCGTACGGTTCGGTGGATTCGGTGGCCGGGGCGTCGGGGAAGTCCACGTACAGCGTCAGGACGCGGCGCACTCCCGTGGCGGGCTGGAACTGGGTCCGGTCGGTGTCGTGGCCCTCGTCCGTCCAGCCGGTCCGGCCGGGGAGCGCGCAGCTGGCGGCGGGGGGCGGCGAGCCGGGGGCAGCGGCCGCGGTGGGGGCGGACAGGCAGCAGAGGAGTGCGACGGACACGGCCAGAGGCAGCAGGCGGCGGGGCGGGGTTGTCATGTCTCTCCTGTCGGAGGCGGGTTGAGGGGGACGGGGGCCGGGGAAGGCGGGCGGGGTCTACGCGCGGCCCGCTGCCAGGTCCATCAGGCGGGACAGCGCGCGGCCGCCGGAGGCGGTGACGCCGTCGTGCTCCCATTCGTTGGTGATCCACACCCGGGTGGCGCCGACCTCGCGCGCGGTGCGCAAGGAGAGCCCGGAGTCCACGTACATGTCGTCGTGGTAGACGAGTGCGGCGAGCGGGACCCGGTTGGCGGCGAGGCGACGAGGGTCGTACAGCCGCGGCCAGTGGGGGCGTTCGGCGAGCAGCTCGGCGGCGTCGGCGAAGGGGCGCAGGCCCTTGATCTCGCGGAACATCCAGGGGTAGATCATTTCTCCGGTGAGCAGGAGGGGGTCGGCGTCCTCGGCGAACTCGGGGAACGTCGCCATGGTTCTGGACGCCGCCCAGCCACTCGGCCCGGCGCCCTGCCCGTACAGGGTCTCCTGCATGACGGCGAAGAGGGGGTTGTCGGTGAAACCGGTCAGCGTCATCACCTGGTGCAGGAAGGTATCGGTCAACTTGCCTTCCTCGTCGAGGGATTCGTCGAGAAGCCAGTGGATCCGCTCGAAGCCGTCGCCCATGCCGAGGCCGAGCCCGAGCGTGCGCAGGCGGTGGGGGGTGAGCCGGTCTCCGTCGGGCAGGCGCACATCGGTGGCGGCCAGGAGGCGGGCGATCTCGCGCAGCCTGTCGGTGTCATCGGGGTAGCGGGCGTAGAAGTCGAGGACGCGGTCCCGCACCCGGGGGTAGGTGCGGGCGTAGACCTCGTCGGCGGTAGCCGAGAGACCGGGCAGGCCGCCGGTCACGTAGCACGCCCGCAGGCCTTCGGGGGCCTGGCTGAGATAGGTGAGGGTGATGAAGCCGCCGTAACTCTGGCCGAGGGTCTCCCAGGGCTCGTTGCCGCACAGCTGCCGGCGGATCAGCTCGGCGTCCGCGACGATCGAGTCGGCACGGAAGTGGCCGAGATGGTCGGCCAGCCGGGCCGGTGAGGCGAAGCGGGAGGCCGCCCGGGCGGTGACGGGGGTGGAGCGGCCCGTGCCGCGCTGATCGAGGAGGAGGACGCGATGGGTCTTGAGGGCCTGGGGCAGCCAGCCGGGTGAACCGGCAGACGGCCTGGGTGACTTGCCGCCTGGTCCGCCCTGCAGATAGAGCAGCCAGGGAAGTTGCCGACCTGCTCGGGGCGCATCGGTGACCTCCCGGGCGAAGATCTGGATGGTCGGGCCGTGCGGGGCCGCGTGGTCCAGGGGGACGGTGAAGACATGGTCGACGGTCGCGTAGGCAGGGTTCATGGGTCCCCTTCGCGGCCGCATGGCCGCACAGTGACGCAGTGACGTGTGACATTGCGCGACAGCGTGGCGCGGCCGACGGGTGACCGTGGAGCCCCCACTTACCCATAACTCCGCGCTATGGAGGCGCGACAATTGTGGGTGCCATTTCACATAACTATGTTATCGGTCACATTGCAGCTTGCTCAGGCTGCCCGACTGTCCCCGGAGTGACCACTCATGAACAAGCGCACTCTCCACGCAGTCGCCACCGCCCTGGCGGCGACCGTCGCACTCGGCATGGCCGGCTGTTCCAACGGCGGCCACTCCGGCAGCAGTCAGCAGGACGGGGCGGCGAAGAACCCCGCGCTCGCCAACGCGGGGTCCACGGTCGGCGGCACTCCGCAGAAGGGCGGCACGCTGACCGTCCTGTCGAACCAGGACTTCACCCACCTCGACCCGGCCCGCAACTGGGTGATCGGGGACATGGACTTCGGGACCCGGCTGCTCTACCGCACGCTGGTGACGTACAAGGCGGAACCGGGCGCGAAGGGCGGAGAGCTGGTCCCCGACCTCGCCGAGGACCTCGGCGTCCCCTCCAACGGCGCCACGACATGGACCTTCAAGCTCAAGAGGGGCCTCACGTACGAGGACGGCACCCCGATCACCGCCCAGGACGTCAAGTACAACGTGGAGCGCTCCTTCTCCCCCGACCTGCCCGGCGGCCCGGATTACGCCGCCCGCTACCTGGCCGGCGCCGAGGGCTACCGGGGCCCCGCCCAGGGGCAGCACCTGGACTCGGTCAAGACCCCCGACGACCACACGATCGTCTTCGAACTACGCAAGCCCTTCGCGGAGTTCCCCAATGCCACCGTCCTGCCCACCTTCGCTCCGGTGCCCAGGGCCCAGGACAAGGGACCCCAGTACGACAGCCGCCCGTTCTCCTCGGGCCCCTACAAGATCGAGTCGTACGACCGGGACAAGCGGCTGGTGCTGGTCCGCAACCCGCATTGGGACCCGGCGACCGACACCGTACGCAAGGCGTACCCGGACAAGCTGGTCGTGGTGATGGGGCTGAGGGCCAACCAGATCGACGACCGGCTCATCGCCTCCGAGGGCGCGGACGCCTCCGCGGTCTCCTGGGGCAAGCTGCGCCCGGAGAGCACCCCCAAGGTCCTCACCAAGGCCGACGTCAGGGAGCGGCTGCTCGCCGAGTCCACCAACTGCACCGAAATGGTGCAGATGCACACCGGCCGGGCCCCCTTCGACAACGTCAAGGTCCGGCAGGCCGTGCAGCACGCCCTGGACCGCGAGGCGATTCTGACCGCCTCCGGCGGCCCGGCCCTCAACGACCCGGCCACCGCCCTCATGCCCGGCTCGCTCTTCGGTGGCAAGCAGCCCGACACTCTGGGGATCCCGGCCACCGGTGACGTGGAGGGGGCGAAGCGGCTCCTGAAGGAGGCCGGCGAACCGGACGGGATCACCACCCGCATCACCGTCTCCAACGGCGACAAGGGAGTAGCGGAGGCCATACAGCAGTCCCTGGGCCGGGCCGGGATCAAGGTCACGATCGACGCCGTCGACCCGTCAGCCTTCTACGACACCATCGGCGACACCAAGAACCGCACGGACCTCGTCTACACCGGCTGGTGCCCCGACTACCCCTCCGGCTCCACCTTCCTGCCCTTCCTCTTCGACGGCCGCTACATCAAGGAGAAGGGGAACTCCGGCAATCACTCGCTCTTCCGCGACGAGTCGACGATGAAACGGATGGACGAGATCGCCGCCATGACCGACGCCGCGCAGGCCAACACGGCGTGGCGGCAGCTGGACGGGGAGATCCTCGCCAAGGCCCCGACCGCGCCCGCCGTCATCGAGCGCATGCCGCTGCTGCTCGGCACCAACATCGCCGGCGCCTTCGGCCACACGTCGTTCGGCGGCCAGCTCGACTACGCCACGATCGGGCTCAAGGACCCGGCGAAGAGCAGCACCTGACCCACCGCGCGCAGCGCCCCCGGCTCCTGGCTCCTCGGTTCCTTCTCGGAGCCGGGGGCGCTGCCGCATCCATGCGGCTCCTACGACTTCGTGACGCGTACGGTCTCGCCGTAGCCGTCAGCAGCGAGCACGTCGATCCGTACCCCGGCCGCCGAGTCGGTGAACGACTCTCCGGCCCAGAACGGAGCGTCGTCCAGCGGACGGCAGCCGCCGGCCGGTGTGGCGGACGACTTGGCGTCCATGACCCTGACCGGCCCGTAGCCGGTCCGCACGGAGGTGTCGACCCGGTAGACCAGCGCACCGGTCGAGCAGGAGCCCGCGTCCGCCTGGACACCGCGCCTGGACTCGACCACGTACGCGGTCGTGGGTCCGGTGCGGATCACCGCCATCTTGGTACCGCTGCCGTACTCGACCGCCGTGAGGTACACGGTGTCGCTGCCCCTCGCGGCCCGGCACACGACCTGACTGTCCCCGGTCCAACCGAGCTTCCAGGAGTGCCAGGCGAAGAACTGCGACCCCCGGCCGCCGATCAGGCCCATCACGTCCCAGCCACCGGTGAAGCGGTGGGCGTCGCTGCCCGCCTCGAAGGCGTACAAGTCGGGCAACCCGAAGGTGTGCGCGGTCTCGTGGGCGACCAGCTTGGCACCCCAGTGCCACATGTCCTGACCGAAGGTCACGGCCCACTTGACCTGGCGGCCGTCGGCCACCACCCCCGCGCTGCCCGGCTCGTACACGTACGTGGGGGTGAAGGAGATCGCCGCCGCGTTGCGCGTCGGCACGACGTACACCATGTCGTAGCCGGAGAAGTCCACGTACGGATCGGCGGCCGCCACCGCGTCCTTGACGTACGCCTCGTGGGTCTCGTGGGTCAGGCCGCGCGCGAAGCCGTAGTCGGTGGAGGCGCGAGGCATGCGAACCCACTGCTGATGCTGGTCGATCGAGAGCCAGGTCCTGCCGTACGAGGCGTACCACAGCCAGTCAGCCCCTGGCGCGATCTGCGCGGAGTCCTCGCTCGGGGCCTCGGTGGCCCACGCGTCAGGGAAGTCCACGAAGACCATGGCGACCCTGACCGTCCCGACGGGACGCTGGAACACCGAGTAGTCCGTCTCATGCCCCTCGTCCATCCAGCCGGTGGTACCGCGCAGGGCGCAGGCCGACGGACTGTCAGCGGCGCCGGCGGGGGGCGCTCCCAGGAGGAAGAGCAGCAGTGCGGCGGCCAGGGCGGGCAACAGCACCCCGCGCGATGTCGTCAGTCGATGGATGCGTCTCATGGGCGGGCAACCTCCACATTAATGGTGTGTGACATTTCACATAAGCCTGACGGGATCCCACTCCTGTCCGAAAGCTGTCGCCGCTCCATAACATGCGCGGCATGGAACTGGAGGTACGGCACCTGCGGGTGGTGCGCGCGATCGCCGAGGCCGGCAGCCTTACCCGGGCCGCCGCCGCGCTGTCCATGACCCAGCCGGGCCTCAGCACGCAGTTGCGCCGCATCGAGTCGATGCTCGGCGGCGTCCTCTTCGACCGGCAGCGGGCCGGAGCCACGCCCACGGCCTTCGGTGAGCTGGTGCTGGCCCGGGCCCAGGCCGTCCTGCCGGGTATCGACGCGCTCCTCGCCGACACCGCCCGCGCGGCCCGCCACTTGGCTTCCCCGAACCGCGTCCGCGTCGGATCGGTCGGCGCACCCCTGCTCGGCCACCTCATCCTGGCCGTACGGGATTTGCTGCCCGAGGCCGAGGTGACATCACGGTGCCACTACTCCCCCGTCGCGCTCCTGGACGACCTCGCCGCCGGCCGCCTGGAGGCGGCGGTCCTCGGCGACCACCCCGAACAGGTCCTGCCGCCGCGCGACGGGGTGATCCTCACCCCGCTGGTCACCGAACCGGTATTCGCCCTACTGCCCGCAACCCACCCGCGGGTAGGCCAGGAGGCCGTGTCCCTGACCGAACTCGCCGATCACGACTGGGCGATGCCCCGGCCCGATGGCGACCGTACCCGCGAGTACTGGTCCTCCGTGTGCGCACTGACCGGCCGCCGCCCCTCCGCCCCCCACGAGGCCGAGGGGCGCCAGCTGATCGAACTGGTCCGTGCGGGCCTGGCCGTCAGCCTCTGCCAGGCCACCTTCTCGCAAACCCCCGGCGTCACCGTCCGCCCCCTCGCGGGAAACCCCCTCTGGTACCGCCACGTCCTGGCCTGGCACCGTGACGGCCCGCTGGCCGCTCACGGCGACGACATCCTGCGGACGGTGGCGGCCGGATACCTGGACACATGTGCCGCCAGCCCTGTCTACGCGGACTGGCGCCGACGCCACCCGGGCGCGGCCCACCTCCCGCTTCCCCGACCCCGGCGCCCCGATCCTCGGCCCGCACCCTTCCCCTAGGCTGCAAGCGAGTTGAGGGGAGTTCCGGAGCCGGAATCGGAGGGCCCTCGTAGCCCTTCACCTCGCCGTAGCGGGTGCCGTTCATCCAGTCTTCGCGGAACCCTGCGATATCCTCCTGGGACCGTCCGATCCAGTTCCAGAACATGACGATCTCTTCCTCGAACGGCTCCCCGCCAGCAGCGTCAGGACGGCGTCCGGGGCGCGCTGCGGCAGCTCCGTGCGGCGCACCCGTGGTAAGGCGTCGAGCCCGAGGAACGGAACGCCGTCCACGCGGGCTTTGCCCGACATCGTTGCGATCCTGCACTCGAAGGCCAGGTCCAGCGTGGGTCTGGACCTCTTGACGCGTCGGCCAAGGGCCCGCAGCAGTCCAGGTTGGGCCGCGAACTCGGGGTTCGGACGCGAAGGCGCGTCAGCCCACGCCAAGCGCGAATCGGACTTGAGCGGCGGAGCCAGTCCTGGTTCTCTGCATCTTCGTTTTGTGTCGGCTCGACCGAATCGCGTCGGGCTCAACGCTGCGCAACCAGCACCGGGTGGGTGGCGAGGGGTGCCGACATGGGGTTTCAGGTCAGCACCGAACCAGCACGGGAGCCAGCGCCGTATCCCCGAAACAGGCGCAACTCTGCGATTCCGGCAGGGGCTGTCGCCATCGCGTCCGGGGTCGCGGGAGGCACCCGCGCCCGGGGTATGGCGGTCAGGTACATAGAACGGTGGCTGATTGTGATGACCCGCCACATATGCCGTTGACCTGGGGACTTCTACGTTGTGGCGACACCGATCGTCCCCGCAGACCCCCTGGAAGTGGTGTTCATGGCCTCCCCCGAGACCGCTCCCCCGACCGCCGGATCCATCAAGAGAGTCGTCGCCGCCAGTCTCATCGGGACCACCATCGAGTGGTACGACTTCTTCCTCTACGGCACCGCGGCCGCGCTGGTGTTCAACAAGCTGTTCTTTCCGACCGGTGATCCGCTCACCGGGACCCTGATCGCGTTCATCACCTACGCCATCGGGTTCCTGGCCCGGCCGCTCGGCGGGGTGGTGTTCGGGCACTTCGGGGACAAGGTGGGGCGCAAGAAGCTGCTGGTGCTCAGCCTGCTCATGATGGGCGGGGCCACCTTCGCGATGGGGCTGCTGCCCACGTACGCCAGCATCGGCGTCGGGGCTCCCGTGCTGCTCACCGTCCTGCGGCTGGTGCAGGGCTTCGCCCTCGGCGGGGAGTGGGGCGGGGCGGTGCTGATCGTCTCCGAGCACGGCGGGGCCGAGCACCGGGGGTTCTGGGCCTCATGGCCGCAGTCCGGTGCTCCGGGCGGGAACCTGCTGGCCACCGGGGTGCTCGCCCTGCTGGCCGGTGTGCAGTCCGACGCGGCGTTCCTCGCCTGGGGCTGGCGCGTCCCCTTCCTGCTCTCCGGTGTCCTGGTGATCGTCGGGCTGTGGATCCGCCTGTCCGTCTCCGAGTCCCCCGTGTTCCTCGCCGCGCAGGCCGCCCGGCAGGGGCGCAAGGACGAGGCACCCGTGGTCCAGGTGTTCCGCCGCAGCCTGCGTCAGGTGCTGACCGCCATCGGCACCCGGTTCGGCGAGAACATCTCGTACTACGTCCTGACTTCGTTTCTTCTTGTGTACGTCACCGTGCACTTGGGGCTCCCCAAGAGCACGGCGCTGAACGCCGTCCTCATCGGCTCGGCCGTCCACTTCGTCACCATCCCGGCCTGGGGCGCGCTCTCGGACCGGATCGGGCGGCGCCCGGTGACGCTGATCGGGTCGGCAGGCATGGCCTTGTGGGCGTTCGCGTTCTTCGCGCTGGTCGACTCGAAGTCCTTCACCGTCATCACCGTCGCCGTCACCGCCGGACTGCTCCTGCACGGCGCGATGTACGGGCCCCAAGCCGCCTTCATCTCCGAGATGTTCGACACCGACGTCCGCTACTCCGGCGCCTCGATGGGCTCGCAGCTCGCCTCGATCGTCGCCGGCGCGCTGGCCCCGCTCATCGCCGTCGAACTCCTCAAGGACTACGGCTCCTCCGTACCCGTCTCCCTCTATCTCTGTGCGGCCGCCGTGGTCACCACCCTCACCGTGGCCCTCGCCCGCGAGACCCGCGGCCGTGATCTGACTCAGGCGGGTACGGGGCCCGCCACCGCCTCCGGCGGGCGGGCGGCTCCCCTTCCGGCCGCCGCCGACCCCGCCTGATCCCGGCCCTCCGGCCACGGGAGAATGCCTCCATGACCTCCGCGAGGGAATCCGCCATGCTCGAACTGCTCGAACTGCTGCGCCGCGGCGCGCCGGTCGAGCAGTTCAACCGGCCCGCCGCGAACGCCCGCAGCGCCGGGGCGGGCCCCGCCGAGCAGGCCCTCGTGGAGGAGGCCACCCGGGTGGCGCTGGACATCCGGCGCACGCTCGACCAGCACAGGCGGCGCGAGGCCGAGCTCACGGCCCTGTTCGACACGGCGGGCGACCTCGCCGCCCTGCGCGACCTCGACGCGGTGCTGCGGGCCATCGTCCACCGGGCCCGCATGCTGCTGGGCACCGACGTCGCGTACATGACCCTCAACGACCCGGTGGCCGGCGATACGTTCATGCGCGTCACCGACGGCTCGGTGTCCGCCGCCTTCCAGCAGTTGCGGCTCGGCATGGGCGAAGGGCTCGGCGGTCTGGTCGCCCAGACCGCCCGCCCGTACGCCAGCGCCGACTACCGCACCGACGACCGCTTCCGGCATACGGACACCATCGACAACGGGGTCCGCGAGGAGGGCCTGCGCGGCATCCTCGGCGTCCCGCTGCGCGTCGGGACCCGCGTGATCGGGGTGCTGTACGCCGCCGACCGCGCGGTCCGCGACTTCGCGCCCGACGCGGTCGCGCTGCTCTCCTCGCTCGCCGACCACGCCGCCGTGGCCATCGACGGCGCCCGGCTGCTCGAAGAGACCCGTACCGCCCTCGTGGAACTCGGGGTCGCCACCGAGACCGCCCGCGCCCAGAGCGAGGCGATGCGGCTCGCCGCCGAGACCCACGACCGCCTCACCCGGCTCGTACTGCGGGGCGGCGACGTGGCCGACGTCGCCCGGGAGGTCGCCGCACTGCTGGGCGGCAGCCTGGTCGTGCACGACGCCGACGGCGCCGAGCTCGCACGGGTGGTGGTCGGTACGGATCCGGCCGGCCCGTCGGCCGGATCGTCCGCGGGCCCGCCCGCCCACGCGCTGGCGGCGTCACGATCCGGCGGCCGGGCCGTCGCCGTGGACGGCATCTGGGTCTGCGCGGTGCTGGCCGGGCCGGAGCTCCTGGGCAGCATCACCCTCGGCGGGCGCGGCGACGACCTGCCCGACACCGAGCGGCGGCTGTTCGAGCGGGCCGGTCTGGTGACCGCGCTGCTGCTCCTGCTGCGGCGGTCCATCGCCCACGCCGAGGACCGGGTCCGCGGCGAACTGCTGGGCGACCTGCTGGCTCCGGCGTCCCCCGGCCGGGTCCGCGACACCGGCAGCCAGACGATCCGGGCCCGCAAGCTCGGGGTCGACCTCGCCCGCCCGCACGCCCTCGTGGTGCTGCACTGCGAGGCCGCGCTGCGGTCCCGGCTGGCGGCCGAGGCCGCCCGGCACGCACGCGCCCGCGACGGCCTGGCCGGGCTGCACGAGGGCCGCGTCGTCCTCCTCGCCCCGACCGACGGCCCGGGTCCGCTCGCCCGGTCGCTCGCCGCCGAGCTCGGCCAGGCGCTGGGCACCCCGGTCACCGCGGGCTCTGCAGGGCCCGCCGCCGGTCCGGAGGGCCTGCCGGGCGTGTACGCCGAGGCGCTGCGCTGCCTGGAGGCCCTGCACTCCCTCGGCCACACCGGCGACGGGGCCGGCCTGTCCGACCTCGGGTTCCTCGGGGTGCTGCTCGGTGACGGCGCGGACGTGGGCGCGTACGTCGACCGCGTACTGGGGCCGGTGATCGCGTACGACACGCAGCGCGGGACGGAACTGGTCCGCACGCTGGAGGCGTACTTCGCGCACGGCTCCAGCCTGGCCCGCACCAAGGACGCCCTCCACGTGCACGTCAACACCGTGGTGCAGCGCCTCGACCGGATCCGGCAGATCCTGGGCGAGGACTGGAACACCCCGGCCGGGGCGCTGGAGATCCAACTCGCCCTGCGGATCCGGCGGGTGGCGGCGACCCGGCCGCCCCGGCCGGCGCCCGCGCCACCCGCCTCCGGCCCGTCCTATCCGACGTCGCGGTGAGAGGCCCACGCCCCTACGGCGAAGTCCTGCCCCTGGCGGCGGACTTCGACGGCCCCCGCCCCGCCGAAGTGGGCGGGTACGAGCAACTCCGACTGGTCGGCGGCGCGTTCGAGGATGCGGCGACGACTGGCCGCGGCCTCCACCGGATCCAGGCAGAAGCAGCTGTTGCAGGAGGGCTCCAGGATCTGCACCGGGCTGTGCAGCAGATCGCCGACGAAGACGGCCCGGTCGGTGCCGGAGGCCAGCCGCACGACGGAGGATCCGGGGGTGTGCCCGGGTGCGGCCTCCAGGGTGAGGTGCTCGTCGATGCGGTGGGCGCCGTCCCAGAGCACCACCTGTCCGGTGCGGTGGACGGGCGCGATGCTGTCCTCGTAGATCAGCCGGTCGACCTCCCGGGCGCCGCCGCCGTACCCGTTGGCGGGCCCGAAGTGGTGGTCGTCCGCAGCCGGGATGAGGTACTGGGCGTTGGGGAAGGCGGGTACCCAACCGCCGTCCTGCGCGACCGTGTTCCAGCCGACGTGGTCGCCGTGGACGTGGGTGTTGACGACGATGTCCACGTCCTGCGGCCGGATTCCGGCCGCCCGCTCCAGCTCCCCGAGGAAATCGCCGTCCCGGTGGTGGAAGAGGTCCGAACCCGGCCGCTCGCGCCCGTTGCCCACGCCCGTGTCGATCAGGACGGTCTTACCGGCGCTGCGCAGGACCCAGGTCTGGAGCGCGATGACCGCCCGGTCGCTGTCGGCCTCCCAGTGGTCCGGTGACAGCCATTCCTCGTTCTCCTTCCACACCTCGGCACCGGCCTCCGGTACGAAGGTGCGCGTGGGCCCGAGCGGCCCCTGCCACTCGACGACCCGGGTGACCTCGACGTCACCCAGCACGATGCTCTTCCTGCTCTGCGTGCCCTGTATGCCCTGCGTGCCCTGCATGCCCTGCTCGTTCTCGTTGTTCATGACGTCGAGTCTACGAAGGGCAGTTGAGGCTCTCAATGCCTGCCCGGCTCATGTGAATACGCAGCCGTCTCATCTCCGGCGCCTGCGAGTACTCTGGCTGCATGGATGTGGTGAGCGACGCCATCGCGGCCGTCCGGATCGGGCAGCCCTCCTCCAACCGGGTCAGGGTGAGCGGGAGTTGGTGCGCCCGTTTCGCCCCGTACGACGGCGCCGGCTTCCACGTGGTGCTGGAGGGCAGCTGCTGGCTGCTGCCGGACGGGGGCGGCCCGCCGATATCCCTCGCCCCCGGCGACGCGGTGCTGCTGCCGCACGGTACGGGACACGTGATCGCCGACTCCCCCGCCGACGCGGCGGCCGTGGCGCGGGCGGTGCCGTTCGAGCGCCTGCCCGGGGCGGCGGCACCGGGGGCGACCGGGGTTCCGGGCGCGCCTGGGGTGCCGGGGGCGACCGGGGTGCCGGGGGCGCCCGGGGATCCCGCCCCCGGCGGGGTGGAGATGCTGTGCGGCAAGTACCGGCTCGACCGCAGCCGCGTGCATCCGCTCATGCTGGAGCTGCCGAAGGTGGTCCATCTGCCGAACCGGGTCGGTTCGCACCCCGAGCTGCGGGCGGCCATCGCCCTGTTGGGCGGTGAGCTGGGCGAACAGCGGCCGGGGGCCTGCATGGCGGTGCCCAGCCTGCTCGATCTCCTGCTCGTCTACATGATCCGCTCCTGGATGACCGAGGGCTCGGGCGGAGCCTGGTCGGCCGTGCTGGGCGATCCCGTGGCGGCCGCCGCCCTGCGGGCGCTGCACTCGGATCCGGCCGCGCCGTGGACCAACGAGCGGCTCGCGGCCGAGGCGGGAGTCTCCCGGCCCACGCTCGCACGCCGGTTCACCGCGCTGGTCGGCCGCCCGCCGATGGCGTACCTGACGTGGTGGCGGCTGACGTACGCAGCCACCCTGCTCCGGGACACCGCGGACCCGCTGGCCGCGATCGCGCGCCGGGTCGGGTACGGCACGCCGTACGCCTTCTCGCACGCCTTCAGCAGGGAGTTCGGGACGACGCCGGGCCGCTACCGGGCCGGGGCGGCGAAGGCCGCGTAGAGCGAAGGCCTCGTAAGGCGAAGGTCTGGCAGGGCGAAGGCCGCGTCAACAGCGGGACGCCCGCGAGCGGCGGGGGCGGGTCGCCGCCCCCGCCGCTCGCGGGCGTCTTGTCGACCGGGCCGGCTCAGTGGCGCACCGGGCACTGCTTCCAGGAGAAGTGGTACACGGAGCTGATGCTGCCGTCCGTGGAGTCGACGGTCATGTAGCTCGTCTTGCTGCTGTCCGAGGTCCCGACCTCCGCGCGCAGCTCGGTGTTGATGTTGAAGTTGCGCTGTTCGCCGCAGGGGGCGAAGACGAGGGCCTCGATGCCGGTGGTGTCGGTCACCTGCCAGTTGTCGTCGAGCGCGCCATGGAACTGGTGGCTCCGGTTGGCGGTCTGGCTCATGCCCTGGAAGTAGTAGCTGGCCTTCTGGGTGCCGACCGCTCCCGGCTCCAGCTTGCCGTAGCCCCGGTAGTCGACGTGGGACACCGCGTACGTGTAGCCCTGCGGGACGTGCACGAGGAGGGAGAGGAGGCAGTTCTTGCGGCCTTCGGTGGCGGCGATGCCCCCGCCGGCCGCGGCCAGGTACTCGCTGTAGGTGACGGTGAAGGCCGAGTTGTCGGAGGCCACCGCGACGGCGGCGCTGCCGGGGCGGCAGCCCGAGCCGTTGACCGACGCGACGTCGACGGCCACCCGGCCCGGGGGCGCTGCGGCGGCGGTGGCGGTGGCCCCGGCCGACGGGGAGAGCGTGACGAGGCATCCGGCCACGGCGGCGGCGGTCAGTGCGGCGCGGGCCTTGCGGGTGGTGCGAGGTGACTTGATCACGTCGCCATGGATAGCCGCCGCGGGCGGCCGTCGATCGCCACCGGGTACGCGGCTTCACCCGGTCGGACGGGCCGGTTCACCGGAGAAACGATTCAGCGTCACGGACGTGGCGGCCGAATGGCCCACACCACACACCTTCACCCGCTCCACTCGCGTCATTCCGTACTAAAAATGGCATTTTTCATATGATGGGCATCCCGCCGACGGAGGAGAGCTCATGCCCGGCCTGCCCGGTCTGCCCGGTCCGCTCGTACGGCGGTCCGCCGTGCTGTCCGCTTGCGTGGCCGTGGTCGTGGCCGCCACCCTCACATCCCTCACCGCGCCCGCCCCGCCCGCCTTCGCCGCAGCAGCGCCCGGGCACGAATCCCCGCCCGGGCACCATCGGCCCGGCGACGACAGCGCCCACGCCGCTCATGCCGAGGCCGCCCGCGTCGAGGCCGAACGCGTCGAGGCCGACCCCGACGAGGCCGCCGTCATCGGCGAGGAGCACGCCCGGGCGCACGCGCAGCGGCGGACCGCGGTCAAGGGCCCCAAGGAATACCCGCAGAAGAAGCGCACCGAGAGCCTGGCCGCCCTCAAGGCCTCGCAGCGCCTGACCAACACCCCCTTCGCCGCCGGGAAGTTCGGCCGCTTCACGGAGTACTTCCCCTCCCCCGACTTCGGCGTCCACACCGCACTGCTGCCCACCGGCAAGGTGCTCCTCTTCTCCTTCGAGCGCGTGGAGACCAACCCCACCAAGGAGACCGGGCCCACCGACCGGATCGGCCCGACGAACGCCGGCCGCGCCTTCCTGTGGGACCCGGCCAAGGGCACGGGGGCGCGGGCGTTCAAGAAGGTGGAGCCCCCGACCGTCCTGATGCCCGACGGTACGCACACACCCCGCCCGGCCCCGTTCTTCTGCGCGGGGCACGCCTTCCTGCCCAACGGCATGGTCGGGGTCTTCGGCGGCAACACCGGCGGCAAGGGCGGCAGCGGCGCCAAGCTGTCCTTCGTGTTCGACCCGTGGACCGAAACCTGGTTCCGCAACCAGGACATGTCCGTCGGCCGCTGGTACCCCTCGGTCGTGACGGGGGCGGACGGGCGCCAGATCATCATGTCCGGCCAGTCCGAGCGGGGTACGGGCACGCCCACCCCGGTCGTGGAGCGCTTCCCCGCGCTGCGCCATCCCGTGCCCTGGCGGACGTACGACATCCCGGTCGGCCTGGCGGCGGAGCGGTTCCGGGCGGACGCCCCGTTCCGCAACGACTATCCGCATCTCTTCTCGCTGCGCGACGGCATGATCTACGGGCTCGGCCGCGACGCCGATCAGCAGTGGCTCTTCGACCCGGTCAAGGAGACCCGGACCGATCTGCCGCGGCGGCCCGCCGACTTCCGCGGATACGGATCGGCCGTACCGCTGCCGGCCGGGTTGCGCGGCCCGGACTCCGTGCTGGTGCTCGGCGGCGATCCGCACGACCCGAACACCTACCGGCTGTCCGGCGGCCGGTGGACCACCGAGCAGCCGCGGGCCTTCGGCCGTACGCAGGACGACACACTGATCCTGCCGGACGGCACGCTGCTCACGGTCAACGGCGCCCTGGGCACCCGGGATTACGGCAACGGGCCGTTCAATCCGAAGGCCGACCTCTCGTACCGGCAGATCGAACTGCGTGACGCCCGGGGCCACTGGAAGCTCGGGCCGGCGCAGCGGCTGCCCCGCGGCTACCACTCCAACGCCCTGGTGCTGCCGGACGGCCGGATCATGGTGACCGGCGACGAGCTCCAGCAGATCGCCAACGACCCCGACATCCGGGACGAGATGGACGGCAGCATCGAGCTCTACGAGCCCGCGTACCTGCACCGGGGCGGCAGCCGACCGGCCCTGGACCGGGTCCCCGGGGGCGAGTTGGGCTACGGAGCCGGATTCGAGGTGCGCAGCTCCACGGCGGCCAAGGTCACCCGCGCCGTACTCCTGGCACCGACGACCGTCACCCACGCCGTGAACACCAGCCAGCGCCATCTGGAGCTCCCGATCACGCGCGTACGCGGCGCCGCGATCGGACTCCGGACACCGCCGAGCGCGGCGGACGCCCCGCCCGGTTACTACTTGCTGTTCCTCCTCGACGCGCGAGGGGTGCCGAGCACGGCGAAGTGGGTCAAGCTCGGCGGCCGCCGGTAGGCCGTCACGGGACCCTCGCAGTTCAGGGCCCGGGCGGGGGCAGGGGCTCGACCCTCGCCAGCCAGGCGGTGAGGAGCACCTCCAGCTCGGTCCGTCAGGCCGGCCTGCTGCTCTTGGCCGTCTCCTCGTTCGGCTACGTCCTGGCCAAGCGGTGGAGCGCGGAGGTCGACGTCCTCGCGTCGACGGCGTGGCAGCTGCTGGGCGGCGGCCTCCTGCTGCTGCCGTTCGCCGTCGCCTTCGCCTTCGCCTTCGCCTTCGCCTTCGAGGGATCGCCGCCGACTCTCGACGCTCCCGAGCTGCTCGGATTCGCCCATGTAGCGATCGTGGCGACGGCAGTGGCCTTCGCCGCGTGGTTCGCGGGGCTGCGCCGGCTGCCGGCCGCGACCGTCGGCCTGCTCGGACTGCTGAACCCGGTCACGGGCGTGCTGCTGGGCACGGCGATAGCCGGGGAAACGCTCACTCTTCGACAGATCTGCGGACTCATGCCGACCCTGACGGGCATCCTGCTCGGGCGGAGGGGAGGATTCCTCACCGCTCGTGACGGGAGGAATTCGGCATGTAGTAATTAGGTGAATCCCTGACTGAATTACCGTCAACAAGGATTCCCGCCATATCTCGATTTGATAACGAGATCCTTAAAATGGCCTGGACCATTAACGCCCTACGCGCGTAACTGGTCCAATTTTTAAGCGAATTGACTGTTCATCAAATCCAGCCAGCAGGTAACAGTCCGGTATCTCGGGCCCCATTCCCGTTTGTCCGAATTCTCCACCGCGCCGGTCTGGCAGGCTTCCGCGCACCCACTCCTCCGACCAAGGATTTGAGGTGCGCATGACTAGACATCGCAGGAAGCAGCGCGAACACCGGCGCAAACCGCGCCGGTTGATACTCCTCACCGCCGCCATGGCCACGGCGGCGGTGATAGCGGGCGGTATCGCCTACTCCGGACTGGGCGACAACGCCCAGGCGGGGACCGCCCTGGCCGACGCGGCCGCGGAGAACCTCACCCCGGCCGCCGCACCGGCCCGCGACGCGGAGCCGGCGCCCATCGTGGGCGAGCCCGCCAACGAGACCGCCAAGGGCATGGTCTTCGACGGCCTCAAGGCCGCACCGAAGGGCGACCGTTGCGTCGGCGTCTACCGCACGGAAGCCGGGCTCTGCACGCACGGCCCCGACGCCCCGCCCAAGGACGTGGACATCAAGGCCGACGTGGCCCCCGTCGTCAAGACGAAGGCCCCGGCCGCCGACCCGGCGAAGCCCGAGGCCGGCGACGCGGCCGCCGCGGCCGAAGGCAGCGGGCGTCCTCAGGACGCGCCCGCCGCCGACGCCCAGTCCGCCAAGTCCGCCCCCGCCGCGGCGCCCTCGCCCGCCGCGGCCGGCGGCAGCAGCCAGGCCGTCGCCGCCGGTCCCGCCGGCCAGACCGTCCAGTGCGACGGCGACGGCAGCACCGGCAACCGCGTCCAGGTCGTGTACGTCCACGGCTCCGACCGCGACCGGTACTCCGAGTACCTCGCCTCGTTCCGCAAGTGGGCGGCCGACGCCGACCTCATCTACTCGACGAGCGCCCAGGAGACCGGCGGCATCCGCCACATCCGCTTCGTCACGGCCGCGGACTGCACGCCCACGGTGCTCAACATCGAGCTCCCGGCCTCCGCGCTCTCCGAGTTCAGCGCGACCAACAACGCGCTCGCCGGCAAGGGCCTCGACCGCCGCGACCGCAAGTACATGATCTTCGCGGACACCCAGGTCTACTGCGGCATCGGCACCTTCGCGGGCGACGAGCGGCCCGGCCAGGACAACCAGAGCAACTTCGGCCCCTCGTACGGCCGTACGGACTCCGGCTGCTGGGGCGGCCACACAGCGGCGCACGAACTCGGCCACAACCTCGGCGCGGTGAACAACAGCGCCCCCAACACCAGCCGCGGCGCCCACTGCACGGACGAGTGGGACGTCATGTGCTACTCGGACACTCCGTATTACCCGCAGATGCGCAACGTGTGCACCAACCAGGCCGCCGAGAACATCCTGGACTGCAACCACGACGACTACTTCCACACCAACCCCAAGGCGGGCAGCTACCTCGCCACGCACTGGAACATCGCGAACAACCAGTTCCTGATGAAGGCCAACGGCGGCGGTGGCGGCGGAACGAACCCCGACCCGAACCCCAAGCCCACACCGAGCCCCACGCAGAAGCCGACCCCGACGCCGACCAAGAAGCCCACGGGCGGCCCGAAGGTGACGGCGGCCCAGATCCAGGCCAACTCGGTCGTGGTGAGCTGGCCCAAGGTCGACGGCGCCGCGTGGTACCAGGTACTGCTGAACGGCAAGCACCTGACCTGGGTCCAGTCCCAGGCCCTGCGCATCTACAACCTCCAGCCCGGTACGGAGTACAAGATCGCGATCTCGGTCCGCGACACCTCCGGCCGTGACAGCGGAGCCGGCCCGACCACGGCCTTCCGTACGACGGGTGCGGGCGGCGGCACCACCACCCCGGGTGCCCGCTACACCCTCGGCAACGGCAGCACCGGCATGAACGCCGAGCTGTGGGGCGGCCGCAGCGCCGACGGCACGGTGCTCGTCGGCGGCCGCGCCAACGGCTACGCCCAGCAGCAGTGGCTCTTCGAGGACGCGGGCAGCGGCCTCGTCCGCGTCAAGTCCGCCGTCTCCGGCAAGTGCCTGCAGATGGGCGGCGCCCCGGCCGCCGGCATGTGGATCGCGCAGCAGCCCTGCGGCGGCAACTCCGCGCAGCAGTGGAAGCTGTCCTCCCGCGGCGGCGGTGTGACCGTCACCGACGCGAGCGGCGGCTACGCCCTGACCGTGAGCGGCCGCCCGTACTACGGCGCCTGGCTGCTCGACCTCCAGCGCGCGGACGGCCGCGCGTCCCAGGTGTGGACGGTCCAGAAGGTCGGCTGACCTTCCGGAACCGATCCTGCCTCCCGCCGGTGGACGGCCGCCCCGCGCGGCCGTCCACCGGCCCCCTCATCTCCCGCACCGCGGCTCACTCCCGCAGCGCAGCACCTCGCATCCCACCGCACCAGGAGCACCCAACGATGCGTACACGCCCCGCTTTCCCGGTCCGCAGCGGACTCGGCTTCCTGTTCCTGTTCCTCGCCCAGGCCCTGGCCGTGGCCGTACCCACCGCGGCCCACGCCCACGGCGACACCGTCAAGGTCGTGATCACCGGGCAACGGGAAGGCCATGTCACCACCGAGATCACCTGGGAGAACGACGGGGACGCCATCGACGAGGCGGTCGCCGCCACGGTGAACTCGACCAGCCCCGACGGCTCCCGCACGATGGGGCCCTGGCGACTGGTCCGCGACGCCGGGACGCGTACCGGCTGGAGCACGGCCGAGGTGCTGCCGCCCGGCACCTGGAAGGTGAGCGTGGACGTGGGGTTCCCGTCCCTCGGGCACGGCGAGAAGGAGATCGCCGTTCCGGTGGTCGACCCGGCGCCGTCCGCGGCCACCCCGAGTGCGGCCGCGCCGTCTTCCTCCGCCTCGCCCGCCCCGTCCGACGCGCCCGCCGCGCCGGTCTCCTCCGGGTCGGCGGCCCCGGCTCCGGCTCCGGCCGGTGAGGGCAAGGACCGTACCGTGTGGTGGACCACCGCGGGGGTGGCCGTGATCGCCCTGGCCGGCGCCGCCGCCGGCATACTCCTGCGCCGCGCGCGGGCCCGCAGGCGCTGACGCCCCAGGCGGCGGGGAGGGGCGGCGCGGAGGGGCGGATGGCCGGAGGGGCGGATGGCCGAAGCAGGCGGTACGACCTGACAGCCGAACGGGACCGCGTTGACAGTGGAATTCGCCGTACCGTTCATTCGGCGCATGCACATCACCGCCGCCGCCGTACGCTCCACCCTCCGCGTCGTCCGCCCTTTCCACACCTTCGAGGGCGAGGGCTTCCCCGTACGCCGCCCCTTCCCGCAGCCGGAACTTCCACTGGCCGACCCGTTCCTGATGGTCGACCAGATCGGGCCTCACATGCTCGGGCCGGGCGAGGCCAAGGGCACGCCGCCGCACCCGCACCGCGGATTCGAGTCCATCCAGTACGTCATCGAAGGCGCGGTGGAGGACATCGACTCCGCGGGGCACAGGCGGGTCATCAACCCCGGTGAGGTGCAGTGGCTCACGGCCGGGTCGGGGCTCGTCCACCTCGCCCGCCCCACCCCCGAACTGCTCGCCGACGGCGGCCCGCAGCACCTGCTCCAGATCTGGGTGAACCTGCCGGCCCGGCTCAAGGCGACGCCGCCGCGGGTCCGGTACGGCCGCGCCCCCGGCGACATCCCCCGCGTCGTCACCGAGGACGGCGGCGCCGAGCTCACGGTGATCTCGGGCAGCACCCACGGCGTGCGGGGACCGTTCGAGACCCACACTCCGGTGCTCGTCGTACACGCCCGCCTCGCGGCCGGCGGCCGCGCCGGGTTCACCGTCCCGACCGGGCACAACGCCATGCTGTACGTGCTGTCCGGAACGGCCGCCACCCCTGATGCTCTGCTCCCCGACGGCCACCTGGCCATCCTCGGCCGGGACGCGGAGCGGTTCACGGTCGAGGCCCCGGGCGAGGCGGCCGAGGTGCTGGTGCTGGCCGGCGAGCCGCTCGGCGAGCCCGTGGCCCGCACCGGCCCGTTCGTCATGAACACCGCCGCCGAGATCCGCCAGGCGCAACTGGACTACCAGCACGGCCTGATGGGGCACATCGACGTCTGAAACCACGTGCGGCAGGGCCGGCCCCGGACGAGGCGGCGGCCCTGCCACGGATCACGGCTGTCGGATCACGACTGTCGGCACTGGCCCGAGCGCGGGCCCTCCACCGTGTTGCCACTCTGCTGCGGGGCCGGGACGTTGGCATCGCAGCTCAGCGGGCCGACGACCGTGGTGTCCGAGACCTCGACGCCTCCGGTGTTGGCGTTCAGACTCACCGGGCCCCGTACGGTATTGCCCGCGCAGCCCGCGGTGGCGTCGTTCGAGCCGATCAGCACCGAGCCGGTGGTCCGGCCGATGGTGACCGGGCCGGTGAGCTTCGAGCCGCAGATCGCGACCGCGAGCGCGCCGTCACCCGAGACCGGGCCGGTGATCTCGGCTCCCGTCACGGCCAGCGCACCGCCGGAGCGGACCGTCACCGGGCCGGACTGGCTGCCGCCCGCCGCGATGCAGACCGACTCGCCGCCGGCCACGGTCAGCGGGCCGCGGTGGGCGGTCGTGATGCACGGGCGGCTGAAGCCGACGGTGACCTCGGTGGCTTCCGCCGCGGCGCTCGCCTCGTACGCCGGGTCGCCGCTGTAGGTGGCGGTCACCGGGTGCGCGCCGGGGCGCAGCGCACTGGTCCGGAACTCGGCGCGGCCACCGGTCAGCGGCAGCGTCGCCAGCCGGTTCGTCCCGTCGGAGAACGTGACCGTCCCGCCCGGGGTTCCCGCGGCGGGGTGCGCCGGGCCCACGGCCGCGGTGAGCGTGACCGTGTGGCCGAACAGCGGGGTGGCCGTGTCCGCGGTGAGCGAGAGCGTCGTCCCGTACCGGAAGGAGACGACCGCCTTGCCGTCGCCGCGGTTCACGCCCCGCAGGAGGGAGACGTCGGTCGCGGAGGGCGCCGCGAAGCCGCTGCCTCCGCCGCCGCCCGCGCCGTACAGGTTGCCGGGGTTCCCGCCGCCGGAGCCGCCCGCGCCGCCGAAGTAGCCGCCGCCACCCCCGCCGCCGCCGTTGCCGCCGCGGCCGCCGTTGCCGCCCGGGCCGCCGCTGCCGGGGTTGGGCAGGCCGGTGTTGGGGTCGGTGTCTCCGCCGGGCGCGCCCGGACCGCCCTGGGCGGAGTTGGGGCTGCCGGCTCCGTGGGCGTGCTGCGTACCGCCGCCGCCGGCGACGCCGGAGCCGATGGGGCCGCCGCCCTGGCCACCGTCTTCCGCCTCGGGGCCGCCGCCGTTGCCGCCGTGCAGCAGGGGGCCGCCGTTGCCGGCTCCCCCGCCGCCGCCCGCGACCAGGATCCGGTCGGCCGGGCCGAAGGCGCCGACGCGGACGTCGGAACCTCCGCCGCCGGATCCGCCGCCGCCGTGCGCACCGCCGCCGCCGGCGCCGTGGCCGGTGCCGCCGGGGCGGGCGTACTCGCCGTGCCGGGAGGTGCCGGAGCTGCCGGCCGCGCCCAGGGTGATCTGGAGGCTCTGGCCGGGGCTCACGGCGAGGGTGGCGCGGGTCTCGCCGCCGAGGCCGCCGGGGGATCCGTCGTTCGGCGGGTTCGGCGAGACGAATCCTGCCGCGCTGCCGCCCTCGGCGCCGAACAGGTCGACGCGGATCGCGCCGACCCCGTCCGGCACGGTGAAGGTGTCCGTACCGGTGTCGGCGTACGTACAGGCGGGCGGCGAGGCGGTGAAGACGCCGGCGGAGCCGCAGGGCGAGGGCGCGGGGGAGGCCGCCGGGTCCGCGGCGGCGAAGGGGGCGAGGACGGCGGCGAGCAGGCCCGTCGCGCCGAGCACGATCGCCGTCTTCGATGTCGATATGCGCGTACGAGGGGTGGCGCGCGGGGTGGAACGAGGGGTCGAACGGTGGTTCATGGAAGGGACGCTGCCTCTCCGGGCCCGTTGGGGCGACCGAGCTGGGATGGGGTGACCGGCGGGCGGCGGACACGGTGCTGCGTGCCCCACCCTCCCGCCGGTCAAGGTCGTTGCCGTTGCCGTTGCCGTAGCCGTTTGCCTGGCCCTGAGGCAGGGTCAGGCGATCGGTCAGACTCCGTCGTCGGCGCAGAGGGCCCATACGTCGGAGGACGTGCCCGGCGAGCTGGTGCCCCCGGTGTGGGTGGAGGCCGTCCAGTAGGACGCGGTGGTCGTCCCGTCGCCGACGGGGGTGGCGCCGGAGTCGCTGGGGTAGCTGCCGTTGAGGTGGTCGCCGACGGAGCCGGGGCCCGTGAAGTCGGTGGTCGTCACACTGCCGCCGCTGATGGCGGCGCCCCCGCCGACCAGCTTGCCGTCGTTGCCGCCGCAGCCCACCGTGACCGTCTGGCCGGTGGTCGCCGAGGTCGGGCCGCTCACCTCGCTGAAGCGCACCTTGACCGTGGTGCCGCTGATGTTGATGTTGTTGCCGCTGCAGATGGCGTAGGCGTACGTGGTGTTGTTGCTGTTGCCACCGCCGCCGTTCCAGCCGACCGCCGCCCAGGAGTCGGGATTGGTCTCGCCGTCGGCGGCCGCCTTCTGGCCGAAGTCGTGCCCGGCGTTGTTGAAGGTGGGGAAGCTCGCGATCGGCTTGAGGCTGCCGACGCTCGCCGGGGTGATCCGGGCACCGCCGCCGAGGAGGCGGGTGTTGGCCGGACAGGTCGCGACGACCAGCCCCACCGTTCCGCTGGTGGTGGGCCCGGCGATCTTGTTCATGACCACCTGGGTGTGGTTGATCAGGCTGCTCGTGAAGCACATCGCGTACGGGGTGCTGGAGAACGAGGCGTTGACCGCTCCGCCGCTGCCGCCGATGCCGAGCCAGTGGGTCACGTCGGTGCCGACGACCCCGGTCGTACCGAGGTACTCGGTACTGCCGTCGGGGCTCGGCGAGGTGCCGTTGATCTTGTTGCCGTTGGACGTCGTGCCGGTGCCGATGGCCTGGTTGATCCCGCCTCCGGAGATCAGGCCGCTGCTGCAGTCCGCGTGGGTGGAGATCTCGGAGAAGGTCGACCCGGGCCCGGAGGTGGCCCCGGGGGTCTTCACGGTGACGCTCACGGTGTTCGCGTAGGCGGTGCCCGGCACGGCCAGGGCCAGTGCGGCGCCTACGACCAGTGCCTTGGCTGCGACATGGCGCCGCAGAAGTCCCGTGTTCACTTGTGTTCTCCCCATCTGATAGGCGATGAAGGCGGCATGGCTCGGCATCCGGCGGCTGACAACCGGAGTTCGCGCAGGTGCTGGGCGCACGACGGCCGCGCCCCGGGGTACGGGGGCGCAGAAGTCGTCGGTACGGAAGTGCCACGGCATCACAGCTGCTGTCTGCCTGGCGGATGTACGCCGCTCAGGGGCAGATCAGGGTGTGCGGACCGGCCATATCGCCACCCCCATCTCGGAGTCGCGCATGCGGACTCTAACAGGGTCTCGACCCGGCATCTACTAGGTGTTTCACTCTATGAACTGGCAGATGCGGAAGGGTGAAATGCAAGCCGGAGCGGGCTCCGATGTGACTTTCCAGTAGCTCCGGCGGGGCTGCTGAGCAGGCGCCGGCGCCAGGCGGTAGCGCGCGGCAGCGCCTGAGCCGTCAGGGGAGGTTCTTCTCCAGGGCGCCGATGTAGCGCTGCATCGCGTGGTCCCTCACCCCGTCGCTCGCGGGGGCGAACAGATCGGCGGTCATCCCCTTGGCCCGGTCGCCCAGCGCCTGAAGCATCGGCATCGACTCGCGGAGCCTTCCGTCCGCGTCGATGTAGCGCAGGGTGTCGACGTGGTGGAAGGCCGGCTCCGGCGGGAGCTGCGGGACGATGTCGTTGTTGTTGACGAAGCGGTGCATGCGCTTGCTGAACGCGGTGTTGTACGCCTTCGCCAGCATCCGGTCGCAGGTGCGGGGCTGGCCGTACGTGTAGACGCCGTCGGCGCGCAGCCTCGGGTCTTCGAGGTGCAGGCGGGCCCCGGTGAGCATGGCCAGCGCGCCGCCGAGGCTGTGGCCGCAGAGGAAGACGGTCTGTCCGCGGTCCCGGAGCTCGGTGATCCCCTTCGCGACCTCGGGGAAGACGGACTGCAGGGCCTGGGCGAAGCCGTAGTGGACGTACCCCGTCGCGGCCGGGCCGGGCCACGGCGGCGTGGTGGCGTCGGAGAGCCAGTCCTTGAGCTGCGCGGGCTCGGTGCCGCGGAACGCGACGACGATCATCCGGTCGGACGCCATCGCGTAGGCCTGGGTGTCTTCGAGCGGAAAGGGCGGCGTGAACCGGGTCCGGTGGTGGCGTACCCGGTCGAAGCCCCAGGCGCGTGCGTCGGCCTCGACACGGGCCTCGTCCTGATAGGCCAGCGCGGCCGCCCGTGCCATCCAGTACGCGTGCTGCGGGCTGTAGTCACGGGCTTGGTGATCGAACGTCGTCGGAGCCGGCACCGGTCTCCCCTTCGGGCGGCGGCCGACGGCCCTGCGCCGATCAGCCGGGACTCCGTCGTACCGCGTACGCCCGAGCCCCGCCGCCCGACGCGCGCGGGCTTCACTCGGACGGCGCCTAGGAGTTCCGGGGGAAGCCGTAGTTGTGGACGGGGAAGACCTGGGGGCTGCCGCCCGTGCTCTGCCAGCCCTGGGCCTCCACGACGGGCATCAGCTTCTCCGTGAACACGTTCATGTCCCGCTCGCTCTCCCAGAGGTCGTAGATGTCCAGGCCCTCGGCGCTCGCGACGCAGACGTGGGAGATGCACCCGTCGAAGATCCCGGGGATCGAGCGGAGCTCCACGTGGAGGGCGTCGTACTGGTCCGCCGTGATGCCCGGGACGGTGGCGTGCATCAGGATCGCCATGGCAGGTCACTCCTCACATGCGGGGGTCAGGTCCCTCCCCGCCGCCCGGTGGCGGCCCCTGCCCACGGGGACAGGACAGCACGCATACGAGGGGACGGCATCCGCGATCGGTGCCGTCCCCTCGAAGGGCCAGGTCAGACGGTCTTCGCCGGCTCCGGCTCCGCCGCCTTCGCGGGAGCCGCGGCGGGCGCGGCCGCCTCGACGGTGCGCGGTCCGTGCGCACCGCGCAGGCCGATCCAGCTGATCACCGCGACCAGGGCGAAGGCGACGGCCCCGATCCAGAAGGTGAGGGTGAACCCGGACTCGGCGGGCAGGGCCGGGACGCCGGCGGGCAGGTGCTCGATGGTCTTCGACGCCAGGATCGTGGTGACGATGGCGCTGCCGATCGCGCTGCCGGTGGAGCGGGAGATCGAGTTGATGCCGTTGGCGATGCCGCTCTGGTGGTGCGGGACGCTCGCCATGATGACGGCGGGCATGGCCGCGTAGCCGAAGCTGACGGCCGCGCCGACGACCAGGCCGGCGCCGATCACCGAGAAGCTGTGGCCGTGGTCGAGGGCGAGCCAGCCGAAGCCGACGGCGCCGAGCCCGGCGGCCAGGCCGAGGGCCACGCGCGGGCCGCGGTGGCGGACCAGCTGGCCGCCGATGGGCGAGGCGAGCAGGGAGACGATCGCGCCGGGCAGCAGGAACTGTACGGAGGCGCGCAGGATGGAGGCGTCGAAGCCGTAGCCGGTGAGCTTCTCCGGCATCTGGACGAGGTACGAGACGCCCAGGAAGTTCGCGAACATGCCGAAGCCGACGAGGATGCCGGCCAGGTTGGCCATGAGCACCGGGCGGTGGACGAACATCCGCATGTCCACGAGCGGCTCGCTGACCTTGAGCTCGGTGAAGACCCAGACGGCGGTCATGACGACGGCGCCGGCGAAGCTGCCCAGCGTACGGCCGGAGGTCCAGCCCCACTCGTGGCCCTGCGAGATGGGCAGCAGGAGCAGCAGGAGGGTGATGCCGAGGGTCAGCGCGCCGAGGAAGTCGGTGCGGCCGCCGGTCTTGTGCCGGGTCGCGGGGACCAGGAAGGCGACGGCGAGCAGGGCGAGGGTCGCGAAGCCGGTCGCCATCCAGAACGCGTTGCGGTAATCGGCGTCGGAGCCGGAGGTGAGCAGGCCGGTGGCGACGAGCGCGAGGCCGCTGCCGAAGGCGAGGGTGCCGCTGACCAGGGCCATCGCGCCGGGGAGCTTCTGCGGGCGGACTTCCTCGCGCAGCACCGAGAGGGCGAGCGGGAAGATCGCGGTGGCGGCGCCCTGCAGGACGCGGCCCAGGATCAGCAGCGGGAGCGAGGTCGCGAGGGCGGCGATGACGGAGCCGACGACCATGACGCCGAGGACGGCCACCAGCGTGGGCTTCTTGCCGTGCTGGTCGCCGAAGCGGCCGAGCAGCGGGGTGAAGACGGCGGCGGACAGCAGGGTGGCGGTGGTCACCCAGCTCACGTTGGCGGTCGAGGTGCCCAGGTCGGTGCGTATGAGGCCCAGGATCGGAACCGGCAGGGTCTGCATCATCGACACGACCATGGCGGCAAGGCTCAGGGCGAAGACGATGACCGTCTCGTTCCTGTTCTTGGCCTCGGCGGGGGTGGGGGCGGCGGTGCTCATGGCTGGCAGGACCTTCTTAGTGCTTCAGATCGCAGATGTTTGATGTCATCAAGTAACTCCGTAGACGGTAGACGTCGATAGTTAAGGTGGTCAAGTAAACAATTGACAATGTCAATGACCTGAGTACGCTCGACGGCATGAGCGCCACCACCCGCCCCGCCCCCACCAAGCTCGAGCTCCTTGAGCTGCTCGCCGCCATCGGAACCGCCCAGTGGCGAGATTTCGCGGCCGCGGCGGCCCACTACGGCCTCACCTCCACCCAGGCCCGGGTCCTCGCCCAGCTCAACGGCCCGCTCCCGATGCGCGGCCTGGCCACCCTCCTGGTGTGTGACGCATCGAACGTCACCGGGATCGTGGACCGCCTGGAGGCCCGCGAGCTGGTGCGCCGCGAGGCCGACCCCGCCGACCGCCGCGTGAAGAACGTCGTGGCGACGGACGCCGGCCGCGAGATCATCCGGCGCGTGCGCGAGGAGATGCAGGCGACGCACGGCGCGCTGGACACCCTCGACGAGACCGAGAGCGCGACGCTCTACGCCCTGCTGGAGCGGCTGCGCCCGACCATGGAGAAGGACGCTTAAGCGGCCGTCAGGCCTCGCGCAGCGCCGCGGCCGCCCGCTCGGGCGCGATGTCGTTGATGAACTGGCCCATCCCCGACTCGGTCCCGGCCAGGTACTTGAGCTTGTCGGCGGCCCGCCGGGTGGTGAACAGCTCCAGGTGGAGTGCGTACAGCTCCCGGCCCGTCCGTACGGGGGCCTGGTGCCAGGCCGAGATGTACGGGGCCGGCGCCGGGAAGAGCCGGTCGAAGCGGCCGAGCAGATCCAGGTGGAGGACGGCCAGCTCGGCCTGCTCGGGCCCGGTCAGGGCGGGCAGGTCGGGGACGCGCCGGTGCGGGTAGAGGTGCACCTCGTACGGCCAGCGCGCGGCCTGTGGCACGAAGGCGCTCCAGTGCTCCCCCGCGACCACCACCCTGCGCCCGTCGGCCAGCGCCTCGTCGCGGACCTCGTCGAAGAGGTTGCGGCCGGTGGCCCGGTGGTGGCGGGAGACGGTGTCCACCATGCGCCGGGTGCGCGGGGTGAGGACGGGCAGGGCGTAGACCTGGCCGTGCGGGTGGGTGAGCGTGACCCCGATCTCGGGGCCCCGGTTCTCGAAGCAGTACACCTGCTCCACGCCCGGGAGCTCGGCGAGCTCGGCGGTGCGGTCGGCCAGGGCGGCGAGCACCGTACGGGCCTGGGCCGGGCCGAGGTCGGCGTACGAGGCCTCGTGGTCGGGGCTGAAGCAGACGACCTCGCAGCGGCCCCCGCCCGGTCCGGACAGGGCGGGGAAGCGGTTCTCGAAGACGGCGACCTGGTAGTCGGGGGCCGGGATCTCGGTGGGCCGGCCCGGGGCCGACGGGCAGAGCGGGCACTGGTCGGCGGGTGGCAGATGGGTGCGGCCCTGGCGGTGCGAGGCGATCACCACCCACTCGTCGAGGAGCCGGTCGTGGCGCCGCTCGGAGCGCGTCGCGATGGGCGGCAGGCCGCGGGGGTCGGCGTGGTCGCGGGCGTCGGTGTGGCCGCGGGAGCCGGTGTGGCCGCGGGAGCCGGTGTGGTCGCGTACGAGACCTTCCGCGACGGCTTCGTCGTAGTAGATCAGCGCCCGTCCGTCGGACAGGGTCGTACGCGTCTTCCTCACCACGGGCGCTCCTGCGCGGGGCCGCCGGGACCGGCGGCCAGCAGCACCTCGCCGACCCGCTCGGTGACCGCGGCGGCCTCCTCCGCGGGAAGGGAGTCGGTGACCAGTACGTCGACCTCCTCCAGGGCGGCGAAGGTGGTCAGCCCCACGGTCGACCACTTGGTGCGGTCGGCGAGGAGCGCGGTCCGCCGCGCGGAGCGCAGGAACGCCCGGTTGGTCTCCGCCTCGGCGAGGTTCGGCGTGGTCAGCCCGGTGGCGGTGCCCAGGCCGTGGCAGCCGAGGAACAGCAGGTCGACGTGGAGGGACCGGATGGCCTGGTCGGCGATGGGCCCGACGAGCGCGTCGGAGGGGGTGCGGATGCCGCCGGTGAGGATGACCGTCAGGGTGCCCCCGGCGCTGCCGGTCCGGCGGGCGGCCTCGAAGACCTCGGCGGTGCGGACCGAGTTGGTGACCACCGTGAGACCGGCGACCTCCGTGAGCTCACGGGCCAGCGCGTGGGTGGTGGTCCCGGCGGACAGGGCGATGGCCGAGCCCGGTGCGACGAGGGCGGCCGCCGCCTTGGCGATGGCCTGCTTCGCCGCCGTCTCCCATTCCGACTTGGCCTCGAACCCGGGCTCGTGGCTGCTGGCCTCGTCGCCGAGCACGGCGCCGCCGTGCACCTTGCGCAGCAGGCCCTCACGGGCGAGCACGTCCAGGTCGCGGCGAACGGTCATGTCGGAGACGTTCAGGGAGCGGGTCAGCTCGTTCACCCGTACCCCGCCGCGCCGGCGGACCTCGTCGAGGATGAGGGCGCGGCGCTGATGGGCCAGCAGGCTGCCGGGATCGGCCATGCGGCGGTTCCTCTCCTGGGGCACCGGTGTCCCCGGTCAACCGAAGCATCCTGACGGATCGAACAGAAGTCAACAGACTTCAACAAAGCCGCAGTTGGGGGCCGGGGTCGGGTCCTTGGCCGTCGGCGCGGCCGCCGGGAGGCGGCGGATTGGCGCAGTCCACTCTCTTGACATGTCCCTGCGGTGGCAGTGTGATGTGGGCCTTCCCGTTGGAGTCCGTTCGTTCCTGAGGACTTCTGCGGGAACCGACGTACCGGACGTACGCGTCAGGGCGCATTTCCGCACACGCTCTCCCGGAATTCCGGGCCCCACTCCCACCCCAGGAGCCGTCCGTGCACTCGTTACGAAGCGCCGTCGCCCGCCGTCTGGCGGCGGTCCTCACGGCACTGCCGTTACTGGCCCCGGCGACGGGGGCCGCCGCACTGGCCGGTACGGCGGTGCTCGCGGGCGCCGCGCCGGCCGCCGCCGTGGCCGACGGCCAGGCACTGACCCCGCCCATGGGGTTCAACAACTGGAACTCCACCCACTGCCGGGCCGAGTTCAACGAGGCGATGGTCAAGGGCATCGCCGACCTCTTCGTCGCCAAGGGCCTCAAGGCCGCCGGCTACCAGTACGTCAACCTCGACGACTGCTGGGCCCTGCCGAACCGCGACGCCTCGGGCAACCTGGTGGCCGACCCCGTCCGCTTCCCCGGCGGCATCAAGGCACTCGCGGACTACGTCCACGCCAAGGGCCTGAAGTTCGGCATCTACACCAGCGCCGGCACCAAGACCTGCGACACCGCGGGCTTCCCCGGCGGTCTCGGCCACGAGCAGCAGGACGCCGACCTCTTCGCCTCCTTCGGGGTCGACTACCTCAAGTACGACAACTGCAACAACTGGGGCGTGGACGCGAAGAAGCGGTACACGGACATGGCGGTCGCCCTGAAGAGGACCGGCCGTCCCATCGTCTTCTCGATCTGCGAGTGGGGCCAGAACCAGCCCTGGACCTGGGCCTCGAGCGTCGGCCATCTGTGGCGCACCACCGGGGACATCGGCGACAGCTGGTCCTCGATGATCTCCATCGCGCACCAGAACCAGCCGCTCGCGCCGTACGCGGGCCCCGGCCAGTGGAACGACCCGGACATGCTGGAGGTCGGCAACGGCGGGATGACCGCCACCGAGTACCGCACCCACTTCACCCTCTGGTCGATGATGTCGGCGCCGCTGCTGATCGGCAGCGACCTGCGCAAGGCGACGGCCGAGACCTTCGACATCCTCTCCAACCCCGATGTCATCGCCCTGGACCAGGACGCCCTCGGCAAGCAGGGCACGGTGGTCTCCAGCTCGGGCGGCCTGGTGGTGATGGCCAAGGAGCTGGCGAACGGCGACCGGGCGCTGTCGCTGACCAACGAGACCGGTTCCACCGCCACGATCTCCGCCGGGACGGACGCCCTCGGCATCGGCAACCGGGCCCCCTACACCCTCAAGGAGCTGTGGACGAAGGCCGCCTCGACCAACACCAGCGGCACCGTCAGCGCCTCGGTCGCCCCGCACGCCACCGTCGTCTACCGGATCACCCCGGGGCCGGCGCCGCTTCCGCCGGCCGGCACCTCCCACCTGTCGGACCTGCCCTGGACCGGTGTGAGCAGCGGCTGGGGCCCGGCGGAGAAGGACCGGAGCAACGGGGAGCAGGCGGCCGGGGACGGCAGGACGCTGACCGTGGGCGGCGCCACGTACGCCAAGGGCCTGGGCGTCCACGCGGCGAGCACCCTGACCTACCACCTCGGGGGCAGGTGCACCGCCCTGACGGTGGACGTCGGCGTCGACGACGAGAGCTGGCGCACCGGCGCGGTCGCCTTCCAGATCTACCGCGACACCACCAAGGTCGCCGACAGCGGGGTCGTCACCACGTCGGACGCGGCCCGCAAGCTCACCGCCGATCTGACGGGCGGCCAGACGCTGCGGCTCGTCGTCACCGACGGCGGCAACGGCATCGACTACGACCACGCGGACTGGGCGGCGCCCCGGCTCACCTGCAACTGACCCGCCGACCCGGCCCGATGAGGGAGCACACGTACATGTCCATGATCCGGTATCGCCGCGGCGCCGCCCTGACCGGCCTCCTCGCGCTGGCACTCACCCTGGGGGCCTGCTCCTCCGGCAAGCCCGCCTCCGCCCCCGGTACGGGAACCGGAACGGGCGCCGGCAAGAAGGCGGACGGCCCGATATCCATCGCCTACCTCCAGAAGCAGGGCGACCAGGAGTACTTCGTCTCCGAGGCCGCGGGCGCCAGGAAGAAGGCCGACGAGCTGGGCGTCAAGCTCACCGTGGTCAACCTCGGCAACGACGCCTCGAAGACCATCACCGAGGTCAAGTCCGCGATCGCGCAGAAGAACTCGGGCGTCATCATCGTCGTGCCGGAATCGGCGGTCGGCCCGCAGGTCGCCGCCGAGGCCAAGAAGGCGGGGATCCCGCTGCTCACCTCCGACGACCAGGTGTGCGTCAGCGGCCCCAAGCCCGCGGCCTGCGACAAGGCCGATCTGGTGGCCCGGGTGGGCTTCTCGGGGGCCCAGATGGGCGGCGAGGTCGGCAAACGGGCCGCGGCCGAATTCGCGAAGGCGGGCTGGAGCCCCGCGGACACCCGGATCGTCTACGCCTGGAAGCAGGACACCACCGTCTGCACCGACCGGATCAACGGGGCCAAGGCCGCCTGGAAGGAGGCCGGGGCCCCCGAGGTCCAGACGATCGAGCTCGGTACGGACAACACCCCGGCGGGCGCGCAGGCCAAGGTCGAGGCGACGGTGACGGCCAACCAGGGCGTCAGGCACTGGGTGGTCATGGGCTGCAACGACGAGAACGTCTCCGGCGGGGTCAAGGGCCTGAACAACGCGGGCGTCAAGGGCGCGGACATCGTCGGTGTCGGCCTCGGCGCCTATCTGGCCTGCAAGGACTGGCAGGCGGGCGCCGACAACGGGATGAAGGCGGCGCTCTACATCCCCGGCGACGAGGTCGGCAAGCTGGCGGTCCAGGCGATGTACGACAAGCTCAAGAACGGTACGGAGTTCGCCCCCGAGGCCTTCGCCCCGACCAGGATGGTCGACGCGGGCACCTGGCGGGACGCCGGATTCGGCTGCAAGTGATGGCGCCCGCCCCCGTGACGGCGCGCGGACTGCGGGTGGCCGGCGTCGCCAAGAGCTTCGCCGGGGTCCCGGCCCTGCGCGGCGTCAGCCTCGACTTCCCGGCCGGTTCGGTCACCGCGCTGATGGGCGAGAACGGCGCCGGGAAGTCCACCCTGTTGAAGATCGTCTGCGGTGACCGGCCGGCCGATTCCGGCACGGTCCTCGTCGACGGCTCCGAGGTGCGGCTGCGCTCCCCCGCCGACGCGCGGGCCGCCGGCATCCGGCTCATCCCCCAGGAGCCGGAGATCGTCCCGCACCTCACGGTCGCCGAGAACGTCTACCTCGGCGCCCTGCCCACGCGGGGCGGCCGTCGCTTCGACCGGGCGGCGCTGCGCCGCCGGCTCCGGGAGGACCTGGTCCGGATCGGCTTCGGACACGTCCTCGACGCGGACACCCCGGGGATCCGCCTCACCCCGGCCCAGCGGCAACTGGTCGAGATCCTCCGGGCGTTGACCGGAGAGGCGAGGGTGCTGGCCTTCGACGAACCCACCTCCTCCCTCTCCGAGCACGAGGTGGAGGCCCTGTTCGCGCTGATCCGCAGACTGCGCGAGCGGGGGCTCGCCGTCGTCTACGTGTCCCACCGCATGCAGGAGATCTTCCGGCTGGCCGACCGGGTGGCCGTCCTGCGCGACGGGGCGCTGGTCGGCGTCAAGGACGCCGGGGCCACGGACGAGGGCGAGATCGTACGGATGATGGTGGGCCGGGACCTGTCCGTTGCCCGGAGGGGTCCCGCCCGCCCGCACGCGGCCACCGGCCACGTCGTCCTCGACGTACGCGAAGTGACCACCGACGACGTGCGCGGGGTCAGCTTCAAGGTCCGGGCGGGCGAGGTGGTGGCCCTGGCCGGGCTGGTCGGCGCCGGGCGATCCGAGCTGGCCCGGGCGCTGATCGGCGACCTGCCGCTGCGCGGCGGAACGGTGGCGGTGCTGGGCGAGGAAGTGCGGCTGCGCCGGCCCTCCGACGCGATCCGCGCGGGCATCGGCCTCGCCCCGGAGGAGCGCAAGGCGCAGGCGCTGTTCCTCGACCGGTCGGTCCGCGACAACATCGCCCTGGCCGTCCTGGACCGGCTGAGCCGCCTGCGGTTCGTACGCCGGGCGGCGGAGAGGGAGCTCGCCCTGGAGTACACCGGCCGGCTGCGCGTGCGCACGCCGTCGGTGGAACGGGAGGTGCGCACGCTCTCGGGCGGCAACCAGCAGAAGGTGGTGCTCGCGCGCTGGCTGGCCCGCAGGCCCAAGGTGCTGATCCTCGACGAGCCGACCCGGGGCATCGACGTCGGCGCGAAGGCCGAGATCTACCGGATCGTGGCGGACCTCGCCGAGGCCGGGGTGGCGCTGCTGGTCATCTCCTCCGAGCTGCCGGAGGTGCTGGGGCTGGCCGACCGGGTGCTGGTGATGCAGGGCGGCCGGATCACCGGCGAGCTCGACCGGTCCGAGGCCACCGAAGAGGCCGTCCTCGCCCTGGCGATGGCCGACGACCTCACCACGACGGCTACGGGCAACGGAGGAACCGAGTGAACGCGAACCCGGCCAACATGGCCAACCCGGCGAACCCGGCCAACCCGCCGGACACGCCGGACACGGCGGACACGCCGAACACGCCGAACACGGCGACCGCGGGAGAGGGCGTGTCCGGCCGGACGGCCGGGGCGACGGCCGCCGAGCCGTCCGGTACGAGCGGCACCCCGGCCGCCACCGACCGGGGCGGACCGGCGGCGGGGCCCGGGCAGCGGCTCGGCTCGCTCCTCGGCTCCGTCGGCGGCCAGAACCTCAGTCTGATCGGCGCCCTGGTGCTGGTGCTGGCCCTGTTCGGCTGGCTCAACCCCGCCTATCTGACCTGGGCGAACATCAAGGTCATCGGCGACGCGGTGACCATCTCCGGACTGCTCGCGCTCGTCCAGACCGTGGTGATCATCTGCGGGGCACTGGACATCTCCGTCGGCTCCCAGGTCGGCGTGGCCTCGGTGGTCTCCGCCATGGTCTTCACCTCCACCGGCGGGAACGCCCTGTTCGGCATCGCCGCCGCGCTCGCGGCGGGCCTGCTCGCCGGGCTCCTCAACGGCGCGGTCATCGTCTTCGGCCGGGTCAACCCGGTGATCGCGACACTGGCCACCCTCGCCGCGTACAAGGGGATCGCCCAGCTGCTCTCGAAGGGCGCGGCGCAGGGGTACGTCAGCAACGACGACGTCTTCGTCTTCCTCGCGAACGGCGCGATCGCGGGCATCCCCGTGCTGCTGTGGGTGCTGGCCGTGGTCACGCTCGCCATCCACCTGTTGCTGAAGTCGACGGACATCGGCCGCAACATCTACGCCATCGGCGGCAACGACACCGCCGCCCGGCTGGCCGGGATCGACATCAACAAGTACCTGATCGCCGTGTACGGCCTGGCGGGGGTGGTCGCCGCGGTAGCCGGGGTACTGCTGACCGCCAGGACCGGCTTCGGCCACCCCGTCTCCGGCAGCGAGGGCCTCGAACTGAAGGCGATCACGGCGGCCGCCCTCGGCGGCTGCCTGCTGGCGGGCGGGAAGGGCGGGGTGGGTGGCACCCTGCTGGCCATCACCCTGCTCGGGGCGCTGGACAACGGCCTGACCGTGCAGGGCGTGAACCCGTTCTGGCAGAACGTCGCCCAGGGGGCCCTGCTCGTGGTGGCCGTGGTGATCCAGAAGCGGCGGGCCGGGGAGCGGGCGGTGGGACTGCCCACCTGACGGGGGGAGTCGACCGGCTAAAGGGCGGGCCGCGCGTGCGCGCGGCCCGCCCTTCAATGCGTGAACTCCCGCCGCCCATATGCCCGTTGTCGGTTCCAAGTCTTGACGCCCGGGGGCGCCGGGAGCACAGTGGCCAGCGGCGCCGCTTGAGAGCGCTCTCAAACAGCGGACAGCCTCCCCCCGAGAGAGGGCACACCCATGCGTCTCCCCACCCGTAGAAAGCGGCCGTCCGTCCGGCCGTCCGTCCGGCGGGCCGTCATCGCCGCGTTCGGCACGATGGCCTTGGCCGCCGCGGCCGCGGCCGTGGTCACGGTGCCCGCGGGCGCCGTCGCTCCCCCGCCCCCGGCGGGCTGGTCCCAGGTGTTCCTGGACGATTTCAACGGGGCCGCGGGCTCCGGCGTCAACGCCGCCGACTGGCAGTACACCACCGGCACCAGCTACCCCGGCGGCCCCGCCAACTTCGGTACGGGCGAGGTCGAGACGATGACCGCGAGCACCGCGAACGTCTCCCTCGACGGCGCCGGGAACCTGCGGATCACCCCCCGCCGGGACGCCGCCGGCAACTGGACCTCCGGCCGCGTCGAGACCCGGCGCTCCGACTTCCAGCCCCCGGCGGGCGGCAAGCTGCGCACCGAGGCCCGGATCCAGATGCCGAACGTCACGGGTGCGGCGGCGAAGGGCTACTGGCCCGCCTTCTGGATGCTCGGCGCGCCCTACCGCGGCAACTGGTGGAACTGGCCCGGCATCGGCGAGATCGACATCATGGAGAACGTCCAGGGCATCAACAACGAGTGGGCCACGGTGCACTGCGGTACGAGCCCCGGCGGCCCCTGCAACGAGACCTCCGGCATCGGCGGCCAGCGCGTCTGCACCGGCACCACCTGCCAGGGCGGGTTCCACACGTACGCGGTGGAGTGGGACCGGTCCACCGCCGTGGAGGAGATGCGCTTCTACCTGGACGGGGTCAACTTCCACACCGTGCGCGCGAACCAGGTGGACGCCGCCACCTGGACCAACGCCACGAACCACGGCTACTTCATCATCCTGAACGTCGCCATGGGCGGCGGCTTCCCGGACGCCTTCGGCGGCGGACCCGACGCGGGCACCCAGCCCGGCTACGCGATGGTCGTCGACTACGTGTCCGTACTGCGCTCGGCGGGCGGCACGACCCCGCCGACCACGCCCCCCACCACGCCCCCGACGACTCCGCCGACCACTCCGCCGACCGGCAGCCGCGACGCGTACGGCACCATCCAGGCCGAGTCGTACGACGGCCAGGGCGGGCTGGCCACGGAGACCACCACGGACACCGGCGGCGGCCGCAACCTGAGCGCGATCGCCAACGGCGACTGGGCCCTGTACAAGGGGGTCGACTTCGGCTCCACCGCCGCGCGGCAGTTCCTCGGGCGGGTGGCGAGCGGGGCGGCCGGCGGGGTCAGCGGACTCGTCGAGGTCCGGCTGGACAGCCGTACCGGCCCGCCGATCGGCAGCTTCTCGGTCGCGAACACCGGTGGCTGGCAGAGCTGGAGGACCGTACCGGCCAACATCAGCGGCGTCACCGGCACGCACGACGTGTACCTGACCTTCACCAGCGGCCAGGGCGCCGACTACGTGAACGTCAACTGGTTCGGCTTCGGCCACTGACCGGCCGGACCCAGGAGACGCCGATGAACACACGCAGAACATTCCCGCCGGCCGTGCCGGCCCTGCTGGCCGCGCTGATCGCCCTGGTGGCGGCGGCCCTGCTCTGGACCCCGGCCCGGGCCGTCGCGGGCCTCGCACAGGGCGGGCCGGGCAGCTTCCCGATCACCTTCCAGAACAACACCCGCGGCGCCTACGCCGACGCACAGGTCTTCGTCACGGTCCTCGGCCAGGTGACCCCGGGCCAGTGGTCGTACATGAAGCCCGACGGTTCCATGGCCCACATCAACCACCTCGACGCCACCGCGCCCGGCCACCTGGTCAAGAACGGCGTGTCCTACCCCAACATGTCCTTCACACTGGCCCAGGTGGGCGGCACGGTGCCCTCCCCGCCGTCGATCCGCGGGGGCCGGATATACGTCTCCCTCGGCTCCCCCGTCTACTTTCCGGTCTCCCCCGACGACCAGGGCTGGGGCGGCCCCGACCTGCGCAATCCCCGCGACCCGAACACCGACGTGTACTACGACTGGTACGAGTACACGTACGTGCAGGGCCAGGTCGCCTTCGGCGGGAACACCACCCAGGTCGACCAGTTCGGCTTCCCGATGACCTCGCGGCTGCGCCAGACCTCCAGCGGCTACGACACCACCCGGGGCATCACCCGGACCCGCGCCGAGGTCATGCAGCAGTACGCGGCCTCCGTCGGGGCCGCCTTCAGGCCGCTGCAGAACGGCCACCGGATCGTGGCCCCGCGCTCCTCGGAGCTGTTCCTCGCGGGCGGCGCCCAGCAGAACCACCTCACCGCCGCCATCGACCAGGCCTGGGCCTTCTACACCACCCACCCGCTCACCCTGACCCGGCACGGCGAGACGTTCTCGGGGCGGGTCTCCGGTTCCACGCTGACCTTCAGCAAGAACGGCGCGGGCCCCTTCACCCTGCGCAAACCCACCTCGCCGGACGTCATGGCCTGCGCGGGGGCGCTGGCCTCCGGCAACGACACCGAGAAGCAGCTGGGCGCGGAGTTCTGCGCCGCGTTCAACCGGGGCGTCGCCCTCGACACCACCGCCTGGTACACGCCGGCCGCGTACTACCGCGGGGCGGCGAAGAACGACTACGCCGCGTTCTTCCACACCGTCGGCCTGAACGGGCGGGCCTACGGCTTCCCCTACGACGACGTCAACGACCAGTCCTCCGTCCAGATCCTCGGCAACGCGGAGCCGCCGACCGGGCTGACGCTCGGGATCGGCTGGTAACCGCCGCCCGTACTGCCGGGAGCGCTCTCAGCCTCCCGGCGGTACGGGTTACCCTGCTGTCCGCCGCGCCAACGGCCCCCCGGACCCGCAGGAGGAGCGCCCGTGCCAGAACAGCTTCCCGGTCAACGCCCCACGCTGGAGGCCGTGGCGGAGCGCGCCGGGGTGTCCCGCGCGACCGCGTCCCGCGTCGTCAACGGCGGGGAGGGCGTCCGCGCGCATCTGGTGGAGAAGGTCCGCGAGGCCGTACGGGAGCTCGGGTACGTGCCGAATCCGGCGGCCCGCGCCCTGGTCACGCGGCGCACCGGGGCCGTCGCCGTGATCATCGCCGAACCGGAGATCCGGATCTTCTCCGACCCCTTCTTCTCCCGGCAGATACGCGGCATCAGCAAGGAACTGACCGCGCACGACACGCAGTTGGTCCTGCTGCTGGTGGAGGACCGGGGGGACTACGACCGCATCGAGCGCTACCTGGCCGGCGGCCACGTCGACGGGGCGCTCGCCTTCTCGCTGCACACCGACGACCCGCTGCCCGCGATCGCCCGCCGCGTCGGGATGCCCACGGTGTACGGCGGCCGGCCGGGCTGGACCGCCGGGTCCGGGGGGCACGGCGGTGTCGCGTACGTGGACGCGGACAACCGAGGAGGCGCCCGCGAGGCCGTACGGCTCCTGCTGGACCAGGGCCGGCGGCGGATCGCGCACATCGCCGGTCCGCTGGACCAGACCTCGGCGGTGGACCGGCTCGACGGCTACCGGGACGTACTGCTCGACGCCGACCCCGCGCTGATCGCGGAGGGGGACTTCACCGCGGCGGGCGGGGCCGAGGCGATGGCCGCGCTGCTGGAGCGCTGCCCGGACCTCGACGCCGTGTTCGCGGCGAACGACCTGATGGCGACGGGCGCCCTGCGGGTACTGCGGGAGCGCGGACTGGCCGTCCCCGGGGACGTGGCGCTGGTCGGCTTCGACGATGCCGAGCTGGTGGCGGAGAGCGCCGATCCGCCGCTGACGACCGTACGCCAGGACATCGAGGGCATGGGGCGCCTGATGGCGCAGCTGCTGCTGCGCACCCTGGACAAGGCCCAGGGCGACCGTGCCGTGCCCGCCTCGGTGATCACCCCGACGGCGCTGGTCCGGCGTGATTCCGCCTGAAGGCCGCCGGGACGGTCGGAGCGAGCGGCAGGAACGGCAGAACGCGCAGGACGGGCAGGACGGGCAGCAAGGCCGGGAACGGCGTGAACTTGCCGTGTGGCGCGGGTGATTGTGGACGAAAGCACTCCGTTGCGGGTACGACTCTTGACGGGGCCCGGGCTGCGGGTGCACGCTCCAGTCGCGTTCTGAGAGCGCTCTCAAAGCTGGCGCACTCCCACCCCCGCACCCTGCCCGTCCAGGCCAAGGAGGCCGCCCCATGTCGATCCCCCGAACCGTCCAGAGAACCGCCGTCCGCCTCGGCGCCGTCGCGCTCACCGGAGTGGTCCTGGCCGCCTGCGGATCCGGGTCGGGCGGCGGCTCCTCCGACGCCGCGGGCGGCGACATCACGCTCACCATCGACCTGTTCGGCGCGTTCGGCTACCAAGAGGCCGGGCTCTACGCCGAGTACGAGCGGCTCCACCCCGGCGTCAAGATCAAGCAGACCGACACCGAGGACGAGCAGGACTACTGGAAGTCCCTCCAGACCCGCCTCGCGGGCGGCGGCGGCCTGGCCGACGTCCAGGGCATCGAGGTCGGCCGCATCGCCTCGGTCGCCCAGCAGCAGGCGGGCAAGTTCGTGGACCTGAACCAGTACGGGGCCGGGGCGCTCAAGGAGGAGTTCGCCCCCGCCAAGTGGTCCGCCGCGACGACCAAGGACGGCAAGGTGCTGGGCCTGGGCACCGACGTCGGCCCCGAGGCCATGTGCTACCGCAGCGACCTGTTCCGGGCCGCCGGTCTGCCCACCGACCGCACCGAGCTGGCGGCGCGGTGGGCGACCTGGGACGGCTACCTCGAACTCGGGCGCCAGTACAAGGAGAAGGCGCCCGCGGGCAGCGCCTGGATCGACAGCGTGGGCAGCCTGAACGCGATCATGGTCGGGCAGGAGAAGGAGCGCTACTACGACGCCTCGGGCGCCCTGATCTACGAGAACAGCCCGGCCGTGAAGGCCGCCTGGGACGCCTCGGTCAAGGCCGCGGGCGAGGGGCTCAGCGCCAAGCTGGACCAGTGGTCGCCGCCGTGGAACCAGGCCTTCGCCTCGGGGTCCTTCGCCACCCTGCCCTGCCCCGCCTGGATGCTCGGCTACATCAAGGGCCAGGCCGGGGACGCGGGCAAGGGCAAGTGGGACGTCGCGAAGCTGCCCGGCGGCGCGGGCAACTGGGGCGGCTCGTACCTGGCGGTCCCGACCGCGGCCGCCCACAAGAAGGAGGCGTACGAGCTGATCAAGTGGCTCACCGCGCCCGAGCAGCAGACCAAGGTCTTCCGCGGGCAGGGCAACTTCCCCTCCGCCACCAAGTCGATCGGCCAGATAGCCGACGCCAAGGACCCGTACTTCTCCGACGCGCCGATCGGCAAGATCTTCGGTGACGCCGCCGAGCAGGCCCCCGTCCAGGTGCTCGGCCTGCACGACAAGGACATCGCCGACCAGATCAACAACGCGCTCAGCGAGGTGGAGCGCAAGGGCACGGCGCCCGAGACGGCCTGGTCGAACGCGAAGAAGGCCGTCAAGAATGCCCTCGGCTGAGCCGCTGTCATCGCCGGCACGGTCGGCACGGTCGGCACAGCCGGCGCCGGCGGCGCCCCCGACCGCCCCGGTGCCGCCGGCGGCGCCGCCCCGGCGGCGGGGCCGGCCGGCCCCGCTGTCCCCGTACGCCTTCCTCGCCCCGTTCTTCACCCTGTTCGCCGCGTTCGGGATCTTCCCGCTGCTCTACACGGCGTACGTCTCCCTCTACCGCGCCGAACTCCAGACCCCCGGCGAGCTGGAGTGGCGCGGGCTCGGCAACTACGCGGCGCTGTTCACCGACCCGTTCTTCTGGACGGCGCTGCGCAACACGTTCACCATCGGCGTGCTGTCCACCGTGCCCCAGCTGCTGATGGCGCTGGGCCTGGCCCACCTGCTCAACTACCGGCTGCGCGCCCGTACGTTCTTCCGCACCGCGCTGCTGCTGCCGTACGCGACCTCGGTCGCCGCCGCTTCACTGATCTTCGCGCAGCTCTTCGGGCACGATTTCGGGCTCGTCAACCGCCTGTTGGACCTGCTGGGCATCCACCCGGTCGACTGGCAGAACGGTACGGCGGCCTCACAGATCGCCGTCTCGTCCATCGTCGTCTGGCGCTGGACCGGCTACAACACGCTGATCTACCTGGCCGGCATGCAGACGATCCCGACCGAGCTGTACGAGGCGGCCGAGGTCGACGGGGCCTCCCGCCTGCGGCAGTTCCTCCACGTGACCCTGCCCGGACTGCGCCCCACGATCGTGTTCACCTCGATCGTCTCGACGATCGGCGCCACGCAGCTGTTCGGCGAGCCGCTCCTGTTCGAGGGATCGGTCTCCGGCGGCATCTCGCACCAGTACCAGACCCTCGGCCTCTACATGTACGAGCAGGGCTGGGGCTTCTTCCACCTGGGCCGGGCCGCGGCCATCGCCTGGGTGATGTTCCTGCTGATCGTGGTGCTGGTCGGGGCCAACGCCTGGGCCGCGCGCCGCCGTTCCCGTAAGGAGGCCGGCCGATGAGCGCGAGCGTCTCCGCCCGGCGTGGCGGCAGGCTCACCTACGCCGTCCTGATCTGCGCTGTGCTGGTCTCGGCCTTCCCGCTGTACTGGACCCTCGTCGCCGCGAGCCGCTCCAACGCCGAACTCGCGCGCCCCCTGCCGGCCTTGCTGCCGGGGCCGCGGCTCCTGGACAACCTCCGGGCCGTCCTGGACGAGGCGTCGATCGGCAAGGCGCTGCTCAACTCGCTCATCGTCTCGGGGGCGATCACCGTCGGCACGGTGCTGTGCTCCACGCTGGCCGGGTTCGCCTTCGCCAAGCTGCGCTTCCGCGGCCGCGGGGCGCTGCTCGGCGCCGTCGTCGCCTCGATGATGATCCCCCCGCAGCTCGGGGTGATCCCGCTCTTCATGCTGATCGTCAAGCTGCACTGGGTGAACCAGCTCCAGGCCGTCATCCTGCCCGGACTCGTCTCGGCCTTCGGGGTGTTCTTCATGCGGCAGTTCCTGGTGCAGTCGCTGCCGGACGAGCTGATCGAGGCGGCCCGGGTGGACGGGGCCTCGCACGCGCGGATCTTCTGGTCGATCGTCGTGCCGGTCGCCCGCCCGGCCATGGCCGTCCTGGGCCTGCTGACCTTCATGACCGCCTGGAACGATTTCTTCTGGCCGATCGTCGCGCTGTCCTCGCAGGAGCCGACGGTCCCGCGCTGCGCCAGCTGGGCGGCGGCTACGTCCACGACCAGTCCGTGATCATGGCGGGCACCCTGCTCGGCACCCTGCCCGTGCTGCTGGTCTTCGGACTGCTCGGCCGCCAGATCGTCGGCGGCATCATGCAGGGCGCGGTCAAGGGCTGACGCAGCCGCCTCCCGGCCCTCACCTCACCTTCTTTGGAGCCTTTTCATGACCACGCTCGACGCGTCTCCCCTCGCGCAGACGGGGCTCGCCTTCCCGGCCGGTTTCCGCTGGGGCACGGCCACCGCCGCGTACCAGATCGAGGGCGCGGCCACGCTGCACGGCCGGACGCCGTCCATCTGGGACACCTTCAGCCACACCCCCGGCAGGGTCCTCAACGGCGACACCGGGGACACGGCCGCCGACCACTACCACCGCATGGCCGAGGACGTGGCCCTGCTGAAGCGGCTCGGCGTGAGCGACTACCGCTTCTCGGTGGCCTGGTCCAGGGTCCGGCCCACCGGCCGGGGGCCCGCCGCCCGGCGCGGCCTGGACTTCTACCGGCGGCTGGTCGACGCGCTGCTGGCCGCCGGGATCCGGCCGGTGGCCACCCTCTACCACTGGGACCTGCCGCAGGAGCTCGAGGACCTGGGCGGCTGGCCCGTACGGGAGACCGCCGAGCGGTTCGCCGAGTACGCGGGGCTCGTGGCCGGGGCGCTGGGCGACCGGGTGGCCGACTGGACGACCTTCAACGAGCCCTGGTGCGCGGCCTTCCTCGGCTATGCCTCGGGGGTGCACGCCCCGGGCCGCACCGAGCCGGAGGCCGCGCTGCGGGCCGCACACCACCTCAACCTCGCCCACGGCCTGGGCACGGCGGCGCTGCGCGCGGTCCTCCCCCGCACGGCCGAGGTCTCGCTGACGCTGAACCTGCACGTGGTGCGGCCGCTGACGCGCTCCGCCGCCGATCTGGACGCGGTGCGCCGGATCGACGCGCTGGGCAACCGGCTCTTCCTCGACCCGGTCTTCCACGGGCGCCTGCCGGAGGACCTGGTCCGCGACACCGCCGGGGTGACGGACTGGTCCTTCGTCCGGGACGGCGATCTTGCGGCGGCGGCCGCCCCGATCGACTGGCTGGGCATCAACTACTACGCGCCGACGGTGGTCGCGGACGCAGGCCCGCCCGAACCCGCCGGGGCCCTCGCGCAGGAGGGGCCCTCGCCGTGGGTGGGCGCCGAGGAGCGCGTACGCATCCTGCCCGCGCCGGGGCCGCGGACGGCCATGGACTGGCCGGTCGACGCGGGCGGCCTGCACGAGCTGCTGGTCCGGCTGCGCGACGAGCTGCCGGGCGTGCCGCTGATGATCACGGAGAACGGCGCGGCGTACGCGGACTACGCCGACCCGGAGGGCGATGTGCACGATCCGGACCGGATCGGCTATCTGCACGGCCATCTGGCCTCGGTGCACCGGGCGATCGAGGACGGGGTGGATGTGCGCGGGTACTTCGTGTGGTCGCTGCTGGACAACTTCGAGTGGGCGTACGGCTACAGCAAGCGGTTCGGCCTCGTCCACGTCGACTTCGCGACCCAGCGGCGCACGCCGAAGGACAGTGCCCGCTGGTACGCCGACGTCATCGCCCGGGGCGGGCTGCCAGCCTGACCACCGCCGCGTGGCCCCGGGTGCGCAGGCCGCAGGCGTTGCCGCCGGAGATCCGGACCGCGTCGTACGGGCCGAGGGCGACGGGCCCGGACGCGGTGTCGGGTCCTGTTCCGGTCTCGGGTCCTGTTCCGGCTTCGGGCCCTGTTCCGGCTTCGGGTCCTGTTCCGACTTCGAGTTCCGCCGGGCCCCGGAGCGCGACCACCAGCAGGGTCTCCCCCGGCGCGGTGGCGAGCACGAGGGTGCCCCGTACGACGGCGGTCTGCGCCCGCACCCGGTCCCGGCGGTACATCACGTTGAAGTTCACGACGGGCCCGTCGAGGAGCCGGCAGTCGGTGGGGGCGTCGCCGGGGAAGTCCTGTGGCGCGTAGCGCTCGTCGACGAGGCGGCGGGCGCCGGCCACCGTGAGGTCCATGCCCGCGCCCTCGGCGAGGGTCAGCGTGCGGTCGACCCCGGGGAAGCCGGAGAACGGCCCGTCGGCGGCCACCTCCGCGAGGCTGATCCGCCACCCGAAATCGGCCAGTCCGGCGCCTTCGGGCCAGGCCGCGATCTCGCGGGTCACCCCGCCGCCGTTCTTCCAGGCGACCGCCGCGCGGTCGCCCGCGCGCAGGATCCGGATCTCGTTGCCGCCGGCCATGGCGCTGTTCCTTCCGTCGGGTACGCACCGCCCTGCGCGGGGCGGTGCGTACCCGGGCGGCCGTGGCCGAGCCTATCCACCCCGCGGTCTACCCCACCGAGAGGTCGTCCCCGTACACCGCGCCCTGCCCGTACCAGCCGTGCAGGTAGACGGTGACCGTGCCGGAGGCGCCGGTGGTGAAGGGCACCGTCAGCTTCGACCAGCCGGTGGAACTGGTCCACGTACTGGCGCTCGCGCCGCCCCGGACGCCCAGGTAGGCGTAGCTGCCCTGCACCCAGCCCGCCAGCGTGTACTTCGTGTTCGGGGTGAGGGTCAGCGTCTGGGTGCACTCCCCGGTCTGCGCGGAGGTGGGTGCGGTCTTCAGGGCGTACGAGCCCCCGTGCGCGGGGGTGCCCACCAGCGCGCCGCCGCTCTCGCAGGTCCACGGGGCGAGGGCGCCGCTTTCGAAGCCTCCGTTGACGAGAGCGCCGCTCCCGCCGCCCGGGCCGGTGACCGTGAGGGTGAGGGCGGCGGTGTGCGCGAGGGCGCCGGCGGTGCCGGTGACGGTGATCGGGTACGTGCCCGGGGCGGCCGAGGCGGAGGCTGCGACCGTGAGCCGGGCCGAGCCGCCCGCCGTCACCGAGGCCGGGTCGACGGAGGCCGTGACTCCGGCGGGTGCGCCGGACGCCGTCAGTGCGACGGTGCGTGCGGTGCCGGAGACGACGGCCGTGTTCACGGTGGCGGAGGTGGAGCCGCCGGGCGCCACGGAGGCGGAGCCGGGCGCGACGGCGAGCGAGAAGTCGTCGGCGACGGGACCGCCGCCGCCGGTGAACGGCGCGAAGGTGTGGCTGAAGTACCAGGGGTCCTGGACGATGCCCGAGCACGAGTCGGAGCCGCCGGTGCCCGGGCAGCCGCCGTTGTCGCGCTGGAGCGCCCAGAAGGAGAGCATGTTGATGCCCCGGCCCACCGCCCAGTCGCGGACGGCGGTCGCGTCGGCGGTGGTGAAGGTCTCGGCGGGGCCGTAGTCGTCGATGCCCGGCATCTCGGTGACGCCGACCATGCCCCAGAGCTGGGCGGGGGTCTTGGCGGGGTACAGGGCGGCGAGCTGGTCGTGGAGCCCGGTGGCGGCGGTCTGGGTGTCGGTCGCCATGTGGTGGGTGGCGCCGTCGTAGTAGTCGAAGGTCATCAGGTTCACGACGTCCACCTGCGCGCCCGCCGCCTTGGCGCTCTTCAGGACCGCGAGTCCGCTGCTCGCGAGGCCGCTCGTGGTGGTGGGCAGGGTGTACGAGACCTGGAGCGGGCGGCCGTTCGCCGCGGCCCAGTCCTGGACCTTCTTGATCGCCTGGTTGCGCCGGTCGATGCCCGCCTTGTTGGTCAGCGAGTTGTCCTCGATGTCCATGTCGAGCCGGGAGACCTCGTAGGTGGTGATCACCTTCTCGTACGCGGCGGCGATCGCGTCCACGCTGGTGCAGCTGTCGGCGATCTCGGTGCCGCCGTTGTCGGCCGCGTAGCCGCCGAAGGAGGGGATCACGTCGCCGCCGCGGGAGCGGATCGTGGCGAAGTCGGCGCCGAAGACGGAGGCGGAGACGGGCCGTCCCGTGTCGCCGTTCCAGTACGGGGTGCAGGAGCCCCTGGCCTCGGTCTGCACGAACGCCATGGTGAGGTATTTCGCCCCGGACTTCTGGGCGAGGTCGGCGGGGCTGTCGGAGGAGTACGCCTCGAAGTACGGGGCGAAGACGTGCGCGGGCAGCGGGGTCGCGGCGTGGGCGGCGCCGCCGGCGGCGAGGACGAGGCCGGCGGACGCGAGGACCGTGGTCATTGCCGCGCATAAGGCATGGAGGGGCCTGGGACGTCTCATCGATGCTCCCGGTGGGGCGTGAGCGAACGGGCGGACGCCTCATGATTGGTCTGGACCAAGTGTGGGTCAAGGGTCCGGACCCCGTCGGTTGCCCCGGCGGGAACGGGAGTTACAGGAGGCGCCGGGTGGTGAGGGGCAGCGAGACGTGTCCGGGGTGTTCGAAGTCGGCGGAGGTGCCCTCGGCGGCGTCCGCGTCGATCGCGTACACCATGAGCGGGCTGCTGCCGGTGGGGCCCGTGGCGGTGGCGCGCAGCCGGTAGCGGTCGGTGCGGACGGCGTCGCGCGCGAGGGCGGTGCCGCCCGTGTAGAGGTGGGCCGGTTTGGCGTCGGTGGCGATGCGCAGGTCCACGGCGCGCCAGGCCCCGGTGGCCGGGTCGCGGCGTTCCAGGACGAAGGGGGCGGCCGGCCCGGGGAGGTCCCCGGGTTCGCCGGTCAGGGGCTCCATCTGGAAGGCGACGAGCAGGTGCCGGTAGGCCTGGGAGTTGCCGTTGCGGACGGTGACCGTGAACTCCTGGGCGGCGCCGCCGCGGACCAGGCGCAGCGCGCCGCCGGGGGCGGCGGCGGTCAGGGTGAGCCGCGTCGCGGGGGCCGGGGGCGCCGACGGCGTCTTCGTGGGCGCGGCCGGGGACGCGGCGGCGGGGGTGGCGGTCGGGGACGGCGTGGGCGCCGGTGCGGAGGAGGCCGGGGTGGCCGATGCGCTCGCCGCCGGGGACTCGGAGCCGGAGGACGAGGGGCTCACCGACCGGGCGGGAGCGGCCGGGTGGTCCGGGTGGCCGGAGCAGGCCGTCAGGACGGCCGGGAGTGCCGCCAGTACCGCCGAGGCGATCAGCAGACGGGGTCTGACGTGCATGGTGCGCCCTCCTACGGCTCCCGTGAGGGCAGGACCGTAGCAAGCCCGGGCCAACGGTACGGAGGGTCGGGGGATGACACTTCGGTATCGGTTCCCGGCCAGGGGAGCACGGCCCGGCGTCGAAGGGGCCGGCGTCGGGGGGCGCGGTCCGGAGTCGGGGGGCGTGGTCCGGTGTCGGGGGGCGTGGTCCGGTGTCGGGGGCCGCGCGCCCGGGCCGGCGCGGGAGGGTCCTTACTCCCGCGCCCGCCTTGGACGGTCAGCCCTTGAAGGCCGCCTGACGGACCGGAGAGGCCTCGGCGAGGGCCTTGACGACCGCGTCGGTCCCCGCCCGGAGCCCGTACACGGGGGTGCCCGGCTGCTGGCGCCAGGAGTCGTCGATGCCGCCCGCGTCCACGGTGTCGAAGCCGAGCTCGTCGATGAGCGCCCGGACGGTGCGCTTCGCCGCCGCGTCGTCGCCGGCCACCGGGAGGGCCACCCGGTCGGGGGCCCCGGCCGGACGGTGCAGGCTCAGGAGGTCCTCGGCGTACGTCCCGTTGAAGGCCTTGACCACCGGGTGCCCGAGGCGGCGCTGGCTCCAGCCGCTCTCGGTCAGGCCCTCGTCCTCGATCTCGGCGATACGGCCGTCGCGCTGCTGCGGGTAGTAGTTGCCGGTCTCGATGAGGACGAAGTCCTCCGCCGCGCCGTCGAAGAGGCCGGCGGGCAGGTTCGCCACGTTCTTCAGGGGGACGGTGACCACGACGACCTCGGCGCCCCGCGCCGCCTCCGCGACCGTGACGGGCGTGGCTCCGGTCTCCTTCGCCAGGTCGGCCAGGGTCTCGGGACCGCGGGAGTTCGCCACCGACACCTCGTGTCCGAGGGCGGTGAGGCGGCGGATGAGGTTGCCGCCGATGTTGCCTGCGCCGATGATGCCGATCTTCATGAGCTCTCCAGTGCGTGCAGGGTGGTCGGGTGCTGCGTGGAGTCCGAACCACCGGGCGCCGCCGCGCATTCCGCGGCCGGCGCTCCCACCTCACGGATCACCCGTACGAGTGGCCGGTTCCGGGCGGTACGAAATCAGCCAGGGAACTTCGGCGGCGCGTGACCGGAAATCGACTTCGATTGCCGCGCGATGAGATCCGTACGGAGAATTCGTTTACACGTGAACATCCTCGCCAACCGGTGGTAACTTCACGGGACTCCAGGGTGACGGAAAGAAAGAGAATCGCCGTGCGGTCGGAAACAAGCCGTACACCACTCGACTTTCACAAGATCCCTTATGTAGTGTTTCATTCATTCGCCGCCCCACCAGGGGGCGGAGAGCAGGCGCGGCCGACCACCGCCCCTGTCCTGCTCGTTCGCGAAATACGTGACCCGACACGAGGGACCAGTATGCGGTTCCAGCTTTTGGGGCCGCTGAGTATTGCCCACGGCCCGGAAACCGTAGTTCTCAAGCCATCCAAGCCGACCAGTCTTCTCGCCGCTCTTCTTCTGCATCCCGGGGTCGTCGTTTCGACCACCTATCTGGTGAGTGCGGTGTGGGACGAGGAACCGCCGGCCACCGCGCGCGCCGCGTTGCAGACGTGCGTCCTGAGGCTGCGGAGGTTATTCACGAAGTACGGCATATCCACGACCACCATCGAGGCCGTGCCCGGCGGATACCGGATGCACAACGACGCCGAGACCCTCGATCTCGTCCTCTTCCGCGCCCTGACCTCGCAGGCGCCGGCCGCCGCCGGACCGGGCGAGGAGCTGTACCGGCTGCGCGAGGCACTGTCCCTGTGGCACGGGCCGCCGCTCGCCAACGTGGCCTCGCGGATGCTCCGGCGTGACGCGGTGCCCTCGCTCGAACAGGAGCGGCTGCGCGTGCTGGAGCGGGTCTGCGATCTCGAACTCGCCGCCGGGAACTGCCACCAGGTGCTGGTCGACCTGTACGAGAGCGCCCGCCGCCATCCGGTGCGCGAGCGCTTCACCGAGCAGCTCATTGAGGCCCTCTACCGCACGGGGCGGCAGGCGGAGGCCCTCGCCGAGTACCGCACGGTACGGGACCGGCTGCGCGACGAGCTCGGAGTCGACCCGGGGGCCGGGCTGCGCCGTCTGGAACTGGCCATCCTGCGGGCCGAGGAGATCGGCGGGCCGGATGCGGCTGCCGCGGGTCCGGCGGCACGGCCTGCCATCGGGCCGGCGCCCGGGCCTGCCGCCGGGCCTGCCGTCGGGTCTGGCGTCTGGCCTGTGCGAGGGCCTGCCGTCGGGTCCGGCGCGGCACCGGCCGTGGGGCCCGCCGCGCAGCCTCCGGCGGGGCCGGATCTGCCGCGGACCGCCGCCGCCCCGGGTGCGCTGCCCCTGCCGTCGGCGCGGCCGGCCGAGCCCGCGGCGGACAGCGGCTGGCGCGGGGTGCCCAGGAAGGGCTCCGGGCGCCCGGGCCTGGCGCCCGTGCCCGGGTTCGCCGGGCGGGAGGGAGACCGCGGGGCCATCGCCGCCCGGCTGACCTCCCCCGAAGGGCCCCGGCTGGTCGTCGTCTCCGGGGCGCCCGGCATCGGCAAGTCGGCGCTGGCCCACCAGTGCGCGTACGAGGTCCGCGGCGAGTTCCCCGGCGGGGTGTTCACCCTCGCTCTGACCCGGCCCGACGGCAGCCGCCTCACCCTGGACGAGGCCCGGGAACTGCTGCCCGGACCCGGCGACGGCAACGGCAACGGCGGCCGCCGGCTCCTCGTCCTCGACGACGCGGCCGGCGCCGGGCAGGTGCTGCCTCTGCTCCCCGCGGCCGAGGACGCCGCCGTACTGGTCACGAGCAGACGGGGTCTCGCCGCGGTCGTCGCCACGCACGGCGGCGCCGTCCACCGGCTGGACGTCCTCGGACCGGACGAGGCGTACGCACTGCTCGCCGGGCTCGTCGGCGCCGACCGGATCGCGGCCGAGGCGCAGGCGGCCGCGGAACTCGCCGACGTCTGCGGGCACTTCCCGCTCGCCCTGCGCATCGCGGCCGGCCGGCTGCTGACCCGGCCCGGACTGTCCGTGGCCGACTGCACGGCCTGGCTCGCGGAGGAGCCGACCGCCCGGCTCGCCCTCGCCGAGGATCCACGGCTCTCCGTACCGGAGGTGTTCGGGCGGGCCGTCGGCGCCCTCTCGCCCGAACTGCGCGAGGTCTTCCTCCGCTTGGGCTCCCTCGGTCCGCGGGCCCCCCTCACGGACGCCGGGTCCGAGACCGAGCTCGAACAGCTCGTGGAGGCCGGGATGCTGGAGGACGGACCACCCGGCCGGCCGCCGTACCGCCTCCATTCCTTCCTCCTCGGCTACGCGCGCCGGCTGGCCCGCGGGCCCCTCCCCGCGGCCGCCGCCCCCATCGCGCGCTGAGCTCCCCTCCCGCTCCCCCTCCCCACTCCCCCTCCCCACTCCCCTCGACTTCCTCTGTCGCCTCCCTCCACCCACACCGCACCCAGGGGTGTCCCATGTCCCAAGCCAGCTATGAGACCGTCGCCGCCTCACGGCCCCGGATACGCCGGGACGTGCTCTTCACCGAGACGCCCGACGGTGTGCTGTTCCACAACTCCGACGGCGGGTTCCGCATCACCGCCCGCTCGGCGTACCGGTTCGCCACGCTGATCGTCCCGCACCTCACCGGGGAGCACTCCGTCGCGCAGCTCTGCCAGGGCCTCGGCGACGCCCAGCGCGCGATGGTCGGCGAGCTCGTCAAGACGCTGTACGAAAGGGACTTCGCCCGCTCCGTCCCGGCCCCGCGGACCCCCGCCGGCCCGGTGCCATCCCCGGACGTGGCGCGGCGGTTCGCGCCGCAGATCGCGTACGTGGACCACTACGCCGACGAGGCCGAGGACCGCTTCCTGCGCTTCCGCGGCACCCGGGTCGCCGTTCTCGGCGAGGACTCCGTGGCCCGATGGTGCGCCCTGAGCCTGGTCCGCAACGGCTGTGCGGTCGTCGGTGTCCTGCCCGGCGCGGAGCCGGACCTCGTCGAGGCGGACGCGGAACAAGCGCGGGCCGACGGCTGCCCGGTGGAGATACGCACCCTGGCCCCGGGCGAGGAGCCCTTCGGGTGGACGGAGTTGGCGGGGTTCGACTTCGTCGTGGTCACCGGGGGCCACACGGCCCCCGCACGGCTGCTCCCGCTGCTGCGCGCCGGGATACCGGAGGGCCGCACCCTCCTTCCGGCCTGGTCGTACGGCTCCGACGTCGTCGTCGGCCCGCTGATGGCCGCCGGGACCGAGGGCTGCTGGGCCTGCGCGGCGCTGCGGCTGGGCTCCGCCCGCCCCGGTTCCGGGGCGGCCGCCGACCTGTGGAGCGCACTGGCCCTGCCGGGCACCGGGGCCGTGCCCTCCGGTCCCGTGCCGGGCCGGCCGCTGGCCGCGATGATCGGCAATCTGCTCGGGTACGAGGTCTTCCGCGCGGCCACGGGCGCGCTGCCCGCGGAGACCTCCGGGCGGCTGGTCGTCCAGGACATGGAGTCGCTGGACGTCACCGCCGAGCCGCTGTTCCCGCACCCGCGCTGCCCGTTCTGCGCCGGGGGCGAGACGGCCGACGCGGCCGACGGCCGGGCGGCCGGGCAGCCCGTGGACCTGGCCGCGGCTGGTACGTCGGGTGCCCCCGAACTTCCGACGCCCGAGACCGCTCGCGAAGCGGACGCGCTGGTCGAGGAGTTGAACCGGCGCTCCGCCATCGTCCGCCCGTACGCAGGCGTGTTCACCCGCTTCGCGGACGAGCCGCTCACCCAGATCCCGCTCAAGCTGGGAGTGGTCGAGCTGGGCATCGGCCATACCGGTCCGCGGGCCATCACCGCCTTCGACATCCACCACGTGGCGGGCGCCCGGATGCGCGCCCTGGACGCCGCGGCGCTCGTGTACGCCGAGCACGTCGTCCCGGCGCGCGGGCTCGTGACCGGCTCCCGCGTGCAGTCCCCGGCCGCGCCCGCCCTCGCCCTCTCCTCCGGGCTGCCGGGCGGGCCCACCGTCCACCAGCGGGCCGTGTCCCTCCTGACGAAGGAACCCCTCCTCGTCCCGGCGGGCGCCGTCCGCCCCTTCGGTCCGCACAACGCCGACCGGCTCTTCGAACGGACCCGCGCGGGGGCCGGTGCGGGCCCCGCCCCCGCCGACGCGGCAGCGGCCGGGCTCCTCTCGGCCCTCGCGTACGACGCGCTGCTGCGCACCGTACGGGGCACCCCGGCGACGGCGGTGCCGCTGCCGGACCCGGACGGGCCGGACGCCGAAGTCGGGTTCCTCGTACGGTCGGCGGACCGGCTGGAGCTGCCGGTGGAACTGCTCGACCTCGGCGAGGGCGGGCGGAGCGGCGTGAGCGTGCTGCTCGCCCGGTCCGCGGAGCGCTGGGCGGTCGGCAGCGGCCTGGACCGGCGTACGGCGGCCGTGGCCGCGCTGCGCGAACTCCTCGGCGCGGCCCAGTACGAGGCCGACCGGGCGGGCGGCGGCCGGCCGGTCGACACCGGCGATCCGCTGCTGCGCGATCTGGACCCCAGGGCCCTGGCGGTCTCGGGCCCGGGCTCCGGCGGTGAGGCTGTAGAGGCGAACGGAGCGGCCGGGGCCGTCGGTTGGCCGGAGGTGCTGGAGCGGCTCGGCGCCGCCGGACGCGATGCGTACCTGGTCCCGACGGGCGCGCCCGAGCTGGCGTCGGCGGGTGTACACACCGTACGGGTGCTGCTCACGGCGGTGCGGGAGCCCGGCGATGACGCGTAGCCTCCCCTCGCTGGTCCGGGCCGACCCCGCCGTGCGGGACGTGCTCGGGGCCGGGGCGGCCGAGCGGTTCACGGCGCTGCTGGACCGGGCGTTGGACGCGCTCGGCGGGCCGCCGGTGGAGCTGTCGGTCCTCGGGGCGCGCAATGCCTTCGCCGAGCCTGCCTCCGAGCCGGAGCCGGATCCCGGGCCGGATCCCGGGCCGGACTCCGAGCCGGACTCCGGGCCCCTGTCCGCGGAGATCGGCGCCGCCCTGCCCGTCCGGCTGTACGGCCGGCAGGCGGTGGTCGGCCCGGTGCCGGTCCCCGGCGGCGGCGGTCCGGGGTGTGCCCGGTGTCTGGAACGGCGCTGGCAGGCCGTACGGTCCGTCGCGCTGCGCGATGCCCTGGAGCTGGGCGGGGGCACCCGGGCGGCGGGCGACTGGCCGCACGCCCACGCCTTCGCCGCCGACGCCCTGGCGGCGCTGGCCTCGCTGGTCACGGGTGCCGCGGGAGTCGCGGGAGTCGCGGCCCCCCGCGGGCCGTTCCCCGAGGTGCGGTCCCTGGACCTCGGCACCGGCGCCGTCCGGCGGTATCCGCTCGTACCCGACCCCGAATGCCCGGTGTGCGCGGCGCCCGTCGCCGACGAGCCGCGCGCCCTGGAGCCACTGGCGCCCGCGCCGAAGTACCGGCCGGGAACCTTCCGTACGCGGCCCGTGGAGTCGTACGCCCTCGACGTGGCGGCCTTCGCCAATCCGCTGTGCGGGGCGCTGGGGCCCTCCCTCGTCCAGGACGTCTCCTCCACCTCCACCTCGGCGACCATCGGCTGCTTCTCGCTGCGCTCCGGCCCCTATCTGCGCGAGACCTTCTGGGGCGGCCACACCGACTCCTTCGACCGCAGCGCCCGGGTCGGGGTCCTGGAGGGGCTGGAGCGGTACGCCGGGATGCGCGCCCGGGCCCGGACGACGGGCGTGCGCGGCTCGCTCGCGCGGCTCGGCGCCGACGCCGTGGACCCGCGCGAGGTCGGCCTGTACAGCGAGCGGTTCCACGCGGACAATCCGCGCGTGCGGCCGTTCGACCCCGGCCGGGAGATCCCGTGGGTCTGGGGCTGGTCGCTGCGCGACCGGGTTCCGCGCCTGGTGCCCGAGGTGCTGACGTACTACCACTCGCCCGGCCTGGAGAACCGTTTCGTACAGGAGAGCTCCAACGGCTGTGCCACCGGCGGCAGTCTGGCCGAAGCGGTCTACTTCGGGCTGATGGAGGTCATCGAGCGGGACGCGTTCCTGCTCGCCTGGTACGGGCGCCAGCCGCTGCCCGAGATCGACCCGGCGACCAGCAGCCGCACGTCGACCCGGGTGATGGTGGACCGGCTCGCCCTGTACGGGTACCGGGCACGGTTCTTCGACACCCGGATCACCTTCCCCGTCCCGGTGGTGACCGCCGTCGCCGAGCGCTTCGACGGCGGACCCGGCCGGATGTGCTTCGGGGCGGGCGCCGGCCTGGACCCGGAGTCGGCGCTGGACTCGGCGCTGTGCGAGATCGCGACGGACGCCGTGAACCTGGCCGGGCGCACCGGGCGGGACGAGGCCCGCCTGCGCGCGATGGCCGCGGACTTCGACCTCGTCACCGCGCTCCACGACCACCCGCTGGTCTACGGGATCCCGGAGATGGGCCGGCACGCGGACTTCCTGCTGCGCGCCCCGTCCCGGGAGCCGCTGCGGCCGGTCTCGGCGCTCCGCCCGCCCGAGGACCGGTGGGGCGGCGCCGGTGGGGCCGACGACGTGCGCGAGGACCTGGCGCGGTGCGTCGACGCGGTGGCCGCCGAGGGCTTCGACGTGGTGGTGGTCGACCAGACCCTGCCCGAGCAGCGGGTCCTGGGGCTGCACACGGTGAGCGTGCTGGTGCCCGGACTGCTGCCGATCGACTTCGGCTGGTCGCGCCAGCGGGCGCTCGGCATGCCCCGGCTGCGGACGGCCCTGCGCGCGGCGGGGCTGCGCGAGCGCGATCTGGAGCCCGGCGACCTCAACCCGGCCCCGCATCCCTTCCCCTGACCGACCGTAGGAGGACCCGTGGGCTACGCCCATGACTACGCCACCGCCATCATGCACCGCGGCCGGGTGCCGATGGAGCCCGTCGACTTCGTACCCGACTGGGCCGACCGCCCGCGCAAGGCGAAGTTCCATCCGGGCGCGGAGACCCTGCCGCTGCCCGAGCCGGCGCCGGGTCGCGCGACCGGACCGGTCCGGGGGTTCACGCTGCCGCTGCTCTCCGGGATGCTGCTGGACTCGTACGGGCTGACCGGCCGGCGCCTCGGCATACAGGCCAACACGGATCTGGCGGCGCTGCCCCACTACCCGCAGGCCAACTGGTCCCGGGGGACGGCCTCCGGGGGCGGGCTCTACCCGGTCGCCGTCCACTGGGCGGCCGGACCGGGCGGGCCGCTCACACCGGGCCTGTACCACTACGCGCCGCACCAGCACGGGATGCGGCGGCTGCTGACCGGTGACGTCAGGGGTGACATCCGGGAGGCGCTGGGGGCCGACGCGCCGGCGCACGCCTCGGGCGCCGCCCAGTACCTGGTCCTCAGCGTCAAGTACTGGCAGAACTCCTTCAAGTACAACAGCTTCTCCTTCCACGCGGTGTGCATGGACGTGGGCACGGTGCTCCAGACCTGGCGGCTGTGGGCGCGGGAGCACGGGCTGCGGATCGCGCCCGTGCTCTGGTTCGACGAGGAGCGGCTCGCCCGCCTGCTGGGCGTGGACCACCGGGAGGAGGGGGTCTTCGCGGTCGTGCCGCTGGAGTGGGCGCCCAGGGCGGCGGGCGACCGTACGGCCGCGGACGCGGGCCCGGCGCCCTCCTCCCGCGGCCCCGCCGCCGTCCGTCACCACGACCGCGAACGCTCCCGCCGCGTCCTGGCCTTCGAGACCCTGCACCGGATCCACGAGGCCACCCTCGGCCGTGCCGCGGACCGCCCGGAGCCCGGTGCGCTCGACGACGCCGCCGCCCATCCGCCGCGCGGTACGGGTCCGGTGCCGCTGCCCGCGCCCGCCACCGCCCCCACCGGCGTCCGCGCGGCGCTGCGGGCCCGGCGCAGCAGCTTCGGCCGGTTCGACGCGAGCCGCCCGGTGGGGCCGGAGCAGCTGGCCGCCGTACTGGCGGACTGCGCCACGGCGGCCATCGGCAGCGAGGCCGAACGGCCGCAAGGGCCGGGACTGACCTCGTTGTACGTCTTCGTCAACCACGTCGAGGGGGTCGCCCCCGGCGCGTACGCCTACGATCCGGTGGCCCGCACCCTGCGCCTGGTGGTCCCGGGCCCGCCCGGCCCGTTCCTCCAGCGCAGCTACTTCCTCTCCAACTACAACCTGGAGCAGGCGGGTGCGGTGATCGTGCCGACCGTGCGGACCACCGCCGTCCTCGACGCGGTGGGCGACCGCGGCTACCGCCTCGCGGGCGCAGCCGTCGGGGCGGTCGCGCAGACCTTCTACACCAGCGCCGCCGCCCACGGGCTGGGCGCGGGCGTGGCGCTCGGCTTCGACACGATCAGCCACATCGAGGAGCTGGGACTGACCGGCACCGACGAGGCACCGCTGCTGATCATGCTGCTCGGCCACGAGCGGCCGCAGCCCGCCGACTTCCGCCACGAGATCGCCTGACCTCGCCCCTGCCCCTGCCCCTGCTCCCCCGACCTCGACCACGACCACGACCGCGACCCCACCGACGACAGAACCAGGACGATCAGGATGAACACCACCACCGAATGGCGGGCGGGCGACCGCTTCATGCTGCGCGTGGCCGGACTGCCCCTGACCGCGGTCGACGCGCTGCGCTGCCCGGACACCAGCCGCTGGGCGGCCGACGTACTGTCGGCCGAGGACTCGCTGCGCGCCGACGCGGAGCAGCTGAGCGAGGCCCTGCACAAGGCGGTCGGCGCGACCGACCCCGGCCCGGGCGGCGAGGGCGCGGCCCGGCGCCGCGCACTGCTGCGGCTGCGCCGCCAGATCCACAACGGCAAGCTGCCCGCCGACCCCGACGCGGCCGTACGGGAGGTCTCCGACGTCGACGGCGTCGCGGCCGGGCACCTCGCCGCCTGGGTGTTGCGGCGGCGCCGGCTGGACGCGCTGCTGGCCGCGGGGGCCGGGCTGCTCGGCGGCGATCTCGGGCGGGGCCGCGCCGCGCTGCGCGAGCTGCTCGGGGACGACCAGCTGCGGATGGGCCTGCTGCTGGCCTCGCCGGTGCTCGAAGCGCAGCTCGACGCGTACGCGGGGGCCACGGGCGTGCCCGGTGGCAGAGCCCGCAAGGTGGAGCGCTCGGTGCTGTCGTACGTCTACCGCACGGCCTGCAAGACGAGCCCGTTCAGCACCTTCACGGCGGTGGCCACGGGCCGGTTCACCCCCGCGGCGGAGCCCGGGGAAGGCATCCGTACCGCGGACACCTGGACCAGCCATGTCCGGCTGAACGTCGTGGTACTGGCCCGGATCGCCGAACTGGTCCTCGCCGATCCGGTGCGGCGGCGGGACCTGCCGCTGCGCCCGGCCCCGGGCTGGGGGCGCGAGGACGACCGGATCCGCTACGTACGGCGCTCGGTCACGGCGGGCGACGACGCGGCGGCGGTCACCTTCGACGCCGTCAAGGACCGGCTGTTCTTCCTGCGCCGCAGCGGCACCCTCGACCGGCTGCTCGCCCTGTTCGCGGAACGCCCCGAACTGCGCCACCAGGAGCTGGCCGACTGGCTGGCCGCCGAGCACGGCGCGGCGCCCGCCGACTGCGAGGCGTACATCGGCGCGCTGCTCCAGCTCGGCATGGTGCGGGTGCCCTGCCTGGACACCGAGGTCCACGGCGGGGACCCGCTGCGCGCGTTCCAGCGGTCGCTGTCCGCCCTGGAGCGGCCGTGGGCCGAGGACCTCGCCGGGCTGCTCGACGCGCCCGCCGCCGTACTGGAGCGCTATCCGGCGGCCGGGGCCCGCGAGCGGGCACGGCTGCTGGGCGAGCTGCGCTCGGGCCTGCACCGGGTGCAGCGCGAACTCGGCGCCCTCGGCACAGCGTTGCCGCAGACCCTGCTCTACGAGGACGTGAGCGCGGGCCGGGAGCTGGCCTGCCCGGAGCCGGCCTGGGCGGCGGCGGACGCCGACGGCGGGGCGCTGCGCTCCGTCGAGCGGATCCTGCCCGCCTTCGACCTCACGCTGGCCCAGCGGATCACCTTCGAGGGATTCTTCACCGCCCGCTACGGCCCGGGCGGCCGCTGCGAGGACCTGCTGGGCCTGGTCCACGACTTCCACGAGGACTTCTTCGACCAGTACCTGTCCTTCACGGCCCGCCGTACGCCCTTCGACGCGCGCGGGGAGTACGTCCCCGAGGAGAACTGGCTCTCCCTGCCCGGCATCCGGGCCCTCGATGCGGCGCGGCGCGCCTTCGTCGGCCGGATGCGGGCGGCCTGGTCGGCGTACGGAGACCGGGGCGCGGGTGAACTGCGCCTCAGCCAGGAGGACATCGATGCGGTGGCGGGCGAACTGGAGCCGGTGCTCCCGGGGTTCGCCCCGCGCTGCCACCATCTCCAGCCCGCCCGCGATCCCGCCACCGGGGAGCGGCTGACCGTGCTGAACCGCTCGTACGGCGGCCTGTCCTTCCCCTTCAGCCGCTTCACGCACGTGTACGAGGCCGACGAGGACGGTCCCGGTCTGGCCGAGGGGCTGCGGGCGACCGCCGCCGAAGTCACCCCGCAGGACGCGGTGTTCGCCGAGGTCACCGGCGGCCCGGTGACCACCAACCTCAACCTGCACGGCCCGCTGACCGACTACGAGATCGTCTGCCCGGGCGAGGGCGGCACCCTGCCGGAGGACCGCCGGCTGCACCTCGACGACCTGTATGCCCAGCACGTGCCGGACACCGGCCGGGTGGTGCTGCGCTCGCACCGGCTCGGCCGCGAGGTCATCCCGGTCTACCTCGGCTATCTCGTACCGCTCGCCCTGCCCGCGATCCCGCGGACGCTGCTGCTGCTCTCCCCGTCCTCGATGTCCCCGCTCGACGTGTGGGCGGGGGTGCCGGAGGGCGCCGCGCACGGCGGGGTCCACACCCGTCCGCGGGTGGTGCACGGGGACCTCGTGCTGAGCCGCCGCAGCTGGACCACCACGGCCGGTGAACTGCCGGTGCAGGGTGCGCAGGAGGCCGGGCACTTCCTGGACTGGCAGCGCTGGCGGCGGGCGCACGGGCTGCCGGAGCGGGTGTTCGCGACCGTCTCCGCCGGGCCCTCCGCGCTGGGGGCCAAACCGCAGTACGTGGACTTCTCCAGCCTGCTCTCGCTCGCGGCCTTCGAGCCGCTGCTGCGCGATCCCGGCCACCGGGTGGTCTTCCGCGAGATGCTCCCGGACCGCGGCGGCCCGCACACGTACTCCGAGCGCGGCGCCCACGTCGCCGAACTCGCCGTCGAGACCTTCACGACCCTCATCCGACGCCCGGAAGGCGGACCCCGATGTCAGAGCTGACCGAGATGCCCGGCGGCGAGGAGCGCGGTGCGTGGCAGGCCGTGCACGTCTTCTACGCCGCCAACCCGACGCCCCTGCTGGTGCAGTGCGTGCGCCCGCTGGTCGCCGGCCTGTCCCGGGACGGGCTGCTCGCCGGGCACTTCTTCATCAACTACTGGCTTGAGGGCCCGCACGTACGGCTGCGGCTGCGCCCCGCCACACCCGCGGACGGGCCCGAGGTGCGCCGCCGCACGGAGGAGGCCGTCACGGCCTTCCTCAAGGCCCGGCCCGCGCTCTACGAGGTCGACTCCGGCTTCCTCAACGAGTTCTACAACACCCTGTTCGACATCGAGTTCCCCGAGGGCGACCGGGCCGCGTTCACGGGCCCCGACGGCCGGATGAACCTGCGGCCCAACAACAGCCACGCGTACGAGCCGTACGAGCCCGAGTACGGAAAGTACGGCGGCCCGGCCGGGGTCGAACTCGCCGAATGGCATTTCGCGCACTCCAGCGATCTCGTCATGGACGCGCTGAGCGGGATGAACCTGCACCTGCGGACCGTTCTGCTCGGCACCTCGGCCCAGCTGATGATGGTGATGGCGGGGGTGTTCCTGCCCGACCGGGAGGAGCTCGGCGGCTACCTCGACCGCTATTACGAGTTCTGGCACCGGGCGTTCCCCGGCACCGGGTTCATCGGCTCGGCCGAGTACGACCGTACGTACGAGCAGACCGGGCCCGGGATCGCGCGCCGCTTCACCGCCGTCCGCGAGGCGCTCGCCGCCGGGGAGACGGGCCGGCTGCCGGGCTTCCTGGCCGGGTGGGCGGAGCACTGCCGGGAGCTGCGCGGGCGGGCCGAGGAGCTCGCGAAGGCCGGGGAGCTCGTCTTCCGCTCCTGGGACGGCACGCGCGACGAGCGGGTGACGGATCCGGCGGCGGCCCTGCCGCTGCTGCTCTCCCCGTACATGCACATGACCAACAACCGGCTGCACGTGACGATCCGGGACGAGGCCTATCTCGCGCACCTGCTCGGCCGTGTGCTGCGCGAGGGCGCCGGCGGGCCGTCCGGCTCAGGGGCGGCGGGCTCCGGGCCGACCGGGGCGGTCCGGGCGTGAGCACCCCCGCGGGGCTGCTCGAGCACCGGCCGGCGCTGCGCCCCGGCATCCTGCTGTCGCCGCCGCTGCTGAACGGGCCGGCCGTGGTCCACCTGGTCAAGGACCCGGTGTCCGGGGCCTCGTTCGAGATCGGCCCGAAGGAGTTCTTCCTCGTCTCGCGCCTCGACGGGACCCGTACGCTCGCGGAGATCGGCGTGGCGTACGGGGAGGCCTTCGGCCGCCGGCTCGGCGAGCGGAACTGGCAGCAGCTGCTGGCCCTGCTCGGGACCCGGCGGCTGCTCGCGGGCGGTCCGCCGCCCGCAGTGGTCAAGGCCGCGGGCCCGCCGAGGACCGGGAACCTGCTGCGCGGCACCCTGCGGCTGGTCGCGGACGCCGACGCGACGACGGCCCGGCTGCACCGGTTCCTGCGGCCCGCCCTGCGCCCGGCGGTGCTGGGGCTGCTGCTCCTGCTCTGCCTGGCGATGGAGTCGGTGCTCGCCGCGAACGCAGGTGCCCTCGTGCGCGATCTGTGGTGGCTGGCCTCGCATCCGGTGCCGCTGCTGGCGGTGGCCACGCTGCTGTGGCTGAGCACGGTCCTGCACGAGTTCGCGCACGGGATCGCCGCCCGCCATGTCGGCGGAACCGTCGGCGAGATCGGGCTGCGCTGGCGGCTGCCCGTCGCGATCATGTACTGCACCGTCGACAACTACCGCCATCTTCGCCGCCGCCGGGACCAGCTGGCCGTCGCCGCGGCCGGGGCCTTGGCCAACCTGCTCTTCCTGCTGCCGTTCTTCGGATGGTGGACGGCCCTCGCGCCCGGGGACGCCACGGGCAGGGTGCTCGGCGCGCTGCTGCTGCTCGGCAGCGCCCAGGCACTGGTCAACCTCGTCCCGCTGCCACCGCTGGACGGCTACACCATGCTCGGCCACGCGCTGCGCGTGACCCGGCTGGCGCCCGCCGGTTCCGCGTACGTACGGCTACGGCTGCGCGACCGGGCAGCGGCGGCCGGCTACCCGGCGCGGGCCCGCCGGATCTACACCGGCTACGCCGTCGGCTCGGCCGTCCTCGTCCTGCTGGCGGCCTGCGCGCTGACGGCCGCCGCCTGGTACGCGATCGCAGCCGCCGCCTCCTCGTCCTCCTGATCCCGACATCCGCGACAACACCGAGGGAATGCACCGCCCATGACGACCGACAGCACCCGACCCCCCGACTCCTTCGCCATCGCCGTCCGGGACGTACGCAAACGCTATGGCGACCGCCAGGCCGTGGACGGGGTCTCCCTCGACGTCCGGCGCGGCGAGTTCTTCGGCCTGCTCGGCCCCAACGGCGCGGGCAAGACCACCCTCATCGAGATCATGGAGGGACTGCGGCAGGCCGATTCCGGCACGGTCCGGGTCCTCGAGCACAGCCCCTGGCCGCGCAACACCGCGCTGCTGCCCCGGATGGGCGTGCAGACGCAGGCCTCGGCCTTCTTCGTACGCCAGAGCGCGCGCGAGCACCTCGCCACCGTCGCCGGGCTGTACCGCGCCGAACCGGCGGCCGCGGACCGCACCCTGGAGACGGTGGGGCTGACCGGGCAGCGCGACGTACTCGTCGAGAACCTCTCAGGCGGGCAGCGCCAGCGCCTGGCCATCGCCTCGGCGCTGGTCCACGGCCCGGAGCTGATCTTCCTGGACGAGCCGACCGCCGCCCTCGACCCGCAGGCCCGCCGCGATCTGTGGGAGGTGCTGCGCGTCCTCAAGAGCGAGGGCCGCACGATCGTCTACACCACCCACCACCTGGACGAGGCCGAGGCCCTGTGCGACCGGGTGGCCATCCTGGTCGACGGCAAGGTCGCCGCCCTGGACTCCCCGCACCGGCTGGTCACCACCGCCGGGGCCCCCTCGCGGCTGTTGCTGCCGGCCGGCCGGATCGAGCTCGCGCAGGCCATGGCCCTGCCCGGGGTGGACCGGGCGAGCCTCCAGGGCGGCTCGCTGGTCCTGGAGACCGCCACACCCGGCAAGGTGCTCCAGGCCGTCGACGCGCTCACCGGGCTCGACGGGGTGCTGACCCGTACGGCCACCCTGGAGGACGTCTACCTCGAACTCACCGGCCACGCCCATCCCGAACACACCGCGCACCCCCACACCACGGAGTCCCAGGCATGAGCGCGTACACGGCCCTGACGGCCGCCGGCTACCGGGCGCAGGTCCGGGACAAGGCCACCCTGTTCTTCACGTTCGCCTTCCCCCTGCTCTTCCTCGTCGTGTTCGGCCTGATCTTCAGCGGGCAGGACGTGGAGCAGAGCGGCCGCCCGTACATCTCCTACATAGCGCCCGGCGTGATGTCGTGGGGCGTCGCCAACGCCGCCGTGTTCGGCATCGCGTTCACGCTGATGCAGTGGCGGCGCGACGACCTGCTCCGGCTGATCCGGCTGACCCCGACCCCGCTGACCACCGTGCTGGCCTCGCGGTACGTGCTGGCGCTCGTCGTCGGCGCCGTACAGGCCGCGGTGTTCATCGCGGTCGCGATGCTGCCCGGGTTCGGGCTGGTGCTGGACGGGCGCTGGCCGCTGGTGCTGCCCGCGCTGGCCCTCGGGATCACCGCGTTCATGGCGATCGGCGTGATCGTCGGGACGTACGCGAACACGCCCGAGGCCGTCGCCGCGATCGCCAACTGCATGATGGTGCCGATGGCGTTCCTGTCCGGTTCCTTCCTGCCGCTGGACATGATGCCGGCCTGGCTCCGCTCGGTCTCCCGGGTGCTGCCGCTGCGCTACCTCAACGACGCGGCGACGGGCGCGCTCACCGGTTCGGGTTCGCTCGGGACGATCGGCACCGGGTGCGCGGCCCTGGCGGGCTTCGCCCTGCTGTTCGGCGCGATCGGGCTCAAGACCTTCCGCTGGAGCAACCGGACATGAGGGCGCCCCTCCTGAACCCCGGCCGCCCCGCCGCCCCCGACGGCTCCCCGCTGGAGGCGGCCCGGCGCGACCTGGCCGGGGCACTGGCCGGACTCGGCGCCGCCGTGGTCACCCTGGGCGTGCACGACGCGCTCGGGCCGCGCGCAGCCGACCCGTTCGCGGCGGTGCGGCCGGCCGCCACCGTCCATCTCGGCGCCCGGGCGGTACTGATCGGCCCCTGGGGCGGGGACGGCTCCGCCCCGGCCTGCGGGCAGTGTCTGGCGATGCGCTGGCAGCGGCTGCGCAGCCGCAGCGAGCGCGACGCCCTGGAGACCGGCAGCCGGCCGCCCACCCCGGTGGCCGCGCGGTGGCCGCTGCTCACCCCCGCCCTGCGCGACGCCGCGTACGCGCTCCACGAGGCGGTGTTCGGCGGGTACGTCAGCGCGCCCGGCCCGGCGGCGGCCGACCGGGCCCTGCCCCAGGTCACCCGGCTGGACCCGGAGACCCTCCAGGTCCGTACGTACCCCCTGGCCGCCGACCCGCTCTGCCCGGACTGCGGACCGCGCGGCGCCGACGCCCCGGCGCCCTTCACACCCGTCTCCCGGCCCAAACCCGCCCCGGGCGCACAGAGGCTGCGCGCGGCGGACTCGTACCCGATGCCGTACGCGGCCCTGGCCAATCCGGTGACCGGGGTCCTCGGCGGGGGCACCTGGACCGACATCACCTCGCCCACGACCGCGCCCGTCGCGGGCAGCGTCTTCATGCGCGGCTACGCGGGCCTGACCGACGTCACCTGGAGCGGGCAGGCCAACGGCTACACCGCCAGCCGGGACCTCGCGTACCTCGAAGGGCTGGAGCGGTACGCCGGGACGCACCGCCGCACCGGAAGCTCCCCGCTCACCGCCTCGTACGCCGAGCTGGGCGACCGGGCACTGGACCCGGCGGAGTGCGGCTTCTACGCGCCGCGGACCTACCGCGACGATCCGCTGGTGTCGCCCTTCGACCCCGAGCGGCCGATCCCGTGGGTGTACGGGCATTCCCTGCGCGACGAGCGGCCGGTGCTGGTCCCGGCGCGGCTGGTGCACTACAGCGCGGGGCTGGCGGCCGACAACTTCGTCTTCGAGTGCTCCAACGGCTGCGCCATCGGCAGTTGCACGGAGGAGGCGCTGCTGGGCGCGCTGCTCGAACTGATCGAGCGGGACGCCTTCCTGCTCGCCTGGTACGGCGGGCTGCCGCTGACCGAGATCGACCTGGGCTCGGTGCCGGGTCCGGCGGTCCGGACGATGGCCGACCGGGCCGCGCTCCAGGGGTACGAGGTCCACGCGTTCGACAACCGGATCGACCTGGCGGTGCCCGTGGTCACCGGGCTCGCGATACGCCGGGACGGCGGCCCCGGGCTGTTCGCGTTCGGGGCGGGCGCGGCGCTCGATCCGGCGGCGGCCGTGGAGGCCGCGCTCTCCGAGGTCCTCACCTACATTCCGCACCTGCCCCGGCAGGTCGCGGAGCGCCGGGACGAACTGGAGGCGATGGCCGCCGACTTCACCCGGGTACGCCACCTCAAGGACCACGCCCAGCTGTACGGGCTGCCCGCGATGGCCCCGTACGTACGGCCCTACACGGAGCCGGCGGGCATCCGGCCGATGGACGCGCTGTACGGGTCGTTGCCGTACCGGCCGGAAGGCTCCCGCGGGCGGCCGGCCACCGGCGATCTCCGCGATGACCTGCTGTACTGCGTAAGGGAGTTGACCCGGGCGGGGCACGATGTGATCGTCGTCGACCAGACGACCCCCGAGCAGCTGCGGATCGGGCTGCGCACGGTGTGCGCGGTGGTGCCGGGGCTGCTGCCGATCGACTTCGGCTGGTCGCGGCAGCGGGCTCCGTACCTGCCACGGCTGCGGACGGCGCCGCGCCGGGCGGGGCTGCGGGAGACGGATCTGGCGGAGTCGGAGATCCGGATGGTCCCGCATCCGTTCCCCTGACCCGCCCGCACCGTACGCCGGTGCCCCGGCCCGCGCGCTGCGCGAGGGCCGGGGCACCGGTGTGCGTGCGGCCTGACCCGGGGTCAGGCGCTACAGGAGGTCGTGCTGGTGGTCGAGGAGCAGGTCGAGGTCGAGCTGCAGCTCGTGGAACCCGCGAGCACGACCTCGCTGGCGTCCGAGTAGTCGGAGATCTCGAACGTCTCGGATTCGAGTTCGAGGATCTCGTCGGCGAGCGAGGCGAGGGGCGACTTCTCCATGATGGCTCCTTCGGTCGGTGCGGCCGGCTGGTGACAGGCCTGGTGCATGGCCCCTCCATCAGAGCCCTTCGCGCCGTCAGCTCACCCCCCGGACCGCTGGCACCTCTCTGACAGGAAGTGTCAGCGCCCTGACGCGCCCGCCCCGCGGGCCCTGTCCGACGATGGAGCCATGCTCTCCGCTCTGATCAGGCCGCTGACCACCCTGTACCTCGAACTGCACCGGGATCCGGAGCTGTCGGGCCGGGAAGAGCGCACGGCGGCGCGGTTCGCCGGCGCGCTCGAAGCCGAGGGGTACGCGGTGGCGCACGGGATCGGCGGGCACGGCGTCGCCGGGGTGCTGCGGAGCGGCGACGGGCCGACGGTGCTGCTGCGGGCCGAACTCGACGCCCTGCCCGTACGGGAGACGACCGGGCTGCCGTACGCGAGCGAGGGCGGCGCGGCGCACGCCTGCGGGCACGATCTGCACCTGGCCGCGGCGGCCGGGACCGCCGCCCTGCTGGCCAGGGCGCCGGGCAGCTGGCGGGGCACGCTCGTCGTGGTCGGCCAGCCCGCCGAGGAGACCCTGGAGGGGGCGCGGGCGATGCTGGAGGACGGGCTGTACGAGCGGGTCGGGCGGCCCGATGCCGTCCTGGCCCAGCACGCCGCTCCGCTGCCGGCCGGGATGGTCGCGCACGGGTACGGGCCGATGACCGCCGGAAGCGTCACGTTCCGGATCGTGGTGCACGGGCGCGGAGGCCACGCCGGAGCCCCGCACCTCACCGTGGACCCGGTGGTGACGGCCGCCCACGTGGTGACCCGGCTCCAGACGGTGGTGGCGCGCGAGGCGGCCCCCTCGGAGCAGGTGGCCGTCACCGTCGGCTCATTCCGGGCGGGCGAGCGCGCGAACGTCGTGCCCGACCGGGCCGAACTCGGCGTCACCGTACGGGCGGCCGGCGAGGCGGCGCTGACCCGGGCGGCGGCCGCCGTGGAGCGGATCGTCCGCGCCGAGTGCGCCGCCTCGGACTGCCCCCGGGAGCCGGAGGTCGTCCGGGTCGGGTCCTCGCCCGTCACCCATCCCGATCCCACGACCACCGCGGCCGTACGGGAGGCGCACGCGGCCGAGTTCGGCGCGGAGCGGGTGGCCATGTGGCCGCCGTCCCTGGCCACGGAGGACTTCGGGCTGTTCGGCGACGCGGGCCGGGAGCTGCACGGGGCGGATGGGGTGCGCCTCGCGTACTGGATGCTGGGCGTGATCGGCCCGGCGGCCTGGTCGGCGGCGCCGGGCGCGACGGCGGCGCAGAAGCTGGCCGTCCTGCCGGCCAACCATGCGCCGGATTTCGCGCCGGACGTGCGCACGGCGCTCCCGGCGGGGGTGCGGGCCCTGCGGGCGGCGGCGCTGAGCTGCCTGGGTTCGCCCCGATAGGCGGCCGTACGCCATCCGCGTCGCATTCAGGTCATTTCGTACGTTCCGAGAACCGTCCGCCGGGGTGGCGGCGTCGGTGGGTTCAGCTACTCGGCAACCGAGCACGGTGAAAGGTCCGAACGATGTTCACGTCTCCGGCCAAGGCCAAGCGCACCGCTTCCCTCGCCCTCGCGGCCACCGCCGCGACGGCCGCACTCACCCTCGCCTTCGTCACCAGCGCCTCCGCGACCGCCGGCGCGGGCGCGCCGCAGGACGGCCGGGCGGCCGCCGCGGCCCCGCCCTCGTCCGTGTCCGGCAGCCCGGAGGGCGCGTTCTCCCGGATCGCCACCTTCTACGGCGCGTACATCGACGCGGTGTACGACGGGGACGGCACGCGCGCGAAGCAGCTGCGGGCCGCCTACCTCTCCGCGCCGCTCCAGCGCGAGCTGGCGAAGTGGGAGCAGACCAACCACGCGGACGGCGTCCTGCGCGCCCAGAACGTGCCGCTGGAGTGGAAGGTCACCTACGTCGACAGCGGCATGGGCAAGACCAATGCCACCGTCACCCTGACCTGGAGCGGCAGTGACACCACCCGGCTCCACGTCCAGGCCGACCTGAAGACCCGGAAGATCCTCTCCATCACGGACTGACGACGCTCCGGACATGCGGAGGGGGGCCACCGCCGGCGGCCCCCGTCCGGTCAAGAACGCGTGGCGGTCACGCGCCGCTCGCCTTCAGCATGTCCTCGCGCTCGACGATCTTCACGCGCTCGCGGCCCTCGGGCTCGCCCAGCGCCTTCTCGGCCGCGTCGAGCCTGTACCAGCCCTCCCACGTCGTGAAGCGGACGTTCCGCTCGGCCAGGAAGGCCTCGACGGCCTCCGGCGCGGGTGCGGCGGGCGTCTGCAGGAGGCCACCCGCGTGGTCCGCCAGGAGGTTCGCGACCGTCTCGTTCGCGTCGCCCTTGGTGTGGCCGATGAGGCCGATCGGACCGCGCCGGATCCAGCCCGTGACGTACGTGGACCGCAGGTGCGCGCCGGCTTCGATCACCCGGCCGCCCTCGTCCGGGACGGTGCCGCTGTCGACGTCCCACGGCAGCTTGGGCAGTTCGTCGGAGAGGTAGCCCACGGCGCGGTAGACGGACTGGACGTCCCAGTCGGTGAACCGGCCGGTGCCCTTGACGTTGCCCGTGCCGTCGAGCTCGGTGCGCTCGGTGCGCAGGCCGACGACCTTGCCGTCCTCGCCGAGGATCTCGGCGGGCGACTCGAAGAAGTGCAGGAAGAGCTTGTGCGGGCGCTGCCCGATGTCGCGGATCGCCCAGTTCTCCAGGGTCTTGGCGACCATGTCCGCCTGCTTGTTGGAGCGGCGGGTGGCGATCGAGCCCTCGTCGTAGTCGATGTCCTCGGGGTTGACGATGACCTCGATGTTGGGCGAGTGGTCGAGCTCGCGCAGCTCCATCGGGCTGAACTTGGCCTGCGCCGGGCCGCGACGGCCGAAGACGTGCACCTCGAGCGCCTTGTTGGCCTTGAGCCCGTCGTACACGTTCGCCGGGATCTCGGTCGGCAGCAGCTCGTCGGCGGTCTTCGCGAGGATGCGCGCTACGTCGAGGGCGACGTTGCCGACGCCGAGCACGGCGACCTTCTCGGCCTCCAGCGGCCAGGTGCGCGGGACGTCGGGGTGGCCGTCGTACCAGGAGACGAAGTCGGCGGCGCCGTAGGACCCGTCGAGCTCGACGCCCGGTATGGCGAGCGCGCGGTCGGCCGTCGCCCCGGTGGAGAAGATGACGGCGTCGTAGAACGAGTGGAGTTCGTCGAGGCTGATGTCGTTCGGGTAGTCGACGTTGCCGAACAGGCGGACCTGCGGCTTGTCGAGCACCTGGTGGAGAGCGGTGATGATGCCCTTGATCCGCGGGTGGTCGGGGGCGACGCCGTACCGGATCAGGCCGAAGGGGGCGGGCATCCGCTCGAAGAGGTCGATGGAGACACCCGGCTCGGCGGCCGCCTCGGACTTCAGCAGCGCGTCGGCGGCGTAGATTCCGGCGGGGCCGGCACCGACGATGGCTACCCGGAGGGGGCGAGGCATGACTGGTTCCCTTCGACCGAAAAACACTGGATCAGGGGAACCTTAAACTAAGGGAACCCTAACCCAGCACCCGCCCCCCACTTATAGCCCTATAAACAGAGCTTATGACCTTCCCAAGACATCCTTGGGGGTGCCGGTCACACTGGAACCCGGAACCAGGAGGCACTCGGGAGGTACCGCATGGATCCGGTCGCGGCACTGGAGCGGATCGCCTACCTGCTGGAACGCGGGCAGGCACCCACCTACCGGGTGCAGGCCTTCCGTACGGCGGCGGCCGCCCTCGTACGGATGGGCGAGCGCGAAGTACGGGAACGGGTCGGGGCGGGCACCCTCGAAGCGGTCAAGGGCATCGGGCCGAAAACCGCCCAGGTGGTGCGGGAGGCGGTCGGCGGGGCGATCCCCGCGTACCTGCAGACCCTGGAGGACGAGGTCGCGGCGCACCCCGAGGGCCCGCCGCCCAGCGCGGCCGCCCTCGCGCTGCGCGCGGCCCTGCGCGGGGACTGCCACCTGCACTCCGAGTGGTCCGACGGCGGCAGCCCGATCGAGGCCATGGGCCGGGCGGCGGCCGCGCTGGGCCACGAGTGGGCCGTACTCACCGACCACTCGCCGAGCCTGACCGTCGCCCGGGGGCTCTCGCCGGAGCGGCTGCGCGAGCAGCTGGACGCGGTGGCCGAGCTCAACGCGCAGTGGGCGCCCTTCCGGCTGCTCACCGGCATCGAGTGCGACATCCTGCCCGACGGCTCCCTGGACCAGGAGCCGGAACTGCTGGACCGCCTCGACCTCGTCGTCGGCTCCGTCCATTCGAAGCTGAGGATGGAGTCGCCCGCGATGACGCGCCGGCTGCTGGCCGCCGTAAGCAATCCCCTCATGGACGTCCTGGGCCACTGCACGGGGCGGCTGGTGACGGGGCGCACCCGCCCCGAGTCGCAGTTCGACGCCGAGGCCGTGTTCGCCGCCTGCGCGGAGTCCGGGACCGCCGTGGAGATCAACAGCCGGCCCGAGCGGCTGGACCCGCCGCGCCGGCTGCTGCGGCTGGCCGTGGAGTCCGGGGCGCTGTTCGCGATCGACACCGACGCGCACGCCCCCGGCCAGCTGGACTGGCAGCCGACCGGCTGCGAACGGGCCGTGGAGTGCGGGGTGGCGACCGGGCGGGTCGTGAACACCTGGCCACGGGAGCAGCTGCTGGAGTGGACCCGGACCCGCCGCCCGCCGGCGGCGGCAGCCGCGGCCTGAGCCGACGTACGGCACCCGGCGCCCGGGGTCGGGGGCCGGGGCCGGGGGTCCGGGGGCCGCGTCGGCGCAAGCCGTCTCAGCGCAGTCCGGCCAGGTCGGTCCCGCGGACCACCAGGAGGACCACGTCGGCTCCGGCGACCGCCATCGTCGCCAGGAACGGAATCCGGCTCCGGCCGGTCGGCCGCCCGACTCCGAGGAGCACCGCCGAGGCCGTCGCCGCGAGCAGCACCCAGCCGTACGGCGGCACCCGCCCCGGCGGTCCGACGACCAGGGCCACGGCCGAGCCGAGGACCAGGAGCCCCCCGACGGCCGCCGAACGCCGCGCGCCGATCCGGTGCGGCAGCCCCGACACGCCGGTGGCCAGGTCGTCGTCGATGTCGGGCAGCACGTTGGCGAAGTGCGCGCCCGCACCCAGCAGGGCCGCCGCGGCCGTCAGCCACCACGGCGGCCACGGCGCACCGGACAGGCCGAGGGTGACGAAGGCGGGGAGCAGCCCGAAGGCGAGGGCGTACGGGAGCCACGAGACGGCGGTGTTCTTCAGCCGCAGGTTGTAGGCCCAGGCGGCGGCCACCCCGCACAGGTGCGCGGAGCCGGCGAGCCATCCGCCGGCCAGCGACAGCGGAACGCAGAGCAGCAGGGCGCAGAGCGCCGCGGCCGTCACCGCGGCGGGCCGTACGGCGCCGCGGACCAGGGGTTTGTCGCGGCGGCCGGTCGCCAGGTCCCGGCGTAGGTCCACCCGGTCGTTGCACCAGCCCACCGACAGCTGGCCCGCCGCCACCGCGGCCACGGTGAACGCCGCCCCGGGGAGGCCGCGCCCCACGGCGGCGGCCAGGGCGGCGGCGAGGAGCGTCACTGCGGCGGCGGGCACCGGATGGCAGGCCCTGAGCAGGCCGGACACGGCGGACCGCGGCGGACCGGCGGCAGCCGTCGCGGCGGTTGCGGCCTTTGCGGCGGTTGCGGCGGTTGCCGCCGTTGCGGCGGGCATGGACGGGGCTGCGTCCGGGGTTTCGGCTCTGGCGCGGGGCACGCGATCACGCTATGCCGCGCCGCGCCCAATATGCGGGATTCCTCATGAAGTGTCAGTTGTTCCCTATGTTGAGGCAATGACGCGTGTCCTGGCCGTGAGCAGTGTCTTCCCGCCCCACCGCTATCGGCAGTCCGAGATCGCGACGGCGCTCGCCCGCTTCCTTCCTCCGGGGGCCGACACCGCCCTCCTCCACCGGCTGCACGCCGCGGTGGGCGTCGACTCCCGCCACCTCTCACTCCCGCTGGAGCGCTACGGTCCGTCGAACGACTTCGGCCGTACGAACGCCCTCTTCCTGGAGAGCTCCGAGGAGCTCGGCGTCCGCGCCGTCGAAGCCGCCCTCGCCGCCGCCCGCCTGAAGGCGCACGAGGTGGACCTGATCATGTCGACCACGGTCACCGGGCTCGCGACGCCCTCACTGGAGGCCCGCATCGCCGGCCGGGCCGGTCTGCGCCCCGACGTGAAGCGGCTGCCGCTCTTCGGCCTGGGCTGCGCGGCGGGCGCCGCCGGACTCGGCCACCTCCACGACCATCTGACGGGCCGCCCCGACCACGCGGCCCTGCTGCTGTCCACCGAGCTCTGCTCGCTCACGCTCCAGCCCTCGGACACCTCGGTGGCGAACCTGGTCGCAGGGGCCCTCTTCGGCGACGGGGCCGGGGCCCTCCTCGCGGTGGGCCGCGGCCATCCGCTGCACGGTACGACACCGGGTCCGTCGGTGGTGGCCGCGCGCAGCCGCCTCTACCCCGGCACCGAGGGGCTCCTCGGCTGGGACATCGGCCACTGGGGCTTCCGGATGGTGCTGGGCAGGGAACTGCCCGCCCTGGTCAGACTGCACGTCGCCGAGGAGGTCGAGACCTTCCTCGCCCGGCACGACCTCAAGCCGCCGGACGTCGACGCGTGGATCGTCCACCCCGGCGGGCCGAAGGTCCTCGACACGCTGGCGGACGCGCTGGCGCTGCCCGACTCCGCCTTCGCGGCGAGCCGGCGCTCGCTCGCGGACGCGGGCAACCTCTCCTCGGCGTCCGTCCTGCACATCCTGAACTCGATCCAGGCCTCCGGGCCGCCCGCACCGGGCTCCGTCGGGCTGATGATCGCCTTCGGACCCGGCTTCGCCTCCGAACTCGTCCTTCTGCGCTGGTGACCCCATGTCTGTGACTCTGACCCCCTCAATGGAGCTGTACCTGCTCCTCATCGGCCTCGTCGCGGCCGAGCGGCTCGCCGAACTCGCCACGGCCCGCCGCAACACCCGCTGGAGCCTGTCCCGCGGCGCCACCGAATACGGCCGCGGCCACTACCCCGCCATGGTCGCCCTGCACACCGCGCTGCTCCTGGGCTGTGTGGTGGAGCCGCTCGTCGCCGACCGCCCGTTCCTGCCCGCACTGGGCTGGCCCGCCCTCGCCCTCGCGCTGGCCGCCCAGGGCCTGCGCTGGTGGTGCATCGCCACCCTCGGCCCGCACTGGAACACCCGGGTCCTGGTCGTCCCGGGGCTGCCGCTGGTGGCGGCGGGTCCGTACCGGCTGCTGCGCCACCCGAACTACGTCGCCGTCGTCGTCGAGGGCGCGGCGCTGCCGCTCGTGCACACCGCCTGGGTGACGGCGGCCGCCTTCACCCTGCTGAACCTGCTGCTGCTCGGCGTACGCATCCGCTGCGAGGAGGACGCGCTGGCGCATGCCGCGCCCGTCTACCGCAGCGCCGTACCGGCGGAGGGCCGGGCCCGGTGATCGACCTGCTCATCGCGGGCGGCGGGCCGGCCGGGCTGGCCACGGCCATCCACGGGGCGCTGGCCGGTATGGAGGTCGTGGTCCTGGAGCCGCGCCCCACCCCGATCGACAAGGCCTGCGGCGAGGGCCTGATGCCGGGGGCCGTACGCGGCCTCCGGGAGCTGGGCGTTCCCGTGCCGGGCCGCCCCTTCCACGGCATCCGCTACCTGGACGGGGTGAGCGGCCTGCACGCGGAAGGCCGGTTCCGCACCGGGCCGGGTCTCGGCATCCGCCGGACCGTCCTCCAGGCCGCGCTGGCCGAGCGGGCCGAGCGGCTGGGCGTACGGGTCCTCGCGCGGCGCGTCGGCGAGGTCCGCCAGGACGAGGACCGGGTCGGCGCGGCCGGTCTGACGGCCCGCCACCTCGTGGCGGCGGACGGCCTGCACTCCCCCGTCCGGCGCGGGCTGGGCCTGGCGGCGCCGCCCGCCCCCGGCAGGCCGCCGCGCTACGGATTGCGCCGCCACTACGCGGTGGAGCCCTGGAGCGACCTGGTCGAGGTCCACTGGTCGGAGCACTGCGAGGCGTACGTGACCCCGCTCGGGCCCGACCGGGTCGGGGTGGCGGTCCTGACCGGTGAGCGCGCCCCCTTCGACGTACAGCTGGCGCGGTTCCCGCTGCTGTGCACGCGGCTGGCCGGGTCCGCCGGTTCGGCGGTGCGCGGCGCCGGGCCGCTGCGCCAGCGGGCCCGGGTACGGGTCGCGGGGCGGGTGCTGTTCGTCGGGGACGCCGCGGGGTACGTGGACGCGCTGACCGGCGAGGGGCTGACGCTGGCCCTCACGGCGGCGGGTGAACTCGTGCGCTGCGTACGGGAGGGGCGGCCGCAGGCGTACGAGCGGGCCTGGCGGGAGCTGTCGCGCAGCTACCGCACGCTGACCGCGTCCTTGCTCTGGGCACGCCAACAGCCCCGGCTCGCGGGGCGGATCGTCCCGCTGGCGGCCCGGCTGCCCCGGGTGTTCACGCACGGGGTCAACCTCCTCGCGTAGCGCCGCGGCGGCGGGCATGCCACGGGGGGCGGGACCGGCGGCACGTGCCGGACCCGCCCCCGTCGCGCGGTCAGCCGCCGGCGCCCGCCCGGGCCCGGGGCGACCGGTTGCCGAGCGCCAGGCCCGCCAGGACGGCGGCGGCCGCGGCGCAGAACACCGCCGTGACGCCCGCCCAGGCCTGGGAGGCGCTCACCGCACCCTCCAGCGGGTCGAAGGCCGCGATCCCGCCGACCACGTGCAGGGCGACGACGGCGACGGCGGCCACGGCGGCGGCCCGCCACGCTCCGGCGGTGTCGCGCACCGCGATCAGCGCGCCGAGCCCCAGGCACGGCACGGTGGCGAGCAGCGGAAGGAACGCGGTCGGGGTCTCGGACGACAGCGCCGTCACGTCACTCGGCAGGTGCAGGACCCCGCAGACCAGCAGGGCCGCCGCCACGGGCCAGCGCAGCAGGTGGCGCAGCGGGCCGGAGGGGGCGGGGGCTGCGGCCCGGTTGCCGTTCGGGCCGCGCCCGTACTTCCGGCGGTACTCCGCGAGCGACTCGTACCGCTCGTCCTCGTAGGGGTCGTCGAAGGGCTCTTCCTCCGGCGGCTCGGGCCGTTGCGCGTACCGCTGCCCGTCCCGTGCCGGCGGTTCGGCGGGGGCGGCGGGCGGCCGGGCGGACCGGCTCGCGTGCGGGGGCTGGGCCGGGTGCACGGACGGGACGGGCGGGACCGCCGGGACGACCGGGACGGCCGGAACGCCCGGGACGACCGGAACGCCCGGGACGGCCGGGCCGGGCTGCGGGGGCCCGGCGACCGGGCCGGGATGCACGGGCTCCGGGCTCTGCGCGGTCGGGGCGGGATCCGGGGGCGGCTCGCGGTCCTCGTCCGTCCCGAGGATGCCGACCAGCAGGGCCACGTCCTGAACCGGGCGCCCGACGGCGGCCGCCCGCAGCGTCTGGTGACCGTGGCCGGGGCTCTGGCCGGTCTCCTCGAGGAGGCTCACCAGTTCGGCCACTTCCTCGAGGGGCCGACAGGTGCCGGCCGTCTCCAGCAGGGTGCGTATGGGCGCGGTACTCGGCGGGGTCGCCGATGGCGTCCGTGTCGCCGGGCCGGTGGGTTCGGGGGCGGGATCGGAGTCGGGGAGCTCGCGGGGGTCGTCGTCCTGCGTCGCCGCGAGCATGATGGGGTCGTTCATGGAAAGCTCCGTTCGCCGACGCGCGGGTCTACACATCGCACGCCGGTCAACGTGCGTCATGGGAATCGCACGCTCGGTCACCATTCACCGGCACCCGGCTGCGCTGCGCCATTCGGGGCGGGCAAACGGGGGACCGCCCTCCCGGCCGGTCACCGGGGGCGACGGTTCGAGATGCGCCCGCGCGGCGCTGCTGGTTCGCTGAATCCGGCCTCCTTACCCCCCACACCCGAGGAGTGATCATGAGCGCAGGCGAAGCCCGCGGCCGGGTCCGGCAGTTGCGCGAGAAGGCGCAGGAGCTGAACACGGCGGCCGAACGCTCCACCGATCCGGAAGAGCGCCGCAGGCTCCAGGAGAAGGCCCGCCGGCTCCAGGAGCAGAGCGAGAAGGAAGACAAGATCGACGACCGGGGCATGGATCCCATGTAGCCCCGCGCCGGTTCGCCCATCGGCCGGTCGCCACGGGGCACCGGCCGATGTCGTACGTCAGGTGACATGACGCCACGTCAGGAGGCGGTACATGAAGGCTACGGAGGCACTGGCCGATGCGTACGGGCGCATCCACGAGGTGGTGCACGAAGTGGTCGGGGGGCTCTCGGCCGAGGAGTTGAACGCACGGATCGACCCGAAGGCGAACTCGATCGCCTGGCTGGTGTGGCACCTGACCCGGGTGCAGGACGATCACATGGCGGACGCGTCGGGCCTGGAGCAGGTCTGGACGGAGCAGGAATGGTTCACCCGGTTCGCCCTGCCGCTGCCCGCCGAGGCCACCGGTTACGGGCACACGCCCAAGCAGGTCGGGACGGTCCTGGTCGAGTCGGACGCGCTGCTGCTCGGCTACTTCGACGCCGTCCACGAGCGGACCACCGACTTCCTCGGGGGGCTCTCCGCCACCGATCTGGACCGCGTGGTCGACACGGGCTGGGACCCGCCGGTCACCTTGGGGGTACGGCTGGTGAGCATCCTCTCCGACGACCTCCAGCACGCCGGCCAGGCCGCGTACGTACGGGGCGTTGTGCAGCGCGGATAGCGCCATCCGGGGCGGGTAGAGGACTGAGACGGACGACGGAAGGCGGCCGATGGTGCCCGGTGCCCGCTTCGTACGACGCTGGAGCGCCGTGTGGTGCGCCCTGTTCATGCTCGCCACCGTGGCCGGACCGGCGTCCGCGGCGAGCCCGTCGGGCGCGTCGGGCGGCGCGTCGGGCGCGGCTCCCGGGGACCGGCCCGTCGTGGAGACCGACCAGGGGCCGGTACGGGGCACGGCGCACGCCGCGTACCGCACCTTCGAGGGCATCCCGTACGCGGCGCCGCCGACCGGCCCGCTGCGCTGGCGGCTTCCGGAGCCGGCGGCGCGCTGGGCGGGCGTACGCGATGCCGGGGCGCCGGGGGCGCGCTGCGTGCAGCTTCCGGCGGTGGGGCCGGGCGGGCCGAGCGGCTCCGAGGACTGCCTGTACCTCAACGTCACCACGCCGTCGCCGCCGCCGTCGTCGGCCTCGGGCCAGCGGGGGCGGCCGGTCATGGTCTGGTTCCACGGCGGCGGCTTCGTCAACGGAGCCGGTGACTTCTACCGGGCGGACCGCCTGGCCGTCCAGGGCGGCGCCGTGGTCGTCACCGTCAACTACCGGCTCGGCGTCTTCGGCCTCTTCGGGCATCCGGCGCTCGGCGGCGCGCCCGACTTCGCCATCGCCGACCAGCAGGCGGCGCTGCGCTGGGTGCGGTCCAACGCCGCCCGCTTCGGCGGCGACCCGTCCGACGTGACCCTCTTCGGCGAGTCGGCGGGCGGCCTCAGCATCTGCGCGCACCTGACCTCGCCCGCCTCGGCCGGCCTGTTCCAGCGGGCGATCCTGCAGAGCGGCTCCTGCTCGACCACCATGCCGCCCCGCTCGCTGCTGCCCACGCTGGGCCGGTACGAACCCTTCGTGCCCGAGCGGCGCACCGTCACGGACGGGGTCACGACGGCGGCCGGGCTCGGCTGCGACCGGCCCGAGCCGGGCGCGGTACTGGACTGCCTGCGCGGGAAGGACGCGGCCGCGCTCGCGACACCGGAGCTGATGATGCGGTTCTCGCTCGTCTCCTACGGCAAGGGCAACCGCGTGCTGCCCGAGGAACCCCGGCGGGCCCTGGAGGGCGGGCGCTTCCACCGGGTGCCGGTGATCGAGGGGATCAACCGGGACGAGATGCGGATCTTCCTGGCGCAGGGCCTGGCGGCGTTCCCCATCCCCGACGCGGGCGCCTACCGGGCCCGGGTGGAGCAGTCGTTCGGCGCCGCGGCCGTCCCGGCCGTCGAGGCGCGGTACCCGCTGGCGGCGTACCCGACCCCGGCACTGGCCTTCGCCGCCGTACTCTCCGACGCCTCGTTCATCTGCCCGGCGCTGCGGGACGGCCGGGCGATGGCCCGGCACGTGCCGGTGTACGCGTACCGGTTCAGCGACCGGGAGGCCCCGAACTTCACCGGCCTGCCGGAGGTACCGGGTTTCCCGTACGGCGCCTCGCACGGCTTCGAACTGCCCTACCTGTTCACGATGGATGCCGCCCTGACGGCTCCGCAGCGCGCGCTGTCGGAGCGGATGACGGCCGACTGGACGGCATTCGCCCGTACGGGCACTCCCCCGGCGTGGCCGCGGTTCGGCTCGGCCGATTCGGCCGATTCCGTACTGTCGCTGGCGCCGGGCCCGGGCGGGATCCACCCGGTGAACGGCCCGGCGGAGCACCACTGCGCGTTCTGGAACGCGGAGTGGTCGTGAGCCGGCATCACCATGCCGAGGTGGCCACGACCTCCCCGTCGCTCGTCCGGACGGACAAGGTGCCGTGGTCCTGGTACACCTGGTGCCGCCAGGACACGAACACGTCCGCCAACCGACGGGCGTCCTCCCCGACGCCCTTGCCCACGGATCCGGTCGCGAAGGTCACTATCGCCTCCCCGGAATCCCGCCCCTTGCGGACCCGCGCCTCGCTGACGGCCCGCTCGGGCAGGAACTTGTCGGCGCTGGTGCGCCGTTGGGAGTAGTAGGCGTTAAAGTCCCGAGTCATGTCGAACCACCCGGCCCCGCCACAGGGCCCGGCGCCGTTGGTGATGTCCCCGTCGGTGGGCGGCCCGGCATACCCCCCGCTCTCCTGATCGGTGGGCGGACCCGCGTAGGCACCCGTCTCCTGATCGGTGGGCGGACCCGCGTAGGCACCCGTCTCCTGATCGGTCGGCGGCCCGGCGTAGCTCCCCGTCTCCTGGTCCGTGGGCGGCCCGGCCTGGCTGCTGCCCGTCTCCTGATCGGTGGGCGGCCCGGCGTACCCGCCGCCCGTCTCCTCCTCCGTCGGCGGATCGGGCAGACCCGTACCGCCGCCGCCCGTGGTCCGGTCGAGGCCGCAGGTCTCCTTCACCGGCGCGGCCGGGGCGGGCGGCGCGGCGGCCTCCCCGCCGGCGTGCCGCGTACCGCATGCCGCCAGCACGGCGCACATGAGCCCCACCACCACGGCCGCCGCCGCTCGCACGGCCGGCCTGGACACGGCTGTCCTCGTCATCGTCACGATCGTCCCCCCTTGCCCATGGAGAGGGGATCCCACCGCCCGCGGTTCCACACCGGGAGCTACGGTGCCGCCATGACCAGCCCAGTCCAGCGCCCCCTCCTCCTCCTCGACGTCGACGGACCGCTCATCCCGTTCGGGGCCACGTCCCGCGAGCTGCCGCACGGATACCCGACGTACGGGGCGCAACGCGACGCGAACCCCCTCCTCGCCAGGCTCGATCCCGCCCTCGGGCCCCGCCTCCTGGCGCTGCCGTGCGAACCGGTCCGGGCCACGACCTGGATGGCCGACGCGAACGCGTGGGTCCCGCCCCGGACCGGCCTGCCGGACCTGCCGGTGGTGTCCTGGCCGGACCCGTCCGACGACACGGGCACACGTGTCTTCCGCCGGGCGGCCCGGGCCGAGGGACGCTGGTGGGTCCTACGGCTCAACCGGACGGCGTGACGGGGGACCACACGCCGAACCACTGCTCGGCTCCGTACTCCTCGAACCGCTCCGCCTCGGTGAATCCCAGCTTCGCCGCGAGGCGCATCGAGCGGTCGTTGGCGGTCTGGGTGCAGAGCACCACCGGCTCGCCGGGAAGCGCGTCGGCGAACCAGTCGAGCGCCGCCGCGCACGCCTCGGCGGCGTACCCGCGTCCCCACGCCCCCGGCAGGAACATGTAGCCGAGCTCGGCCTCCCCGGCGTCCGGACGGACGTGCCCCGGACGCTCCGGGTCGCGCCGATCGAGCGTGATCGTGCCGATCACCGCCCCGTCGAGCTCGATCACGAAAAGGCCAGGGCGCCGCCCCGGCACCTCGGGCATCACGCGTTCCAGCTCGTCGCGGGGTCGAGGGCCACCGAGGTAGGTGCGCACCTCCGGCGAGGCGAACAGTTCGACGAACGCCGCGCGGTCCCGGGCCTCGGACTCGCGGAGCACGAGCCGTTCGGTCCCTATCGGGGCAGGAGGCCAGGCGACGGGCCCGAGTTCGGTCATGGCGGGCAACCTATCGCACGCCCGTGAGAGCGATCCGGTTCGCTGTCCGTCATCGCCACGGCGGGGCATCCGCCACAAGACGCGCCGCGGCCGCCGGTCAAGGGGACACCGCCCGGCCCCAGGCCCAGGAGGCGGCCACCAGGCTGCGTTCCGCTGCGGCGAGGTGGGTGGAAGTGGCCAGCCAGGCTCGGGCGTAGGCGTCGGGTGAGGCGTTCGTCAGGCGGCCGAAGGGGTCGCGGGGGCGGCGGTCCGCCTCGGCGGCGAGGGCCGCGGCGAGTTCCGCGGCCGTGGTGAAGCCCGCCCGGCGCAGGGGGCCGTACGCGGTGAGGGGCTCGGTGGTGCGGGCCGCCTCGGCGACGGCCCGGCGGCCGCCCGCGACCCCGCTTTCGAGCAGTCGGCGTACCCGCCACAGCGGTGAGTCGGCCAGGACGTCGGGGCCTTCGGCGGCGGACGGCGCAGCGGCCGCGCCGGGCGGGAAGTGGCCGCCCTGGAGCACGTCGTAGCCGAGGTCCGCGCGGCCCAGCCATTCCTCGGGCAGGCGCAGCGTGTACTCCGCACCGGGGACCGGCCCGACGGCCAGCGGGCGCAGCGTCGCGGCGCGGTCCAGGTCCGGGCGTCCCAGGACGCGGAGCAGCAGCCCCGGATGGGCGGCGATCCGGCGCAGGTTGGCCGTGTGCGGCAGCTCCGGATGGGGGTGGGCGGCGCGCAGCCGCAGCAGGGGCGCGTCCGCTCGTACCTCGCGGACCAGGAGGTCCTCGCCGGCCGCCCCGACGACCGCGACCTCGCAGCCGAGCAGGGCGGGCCCGGCTCCGTCCGGGTCGGCGTCCCGGTCGGCGAGCTGGGCGGCCACGGCCTCGGCCGCCGGGCGGGCGAAGAGCGCGGCGGCCGGCTCCTCGGTCCACGGGACTCCGCGCAGCGGGGTCGCCTGGACCCCGCGTCCGGCGCCGAGGCGGCCGTCGGCGGAGACCGTGGCCCCGGCGATACGCAGTCCCCCGCGTGCGAGGCCCGCGTGGTCGAGGGCGGCTCCGCCGAGCGCCACGGAGGCGGATCCGGCGCCGCGGGCGCGGGCCAGACCGCCGGGGCGGACGTCGGAGACGGAGTAGCGCGAGCCGTCCTCGGCGAGCAGGTGGGTGGCCACTCCCCCGTACCCGGTGGAGGACAGGACCGGCTCCCGGCACAGGCCGTACACCCGCAGGCTGCCGCCCGGCCGGTAGGCGCGGCGGGCGGTGCCGGTGAGCGCCGGGCCGGCCGTACCGGACGCCAGCAGTCCGGCGGTGTGGAGGAGTTCGCGGAAGGCTCCGGTCAGGTCGGCGAGCCGGTGGCCTCCGCTGCGCTCCCGGGCCGCGCGCAGGCCTCGTACGACCCGCAGGGCGGCGGCCTCGGCCCGGGGCAGCCCGGCGAGGCGGGCGGTGTGGGCGGCCCGCAGCAGCTCGGCCTGGACCACCGCGCCGCCGGCCGTGACACCGGCGGCGAGCGCTTCGGCGGCGGCCCGCCAGAGCGCGGCGGCGGCACCGAGCTGGGCGGCGGTGAGGGCCTCGGGGGCCGACTCGGGGGCGGGCTCGGGCCCGTCCCAAGAGCCCCCGAGCCCGGCCCCCGAGCCGGCTCGCCCCGCGCTCGACCGGCCCACGCCGGCAGCACCCGCCTCCGGCCCGGCCCCGGCATCGGGTGCGGACGCGGACGCCGGGTCGGGATCGGGGTCGGGATCGAGGTGGGGACCGGAATGCGGTGGCTGGTCCGCGTCGGCCAGGGGGGCCGCGCCCAGGACTGCCGCCCGGTGCAGGCAGCGCGGAGCCAGCAGGCAGGTACAGGTGGCCTGTTCGGCCGCCGTGACCGTGCCGCCCGGGCCCGGCCGCAGGGTGACGAGCGCGTCCTCCCCGAAGCGGACGGTCACACTCCCGTCGTCCCCCCGGGCCGCGCCCGCGGCGCAGCCCTCGATGGCGGCGTCGAGCTTCTTGCGCAGCCGGGCGGTGAGGTTCTCCACGGCCTCGGCGAGGATCTCTGGGGCGACGGACGGCAGTTGGGGGAGGTCTGTGTTCAAGGCGGTACTCGACTCCGTACTCGACTCACTGCTCAACGGGGTTCTCCACGGAGGCGGTCGCCCACCCAGCGGGCGAGGGCGAGCGGGCTGAGGGCGGCCACCGGCATGCCGGCCGCGACGAGCTGCCGGGCGACCGGGACCGAGTACCGGGGCGCGCCGGCGTCGTCGAGCGCGGCGCAGCCCAGCAGATGGGCTCCGGACGCGGCCAGCGCGCGGACCTCCCCGAGGAGTCCGCCGATCGGCGCGCCCTCCTCGAAGTCGCTGACCACGACGACGAGCGTGCGGCTCGGCACGGTGATCAGGGAGCGGGCGTGGGCCAGACCCGCCGCGATGTGCGTACCGCCCCCGACGCGGACCTCCAGCAGCAGCGAGAGCGGGTCCTCGACCCGGTCGGTGAGGTCCACGACCTGGGTGGAGAAGGCCAGGAAGTGGGTGGACAGGGTCGGCACACCGCCGAGGACGGCGGCCGTGAGGGCCGACCAGATGACCGAGGCCTCCATGGATCCGGAGACGTCGACGACCAGGATCAGCCGCCAGTCGGCCTCGCGACTGGCCCGGGTGCTGAACACGGGCCGTTCCGGGACGACGACCACCCGGCCGTCTCCGAGGCGGCGGGTGTGCGCGAGGTTGGCGCGCAGGGTCCGGGCCAGGTCGAGCCTGCCGCCGGGGCGGCGGGTGGGGCGCGGGGTGGCGAGGCCGGAGAGCGCCGGGCGCAGCCGGGTGGCGAGCTCCTTGGCGAGCTCGTCGACCAGCCGCCTGACCAGGGGCCGCAGCCGGGCGAGTTGGGCCTCCGGCATTCCGCCGGCCAGCGACAGTACGGAACTCAGCAGTTCCACCGAGGGGCGGACGGCCGCCGGGTCGAGCTGGCTCAGTACGTCTGCGCGCCCGGCGTCGGCCGCGTCGGCGAGCACCTCCTCGCGCACGTCGGCGCCGAAGAGCGCTTCGAGCTCCTGCGACCATTCGCGGGCGGTGGGGAAGGAGGCCTCCTGGCCGCCGCCGTTGCCGTTGCCGTTGCCCCGGCCGCCCTCGAGGTCGGCGGAGCCTTCGCCGCGGCCGTTGCCGTACAGCTCGTCCAGGGCCTGTGCGTAGCGCCGGGCACCGGCGGGGAGCCGGTCGCGCTGGCGGCCGAGCAGCAGGCGCCAGCGGTCGGCGGGGGCCAGCCGGTGGTGGCCGCGCAGGGGCGCGGGTACGGGCGTTCCGGAGGGTTCGGACGGTACGGGTGCCTCCGGCTCGGCGCCGGGTCCGGATCCGACGCCGGGGTCGGCGCCGGGTCCGGGAGCCTCGGTGCCCCCGATCGGCAGCCCGTCGAGGGCCTTGAGCGCGGCGGCGCCGGCGGCGTCCGCGGCGGCCCACAGGGCGAGCAGCGCGGGCGGCGCGTCGAGCGACAGGTCGAGGCGGTCGCCGAGCCGCTCGGTGACGGTGTCCAGCAGCCGCTCGCGGGCGGCCGGGGCGAGTACGTCGAACCCGCCGCGCAACGCCGGGAGCCGGTCGAGGAACTCCTGGTCGGCGAGGCCGTCGACGCGGTCCAGGACCGGGGTGAGGGCGGCGGCGGAGGACTGGAGCAGCGGTCCGGCGGCGGCCAGGACGCCGCCGAGGCGGCGGGCGAGGGAGCGCCGGCCGTCGGGGGTGCCGGCGCCGTCGATCCACCCGGCGGCCCGGTCGCCGAGACCGGCGGCCGGATCGAGATCGAGGAGGACCCGTACGGCCAGTGCGGCGCCCTGCATCAGCGGGGAGGCGGTGGCGGTCAGTTCCGCCAGGGCGGCGTCCATCCGCAGGCCCAGGTGCAGGGTGGCGGCCCGGTCGGCGAGGGCCACGAGGGCGCGCGCGTCGGCGGGGTCCTCGCTGCCGGCGAGGCCGGGCAGGGACCGTACGGCGGCTTCGAGCAGCCGGCCGGTGAGCGCGGTCGCGGCGGCGCGGGAGCCGTCGGAGGTACCGGGGAAGTGTCCGCGGGCGAGCCCCTCCAAGAGGTCAAGCGACTCCAGGAGTTCCGGCAGGGTCGCGGTCTGCGGAAGGGTCCCGGCGGCTTCCTCCAGCCGTACGTCGACCAGCTCGGGCAGGTCGCACCGCGCGGCGGCGGCCAGGCCGACGAGGATCCGGGCCGGGGTCGGCCCGCCCTCGGCGGCGGCCCGCCGGGCGGCGTCGCGCAGCGTCCCGGCGGCGGCCTGGGCGGCGGTGACGCCGCGGACGCCGGCCAGGTCGAGGCGGGTCGGGACGGAAGGGGTCCAGGTCAGCCGCCACTTGGTGCCGAGGGCGGTGCCGTCGCCGGTGGCGGCCACGTCGAGGGGCTCCCCGTACGCGGCCCCGCAGACGGCCAGCCGCTGGAGCAGGACCTCGCGGCGGCGGTCGAGCGGGGAGCGCAGCGGGTCGAGGCGCACCTCGCGGGAGCCGGGCTCCTCGGGGCCGGGCAGCCGCAGCTCCGCCAGCTCGGCCTCGACGGAGGGGCCGAGTCCGGAGCGCGGGGCGTGCGGGGTGATCCGGCCGCGGCCGGTGCCGACGAGGACGGCCTCCAGGGCACGGGCCAACGCCCGGCCCCGGCCGAGGAGTTCACCCTGGCCGAGCACGGTGGTGACGGCTTCGAGGAGTTCGCCCCGGCCGGGGGCGGGCAGCCCGCGCAGGACGGCCAGGTCGCAAGCGAGCCGCAGCGTCTCGGCGGCCTCGCCGGTCCCGGCGGTGTGCCCGGCGCGGCGCAGCTCCCGGCAGATGCCGGTGACGGCGACGGACGCGGCGTCACGCACCCGCGCGGCGTCCCCGCCGGCCCGGAGCACTTCCTGCTGCCACAGCGGGTCCCGGATCCCGGCGGGGTATCCGGAGCGGGAGTCCAGCAGGTCGAAGGAGTAGGGCACGAGGGAGGTCACGGCCCCGCCGGCCTCGGCCGTTCCCCGGACGCCCGCCGCGGAAGCGAGGGCCTGCATGGCCGAGGCATCGGCACCAGGTGCCACCACACCGGACTCCGGGCTCCCCGGAGCAGCAGCTGCACCCGCACGAGACCCGGGCACCCGCACCTGATCCGCAGCCCCGGCGCTGCGCCTCGCACCGTCCCGGGTACCGGAGCCGGCGGCACCCACCGGCGGGTCGCCGACGACCGCGCCGGGGCCTGGGCCTGGGCCTGGCACGGACCCGGACGCGACGACATCTCCGGGCACCCGGCCGGCGGCGGCGAGGAGTGCCGGCGCGTGGAAGGCGCCGATGAGCGCGGCGACCCTTCGGCCGCCGGACGCGGCGGCGTTGAGGACGGCGCGCATATGGGCCTCGCGGGCCAGGTCGGTCGCGGGGACCGGGCCGTCCTGGCGCAGGGCCCAGCCCACGCCCAGGGCTGCCCGCCGGACGGCTTCCGGCGTGCATCCGGGGGCCAGTACCTCCACGGCCCGGTCCCACAGGTCGTCGCCGTCGCGCCCGGTGCCGGAAGCGGTCAGCGCCTTCGCGTACGAACTGCGGCTCATCGGGGCCGCGTCGTCGGACCGGGCGGCGGTCCAGCCGGGGTCGGTCAGCGGGAGGTCGCAGCAGCGGACCTCCACCCCGCGCGCCCGCGCCCAGCGGATCGCGGCCAGCTCCGGGGAGAAGTCCGCGAACGGGTAGAACGCGAGCCCGCCGTCGCGGCCCGTGCCCGCCAAGGCGACGGGGGCGACGGTCTCGGGGTCCGCCAAGTGCTCCAGCCACGGCTGGAAGTCGGTCGGCAGCTCGATGCACACCACCTCCGCCTCCGCGGCGTCCAGCAACGCCGGCACCACCGCAGCCAGCGCGGGGCTGTGGTGCCGTACGCCCAGCAAGTACGGCGCCCGCGACGCGGCGAGCCCCTCCACGGCGGTCCGCGGATCGGCGCCTTCCGTAAAGCCGACGGAGTCGGTGAGGGCGTCAGGGGCCGTCATCGGAGGTTCCCGCGCAGGTCCCACAGGCGGCGCCACATCGCCGAGCCGTCTTCGGCGCGGCGGCGGACCGGACCGTCCCAGTAGCCCAGCAGGCGGCCGTGGTCGGCCGGGTCGTCCTTGCGGACCACGCCGAGCAGGTGCCCCGGCAGCAGGTCCAGTACGTCGCCGCCCGGCAGGTACGCCGCGGCCACGCCCAGCGAGGCCGCCACCTGGACCGCCTCGGCGGTGGACATGACCGTACCCGGCCGCTCCACGTCCCAGCCCTCGGCCGAGCGGCCCGAGCGCAGGTCCCGGAAGACCGTGACCAGCGCGTCCAGCACCGCGTCGTCCACTCCGAACGCCGCGCCCGCCCGCTGCACCGCGGCCACCGCCTGGCGGCGGATGAGCGTGGCCTCCGCGTCCGCGTCCGCGATCGGCGCCACCGTCTCGAAGTTGAAGCGCCGCTTGAGGGCGGCGGACATCTCGGAGACCCCGCGGTCCCGCAGGTTGGCGGTGGCGATGACCGTGAACCCGGGGGCCGCGGAGACCACCGCGTCCTCGGTGGCGGTCAGTTCGGGCACGCTCACCCGCCGGTCGGACAGGATCGACACCAGCGCGTCCTGCACCTCGGGCAGACAGCGGGTGATCTCCTCGACCCGCACCACCCGCCCGGTCCGCATGGCGGAGAGCACCGGGGAGTCGACGAGCGCCTGGGAGGTGGGGCCCTGGGCGAGCAGCAGGGCGTAGTTCCAGCCGTAGCGGAAGGCGTCCTCCGTCGTTCCGGCCGTGCCCTGCACGGTGAGCGCGCTGGTGCCGCAGACGGCCGCGGCCAGCAGCTCGGACAGCATCGACTTCGCGGTGCCCGGCTCGCCGGTGAGCAGCAGCCCGCGCTCCCCGGCGAGCGTGACGACGCAGCGCTCGACCAGGGCGCGTTCGCCGACGAACTTCGGGGCGATCACCAGCTTGGCCGGGAGCCCGGCGGGGCGGCGGCCCGGCAGGGCCAGTTCCGCGCCCTCGCTGCCGCACACGAAGGTGACGACGGCGCGCGGGGTGAGCGCCCAGCCGGGCGGGCGGGGGCCGGTGTCCTGGGCGGAGAGGAAGGCGAGTTCGCCGGCGTACCGCTCCTCGGCGGGCAGCGACTGCCGGGCCGGGGTCTGAACGGGTGTGTCGGTCAGGGTCATGACGTGGTGTGTCCTTCGGAAGATACGGGGGTAGGGGGTGCCGGCGGCGCGGCGCGGCGCGCCCTCGGAAGGGGAGGGGCGCGCCGCGCCGCGGCTGGCTTCGGCTTTGGCGTCAGCGGCGGCGTGCGCGGGTGCGCTTGACCTTCAGGGCCTCGAAGCGCGGTACGTCGCCCTCGCGGATCCGCTGCCAGGCCCGCCGGTAGAGGTCCGCGGCGGGCTCGTCCGGCACCAGCACCCCGAGCACCGGCCGCCCGCCCGGGGCCAGCCCGTACATCGGCAGCTTCCACACCTCCACCGGCAGCACCGGCGAGGGCATCTCCGCCCAGCCGCCCGGCAGGAACAGCGAGCGCCCGGCCCGGGTCCGGGAGGCCGTCACCACCAGCTCGGTGGCGGCCAGTTCGGCGCGGGCGGCCTTCAGCCGGGCCGGCTTCCAGCCCGTCCAGCGCGCCATGTTGCGGTCGGTGGGGTCGGGCATGGCGAGCAGCGCCAGGTACACGGCGGCCGCGTCCGCGCCCAGGCCGTGCGCCTCGCCGACCTCCGCCACCAGCTCGGGCACCGAGCGGCCCGGGTCCTGCGGCCACCAGGTGCCGTCCTTGTCGACGGCCCCTCCCGCCGGCGCGCCCGGATCCGCGAGGAGCGCCGCGAACCGCGCGTCGTGGACGGCCCGCAGCGCCGTCTCCACCGACGAAGGCTGCTGGTCCTCGCCGCGCAGCGCCGGCAGGTACGGGTCGGAGCCGGTCGAGTCGAGCAGGGCCGTGCGCAGGGCGGGCTTGGGCCGGTCGTCCGCGGTTGCCATGACCACCGCGCCGTACCGCTCGTAGCCCTCGCCCGTCTCGGTCGGCGTGCCCGCGGCCTTCCGGAAGTCGGGCAGATTCGTGAAGTGCCCGATGCTGAGCATCAGTTCGGGCGCGGCGAGCCGCTGCCGTACGGCGGTCAGGGCGGGCGGCAGCGCGGCCCGCAGGGGGTCCCCGGCGGGCAGCCGGTGGGCCGTCCAGGCCGTCAGGGTCAGCGCGCCGGTCAGGACGGTCTCGGTGAAGGGCTCGTCGGCCGGTTCGCGGGGTTCGACGTGGTCCCCCTTGACCTCCCAGGCGACGTCCACGCTCAAGGAGCGCGACTGCGCCGGGCCGAGGATCGCGGCCAGCGCCCGGTGCGTGGACCAGCCGGTGCTCGCGCCGCGCGTGGCCTCGGCGAGCAGCCACTCGGGCACGGGCGTACGACGGCCCACGCGGCGGTTCCACTCCTGTGCGGCGGCGGCCACGTCCGGCCCCTCCGTCCACAGCCGCGCCGGGTCGGCGGGCAGCAGCGCGCCGACGACCGCGCGCCGGACCTCGGGGTCGAGGCCCTTCAGCTCGGTCCTGGCGTGCTTCGCGTCGGCCGCCTTGACGCCCAGGGCGGTGCGCAGTTCGGCCGGCAGGAAGTGGTGCTCGTAGCTGTCGATGTTCGGCAGGCCGGCCAGCAGGAGTCGTGCGACGGTTCCGGAGACTCCGGTGAGGCGGGCGAACTCCTCGGCGGATTCGGGCAGGAACGGCGCCGCCCCGCGCTCGGCGGCCTCGGCCAGGAAGGCGGCCAGCCAGCCGGGGCCGCGCTCCCGGTCGCCGAGCGCGGCGTCGCCGCGCACGGTGTAGGGGCCGGGCACGGCGAAGCGGCCTGCGGGGTCGTACAGCAGGGCCCCGAACTCGTGGCCGTCGGGTACGGACACGCTGTGCTCGGTGAGGCCGAGGACGGCTCCGCCGCCCAGCGGGAGCAGGCTGCGGTGCGAGGTGTTGCGCTCGATGCCGTCGGGGGTGCGCAGGTGGCGCTGGTCGAGGTGGACCAGGACCCGGCGCCAGCGGTCGGCGGAGCCCTCGGCGGAGGCCAGCCCGAGCGCGTCCACCTGGCCGAGCACCGTGCACAGGGCGGCCCGCTGCTCGTCGGTGGTCCCGACGGCGGCGGCCCGGTACGCGATGGCCGCGGGCCGGTCCAGCAGCGGCGTGAACGGGAGGGCGGAGTACGGCAGGGCGGGCAGGTCGAAGTGGAGCCGGCCGGGCACCGCGGCGGCGTCGGTGTCGGAGGCCGCCCGGCCCAGCCCGCCCAGGTAGCGGTACACCGCGTCGGTCTGGGCGCCCCAGCGGTAGTACCCGGTGCCGACGAGCCCGTGCAGGGCGTCGGCGATCAGTTCGTCGGTGGGGCCTTCGGGCTGCCCGTCGGCCGCCGCACCCGCGTCGGGGTCCAGCCGGGCGGCGACCCCGTCCAGCGCCTCCTGCTGGGCCAGGGCGAAGCGCAGCACCTCGACGATGCCCCCGATCAGCGGCGGGGCGGTGACCTGCGGCAGCGCCGCGCGGACCAGGTCGGGCAGGTCGGCGGCCGTCTCGGCGGCGGCGGCCGCCTTGAGCAGGGCGCCGACCGACCCTCCCTCCGCGGCGCGCAGGGCGGCCGAGCCCTCGGGGTCGCGCGGGCGCAGCGCGTACCAGAAGGGGAGCGGCGGGAGTTCGACGCTGCCGGTGGCGAAGGCGGCGGTGCGGTAGTCGCTGCGCGACTGGGCGGTGACCACGCCTTCCGGGTCGCTGATGCTGAGCTCGCGCCAGCGGTGGCTCAGGGCGCGCGGCCGCTCGTCGCCGGGGAAGGTCAGCGCGGCGACGGGCATCTCGGCGCCCTCGGGCACGCTGACGCGGCGGCCGCCGGTGTCGGAGGCCTCCCAGCCCCGGCCGGGGACGCGTACGATGCGCCAGCCGAGCAGGCCGTCCGCGGGCGCGCCGAGGGCCGAGCCCTCGACGGCGGGCGCGGGCCGCAGCCAGCAGGACTGGGTGGGCACGGTGTTGCCGTCCCCGGGGTGGGCGCGCAGGGCGTCGGTGAGGAAGCCGGGCGCCGAGAGCCGGCCGAGGGCTCCGCCGGCGGGGTCGTACTCGCGCCAGCCGCCGTCGTGTTCCTGGTCGCGGTGCTGCCACACCCAGTACGAGGTCCCGTCGGACAGCAGTCGCCGTTCGCCCGGCAGTTTGGTGTCTCCGGCGTGCAGGACCCCGCCGCCGGTGGTGCGGCCGCCGCCGGGCAGGGGCAGGCTGATGTCATCGGAGCGCAGGTTCCAATAGCCGCCCGCGACGTCGACGGTGAAGACGTTGCCGGGGTCGGTGTGCCAGTAGCCCTCGACGCCCCCGCTGCCGTAGTGGGCCCAGAAGACGAGCAGTTCGCCGTCGACGTAGTGGAATCCGTACCGGCGCGCGTTGCTGCTCGCCGCCCGCAGGTCGTGGGTGAGCACGGTGGAGTCGGCGTCGATGACGCGGACCTGGGCGGAGTTGGCGACGATCAGGTGGGGCCAGGCCTCGACGACGGTCAGCCCGTGCCCGCCTCCCTGGCCGGCGGGTGTCATTTCGGCGATCGCGCTCTCCCAGGCGGGCCAGGAGAGTTCCTCGAAGAGGCCGGTGCGCAGGGTGCGGGCGAGGGTCTCGCCGAGATCGGCGGCGGCCGCGAGGGCCACCTCCTCCCGGGCGAGTTCGAGGGCCTCGGCGGGCAGCCAGGTCAGCCGCCGGATGGCGTCCGGCAGTCCGGGCAGGCCCGCGGCGGTGGAGGCGGCGGCCACTTCGTGCATCCACTCGGTGAGCATCGGGCGGCCGCCGGGCGAGGCGGCGAGCAGCCGCATGACCTCCACCGCGTGGGCGTCGCCGCCCAGGCCGTACGCGGCTCGCCCGAACGCGGGCCGGAAGCGCTGGTCGGCGGCGACGGCGAGCAGGTCCCGCCGCTGGTCGGAGCGTGCCCAGTCGGCCAGGTTCAGCTGGTCGTGGCGCCGGCGCGAGGTGGAGTCGGGCTCGGGGTCGGTGACCGGGACGTCCAGGGAGAGCAGCAGGTCCAGCAGGTCGGCGTCCTCGACGCCCACCTTCAGGCCCGCTTCGCGGCCGGGCTCGGCGAGTTCGGCGCGCAGCCGGTCGGCGGCGCGGGCGACGAGGTCGAGCAGGGCGGGCAGCGTGGGGCGCGAGCCCCAGCCGGTGTGCCGGGCGGCGTGGAAGCGCTCCAGCCAGCCGGCGGCGCCGTCGGAGCAGCGCTGCTCGGCGGGCAGGTCGGCGCGGACCAGCCCGGCGGTGGCGCCGGATTCCTCCAGCAGCCCGAGCCACAGCGCGGGGAGTTCGCCGTCCCCGCCGCCGGGCGGCATCAGACCGAGCAGGGTGCCCCGTACGGACGGCACCCGGCGGGCCAGCGCGACGAGCGCGGTGCGGTGCGCCTTCCACCAGCCGTACGCGGCCCGCAGCGTGGCCGGCAGCGGGAGCAGCTCGGCGAGGTAGTCCTGCTCGGCCTCGGTGCCGGTCAGGCCGGCGGCGCGGGCGAGGCGGCGCAGCTCGGTCGCGGCTTGCGCGGAGGGCGGCAGTCCGCCTGCGGTGCGCCGGACGCACAGCCGGCGGAAGCGCTCGTGGGCCTCGGCGGGGCTGACGCGGGCGGACAGTTCCTTGGCGTAGCCGGTGAGCACCTTGACCGGGAGGGCGCCGACCAGGGCGAATTCGAGGAAGACGCCGTCGAGGCGGTCCTCGTCCACGGGCAGGCCGTGCTGGGCCTCGCTGGTCCGGGCGCGGCCGAACAGCTGGGCGGCGTAGGTGGTGTTCTCGACGGCGAGGAAGATGCGGGCGGCCTGCTCGTAGAAGACGGGCAGGAAGTGCGGGACGGCGGCGGCGAGCCGGCCGGCCAGTTCGTGGCAGGCGTCGAGGGCGGCCTTGGGCTTGGTCTTGGCCGTACGGGCGAGCCGGTCGAGTTCGGGGACCACGGCGAGGGCGTGGTGTCCGTCCTCCGGGTGGTGGACGAGGACCCATTCGGGGAAGCCGAGGGCCTGGCGCTGGCCGAGGCCGACCACGGGCGCGGCGCCCTCGGCCTCGTCGCGTACGAGTCCCAGGAAGCCGGCGGCGAGGTCCTCGGCCGGGCCCAGTTCGGCGGCGGCGAGCCGGACGACGACGCGGCCGTCGGGGAGGGCGGGGTGGCGGTAGGAGCGTGCGGTCAGGTCGACCGCCGAGGGGCCCGCGCCCTCGGTGCCGTTCGGCAGCACGGCGCCTGCCTTGAGCAGCAGTTCGGCGTCGGCCACGGCGTCGGCCTCGGTGTCGGCCGCCCTCGTGGTGCTGGTGCTGGTGGTGCTCATCGCGCGTCCCCGCCCTCTTCGATCTTGCGCCCGGCGTACAGCGCCGCGGCCATCCGCATTCCCTCGGACCAGGCGACCGGTCCGACCTCCGTCAGGCGCACCGCCCGGCCGTTCTCGTCGTGCCAGCTCAGGGCGCCGGTGCTCGTCTCGTCCTCGTAGTACGGCTCGCCGATCCAGACCGCGGCCTCCGTGCCGCGGCCGGTGTCGCGGACCTTGCAGGTCGCGTAGCCGCCGGAGACCCGGTAGCCGAGGCCCGTCGCCCGCGCGGCCAGGCCGAACCGGCTCGCGAAGACGCCGCCCGCGTAATCCCGTACCTCGGTGGCGGTGGCCGCCAGCCCGTCGGGCTTCTCCCAGGTGGGCCGGTGAATCTGCTCGACGCGCTGCACGATGCCGAGTTCGGCCGCGAAGTCCCGTACGTCGTCCAGGTCGGGCAGCAGCACCGGGTGCGGCAGGGTCACCGTGCGCGGGGAGAGCCGTACGGTCTCACCGTCGAGGTTGACCACCTTCAGCTCCCCGGACGCGGTGGCGTCCCGCAGGAAGCCCACCTCGTCCGGGTCCTCGCCGACGACGGCCATGTCGCGCAGGGCGCTCTGCCAGGCCTCGTCCGGCCAGACCCGGGCGAGCAGCGCCGTCGGCACGGGCAGCGAGGAGACCATCCAGGTGTCCACCTGGGCGATGCAGGCGGCCTCGTGCCGGTCCAGCCATTCGGCGAGCCGGCGCAGCCGGTCCACCTCGGGATGGTCGCGCAGGGCCTTGGGCAGCGTCTTCAACTGCCGTCCCGCCGAGCGGCCGGTGGCGGACCGCGCCGCCACCTTCCCTTCCACCAGGGCGATCTCGTACCCCTCGCCCGCCGCCAGCCATGCCATCAGTACGTGCCCCTCCGCCTGCCCGATCCCGGATGCGCGCAGCGTCGACCAGGGGGACGAAGCCCCCTGAGCTGCGGTATGTCGGGAGACTAGCGAGAGCCACTGACAACGCCCGCCGAGGGGGCCCCGCTCGGCGGCCGGTCCGGCGGCCCGCGCCGCGCCCGGCTCGACGGTGGCGTGTCCGCGGCGGGTCGACTGTCCGGTTGAATGTCCGGTTCTGGGTAGTCTTTCCGGGACAGCGTGCGGTGCGGGACCGGCTCGGGGTGGGTTCATGGGACGTCAGATACGTGTCCGGGATGCGGTCCTGGCGGCGGCGGTGCTGCTGGCCGTGGCCGGGTGCTCGGGTACCGGCACCGCGCCGGGCAAGGACGCGAAGCCCTCGGCGGCCGGTACGTCGCCCTCCGCTCCGGGGGGCGCGGACGCCAAACCGGCCTCGGGGGACGTACTGCCCGGCATGGTCGGCGTGCAGGCGGCCCGTACCCAGCTGGCCGCGCTGAAGGTCGCCCCGCCCGGGACCATGGCCGGTTACAGCCGGGCCAAGTTCACCCACTGGGCGGAGCAGGGCAACAAGTGCGACACCCGCGAGGTCGTCCTCAAGCGGGACGGCAAGGACGTCGCCCAGGACGCCGAGTGCAAGGCCGTCTCCGGCACCTGGAAGAGCCTGTACGACGGGGTCGTGGTCACCGAGGCGTCGAAGATGGACATCGACCACATCGTGCCGCTCGCCGAGGGCTGGCGCTCGGGCGCGGCCGGCTGGGACGCCGCGCGGCGCAAGGCATTCGCGAACGACCTGACCCACCCTCAGCTGCTGTCGGTGACGGCGGCCACGAACCGCTCGAAGGGCGACCAGAGCCCCGACCTGTGGCAGCCGCCGGACAAATCGAGCTGGTGCCAGTACGGGCGGGCCTGGACCACCGTGAAATCCACGTACGGACTGACCGTGACCGAACCGGAGAAGAAGATGCTCGGGACGATGCTGGACAGCTGCGTGGCATGAGCGGCATGAGAGGCATGAGAGGACGACAGATCATGGCCGGACGGCAGCAGTGGTGCGACGAGGTCCTGGCCGGGCCCGGCGGGGCGATGACGGACGAGGTCGGCGTCATCACGGGCCCGCTGACGCTGCGCACGACGGCGCTGCCGGACGGCGGATCGGTCCGGATCGAGGTCCAGTACAAGGACGCGGAGGAGTGGTACACGCTGACCGGCAGCCCGGTCCCCCACCACGGCGACCCGGCGGCCGTCCACACCGCCGCCCTCGCCGCGATCCGCGCGGGCCACGCCGCCGAAGCCCCGGCCCTGCCACCGCCCACGCCCCCGGGCCCGCCCCCGGCCTGACCCGCTGCGGCAGGCCCGGCCGGTGATCAGCATCATGATCCCCATGACACCGATATCCACACCGACACCGATCACGGGCATGGACCTCACCGGCTTCACCGAGCGCGAGCAAGGTCTCTGGACCGACGAGAACGGCCTCGTCCTCTCCGTCCACTTCTTCCCCCTGGTCCCGGACCTGCCGGCGCCGCTGCACGAGACCGACCGGCTCCGGCACGGCCTCGCCCGGTCCGTGGCCCGGGCGGGCGGAGGGCTGATCGAGGCCGTGCCCGGCGAGGTGGACTCCGTCCCGGCCGTACGGCAACTGGTCAAGATCCGGCGGCCGAACACCGAGCACGGGCTGGTGTTCCTCGCCTCCTGGACCGTGCCGAAGGCGGGCTGCAGCACGGTGATCAAGGTGCAGGCGGGTGAACAGGGCACGACCGGGATGCGGGAGGCCCTCGTCGGCGCCCGCGTGGGCCACGAGAACTACTTCCGCCCGCACCCGTACGGGCCGGACGTCTCGGGCGGCCTGCCGTACCACGTCGCCGACCTCGAGGAGTGGGACGCGGAGTTCCCCGAGCACCCGCTGACGCTGGCCCGCGGCGCGCTGCGGCGCATCGCCCCGACGGTGACCCTGGACGAGCGCTTCAAGGCCCTCCCGCCGTTCGGCCCGCCGGCCGCCCCGCGGCGCCGCTGGTTCCGCCGGCCCTGAGGCACGGGCTGCGGAAGGCGCCCTCGGGGCGGGCCTCGTGTCAGGCCTCGTATTCCGTCAGGTCGATGCTGTGGACCTGGAGCAGGTGGCCGTGCTCCGGGTCCGTGGTGTCGAGGTCCAGCACCATGCCCAGCTTGCGGATCACGTTCTCGGACTCCTCGTGGCCCGACCGGTTGACCGCGATCACCCGGTCGAGGCCGCGGTCCTGGAGGGCGAACTCCAGCGTGGCCTGCGCGGCCTCGGAGGCGTAGCCCTGGCCCCAGTACGGGCGGCCGAGCCGCCAGCTGACCGCCACGAAGTCCCGTACCTCCGACGGGGACTGCGCCACGGTCAGCCCGACCGCCCCGATCAGCTCGCCCGAAGCCAGGAGCTCGACGGCGAAGAGGCCGAAGCCCTCCTCATCCCACTCCTCCTCCCAGCGCTCGATCTCCTCGGCGGTCTCCTCCAGGTCGAGGGTGGAGCCGTCGCCGATCCAGCGCATCACGTCCGGGTCGGCATTGATCTCCGACAGGGGGACGAGGTCGTCGTCGGTCCAGCGGCGCAGGAGCAGGCGGGGGGTGCGGATCTCGGTCATGCCCCCATCCTGCCGAACACCGCCGACCAGCGGTAATCGGGTCCGCCCGGGCGGACGCCGCGGACCCGGTCACCGCCCCGGCCGCGGGTCACGGGGTGTGGAAGCGGACCTCCGGAGCCTGGGGGTCCGGGCCGTCGAGCAGCGGCTGCGGGACGCCCTTCAGGTGCTGGTCGAAGAAGGCACCGACGTAGCGCCGGGTCAGGTCGACCGAACGGGCGCCGGGCAGCGGCGTCAGCGGGGGCAGCCCCAGCTGGTCGCTCATGGTCGGCCAGTCGGTGAAGGTGAAGTGGTGGGAGGCGTCGAGGGTGATCCAGCGCTTCCAGCCGTCGAGCCGCTTCCAGTTGGGGTCCCAGCTCGCCGCTCCGGTCCCGGTGTTGCCGGGGCGGGACTCCTCCGCGCCGAGCAGCATGAAGGGCCTGCCGCCGAGTCCGCCCTCCGGGACCGGCGAGAACACCCCGCCGTCCATGTCGATCCCGGCGCGGATCCGCGGGTCGGCCGCCATGGCGGCGACCGCGGCGGAGCCTCCGATGGAGTGCCCGGCCATGCCGATCCGGCCCGGGTCGATGAGGCCGGCGTTGCGCCAGGCCGGGTGGCGGCCGGTGAGCCGGTCCAGCAGGAAGGACACGTCGCGGGCCCGGTTGTCGGTGACCAGCTTGGCGCCCTCCTCACTGTTGGCCTTGTCACAGGCCAGGCAGGTCAGGACGCGCCCGCCGGGGAAGGCCGTACCGGAGGTCTCGTACGCGTGGTCCACGGCGGCGACCACATGGCCGCGGGAGGCGAGCTCCTCGGCGAGGGAGGTGAGGGTGGCGCGCGGGACGGTGAATCCGGGCGACAGGACGATCAGGGGGTACCGGCCGGCCACGGGACGGGCGTCCGAGCGGGCGTGGGCCTTGGTTCCCACCAGGCTCTCGACCGCGACGGCCTCGCCCAGGTCGCGGTCGGCCAGCAGCAGCCGGGCCTCCTCGTGGGTGAGCCAGGGCGGGGCGGGCTTCCCGGTGCCGCGGTGGGCCGGGTAGCGCATGGTCACCATCAGCTCGCGCGGTCCGGACCCCGCCCAGGGGTCGGTCCGGCTGCGGTCCACCAGGTGCAGGGTCTCCTGGCCGACCGCGAACGGGCCGGTGGGGCGCGGCAGTTGCGGCAGCACCACGCGGGTGTCCGAGGCGGCCGGGGCGCCCGCCGGCGGCGGGGCGGCCGCGGCGGGGCCTGCGACCGCCACCGGCAGCAGGAGGACGAGTAACGCGAGGGATGCGGCGGTCATGCGTCGATTCATGACGTCGAACGTATGCGACGAACCGTCCGTGATCGTCACCTCGCAGGAGGAGCGGGCCTCCCCCTGCGGGTCATCCCCGGCTCACCCTCCAGGAGGAGGATCAGGACACGGTGATCGCGTCCAGCTTCGCCCGCAGGTAGGCGTGGGAGTCCACCGGGGCGTGGACCACCCGGCCGACCGGGGCCGGGAGGGACTCGACCCGGGTGTGCGGGTCGCATTCGTAGAAGTAGACCAGTGAGACGAGCTCCTCGGCCGGTGCGTCCGCGGGTGGCGGCAGCACGCGGTGGCGGCCGGCGCGCCAGCGGTCCCCGGTCCAGCGGGCCATCAGGTCGCCGATGTTCACGGTGAGCGCGGCCGGGTCGTACGGGGCGTCCTGCCAGCCGTCGGCGTCGGTGTGGATCTGGAGCCCGCCCGAGCCCGGCTCGCGGTCGAGGACCGTGACCGTCCCGAAGTCCGTGTGCGCCCCGATGCGGAACTGGCCCGGCAGGGGTTCGCCGAGCACCTCCGTGCCCGGGTACCAGTTGAGGTTGAACCCCCAGGTGGGGTGCCCGGTGTGGCGGGTGAAGTGGTCGGCGGCGAGGCCGAGTGCGGTGGCGAGGAGCTCCAGCAGTTCGTCGGACAGGGCCCGCATCCGGGCGATGTACTCGACGGCCAGTGGCGCCAGCGCCGGTACCTCGGCCGGCCAGGCGTTCGGCCGGAACCACTCGGCGTCCACGGACGGGTTCCCGGTGGGCTCGTCCGCCGCGCAGGACCAGGACTCCTTGAGGTCGGGCGGCGAGGCCGCCCCCTCCGCGTAGCTGTTGGCCTCGGCGCCCGGTCCGAGCCAGCCGCGGCCGCCGACCGCGACCGCGTACGGCTCCTTCGCCTCGGCCGGCAGCCGGAAGAACTCCTTGGCGGCCTCCCGGATCCGCGCGGGCAGCCCGGGATCCACCCCGTGCCCGGTGATCAGCAGGAATCCGGCGGCCTGGAGGGCCTCGTCGACGCGGGCGGCGATCCGCTCCCGCGCCCCGGCCTCACCGGACCGCCACGGACCGAGGTCGATCACGGGAACCCGGGACCGGGCGGAGGCGGAGGAAGTCGGAGAAGGAGAAGAACTCGGTACATCGGCTGAACTCGCCATCGGGACCTGCCTTCCGAGCCGGTGTCGGGCGTCCACCCGAGGCTATCGCCACCGGTCCCCACCCCGCCCTGACGACGCTGCTCCAGCCCGCTGCACGGCGGCGAGTACGCGACGTACGGCAGGTGCGCGGACCACTGGGCGCGGGTGATCCGGGGTCCGGTGTGCGCGCAGGCGTCGGCGATGACCCGCGCCTCGTCGGTCCCCGCCAGCCGGACGGTGGCGTCGAAACCCCCGGAGGCCAGCACCGTGCCGTCGGGGCTGAAGGCGACCGAGCTGACGGCGGTGAGGTGGCCGGTGAGCGTGCTCAGCAGACCGGGGTGGGCCGGGCGGGCCACGCTCCACACCCGCACCGTGCGGTCGTCGCTCGCGCTGGCCAGGGTCCGCCCGTCGGGGCTGAACACCACCGAGCCGACGACGTCGGTGTGGCCGGTGAGGACGGCGAGCGGGGCGGGACGGCGCAGGTCGGTGATGTTCCACAGGCGGATCGCCGTACGTCCGCCGCTGGCTGCGGCGAGCGTGTGCCCGTCGGGTCCGAAGGCCACCGAGAACACGGCGCTGTCGTGGCCCTCCAGGACGGCCAGCGGCTGCGGCCGCCGCGGGTCCGCCACGTCGGTGAGCCGTACGGTCCGGTCCTCGCCGGCGCTGGCGAGCGTACGGCCGTCCGGGCTGAAGGCGACGGAGCGGACGGCGTCCCGGTGTCCGTCGAGCCGGGCGAGCGGGGCGGGGCGGGCGGCGTCGGCCACGTCCCACAGCCCGACGCTGCCGTCGGTCCCGGAGGTGGCGAGCGTACGGCCGTCCGGACTGTAGGCCAGGGAGCGGACGTCGCCGCCCTGCCCGGTCAGCGAGGCCAGCACGGCCGGCCGGGACGGGTCCGCCGTGTCCCACAGCCGGACGCTCCCGTCGGCGGACCCGGTGGCGAGGGTGCGGCCGTCCGGACGGTAGGACACGGTGCGGACGTCGCCGCCGTGACCGCTCAGCGTGGCCTCGGCGACGGGACCGTCGGTGCCGTGCATCCGCCACAGCCGGGCGGTGTGGTCGCCGCTCGCGGTGGCCAGCTGGCCACCGTCGGGGCGGTAGGCGAGCGCGAGGACCTCCTTGGCGTGCGCGGGTGTGGCGGTCATCAGGGTGCTGGCCAGGCCGTCGCGCGTTTTGGCGGTGGGCGAGAGGCGGTACGCCGTCAGGCCCAGCTGTACGGCCAGCCCCGGCTCGGTGTTGGCGAGGTCCGTCGCGCTGTCGGCGAGGTTCTGCGCGACGGCGTCGTTGCGCTGCCGGGTGACCTCGTCCTCGGCGCGCACCGCGTTGGAGGTGGCGACCCCGGCCACCACCACGAGGGCGGCGAGCAGCGCCACGAGGATGCGCAGCCGGCGGGCGCGGCGCCGGGCGGTGTTCCCGGCGGCGGCTTCGGCCGCCGTGCTCGCTTCGAGGAAGGCCCGTTCGCCGGCGGTGAGTCCGATCGGCCGGCCGGCGGCCAGGTCGCGGGCGAGGTCGAGCCGGGTGCCGCGGTAGAGGGCTCCGGAGTCCCGGCCGAGGGCCTCCCAGGTGCGGGCGGCGTCGGTGAGGCGGCGGTGCAGGCGTAAGCGCTCGCGGTCGTCGGTGAGCCAGCCGCGCAGCCGCGGCCAGGCGCGGATGAGGGCTTCGTGGGTGACTTCGACCCGTCCGTCGTCGAGGGTGAGCAGGCGCAGCCGCGCGGCCCGGGCGAGGACGGTCGCGGTGTCGGCGTCCTGGTTCAGCTCTTCGCGGGCCACGGGGCGTTTGGTGTCCTCCGTGCCCTCGCCGAGGGCGATGAGGTGGACGAAGATCTGCTGGGCGAGCCGCTGCTGAGGTGCGGAGAGCGAGGCGTGGAGGGTTTCCGCGGACTGGGCGAGCGCTCCCTCGAAGCCGCCCGCCGCGTGGAAGCCGTCCAGGGTCAGGGCAGCGCCGCGGCGGCGCCGCCAGGTCTCCAGGAGCGCGTGGGACAGCAGGGGCAGGACGCCGACCTGTCCGTGGGCGTGGGCGACGAGCGTCGCCTGGAGTGCGCCTTCGACGGTGAGGCCGGCCCGGCGGGCCGGTTCGACGACGGCGCGGCGCAGTTCGGCCGCGCTCATCGGTCCGACGAGGACCTGGGCGTCGCGCAGGACCTCGACGAGGGCGTCGTAGCGGGTGCAGTGGGCGTAGAAGTCGGCGCGTACGCCGAGGACGACGCGGCAGCGGGAACCGGGCCGCCGGGCCTCCTCGACGAGCGCGGTGATGCAGCGGGCGCGCTCGTCGGGGTCGGCGCAGACCGTGAAGACCTCCTCGAACTGGTCGACCACGAGGACGAGTTCGCCGCCGTCGGCCGGGTGTGCGGCGAAGGCCTGCCGTACGCGGCCGAGCGGGTGCGGCCCGGGGGTCAGGACGTGCACCGCCCGGGGCGGGGCCTGCGCGCACAGCCGGGGCAGCAGACCGGCGTGCAGGAGGGAGGACTTGCCGGCTCCGGAGGCGCCGACGAGTGCGACGACGCGCTGCCGGGTGAGGGTGGCGAGGAGGTCCTCGACCAGCCGCTCCCGGCCGAAGAACAGGCCCGCGTCCTCGGTCCGGAAGGCCGCGAGGCCGACGTACGGGGTCCCGTGCGCCCCGGTCTCCCCCGGATCCTCCTCGGGATCCGGCTCCGGCGCCTGCGCCGACAGCTGCGCGGCGACGCCGTGCCAGCGGCGTTCCCACTCCTGCGCCTCGCCGCCGCAGGCGCGGACGTAGGACAGCGTCACGTCGAGGCTCGGCAGCCTCCGGCCGGACGCGGCCCCGGACAACGTCGCCACCGAGTAGTGGGCGCGCGCCGCCAGGTCCCGGTACGGCGGGGATCCGGCCTCGTGGCGCAGGCGGCGCAAGGCGGCGGCGAACTGCCGCAGCGGTCCGTCCTCCCCCTCCAGCGGACGCTCCTTGCGAGCCATGGCCTCCCCTTTCCCACCTGGTGAGTTTGCCGCCCTCTGGGGTGGATTGTTCAGCAATTGTTTGTTCACTGCCACCACGCCGACGCCGAACAACGGATCGCCGCTAGACCTGAGTTCGCCGCACCACCGCCGCCGTCGCCGTGAGAGGAGGGAGCACACCGATGCAACGACACGACCCCGGCCGGGCCACGGCCGCCGCCCTGGCGGCCTTCCTGCTCCTGGGAGGATGCGGATCGGCCACCGGGACCCCGGCCGGCCCGGCGCCCGAGGCCACAGCGGGTCCGGCCGCAGCGGCCGCGCCGGCCGCCCCGCCCGCCCCCGCCCGCGAGCCGAGCCCCGCGGACACCCGCCTGCTGGAGCGGGCCGAGCAGATCCTGATCAGCCGCTGCATGGACGGGCGGGGCTTCCCGTACGCGGTCACCGAGGCCCCGGACGACACCGCGCGGTCCTTCCCGTACGGGGTGGACGACATCGAGTGGGCGCGGGCCCACGGCTACGGCGGCCGGGACCAGCGCGCCGCCGCGCAGGCGCGGGAGGCCGACCCCAACCAGCGGTACTTCCGCGGCCTTTCGGCATCCGGGCGGGCGGCCGCCCGTACCGCGCTCATGGGTTCCACACCCGTGGGGCTCTCGGCCACCGCCCCCACCGGGATGACGATCACCGCCTCCGCCGAGGGCTGCATCGCGGACGCCGAGCGCACACTCTACGGGGATCTGGCGACCTGGTTCCGCGTCAAAGTCGTCACGATGAACCTGGGGCCGGTGCGGGAGGCGCGCGTACACGAGGACGGGCAGTACGCGCAGGCCGTCGGGCAGTGGGCCGCGTGCATGCGGGCGGCGGGCCGCCCGTACGCGAACCCCGACGCCTCCCGGCAGGCCGCGGCCCGGTTCGGCGAGAGCATGCCGCCGGCCGAGGCGGACGCGGCCGAGGCCGAACTGGCCGTCGTCGAAGCGACCTGCGCGGCCGGCACTCCGCTGGCCCGGGTCTCCCAGGCTCTGGACCACACCTACGGCGAACGACTCCGTGCCCAGCACCAGGAGGAGATCGCGCTCAGGTGGCGGCTCCAGAACGGCGCGCTGCCGAAGGCGCGCCAAGTATCCGAAAAACACAGTTCCGAACAACACGACACGGCACCGAACTCACGACCCTCCGGAGGATCCCATGCGTAAGTTCCGCACCCTGCTGCTCGCCGGCGCGCTCGCCGTACCGCTGCTGGCCGTTCCCGCGACCGTGACCGCCGCCGGCGCCGCCACGGCCGACGCCTCCGGCGCGGCCGCGGACGGCAACTACTGGGTCTGGGAGGACACCAACCGCGGCGGCCACGCCTGCGGCTGGAGCGGCAACGACTCCGACTGGCGCACCTGTGGGGCCGGCGGCAACTTCAACATGAACGACCGGGCCTCGTCCTGGTGGAACAACGGGTACGCCGGCTCTTTCGGGGACGTGCGCGTCTACGAGAACATCGGCTACGGCGGTGCGTCGACCTGCGCCCCGAACGGCTCGGCCGGCAACATCCCGTGGGAGTGGAACGACCGCATCTCCTCCCACAAGTGGGTCACCAACTGCGGTTACTGAGCGGCGGCTACCGGCCGGCCGCCCGCAGGGTGTAACGGGCTCCGCCGTCCTCGGTGGAGCCCGTCCGCTCGAAGCCCGCCCGGACGAGCACGCCGTGGGAGGGCGCGTTGTCCGCGTCCACCCTGGCGTGCAACGCGGTCACGCCGGGCTGCTCGAAGGCCCAGGCGACCAGGCCCTTCAGCGCCTCGGTGACGTAGCCGTTGCCGCGGGCCGACGGTACGAGGTCGTAGCCGACCTCCGCGTTCCCCTCGGCGTCGGGGGCGCCGTGGAAGCCGATCCCGCCGATCGCGCGCCGGTCCTGCGTACGGACGACGGCGTACGCGCCCCACCCCGGGCGGAACGTACCCTCCTCCCGCGCCTTGGCCACCATCCCGGAGGCGACCCGGGTGCCCTCGCCGGGGCCGTCCTCGGCCCAGGCGAAGCCGCCGGTGCCGCCGTCGCGGAGGTCGCCGGCGACGAGCGGGGAGATCTCGCAGAGCACGACGCGTTCCGCGATGATGGGTTCGGCGTACCAGCGCCACGCCGTGCGGCGCGGCAGGCCCGGGAGTTCATCCCGGCCGGTCACCCACAGCAGCGTCGGCCACGGGGCGGCGATGTCGCGCGGCACCTGTGGGAAGAGCCGGTCGAGGACCTGCTCGCAGAGGTCCGCGTCGGGTTCCCAGTCGTGGACGCCGAGAGCGGTCAGGATGTCGTGGGTGTGCAGCAGCGTCTCGACGACGCCCATCGCGGCGAATCCGTCCGGGCCCGCCATGCCGTACGGGTGCCAGGCCCGGACCTCCGGGTCGGTCACGGCCACGGCGGCGGACAGCAGGCCTCCGGTGGCCTCGATGACCTGGATCAGGCCGTCGGGGGTGGTGCCGGGGGCGGCGCTGATGGCGAAGGGGGCGTACCCGCTGGTCGAGCGCCCGGTGAGCTGGGTGGCGTACCCGGCGAAATCGCTCGCCACGTGGACGGCGGTGTCGTAACAGCTCCACTCCAGGCCGGCGGCGGGGACGGACCAGTCCAGGTGCGCCACCCTGCGCAGGGCCTGTGCGGTGAGGGACACGGATCGGTCTACGGCTTCGGAGCCCATGATCGTCATGGCTCGCACCCTAGGACCGCCGGCCGGGCCCGGGCCACCGGATATCGGGTGGCCCGAGCGCGTCCGGCCGCGCGTCCGGCCGATGAATGCGCGGCGCTGCGGGAGTCTGTGGGAGGCAGGCATCCGGAGCGGGATCGGGAGAGGTGGAGTGATGAGCGACCTGCGCGACATCCTGGAACGGCACGTGAGCAGCGGATCGCTGCCCGGGGCGGTGGGCCTGGTGGCCCGCGGCGACCGGGTGGAGGTGGAGGCCGTCGGCTCGGCCGACATCGAGGGCACGGCTCCGATGGTCCGGGACTCAATCTTCCGGATCGCCTCGATGACCAAACCCGTGACGGCCGCGGCCGCCATGACACTGGTCGAGGAGCGCCTGCTGGCCCTGGAGGACGAGATCGCGCCGTGGCTGCCGGAGCTGGCCTCGCCCCTCGTCGCCCGTACGCCCGCGAGCCCGCTCGACGACGTGGTGCCCGCCGACCGCCCGATCACCGTGTTCGACCTGCTCACCTCCCGCGCCGGGTACGGGTTCCCGTCCGACTTCTCGCTGCCCGCGGTCGCGCCGCTGGTCGGCGAGTTGAAGCAGGGGCCGCCGCAGCCGCAGCACACCGCGGCGCCGGACGCCTGGCTGAAGACGCTGTCGGGCATTCCGATGCTGTACCAGCCGGGCGAGGCCTACCTGTACAACACCTGCTCCGACATCCTGGGCGTGCTGATCGCCCGGGTCTCGGGGCAGTCCCTGCCCGAGTTCATGGCGGAGCGGATCTTCGAGCCGCTGGGCATGGCGGACACCGGGTTCTTCGTCCCGGCCGCCGACCTGGGCCGGTTCACGAGCTACTACCGCGAGGGCGAGGGCGGCCTCGAAGCGGCCGACGCCCCGCACGGGCAGTGGAGCAGCCTCCCGGCCTTCCCCTCCGGCGCCGGCGGCCTGGTCTCGACCGCCGACGACTGGTGCGCGTTCGGCCGGATGCTGCTCGCGGAGGGGGCGCTGGACGGGGGCCGGGGCCGGCTCCTGTCGGCCAAGTCGGTGCGGAAGATGACCACCGACTGGCTGACCCCGGCCCAGCGGGCCGCCGGCGAGCTGTTCCTGGAGGGCCAGGGCTGGGGGTTCGGCGGCTCGGTGGACGTCACGACCCGCGATCCGTGGAACGTGCCGGGGCGGTACGGCTGGGTCGGCGGCACCGGAACCGCCGGCCACATCACCCCGTCCACCGGCGCCGTCTCCGTCCTGCTCACCCAGCGGGAGATGAACAGCCCGGCCCCGCACGCCGTGATGCGCGAATTCTGGACGTACGCGGCCGGGGCCTGAACCCTGCACGCAGCGCCGGGTGCAGCCCCGCGTGCAGGGGAACTACAGGCGGACGCTCCAGTCGACCGTGGACTTCAGGGTGCGGGCGATCTTCGGGTCGCGGACCGAGGGGGTGCGGTCCTCGGCCGTGACCGACAGCTTGTGCGTGCGCAGGTCGAAGAGCCACAGTTCGGCGACCGCGACCTCGGTGCGGCCCGCGAACCGCTTCAGCTCGCGGCCGTCGAGGTACCAGCGCACGTCGACCTGCCGGCCGTCCGCTCCGGCCAGCCGGGGTACGGAGACCTTCGCCGTGTTGCGCAGCCGCAGGGTGCGGCCGGTCGGGGTGAGCGGGGCGGCGGGCTTCGCGTGCTGGTAGAAGCCGGCGATCATCGCCTCGGTGCCGGGCAGGTTGAAGGGCTTGCCGAGCACGCGCATGATCGAGCCGTCGGTGGGCCGGTACAGGCCGGTGACGTAGTAGCCGCCGCCCTCGTACGCGCCGACCGTGCCGCCGTCGGGCGACTGCGCGCCGAGCCAGCGGTACCACTTGGCGCGCTCGGCGGCCATCCGGTCGGCGGGCAGCGTGGAGGTGTTGGAGTCGGCGGGCTCGGGGCCCTCGTACTTCTCGTAGCCCGGGGTGTCCGGGTAGAAGTACTCGTCGGCGAGCTTGCCCAGGGAGTGGCCCGTCTCGTGGATGGCCACCTGGCCGGATTTCGCGTTGCCCGCGGAGGCGGTCGATATCCCCTCGTAGCCGAGGGTGGCGCTGGGCTCGTTGTACCCGGCCCCGCCGTACTTGGTGCTGTTGGAGAGGACCAGGACCAGATCGGCCGCCGGGGCCTTCGCCACGTAGGCGTCCACCTTCGGCTGGTCGATGCAGAGCAGCCGCTCGATGTCCTCGCACCAGAAGTAGGAGCCGAGGGCGGTGTCGCGGACGGTGGCCGGCGTGGGGTCGCCGGAGACGCCGGAGTCGTGGGAGACGGCGTCGACCGTCCAGACGTTGAAGAGGTTCCGGTACGTGGAGTACGGCTCGACGGCCGTGATCTCGGCCCATTTGGCCCGCGCGTCGGCGTGGAACCGGTCCTGCTCGGCGGCGGTGTACCCGTCGCCGATGACGACGATGTCGAGGCGGTCGGCGGTCGAACCGTTGTCGACCAGCTTGGCGACCTCGCCGTCGGCCGCCCGCTCGGCTTCGGAGAGCTGCGGGGCCTTCTTCGCCTGCCCGGCGGCGGGGACGCGGACGTGGCCGGATCCGGCGGCCGTGCCGTCCTCGGGCCCGGGTACCTCCACCTCGGTCCCGGTCCCTGTCCCTGTCCCGGCCTTCGCCGGTGACGGTATCGGCGGTGGTGCCGCGGCGGCCGTGCCGAGCGGGCCCGCGGCCAGCAGCAGGGCCGTCGTACAGGCCGCGGCCAAGGCGGCGCGCAGCGTCAGGCGGAGGGACGCGTCCATGGAGTTCTCCCCGTACGGAAGCCGGAAGTCACCGGAAGTTAAGCGGCGCGATAAGTGCGCTGAACCAGTTGCTTAAACTAGGGGGCGCACGGGACGTGCGCAATGGCCAGCCACCCCTGCACCATGGGGAGTTGGAGCAACCAGGGGGTCTTCATGGACGAACCGGCCGAGATCGGCCGCAGGGTTCAGCGCATGCGCGCCGAACGCGGGCTGACCCAAAGGGCATTGGCGGAGCCCTCCTACACCCCCGCCTACATCTCGACCCTGGAGTCGGGCAAGGTCCGGCCCTCCGAGACGGCGCTGCGCTTCCTCGCCGAGCGGCTCGGCACCTCGTACGAGGAGCTCGCCACCGGGCGCCCCGCCCACCTCGCCACCGAGCTGCGCCTCGCCCTCACCGACGCCCAGCAGACGCTGGCCACGGGGGCCGCCGCCGAGGCGGCCGTACGCTACCGGCGGCTGCTGGCGGACGCGGAACGGCTCGGCCTCGACGCCGAACGGGCGGAGGCGCTGCTCGGCCTCGGCGACTGCGCGCTGGAAGCGGGGGAACTGCCGGACGCCATCGGCCACTTCGAGGCGGCCGAGCGGCTGCTGGCCGACGAGCCGCTCCCCCGCCGGGCCCGCCCGATCCGCGGCCGGGCCGTCGCGCACCTGCTCGCCGGGGAGCTCCGCTACGCCTGCTACCTGCTCGAATCCGCCATCGACGGGCTGAACGCGGGCGGGCTGGCCGATCCGGAGGCACTGGTGCTGTTGTACGCCGCCGTGATCGGCCCGTACATCGACATGGGCGCCCACGCCCGGGCCGCGCACGCGGCCGAGCTGGCCCTGGCGCTGGCTCCGCAGGTGGCCGATCCGGCGCTGGTGGCGGGGATGCACCGGCAGGTCGCGCGTACGTTCCTCGCCGCGGGGCGCCCGGCGGACGCCGATGCCTCCCTCGCCAAGGCACAGGCGATCTACCGGCAGCTGCGGCTGCGGACCGATCTGGCGCACTGCCACTGGATGCGCGGCTACGTACAGGCGCAGAACGGCGATCTGGCGGGGGCGGAGGCGGAGTTGCGCACGGCGCGGGACATCCTCGCGGCCCGGCGGGCAGCCTTGTACACGGCGCAGGTCGAGGTGGAACTCGCCGACGTACTGCGCCGGCTGGGCCGCTGCGAGGAGGCCGCCGAGCTGCTCTCCGGGCTGCTGGAACTGGGCGACAGACACGGCGCCGTGCATGCGGGCGGGGCGCACCGGCTGCTCGGGCTGATGGCAGAGGAGCGCGGGGAGACCGAGTCCGCCGAGGAGCACTACGTCCAGGCGCTGACCCTGCTGGAACGCAGCGGGGCCAGTGGGGATCTGGCCGATCTGTGCCGGCTGCTGGGCGACCTGCTGCGGCGTACGGGCCGGATCGAGGCCGCGCTGGATGCGTACCGTACGGGGCTGGGCCACCGCGCGGCGCCGGGCACCACCACGCTGGGCCCGGCGCCCGCGTCACCGCTGCGGCGGTGACGCGGGCGCCTGGGCGCGGCCGTGTCAGTGGTTCTCGGTGGGCCGGAGGTCGCGCGGGATCATGGTCCACGTCGTGGCCGCCGCGGCCACGGCGAGGAGGCCCGCGATGAGGAAGGCCGGTGTGATGGCGAGGGTGTAGGCCTGGGAGGCCGCCTCGATCAGGCCCTTGCCCACCGTGCCGCCCAGCCGTTCGGCGATGTGGGCGGCTTCGCCCACGGACTCGCGGACGGCCGCGGCGGTGGCGCCGTCCAGGTCGAGGGCCGGCAGGTTGCCGCGGTACAGGACGGCGGCGGTGCTGCCGAGGACGGCGACGCCCATGGCCGAGCCGAGTTCGTAGCAGGTCTCCTCGATGGCGGCCGCGCTGGAGACCTCGTCCGCGGGCGCGGCCGAGATCAGCGTGACCGAGGCGACGGTGGTGGCGAGGCCCGCGCCCAGGCCCATGACCGTGAGGGCCACGGCGAACGCCGGGTAACCGAGCTCGGCGAACTGCTGGAAGGTCCAGGGCAGGGCCATGCCGGCGGCCAGGACCACCAGTCCCGCGCCCAGCACGTGCCGGATCGCGAAGCGCTGCATCAGCGTGGGGGCCACCATCGAGGCGCAGATCAGGGCGAGCGGGGCGGGCAGCAGGCGCAGGCCCGCTTCGAGCGGGGTGTAGCCCTGTCCGTACTGGAACCACTGCGTGACGAGGAAGAGGATCGCGCCCATGCCCACCATGGGCAGGAAGATCGCGGTGGCGGCGACGCTGAAGGCGGGCTTGGTGAACAGCCGGACCTGGAGCAGCGGGTTGTCCACGCGCAGCTGGCGGCGTACGAAGACGGTCAGCGCGACGGCGGCCAGGGCGAGCAGGGCCCACGGGAGCGGAGCGGCGATCCCGCTCTTGCCGAGCTGCTTGATGCCGCCCGCGAGGGCGAGCATGCCGACGATCGACTGGCCGACGCCCCACCAGTCCCAGCGGCCGCTGCTGCGCGGGGAGCGGGATTCGGGGAGGTAGCGCAGGCCGGCCGCGACGATGACCGCGGCGACGGGGAGGTTCAGGAGGAAGGCGGAGTGCCAGCCGTAGTCCTGGACGAGGAGCCCGCCGACGACCGGGCCGAACGCCATGCCGCCGCCGAAGACGGCCGCCCAGACGGCGAGCGCGAAGGCCCGCTCCTTGGCGTCGGTGAACACGCTGCGCAGGATCGACAGGGTGGACGGCATGATCGCGGCGCCGCCGACGCCGAGGAGGGCGCGGGCCGCGATCACGTGCCAGGCCTCGGTGGAGAAGACGGCGATCAGGGAGGCGACGGAGAAGATCGCGAAGCCCGCCATGAGCAGCCGCTTGCGGCCCCAGCGGTCGCCGAGGGCGCCGGCGGTGACGAGCAGGCCGGACAGGGCGAGCGCGTAGACGTCGATGATCCACAGCTGCTGTACGGCACCGGGCCGGAGGTCGCCGACGAGGGAGGGGAAGGCCACGTTGAGGATCGTGGTGTCCATCGAGATCAGCAGCAGGCTGCCGGAAAGGATGGCGAGGACGATCCACCGGCGCGGGTCGAGTGGAGTGGTGGGGCGGCGGGCGTGCATGGGGTTCCGTTCACGTGAGCGGGCGGGGAGGCCCACCGCTTCGCACAGCGATGAGCCTCCTTCGCCTCGAATGATACATCAACGTCTCATTCGAGGCGATGAGTGCTCACTCCCCGGGCACACCCGTACGCTGTTTCACGGGCCACCGGCCCACGCTCACCCCCAGATCCACGCCCGCCAGCGCCCCCGCCCCGCACTCGAAACGGAGATCCGCCGTGTCGGACCAGACCGAGGATTCCGCCGCCGCGGCCGCGCAGCGCGAGAGGTGGAAGGAGAAGGGCGTCGCACTGCGCGCGTTCTTCTACATCTTCGGGACGCACGTGTTCGCCGGGTTCATCTGGCTGCTGTTCTACCTGGGCGAGCACGCCAAGAAGTGAGGGTGAGGCCCGTACGGCCTGCGCACCCCCTCAGCCCTCGCCGCTCCGGGCGCGCGCACCCGACCGGGTCCGCCCCGGCGTCTGGGCGCGCTGAGGGTGCCGGCGTACGTACTCGTGCTCCAGCTCGTTCATCCGCTGCGTGTGGGTGACCAGCGCCTCGTCCGACCCGTACAGCAGGGTCTCGTGGCGGGTCCGGTGGATGGCCTCCAGCTCCTTGAGCAGCTTGCCTTCCTCCAGGTTCGCCGCCGAAGGGCCGCCGTCATGCTCCGCCATGGCCCGTACACCTCCTCCCCTCCATCATCCCCTCCGGTGCCCCATTCGTCCCGGCCGCGCCGGTTTCGCCCCTCCTTCCCCCGGACTGCGGGCCGTGGTATTGCGGCTACCCTTGCGCCATGACGATGCGAGCGGCCGTCCATGTGAGTGTGGATGCGATGATCGAGGACCTCAGGACACTCGTCGAGATCGAGTCCCCCTCGCGGGACCTCGACGCGCTGGGGGTATCGGCCAAAACCGTCGCCGCCGTCATCGAGAACCGCCTCGGCGGCGAGGCCGTCCTCATCGAGAGCGAGACCGGACCGCACGTCCACTGGTCGGGCGGCGGCGAGCCCCGGGTGCTGATCCTCGGCCACCACGACACGGTGTTCCCTCTCGGGACCCTCGAACGCCGCCCCTTCGCGGTCGAGGACGGGCGCGCGACCGGCCCCGGCGTCTTCGACATGCTCGGCGGTCTGGTGCAGGCCGTCCACGGGCTCGCACTGCTCGACGACCTGTCGGGCGTCGAGATCCTGGTCACCGCCGATGAGGAGATCGGCTCCCCTTCCTCCCGGGCCCTCATCGAGGAACGCGCCCTCGCCTGCGGCGCGGTGCTGGTGTTCGAAGGCGCCGCCGACGGCGGCGCCCTGAAGACCGGACGCAAGGGCTGCGGCTCGTTCCACGTCTCCGTCGCGGGCCGGGCCTCGCACGCCGGCCTCGAACCCGAGGCCGGGGTCAACGCCCTGATCGAGGCGGCCCACCTCGTACTGGACATCGCCGCGCTCGGCCGGCCGGAGATCGGCACGACCGTCACCCCGACCGTCGCCTCCGCGGGAGGGGTGGACAACGTCGTTCCCGCCGAGGCGACCGTCACCGCCGACGTACGGGTCGAGTCGGCCCGCGAACAGGCGCGCATCGAGTCCGCGTTCGCGGCGCTCGCCCCGCACCTCGAAGACGCGGAGATCTCGGTCCACGGGTCCATCGGCCGGCCCCCGATGCCGGAGTCGGCGTCGGCCGATCTCTTCGCGGTGGCCCAGCGGCTGCTCCCCGGCCTCGAAGGCCGGTCGGTCGGCGGCGGCAGCGACGGCAACTTCACGGCAGCGGTGGGAGTGCCGACCCTCGACGGCCTCGGCGCGGTCGGCGGCGGCGCCCACGCCGACCACGAGTACGTGGTGGTCGAGGCCATGGCCGAGCGGGCCAACCTCGTCGCCGGACTGGTGCGGGCGATCCGGAACACGCGGGAGGGCGCGAGCGCGTAGCGCCTGCGCGGCCGAGCGGCGAGTAGACAGCGTCTACGCATCCTGGTAGACACTGTCCATGGATCCGCACAGCCCGCTCCGGGAACGTCTGATCGACGTCGGCGTCGACCTCGTACTGACCGAGGGCACCGCCGCCCTCGGCCTGCGTGAGATCGCCCGCCGCGCAGGGGTGTCGCACGGCGCACCCCGGCGCCACTTCCCCACCCACCACTCCCTGCTCTCGGCGATCGCCAGGCGCGGATTCACCGACCTCGGCGCCCGGTTCGCGGCGGCGACCGCTCACGCGTCCTCGCCGCGCGAGCAGGTGCGGGCGCTCGGGTGCGCGTACGTCGGCTACGCGCTGGAGCACCGCGGGATGTTCGAGCTGATGTTCCGCCACGACCTGCTCGACAGCGAGGGACAGGAGAACACCGGCGCGGAAGCCGCCGGGGAGGAAGGCGCCGGGCAGCAGCCGCCGAGACTGCGCGAGTCCACGATCCCGCTCTTCCAGCTCCTCGTCGGGCTCGTCTCCCGCTGCCGGACCGACGGGGATCCCGAGGTGACCGCCGCCGCCCTCTGGGCCAACCTGCACGGCGTGGCCCAACTGTGGGCCTGGGGCAGCCTGCCCCTGATCCTCGGCGACGCCGCCGAACCCCGGATCGGCGTCGAACGGCTCGTCGACGCCGCGCTCGACGCCCACCTCGGGGCGGACCGCGCATGACCCGCCCGAGGCAGCGGATCGCGCTGCTCGTCAGCGTCGGCGGCGCGATGCTCGTCGCCCTCGACGGCACCGTCCTCAGCGTGGCGCAGCCCAGCCTGCGCCACGACCTCGGGGCGAGCGTGGCCCAGGTCCAGTGGACCAGCACCGCATACCTCCTCGCCGTGGCCGCCCTCCTCGTCATCGCCGGCCGCCTCGGCGACCGGTACGGGCATCCACGGCTGTTCCTCATCGGTGTGCTCGGCTTCGCCGCGACCTCCGCCGGGGTCGCGCTCGCTCCCGGGGTCGGCTGGGTCATCGCGCTGCGCGCCGCCCAGGGGGTGTTCGGGGCCCTGCTGCAACCGGCGACCCTCGCGCTGCTGCGCCTCGCGTACCCGCCCGACCGGCTCTCCACCGCGGTGGCGGTCCGGACCGGTGCCATCGGCGCGGCCGCCGCGGCCGGTCCGCTGCTCGGGGGCGTGCTGGTCGCGCAGTCGGGCTGGCGTTCCGTGTTCGTGCTGAACGTGCCGATCGCTCTCGCGATCGCCGCGCTCGCCCTCGCCGTACGGGTGCCCGATCCGGCCCGGGCCGGATCGCAGGGGGCCGGGTCCGAGGCGCGCGGGTCCGGCAGGCCCGCGCTGACCGGCGCGGCGCTGCTGGCCGCGGCCCTGGCCGTGTTCGTCCATGCGCTGGCCGGCGTACCCGCCCACGGCTGGGCCGCGCCGCCGACGCTGCTCGGGCTCTGCGGGGCCGCCGCCCTCGCGGCCGTGCTCGTACGGTACGAACGGCGGGCCGCGCAGCCCCTCGTACCGGCCGCCGTGGCGCGGTCCCGGCCGGTCGCGGCCTCGATGGCGCTGCTGCTGGCCGTCTCCGGCGGCATGTTCGGGGCGCTGTTCGCGGCGACCTTCCTGCTCCAGGACGTACGGGGGCAGGGCCCGCTCGCCACCGGCCTGCTGGTGCTCCCGCTGACCGGCTGCATGGTCGCGGGCGCGCCGCTGGCGGGCCTCGCACTGCGCCGGTACGGGCCGCGCCGGACCGCGCTCGCCGGTACGGGTCTGGTCGTCCTCGGGGTCTGCGGGCTGGGCGCGGGGGCGGGCCCGGCGGTCGTGGCGGCCTTCGCGGTGCTCGGCGCCGGGTTCGCCGCGGTCATGGTGACCGCCACCGGCACGGTGGTCGGTGACGCACCGGCCGGGTACGCGGGGGTCGTCGGCGGGCTCAAGCAGACGGCGATGAACGTCGGTCCGACCCTGGGCATCGCCATCGCGGCGGGCGGGGGCGCGGGCGCCGGGGCCTCGCCGACCGCGCTGTTCGCCCTGGCGGCGCTTGCGGCCGTGGGACTGCTGCCGGCGTCACTCCTGCCGCGCGGCGCGGGCCGTGCAGCTGCGGGCCACGTCGTCGGCGAAGACGCGGGCCAGCGGGGACAGGGCCGCCCAGCGGCGGACCGCCCAGCCGACCTGGAGCGGCGGCAGGGCCGGGACCGGGACGAGGCGCAGCGGGCCCTCTGATCCGGGGACCCGCCAGCCGGGCAGGGCGGGCACGAGGGCATGGCCGAGGCCCAGTTCGGCCAGCAGCAGGGCGGTGTCCCAGTCGGCCACGCTGGTGTCGGACCGTATCCGGATGCCGGATTCCGCGAAGGCGGCGTCGAGGTGGGCGCGGGAGGCGGAGTTCTCCGGGAGCCGGATGTGGCGGATGCCGGTGAGGTCGGCCGGCTCGATGCGGGGGCGGGCGGCGAGGGGGTCGTCGGCGCAGACCGCGAGCACCCAGGGCAGCTCCATCACCGGGCGCTGCTCGATGCCGCGCACGGGCCGGCCGATGGTGATCCAGGCGAGGTCCAGGTCGTCGGCGGCGAGCGCGTCGAAGCAGCTGCGGCTGGAGTTCTCGGTCTGGAACTCCAGGCTGACCTGCGGGTGGCGGCGCCGGAAGCCGACGACGGCCTCGGACATGAAGTGCCGTACGGTCGTCGCGCCCGTGGTGATGCGCACCGATCCGCTGTCGCCGCGGACGAGTTCGTCGAGGCGGCGCAGGGCTCCGTCGAGCCCGGCGATGCCGTCCGCGGCGGCCGTCTGGAGGATGCGCCCGGCCTCGGTGGGGACGACGCCGCGGGCGTGCCGCTCCAGCAGCTCGGTGCCGGTCTGCTTTTCGAGGCGGCGGACGTGCTGGCTGACGGCCGACTGCGTACAGCCGAGGTCGCGGGCGACTGCGCTGAGGCTGCCGGCCCGGCAGACGGCCACGAAGACGCGGAGATCGTCGAGAGTCACGCGGTCCACGCTACTCCAAGCCACAGCTTGGGTCTTGATAGGGAATCAGAGGATTGACTTGGATCTGCGGGTGGACAACGATCAATTCGGGGCCCCCGGGCGGCAACCCGTCCCCGCTCGCGCCACGGTCCGGACCCCGGCGCGAGCCGGGACGGGTGTCGACCCACCCATCTGACCGAGGTACGCGGGAAAGGAGCACGCCCATGCCGCCACCGGCACCGACACCGACCGAGGGCGAGCGCCGGGAGGCACGCGCCCTCGCGCTGCTGCGCGAACTCGGCGCCGGGGAGCTGGATCACCCCGGTGGCACCCTGCTCGCGCATCTGGAACGCGTCCACGCGCGGCTCGGGGCCTGGGGAGCCCGGCCGGCGCTCCGGCTCGCGGGCCTGTGCCACGCGTTCTACGGGACGGACGGCTTCGCCACCGCCCTGCTGCCGGTCGGCCGGCGGGCCGAACTGGCCGCGGTGATCGGGGCCGAGGCCGAGGAGATCGTCTACTTCTACGCCAGTTGCGACCGCGCGGCCTCCTATCCGACGCTCGCCTCCGACGTCCCCTGCGGCGCCGACGCCGACGCAGCCGGCGCCGCCGACAACGAGGCGGTGTCGTCGGTGGCGCCGGCGTTCCGCGACCGGTTCACCGGCCACGTGCACTGCCCCGACCGGCAGTCCCGGCGGGACTTCGCCGAGCTGTCGGCGGCGAACGAGCTGGACCTCGCCCGGATCGACCCGGCGTTCCGCGCGGCCCACGGACCGGGCCTCCTGGCCCTGTTCACCCGGCTCCGGGAGCTGCTGACCGAGCCGGCCCGGCGGGAGTGCCAGGCCGTGCTCGGCGGCGGTGCGCTCTGACGGCCGGCGCCGTCAGGGCGTGAAGGTCCAGCGTTGCGCGGGGCTGCCGTCGCAGGCCGCGCGGGTGAGCCCGGTGCCGTTCGCGGTGCCCGCGCCGACCGGGGCCAGGCACTGTCCGAGCGTACGGAGACTGCCGTCCGGCCCCGGCTGCCAGCTCTGGCCGGCGGCTGCGCCGCACGTCTCGACGGTGACCGCGGAGGCGCTCGTACCGTCGAGGCAGACCCCGCCCAGGCCGGTGACCCGGCCGTCGGCCGTCAGGCTCCAGCGCTGGTTGGGGCCGCCGTGGCAGGTGTACAGGGTCGGTTGGGTGCCCGGCGCGGTGGCGCTGTGCGGCAGGTCGGCGCAGCGGGCCGAGGCCGCGCCGACGAGGGTGGCGTCGGCCGGGAGCGGGGCGGCCCGCCCGGTCAGGCTGATCTCGGCGGCGCTGGTCCAGGGGCCGCGGCCGCCGGCTTCGGTCAGGGCCCGCAGGCGCAGGTAGCGGCCCGTCTTCGCGGACAGGGAGACCGACTTGGCGGCGGCGGTGTCGGCGAAGGTGCCGGTCGCCACCGGTGAGCCCCAGTCGGTGGTGCTGTCGGAGACGTACACCTCGTAGCCGCCGATCCGGCCGTTGACGCCGCCGTCCTGGCGGGGCAGGTAGCCGAGGCCGTCGACCGCGTAGCGGGCGCCGAGGTCGATGCGGATCTCGTGCGGCAGCGCGGCCGGGGTGCCCGAGGACCAGGCGGTGTGCCAGAGGGTGGCCGGGTTGCCGTCGAAGGCGTTCTTGGCCGCGCCGTTCTCGGCGGCGGTCTCCTGGCTGTCGGCGGAGACCAGGGTCCACGCCGACTGCGGGACGGGGGCGGAGGTCGCCGGGATGGGGTCGGCCGCCGGGACGGAGGTGCCGGTGACAGTGATGCCGAACGCGCCCGGCTTCGTACCGGACTTGACCCACAGGATGCCGCCGCGGTCGGCGGGGTCGAAGAACCAGCCGGACGCGGCGGCGTCGTACGCCGCCTTGGACGTGTGGCGGGCCAGGGCGGCGCCGTCCGCGGCGACCGTGCCCGGGGCGGAGGCCACGTGGAGGCTGAACTCGTACCCCCGGGCGGCCGGTTTGCCGGCGTAGCTGCCGGTGGGGGCGCCGACGGAGACGGTGACCGTGCCGGAGCCCGCGGCCGGGGCCGTGACGTCCACCTGCTGGCGGGCGTACGCGCCGGACTGGTAGGCGCGGGTGAGCCCGTCGTCCTCGTAGAGGCTGAAGGAGGAGTTCCCGCGCGGGTGGATGTCGTAGGTGAGGGTGGAGAGGGGCTTCTCGCCCGTGTAATTCATCTGCGGCCACATCGGCACGATCGCGCCGCCCTTGACGAACAGCGGCAGGGTGTCGAGCGGCGCCTGGTAGTTGTTCAGCCAGCCCGGTCCCGCGTACGTCTTCCCGCTCCAGTAGTCCGTCCAGGTCCCGGCGGGCAGGTAGATGCCGTCGCGTACGGAGGTGTCGGAGACCACCGGCGCGACGAGGAAGGAATCGCCGGCCATGAACTGGCCGCTGGTGAGGTTGCCGCGGGCCACCGGGTCCTCCGGGTACTCCAGGACCATGGCGCGGGTGCTCGGCACACCGCTTTCGTGCGCGGTGCGGCTCATGGTGTACAGGTACGGCATCAGCCGCATCTTGAGCTGGAGGTACTTGCGGTTGATGGAGAGGTACGGCTCGGCGAAGCGCCAGGGCTGCTTGTCCTGGTAGCCGGCGGCCGGGTTGGTCGCGCCCCAGCCCGACATGGTCATGAAGGCGGGGGTGAAGGCCTTCCACTGGAGGTCGCGGGTGTAGGTCTTGGGGCTGCCGCCGAAGATGCCGTCGACGTCGCCGGAGGCGTAGTTGAGGGCGGACAGGCCGGCGCCGGCGATGGCGGGGACGTGCCAGCGCATGTCGTCCCAGGTGCCGTTGGTGTCTCCGGTCCAGACGACGGCGTTGCGCTGGGTGCCGGCCCAGCCGTCGACGGTCCAGACGTAGCGGCGGGCGTCGGAGTTCTTCTCGATGCCGTCGACGGCCTGCTGGACGCCGGTGAAGGCGGTCTTGTAGCCGCCGCCGATCCAGGCCACGTCCGTCTTCACCCCGCGGGTGCCGGCCGTACCGACCTCGTCGGCGATGGAGCCGAGGCCGGTGGAGGTCCACAGTCCGGTCTGGAAGCCCTTGGCCTTCAGGGCGTCGACGGTCGATTTGAGCGGCGCGGTGTAGCCGCAGCCGTAGCCGTCGTTGGGCAGGAACCAGCCCGAGGGCATGTCGGCGGCGCGGGCGTCGGTGGCGTATCCGACCACGTCGGGGGTGGTCTGGTGGCGCAGGCGGTTGTGGTCGCCCTGGTATGCGGGGTTGGAGGCGTTGAAACAGTCGGCGTTGCCCAGTTCCAGGCCCCACATCGGTGCCATGAACGGCTTGCCGCTCACATCGGTATAGCCGTCGAGTACGGATTTAAGCGAATCGCCGGTGAAGTACCAGGCGTCGAAGCGCTTCTCGTCGTGGGTGAGGGTGGTGGGGGCGTTGAAACCGTATGAGCCGGAGGCCCAGGTGTTGCGCATGACGCCGTAGCCGTTGGTTGACATGTAGAAGGGCGCCGGGCTGGCGTTGTTGTTCTCGCGCCACTTGTTGTCGACGGCCACGGGGACGGTCTTGCCGCGCAGCGCCCATTCGCCGAGGCGCAGGCCGGTTCCGTAGAACTGCTCGTCGGCGCCGCGGGCCAGGTACTGGGTGGTCTGGGTGCCGGTCCAGGAGGTGGGCTGGGTCTCCTGCCAGACCAGGGTGGCGTTGTCGGCGCGGTAGACGGAGAACTGCAGGGGCGTCTTGTTGACGCGGATGTTCAGGGCGCCGGTGGTGATGCGGTAGTACGCGCCCGCGTCGGTGAAGGAGGCGTCGACGGGACCGAAGTCGGTGGTCGGGGCGAGGTCGGAGCCGGCCGGGTCGTTGGTGAAGGCACCGTCGGGCGAGAGCCAGAGCCGGAAGATGTCGGCGCGGGCGATGACGACACGGGCCTTCGCGCCGGCGGAGGTGCTGACGGTGAAGGTGTTCCCGGACCGGGTGAGGCCGGTGGCGTTGCCCGCCGTGGCGGGGGCCGGGGCGGCGGCGGCCGCCCCGGTCATCGGCCCGGCGGCGGCCAGGCCGGCGACGGCGAGGGCCCCGGCGAGCAGCGCGGCGAGGGGCGCGCGCTGCCGCTTGGCCTTCTTGCGCGTGCGGGTGGGGATGCGGCTGTGCGTGCGCCTGGGGATGCGAATGAGTCTCATGGGGCAGCTCCTCGTGCGGTCCGGATTGCGGACACACCGCTTTGGCATGCGCCTGGCAAGATAGCGGCCCACGGAGATCACTTGAAGGATGCTGCTCGAAATCGTCTCCAATCAAGCATCTTTGAGCATCCGTCAGCTCAATTGCATGCCCCGGGTGTCGTGTCGTTTCTGCGGTGAACCGGGCCGTCCGATCGGGTGACCGCGGGGCGACGCCCTTCCGGCGGGAAGAGCCAGAGCGCTACAAACCCGTGCCGTGACCGTGAACCTGAAGAATCACGCCCTGGCCGCGCTCGCCGCGGCCGTCCTGCCCCTGCTCATGACCTCCGCCCCGGCCCACGGGGCGCAGGCCGCAACGCTGCCGCCGGGCGGCCCGACCAAGCTCGTGAACAGGAACTCGTCAAAGTGCGCCGAGGTCGAGAGGTGTTCCAAGGACGACGGGGGCAACGTCCACCAGTGGCGGTTCTTCACCGCCACGTAGGAAGTCTCTCGCGGCACGGGACCGGGGCATTGTCAGACCCCTGCGCGACGATCGGGTCATGACGATCACCACCGCCGCTCCTGCCGGTTCCGCCCTCACCACCCGCGACGAGTACGCCGACGCGATCGGTACGGCCATCAGGGCCGCCGCGTACTACGGGTCCGGGGATTCGCCGCTCGACGACGCCTCGTTCGACCTCCTCGTCTCCCTGATACAGGCGTACGAGGAGCGGTACCCGGAGCACACCGACCCGGCCTCGCCGACCGGGAAGGTGGCCGGGGGCGCGGTGCCGGCCGGGGAGGTGGCGCACACGGCGGCGATGCTCTCGCTGGCGAACGCGTTCGGCCCGCAGGACCTGCTCGACTGGGAGGCCTCGGTGGTGCGCCGGCTGGGCGGGCCGGTTTCGGGCGGTTTCGTGGTGGAGCCGAAGCTGGACGGGGCCTCGCTGGCGGCCCGCTACCAGGACGGCGCCTGGACCGACCGCCGCTGCGAGCTGCGAACAGGAGCACGCACTGCGCGAGAAGGCTTGCGGCGCCGCACATCCTGGCCTGGCTGGAGAGCTTCCCCGGGGAGCCCTGGCACCAGCGATGGTCGGCGAGCTCGGCCCACAGAATGGGCCCGCGCTGGAGAACGGAAGCGCTCGCTTGGCTTCATGCCCGCAACGTCAACGTTCGGGAGGAAGAACTGTGGAGCGGCCTGCTCGCGCTGCTCTGCGCGGACGTAATCCGGCCTGACCTTGGCTGGCTCTCGGAGAACTGCCGCCGGCTCCATTGGCGCATCGCGATGACCGCCCATCGGGATCCAGACGGCTTCCGCCGGCTTGAGGACTCGCCGGCTCAGGGCTCTGGGACGCCACACTCGGGCTTCGGCTCGCAACCAACTCGCGATCCTGCTCACGGCCAAGGGCGGCGTGATCAACGGCATCACCGTCGGCGACTGCCTGGAGCTTCGCTAGATCAAGACCCTGAGCCTGAAGGGCCGCGGTCACTCGCTCTTCTACTCCCCGCTCAAGGGGCTGGGGACGTTCCCTGGGGACGCGCCCGCCACGCTCCGCGGCATTACCGTGCATACCGGCCAAGTCGGGGTGGGACGCTACTCGCTTCAGTTCGGGCCTGCCCGTGACGTCATCGTCGATTACCTCTCCGAACGCCAGCCGGTCATGGACTACACCTCGCTGGAAGATCTGTCCCGGATGCTCGCGCTGCACTTCTGGAAAAACCTTGAGCTCCACAGCCCCGGCATCGAGTCCTTCCATCTCACGCCTGAAGTCGCCGCAGCCTGGAAACAGCGGATCCAGACAAAGACGGCCCAGCGTAAGGAATCGGACGGGGCAGTGATCGATGTCGCCAGTCCCCGCCGCACCGTCGTTCAGCTGATCAGCCTGGTCAGAGCGTTCTACTCGACACTGCCCAGTCGGCGGCCGAAGACCCAAGCCGCTGGGTGTTTGGGCCGCACCTTGCCCGATCAGCCAAGGGGAATGCACCCACAAGAAGCACATTAGCCACCGCAAGGCCCGGATGGACCAGCGGACCAGGGAACGCCTGCCGACCCTGAGCACGAGCACAGCTGCGTTCGAAGCCCACTGCTTCGCGTTGATCGCTCAGATGCCCCGCCTGCAAGAGATTCAAAGACAATCTGACCGCCCGGATCCTCGAAGCTGAACGTGAAAGGCTGGCTTGGCAAAGCAGGTGGCCTCCGGGTGAGCCTCGTGGCTACCAACGCCATCTCGCCCAGCTCGGCATTCCCACTTTCCGAGAAATCGTGTGCTGCATCGCGACCCTGCCTGCCGCCAGGGTTCCACCGGAGCACTACCGAAAATCACCAAACTAGCCTCGATCTTTTGTGACGGTCCGCGAGTTAACTGGCGGACCGTCACAAAGGCTCGAGGCAAGCGGATTGGGAAACCGGCCTCACGTTCGGGCCGCGCGCAGCCATCGCCGCGGCCGGAACGGCCTCAGCCCGGGTGGATCCAGGCGGTACACCTCTTTTGCCTTACGGATTTCAAGAATCAACTCATTTGCATCTTGGATCGCCCTGTCGCGGAGGGCTGCTGGCGAACTGACACCCTGGGCGATTAGCAGGTAAAGCATTTCGGGATCATTCAGGTCTGGATGGACCTGAGCCAGCAGGGCAATTTCCTTCAGCTGGTCGATAACCACTCGGGAGACGCCCAGGTGAGCCGCCAGCTGATCCTGCTGATTATCATTCTGGGTCCGGCGGACGAGGTCGAGGGCGCAATTGATGCCGACCTTGACCAGAGAGTCCCTGTGCGGAGCAAGCGCCGGGAGGCCCAAGAAGTGGCTTGGTGGGACTCCCACCAGCTGCCTGAAGCGACTCTTGGAGACCAACCGCTCGAAACAGGGATCTGCCGCGGCGGCACTCTTGTCCTCGTCGGTGGCAGCAGCGAACTCCAGATCCTCGATTGCCTGGCCAAGTCGCATCTCAGCCTCCGAACTTCCGACATCTGCGAGAAAGCAGTCCAGGCACGCATGGTCCCAGGTCAGTTTCGGCGACGGATTATACTTCTGGTGGGGGTGTAGCACGCTATCCGGCGGGCGGACTCCTTCTTTTCGAAGAGCCTTGATGCAGTATTCCAGATTTTCGGCGAAATCACCCATCCGAATTGCTTGCTCACGCAACTGCTGGGGACCCCATTTCACCGCACACAATTCCTTTAGTTTTTCGACTGATTTTTCTGCGTTCTCTAGTAGAGCGTCGTCGCTCTTACCCCCGTTCACATAGCCGTTGATCCATTGTGTTGCACTGCTGTACTTGACCCGGATCCGAAGCGGCGCCCAGCTCCTGTCCTTGACTTCTTTGTGCGATAGTGATCTTTCGTACTGTTCGTCGAGGGACTGCGCGAACGCTGCATAGAGGGTCTGGTCATCCGGAATATTCCTGTAGACCGCCCACATATACTCGAAGCGCGCCAGTGCGTATTTAGGATCCTCATCCATGGCGCGGCTCAGCAATTCCACGCGCTTGGCACCAGAATCTTCGCTGTCACCGATCAGAGAGCGGCTCGTCGCGATGACTTGCAGTGCAACGCTCTGCCAGCGCTCGGCTTCATACAGATCGTTCTGGAGCGCCAGGTGCGCCTTGCTGAGCCGAAGGAGGATGAAGGCAGCAGCTCCTGTGAGCAGCTGTGCACGGGCTCGATCTTGCGCAACAGTCCTGTCGGCTTCCCCGAGCCCGGTCGGGATGGGGGGGAGTCCGAGGTCTGGTCTGCTGAACACGGCACTCTCGGCATGTCGGCCGTTGCGGGACAAGGTCATCGCAACTCGGTCTTCATCCACGAGCGTAACCCGCGCACGCCACGTCAGGTCCGGTCTGATAGCAAAGAACAGGCGCGAGAGTGCCCCGGCGACCTTGCCTGCGGGCAGCGCACTCAGTTCCTCACTGGTGATCCTGCTCAGCGGTGTGGTGGCCAGGACGGAAGTGGCGCCATCAAGCGCTTTAGGCGATTCCGTTCCCAGACCTTTCATCCTGGCCAGCAGGTAATCCGTAGAGCCAGCGCTCACTGTGCCATCAGGCTTCTGCACCTCGACCTGCAGCCGTAGGTTCTGCCCCAATGTCGCGGCCGTCAGCACAACACCGACCACTGCTAGGAAGATGTAGGCGGCCATCAGTCGTCCCGCGTCCTGCAAGGGAACCAGGAGGAGGGGCCATGCCACCATGACCGCGGCGCCTAGGGGGGAGAACATCATTGCCGATTTTCGGAAGCGCAAGTCACCGGGGTCAGTCGACACGATGGCAGTCACAGCCACCACCGTCAGCCCAAGCACCGCCACCACCAGGGCCGCTTCCACGTTTAGCGACTTCGGAGCCAGGACCAGGGCCCCCGCCACCACGACTGCGACGCCCAGGACAACCAACAAGGCCAGCCATTCCTTCCAGCGCTTGCGGGTCGCTGCGCAGACGATCAGACCGATCACCCCCAGCCCGATCACCACCACGATCACACGCGCCGCCCAGGCAACGGGCGGTGCAGGCGAGAACGGCCTAAACATTGCGTAGAGCGGAAGCATCACCGCCGTGCCGAAAATGAGGAGGAAGCCTAGGGTCCCCGCGGTCAATCTGTAATTAGGGGGCCAAGCGACCGAATCAACCCTGACGAACAAGCGCGTAGACAGGCCAGCCAATGCATAAAGGACTGCCAACCCGACCGCACTGAACAGCAGCATTCTACCAATCGGCTGGACCCAGGATTTATAGAAACGATCCCAGTTGGATGACGCGTCGGAACGGCCTTGGGCATTGTTCACTTGCGCGACACCCACCACGGCGTCGGAATTACTCCGATCCATTGCGAGTGCAGAGCGGAATGCACGTTCGGCCTTGTCTAGATCTCCGGCACGGATCAGCTGTTGTCCGGCGGTGACCGTTGCCGCTGCCCGTTCACGTTGCTCAGCGACACTCTTCAAACCTGCGACAGAGCAGGTGCGTTCCGCGTCACCTTCCCTCACGGCAGCGCGGGTATAGAGGTCGTGCGCGAGATCGAGCGCTCCGGCTTGCTGATGTCCTTTCGCTCTGTCGCAGATGGCTTCCTTCGCAGGATCGAACGCCGCCGCCGGGGACACCTCTCGTGCAGGTGCGAAGACTGCCAGAGCAGTTAGCAGAGCGGCGGCACTGCCCCTTGCCAAGTATTGCCACACGCCAAACACCTCGAATGTCGGCCAACGCCCCGCGTCGACGACGACCCTAAGGCCCTATCCCGTGCCACGCACGCCGCACCGCCTGCGACGGAGCCGCACGGAGTAGGGGAAAGAAGAAGTGTCTCTGCCACTTGGCGGCACCCGGCCCCGCAGGCACGTTGACCGACCCACCCGTCATCGCCATCACCTGCGGCGTCCAACTCCACCTCCTCGTTCTCGGCCTGGAACCCACACATCCCCGCTGGCCAGAGACCTGAACGAACTGCCTGCGAAGTACGGAACTAGTCAGAGAAGACGTGTCCCACGCCATCGGGACCATCGTCGGGCTGCCGCAGCGGCTGGCCGCGGACGTCTCCTTCGAGGTGCGCGGCGAAGTGCTGCTGACCACGGCCCAGTTCGAGCGGGCCAATGAGATGCGCGCCGCGCACGGCGCCGGGCCGTTCTCCAACGCGCGAAACGGCGCGGCCGGAACGCTGCGGGCCAAGGGCCGCCCGTACACGGTGGAGATGACGTTCTGGGCGTTCGGCGCGGTCGAGCTCGACGGCCCCGCCGTGCTGCCCGGCACCTCCCACGCTGAGGTGATGGCCTTCGTCGCCGCCGCGGGCGTCCAGACGGCCGCCGCCACGCCCGCGGGGCTGACGGTGGTGGCGACGGCCGCCGAGGTGCAGGAGCAGGCCGACCGGATCGCGGCCCTGCGCACCCGGCTGCCGTTCGGGATCGACGGGGTGGTCGTCAAGCTGGACTCCCTGGCCGAGCAGGCCGCCGCCGGGACCGGTTCGCGCCACCCGCACTGGGCGACCGCGTACAAGCTGGCGGCGGTGGAGCGGCGCACCCGGCTCCTCGACGTGACCTGGGCGGTGGGCCGCACCGGGGTGCTGGCGCCCACCGCGGTGCTGGAGCCGGTGGAGTTGGACGGCTCGGTGGTCCGGCACGCCACCCTGCACAACCCGGCCGACATCGAGCGCCGCGGCCTGCGGCTCGGCGACACCGTGACCGTCTACAAGGCGGGTGACATCATCCCGCGCATCGAGGCCCCGGTGGTGGAGCTGCGCACCGGCGAGGAGCGGCCGATCGAGCTGCCGGCCCTCTGCCCGGGCTGCCAGGGGGAGATAGACCGGAGCCAGGAGCGGTGGCGGTGCGCGCAGCCGGCCGACTGCGGGCGGATCGCCGCGATCCTGTACGCGGCCGGGCGCGACCAGCTGGACATCGACGGCCTGGGTGAGACGTACGTACGGGCGCTGGTCGAGGCAGGCCGGGTCAGGGACGTGGCCGACCTGTTCGCGCTGGACCACGCGGCGCTGGCGGAGGCCGCGGGGAGCGAGAAGCGGGCCGCGAAGCTGCTGGAGCAGGTCGAGGCCGCGAAGGGCAGGCCGCTGGCGCGGGTGTTCTGCGCGCTCGGGGTCGTCGGCACCGGGCGGGGCATGTCCCGGCGGATCGCCCGCCACTTCGGGACGATGGAGGCGATCCGGGCCGCCGATGCCGCTGCCATGACGGAGGTCGAGCTGGTCGGGGAGACCAAGGCGGCCGGGATCGTCGCCCAGGTCGCATCGCTCGGACCGGTCATCGACAAGCTGGCCGCGGCCGGGGTCAACCTGACCGAGCCGCGGGTGGAGCGCCCTGCCGGCGGCGAGGGCGCGGAGGGTGGCGAGGGTGCCGAGGGGCCGCTCGCCGGTCAGACCGTGGTGGTCACGGGCAAGATGACGGGCGCTCTGGCGGCGTACGACACGCGCGACCGGGTGCGCGAGCTGATCGAGCGGGCGGGCGGGAAGTCCGCGAGCGGCATATCGGGGCGGACGACGCTGCTCGTGGCGGGGGCGAAGGCGGGCGGCAAGGTGGCCAAGGCCGAGGAGGCGGGCATCGCGATCCTCGGCGAGGAGGCGTTCGCCGAGCGGATCGCCGCGTTCCTCAGCCGCTGAGCGGTACGGGCATCCCCGGAAACCCCAGCGGTACGGTCGGTACGGGCGGCACCGGCGGCGGGGTGACGGCCAGGATCGGCGCGGCCTGCGAGGCGTACCGGTGGCCGCAGGGGTCGAAGACCAGCAGCACCGGACGGCCCGGGCACTGACGCCAGGAGATCCGTTCCGGCGCGCTCCCGCACACGGGGCAGCGCGGCAGCGGGCTCGGCTCTGCCGCAGGGGCACCGGGGGCGGCCGCGAGCCGGGGCACGGGGTGCGGATCGCGCATGGGGGCTCCCTGGTCCGGCGGTGGTGTCCCACGCACTGTGCCATGGCCCGCCCCTTCGCGGCACGGGCCCGATCCTCCAGGATCCCGGCTGGTCAGGGGTGCGTTCCCGGTGCGGACCCGCCGCACCGTCCGTCCGCCCGGGCGGACGAAGGCGCCGGCGGTCGGTGGAGACGTACGCTCCACCGACCGCCGGCGCCTTCACCGCCGTGCCGCGATCACGCGGCCTTCGCGACCTCCGGGTGCTCCTTCAGCCAGCCGCGGACGGCCTGCTGCTCCTTGCCCTTGCCCGCCTCCTGGATCTTCGCCTCCAGGCCGGTCAGCTGGGCCTCGGTCAGCTTGAACGAGCGCAGCCAGGAGGCCACTTCGGGCTCGTCCGCCGCGAAGCCCTTGCGGGCCAGGGTGTGGATGCCGTCGCCCTTGCCCCAGGCCCCCTTGGGGTCCTCGAGCTTCTTCAGGTCGTACGAGGCGTACGCCCAGTGCGGCGACCAGAGCACGACCGCCACCGGCTCCTGCTTCTCGTAGGCCCGCTTCAACTCGGCGAGCATGCCGGGGGTCGATCCGTCGACGACCTGGTACTCGCCCTCCAGGCCGTACTCCTTGAGCAGCTTGCCCTTCAGGATCCCCATCGCGCCGGCGCTCGGCTCGATGCCGATGATCCGGCCCTTGAACCGGTCGCCCTTGCCCTTGAGGTCGGCGAGGGAGGTGACGTCCTTCATGTAGGAGGGGACGGACAGCTCGATGGAGGTGGGCCCGTACCAGGAGCCCAGGTCGTCCAGCTTGTTCCCGTACTTCTCCCAGTACTGGGCCTGTGTGACCGGCAGCCAGGCGTCGGTCTGGAAGTCGACCTGGCCGCCCGCGAGCCCGGTGAACAGGGCGCCGAGCTCCAGCTGCTTCGCCTCCACCTGGAAGCCGCGGCGCTCCAGGAGCTCCTTCCACAGGTAGGTCGAGGCGATGCCCTCGTCCCAGGGGATGTAGCCGATGCTGATCTTGCGGCCCTTGCCGACGGCGTCGGCCCCGGCTCCGCCGGCGGCCGGCTGCCCGGAGCCGCCGAAGGTGTTCAGGCCGCCCGCGACGAGGGCGAGGACCACGGCGCCGGTGACGGCGTAGGCGGGCTGGGGGCGGTGGTTCCACAGCTTGGCGGCGCCGCTCGCGGCGGCTTGCGCCTTGGCGAGCGTCCGCCGGCCGATCGGGGAGACCTGGCGGCCCAGCGCCCCGGTCATCCGGTCCAGGTACATGGCGAGGATGACGATGGAGATGCCCGCCTCGAAGCCGAGGCCGATGTCGACGTTGCCGATGGCCCGGTAGACGGCGCCGCCGAGCCCGCCGCCGCCGACCATGCCGGCGATGACGACCATGGACAGGCCCAGCATGATGACCTGGTTGATGCCCGCCATGATGGTGGGCAGGGCCAGCGGCAGCTGGACGCGCACGAGGGTGTCGCGCGGGGTGGTCCCGAAGGCGTCGGCGGCCTCGACGAGTTCCGCGTCGACCTGGCGGATGCCGAGCTCGGTCATCCGTACGCCGGGCGGCAGCGAGAAGATGATGGTCGCGATGATGCCCGGCACCACGCCCACGCCGAAGAAGATGATGCCGGGGATCAGGTAGACCATGGCCGGCATGGTCTGCATGAAGTCCAGGACGGGCCGCAGGACGGCGCTGACCCGGTCGGACCGGGAGGCCCAGATCCCGAGCGGGACCGCGAACACGAGGGTGACGAGGGTCGCGACGAGGACCAGCGAGAGCGTGGACATCGCGTCGGACCACAGGTCGACGGAGTCGACGAGTGCGAAGCCCGCGAAGGCGAGGAGCCCGGCGAGCAGCCCGCGCAGCCACCAGGCGCCGACGGCGAGGATGCCGGCGAACAGCAGCGGGGCGGGCGCGTCGAGCACGGCGTGGATGCCGTCGTACAGGCCGGTGACGAGCGCGCTGATGGCGTCGAAGAGCCAGGACAGGTGGCGCTGGAGGAAGTCGACACCGCTGTCGACCCAGGCGCCGAGGTGCAGGCGGGGCATCAGGCGGCCACCTCCGCGCAGCGCACCCGGTCGCGCTGTTCGTCGCCGATGAAGGCGACGAGGCGGTCCTGCGGTACGGAGCCCACGACGACCCCGGCGCCGTCGGTGACGGCGACGGGGTGCGGGACGCGGGCGCTGACCGCGCACAGGTCGGCGATCGGGGTGTCGGCGGTGACGCTGGGGCAGCCGCAGGCGCGGGCGGCGCCGGCCGCGGGCTCGGTCATCACGGCGTCGGCCGTGAGCACGCGCGAGCGGTCGACGTCCTGGATGAAGGAGGCGACGTAGTCGTCGGCGGGGCGGGTCAGGATGTCCTCCGCGGTGCCCTGCTGGACGATGCGGCCGTCGCGCATGACGGCGATGCCGTCGCCGAGGCGCATGGCCTCGTTGAGGTCGTGGGTGATGAACACGATGGTCTTCTTGAGCCGCTGCTGGAGCTCCAGCAGCTGGTCCTGCATGTCGCGGCGGATCAGCGGGTCCAGCGCGCTGAAGGACTCGTCCATCAGGAGCAGGTCGGCGTCCGTGGCCAGGGCGCGGGCCAGGCCGACACGCTGCTGCATGCCGCCGGAGAGCTCGTCGGGCCAGGAGGCCTCCCAGCCGGCGAGCCCGCACAGCTCCAGCGCCTCGGCGGCGCGGCGCAGGCGCTCGTCGCGGGCGACGCCCTGCACCTCCAGCCCGTAGGCGGCGTTCTCGAGCACGCTGCGGTGCGGGAAGAGCGCGAAGTGCTGGAAGACCATGCTGATCTTGGTGGAGCGGACGTGGCGCAGCTCACGCCTGGAGAGGGAGGTGAGGTCCTGGCCGTCGAAGAGGATGCGCCCCTCGGTGGGTTCGAGCAGTCCGTTCAGCATGCGCAGCAGCGTGGACTTGCCGGACCCCGACAGACCCATGACGACGAAGATCTCGCCGGGCTCGACGCGGAATGAGGCGTCGATCACAGCGGCCGTCGTACCGTCTGCGCGCAGCTCGTCGCGGTCGGCGCCGGCTCGGAGCGCGCGGACCGCGGTGGCGGCGTCGCCGGGTCGTCTTCCGAACACCTTGTAAACGTGCTCGGCCTGGAGCGTGGACACATACACCTCGCGGGTCGTACCGGGAACGGCCTGCGCCCGGCCGGTGGGGCCGGGCGCAGGCCGTGGAGCGGTACGGGATCCGCCCGCACCCGGGCCGGCCGCGTGACGGCCGGCGGAAGGGTCCGCTCCGGATCCGCGGGTGCCCAGGCTCCTCCGGGGTAAACGCCGAGGTGATCCACCTCACGCCGGAGGTCCGGGGAGGGCGCAGCACGGTGTCCGGGTCAGGCCTGGGGTGTGTCCGGCTCCGGGTCCTCCAGCATGGAGGCGCGCAGGTGGGCGAGGATGCGGGTCAGCAGGCGCGAGACCTGCATCTGCGAGATGCCGAGCGCGGCGCCGATCTGCGCCTGGGTGAGCTCCTCGCCGAAGCGCATCCGCAGCATCCGGCGTTCCCGGTCCGAGAGCTGTTCGAGCAGCGGCGCGAGGGTCTGGATGTCCTCGACCCGCTCCAGGGCAGGCTCCTCCTCGCCCATGACGTCGGCGAGGGTGTGGCCGTCGGTCGAGCCGTCGCCGCGCTCCGTGTGAGGGGCGTCCAGGGAGCCGGTGGTGTGGCCGTTGGCGGCGACGAGACCCTCTATGACCTCCTCCTCCGTGAGGTCGAGGTGGCCGGCGAGGTCCGCGACCGTCGGCGCGCGGTCGAGGGCGGTGGTCAGCTGCTCCTTCGCCTGGGCGATGTCGATGCGCAGCTCCTGGAGCCGGCGCGGGACGCGCACCGCCCAGGAGGTGTCACGGAAGTGCCGTTTGATCTCGCCTGTGATGTACGGCATGGCGAGGGTGGCGAATTCGTTCTCGAGAGCCGGGTCGAACCGGTCGATGGCCTTGATCAGGCCGATGGCGCCGACCTGGACGAGGTCCTCGATGTCGCCTCCGTCACCCCGGCCGCGGAAACGGCGGACGGCGTACTGGACGAGTGAGGCGTTCATCTCTATGAGCGCGTTCCGGACGTACTGGTGTTCCGGCGTGCCCTCGGGCAGTTCGCGCAGCCGCCGGAAGAACACCCGTGACAGCTCCCTCGCATCTGCGGGAGCCACCTCCCTGGGCTCCTCGATCCGCGGCAGGTCCGCGATCCGGGCGGCGTGGCTGTCGCGGCGCGGACGGGGAACGACTGCGGCGGTTTCGGAACTGGAGGACGGGGCAAAGGCGGGCATGGGGTTCGCTCCTTGGGCTTGTCGGCTTGCGGCGCGGGACCTTGACTGCCGTAGATGGTGGTCTCTTTCAGCTTGTACGTCAAGAATTGCCGGAAATGCGGCCGTCCGCTTACACGCGCGCACGCGCGCGACCGGCGGGTCTGGTCCTCCTGTGTGAACAGCCTTGTGCGGGGCCCCTGGGCGCCCCCAGTCTGAGCGGACGGCTCAAGGGGGGATTCGACCCGAATGCTCAAGACATGGCATGGATCACAGGGGTTGCGCAGATCACATGGATTGCGCAGATCACACGGGTTACATGGGTCACATGGATTACGGCGGTCGGGATTGCGGCGGTGCGGGGCCGTCCTGGCCCTCGCCGCGGCACTCGCCCTCGGCGCGAACACCGGGGCCTCGGCCGCGAGTCCGCCCGAAGGGACCGTCCGGTACGCCGGAGCGCCAGGAGCCGTCGCCGGCAGCTACCTCGTCCTGTTGGACCCGGCCCGCGCCGGCGCCCGTACGGCACAGGGCCGGTCCGTGGTCACACGCTTCGGCGGCACGATCCGCCGGACCTACGACGCCGCCCTCAACGGCTACTCCGTCGAACTGTCGGAGCGCCAAGCCCGCCGGCTCGCCGCGGACCCCGCCGTCGCCGAGGTCGCGCAGAACCGGAGACTGCGGCTCGACGCCACCCAGCCGGAGCCGCCGTCCTGGGGCGTCGACCGGATCGACCGGCGCAGGCTCCCGCTCGACGGGAGCTACACGTATCCGGATTCGGCCGGGCAGGGTGTGACCGCGTACGTCATCGACACCGGCGTCAACATCAGCCACCAGGACTTCGGCGGGCGCGCCTCGTACGGGTACGACGCCATCGACGACGACTACGAGGCCGACGACCTGCACGGGCACGGCACGCACGTCGCCGGGACCCTCGCGGGCACGACGTACGGCGTCGCGAAGAAGGCGAAGCTCGTGTCCGTCCGGGTGCTCGACTGGTCGGGCCAGGGCACCACGGAGCAGGTGGTCGCCGGGATCGACTGGGTCACCCGCAATGCCGTGAAGCCCGCCGTAGCCAACATGAGCCTGGGCGGCGACCCCGACGACGTGCTGGACGCCGCCGTACGGAACTCCATCGCCTCCGGCATCACCTACGCGGTCGCAGCGGGCAACCAGAGCGCGGACGCCTCCACCCACTCCCCCGCCCGGGTGCCCGCGGCGCTCACGGTCGGGGCGACCAACGACCGCGACGCGCGCGCCTCGTACTCCAACCACGGGCCCCTGGTGGACCTGTTCGCCCCGGGCGACTCGATCACCTCGGCGGTCTTCTGGGGAGACGACTGGAGCACCGCCATGTCCGGCACCTCGATGGCCTCCCCGCACGTGGCGGGCGCGGCCGCGCTCTACCTCGCCGACCACCGTACGGCCACGTCCGCCCAGGTCGCGGGAGCCCTGACGGCGGCGGCCACGACCGGATCGGTGATCGACCCCGGACCGGGCTCGCCCGACCGGCTCCTGTACGTGGGGACGGCGCCGAACCGGGTGCCCGGGCCGCGCTTCGCGAACACCTCGGACTACCCGGTCGAGGACCTGGAACCGGTCGAATCCCCGCTCACGGTCAGCGGGATCCCCGGGCACGCGCCCGCGCAGCTGGACGTGGAGCTCGACATCAGGCACCCGGACTCCGGCACCCTCCAGGTCGATGTGGTCGCGCCCGACGGCACGGTGTACCAGATCAAGGACAGCTACACCGGCTGGGGCGAGGCCGACTTGCGAGGGGTGTACGCGATCGACGCCTCGTCGGAGACCGCCAACGGCGTGTGGAAACTGCGGGTGTACGACGCCTTCGCGGGCTACACCGGCTACGTCGACGCATGGGCCCTGCGCTTCTGAAGGTCCGGCTCCGGGTGACGGCCCAGGGGTGTCCGGCGGATCAGGGCCGGGCCTGATCCACCGGACGCCCCTGTCCCCGCAGCGGGTTCGGGAGGGGGACGTAGCGGGCGGCCGCGCCGTCGGCGCGGGTCCAGCGGAGCAGCAGATTCGTTTTGGCCGGGAGGGAGGGGGCCGAGAGGAGCTCCGCGATCTCGGGCAGGCCGTGCTCCGCGTCGTAGCGCAGGAACTCCTCGCGCACCGCAGGCCACACCCCGGCGGCCGTGCCCGGATGCGCCTCGGCGAGGGCCCCCGCGACCTCCGTGAGGTGGTTGACGACCAGGCAGTAGACCAGCCGCTGCCAGGCGGCCGCGCGCTCCGTCTCCGGCAGCAGCTTCACCCCCTCCGCGTCCCGGAACAGCGCCTGTACCGGGACGCCCTGGGCGTCGACCGCCACGAGGGTGTTCTGCAGGTGCGCCTCCAGTACGACGCCGTGCCGGGCGAACAAGTCCAGTACGGGCGGCACGACATGGCGCAGGTACGCCCGCCACCAGCCGGCCGGATCGGCCGTCGCGGCCAGCGGACTGCCGGCGAACCCCTCCGCGAGCGCGGCGGACGCGAGCGGCGTGGCCCCCGGCTCCAGCTGCGCGTGGAGTCCGTCGCGGACCAGGACGGCGAGTTCCTCGAAGGCGAAGGACGCGGTCCGGTAGCCGCGGTCGGCGAGCCAGACCGCGTTCGACCCGCGGCGCCGCAGATCGGCGAATCCGGCCGCGACCGCGGCGTCCGTACGGCGCAGCTTCAGCAGGTCGTGCCGCCACAGCCGGCGCACGTCGTTGGTGATCCGGACATCCAGGCTGAACTTGACGAAGAGGTCCGCCTCACCCGGCACGTACAGCGTGCGGATCGATGCCGTCGGCCGGACCGTCCGGCGGCCCGGGCCCAGGCGCAGCAGCCGCCCGTCGGCGAAGGCCGTGCGCAGGGCCGCCGAGCCGCCGGCCAGGTCCAGCTGCCAGGGATGCGCGGGCAGCAGCCGGTATCCGGCCGGCGGGCGCGGCCCGTCGAGCAGCCCGGCCAGCGCGTCGATCGCGTCGGCGGCGGCCGGCCCGCCCTCCTCGGCCACCTGGTCCTCGCGCAGCCCCAGGAAGACCAGCGGGTGGCGGGCGTACGCCTCCGGCGCGTACGGAAGCCAGCTCGCGGCGGGCGCGCCGCCCCGCGCCTTGGGGGCGGGGTGGTACGGGTGTCCCATGACCAGGGACTGCTCGGAGAGGACGTACGGGTCCTGCGGGGGCGCGGCCGCGGCGCGGGCGGCCAGCAGCGCGGCGACGGCCTCGCGGCTGTCGGCGATCTCGACCGGGAGCTCGTCGTTCGGGACGCCCGTGTACCGGTGCAGTTCGTCGGCGGTCAGTTTGACCAGCTCGGTGTGGCTGAGCGGATGCCAGCCGTCCGCCGTGGGCAGCTCGGGGCGCAGCGCCCGGCGCGGGCCCCGTACGCGCAGGAGCCGGCCGCTGCCGCGCAGCCGGTGGACCGACCAGCCGTCGTCCGGCGCGGTGGAGAGCTCCTCGGCGGGGTCGGCCGCTTCCCGCAGCAGGCAGTTCAGCAGGGGGGTGGCGGCGTACGCGTCGGCTGCGGCGTTGAGGTCCACGGATTCCATTCGGTCCATCCCAAGTGCCGGGGTCGCGGGGCGTACCTCCGGCCGTGATCTTCAGTATCCGCGATGATGACGTGATCATCACGTCACCCTTGAGAGACCCGTGAGAGTCCCGTGAGAGGAACAGGGCCCTGCACCCCAGCATGAACCTCCCCGCCTCCCCGGCCGAAGAGGCCGTGTCCGCCGAACTGGCCGAGGTGCGCCCAGCCCTCGGTTCCGCTTACGGCGCCGCGCTCGACGGCGCCCGGGCCGCCGTGCTGACCCGGCTCTGGCGGGCGCTGGCCTTCGAGCCGCTGCCGTGGGTGGAGCGCCGCGAGCGCGGGCCCGGCGGCCTGACGCTCCGGCTCTCCGGCGGCAGCCGCCTGGAGGGCCCGCCGCCGGACCCGTACGCCACCGACCCGTACGTCCACGAGGTGCTGCTCGACGGCATCCCGTACCGGCAGGCCGGGCGGCTCGTGGCGGCGCTGGGGGTGCCGCACGGGGACGCCTTCGCCGCCGAGCTGGACGACAGCACGGCCTCGCTCGCGCTGTCCCGGGCCGGGCAGCCGGCCGCGCAGGAGGCGCCTGCGCAGGCCGCCTGGGAGTGGGAGCAGCGGGTGGTCGACGGCCATCCGTACCACCCCAACTGCCGCTCCCGTCCCGGATTCTCGGTGGCGGAGCAGCTGGCGTACGCGCCGGAGCACCGGCCGCTGGTCGAGCTCGGGCTGGTCGCCGTACGGGCCGAGGAGTGCCTGGTCACGGGCGCGTGGCCGGCCGGGCTGCGGGACGGTGGCCGGCTGCTGCTGCCGGTGCACCCGTGGCAGGCGGAACACGTCCTGAAACAGACGGGCCGGGGTGCGGCCGGGGCGATGCGCCCCGGCTTCGCGGCGCATCCCCTGATGGCCCTGCGCACCCTCGCCCCCGCGGCGGGCGGCGCACACGTCAAGACGGCGCTGAGCACCCGGCTGACCTCCTCCGTGCGGGACATCTCGGAGTACTCGATCGAGACGGCCGCCGCGGTCTCCGCCTTCGCGCAGGCCCTGTCGGAGCGGCTCGACGGGCAGCTGCACATCACCCGCACCCTGGGCGCCGCGAACGCGCACAGCCCCGACCTGGCGGCGGTGCTGCGCGAGCCGCCCGAGGTGTACGCGGACGCTGCGGCGGGCGAGCGGGTCGTACCGGTGGCGGCGCTGGGCGGGGCGCCGTTCGCGCGTTCGGCGGCCTGGCGGGCCGAGTTCGCCCGCCTCGCGCTCTCGGTGTGCCTGCGGGTGCTGGACCTCGGGGTGGCGCTGGAGGCGCACGGCCAGAACCTGCTCGTCGTGCTGTCCGCGACGGGGGCCCCGCTGCGGCTGGTCTACCGCGATCTCGCCGACATCCGGATCAGCCCGGAGCGGCTCGCCCGGCACGGCCTGCCGGTGCCGACGCTCTCGGGCAGGCTGGTCACCGACGACGTGACCGTGCTGCGGCGCAAGCTGTTCGGTTCCCTGCTGACCGGGACCCTGGGGGCCACGGCGGGCTCGGCGGCGGCCTTCGGCGAGGCGCTGGCCGAGGCCGCCGGGCTCCCGGCCACCGCCGACACCGAGGCCCTGCTGACGGCGCCGCTGCCGACCAAGGCCCTGACGCTGATGCGGCTGAGCCCCGGAATCCCGGGCGACCAGTGGGCGGAGCTGGACAATCCGCTGGCCGGGGCCGACGGGCGGGGGCGGGCGGGATAGGGTCCGAGGGCATGAAGGAGACTTCGGACCTGAACTCCGTACGGGCGTCGTACGACGCCGTCGCCGTCGACTACGCCCGGCTCCTGGGCACGGAGCTGGCGCACAAGCCGCTGGACCGGGCCATGTTGGCGGCCTTCGCCGAGTGCGTGCGCGGCGACGCGGGCGGCGCGGCCCGGGCCGTCGCGGACCTGGGCTGCGGCCCGGGGCGGGTGACGGCCCATCTGGACGGGCTCGGCGTACGGGCCTTCGGCGTCGACCTGTCCCCGGCGATGGTCGCGGTGGCCCGGCGGACCTATCCGGGGCTGCGCTTCGAGGTGGGCTCGATGGCGGCGCTTGACGTGGCGGACGGGGTGCTCGGCGGGGTGCTCGCCTGGTACTCGACGGTGCACACCCCGCCGGGGGAACTGCCGCCGCTGTTCGCGGAGTTCGCCCGCGTACTGGCGCCGGGCGGCCACCTGCTCATCGCGTTCAAGGCGGGCGACGAGAAGATCCGGCTGGAGCACGCGTACGGACACCCCGTCGAGCTGGACGTGTACTGGACCCCGCCGGAGCTGATCGCCGGCCTGCTCGCCGGGGCGGGCCTGGAGGAAGTGGCCCGCCTGGTGCGGCAGCCCGCGGACCAGGAGAAGTCCCCCCAGGCCTTCCTCCTGGCCCGCAAGCGCTCCTGAAGCGTCCGGCCAGCGGCTCTGGGCAGCCCGGCTAGCGGCTGCCCTCCAGCACCTCCAGCCGCTGCTGGGTCAGCCGCAGGAGCCTCGGTTCGAGGCTCGGCAGGGCGCGCAGCAGGCGGACGAGTTCGGGGCCGGAATCGCGGGCCGCCGCCTGGTCCTTGAGCTGGGTCCAGCAGTACAGGGCGCCCGCCGCGGCCGCGAGGACCTCGGGGGCGTCCGGCGCCTGGTGTTCCAGGCGGGTGTGCCCGGCGTTGATCCAGAGCTGGGTCGCCGAGCGGTAGTTTCCGGCCATCCGGGCGAGGTCGGCCCGGATCTCGGCCCAGTGGGTGGCCTCGGGCGAGGTGTGGCCGTGGGTCTGGAGTACGTGCTGCTCCCAGGCCTGGGCGAGGGTGGCCGCCTCCTGGTGCCGGCCGCCGGAGGCGAGGGCGTGGATGTGCGGGCGCGGGTCGGGAACCTGCTCCTGCGGCGCCTGCTGGGCTGCGGACGCGCTGAGTTCGCGCGTGGCGGGCAGGACGAGGGTGCCGGGCGGCAGGGCGGCGGCTCCGACGGCGAAGGCGTGCAGTTGCAGGTTGGCGGGGCGGGTGGGACTGCGGCGCAGCTGGTCGATCCAGTGCCGGGTGTACGCGCTCACCTGCTGCGGCCCGCCGGCGAAGGCGGGCGGCACGACCACCCCGTACACCTCGGCGGAGGGTGATGCGGGCAGGCTCCCGTACTCCTGGAGCACCGGCCAGGCGGACTTGTCCGCGACGAGGTCGAGCACCACCGTGGTCGGGCCGGTGGGGCGGGCCGCGAGCTCGGTCCCCAGCCAGTCCCACGGCAGGGCCGTGTAGCGGACGGTGGAGGCCGTGGTTCCCGCGAGCGCGAGGTGCAGGCCGTGCCCGCGGCGGTCGAGCGTGAGCCGGCCGGAGAGGTAGACGAGCAGCGGCCCGGGGGTCGCCGCGGCGGCGCGCAGCCGCATCAGCACGGTGTTGGGATCCCTGACCCCGTCGAGGTACGTGGTGTCACTGGGGACGTGGCTGTTCAACAGCGCGGACGCCGGCAGCACTCCGAGCGCGGCCAGATTCGCACTGGGCGCGACCTGAACGGCCCGCCGCCGTACGGCGGCGTCGCCCGCTATGAGAAGAACATGCCCCCGCTGCTGCCTGCCGGCTCCGTCGATCTGCATGGGCAGACCGTACTCACCTCACGGCCCCGTCGCAGCCCAGGGGTTCGAACCGTACCCTTGCGCTCCCCCGCCACCCGTCTCGTCGGGCACCTCCCGAGTACCCCCGGACCCGCCGCCCGTCGGCAGTCGAACCACACGACGAGACGCACGCCCTCGTCGCGTGGGCCGTTCGGGGGGCAGCGCAGTCCCCCTGGGCCCGCCTTCGCCGCGATCGGGCCGGGCGATGGCAGGAAGGAGGGATGAGCCTCCACCGCCGCCAGTTGCTCGGCAGCGCTCCCGCAGCCGTGCTGGCCGCCTTCACCGTCGCGGCGGCGCCCGCCCGCGGCCCCGACTGGGCGGCGCTCGCCCGCGGGATCGACGGGCGGGTGGTGCTGCCGGGCGACCCCGACTACCCGGAGGCCCGGCAGCTGTTCCAGCCCCGCTACGACACGGTCGCGCCGGGCGCGGTGGCCTACCCCGCGCACGCCGCCGACGTGGCCGTATGCCTGGACTTCGCCCGTCGCTCCGCCGTCCCCGTCGTACCGCGCGGCGGCGGCCACAGCTACGCCGGCTGGTCCACCTGCGCCGGCGGGCTCGTCGTCGACGTCGGCGCCATGGCCAAACTCGCCGTCGATGGGGCGGCCGGCGTGCGGATCGGCGCCGGAGCCCGGCTCGGCGACGTCAACCGGACCCTCGCCGCGCAGCGCCTCGCCGTCCCGACCGGCCTGTGCCCCACCGTCGGGATCGCCGGACTCACCCTGGGCGGCGGGCTCGGCCTCGCCTCCCGCGCCCACGGGACCACCTCCGACGCCCTCACCGGCGCCACCGTCGTCACCCCCGACGCCGTCGTGCGCGAGGTCGACGCCACCCGTGACCCGGGGCTGTTCTGGGCCCTGCGCGGCGGCGGGGGCGGCAACTTCGGCGTGGTCACCGAGTTCCGCTTCCGCACCCACCCGGCCGCCGACTGCGCCTACGCCGAACTCCACTGGCCCGAAGCCGACTCCGCAGCCCTCCTGCGCGGCTGGCAGCGCTGGCTGGCCGGCCTCCCCGACCCGTTCTGGAGCCAGGTCGAGTTCCTGATCGAAGCCGGCCCGGCCCCGGCCCCCGCCGTACGCGTCCTGTGCTTCGACGGGCGCGCCGAGCTGGACCGGCAGCTGACCCGCCTGTCCGACCTGGTCGGCAGGCCGCTGCGGGACAGCTGGACCGTCGTACGCAGCTACGAGGAGACCCTGCGGGCCATGTCGGGGTGCCTGGAGCAGAGCGCCGCGCAGTGCCATCTGCCCGGCACCCTGCCCGGCCGCACCCCCGAGGGCCGGACCGGCCGGGACTCCTACGCCGGTCGCTCCGACTTCTGGGGCGGCGCCGGGCTGCCCGACGCGGGCGTCGCCGCCGTGCTGGCCGCCGTACGGGGCTACGGGCGGACCGTGCCGGCCGGCGGGCTCGGAGTCGTCCAGTTCACCGGCGAATGCGGCGGGGCGGTGAACCGGCCGGCGGCGGCCGACACCGCGTTCGTGCACCGCGACAGCGCCTTCCTCACGCAGTACCTCGCCTACTGGCCCGCCTCCGCGACGCCCGCGCAGGTGGCCGCGCACCAGCGCTGGCTCGACGGGCTGTGGCAGGACCTGCGCCCCTGGGCGGGCGGCCGCGCGTACCAGAACTACATCGATCCCAAACTGCCCGCCTGGCGCGAGGCGTACTACGGGCCGAACCTCGCCCGCCTCGAAGAGGTCCGGCGCGCCTACGACCCGGACCGGCTGTTCCGCTTCCCGCAGGCCATCTAGAGGAGCTCGACATGCGACGTACGTTGACCGTGGCGGCGGCGACGGCCGCCCTGCTGCTGCCGGCCGGACCGCTGCCGGTGGCCGAGGCCGGGAGCGCCCTGCCACCGCCCGGCCGGTGGTCCGCCAGCGAGGCGGAGACCTTCTGGACGGCCGACCGGATGGCGTCAGCGGCCCCCATGACCCCTGCGTCGGCGGTCGCGGCCACGGACCCCGGCACCGGCCAGGACTTCGACGGGATCCCGGTCGTCGGCCGGATGTTCGTGATGAAGGGCGGCGGCGCGTACTTCTGCACCGCGAGCGTGGTCGCCTCCCCCGGCCGCGACCTGGTGCTCAGCGCGGCGCACTGCCTGCTCGGCACCGACGCCCGCCAGGTGGCCTTCGTACCGCTGTACACGGCGGACAATCCGCAGCCGTACGGGATGTTCCCGGTGCTGCGGGCCGCCGACGGAAAGTCCAAGGTGTGGATCGACCCCCGCTACAAGAGCCTGGGCGCCGACAAGGGAGCCACGCTCGACGTGGCCTTCGCACAGGTCGGGCCGGACGCCGACGGGTTCCCCGTCGAGGACGTGGTCGGCGGCAACCGCCTGGTCACCGGCGCCGGTTACGAGCACGCGAAGGTGTCGCTGATCGGCTATCCGGCATCGGCCGCACGCCCGCGGCTGTGCGTGAACCGTACGACCAAGTTCACCAGCAGCGATCCGGGGATCCCCGGATCGTTCCTGCGGATCGACTGCACCGGGTACCCGGGCGGGACCAGCGGCGGCCCCTTCCTGAAGAACTACGACAAGGTGACCGAGACCGGGGACGTCGTCGGGGTCATCGGCGGCTGGAAGACGGGCGGGGACACCGCCGACACCTCGTACAGCTCGTACTTCGGCCCGGAGATCAAGAAGTTGTACGAGCAGGCGGTTGCCGGGGCAAAGGCGGCGTGAGCACCCGCACCCAGCGGGTGCGGCGGGGGTTGCCCACCGAGCGCGGGGTCGCCGGGATCCCGTCGGCGGTCAGCTGGTCGGCGGGCGGCAGCCCGAGCTGGCGGCGCAGGTCGGCGAGGGCGGCGTGGACCGGGGCCAGGAGGACCTCGGCGCGCGGATGGGCGTGCGCGAGCGCGTGCGCGGTGGTCTCGATGGTCTCGGCGGCGTCCTCGGCCGCCGTACGGCTCCACCCGCCGGGCTCGGCGGAGCTCCAGGGGGCGACGGCGTCGTAGAGGTGGCAGGCGGCATCGGCCGCGGCGTCGGCCCGTTCACCGACGCCCGGCGCCGCGATGGTCGGCAGCAGCTCCATGCCGGGTCAACGACCGAAGCCCCCGCGGGGAACGGAACGTACGGCGGGCCGCCGGTTCGGCTCTGCCTTTCGGCTTCGGCTCCGGCTCCGGCTCCGTCAGCCGGCCACCGTCTGCAGCCAGAGCGGGAGCAGCAGCAGGGAGACCACCGAACTCTTGATCACCAGTGAGGCGGAGAGGTCCACGCCCACGTCGTAGCGCTGGGCGAAGACGAACAGGTTCTGCGGGGTGGGCATCGCGGCGATCAGGACGAGGTACGTCAGCCACTCCCCCCGCACGCCGAACAGCACCCCGCACACCGCCCAGGCCAGCAGCGGGAAGGCCAGGCACTTGAAGGCGATGAGGGCCATCTCCTCGCGGGAGGTGCCCCGGACGTCCAGCCCCACGCCGCCGAGGTGGAGGCCGAGGGCGAACAGGGCGATCGGCGAGGCGCTGTCGCCGACGAAGGAGGCCCCGTCCAGGACCACCTTCGGGAGGTGCACCGAGAGGAGGTTGAGTACGATCCCGGCGTTGCAGGCCAGGACCACCGGGGTGGCGAGCGAGGCGCCGACGGCCCGCGAGAGCCGCTGCCCGGGGCCGCCCGCGGCAGGGCCGGCGCGGCCCAGCTCCATGATGGAGATGACGACGAGGGAGAGCACGCAGACCTGGAAGAGCAGGACGGGGAAGATCGGCGCGGCCGTCCCGAAGAAGGTGATGAACACGGGGACGGCGAAGTAGGCGGTGTTCACCTGGACTCCGGCCATCACGCGCAGCGCGACGTCGCGGGGATCCCGTATGCCCCGGGCGCCCGAGGCGAAGGATATGACGAGTACGGCGAGTGCGGCGGCCGCGGCGTAGGCGCCGATCGCGTGCCAGTTGAACAGGGCGCCGAGGTCGCTGCCGTAGATGTTGCCGAAGAGGTAGCAGGGGACCGCGAAGAGGAAGGCGTAGTCGGCGAAGGCCTTGGAGGCCTCGGCCGGGACGGCTTTGCGGCGGGCGAGCAGTACGCCTCCGCCGAAGGCCAGCAGCACCGGTACGAGCTTCTCTAGTGCTGCTGCCGTGCCCATGCGTACCGGCTCCCCCGTGATCGACCGTGAGCAGCGTACTCCTGCCTTCCTGGAGCGCCCGCGGAGCATAGGCTGGTCCGATCATGAGCGATCGCGACGAAGCCCGCCCCCGTACGCCGGCCCCCGCGAAGGGGTCCCGGGCGCCGATGCGGTTCACGGTGGTGCTGCGCACCCCCGCGCGGGCGGCGGAGCCGCTGTTCGCGCAGGCGCCGAAGGCCTGGCAGCGGATGCTGCCGTACGCGGTCGTCGGCATCTTCGTGGTGTCGCTGCTGCCGACGACCATCGCCGTGCTGACCAACGACTACAAGGCGGGCGGCGGCTGGGCGGGGGCGCTGGGCGTGGCCCAGACCGTGCCGTTGCTGCTGGCGGTGACACGGCCGCTGCCCGCGTGGGCCCTGGTCCTGGTCGCGGACACGGTCGGGGCGGTGGTGCTGGCGCACGCCGACGAGGTGGCCGGGCACGCCTGGCCGTGGACCCCGATGTGCATCGTCGGCTACCTGGTGCTGATGGTGTGCCTGGGGCTGCGCGAGTCGATCCGGACGCTGATCGGGGTGTGGCTGGTGACGGGCGCCGTCGGGGTGGTGCTCGGCTTCTTCGAACCCGACGGGGTGACCACCACGGTCGCGCTGCTCTTCGTACTGAGCGGGAGCTTCCTCGCCGTGACGGGGGCGCTGCGCGGGATCGGCGACGCGCAGCAGCGGATCGCCGAGCAGGAGAGCATCAGCGAGGCCGAGCGGGCCCGGCGGACCCTGCTGGAGGAACGGGCGCGGATCGCCCGGGAGCTGCACGACGTGGTGGCCCACCACATGTCGGTGATCACCGTGCAGGCGGACTCCGCGCCGTACCGGCTGCCCGGCATGCCGGAGCCGGTGCAGGAGGAGTTCGCCGCGATCGCGGCCAGTGCGCGCGAGTCGCTGGGCGAGATGCGGCGGCTGCTGACGGTGCTGCGCAGCGACGGGACGAACGGCGGGATCGGCGGGAACGGGGACGGCGGAGCGCCCGGCGGCGCGGGCGAGCTGGGCCCGCAGCCGGGGATCGGCCGGATCCAGCAGCTGGTGGAGGCGACCGTACGGGCCGGGCAGCCGGTGGAGTTGTCGCTCGCGGCGGGGGCGGAGCGGGCGGCGCCGCCGGCCGTGGACCTGTCGGCGTACCGGATCGTGCAGGAGGCCCTGGCGAACGTGGTGCGGCACGCGCCGGGCGCCGGGACCCGGGTCTCGGTGACGCACGACGCCGAGGAGGTCCTGGTGCTGGTGGTGAACGGCCCGGCGGCCCGGGACGCCGTGGTGGAGCCGGGGAGTCCGGGCACCGGACACGGCCTGGTCGGCATGCAGGAGCGCGTACGGTTGACGGGCGGGACGCTGGACACCGGTCCGCTGCCCGACGGCGGTTTCCGGGTCGCGGCCCGCCTGCCCCTGGCCGAACCGACGAACGACCCGACGAACGAGCCGACGAACGACCCGACCGAGGAAGCCAGTTGACCATCCGTGTGATCATCGTCGACGACCAGGCCATGGTGCGGGCGGGGTTCGCCGCCCTGCTGTCGGCGCAGGCCGACATCGACGTGGTGGGCGAGGCACCCGACGGGCGGCAGGGGGTGCAGGTCTCGCGCACCGTGCATCCCGACGTGGTGCTGATGGACGTGCGCATGCCGGAGATGGACGGGCTGTCGGCGGCCCGGGAGCTGCTCAGCCCGCCGCCGGGGGTGGTCCACCGGCCGAAGGTGCTGATGCTGACCACCTTCGACATCGACGACTACGTGTACGAGGCACTGCGCGCGGGCGCCTCGGGCTTCCTGCTGAAGGACGCCCCGCCGGCCGATCTGATCGCCGCGGTCCGGGTGGTCGCGTCGGGCGAGGCGCTGCTCGCGCCCTCGGTCACCCGGCGGCTGATCGCGGACTTCGTCCAGCAGCGGCCGGCCCCGCGCAAGGACCCGGCGCTGCGGCTGAAGGGGTTGACCCCGCGGGAGACCGAGGTGCTGGAGCTGATCGCGCGCGGGCTGTCGAACCAGGAGATCGCCGGGCACCTGGTGCTGGCCGAGCAGACGGTGAAGACGCACATCGGTCGGGTGCTGGCCAAGCTGGACCTGCGCGACCGCGCCCAGGCAGTGATCTTCGCGTACGAGGCGGGACTGGTACGGCCGGGCGACTCCGGCTGACGCCGTCACCAGCCGACTGCCGAGTTCCCCTGGTCGGCAACCGGTCAGTTCTGGACAGCCTCGTTCCTCAATCCCGCACGGGGCTCTGGCTGCGTGCAAGGGGAACGACCAGGGCGGTTTCTGAACAACGGGCTGCACTGAGCCCCCTCCTGCGGCCGTGTCAACGAGGCCGAATTCGTTCGCGCAAGACGCACAGCGGGGCATCGAGTCGCCACACATGCTGGATACTCCCACGCACGTGATCGGCGAAATCCAGAAGGACGGGTAGATGAGCAGTGGGGCTGGGGGCACTGGAGGCAGCGGCGGCGGAGCTGGGCCCGCCGGTGGGAGCCTTTCACCCAAAGCTAAGTGGATCATCGGAGCAATCGTCATCCCTCTCGTGGCAGCAGTGATCGCGGCACTGGCCAGCGTGCTTTCAGGCTCGGGCGACGAGACCACCACGACGTGCAGCGGCCAGGCCCAATGCGGGAACGGAAACAGTCGAGTTGAGCGGTAGGGGCGCCCGGGTGCACGCGAGGAAGAAGGCCCGCTGCGTCGCGGCAGCACTGACCATGCTCTCCCTCTGCTCCATTCAGGCATGCTCTCAGCAAAAAGTGCAGTGCAGCGGGGAGGCCCAGTGCGGGGACGGCAACGGACGTAACGCGGATGCCAAAAAGGCTGCCGAACTGGAAGTGGCGACCGTAACTGCCGAGATCAAGGCAGGCGTCTCCGGCGAGCAAGGCCGTGTCGGCGAGACGCCGGAAAAAGAAAGCGGTCTTCGAGCGGTCCACATCTACCTCACCGCGGGAAACCTGGGCGACCGTCCCGCATTGATCTCAAAAGCCACGATCACCTTCGAGAAGTCCGGCTACCTGAAGCCATGTTACGGAATTGGCGGGGATCTCCTCTCCACCGCGACGTACAGCTTCACCATCCCCGACGATCAGCCCCGCGGAGAAGGCGGATTGCTGCACAAGACGCCGTTCTCCATGACAAAGGACCTGACCCACGAAATCCCGCCCAACAAGTACGAGAAGTTCACCCTGACCGTGGGGCCGAAGACCATTCCTGACGGGGGGAGCCCCTGGTTCGGGGTCACCTATGTCACCCTCCATCGCGACACGGGTGAAGAAGTGAAGGTAGGACCGATTGCCGTGGTCAACTCGGGCGGAAACCCGGCATTCTATCCGGAGTTCGACAAGAACGCGTGGCACATCGAACAGGAAACCTTCTCCGGATGCACGAAGGAGAACGCGGACCTGGTTGCGTCGGTGATGAAGATTCCGAAACTGACACCCTCGACAGAATTCGCAAGCCTTCACAAGGCTTTGCAGGAATACCGATGACCCACGATTGAGGCACGGCCGCGGAGGATCCGTCTCCTCCACCCCCTACCGGGGTATGACATCCGGCTTGGCTCCACGGTCCGACGTGCGGTGCGGTACCTCCTTCCTACCTTCCTCCTCGTCACGAGGAGAGGAGAAGGGGCATGCGCCGCTTCGGAAGGACCCTGGTCACCGCCGCACTGGCCGTGGCCGTGGTCGGGGGGACCGCGGGCTGGGCCTCGGGCGACAGCCAGCGGGCGGTCACCGGGCCGCCGCCCGGCACCGCCGCCTGGCGGGCCGACACCGCGTCCGGCCGGTCGCTGCCCGACCCGGCGAACGCCTCGCCGTACGACGTGGCCCGGTTCTTCGCCGGGCTGGACGACGCCGAGCGCCGGGAGCTCGTACGCCGCCACCCGCTGGTGGTGGGCAACCTCGACGGTGCCCCGCTCACCCTCAGGTACGAGGCCAACCGGCTGGCCGTCCTCGCGACCGGCGAGGCGCGCTACGCCTCGCTCGCCTCGCCGGGGCGGCAGATCCTCGCCTTCGATCCGCGCGGGCGCGGCCAGGTCGTCGAGGTGTTCGGGGATCCGGGGCGGGCGGCGCACGTCTCGGTGGTCGTGCCGGGTTCGGACAGCGACGCCACCACGTACGACGCGAAGCGCGCGCCGCACACCGGGCCGGCCGGGATGGCCCGGTCGCTGCGCACCGCGGCCGGCGGGGACACCGCGGTGGTGGCCTGGGCCGGCTACACCACCCCCGTCGGGGTCGGTCTGGACGCGGCCTCCGGGCGGCTCGCCGAGGCGGGCGCGGACCGGCTGGCCCGGTTCACGGCGGGGCTCGACGCGGTCGGCGCGCCGGACCCGGTGCTGTTCTGCCACAGCTACGGCTCGGTGGTCGGGGGCCTGGCGGCCGGGCGTACGGACGCCAGCGACATCGTCGTGTTCGGCTCCCCCGGCATGCGCGCCGACACCGCCGCCGACCTGCACACCCGCGCCCGCATCTGGGCGGCCCGCGGGCCCTCCGACTGGATCGGCGACGTGCCGAACGTGGAGCTGGCCGGAATCGGCCACGGCGCCGACCCGACCTCCGCCTCCTTCGGCGCCCGCAAGGTGCCGGCCGCCGACGTGCACGGCCACACGGGCTACCTCGTACCCGGCACCCAGTCCCTGGCGGCCTTCGCCGCGATCGCGAAGGGAGAGGTCCGATGAGCACGCCGACCCGGCTCAGGAAGGCCGCCGACCGGATCGAGCGGCAGACCCCCGCCCACCGCGACCGGGCCGTCGACGGGTTGCGCGCCCTCGCCCTGCTGGCCGTGCCGACCGGGCACTGGCTGCTCGGCGGATTCACCCGCGACGCGGAGGGCGGCCTGCACAACGCCAGCCCGCTCTCCGCGTTCGGTGGTCTGGCCCCCGCCGGCTGGGTGCTCCAGATGCTCGGCATCTTCTTCCTCGTCGGCGGCTACGCCTCGGTGCTCTCCTACCACCGCCGCCCCGGGTCCGCCGGGGCCTGGCTGAAGGGCCGGATCGCCCGGCTGGGGCGGCCGGTGCTCGGGGTCACGGCGGTGTGGGCGCTGGCCGCGCCGGTGCTGTACGCGGCGGGGGTGCCGGAGGCCACGCTGCGGACGGGCGCCACGCTGGTCATCCAGCCGCTGTGGTTCGTCGGGGTGTACGTGGTGGTCACCGCGCTGACCCCGTACTGCGTACGGGCGGCGCACCGGCTCGGCGGCTGGGCGGCGGCCCCGTTGCTCGCCTCGGTCGCGGTGGTGGACTTCCTTCGGTACGGGCCGCCGGCCGACTCCGTTCCCTCCTGGCTGGCGGTGGTGAACATCCTGCCGGGCTGGTTGTTCGCGTACCAGCTGGGCGTGTCCTGGGGTGAGGGGCGCATCGGGCGGCGCGGGGCCTGGCTGCTGCTGGCGGGCGGGACCGTGCTGTTCGCGGCGCTGCTGGCGGTGTTCCACTACCCGGCGTCGATGGTGGGCGTACCGGGCGAGGCGCGGACCAATTCGCATCCGCCGTCGCTGCTGGTGCTGGCCCTGGCCGCGGCGCAGTCGGGGGCGGCGATATTGCTGCGCGACCGGCTCGCGAGGCTGCTGGCCCGGCCGGCGGTGTGGGCCCCGGTGGTCGTGATCAACCTGTGCGCGATGACGATCCTGTGCTGGCACCAGACGGCCATGCTGGCGGCGGCCGTCCCCGGTTCGTTCGCGGGTGGGCTGACGGGTCTGACGACGGCGCCGGACAGTGCGCTCTGGATCGCGGCGCGGCTGGCGTGGATGCCGGTGTTCGCGGTGCTGCTGGTGGGCATCGCCCGGTACGCCCGCCGGTTCGAGGAACCGTGGCGGGGGGCGACGGCGGTGCGGCGCACGCTCGCAGGGGTGCTGGCGGCCGGGTTCGCGGTGTTCGCGCTGGGTCTTGCCTAGCACCGGTCGCAGCACCGGTACAGGCCGAGGTGACGAGAGCGCCGCTCCCTCCGGGGAGCGGCGCTCTCGTCACCTCGGCGCGACGCGCGGGCGGGTCAGGCGATCGAGGCGGCCACGATGGCGGCCACCGCCAGGTTGCAGGAGGCCGTGACCCAGACCGCCGGGTGCGGCTCCGGGTCGACGACGATGGCGCCGAGCTTGCCGGGGGTCACCCAGTCCAGCACCAGGAAGGCGAGGCCCATCAGGACCAGGCCGAGCACCCCGAACGCGGCGGTGGACAGCAGCCCCTTGCCGAAGTCGTCGTACGTGGTCCAGATCGAGGTGAAGACGATCCCGCCGACGCCCAGGAGCGCGGAGCTCAGCATGACGGCCGCGTTCCGGTTGCGCTCCTCCCAGATCTGCTTCGGGAGCTTCCCGGGCGTCAGCACGTCCACGAGGACGATGCCGAGGATCAGCAGGACCAGGCCGAGGGCGCCGTAAGCGCTGGTGCGGCCAAGTCCGTTGATGATGTCGCTCATGGGGAAGCCGTTCTCCGCGGGGGTAGGAAGGACCTGCCGTACGTGACGGGGCACCTCCCGTCAGGGGGGTCAGGGTGGCCGAATCTATCGCACGGTCTCGCGGCGGGCCATGGGGAGGTCAGGAAATGGTAAAGCTCAGAGCGGCGCGGCCCGGTGAGGCGGACGAACTCACCGCTCTCGTGCTCCGCTCCAAGGCGTACTGGGGGTACGACGCCGCGTTCCTGGTCTCGTGCGCGCCGGAACTGCGGATCCCGGCCGGGGAGGTGGCGGGCCGCCGGATCGTGGTCGCAGAGGACGCGTCCGGCGGCGGGGTGCTGGGGCTCGCCTCCCTGGAGGGCGCGCCGCCGGTGGCCCGGCTGGGACTGCTGTTCGTGGAGCCGGAGGCCATCGGGCGGGGCGTGGGGCGGCGGCTGTACCGGGACGCGCTGCGCCGGGCCGCCGAACTGGGGTTCCGCAGGCTGCTGATCGACGCCGATCCGCATGCGGCCGGGTTCTACCGGGCGATGGGCGCGCTGGTTTCGCCGGAGTCCCGCGCGGCCGGTGGCGAGGACGAACCGCCCGCCGGGCTGGTGCGGTTCGAGGCGGAGCCCGCGCCGCTCGCCGACTGGGCGCGGGCCTGGACGGGCGGCGGGCCCGCCGTGCACGTGGGCAATGTCGCCGAGTTCAACGCCCAGTTCGCCGATGCGTCGCTGGCCCGCGAGCAGCGGGCCGCGCACCACTACGCCTGCCTGGCGGCGTTCTACAGCCCGTGGCCGGGGGCGCTGGTACTGCCCGGGGCGGTGCCGCCGGGCTGGATCGAGCGGGTCGGACGCCTCCTGGAATGGGAGGGGGTGGAGGTCTACGACGGCCTGGCGGCCGGCGGTCCCGGGCTGCCGCCGAATGCCGGGCTGTCGGACGCCGTACGGGCCCGGCCGGCGCTGGCCGGGCGGCTGGCCTCGGCCGGGCTGCCCCTCGTACCGTGGGGGCGGACGGCGGCCTTCGCGCGGCTGGCCGGGCTGCCGTGGCGGCCCCGCGAGCTGCGGTACGAGTCCAAGTCGGCGGCGCACGGCCTGTTCGGGCGGATCCTGGCGGGCGGCGGCCACCCCCTGATCCTGCTCCCCGGGCAGTGGCCGGCCCCCACCCGGCGGGTGGCGGCCAGGCTGCTGGCCGCCCGGGCCGGGGCGGGCGAGAGCACGGTGCTGAAGTCGGAGCACGGGGTCGGCGGTTCGGGCACCACCGTGGTGACGCCCGACCGGGTCCGGGCCGCGGGCGGCGCCCGCGCGGTGCTGCGCGCCCTGCCGCGCGGGCCCCTGCTGGTGGAGGAGTACGTGTCCGGCCCGGCCGAACCGGACGAGCCGCGGGATCTGACGTACGACGGGTTCGTGGACGGGGCGGGCCGGGTGCACGAGGCGGGCGGCGCGGTGATGGACGTGGCGGACGGCGAGTACCGCGGCGCGACGGCGGGCCCCGGGGTGGTGCCCGCGTGGGCGGAGAAACCGCTGCTCGCGTTCGGGGAGGCGGTGGGCCGGGAGCTGTCCGCCGCCGGCTACCGGGGCTGGTTCGACGTGGACTTCGTTGCCGACGGGGCGGGGCGGCTGGCGCCGACGGAGACGAACCTGCGGCTCACCGGTCCGTCGATCGCCTTCATGGTGGCGGCTCGGCTCGACGCGCTGCGCGGCGCCGGGCATCTCGTCCGGATCGCGGACCGGGTGGGGCTGGGGGCCAGGCTGCCCGGGGCCGCGCTCGACGAGCTGTGCGAGACGCTGGAGCGGGGCTGCGCGGAGCTCGGGGCGGTGTTCCTGCCCGCGATCCCGACGGGCGCCTTCGACCCGGCCCCCTGGCTGGGCGTGCTGGTGGCCGCGCACAGCAGAGAGGTGCTGGACGCGGCCGAGGCACTGGTACGGGCGGAGGCGCTCGCCGTGGGAGCGGGGTTCACGGAGGGTCAGCCGACGGAGTGGCCCGGGACGTCGGTGTCGGCGTCGGTGGGTGACGACGGCGTCCCCGTGACGTAGGCGGCGAGGACGCCGGCCGCGATCATCAGCGGAATGTTGAAGGCGTAGACGAGGGCTGCCTGGACCGGCCAGTCCTGCTTGGCCGCGAGCCGGTAGCAGTTGTCCTGCGGCCACCAGGCGACGAGCAGGTAGACCACCGCGAGATGGGCGGCCGTGGTGACGCCCTGGCTGTGGCCGTGGCCCCGCATCCGGGCACGGCCTGCGCAGAGGAACAGCAGCCCGGCTGCGAAGGCGGCCCCTTCGAACAGGTAGAGCACGAAGAAGAGGAAGGCCCACGGGGCCGGCACACCGCCCAGGTCGGTCGCGCCCGGCCAGACGACCTTCGAGAGGACGAAGAAGAAGAGCCCGGTGAAGACCACGAACCCGGCGCAGAGGGCGATCAGGGTGAACGGGTCGGCGGAAGGGAGGCCGGCGGCCGCGTACTTTCCACCTCCGCTCGCGCCCGGCTTCGTCGTGAGCACGGGCTGGGCCAGGGCGTCCCGGTTCTCCTGGCCCGCCCGGTTGCGGGGCAGGGCGCGCAGCCGGACCACGGCCTGCGGAATCTCCACCCGTTGCACCTTCCCCGCGAGGTGGTCGCGGAGCCGCCCGCTGTCCGGCAGGTCCGCGGCCGGGGGCCAGGCCTGCGCATCGGCGGGCGGGGCCAGGTAGGCGACCAGTCGGCGCGCACCGCTCGTGCCGTCCGGGACTTCGGCCACGAGGGCGGCGCCGATGTCCGGGTGGCTGCGGATGGCGGCTTCGACGGTGTGCGGGTCGAGTGCGCCGTCCGCCGTGGTGATCCGGTCCCGGATCCGTCCCTGGAACTCCAGCAGTCCGTCCGGGCGCAGCTCTGCCAGATCGCCGGTGGGGATCGGGTCGCCGCCGTCGGGCGGGGTGAGGCGGATCTGCCCGCCCGGGAGCTCCACCCGGCAGCCGGGGAACGAGGTGCCGATCAGGGAGAGCTGCTCGGGGTCGTCCAACGGGCCGGGCAGCTGTGGCAGTTCGAACCAGGTGCCGGTACCCGCGGTTTCGGTGGGTCCGTACACGTTGAGCAGCCGGGTGCCGGCGCGGAGCCTGCCCTGCAAGGCGGCCTGCTCGTCGAGGAAGAGCCGGTCGCCCGTGACCGTGACCAGGCGCAGCGACCGCAGTGCCGGGTCGGGGTCGCGGCGGCGCACGGCGTCGGAGCCGGGGCGCTCGGCGCCGCGTATGAGCAGCCGGGTCGCGCCGGCCGGGTCGGTGTGCAGCACGCTGACGCGCTCGGTCTCGACGGCCCGGCGGATCCCCTCGGGTGTCCAGGGCGTGCGCTCGGGCACGACGAGGGCGCCGCCCGAGCACAGCGCCCGGGTCCAGCCGGCCGTGAACGGGGTGAGGTCGGGGCCGTGGGTGATCAGGTGGCGGTCCTCTGGGACCGGCCGGATGACCTGGGCCCAGCCCTCGTGGGCGGCGAGCAGCCGTTCGTGGCCGAGGGGCACGGCGCGCGGGGACTCCGCTCCGGTGAACAGGACGGCGGCCGTCGCACCCGGCTCGGGCCGCTGCGGCGCTGCGGTGGGCCGGCCGGATATCGTGCTCGCCTCCGCGCCGAGCCGGATCACCCGCAGCCCGCCTCCGTCGTCCAGCCGGGCGTGGTGCGCGGCGTCGGTGAGCAGGACGTACGGCGTGAGGGCGGCGAGCTGCCGCTGCCCGGTGAGCGGGACTTCGACGTCGAGGACGGCGTACGCCCCGCCGGCCTTGAGGACGGCCAGGAGGGCGACGACGATCTCGGTCCGGCGGGCGGTCCCGATGGCCACGACGGCGCCGGGCGGCAGCCCCTCCGCCAGGAGGTGGTGCGCCAGCTGGTTGGCACGGACGTCCAGTTGCCCGTAGGTGAGGCTGTCCGCGCCGGCGATGACGGCGTAGCCCCGCGGGGTGTCGCGCGCCTGTTGCTCGAACAGGCGCAAGGCGGTGTCGGCGGTCGTCCGACCGGAGCGATCGGACCCTGGTTCCTGCGTCGATCCCTGGGTCATTCCCCGATGATGGCACCCCCCACCGACAGTCCGCAGGATGCTGAACATCCCTCGTACGAGCGGGGGTTCGGCACCGATCCGGCCGATCCATTGACCTCAAGCTTGGTTGAGGTCTTAGCGTTCCCCGCATGGACATGGAAGTCACAGCCTGGACATCGCTGCACAGCGCGATGAACGCCCAGCAGGACCGGCGCCCGCTCTCCCGGGCGAGCCTGCGCCGGGTCGCCGCCTTCGCCCGCCCGCACCGCCGCGGGCTCACCCTCTTCCTGCTGCTCAGCGTGGTGACCGCGCTGCTCGCGGTCGCCACCCCGGTGCTCGCCAGCCGGGTGGTCACCGCCATCGTGGACGGCAAGGACAGCGGTACGGTCACCCGGCTCGCCCTGTTCATCGCCGTGATCGCGGTGGCGGAGGCGGCGCTCGGGCTGCTCACCCGCAAGCTGTCGGCCACCCTCGGGGAGGGGCTGATCCTGGACCTTCGGACGGCCGTCTTCGACCACGTGCAGCGGATGCCGGTCGCCTTCTTCACGCGGACCCGCACCGGCGCGCTCGTCAGCCGGCTCAACAACGACGTGATCGGCGCCCAGCGGGCGTTCAGCAACACCCTGTCCGGGGTGGTCGCCAACACGGTGACCCTGCTGCTGACGCTCGCCGTGATGCTGGGCATCTCCTGGCAGATCACCCTGCTGGCCCTCGTCCTGCTGCCGGTGTTCGTGCTCCCGGCCCGCCGCATGGGGACGCGGATGGCCGCGATGCAGCGGGAGGCGTCGACCCTGAACGCGGCGATGGGCACGCAGATGACGGAGCGTTTCTCCGCCCCCGGCGCCACCCTCGTCAAGCTCTTCGGGCGGCCCGCCGACGAGTCCGCCGAGTTCGCGGCGCGGGCGGCGCGCGTACGGGACATCGGGATCCGTTCGGCGATGGCCCAGTCCGCGTTCATCACCGCGCTCACCCTCGTCTCGGCCCTCGCGCTCGCGCTCGTCTACGGGCTCGGCGGGTACTACGCCCTGCGCGGGACCCTGGACGCAGGGAACGTCGTCGCGCTCGCCCTGCTGCTGACCCGGCTGTACGCCCCGCTGACCTCCCTCGCCGGCGCCCGCGTCGAGGTGATGAGCGCCCTGGTGAGCTTCGAGCGGGTCTTCGAGATCCTCGACCTGAAGCCGCTGATCGCCCAGAAGCCGGACGCCGGCCGGGTGCCGGAGGGGCCGGTGGCCGTGGAGTTCGACCGGGTCTCCTTCGGCTACCCCTCCCCCGACAAGGTCTCGCTCGCCTCGCTGGAGGAGGTCGCGGTCCTCGACTCCCGGGGCGGTACACAGGTCCTGCACGAGGTGTCGTTCCGCGCCGAGCCCGGGCAGATGGTCGCGCTCGTCGGCTCGTCCGGCGCCGGCAAGTCCACCATCGCGCAGCTGCTGCCCCGGCTCTACGACGCCGACGCGGGCGCCGTCCGCCTGGGCGGGGTCGACGTACGGGACCTCACGGCCGACTCGATCCGGGAGACGCTCGGCATGGTCACCCAGGACGGGCACCTCTTCCACGAGTCGGTGCGGTCCAACCTGCTGCTGGCGCGGCCGGGGGCGAGCGAGGAGGAGATCTGGGAGGCCCTGCGCCGCTCGCGGCTGGACGGGCTGGTCGCCTCGTTGCCGGACGGCCTGGACACGGTGGTCGGCGAGCGCGGCTACCGCCTCTCGGGCGGCGAGCGCCAGCGGCTCACCATCGCGCGGCTGCTGCTGGCCCGGCAGCGGGTGGTGATCCTGGACGAGGCGACGGCGCACCTGGACTCCACCTCGGAGGCGGCGGTGCAGGAGGCCCTGGGCGAGGCCCTGGCGGGCCGGACCGCGGTGGTGATCGCGCACCGGCTGTCGACCGTACAGGCGGCCGACCTGATCCTGGTGGTCGAGGACGGCCGGATCGTGGAGCGCGGTACGCACCCGGAGCTGCTGGCCGCGGGCGGGCGGTACGAGGAGCTGTACCGGACCCAGTTCGCGGCGGCGGAGACCGCCGCTCCGGGCGGCGCCGTACCGGCTGCGGGAGCATGATGCCGGGAGGCCCGCGCGCGGCGGGCCTCCGCCGAGCACCGGCCGTGGAGCACGTGGAGCACGTGGAGCACCGATGGACATCAAGCTGGAGCTGGTCGCCGTCCCCGTCACCGACGTCGACCGGGCCAAGGCCTTCTACGAGCGGATCGGCTTCCACGCCGACCACGACGTCACCGTGAGCGAGGACATCCGCTTCGTGCAGCTGACCCCGCCGGGGTCGGCCTGCTCGATCGCCCTGGGCAAGGGGCTCACCCGGATGGCCCCGGGGTCGCTGGACAACATGCAGGTCGTCGTCACCGACATCGAGGAGGCGTACGAGGACCTGCGCGGCCGGGGCATCGAGGTGACGGAGATCCAGGACATGCCGTGGGGCTCGTTCGTGTACTTCTCCGACCCGGACGGCAACGGCTGGGCGGTCCAGCAGACGACCCCGCGCACGGCGGCGGCCGAGGGCTAGAGTCACGAGGGGCCGCGCCCGGGTGCGCCGGGCGTGGGATGACCCGCCGGGCGGGGTGCGGCGCCGAGACTGGACGGACTGGACGTATCCGGAAGGGAAGTGACGCCGTGAACACTGTCGCACTGCTGGGCACCGGGACCATGGGCTCGGGGATGGCACGGAACCTGCTGCGGGCCGGGCTGGGGCTGCGGGTGTGGAACCGGACCCGGGACAAGGCCGAACCGCTGGCCGCGGATGGCGCGGTGGTCGTGGACACGCCGGCCGAGGCGGTCGCCGGGGCCGACGTGGTACTGACCATGCTGACGGACGGCGCGGCCGTGGCGCAGGCGATGGCCGCCGCCGTGCCGGGGCTGCGCGCGGGGCAGGTGTGGGCGCAGATGAGCACGGTCGGCGTGGCCGCGCTCGACGAACTGGCCGGCTTCGCCCGCGAGCACGGCCTGGTGTTCGTGGACGCCCCGGTGCAGGGCACCCGGCAGCCCGCCGAGGCCGGGACGCTGGTCGTACTGGCCTCCGGACCGGCGGATCCGCGGCTGGACCCGGTGTTCGACGCGGTGGGCGCCAAGACGCTGTGGGCCGGGTCCGAGGCGGGGGCCGCGACCCGGCTGAAGCTGACCACGGTCGGGTACGCGATCACGTTGACGGCGGCGGTCGGCGAGGCCCTCGCGCTGGCGGAGGGGCTGGGGGTGGACCCGGGCCTGTTCGCGCAGGCGCTGACCGGCGGCCCGATGGACAACCCGTACCTCCAGGCGAAGATGAAGGCCGTCCTGGAACGGGACTTCGCGCCCAGCTTCACGGTGCACGGCGCCGAGAAGGACACCGGCCTGATCGCGGAGGCGGCGGACGGGGCGGGTATCGCGGTCGACCTGGCCCGGGCCACGGGAGCCCGCATGCACCGCGCCGCGGCCGGCGGCCACGCCGAAGAGGACATGGCCGCCGCCTACTACGCCGGCTTCGAGAACGTGCCCGTGGGGAACGTGTCCTGAACCCGGTGTGCCAGAAGGCGGTTTAGGGGCGCCTCAGGCGCGCTTCAGGGGCCGGTCACGGGGAGGTGGGCGCCGGGGCGAGGACGTCGAGCTCCTCCAGGGCGCCCACCGCGATCTGCCGGGTCAGGGACTCGGCGCGGGCCGCGTCGCCCTCCCGTACGGCCTCGGCGACCTGGACGTGGAGGGTGACGGCGGCCGGGTCGGGGTCGGGGAACATCACGACGTGCTGCGTACGGCCGGTCAGGACCTCGGCGACGACGTCGCCGAGGCGGGCGAACATCTCGTTGCCGGAGGCGTTCAGCACGATCCGGTGGAAGTCGATGTCGTGGCGCAGGTACGCGTCGAGCTGGTGGCCGCGCGAGGTGCTGACCATGCCGAGGGCGGCCTCGGTGAGCGCGGCGCACTGGCCGGGGGTGGCCCGGTCTGCGGCGAGGCCGGCCGCGACCGGCTCGATCGCGGAGCGCAGCACGGTCAGGGAGCGCAGCTGGCGGGGGCGGTCGGCGCCGGCGAGGCGCCAGCGGATGACGCGCGGGTCGTAGACGTTCCACTCCTCGGCGGGGCGCACGGTGACGCCGACCCGGCGCCGGGACTCGACCAGTTGCATGGACTCCAGGACGCGCACGACCTCGCGGACCACGGTGCGCGAGGCGTCGAAGCGCTCCGCGATCTCGTCGGTGCGCAGGACGCTGCCCGGCGGGTGCTCGCCCGCGGTGATCGCGAGGCCGAGGGTGTCCAGCACGTGGGAGTGGAGTCCCTGGCCTTCGGTGGTCATGGCGTAAGCGTACGGCGACCCCTCAGCAGCCAAAAGATGTGATGTTTTGCCATCCGACTCTTGAATAAGTACTACTTAATGGGCTTCAGTGAGGGCGCACGAACCGATGTCGACGAGGACAGCGAGGTACGAAGTGAGCGGCACCCAGCGCGTGCTGGTGGTGATGGGCGTGGCCGGCACGGGCAAGACGACCGTGGGCAGGCTGCTCGCGGACGCGCTCGGCCTCCCGTACGTGGAGGGCGACGCGTTCCACCCGGCGGCCAATGTCGCCAAGATGTCCGCCGGGATTCCGCTGGACGACGCCGACCGGCGGCCCTGGCTGGACGCCATCGGCGCGTGGATCACCGCCCGGCCGGCCGGGCGGGGCGCGGTGGTGGCCTCGTCGGCGCTCAAGCGCGCGTACCGCGACCGGCTGCGCGGCGCCGCGCCCGACGCGGTGTTCGTGCACCTGACCGGCGAGCGCCCGCTGATCGAGCGTCGCATGGCGGCGCGTACGGGCCACTTCATGCCGACCGCGCTGCTGGACTCGCAGTTCGCCACGCTCGAGCCGCTCCGGCGGGACGAACTCGGCGTCGTCGTCGACGTGTCCGGATCACCCGAGGAGATCACCGAACGGGCCCTGGGGGCGCTGTCCGCGCTGCCCGGCATCTGCCCGACCGCCGCTCCCTCCCGAGAAAGCTAAGGAACCCCCACCGTGACAGGTCTCAGCGTCGAGATACTGGCAGCGGCCGCGCCCGCCCCGATCACCTCGGCCGGGAACACCCAGCTGGGCGTGGCCGTCCTCGCGGGTATCGCCGCCATCGTCCTGCTCATCACCCGCCTCAAGCTGCACGCCTTCCTGGCGCTGACGATCGGCTCGCTCGCCCTCGGGGTGTTCGCGGGCGCCCCGCTGGACAAGACCATCGTGAGTTTCACGGCCGGGCTCGGCGCCACGGTCGCGGGGGTCGGCGTACTGATCGCGCTCGGCGCGATCCTCGGCCGGCTGCTCGCGGACTCGGGCGGCGCGGACGAGATCGTCGACACCATCCTCGCCAAGGCCAAGGGCCGGGCGATGCCCTGGGCCATGGTGCTGATCGCCTCGGTGATCGGGCTGCCGCTCTTCTTCGAGGTCGGCATCGTGCTGCTGATCCCGGTGGTGCTGCTGGTGGCCAAGCGCGGCAACTACTCCCTGATGCGGATCGGCATCCCGGCGCTGGCCGGCCTGTCCGTGATGCACGGGCTGATCCCGCCGCACCCCGGCCCGCTCGTCGCCATCGACGCGCTGCACGCCAACCTCGGCGTGACGCTCGCGCTCGGCGTGGTGGTCGCGATCCCGACCGTGATCATCGCCGGGCCGCTGTTCTCCCGGTACGCGGCCCGCTGGGTGGACATCCCGGCGCCCGAGCAGATGATCCCGCAGCGGACCTCCGCGGAGCCGGAACACCGTCCCCGGTTCGGGGCGACGGTCTTCACCGTGCTGCTGCCCGTGGCGCTGATGCTGGTCAAGGCGCTTGTTGACATCGTTGTCGACGATCCGGAGAACGGCGTGCAGCGGGTCACGGACGTCGCGGGCTCCCCGCTGATCGCGCTGCTCGCGGCGGTGCTCGTGGGCATGTTCACCCTCGGCCGGGCGGCCGGGTTCACGAAGGAACGGCTCTCGACGACGGTGGAGAAGTCGCTGGCCCCGATCGCGGGCATCCTGCTCATCGTGGGCGCGGGCGGCGGCTTCAAGCAGACCCTGATCGACGCGGGCGTCGGCCGGATGATCCTGGACCTGTCGGAGGGCTGGTCGATCCCGGCCCTGCTGCTGGCGTGGCTGATCGCCGTGGCCATCCGGCTCGCGACGGGCTCGGCGACGGTCGCCACGATCTCGGCTGCCGGGCTGGTGGCTCCGCTCGCCGCGGGCATGTCGACCACGGAGACGGCACTGCTGGTGCTGGCGATCGGGTCGGGCTCGCTGTTCTTCAGCCACGTCAACGACGCCGGGTTCTGGCTCGTCAAGGAGTACTTCGGGATGACGGTCGGGCAGACGGTCAAGACCTGGTCGGTGATGGAGACCATCATCTCGGTGGTCGGCCTGGGCTTCGTCCTGCTGCTGTCACTCGTCCTCTAGCTGCGCGGCCGCCACGGCGAGGCCGTTCGCGGCCGTGGCGCAGCGGTCGGCCAGGGCGGCGACCTCGGCGCGGAACGCGTCAGCCTGCGGGCCCTGCCAGTCCAGCGCTTCGGCTGCCGCGTGCAGCCGGAGCGCATGGGCGCGCAGGGCGGCGGAGTGGCCGCGCAGGCCGTCGGCCGGGTCCGGCGGGCCGGGCCGGAGCCGGGTGGCGGGGCTCACCGGCTGCGCCAGGGCTGGACGAGGAGGATGCCGCCGGTGCCGAGCAGGCCGATGGTGTGGACGCAGCCTTTGTGCGGGGCGGCCGGGGCGGGGCGTTGCCCCTGGTCCCGGCTCCGATCCCGGCCCTGATCCCGGCCCTGATCCCTGTTCCGGTCCCGGTCACGGTCGAAGAACGCCCGGACGGCGGCGCCCAGTCCGAGCAGCGGCTGCGCGGGCACGGCCCGGCCGGTGGCCACCTGCCAGCCGGCGTGGTCGTTGAAGGGGTTCGCGTCGGTCAGGGCGTTCCAGGCGAACAGGTCGGCGAAGGACGGGGACAGCAGCGCGAACGCCCGCTCGGCGCCCCGGTCCCGCATCAGCCGGCGGAACACCCGGACGGCCGCCGCCTGTCGGTCCTCGTCCACGGCCCGGAGGATCGCCGCGCAGTCGGGGTCGTCCAGCAGGTCGGGCCGTTCCGCGCTCGCCGCCCGGATCCGGGCCTTGAGTCCGCAGACGGCGAGGCTGACGGCGAGGCTCTCGCGGCCGGTGAGGATCCCGGCGAACCAGCCGGCCCGCGCCACCCCCCTGCCGCGCGGTGCCCAGCCCAGGCCCGCCGGGTCGGTGAGGGTGTGCAGGAGGGTGCGCCAGCCGTGCCGGGAGCGGGTGCGGCGGCGCCCGAGGGCGGCGGCCGGGAGCCGGGTGCCGAGGGCCAGTTCGGAGGCGTGCCGGGCGGCTTCGCCGACGGCGTCGGCGGCCTCGGCGAGCTCGCGGCACAGGGCGTCGAGCAGCTCGGCGTCCGGGTCGGTGGGCGCGGAGGTCGCGGCGTCGGACATGGAATCCTCGCGGGATGTCGGTGGGGAGGGTGGCGTCGGCGACTGGTGGTTGTCGACGACGGGTGGTGTCAGCGACGGGTGAGGGTGAGCCGGATGCCGCGCGGGTCCAGTGCCAGGGGCAGCGGTCCGTGCGGGTCGAGTACCGGCCGGGTGGCCGTGATCCGGCGGCGGCGCAGGACCTCGGCACACAGCGCGGTGGTGATCAGCAGGCCCAGCCGGTCGCCCGGGCAGCGGCCGGGGCCGTGGCCGAACGGGGCCATCCGGATGTCCTCGTCCGCCCCGGGGGTCTTCCAGCGGCCCGGTACGAAGACGTGCGCGGCCGGCACCTGCTCCGGGTCGCGCTGGTGGAAGTGGGCGGGCAGCAGGACGGTCGTGCCGGCGGGGTGGCGTACGCCCCGCCACTCGGTCTCGGTACGGGTGACGCGGATCAGGTCCGGCACCGCCGGGTACAGGCGCAGGCACTCCCGTACGCAGGCCCGCAGCCGGGGCAACTCCTCGGGGGCGCCGCGTCCGGCGGCTTCGGCGGCCGCGGCGTCCTGTTCGGCGGGGTGGGTGCCGAGCAGGAGCAGGGTGCGCAGCATCGTGGCGGGGATGCCGTCCATGGCCCGCAGGGTCTGTTCCTCGCGGTCGGCGTACGCGGCGGGGTGGCCGAGCATGCCGTGGCCGGGCATGCCCTGGCCGAGCAGGGTGTGCCCGTCGGCACCCGCGGCGCGCTCGCGGCCGCGGCGGCGGAGCCGGCCGAGCAGCCCGGGGAGTTGCTCGGCTCCCGCGGCCGCGCCGTCGCCGAGCACGATCCGGCGGGCGGCGCGGGCCACGGTGTGCCGGGTGCGGGCCAGGTCGAGGGTGGCGGCGGCGGTCAGGTGCCGGGCCTCTTCGGCGATGACGGCGCGGACGGCGGCGCAGGAGCGCACCCCGCCGGGGCCGGGCGACAGCACGGCGGCGGGTTCGGCTTCGTAGAACTGCCGGAGTTCCTGCCGGTCGAGCAGGACGAGTACGGCTCCGGACAGCCCGCGCAGGAGCACGGGCGCCCCGCCGTGGCGGGCCCGCAGGGCGCGGAGCGCGTCGGCGGAGAAGGCCGGACGGGCGCCGCCGGAGCGGCCCCGGACGAGGAGCGGCAGGGCCCGGCCGGCCGCGAAGCGGACGGCACCGGCGCGGCCGGTCCGTGCCTGCTGCCCTCGTGAGACGGCGGACTGGGTCGTACCGGGACCGGTCATGGCCGCACCACCTCCCTGCGATCCGGCCGCTGGGGTGAGGTCCTCCGGCAGGACGCCCAGGGCGGCCTCGTGAAGCGTGCGCATCCGGGTACCTCCGCGCGCGGCCGGAAACCAACGGTCGGTGACATCGCCCTCACCGTACGTCCCCGACGCCACCCCCGCGCCCCGAGCGCGACCCGGCCGGATCCGGACCTCGGGACCCGGCCGCTAGGGAATCGGCGTGAAGGCCGCTTCGCGGAAGGCCGTGCGGAGGGGGCCCGGGGGGTGGGTGGGGAGGAGGAGTGCCCAGCGGTGGAGGCGCGGGGAGAGCCAGAGCGTCTGGGACTCGCCGTAGGCCCAGGTGCCGTGCGGGGCCGGGTGCCAGAGGAGGCCGCGGGCCGGGGTCAGTTCGCCGGTGCGGATGCGGAGGGATTCGGTGATCCATGCGCGGGTGAGGGGGTGCTCCGCCGCTGAGAGGAGGTGGCTCAGGAAGCGGCCGAGGTCGGCCGGGGGTGCGTGCAGGGCGCCGTCGGCGAAGCCGGTGCCGGTCATGCCGAGGGGGTGCCAGATCCGGGTGGCGGCGAGCTCGGCGAGGGGGCTGCCGGTGAGGTGCTCGGCGAGGCGGGTGAGGGCGGTGTGGGCGGCGGGGCCGGTGGAGTGGCTCAGGAGGTGGTGCGCGGTGGTCCCCGCGGCGGCTTCGACCCCATATGCCGTGAGGGGGGTGTGCAGCCGCAGCGCCTCTTCCGCGACGAGGCTCCCGATCACGGGCCACAGGGCGAGCACGGGCATCAGCCCGTCGACGTCGAGGGGCGCGCCGTCCCCCGCCGACCCGGCGTACGGCCCGTCCGGCCCCCCGACGGCCCATGTCGCCTCGGGATCCGCGGCCTGCAGCACGCCTCGGATCCGGTCGGCCGCCTCGGCCGCGCCGGGCACTTCGGGCACGTCGGTCCGGTCGCTTTGGAGCGTCATGGGCCCCACGCTAGCCATCGGGTGGGTGGGCGCACAGGCGCGGCGCCCGGAGTCGGCGCGTATGCGCTCGCGGCCACCCGAATGGCACCGGGAGGGGCGGGGCGCCCTTCGGCGCCCCGCCCCCTATCGCCTCTCCGGCTGTCCGCCGGTGCCCGTCAGCTCTTGTCGGGTCGGTCCGTCACCCGCAGGGAGTTCAGCAGCGGTTTGCCGTACCCCCCGTGCGCGACGAAGCGGACGTTGAGCACGCCGTCCGTGACCGTGACCGTGTACGTCCGGGTCAGGGCCGTGTACGTGCCCGCCTCCAGCGCGATGTCCAGCGAGGGCAGCACCTGCGTGCCCTCGGCCATCACGTCGAAGACCCGCTTGTTCGGCTTCGTCGACGACAGCTCCGCGAAGCCGAGCTCCACGGTGTACGTGCCGTTCGGGACGTTGTCGAAGCGGTACTCGTACATGCCCTCACGGGCGTTGCGGAACAGCTTCTGATCGGCCGTACCGGCGATCGTGCGCCCGGTGGAGTGCGTCGAGGAGCTGCCCTGGTAGCCGTACGAGCCGGCCGTGTACTTGCGGTCCGGGGACCAGCCGTCCCCGAGCGTGTCCGTGGCCGCGGAGTCGGATCCCGCGTCCAGGGCCACCTGGTAGCGGGGGACCACGACCTTGACCGGGACGGTGAGGACCGGGCTGCGGCCGCTGCGCGAACTGATCCGCAGGTTCGCCGTGAGGACCGAGCCGGCGGCCAGGCCCGTGGTGTCGACGGCCAGGTTCACGGTGGCCTTGCCGCCGATCGCCAGGTTCCCGGCGTCGGGGGTGGCCGTCAGCCAGGCCGCGTCCTCGGCCACGGTGAACTGCGAGTCGAGGGTGCCCGAGTTGGTCAGTTCGAGGGTGCGGGTGCGCTTCTGGCCCGCCGGGAGGACGAGCTCCAGGGAGGGCTGGGACGCGGTGACCCGCGCCGTCCACAGGGACTGGTTCACGGCCGTGACGCCGCCCTGCTCCACGGTGAAGGCGTTGGTCACCCCCGTGTACCAGTCGGCCAGGATCGTGTAGGAATTCTTGCCTGAGCCGGCCTGCAGGAGGTAGCCGCCGTCCGCCGCCGTGGTGGCCGTGACGGCCTCGGCGCCGAAGCCGACGGTCACCGTGGCTCCCGCGACGCCCTTGCCGTCGTTCGCGTCGAGGATCCGGCCCGCGACCACGCCGCTCTTGGTGGTCTTGAAGGCGATGGCGAGTCCGTCGGTGATGACGGCCTGGTTGAAGGAGTACTTGAAGGCGTCGGTGCCCGTCGCGTTCTCCACGCCGACCGTGGCCGTGGAGCCGCCCTTGATGCCGGTGCCTCCCGTCCCCTTGTACGTGTAGACGACGGTGCCGTCCTCACTGATCGCCGCCGAGAACGAGAACTTGTCGGCCTGCGCCGACCAGTGGGACACCTCGCGCCACTCGATCACGTACGTCCGGTGCGGGGCGGTGCCGGTGACGCCGGTGAAGACGCCCGACCCGCTGCCGGCCGCGCCGACGACCAGGTCGTCCCAGAACGGGTAGAGCGCCGCGTTGGGCGTGGCCGTGCTCGGGAGGTCCCCGTTGATGTCACCGGTGTTGTTGCCGCCGAAGCTGACCGTGCCGTTCGTCCCGATCCAGGCCTGGCCGTACGTCTTGCCGTACATCGGGACCGGGAACGGCAGGTCGACGCGCTCGGTGGTGTTGTCGCCGGTCAGCGCGAGCTGCCGGTCGCCGGCCGCGTACGGGCGGCCGCCCGGGGTGGCGCAGGCGTAGCCGTAGCCGTCGGTGCGCTCGGGCAGCGTGACCGCGACCGTCGTGTCGCCGGCGACGGTGGTCTGGGCGCTGCCGCCGCTGACGCAGCGGGAGGAGTGCGCGGCCCGTACCTCGTAGGTGCCGTGCGGCAGGGTGACCTCGAAGCGGCCCTGCTCGTCGGCGGTCGCGGTCACCGGGGTGTCCGTGACGGTGACGGTGGCGCCCGCGGCGGGTCCGGCGGCCGAGGTGACCGTGCCGGTGAGCTTGCCGGAGGGGGCCTGGGTGAGGGTGAAGTCGCCGGTGGCGGTGGCGTTCTCGGTCACCGTCGCCGTCGAGGTCTGCTGGCCGTAGCCGAACTTGGAGACGGTGAGCGTGTAGTCGCCGACCGACAGGGAGCGGAAGGTGTAGGTGCCGTCGGCCGCGGTGGTCGTCGTACGGCCGATCGGCCCGGCGGCGGTGACCTTGGCGCCCGCGACCGGTGCGCCGGCGGAGCGGACCGTGCCGGAGACGGCGCCGATGGCGCCGCGCGGGGCGCCCGAGACGGCGGCGAACGCGTCGAGCTTGCCCTCGCCGAACACGTTGTTGTCGGCGGCGTTGCCGCCGCACTGGCCGTTGTCGGTGTCCTGGGCGGTGCCGTTGAGCAGCTGCTCGGTCTGCGCGACGTCGCCTTCGAGGGCGGGGGCGGCGGACCAGAGCAGGGCCACGGTGGCCGCGGTGTGCGGTGAGGCCATGGAGGTGCCGGAGAAGGCCTCGTACGCGCCGCCGGGAACGGAGGAGCGGACGTTCACGCCGGGGGCCGCGATGTTCGGCTTGACGATGCCGCCGGGGCCCGCGCCGCGCGAGGAGAACGGCGCGATCGTGCCGTTGATGTCGAAGGCGCCGGAGCTGTAGGAGCTCGCGTAGTCGCCGGGCGAACCGCTGGTGGCGCAGCCGGGGCCGGAGTTCCCGTTGGAGAAGGCGGGGAAGATGCCGGCGGCGCGCCAGGCGTCGACGATCTGCTGGTACCACTCGTCGTGCGTGGCGCTGCCCCAGGAGTTGTTGACGACGTGCGGGGCGAGGTCGGGGCGCGGGTTATGGCCGTTGAGGTCGGTCGGGGCGACGATCCACTGGCCGGCGGCGAGGAGGGAGGCCTCGGAGCAGGAGTTGGTCTCGCAGCCCTTGGCGGCGATCCACTTGGCCCCGGGGGCCACGCCGATCTTGTTGGCGCCGCCGTCGTCACCGACCATGGTGCCCATGGTGTGGGTGCCGTGGTCGTTGTTGTCGCAGGGGGCCGCGGTGGGGCAGACGCCGGCCGGATCGAACCAGTTGTAGTTGTGGTCGTAGGACCCGTCGGCGTTCTTGCCGCGGTACTGGCCGTTCACGGCCGGGTGGGTGTAGTCGACGCCGCTGTCGATGTTGGCGACGACGATTCCTTCGCCGCGCACGCCGAGCTGGTCCCAGACCTGCGGGGCCTTGATGCGGTCGATGTTCCACTCGACGGCGTCGGCGGCGGCCTTCTCCCGCTTGCCCTCGGCGGGCTTGGGGAGGGTGACCTTGTCGTCGGCGTCGATCCGGGAGACCTCGGGGCGCTGCGCGAGGGTGCCGGCGAGTTTCTGGCTGCCGACGACGCGGACGGCGTTCACGATCCAGTACGAGGTGTACTCGGCCTTGGCGCCGTCCAAGGCCTTGATCACCTCGGCCTGGCTGCGCACGGCGTGTTCCTGCTTGGCGTGCAGAACCGTTTCAGCTTTGGCGGCGCGGGTCTTCTGCCGCCCCGCCGCCGTGAGGTCGGCGGCGCTGTCCAGGTAGACCCAGAAGACGGCTTTGCCCGTGTCGTCGAGCTGGGTGCGGAGTTTCGGCTCGATCTTGCGCTCGGCCGCTGCGGGGGTGGGGCCGGGTTCCGGCGCGGCCGCCGCCACGCCTGCCCCTACCGGCAGGAGCAGGGCCGCGGTGAGAGCGGCGAGCGCCGCGCGTAACGATCGTCGCCTGTTGCGTTGGGCCACGTGTGGTCCTCCTCGGACGCCGTGTGCAGGTTGTGCGGGAAGGGCGTGCGCGACGTGCGCGGTCATGGTGAAGGAGAGGTCATGGACATTACAAGAGGGCCTAATGAGCCGTATGCTGCGCGCCTGGGGTGGCCATCGCGGCCCCGGCGGGCCAGCCTGAAGACATGAGCGATCCAGCGCCGGGTACGGAAGAGCACGCTCCGGCCGGGCCCGGCGTGCCGCTCGCGTCCGCCCGGGGCCGGTGGATCGTGCTGACCACCGTGCTCGGGTCGACCATGGCCCTGCTCGACTCGACCGTCGTCAACGTCGCCCTCCCCACCATCGGGGTGGACCTCGACGCCGACATGGCCGTGCTCCAGTGGACCGCCAACGCCTATCTGGTCACCCTGGCCGGACTGATCCTGGTCGGCGGAGCGCTCGGGGACCGGTTCGGGCGGCGCCGGATCTTCGTCCTCGGGGTGGTGTGGTTCGCAGGCGCCTCGCTGCTGTGCGGAATCGCGCCGAACACGGGGGTCCTGATCGCCGCGCGGGCCCTTCAGGGCGTCGGCGGCGCCCTGCTGACCCCCGGCTCGCTCGCGCTGATCCAGGGCTCGATCGCCGCCGAGGACCGGGCCCGGGCCGTCGGGCTGTGGTCGGGGTTCGGCGGGGTCGGCGCGGCCGTGGGACCGTTCCTCGGCGGCTGGCTGGTGGACGGGCCCGGCTGGCGCTGGGTGTTCCTGCTGAACGTGCCGGTGGCCGCGGTGTGCGTGCCGATCGCCCTGCGGCACGTACCGGAATCGCGTGACCCGCAGGCGCACGGGCGGTTCGACGTGCTCGGCGCCGCCCTGGGGGCCGCGGCCCTCGCCCTGCTGACGTACGCCCTGATCGAGGCCCGTTCCGGTTCCCCGCTGGTGATCGCCTCGGCCGTCGGGGGCGTGCTGCTGTCCGCCGTGTTCGTGTACGTGGAGCGCCACCGGGCCGATCCGATGCTGCCGCCCGACATCTTCGCCTCCCGGCAGTTCACCGCCGTCAACGTGGTCACCCTGTTCGTGTACGCGGCCTTCAGCGGGTTCTTCTTCCTCGTCGTTCTCCAGCTCCAGGTGGTCTCCGGCTACTCGGCGCTGGGCGCGGGGGCGGCGCTGCTGCCGACGACCGCGCTGATGCTGCTGCTCTCGGCCCGGTCGGGGGCGCTCGGAGAGAAGATCGGGCCGCGGATCCCGCTCACGGTGGGGCCGCTGTTGTGCGCGGCCGCACTGCTGCTGATGCTGCGGGTGGGGCCGGACGCCTCGTACGTACGGGACGTGCTGCCGGCGCTGATCGTGATGGGCATGGGCATGGTGGCCCTGGTGGCTCCGCTGACGGCGACCGTGCTGTCATCCGTGGACCCCGGCCGGGCGGGCCTGGCCAGCGGCATCAACAACGCGGCCGCGCGGGCTGCCGGGCTGCTGGCGGTGGCGGCGCTGCCGCTGCTGTCCGGCATGGGGCCGGACGCGTACCGCTCGGCGTCCGAGTTCGACGCCGCGTTCGGGCGGGCCATGCTGTGGTGCGCGGGGCTGCTGGTCGTGGGCGCCGCCGTGGCCTGGACCACCGTACGCAAGCCCGTGCCCGGAGCGGGGTGCCACCCGGAGTGCCACACCTTCTGCGCGACGACCTCCCCGCCGCTCGAACCCCCGCGGGCGGCGAAGCCCTGACCGGCGCGCCATGTGCTGGAACGCCACGGCCGATCTGACGGCGGGTGCGGTCGTCACCGCCGTCGGGATCGTGTGCGTGGCGCGCGTACGACGGGCCCGCGATCTGCCCGTCGCCGCACTGCCGTTGCTGCTGGGCGCCCACCAGCTGGTGGAGGCGGCCGTATGGCGCTCGGGCGGCGGCTGCGGCCCGGCCACGACGGCCTGGGTGGCGATCGCCCTTCCGGTGCTGCCGGTCTGGGTGCCGCTCGGGGTCCTGCTCGCGGCCGCTCCGGTGGACCGGCGCCGCCTGTGGGCGCCGGCGGCCGTCGGGCTCGCCACCGCCGCCGTGCTCTCGTACTGCCTCGCGACCCGGCCGGCCGTCGCCGAGATCCGCGGCCACACCCTCGGCTACGGCGTGAAGGTTCCGTGGACACCGCTCGTCCTCGCGGGCTACCTCTTCGCCACGCTGGGCGCCCTGCTGCTCTCCGGCGACCGGCGGCTGCGGCTCCTCGGCGCGGTGCTCGCGGTCGGGGCATTGGCCTGCTCAGCGCTGTGGCGGCTGGAATTCGCCTCCACCTGGTGCGCCTTCGCGGCGGTCGCCTCGCTGCTGGTCCTGGGGTGGGTCCGGCGCCCCCGGCCCGGCTCCCCTGTGACGTGACAGGCCGAAAGTTACCTAGACGTGTGTAGTGACTTCCCATGCGCCCGGCAGTAGAACTCGTTCCCATTCCGCCGAGAGTGAGGAACGTCACATGAGTGACAAAGGCCTGCACAAATCCGGCTCCAAGGGAATCTCCCGTCGTGGATTCATCGCGAGAACAAGTTCTATTCTCGGGGCAGCGGCCCTCGCCGGTCAGATCACCCCGGCCCACGCGCAGACCACCGCCTCGGCGGAAGCGGCCGCCGGCCCCATCGACAACGGCGCGCACGTCCCGGCCCTGGTGATCGGCACCGGCTACGGGGGCTCGGTGGCCGCATTGCGGCTCGCCCAGGCCGGCGTCGACGTCCACATGATCGAGATGGGCATGGCCTGGGACACCCCGGGCCCGGACGGCAAGATCTTCTGCAACACGACCACGCCCGACCAGCGCTCCTACTGGCTGCGGACCAGGACCAAGCAGCCCCTGAGCAACTTCCTCGGCTTCCCGATCGACAAGGACATCCCCCGCTACACCGGGATCCTGGACGCCGAGGAGATGGGCGGCATCATCGTCTACCAGGGCCGCGGCGTCGGCGGCGGCTCCCTGGTCAACGGCGGTATGGCGGTCACCCCGAAGCGCGCGAACTTCGGCGCCATCCTCCCGTCGGTTGACGCGGAGGAGATGTACGGCACCTACTACCCGCGGGCCAACGCCGGACTCGGGGTCGGCCTGGTCGACCCGGCCTGGTTCGACACCGTCGACTGCTACCAGTTCGCCCGAGTCGGCCGCAAGCACGCCCAGCGCTCCGGATTCCCGTTCGTCTTCGTCCCGGACGTGTACGACTGGGACTACATGAAGCAGGAGGCGGCCGGGACCGCCCCCAAGTCCGCGGTCGCCGGGGAGATCCTCTACGGCAACAACTACGGCAAGAAGTCGCTGCAGAAGACCTATCTCGCGCAGGCCAGGGCCACCGGCAAGGTCACCATCTCCGCCCTGCACAAGGTCACTTCCGTCTCCCCCGCGCCGGGCGGCGGCTACACCGTCGTCATCGACCAGATCAACACCACCGGCGCCACCACCGCCACCAAGACCGTGGTCGCCGACAAGGTGTTCTTCGCGGCCGGCAGCGTCGGCACCAGCAAGCTGCTCGTGAGGCTCAAGGCCACCGGGGCGCTGCCCGCCCTGAACGGCGAGATCGGCAAGGGCTGGGGCGACAACGGCAACGTCATGTGCGGCCGGGCCAACCACCTGTGGGACCCCACCGGCAAGGTGCAGGCCTCCATCCCCTGCGGCGGCATCGACAACTGGGACGCGGGCGGGGCGTTCGCCGAGGTGGCACCGCTGCCGACGGGGATCGAGACGTACGCCTCGTTCTACCTGTCGATCACCAAGAACCCGAACCGCGCCGAGTTCACGTACAACGCGGCCTCGGGCAACGTCGAGCTGAACTGGCAGACGGCGTGGAAGCAGCCGTCCATCGACATGGCCAAGAGCATCTTCGACAAGATCAATTCCAAGGAGGGGACGATCTACCGGACGGACCTGTTCGGCACCAACAAGATCTGGGGCGACCACCTCACCTACCACCCGCTCGGCGGCGCGGTCCTGAACAAGGCCACCGACAACTACGGCCGCCTGCACGGCTACACCGGCCTGTACGTGATCGACGGCGCGCTGATCCCCGGCAACACCAGCGTCAACCCGTTCGTCACCATCACGGCGCTCGCCGAGCGCAACATCGAGAAGATCATCGCCACCGATCTGTAGGCGGTCCGTGGAGCCGTGCGTCCGTGGAGCCGTGCACCCGTGCACCCGTGCACCCGTGGAGCCGTGCACCCGTGGAGCCGCAGAGCCGCACACAGAGCAGAACCGGGGCCGTCGGACACACCGACCGGCCCCGGACCCGTCGCCCCGACCGGCCTCAGTGCCCCGGCAGCACGCACACGCTGTCGAGGCCGAGCACGTGGTTGAGCCGGCCGAAGGCCAGCCAGGACCCGATGCTCATCGTCAGCTCCACGATCTCCAGCTGGCTGTAGCGCGCGGTCATCCGCTCCCAGAACTCCTCGTCGAGGTTGTGGTGGTCGAGCGTGTAGCGCTCCGCGTACTCCGCCGCCAGCCGGGTCCGTTCGTCGAAGCGGTCCGTGGTGCGCCAGTCGGTCACGGCGTCCGAGAACTCCTCCTCGACCTTCTCCCCGTCCCGCTCGGTCCGCCAGTCGAGGCAGAACACGCATCCGTTGATCTGCGCCACGCGCAGCCGCGCGGCCTCGAACTCGCGCAGGCCCAGGGTGGTGTGGGCGTACACCGACAGGGAGAAGTTCGCGGCGGCCATCCCGATCCCGGGGACCATGTCGCCCCACACGTACTCGATCGGGTGCTGGCCTTCGGGTATGTCGATCCTCATGGCTGTTTCCTTCCGAGCTTGCCGATGGCGGGGCGCAGGGGGACGTCGAGGGCGTCGTAGAGGCCCGGTTCGGCCTCCACCAGCCAGTCGATGGCGCCGACCAGGCGGCCGACGGCGGTGGCGTTGCCGCCCGCCGAGCGGTTCTCGCCCTCGTCGGTGGCCTCGACGGTGACCTCGATGTGCGGGCGGCCCTCGATGATCACGCGGTGGGCGCCGTCGCCGCCGTCGGGCGGCGACGGCCAGTCGGGGGCGCAGGAGGCGTGGATGCGGGTGACGTGCTCGATGACGAGGCGGGGTTCGCCCTCGACGATGCCCTGCACCTCGAAGCGGATGGCGCCCTGGGTGCCGGCCGCGAACTCGCCCATGGTGCGGGTGGTGACGGTGGTGTCGAGGGCGCGGCGGTCCACGGTCTCGCGGATCTCGTCGAGTTCGACGCCCAGGGCCCGGGCCATCATGCGGATCTGGCCGCCCCACACCATGGTGGGGACGGACGGCATGAGCATCATCGGCTCGAAGTCCATGGGCTGGCCCATGCCGACGAGGTAGCGGACCGAGCCGGGCTGGTCGTAGGTGGAGTAGTCGAATATCTCCTGGCAGCGGATGGCGTCGATGGTGCTGCCGAGTCCGCTGAGCAGGAGCGGGAGTACGTCGTTGCCCCAGCCGGGGTCGACGCCGGAGGCGAACAGCGAGCCGCCGCCCTCCGCGACGGCGGCGGCCACCGGATCGCGGAACTCGGGCGGGGCGTTGCGGTGGTCGTAGAGCGGGTAGAGGGCGGGGCTGACGACGACCGCGCCGGACCGGACGGCCCGGGTGATGTCGGCCAGCGCGTCGTCGGGGCGGGTGTCGCCGGAGGCCGCGTAGACGACGGCCTGCGGCCGGGCGGCGAGGACCGCTTCGATGTCGTCGGTGGCCAGGACCCCGGTGTCGTGGTCGAGTTCACCGAGCCGGCCCGCGTCGCGGCCGATTTTGTCGGGATGGTGGACGATGACGGCGGCCAGTTTCAGCGCCGGATGGGCCTCTACGGCACGGATGGCCAAACGGCCGACGTTGCCGGTACCCCAGACAACCGTGGAAATCATGCGCGGAGGGTAGCGACAGGACCTGCACGTTTCCAGAGTCGCGGACCCCGGCCTTCGGTTACTGGTTCTGGCCGCCCAGGACGAAGAGGAGGTAGACGAAGAAGGCGAAGAGGTGGCCGACGAACAAGTAGGCGACCAGCCGAATCACCAGACCGCGCGGGAACTTGGACTGGAGCTTCATGGTGGGACTCCTGGGCTGGGACGAGTTGGAGGGTTGGAGGGGTTGGAGGGGTCAACGGTGCTGTGCGGGCGCGCCGGAGGCACCGCCGCCGAGGCACAGACCGGCGAGGCTGCTCTGCAGCAGGGTGTGGACGAACAGCAGGTCTGCTCCGCCCTGGGTGGCCGCGCCGATCCGGTGCGGGGTGAGGGAGTCGAAGTGCGCGCTGTCCCCGGGCTCCAGCAGGTACTCGGCCTCGGCCAGGTGCAGCCGCAGCCGCCCGCCCAGGACGTACAGCCACTCCTCGCCGGGATGTACGCGGACCAGGTCACCCTGGCTGCGCCCGTGGGGGACGTGCACGCGCAGCGCCTGCATCCCGCGGCCGGAGCCGCCGGCCTGCCAGTACGTCCACCCGTCGGCCTCGCGGGCACCCGGACCGCCCGCCCGTACGATGGGATCGGCGACGGCGGGGGTCTCGCCGAGCAGTTCCGAGACCGTCGTACCGTAGGTGCGGGCGAGTCCGAGCAGCAGCGGCAGCGAGGGCTGGCGCCGCCCGGTCTCCAGCCGGGACAGGTGCGCGGGCGAGAGCCTGGCCCGCGCGGCGGCGGCCTCCAGGGTGAGCCCGGCTCGGCGTCGCAGGTCACGCAGCTGCGGTGCCACGGAGGGAAGCTCTTCGGGGCCGGGGCCGGGGCCGGGGGCAGGACCGGATGTCATACCCCGATTGAGCCAGAATCCTGCCTCCCTGGCAATTTCCCTTGCCTCCGAGGCAAAACCCGGTCGGCCCCCGCGCCTCATCCTCCGCCGAGCACCGTCTCGACCGTGTCCGCCTCGTCCGCGCTCTTGTCCGGGCGGTGCCGCAGCACCCGTGCGAAGCGCAGCGCGACTCCGGCCGGGTAGCGCGGGGAGCGCTGGAGGCCGTCGTACGCGATCTCCACCACCAGCTCGGGCCGCACCCGCACGGTGTAGCCGTCGTCCTCCACCGCCAGCTCCCGCAGCCGGTCCGTCTGCCAGCGCAGCATCTCGTCGGTGAGCCCCTTGAAGGTCTTGCCGAGCATGGCGAACGAGCCGTCGGCGGCCCGCGCCCCGAGGTGCAGGTTCGACAGCAGCCCGGTGCGCCGGCCGTGGCCCCGTTCGACGGCGAGCACCACCAGGTCGAGGGTGTGCACCGGTTTCACCTTGAGCCAGTGTTTGCCGCGCCGCCCGGCCGCGTACGTGGAGTCGAGGGCCTTGACCATGACCCCCTCGTGGCCGCGGCGCAGGGTCTCGGTCCAGAACTCCTCGGCGGCCGCCACCTGCTCCTGCGCGTCCTCGACGACGAGCCGGCGGACCCGGGACTCCTCCGGCACCAGGGCGGCGAGCGCCGCGTACCGCTCGCGCACCGGGAGGTCGAGGAGCACCTCGTCCCCCGCCGCCAGGACGTCGAAGAAGTACGGGACGACGGGCAGCGTCCGCCGGGCGGCCTCGACGTCGACCCGCGATCCGACCCGGCTCGCGACCTCCTGGAACGGCACCGGGCGGCCGTCCGGGGCCTGGCCGATCACCTCGCCGTCGAGGATGAACCGCTCCCCCGGCAGCGCCCGCGCCAGCTGCGCCACCTCCGGCAGCCGGCCGGTGATGTCGTCCAGGGAGCGCGTGTACACCCGTACGTCGTCCCCGTCCCGGTGCACCTGCACCCGGATCCCGTCGAGCTTTTCCTCGACCGCGCAGGGCCCGAGCGCGGCCAGGGCCCCGGCCACCGACGTGGCGGTGTTCGCCAGCATCGGCTGTACGGGCCGGCCGACGCGCAGGGTGACCCCGCGCAGGGCCGCCGCGCCGTCGGCCAGTACCGCCGCGGCCACCCGGGGCAGCGAGCCGTCGAGCATCGCGGCGCGGCGCAGTTCGGCGGCGGGCACCCCGGCGGCCGCGGCGACCCCTTCCAGGGCGACCGCGTCGAGGGCGCCCTGGCGGACCTCGCCGGAGAGCAGGCTGCGCAGGAACCGCTGCTCGGGCCCGGTGGCCGCGCCGAGCAGGGCGTCGAGGATCCGGCGCCGCTCGGCCTGCACGCCCGTTCCCCGGGCGGCGGCGAGCTCGGTCACCGCCGCGTCGACGGCGCTGACGGTCAGGGTGGGCGCGGCGGCGGGCTCGACCTCCGGGGCGAGCGCCCGCCAGCCGATGCCCGGCCGGCCCTGCGGGAGGCGCCCGGAGAGGTACGAGATGACCAGGCCGGCCTCCTCGGGCGGCGCGGCGGCGAACAGCTCCGCGAGCAGGGCGGTCTTGCGGGAGCGGGCGGAGGTCTCGGCGACCTCCCGGGACACGCGCGCGACCTCGGCGAGCAGCATGCCGTCATCCTCCCGCCGCTCGGCGCGGGCCGCAGGTCGGTTCCGGGTACCGCGGGTGCGGTATGCCGGGCCGCCCGGGTACTCCTTGAGGAGGTGGGCGGTTCCACCTGGGGGTGCTCAGGGCGCCGTGGCCCGGCGTCTAGGGTTCCCGTATGAAGCTCCGACTGCCGAAGCTCCGGATGCCACGGCGCCGCCGCACCCGCCTGCTCGCGGGGGCCGCCGCGCTCGCCGTCGTCGCGGGGGCCGGTACGTGGACCGCCGCCGCGTCCGGCGGGGCGCCCGCCGTGCACCGCCAGGACCGCATGGTGGAGATGCCCGGCGCGGCCGTCGACACCTCGTACTTCACGGCCGGCGGCGGGCAGAAGCGGCCCGCCGTACTGCTCGGGCACGGGTTCGGCGGCAGCAAGGACGACGTCCGCGCGCAGGCCGAGCGGCTGGCCCGGGACGGGTACGCCGTCCTGACCTGGTCGGCGCGCGGCTTCGGCCGCTCCGGCGGGCAGATCGGGCTGAACGATCCCGAGCACGAGGTCAAGGACGTGTCCCGGCTCGTCGACTGGCTCGCGCTCCAGCCCGAGGTGCGGCTCGACGGGGACGGCGATCCGCGCGTCGGCGTCGCGGGCGCCTCGTACGGCGGGGCGATCTCGCTGCTCGCCGCCGGATACGACCGGCGGGTCGACGCGATCGCCCCGCAGATCACGTACTGGAACCTCGCGGACTCCCTCTTCCCGCAGGGCGTGTTCAAGAAGCTGTGGGCGGGGTTGTTCTTCACCACCGGTTCGGCCGACGGGCTGCAGCCCGGGGCGCCGGCGACGGGCGGCCCCGGTGCGGCGGCCGCCCCCGCCCCCTCCGCCCCCGCCCCCTCCGGCGCCGCCACCGCCTGCGGGCGGTTCCAGCCCGAGCTGTGCGCCATGTACGAGCGCATCGCCGTGGCCGGGAAGCCCGATGCCGAGGCCCGCGCCCTGCTGGAGCAGCGCAGTCCGTCGGCGGTCGGGGACCGGATCAAGGTGCCGACCCTGATCGTGCAGGGCCAGGAAGACTCCCTCTTCCCGCTGGACCAGGCCGACGCGATGGCGAAGGCGATCGCGGCGAACGGCGCACCCGTCTCGGTGGACTGGGCGGCCGGCGGGCACGACGGCGGCGTGCGCGAGTCGGGCCGGGTCGAGGACCGGGTGGCCGCCTGGTTCGACCGCTACCTCAAGGACGAGCAGGGTGTCGACACCGGTCCGGCCTTCCGCGTCTCGCGCTCCGGAGGCATCGATTCCACCGACGGGGCGGTCCAGCTGCGCGGCGCGAGCGGCGAGCGCTATCCGGGGCTGACCTCCGCTCCCCGGGAGTTCGCCCTGAGCGGGCGGGAGCAGAGCTTCGCCAATCCGGCGGGCGGCGCGCCGCCCGCGCTGTCCTCCCTGCCCGGGATCGGCGGGCAGCTCGCCGCCGTCGGGGCCGGGCTGGCGCTGGACTTCCCCGGGCAGAACGCCCGGTTCGAGTCGGAGCCGCTGACCGAGGAGGTACGGGTCACCGGGACCCCGGCCGTCACCCTGAACGTGAGGTCGACGGCTGCGGACGGTTCGGCCGTCCTGTTCGGCAAGGTGTACGACGTCGGGCCCGACGGGCGCCAGCAGGTGCTGCCGAGTCAGCTGGTCGCCCCGGTGCGGGTGGAGAACGCGCAGCAGGGCGCGACGGTGGAGCTGCGGCTGCCCGCCGTCGACCACGCCGTGGAGGCCGGGCACCGGTTGCGGCTCGTGGTCGCCGCCACCGACCTCGGCTACGCGTCTCCGGCCGCGCCGGCCACGTACACGGTCGCGGTGCGGGGCGCCCTGGCCGTGCCGGTGGCCGACGGGGTGCGGACGGCCTCGGCGGCTCTGCCCGCGTGGACCTGGGGGCTGCCGCTGGCTGCGGCGCTGCTGGCCGCGGCGCTGCTGGGGATCCGGAGGACCGGTCGGGAGAGTGCGGGGGTGCGGGCTTCGGTAGCGCAGCCCGACCCGGCGCTGGCCGGCGTACCGCTGGAAATCACGGGTCTGACGAAGCGGTACGCGAGGGCACAGGACCGGTACGCGGTGCGGGACCTGTCGTTCCGGGTGGAGCAGGGGCAGGTCCTGGGCCTGCTCGGGCCCAACGGCGCCGGGAAGACGACCACGCTGCGGATGCTGATGGGCCTCATCTCGCCGGACGCGGGCGAGATCAGGGTGTTCGGGCACGCGGTACGGGCGGGGGCGCCGGTGCTGTCGCGCGTCGGGGCGTTCGTCGAGGGGGCCGGCTTCCTGCCGCACCTGACGGGGCGGGCCAACCTGGAGCTGTACTGGCAGGCCACCGGGCGTCCGGCCGAGGACGCGCACATGGCGGAGGCCCTGGAGATCGCCGGGCTCGGCGACGCGCTGGAGCGCGCGGTGCGCACGTACTCGCAGGGCATGCGGCAGCGCCTGGCGATCGCGCAGGCCATGCTCGGGATGCCGGACCTGCTGATCCTCGACGAACCGACGAACGGTCTGGACCCGCCGCAGATCCGGGAGATGCGGGACGTGATGATCCGCTACGCGGCGGGCGGGCGGACGGTCATCGTCTCCAGCCACCTGCTGTCGGAGGTCGAACAGTCGTGCACGCACCTGGTGGTCATGGACCGCGGGCGGCTGGTGCGGGCGGGCGAGGTCGCCGAGATCACGGGTGGCGGGGACACGCTGCTGGTGGCGCTGGCCGGGCCGGTGGACGAAGGGACCGTGGCGAAGGTGGCCGCGCTGGAGGGAGTGGGTGCGGTGACGGCCGCCGATGACGGGCTGCTCGTACGGCTGGAAGGCGCGACGGCATCCGGGCTGATCGCCGAGCTGGTACGGCTGGAGGTGCCGGTGTCCGCAGTGGGTCCGCACCGCCGGCTGGAGGACGCGTTCCTCACGCTGATCGGAGGTGCGGCATGAGCGCCGTGACGGAGGTGGCCCCCGGCTACCGGCCGAGCCGTACGCTGCCGCTGCGCGTGGAGGCGCTGCGGCAGTGGCGCCGGCGCCGGACGCTGGTGATGGGCGGGGTGCTGGCCGCGCTGCCGTTCGTCATGATCATCGCGTTCGCGGTGGGCGGCGGGCAGGACGGCGGCCGGGGCGGCGGGGACGGCCGGATCACGCTCATCGACACGGCCACGGCCTCGGGCGCGAATTTCGCGGCCACCTGTCTGTTCGTGTCCGCCGGCTTCCTGCTGGTGGTGCCGGTGGCCCTGTTCTGCGGGGACACGGTGGCCTCGGAGGCCAGCTGGTCCTCGCTGCGCTACCTGCTCGCCTCGCCGGTGCCGCGGGCCCGGCTGCTGTGGAGCAAGCTGGTGGTGGCGCTGGGCTTCAGCCTGGCGGCGATGGTGCTGCTGCCGGTGGTGGCGCTGGCGGCGGGGACGGCCGCGTACGGCTGGGGGCCGCTGAAGCTGCCGACGGGCGGCTCGCTGGCGGCCGGGGAGAGCGTGCCGCGCCTCGCGCTGGTGGTGGCGTTCGTCTTCGTGTCGCAGCTGGTCACGGCCGGGCTGGCGTTCTGGCTGTCGACGCGGACGGACGCGCCGCTGGGCGCGGTGGGCGGGGCGGTCGGCCTGACGATCGTCGGCAACGTGCTGGACGCGGTGACGGCGCTCGGCTCCTGGCGGGAGTTCCTGCCCGCGCACTGGCAGTTCGCGTGGGCGGACGCGCTGCAGCCGCAGCTGGAGTGGGGCGGGATGATCAAGGGGACCGCGGTGTCGGTGTCGTACGCCCTGGTGCTGTTCGCGCTCGCCTTCCGCGGGTTCTCCCGCAAGGACATCGTGTCCTGAGCGTGGGCCGTCTGTGCCAATCGGGGCGGCGGGCGTGTGCGCCTGCCGCCCCGTCGCCCCCGGCGCGCTGAACAATCGCGGTCGTCACGACGTACGGACGCGTCTGCGCGGCACCGAGGGGTACGACCGATGCACACAGCAGGACTTCCGGCTCGCAGGGCCGTGCTGACCGGCGGCCTCGCGGCCGTCGCCGTCGCCCTGTCGGGGTGCTCCTCCGCCCCTCCCCCGAAGGTGGCGACCGCCGCCCCGCAGCCGCGGCCGGCCACCCCGCAGGCCGCGTTCGCCCGCCTGATGGAGGGCAACAAGCGCTGGGTGAGCGGCAACCTCGACCACCCCGACCGGGATCCGGAGCGGCGCGAGCTGGTCGCCGAGGCACAGGACCCCTTCGGGGTGGTCCTCTCGTGCATCGACTCCCGGGTGGCGCCCGAGCTGATCTTCGACACCGGGCTCGGCGACCTGTACGTGCTGCGCACGGGCGGGCAGGCGGTCGGCCCGGTGGTGACCGGCTCGGTCGAGTACGGGCCCATGACGGGCGGGACTCCGCTGGTCGTCGTGCTCGGCCACCAGCGGTGCGGGGCCGTCGAGGCCGCGTACAAGTCGCTGAAGGCGGGCAAGCCGCTGCCCGGCAATCTGGAGGCGCTCGCCAAGGCGATGGCGCCGGCGTACGAGCTGACGGCGAAGAACCCCGGCGCCGACCCCGTCGACACCATGACCCACCACCAGATCAAGGTGACCGCGGACGATCTGCGGGCCAACTCCGACCTGGGGCCCCTCGTGGAGAAGGGCTCCCTGGGCGTCGTCGGTGCCTACTACTCGCTGGACACGGGAAAGGTGGAGGTCCTGACGGGTGCGCCCGTCTGAGCGCCGGGCTCACGGCGGGGATCAGGGCGCGGCTCACGGATCGGCTCAGGGCGCGGCTCACGGCTCGGCTCACGCCCCCGTGATCGCGTCGATCTCCGCCAGCAGTTCGGGCTCCAGGGGGCGGTCGGCGACGGCCGCGTTGGCCCGCACCTGCTCGGGGGAGGTGGCGCCGGCGATGACGGAGGAGCAGCCGGGCCGGGCGGAGAGCCAGCCGATGGCGAGTTCGAGGATGCTGCGGCCGTGCTTGTCGGCGACGGCGGCCAGCGCCTCGACCGTGTCGAGCCGCTCCTCGGTGACGTAGCCGTCGCGGCCCTCCAGCCGGGAGCCGGCCGGGACTGCGGCGCCCCGGCGGATCTTGCCGGTCAGCAGGCCGTTGGCGAGGGGGAAGTACGGGAGCACCCCCAGCCCGTAGTGCACGGCCGCCGGAACGAGCTCCTGCTCCGCGGACCGCTGGAGCAGCGACCATTCGTTCTGCGCCGATACGAAGGGCACCGCACCGGTTTCGCGGGCGACGTGGGCGGCTTCGGCGAGCTGCCAGCCGCTGAAGTTGGAGTGGCCGATGTAGCGGACCTTGCCCTCGGCGACGAGCTCGGTGAGCGCGGCGAGGGTCTCGGCGATGGGGGTCGCCGGGTCGGGGCTGTGGAGCTGGTAGAGGTCGATGTGGTCGGTGTCCAGGCGGCGCAGGGACTCCTCGACGGCCCGCCGGACGTACGCGCGCCCGCCGCGGGATCCGGCGGCGGGCCCGTACTCCATGGACATGCCCGCGAAGCCGAACTTGGTGGCGAGGACGACCTGATCGCGGCGGCCCTTGAGGGCCTGCCCGAGATGGCGCTCGGAGCCGCCGCGCCCGCCGTAGATGTCGGCGGTGTCGAGGAGGGTGATCCCCGCGTCGAGGGCGGCGTCGACGACGGCGCGGGTGGCCCGGGCGTCGAGGCGGCCGCCGAAGTTGTTGCAGCCGAGGCCGACGGCGGAGACCTGGAGACCTGAACTGCCCAGCGGGATGTAGCGCATGCGATTCGTTCCTCCGAACGTCAGAAGGGATCGGCGAGAGTCTTGCCGATGGCCCGACCCTCGTCCACCGGGGCTGAATCAGTCGGCCGACGCGTCACAGCGTGCGTTCGGCCCCGGCGGCCGGGGCCGCCGCCGTCACGCGCGGCGGCTTGAACCCGGCCGCGGCGAAGGCCTCCGTGACCGCCCGGGTCACGGCCGCCTCGGCCTCCGCGTCGATCAGGGCCAGGGCCGAGCCGCCGAAGCCGCCGCCCGTCATCCGGGCCCCGTACGCGCCCGCCGCGTTGGCGGTGGCGACGGCCAGGTCGAGCTCCGGGCAGGAGACCTCGAAGTCGTCGCGCAGCGAGGCATGGCCCTCGGTCAGCAGCGGGCCGCTCTCGCGCAGCCGTCCGGCGCGGAGCAGTTCCTCCACCCGTACGACCCGCTCGTTCTCGGTGACGACGTGCCGGACCCGTCGGCGCCGGACCGGATCGTCGAGGCGGGCCAGGGCCCGGTCCAGGTCCTCGTACGGGAGGTCGCGCAGGGCGGGCAGCCCGAGCGCGGCGGCGGCGCCGTGGCAGGAGGCGAGGCGCTGGGCGTACTCCCCGTCGCCGAGGTCGTGTTTGACGCGGGTGTCGATGACCAGGAGGCGCAGTCCGGCCGCCGCGCAGTCGAAGGGGATGTGCCGCTGTTCGAGGGTGCGGGTGTCGAGGTGGAGGGCGTGGCCTTCGGTGGCGCAGGCGGATGCCATCTGGTCCATCACCCCGCAGGGCACGCCGACGTAGGCGTTTTCGGCGCGGCGGGCGAGCGCGGCCAGTTCGGGCCGGGTGAGCGGGATCCCGTACAGGTCGGTGAGCGCCAGGGCGGCGGCCACCTCCAGGGCGGCGGAGGAGGAGAGTCCGGCTCCGGTGGGCACGTCGGAGCGGATGTGCAGGTCCGCGCCGCCGACGGGCAGGCCCGCGTCCAGCAGCGCCCACGCGGCTCCGGCCGGGTAGGCGGCCCAGCTCTCCGCGCCCTCGGGCGGGCGGGCCGGGTCGAGGCGGTCCAGGTGGAGGGTGACGACGCCCGACGGGACGTCGGCGGAGTGGAGCCGCAGCGTCCGGTCGGGGCGGCGGGCCGCTGCCACCTCCGTGCGGTGCGGGAGGGCGAAGGGCAGGGCGAAGCCGTCGTTGTAGTCGGTGTGTTCGCCGATCAGGTTGACCCGGCCAGGCGCCGCCCAGACCCCCTCGGGCGGGGACCCGTACAGCCGGTGGAATCCGTCCGCGGCCCGGCTGCTCATCGGCTCGCCACCTCCCGCAGCCGCGCGGCCGCGTCCTCGGGCCGGACGTCGTTCATGTAGGCCTCCATCCCGGATTCGGTACCCGCCAGGTACTTGAGCTTGTCAGCGGTGCGGCGGACCGTGAAGAGCTCCAGGTGGAGCGCGAAGTCGGCCCGGCCCTCGCCGGAGACCGGCGCCTGGTGCCAGGCCGAGATGTACGGGGTGGGCGCGGCCGTTCCGAACAGCCGGTCGAAGCGGCGCAGCAGCTCCAGGTAGAGGCCGGGGAACTCGGCGCGGGCCGCGTCGTCCAGGGTGGTCAGGTCGGGGGTGCGGCGGTGCGGGTAGAGGTGGACCTCGTACGGCCAGCGCGCGGCGTACGGCACGAAGGCGGTCCAGTGCTCCCCTTCGAGGACGACCCTGGTGGCCTCGGCGGGTTCGGCGCGTTCGGCGGCGAGGACCTCCTCGAAGAGGTTGCCGCCGGTGCGGGCGCGGTGGGCGGCGACGGTGGCGAGCATGCGCGTGGTGCGCGGGGTGATGAAGGGGAATGCGTAGATCTGGCCGTGCGGGTGCGCGAGGGTCACGCCGATCTCGGCGCCGCGGTTCTCGAAGCAGTAGACCTGCCGGACCCCGGCGCGGGCGGAGAGTTCGGCGGTGCGGTCGGTCCACGCGGCCAGGACGAGCGCGGCGCGTTCCTCGTCGAGCTCGGCGAAGGAGGTCCGGTGGTCGGGGGTGAAGCAGATGACCTCGCAGCGGCCGGTGTCGCCGGCGAGGGAGGGGAAGCGGTTCTCGAAGACGACCACGTCGTAGTCGGGGGCCGGGACCTCGCTCGCGCGCCCCTCGGAGGAGGGGCAGAGCGGGCAGGCGTCGGCGGGCGGGTGGTAGGTGCGGCCCTGGCGGTGGGAGGCGATGACGACGGCGTCGCCGAGCAGCGGGTCGCGGCGTACCTCGGAGGAGGTGGCGGAGGCGTCGAGGGGGCGGGTGTCGGGGACGGCGCGGGCCGCGCCGTCGTCGGCGTCGTAGTACAGGATCTCGCGGCCGTCGGCCAGGCGGGTGCTCGTTCGCTTCACGGGAAGAGCTTCTCTCAGGGGAAGGTCGGGCGCGTGTGCGGGGGTTCGCCGGTTCGGTGGGTACGCGGGTTCACTCGAGGGTGACGACGGTGGGGCGGCCGAGGTCGGGGCGGTCGCGCAGCGGCAGATCGGCGCCGGGGCGCTCCAGTTCGAGGAGGACGATCTCGTTCCGGCCGGTCCGCCAGAGGGGCGCGGGGGCGTAGAGGGTGCGCTGCGGGCCGCGCGGGGTGTCGTAGTGGCCGAGGAGGAAGCCGTTCAGCCAGACGAGGCCGGTGCCCCAGCCGGAGACGTCGACGAATCCGTCGGCGGGGTCGCCCGGGAGGGTGTGCGTGAAGCGGTGGAAGGCCGGGCGGCCCGTGTCCTCCGCGGTTTCCCCGGTTTCTTCCGATTCCCCGGGCTTCCTGTTTTCCCCGGGCTTCCTGTTCTCCCCGGGCTCCCCGTTTTCCCCGGGCTCCCTGATTTCCCCGGGCTCCCTGATTTCCCCGGGCTCCCCCGATTCCGACGACCAGCCGAGCCCGGTGAGGTCGGTGAGCGGGAGCGGCCGGATCTCCCACTCGAACAGCTGCTGGTGGCCGTGCCGGACGCCGCGCCAGATGCCCTTGCGGTCGTCGAGGAGCGGGCCGTAGTTGACCCGGCCCTGGGCCCGGACGAGGACGTCGAGGACCGCCCCGGCCTCGCCGACGGCCAGGTCGAGCCCCTCGTCGGGCCGGTTGCGGTCGAGGATGCCGAGGGGCTCGCCGTCGGCGAAGACGTACGCGCGGTCGCCGAGGCCGTCGATCCGGACGGGCATCGCGGGGCGCGGCCCGGTGACGGTGGTGCGGTAGTGGATCAGTCCGTGGGACTGGCCCAGCTTCTCCATGGACTCGGGCGCGGGGCGCAGCACGGGCTCCCCGCCGAGCACGTCGAGGTGGTCCAGGAACGGGGCGGTGCCGGCGGGGACGGCCAGGGCCGGGGTGATGCGGGGCGGCGGCTCGGGCAGCGGGCCGTCGGGCAGGGGCACGTACTTGCCGATGACCTCGCGGAACGCGTGGAACTTGGGGGTGAGTTCGCCGGCCTCGCCGATGGGGGCGTCGTAGTCGTAGCTGGTGACCGTGGGCTGGTAGCCGGGGTCGCCGGGGCGGGACCCGGTGTGGTTGGCGCCGGCCCAGAAGCCGAAGTTGGTGCCGCCGTGGGCCATGTAGAGGTTGACGGAGGCGCCGGTGGCGAGGAGTTCGTCGAGGGACCGCGCCGCGTCCTCGACGGCGCGGACGTGGTGGTCCTCGCCCCAGTGGTCGAACCAGCCGATCCAGAACTCCATCGCGGCGAGCGGGCCGGTCCGCTGATAGCGGCGCAGGTGGGCGAGGCGTTCGGCGGGCCGCGCGCCGAAGGTGGCGGTGGCGAGCCGGCCGGGGAGCATGCCTCCCTGGAGCATGGCGTCCTCGGGCCCGTCGGCGGTGAACAGGAGGCAGTCCACGCCGCGTTCGACCAGGGCCCGTTCCACATGGGCGCGGTAGCGGGTGTCGTCGCCGTACGAGCCGTACTCGTTCTCGATCTGGACGGCGACGACCGGGCCGCCGCGGCTCGCGAGCAGGGGCAGCAGCTCGGGGGCGACGAGGTCGAACCAGCCGTCGACCTCGGCCTCGAAGCGCGGGTCCGAGCAGCGCAGGTGAAGGCCGTCGACGGCGAGGAGCCGGGCGGGCAGGCCGCCGAAGTCCCATTCGGCGCAGATGTACGGGCCGGGGCGGACGATGGCGTCGAGGCCGAGGTCCCGGGCGGTGCGCAGGAAGCGGCCGAGGTCGCGCGGGCCGGTGAAGTCGGCCTTGCCCGGGGCGCTCTCGTGGAAGTTCCAGGGGACGTACGTGTCGACCGTGTTGGCGCCGAGGGCGCGCAGCCGCCGCAGCCGGTCCTCCCACAGGTCCGGATGGACCCGGAAGTAGTGCAGGGCCCCCGAGACGATGCGGTGGGGGCGCCCTGCGCGCCGGAATCCGTCCTGGTCGTACGTGAGCATGCGCTGACTCCCGAGAGAGGTCGTGATGCCGTGAGGTGCGGGACGCCGCCGAATATATGAACGCGGCGTCCGCGCCGTCAATGACCGGTTGATCGGAAACGATCGAATCGATCGGTTCGGTTCTCTATGATGGCGATGCAGGCACGGATGCAGGCACGGATGGGGGTAGGGAAACCTTGAGACCACATGTGGACCAGCGCCAGGCGCAGGTGCTCGCGCTCGTCCGGGCGCGGGGCAGTGTGCGCGTGGCGGACCTGGCGCAGGAGCTGGGCGTCTCACCGGTCACCCTGCGGCGCGACATCGAGGCGATGGCGGCCCGGGGCGAGATCCACCGGATGCACGGGGTGATCAGCCGGGTGGAGACCGGGCGGCCGGGCGGCGCGCCGGCGGCCCGGGCGACGGCGGCGGTGGCGGCCTCGGCCGGGGACCGGGCGGCGGCCCCGGCGGGTGCCGAGGGGCTGGTGATCGGGATGGTGGTGCCGACCACGGAGTACTACTACGCCGATGTCGTACGCGGAGCCCGCGAGGTGGTCGAGGCGCGCGGCGCGCGGCTGACCGTGGGCCTGACCCGGTACCTGCCCGGAGAGGACCGGACACAGGCGGACCGGCTGCTGTCCACCGGGGCGGACGGGCTGCTGCTCACCCCGAATTGGGACGCGGGCTCGCCCGGCCCCGGCGAGGGGGCGTGGACCGCGGAACTGCCTGTTCCGACGGTGCTGGTGGAGCGCTGGGCCCCGCCCGGACATCCGGCGGCGGCGCTGGACCGGGTGGCCTCCGACCATGCGCACGGCGCGGCGACGGCGGTGCAGCACCTGGTGGAGCGGGGGCACCGGCGGATCGCGCTGGCCAGCCGTGCGACGCCGACGACGCCGCGGCTGCGGGCCGGGTACGAGGCGGCGGTGACCGCGCTCGGCCTGGAGCCGGCGCCGCCGTGGCCTGCGGCCGGGCCGGGCCCGCTCTCGGACGCGGACCTGTTCGCGCGGACGCTGGACTACTTGTGCGAGGCGGTGACGGCGGGCGGGGTGAGCGCCGCGCTGATCCACAGCGACACCGACGCGATCATGCTGATCCCGCGGCTCCAGGCTCGCGGGGTACGGGTGCCGGAGGACCTCGCGGTGATCACGTACGACGACGAGGTGGCGGGGCTGGCCGACGTACCGCTCTCGGCGGTGGCACCGGCCAAGCGCGAGGTGGGGGCGCGGGCGGCGGGGCTGCTGCTCGACCGGCTGACGGCGCCGGGTGACGGTGGCGGTGTCGGTGGCGGTGACGGTCCGCGGCAGCACGTGGAGCTGCTCCCCCGGCTGACGATCCGCTCATAAGGAACAGGAAGGGACTCCCCGGGCGATCATTTCGATCGAGTTGCGCATTCGCTCTTGACGGTGTGCGTGTTCGCACAAAAGATGGGCCGCGTTCTCCCATCCGCCGCTGTCCGCGGTCGTCCGTAGGAGCCACTCCATGTCGCGCAGCCTCCGTTCTTCCCGCATGCCCCGACTCGTCCTGACCGCCTCGGTCGCCTCCCTGGCCCTGCTCGCCACCGCCTGCGGCGGGGAGGCGAAGCCGGGCGGGGCGGGGGCGGCCGGCGGTTCGCCGCAGCAGCCGGTCACCGTCACCTACTGGTCCTCGTCCGCGGGTGCGCAGCAGACGGCCGAAGCGTTCAACAAGACGCACCCGAACATCCAGGTGCGGTTCTCGGCGGTGCCGGGCGGGCCGGACGGGGCGGCGAAGCTGGCCAACGCGGTCAAGGGCGGCAACGCGCCGGACATCGCGACGATGGACTACTCGGCGCTCCCGGAGTTCGCGAGCGGCGGCAATCTGGAGGACCTGAGCGGGACTTCCGGGAAGCTCGTCTCGGAGAAGTTCCCGGAGGCGGTCCAGTCGCTGGTGAAGCTGGGCGGCAAGACGTGGGCCGTGCCGTTCGACGTCACCCCGCTCGAACTCTTCTACCGGAAGGACATCTTCGAGAAGCACGGGGTGGCCGTGCCGAAGACGTGGGACGAGTACAAGGCGGCCGCGGAGAAGATCCACCAGGCCGACCCGTCGGTGAAGATCACCAACCTCGGCGGCGGCGACCCGGCGGTGCTGGCCGGCCTCTCCTGGCAGGCGGGCGCACGGTGGTACGGGACCGAGGGCGAGAAGTGGAAGGTGGCGATCAACGATCCCGCCTCGAAGAAGGTGGCGGAGTACTGGAACGGCCTGATGGCCTCCGGGGTGGCGTCGAAGACCCCGCTGTGGGGCGAGGGTGAGGCGAAGGAACGTTCGTCCGGGCAGGTCGCGACCGTCATCGGCGCCGCCTGGACGGCCGGCACGTTCCTCGCGAACTACCCCGACCTCAAGGGGAAGTGGGGCATAGCACCGCTGCCGACCTGGGACGGCAAGCCCGCCACCGGCATGTACGGCGGCACCTCGTACATCGTGCCGAAGGGCAGCAAGCAGACCAAGGCCGCGGCGGAGTTCATCACGTGGGTCACCACCGACCCGGAGGCGATCAAGGCGCGGCTCAGCTCGCTCAAGTCGCCGAGCAGCGCCCTGCCGGCCAATGCCGAGATGCGGGCCGAGGCCGCGAAGCTCTTCGACACGACGTACTTCGAGGGGCAGGACCCTTACGGCCTGGCCGACGCGGCCGCGGCGACCATCGTGCCCGGCTGGACCTGGGGCCCGGTCCACCTCCAGGTCAACTCGGCGCAGAGCGCGACCGGCCCGGACCTGGTCAAGGCCCTGAGCGAGGGCCAGGCGGCCGCCGAGAAGGCCATCAAGGACCGCGGCCTGGGCCTGGCCGGCTGATGCCCACCCCCGAGACCCGACAGCCCGAGACCCCGGACACGACCGCCCCGGCGGCGGGCACCGACCCTGGCGCAGGCACCGACCCTGGCGCGGGCACCAGCCCGGGCGCAGGCACCGACCCGGGCGCAGGCGCCAGCCCGGGCGCAGACACCAGCCCGGGCGCAGGCACCGACCCTGGCGCAGACACCGACCCTGGCGCGGCGCCCCGACCTGCGGACGCATCCCGCTCGGCGCAACCACCACCCGGCCCCCGCCGGACCACCGGAGGTACCGGCGCGGCCGCCGCCGGGTTCATGGCGCCCTTCTTCCTCCTCTTCGCGCTCGTGACCGTCGCCCCCATCGGGTACGCCGCCTGGCTCAGCCTCTTCCGCGAGGAGCAGTCCGGCCTCGGATTCGGCGGAGCCCAGCGGGTCTTCAGCGGAATCGGGAACTACACCAAGGCCCTGGCCGATCCCCTCTTCCTCGCCTCGTTCCGCCACGTCGCCGTCTACTGCCTGCTCTACATCCCCGTCATGGTCGGCGGCGCCCTGGTCCTCGCCCTGCTCCTGGACTCCGCCCTCGCCCGCGCCCGGCGGTTCTTCCAGATCGCCTTCTACCTGCCGCACGCCGTCCCCGGCCTGATCGCCGCGATGGTCTGGCTCTACCTGTACACACCCGGTCTCAGCCCCGTCCTCGACGTCCTCGATTCGGCCGGGATCTCCTGGAACTTCTTCGGCCGCGACGAGGCCCTGCTGTCCGTGGTCAACATCTCGGCCTGGCAGTGGATGGGCTACAACATGATCATCTTCTTCGCCGGGCTCCAGGCCATCCCCCGCGAGACCCTGGAGGCCGCCACCATGGACGGTGCCGGAGCCGTCCGCACCGCGTTCCAGGTCAAGGTGCCGAGCATCCGGCCCACCCTCGTCCTGACCGTCCTGTTCACCTGCGTCGGCGCCGTCCAGCTCTTCGACGCCCCGCAGTTGCTCCAGCTCCGGGCCACCGAGATGGGCGAGTCCTGGTCCCCGACCATGTACGTCTTCAGCGCCGCGTTCAAGGGCCACGACTACGGGCTGGCGGCCGCGAGCGCGCTGCTCCTCGCCCTGGCCGCCGGAGCCGCCTCGTACGTCGTCACCAAGCTCGGCAACCGCTGGAGGTCCGCATGACCGCCTCACTCGCCGCTGCCGGGGCAGCGGGCACAGCCCCGGGCCCGGGACCGGGACCTGCCCCGGCACGCGCCACCGCGACCCCGCCCGCGACCCCGGCCCCGGCCCCGGCCCGCGGTGCGCGCGGTGCGCGCGGGAGCGCCCTGCTCTCCCGTACCGCCGTCAACGCCGTTCTCCTCCTCGTCGCCGCCTACGCGCTGATGCCCCTCGCCTGGCTGGTCCTGGCCGCCACCAAGAACCGTCGGGACCTCTTCGCCACCGACCCCTACGCGCTGGGCGACTTCAGCCTCCTCGGCAACCTCGGCGAGGTCTTCACGTACAACGACGGCATCTTCGGCCGCTGGCTCGCCAACAGCCTCCTCTACACCGTCGTGGGCTCCACCCTCTCCGCCCTCATCAGCGTGGCCTGCGGCTACGCCTTCCACGCCTACGAGTTCCGGCATAAGGAGAAGCTCTTCGGTGTCGTCCTCGCCGGGATCCTGGTCCCCGCCACCGTGCTCCAGCTGCCGCTGTACCTGATGGCCTCGGCCGCCGGCGCCGTGAACACGTACTGGTCCTACCTGGTGCCCGCCCTGGTCAACCCCTTCGGCGTCTACCTCGCCCGGGTGTTCGCCGAGGGCTACGTCCCCGACGAGGTGCTGGCCGCCGGCCGCGTCGACGGCGCGGGTGAACTGCGGCTCTTCGCGCACGTGTCGTTCCCGATGCTGTGGCCGGGGTTTGTGACCATCTTCCTGTTCACCTTCACGGCCATCTGGAACAACTTCTACGGTGCGCTGACCATGCTGAACGACGAGCGGCTCTACCCCGTCAGTCTGGGCCTGTTCATGTGGAACCGCAGCGTCTACCAGCAGCCCGAGCTCTATCCCCTGGTGATCACCGGTTCACTCGTCGCCGTCGTCCCGCTCGTGCTGGCCTTCCTCGGCCTGCAGCGGTTCTGGCGCTCGGGTCTCACCGCAGGAGCCGTCAAGTGACCCACCGCCTCCTTCCCGCCGGGGCCGGCGCGCGGCGCCGCCCCGCCACCGTGCTCGCCATGAGCCCCGGCACCCGGGCCGCCGTCCTCAGCGGCCGCATGCTGCCCGAGCTGGTCCGGGTCGCCGATGTGGACACCGACCTGCTGCTGACCGGCTTCGAGCCCGAAGAGCCCGAGCTCCTGCGCCGCCTCGCGGACGCCGAGGTGCTGTTGACCGGGTGGGGCTGCCCGCCGCTCGACGCCGAGGCGCTGGAGCGGATGCCGCGGCTGCGCGCCGTGGTGCATGCCGCGGGCAGCGTCAAACACCATGTCACGGAGGCCTGCTGGGAGCGCGGGCTGCTGGTCTCCAGCGCGGCCGCCGCCAATGCCGTGCCGGTCGCCGAGTACACGCTCGCCGCCATCCTGTTCGCCAACAAGCGGGTCCTGGAATCCGCCCACGCCTACCGGGCGGCGCGCGCCCCGATCGACCTGCTGCGCCGCTACCCGGCGGTCGGCAACTACCACCGCACCGTCGGCATCGTCGGCGCCTCGCTCATCGGCCGACGCGTGATGGAGCTGCTGCGCCCCTTCGACCTGCGGGTACTCGTCCACGATCCGTACGCCGACCCCGGCGAGCTCGCCGCGCTGGGCGGAGAGTCCTGCACGCTCGACGAACTGCTGCGCCGCAGCGACGTGGTGAGCCTGCACGCGCCGGCTCTTCCCCGGACCCGCCATCTGCTGGACGCGTCCCGGCTGGCGCTGATGCCGGACGGCGCCACGCTCGTCAACACCGCGCGGGGCTCGCTCGTCGACACCGCGGCGCTGAGCGAGGAACTGGTCGCGGGACGGCTGCACGCCGTACTCGACCACACCGAGCCCGAGGTGCTGCCCGCCGGCTCCCCGCTGTACAACCTTCCGAACGTGCTGCTCACCCCGCACGTGGCGGGTTCGCTGGGCGGCGAGCTGGACCGGCTCGCGGCAACGGCGGTCGAGGAACTGGAGCGGTACGCCCTGGGGCTGGACTTCCGCTACGCCGTCGACCGCGGCCGGCTCGCCTACTCGGCCTGAGCCCCCGTTCCGCCCGTTCCCGCTCCCCTCGCCACCAGCTGTTCCAGGTACTCCCGGCCCCGCGCGAGCTGACCGGGCAGCTCGGCGGCGCCGGGATACCAGCGTTTCTCGTACTCCCAGCAGAGCCAGCCGTCCGGCGCCGCGGCGGCCACGGCCTCGGCGAGCGGCAGCACCCCGGCGCCGAGCCCGAGGGGGGTGAGCTCCTGCGCCGACGCCACGTCCTTCACCTGTACGTAGCCCAGGTGCCGGTCCAGCGCCCGCCGCGACCGCGTCGGGGACTCGCCGCCGAGCCAGGTGTGCAGTACGTCCCACAGCGCGCCCGCGCCGCCGTGCCCGACCCGGTCCAGCACCCGCGCGGCGGCGGCTCCGGTCCGGTGCGAATCGTGCGTCTCGAGCAGGATCCGCACCCCGTGCCGCTCGGCGAACGGTGCGGCGGCGGCCAGCCGACGCACGGCATGGGCGTCGGCGGCGGACTCGGGCTGCTCGGCGCCTCCCGGGAACACCCGGACGTACGGGGCTTCGAGGTCGGCGGCGAGCCGGACCAGGGTGTGCAGTTCGGCCAGGACCGGCTCGTCGGCGCCGGGGGCGGCCACCCGGGCATAACCCGCCACCCCGAGGACCGCGACCCCGGCGGCGGCGAGGGTGCGCAGGGCCGCCGCCCGGTCCGCCGGCGGGCTGTCGGGGTGCAGGGGCTCCTCGGGGTGGGCGCGCAGTTCGAGGGCGTCATAGCCGTGGGCGGCGGCGAGGGCGGCGCTGCGGTCGAGCGGTGCCCCGGGCAGGCCGAGCGTGGAGAAGGCGTACTTCACGGACGGCTCCCCTCGGGCGGGGGTGGCGCGGTGGAGCCGCGCACCATGAGTTCGGTGGGCAGGGTGGTGATGCCGCCCGGCGGCAGTGGCTTGCGGCCGGTGACCAGCTGGGCGGCGAGTATGCCGGCCTCCCGCAGCGGTACGCGGACGGTGGTGAGCGCGGGGGCCGTGTCCACGCAGACCGGGAGGTCGTCGAAGCCGGCGACGGAGACGTCCCCGGGGATGCGCAGGCCGGCCTCGCGCAGGGCCGCGGCCACTCCGGTGGCGACGGTGTCGTTGGCCGCGGCGACGGCGGTGAACGGGGCCCCGCGGCGCAGCAGCTCGCGGGTGGCGTCGTAGCCCGCGGAGCGCTCGAATCCGGCGTGCACGGTGAGCGGGTCGCAGGCCTCCGGCAGGCCGGGATCGTGTCGTCGCAGCGCCTCGCGGTGGCCGCCGAGCCGCTCCCGGGTGGTGCTCCGCCCCGGCGGGCCGGCGACGTACGCGATGCGCCGGTGGCCGAGCGACAGCAGGTGTTCGGCGAGGCGGAAGGCGCCGCCGCGGTCGTCGAACATGACGGTGGCGACGGGCAGGGCGGGGGGTACGGGCAGCGGGGGCCGCCCGCACAGGACGACGGGGGAGCCGGCGTCCGCCATTCGGGTGATGCGGGCGGTGAGGGCGGCGGTGTGCCCGGGCTCCTCGACGGCGCCGCCGGTCAGGACGACCCCGCCGGCGCGCTGGCCCTCCAGCAGGGTGAGATAGGCGAGTTCGGCCGCGGGGGCGCCCTCGGTGTTGCAGACGACGGCGAGGCGGCGGGGGTCGCCGTGGCCGGTCGGGGCCAGCGCGCTCTGCAGGGATCCGGCGAGGATGCCGAAGAAGCTGTCCGCCACGTCGTGGACGAGGACGCCGACCAGGTCCGAGGTGGCGGCCGCCAGGGCGCGGGCGGGGCCGTTGGCCACGTAGCCGAGCTCTTCGACGGCCTGTTCCACGCGGGTCCGCGTGCCGCCGGCCACCGGGTATCCGCCGTTGAGCACGCGCGAGACCGTCGCCGGCGACACGCCCGCGTGCGCCGCGACTTCGGCGAGAGTCACCGCCATGTTGCACCCCTCCTGCTCATCCCGGTCATCGTCTCATCCGGGTGTGGATCTCCATACTCCCCGATTGAGAAAGCGCTTTCCATCACTCGAACGAGTGTTGCGCGGCTGCCGTTCCCGGCCCTAGCCTGATGAGAGTGAAAGCGCTTTCTATCGGACCTTCCCTCGCGCTTTCCGCCAGGCACGACGAACGAGCACGAAGGAGGGGACACCGTGGAGCGCAGGACGATCAAGATCGCCATGAACGGCGTGACCGGGCGGATGGGATACCGCCAGCATCTGGTCCGCTCGCTGCTCGCCCTGCGCGAGCAGGGCGGGCTGGATCTGGGCGACGGCCGGGTGCTGTGGCCCGAGCCGGTGCTGGTCGGGCGCCGGGAGCCGGCGCTGCGGGCCATCGCCGAGGAGCACGGGCTGGGGCAGTTCAGTACGGACCTGGCGGCCGTGCTCGCCGACCCCGAGGTCGAGATCTACTTCGACGCTCAGGTCACCGGTGCCCGCGAGGCCGCGGTCCGGCAGGCCGTGGCGGCGGGCAAGCACGTGTACTGCGAGAAGCCGACGGCTCTGAGCTTCGCTTCCTCGCTGGAGCTGGCACGCCTGGCCGCGGAGGCCGGGGTCAAGCACGGGGTGGTCCAGGACAAGCTGTTCCTGCCGGGGCTGCTGAAGCTGAAGCGGCTGATCGAAGGCGGCTTCTTCGGCGAGATCCTGTCCGTGCGCGGGGAGTTCGGGTACTGGGTGTTCGAGGGGGACTGGCAGCCGGCCCAGCGGCCGTCCTGGAACTACCGGGCGCAGGACGGCGGGGGCATCGTCGCCGACATGTTCCCGCACTGGGAGTACCTGCTGCACGAGCTGTTCGGCCGGGTCCGCACGGTGCAGGCCCTGGCCCGTACGCACATCGGCCGCCGCTGGGACGAGGAGGGCAAACCGTACGAGGCGACGGCGGACGACGCGGCGTACGGGGTCTTCGAGCTGGAGGGCGGCGCCGTCGCGCAGATCAACTCCTCCTGGGCGGTGCGGGTCCACCGTGACGAGCTGGTGGAGTTCCAGGTGGACGGGACGCACGGGTCGGCGGTCGCCGGACTGCGCGGATGCCGCATCCAGCACCGGGGGGCGACGCCCAAGCCGGTGTGGAATCCCGATCTGCCGCAGACGGAGGCCTTCCGCGCCCAGTGGCAGGAGGTCCCGGACAACGGCCCGTTCGACAACGGCTTCAAAGCCCAGTGGGAGCTGTTCCTGCGCCACGTCGTGCTCGACGAGCCCTGGCAGTGGGACCTGCTGGCCGGCGCGCGCGGGGTACAGCTCGCCGAGCTGGGGCTGCGGTCCTCGGTGGAAGGCCGGCGGCTGCCGGTGCCGGAGGTGGTCCTGTGAGCATCCGGCTCCCTGATGCGGACGGCGGATACCGTCTGCACCGGCCCTGTAGCGATCCGCTCGCGTCTCTGGTCTGCGGTCCGGCGCGCAGCCGCAGGTTCTACGCGGCGGCGCACGTGGTGGCGGATCCGCTCGCCGCCTGCGCCGGCGGCCCGGCCTCCCAGGCCGGCCCGGCCGTGGACTGGGAGGCGACGCTGGCCTTCCGGCACCGGCTGTGGGCGCAGGGCCTCGGGGTAGCGGAGGCCATGGACACGGCGCAGCGCGGGATGGGTCTGGACTGGCCGGCTGCGGCGGAGCTGATCCGCCGGTCGGCCGCCGAGGCCCGGGCGGTGGGCGGCCGGATCGTCTGCGGCGCGGGCACCGACCAGCTCCCCCCGGGCGGCGGGCACGCTCTGGCCGCGATCACCGCCGCGTACGAGGACCAGCTCGCGCACGTCGAGGCGTGCGGGGCGGGGGCCGTACTGATGGCCTCCCGCGCCCTGGCGGCCGCGGCGCGCGACGCGGAGGACTATCTGGAGGTGTACGGGAAACTGCTGCGGCAGAGCGCCCGCCCGGTCGTACTGCACTGGCTGGGCCCGATGTTCGACCCCGAGCTGGCGGGCTACTGGGGGCACGCCGATCTCGACGCGGCCACCGAGGTGTTCCTGAAGGTCGTCGCGGACTGCCCGGAGAAGGTGGACGGGGTCAAGGTCTCGCTCCTGGACGCGGGGCGGGAGAAGGACATCCGGCGCAGACTGCCGCCGGGCGTGCGCTGCTACACGGGCGACGACTACCACTATCCCGAACTGATCGCCGGGGAGGGGGCCGGGGATCCGGCGAGCGATGCGCTGCTGGGCGTCTTCGACCCGATCGCCCCGCTGGCCGCCCGGGCCGGGCTCGCGCTGGACCGGGACGACCCCGCCGGTTTCCGCGCGTTGCTGGATCCGACGGTGGCGCTGTCCCGGCACCTGTTCGGCCCGCCGACCCGCTACTACAAGACGGGGGTGGTGCTGCTGGCCTGGCTCGCGGGGTACCAGGAGCAATTCACGATGCTGGGCGGGCTCCAGTCGGCCCGGCCGCTGCCCCATCTGGCCTCCGCGTACGAACAGGCCGATCTGCTGGGCCTGTTTCCCGATCCGGAGCTCGCCGAGTCCCGGATGCGGCAGCTCCTCGCGGTGTACGGGGTGGCGTCGTGAGCCGGGGGCCGGCCCCGGCCCGGTTCAGCCTCAACCAGGAGACGGTCCGGCAGTGGTCGATGCCCGAGCTGGTCGACGGGTGTGTCGCGGCCGGGGTGAGCACGGTCGGGCTGTGGCGGGATCCGGTGCGGGAGTTCGGGGTGCGCGAGACGGCGAAGCTGGTCGCCGGGGCCGGGCTGCGGGTCAGCTCGCTGTGTCGCGGAGGGTTCTTCACCGCCTCCGATCCGGCGGGGCGGGCGGCGGCCCTCGAGGACAACCGCCGGGCCGTGGAGGAGGCCGCCGAGCTGGGTGCCGACGTGCTGGTCCTGGTCTCGGGGGGCCTGCCCGACGGTGACCGGGACCTCGTGGGGGCGCGGCGGCGGATCGTCGACGTCCTGGGCGAGCTCGCCCCGTGGGCGGCCTCACACGGGATACGGCTGGGGATCGAGCCCCTGCATCCGATGTTCGCCTCGGACCGCTGCGTGGTCTCCACGCTCGGCCAGGCCCTGGACATCGCCGAGCAGTTCCCGGCGCGACAGGTGGGGGTGGTCGTCGACTCCTACCACCTGTGGTGGGACGAGCGGCTGCCGGCCGATCTGCGCCGGGCGGGTGCGGGCGGGCGGATCGTGTCGGTCCAGGTGGCCGACTGGGTGACCCCGCTCCCCCAAGGGGTGCTGCTGGGGCGGGGGCAGTTGGGCGACGGCTGCATCGATCTGCGGGCGTTCCGGGAGCTGGCCGAATCGGCCGGCTATCGGGGCCCGGTGGAGGTGGAGATCTTCCATCCGGGGCTGTGGGCGCGGGACGGTGCCGAGGTGCTGCGGGAGGTGATCGACCGATACCGCGAGCACGTGGCCTGAGGCGCGTGGCATGAGGCATTGCGAGTGGGGCAAGTGACGGGCCGGCGGGGGCCGGTACGGGATCGGGCAAGGAGCATGCGATGACAGACGTGTGGAGTCGGCGCGCCTTCCTCTCCGCCGCGGGCGGGGGTGCGCTCCTGCTGGGAGCGCCCGCCGCGCGGGCGGGAGCCGCGCCGGCGGACGAGGTCCACGACGCCATGCGGGCGGTGTGGCGCGGCCTCTTCCTGGGCGGTGACATCCCCGCCGCGGCCGAGCCGTTCCGTTCGAGACTCGCCGATCTCGGCGTCCTGGCCGGGGGGTGGCGCTCCGCCATGGCTCCGGCGGCCGGCTCGCTCTGGCCCGACCTGGGGTACGGCAGCGACCCCGAGATGATGATGCAGAGCTACTACCGGCTGCGGACGATGGCCGAGGCCTATGTCCGGCCCGGGACCGGGCTCACCGGGGATACCGGGTTGCGCTCGGCCCTGCTGACCGGGCTGGACCATCTGCACACGGACGTCTACCACGCCGGCCAGGTGCGGTACGGCAACTGGTACTGCTGGCAGATCGGCGCCCCGCAGGCCCTGCTCGACCTGTGCGTACTGTTGTACGAGGAGCTGCCTGCCGCCCGGATCGCCGACTCCTGCGCGGCCGTCGACCATTTCGTCCCGGACTCGGTCGTCGGCTCGTACTCCGGGACCAGTACGGGGGCGAACCGGGTCGACCTGTGCCGGGTGCTGGCGCTGCGCGGGGTGGTCGGCGGGGACTCGGCGAAGATCGCCCTGGCCCGGGACGCGCTCGCGCCGGTGTTCCCGTACGTCACCTCGGGCGACGGGCTCTACCGGGACGGGTCGTTCGTCCAGCACACCTGGGTGCCGTACGCGGGGACGTACGGGGCGGTGCTGCTCGGCGGGCTGGGCATGCTGTTCGCTCTTCTGAAGGGCACTGCGTGGGAAGTCACGGACCCCGGGGCGCAGATCGCCTTCGACGCGGTGGAGCGGGCCTGGGCGCCGTTCCTGTTCAACGGGCTGGTCATGGACGCCGTGTCGGGGCGGGCGGTGAGCCGGGGTCTGATGGTCGCCGATCCTCGGCAGGTCCAGCAGGACGACCATGCCCGGGGGCATGCGGTGCTCGCCGCGATCCTGCTCCTCGCGGAGGGTGCGAGCGCCGTCGAGCGGGCGCGCTGGCGGGGGTTGGTGAAGGGCTGGATGGCCCGGGACTACTACAGCCGTCCCCTCGCGGACACGGCGCTCGCCCTGTCCTCGCTCGCCCGCCTGGCTCAGGTCGAGTCCGACGCTTCGGTCGCGGCACTGCCCGAGCCGGTCGGGCACCGCCTGTTCGCGTCCATGGACCGGGCCACGCACCGGCGGCCCGGCTGGGCGGCCTCGCTGTCCATGGCCTCGAAACGGATCGCCCACTACGAGACGGGCAACGGGGAGAACCTGCGCGGCTGGCACACCGGCAGCGGAATGCTCTCCTGGTGGGGGGCCACGTACGGCAACGGCCAGTACTCGGACGCCTTCTGGCCCACGGTGGACCCGTACAGGCTGCCGGGAACCACGGTGTCGCGGAAGGTGCTCGCCGACGGGGCGGGCGGTGACTGGGGGGCGTCCCGGCCCGACGCGGCCTGGGTGGGCGGGACGACCGACGGGGAGTTCGCCTCGCTGGGCCAGCACCTGCGGGGCCTGGACAGCACGCTCACGGCCCGTAAGTCCTGGTTCTTCCTGGACGGCACGATCGTCTGTCTGGGGGCCGGGATCCGCTGCTCGGACGGGACCGTGGTCGAGACGGTGGTCGACAACCGCAATCTGGGCGCCGCCGGCGCCCATCCCCTCACCGTGGGCGGCACCGTCCAGCCGGCCGCCCTCGGCTGGACGGCGGCCTTCCCCTCCCCCGGCTGGGCCCATCTGGCGGGCTTCGGCGGGTACGTGATGTCGGGCTCGGGCTCGTTCAAGGCCCTGCGGGAGGCGCGCACCGGCCGGTGGAGCGAGATCAACCGGGGCGGCTCCGCCACGGCCCTGACCCGGCGCTACCTCACCCTCTGGTACGACCACGGCAAGGACCCGGCCGGCGCCGGTTACGTCCACCAGGTGCTGCCGGGGGCGACGGTGGCGCAGACCGCCGCCAGAGCCGCCGCCGCGGGGTGGCTCTCCGTACTCGCCAACTCGGAAACGGCGCAAGGCGTCTCGGTGCCCTCGCTGGGCTTCACCGGGGTCAATTTCTGGCAGGCCGGATCGGCCGGTCCGCTGGAGGCGGGAGCACCCTGTTCGGTGACGGTCCGGGAGAGGGCGGACGGCACGGCCGCGGTCTGCGTGGCGGACCCGGCCCGGGCGCTGACCTCGCTGACGCTGGTGTGGAACCGCCCCGTCGCCGCGGTGCTGTCCCGCCCGCCGAGCCTGGTCTCGGAGGCCACGGGCGCTCGGCTTCGGCTCGACTTCGGGAACCTCACCACGGCGGCGGGGGCCGGCCAGCAGGTGGTGGTCCGGCTGGGGTGAGCCGTCAAGGGTGACATAGCGTGCCCTTCATGGATCATGAGCACATAACCGGGGCCGGGGACGGCGACGGCGCGGGCAGGCGGCGGTTCCTGGCGATCGCGACGGGAGCGGCCACCGCCGCCGGGCTCGGGGCCGTGGCCGGCTGCGCCAACGGAGCGGCCGGCGGGGCGGCCGGGAAGGGGGAGGGCAAGGGTGACGGCAAGGGTGACGGCAAGGGGGCGGCGCCCGGCGCGGCGGCGGGGAAGGGCGGACCGGCCGGTTTCGACGTCAAGGCCGAGAACGCCAAGCCGGGGCATGCCGATTGGCGTGTGACCAGGGCCGGGGCGGCCCGGGCCATCGAGGGCTTCGCCGACAAGGTCAGCGTCCTGCCCGGCGAGTCCTTCGGCCTCCACGTGTCCACCACGGCGCCCCGGTTCACCGTCTCCGCCTACCGGATGGGCTGGTACGGCGGCGCCCGGGCCCGGCTGGTGTGGCGGTCCGAAGCGCTGCCCGGCGTGCGCCAGCCCGAGCACACGGTGGATTCCGCGACCCGGATGGTCCGTACCCGGTGGCCCCGTACGACCACCGTCGACACCAAGGACTGGCCCGAGGGGTGCTACCTGCTGCGGCTCGACGCACAGGGCGCCGAGGGCCAGCGCTTCGTCCCGGTCACGGTCCGCTCGGCGGCGAGCGCCGGCCGTACGGTCGTGGTGAACGCGGTGGCGACCTGGCAGGCGTACAACCGGTGGGGCGGCTACGGCAGCTACGACGGCCCCAGCGGCGGCTACGCCTCACGCTCCCTCTCGGTCACCTTCGACCGTCCGTACGAGTACGACGACGGCGCCGGCCTGTTCCTCGTGTACGAGGCCCCGCTGCTCGCCCTCGCCGAGCGGCTCGGCATACCCCTGGCCTACGCGACGACCACCGACGTGGCGCGGGAGAAGCGGTTGCTGGAGGGGGCCGCGGCGGTGCTCTCCCTCGGCCACGACGAGTACTGGTCGCCAGAGCAGCGGGCCCACTTCACCGCCGCCCGGGACGCCGGGACCAACATCGCGGTCCTCGGCGCGAACTGCTGCTTCCGCCGGATCCGGCTGGAGCCCTCCGATCTCGGTCCGGACCGTACGGTGGTCTGCTACAAGTCCGCCTACGACCAGGACCCCGGATTCAAGCGCGGCCAGCCGGCCACCGTCGACTTCCGCTCGGCGCCCGGCGCCGATCCGGAGAGCTCGCTGCTCGGTGTGATCTATGACGGCTACCCGGTGGACGCCCCGTACGTGGTGACCCACCCCGGCCACTGGCTGTTCGAGGGCACCGGCGTGCAGGCCGGCGACCGGTTCGCGCACCTGGTGGGGGTGGAGTACGACAAGGTCAACACCGGGTTCCCGACGCCCCGGCCGATCGAGATCCTGGCTCACTCCCCCGTGGTGTGCGAGGGCCGGCCCAGCCACCAGGACACGGCGTACTACACCGTGCCGAGCGGCGCGGGCGTCTTCGCGACCGGGACCATGCGGTGGGTGGAGGCCCTGGACGCGACGGGCGACGGCCGCAGCGGCGCCAACCACGGCCTCGACGCCAAGGCGGGCGCGCTGACCACCCGGGTGACGGAGAACCTGCTGCGGGCGTTCGCGGCCGGCCCGGCGGGCCGCGCGCACCCCGCGCAGGACAATGTGAAGGCGGTGTACGGGGGCACGGCCTAGGATCGTGATCACGGCATCGCGTGTCGGTCACCGACCGGGTGAGGCATGGAGGTGCCGTGATGTGCCTTGCGGAGGCATTCACTCATGTCAGTACAGCTGAACCACACGATCATCCACTCCCGGGACAACCGGGAGGCCGCCGAATTCCTGGCGGACGTCCTCGGCCTTGAGGTCGGGACCGAGTGGGGCCCGTTCGTCCCCGTCGAGACAGCCAACGGCGTCACCCTCGACTTCGCCACCGTGCCCGCCGACTCCCTCGCCACCCAGCACTACGCGTTCCTCGTCTCCGAGGAGGAATTCGACGCGTCGTTCGGGAAGATCCGGGCGGGCGGGATCCCGTACTTCGCCGACCCCCACATGAAGCGGGCCGGCGAGATCAACCACAACGACGGCGGCCGCGGCGTCTACTTCCTGGACCCGTCGGGCCACGGGATGGAGATCATCACCCGCCCGTACGGCTACCAGGAGCCCACGGCCGGATAGCCGGCCGGCCGGCCCGACCGATGCGTCGGCCTCCCGCTCCCTCCCCGGCGAGCGGGAGGTAGACGATGTTCGGGGCGGCGGTGACCGGGTGGGTGGTGATGCGGGTGCGGACCCCGTACACCTCGGCCAGCAGGTCCTCGGTCAGCACCTGTGAGGGTGTCCCCGAGGCCGCCACCCGGCCGCCCGCCAGCACGTACAGGCGATCGCAGTACGAGGCCGCCAGGTTGAGGTCGTGCAGCACGAGCAGCGCGGTGGCCGGCAGGGCACGGACCAGGGCGAGGACCTCCAGCTGGTAGCGGATGTCCAGGTGGTTCGTCGGCTCGTCGAGGGCGAGCAGGCCCGGCTCCTGGACGAGGGCGCGGGCCACCAGGGCGCGCTGCCGTTCGCCGCCGGAGAGCCCGTCGTACCGCCGGCCCGCGAGGCTGCTCGCGCCGACGGTCTCCAGTGCCTCGGCGACGCGCCGGACGTCGTCCGGGCCGTCCTGCTCCCAGAACCGCTTGTGCGGGCTGCGCCCCATCGCGACCACCTCGCGGACCGTCAGCCCGAAGGTCCCCGCCGCGTCCTGCGGGACGACCGCGACCCGCCGGGCCCGGTCCTTGGCGCCCAGCCCCGCCGCGTCCGCGCCGTCCAGGAGCACCCGGCCGGCCGTGGGCCGCAGGGTGCCGTAGACGCAGCGCAGCAGCGTGGTCTTGCCGCTGCCGTTGGGGCCGACCACGCCGACCGTCTCGCCGGGCCGGGCGGTGAGGTCGATCCCGTGGAGCAGCGTGTGCCCATCGGTCTCGTAACGCACGGCCTCGACGGCGAGTTCCACCGGCTGCCGCCCGCTCATCCCGCCACCCCCTCGACCCGTGTGGAGCGGCGCAGCATCCACAGGAAGAACGGTCCGCCGACGAGCGCGGTGACCACGCCGACCGGTATCTCCTCGGGCGCCGCGGCCGTACGGGCGATCAGGTCGGCCAGGGTCAGGAACACGGCCCCGCCCAGTGCGGCGACCGGCAGCAGGGCCCGGTGCCCGGCGCCGACGACCATCCGGGCGGCGTGCGGAACCATCAGCCCGACGAACCCGATGGCGCCGCTGTAGGCGACGAGCACGCCGATCACGAGGGAGGTGAGGACGAAGACGGCTGCGCGGAAGCGCCCGGTGTCCAGACCGAGGGTCCGCGCACCCTCCTCCCCCGCGAGGAGCAGGTCGAGCGGCCGGGCGAGCGCGGTGAGCAGGGCGGTGCCGACGAGCAGCGCGGCGGCGGGCAGGGCGAGTTCGTCCCAGCGGGCCCCGCCCAGGCCGCCCAGGGTCCAGAACAGGACGGAGCGGATCTGGTCGGGGTGCGCGGCGAGCACCAGCACCAGGCTGGTGAGCGCGGACAGGATGTACTGGACGGCGACCCCGGCGAGGATCAGCCGCCCGGTGGTCATCGTGCCGCCGCGCCGGGCCATGGCGTAGACGGCGACGAGCGCCCCCATCGATCCGGCGAACGCGGCGGCCGGCACGCCCAGGGCGCCGATCCCGCCGAGGGCTCCGGTCGTTCCCGCCGCTCCCGCGACGCCCGCCGCTCCCGCGCCGAAGACGATGACGAGGACGGCGCCCAGCGAAGCCCCGGAGGAGGCTCCCAGCAGGAACGGGTCGGCGAGCTGATTGCGGACGAGGGCCTGCAGGACGGTGCCGGCGACGGCGAGCCCGGCTCCGACGACCGCCCCGAGCAGCACCCGCGGCATCCGCACGTCCCACACGATGGAGGCGAACGCCCCGCTGCGCTGCTCTGGGCCGCCGAGCACGATGTCGAGGACCCGGCCGGGAGCGATCCGTACCGGCCCCAGGGCCAGGCCCGCGACGGCGGACGCGAGGAGCGCCGCGGCGAGGAGCGCGAGGACGGCCGGCGTACGGGGGCGCCTCACGCGGCGTCGGGGTGGAGCTGGCGGCCCAGGGACTCGACGGCGTCGGCGACGCGGACGCCGAGGACGGCCGAGGACAGGGGCAGCACCACGAACCGCTTGTTCTTGACGGCGGGAACCTCCGCGAGCGCCGGGTCGTTCAACAGGCGCTGCTTCTTGGCTTCGACGGTGGTGCCGCCGTAGTCGTAGATGAGGACGACCTCGGGCCGCCGCTCGATGACCTTCTCCCACGACACGTCACCGAAGGTGTCCTTGAGGTCGGCGAAGGTGTTCGTCCCGCCCCCCAGCGAGACGATCTCGTTGCCGATGCCGCCTCCTCCGGAGGTGAAGGCGGTGCCCTCGCCGGAGTCGTAGACGAAGACGGTCGGCTTGGCCCTGTCCTTGACCCGGGCGCTGACGGCGTCGATGCGGCGCTGCTCGTCCTCGATGAGGCGCGCGCCGCGCTCGGGCACGCCGAAGGTGAGCGCGACCTCGGTGATCTCGGTCTTCAGCTGTTCGAGGCCGACCGGGCCGGTGCTGCAGTACTCCACGCTGAGCCGGGAGTTGATGCCGGCCTTGGCGAGTCCCTCGCGGTCGCGCCCCTGCGCCTTGTCGAAGGCGCTCGCGTACCCGCCGTAGACGAAGTCCGGGTCGGCGCCGAGGAGGACCTCCTTCGAGGGGTACTCCTTGGCCAGCACCTTGATCTTGTCGTAGGCGGGCCGGTAGGCGGGCAGTACGGAGTCGTCGAGGTAGGCCGTCGCGGCCATCCGGTCCTGGAGGCCGAGGGCGAGCAGGATCTCGGTGGCGTGCTGGTTCATGGTGACGGCCCGCTGCGGCGGGGCCTGGTAGGTGCTGCTGACACCGCAGTTGGTGACGGTGTACGGGAACCCCGGCGCGGGCGCCGCGTCCGCGGCCCCGCCTCCCGCCGAGGACGGACCGCCGCATGCGGCCAGGGGTATCAGGAGCGCGATCGGGACAAGGGCGCGCAGAACGGCGCGGGAACGCGGCATGGCGAAGCCTCTCCGGGGGATCCTCGTCCCCTGGTCGACGTGAAGAGGCGATGCGTCAGTGTCTGACTCCCGGTCCCCGCACGGGGACCGGTCACAGTGGCGGGACCGCACCGGATTCGCACCGGTTTCCTGTCCTGCACCGCCTGGGGTGGTTCGTCGCAGTCTGCCAGACGGCCCTGAAACGCCGTCGGGCCCGCCCCCATGGAGGGGACGGGCCCGACGCCGCGTACTTCTTGCAGGGGCGGCAGGATTCGAACCTGCGGCATCTGGTTTTGGAGACCAGCGCTCTGACCAGCTGAGCTACACCCCTTCGCTGAGGAAACTCTGACATGGAGCGCCGCGGAGATCCAAATGGATTAGTGGGTCAAGCGGGTGGAAGTTCGGCCCGCGTGTGGGCGCCGACGGTCCGGAGCCAGTCGATCAGCGCGTCGTTTCCGCTGGTCAGGGCGGCGTTCAGCGGGGTCGTGTCGCCGTATCCGATCCGGTCGACGTCCATGCGATCGGACAGGAGGTACCGGGCGGCGGCCAGTTGACCCCCGTGGCAGGCGACCAGAAGGCGCCGGCGAGTTCGGCGGCGGGCGGGAAACCCGCGGCGAGGAACTCCGTGACGCGGTCGAGCAGTCCGAGGGCTGCGGCCTCGTGGAGGCCGGGGCGGGCGCCGGCCGAGTTTCGTACGCCCCCTTGACCCGTCTGGTCCAGACCAATAGTTTCCGGCATGCACCGCGTACGCGTCCCGCACCGCTCCCGCCTCCGCAAAGGAAGCCCATGCGCCGCAGCATGCCCGGCAGGCTGGCCGTCGCCGCCTGTTCCCTCTCCCTGCTCACCGCCCTCGCACCCGCCGCCGCCGCGCAGGCCGACACCGGGCACGACCGCTCGTACAAGCGGGTCGGGTACTTCACCCAGTGGGGCGTCTACGGACGGGACTTCCAGGTCCAGGACCTGGAGACGAGCGGCACCGCCGGCAAGCTCACCCACATCAACTACGCCTTCGGCAACATCAGCGCGGAGGGCAAGTGCTTCACCGGCAACGTGCCGGGTGAGGCGGACGCCTGGGCCGATTACGTACGCCCGCTCGACGCCGCGAATTCCGTCGACGGGGTCGCCGACAGCGCCGAGCAGCCGCTCGCCGGGAACTTCAACCAGCTGCGGGAGCTCAAGGCCAGGCACCCGGGCCTCAAGGTCCTCCTCTCGCTGGGCGGTTGGAGCTGGTCCACGCACTTCTCGGACGCCGCGCTCACTCCCGCCTCCCGCAAGGCCCTCGTCCAGTCCTGCATCGACCTCTACATCAAGGGCAACCTGCCGCAGGACGGCGCCCGCGGCGGCGCGGGCGCGGCGGCCGGCCTCTTCGACGGGATCGACCTCGACTGGGAGTGGCCCGGCTCGGCAGGTGACACGGACACCACGTACCGCCCGGAGGACAAGCAGAACTTCGCGGCGCTGGTGAAGGAGTTCCGCACGCAGCTCGACGCGTACGCGCGCGGCCAGAAGCGGAAGGAGAAGTACGAGCTGACGGCGTTCGTCCCGACCGCCCCCGCCAAGATCGACGCGGGCTTCGACGTCCGCCGCATCATGCGCGACCTCGACTTCGTGACCCTCCAGGGCTACGACTTCCACGTCTCCGGCGAACCGACCACCGCCCAGCAGTCCGCGCTCCACGCCCGCGGCGACTTCAGCGCGGCCGGCACCGTGGAGGCCTGGCGCCACCGCGGGGCGCCGGCGCAGAAGCTGGTGATGGGCATGCCGTTCTACGGGCAGGGCTGGACCGGCGTCAGCGGTGGCGGGGACGGCATGGGCCAACCGGCGACGGGCCCGGCGCCGGCGACCTGGGCGGCCGGGTACGAGGACTACAAGGCGCTGAAGAAGCTCGCCGATTCGGGCACGTACGAGATCTACCGCGACCGCCGGGGCGGCCACGCCTGGCTCTTCGACGGCAGCACGCTGTGGACGTACGACGACCCCCAGGTGCTGCGGACCAAGACGGAGTACATCCGCGAGAACGGCCTGGGCGGCGCGATGTTCTGGTCCCTGGACGCGGACACCGCCGACGGCGAGCTGATGACGGCCGTCGACCGGGGCCTGCACGGCCGCTGACGGGCCGACCGGCCGAGAGACCGGCGCCGCCGGGCCGCGGAAAACGACCCGGCCCGGCGGCGTCCCACCACGTACGCTCCCGGCCATGGAGATCACGACGGTACGGGCGGTCAACCAACTCACCACACGCTGGGCCCGGCAGGCGGTGACGGGCGAGAAGGGCACCGTCCTCACGGCGGCCGGGATCTGGCCCCTGCTGGCCTTCCTCGCCGACGGCGCGGGCGGCCCGGCCCGCGCCGAGCTCGCCGAAGCTCTCGGCATACCCGCCGGGTCCGCGGCCGACGCCGCCCGGAAGCTGCTGACCGCCCTGACCGGCGTACGAGGCCTCCAGGCGGCCACCGGACTGTGGACCAAGGCGGACCTCCCCCTGCACGAACCCTGGCTGGCCGGCCTCCCGGACGGCGTCCGCGCCACCCTGACCGGCGACGAGGGCGCCGACCGCAAGGCCCTCGACGGGTGGGCGGCGGAGCGGACCGGCGGGCTGATCGAGCGGATGCCCGTACCCGTCGACCGGGACACCTTGCTGGTCCTCGCCTCGGCGCTCGCGCTGCGGCTGAAGTGGATCCGGCCGTTCCGAACCGGCTCCGTCGATCTGTCCGAGGGCCCGTGGGCCGGGCGGTCGGCGCTCGCGCTGTACCGCGATACCTCCCTCCTGGACCGCGCCCGGGTGGCGCACACGCCGACCGGCCCGGTGACTGTGCTCGAAGTGGTCGGCGACGGCGGGGTGGACGTCCACCTGGTGCTGGGCGAGAGCGCCGCCCGCCCGTGGGAGGTCCTCGCGGCCGGCACCTCCGTCGTCACCCGGACCGTGCCGTCGACGGGTGCGAGCCTGCTTCCCGAGGGAAACCCGGGGCCGGGGCTGCGCATCGGGACGGTCCGTTCGACGGATCGTGCACCCCACCTGTGGGTCAAGGCGGTGGCTTTCGATGTCGGCGCGGACCACGATCTCCTCGACCATGCCCGGCTGTTCGGCCTGCACACCGCCACGGACACCGGCTCCGGGCACTTCCCCGGGATCAGCGCCGACCCACTGGCCGTCAAGTCGGCCCGGCAGTCGGCGATGGCCCGCTTCCACGCCGAAGGCTTCGAAGCCGCGGCCGTGACCGCCGTCGATGCGGCCGTGGGCTGCGCCCTCCCCCGCTACCGGTACCGGGTCCGCCAGGCCGAGGTCGCCTTCCACCGGCCCTTCGGCTTCCTCGCCGTCCACCGCACCTCCCGCCTGGTGCTCGCCGCGGGCTGGGTCGCCGAGCCGGTTACCCTCGCGCCATGACCTCCGAAACGATCACCGCGGCGGCATCCGGCACCTGGCGGCTCGGCGACCTCGCCGTCCGCCGGATGGGCTTCGGCGCCATGCGCCTGACGCACCTCGCCGACGGCTCCCCCACCGACCGCGAGCGGGTGGTCTGCGTACTGCGGCGGGCCGTCGAGCTCGGCGTGAACCACATCGACACCGCCTCCTTCTACTTCTCGCCCACGCGCTCCGCCAACGAGCTGATCAACCGCGCGCTGGCCCCCTACCCCGAAGACCTCGTCATCACCACCAAGGTCGGACCGGGCCGCGACTACGCCGGCGAGTGGTGGTGGGCCACGCCCGAGCAGCTGCGCGGGCAGGTCGAGGAGAACCTGCGCCAGCTGGGCCGGGACCACCTGGACGTGGTCAACCTGCGGATCCCGCGCCGGGAGACCACGGGATCGATCGCCGAGCACTTCGGCGCGCTCGCCGAACTGCGCACGGCCGGGCTCATCCGCCACCTCGGCGTGTCCAACGTACGGCCCGACCACCTGGCCGAGGCCCGGGCCATCGCCCCCGTCGTCTGCGTACAGAACCCGTACGGGGTCGGCTCCCCGGCCGAGGACCACGCCTTCCTCGACGCGTGCGGGCAGCAGGGCATCGCCTTCGTGCCGTTCTTCGCTATCGCCGGCGCGGGCAAGGAGGCCGGGGTGGTCACGCAGGAGGCCGGGCCGGTGCGGGCCGTCGCCGGGGCCCACGGCGTGACGGAGGCGCAGGTGCGGCTCGCCTGGACCCTGAACCGCGGCCCGCACGTACTGGCGATCCCGGGTACCGGCAACCCCGACCACCTCGTGGAGAACATCGCCACCGGGGCGCTGCGGCTGTCCCCGGAGGAGATCGCCCTGCTCTCGGCCGTCTAGCCACGGCCGCGCCCGCGGTGGGCGGCGGCCAGGGCCGCCGTTTCGGGGAACGCCGGGACGCGGCCCGTGCCGCCGCGGCCGGAGACCGAGAGGCAGGCCGCCGCCATGCCGTACGCGACGGCGTCGGCGAGGCCGTCCCCGAGGGCGAGCCGGGCGGTGGCGGTGCCGGTGAAACAGTCCCCGGCGCCGGTCGCGTCCACCGGATCCGGGTTGACCGGTACGGGGTGGTACTCGGCCCGCGTGCCGTCGTCGAGCAGCAGCCGGTCGGCGCCCGCGGTGACCACGACCGTACGGGCGCCCAGGGCCCGGTAGCGGGCGGCGGCGGCGCGCGGATCGGCGGTGCCGACCAGGGCCTCGGCGTCGGCGGGGCAGGAGGTCTTGAGCAGCCCGGTCAGCGGGGCGATGCGGGCCAGCAGCTCGCGGGCCTCGTCCCGACCGGTCAGGCGGGGGCGGAAGTTGGGATCGTACGAGACGTGCCCGCCGGCGCCGTGCACGGTCTCGGCGGCGGCCACGACCGCCTCGCGGCTGCTCGGGGAGAGCGCGCCCGTGATCCCGCTGGTGACGAGCGCCTTCGTGCCGGTCAGCAGGTCCCGCCAGGACTCGATGTGCCGGGTGGAGAGGCTGGAACCCGCGCTGTGGGTGCGCCAGTAGACGAAGGCCCGGTCGCCCTCGGTGTCGGAGGCGAGCAGATAGGCGCCGTTGGGGCGCGGGGCGCGGCGTACGTGGGAGACGTCCACGCCGAGCGCGGCCGCGCGGTGCAGGAGCGGGACGCTGAGCTCGTCCTCGCCGACGACGGCGAGGAGGGCGGTCCGGGCCCCGGCGGCCGCGGCGGCGGCCGCCGCGTTGAGGGCGTCGCCGGAGTAGGAGATGCGGGCCGGGGTGCCGTCGGCGGCTTCCCGCAGGGCGGTGTCGGCGTGGATCTCCACGAGGACCTCACCGAGGACGAGGACGTCGTAGCCGGTGTCGTGGCCGGTGTCGCGGCCGGTCTCGTGGCCGGTACGGGGCCCGGGAGCGGGCGCCATCCTCAGCACCCCGCCGCGGCGCAGCCGGTGCAGCACGGCCGGGCCAGAGCCGCGAAGACGGCGGCCAGTTCGCCCGGATCGTCGGGCAGGCCGCTGCCGATGCCCACGGCGGCCGCCCCGGCGGCGAGCCACTCCGGGATCTCGGCGGGCCGGATGCCACCGGTCGGTATGAACAGCGCCCCGGGCAGGACCGCCTTGAGGGAGCGGATGAACTGCGGGCCGCCGACGTGCGCCGGGAACACCTTGGCGGCTCCCGCCGACCGGACGGCGGAGGCGATCTCGCCCGGGGTGAAGCCGCCCTCGACGAAGACCGCCCCGCGCCGGGCGGCGACCGTCCGGACCTCGGGGGCCGGGTAAGGGGAGATCAGGAAGGCCGCGCCCGCGTCGAGGGCGGTCTCGGCCTGGTCGGCGGCGGTGACGGTGCCGACGCCGATCAGGGCGGGCCGGCCGTACGCGTCGGCGAGCGGGGCGGTCCGGGCGACGGCCTCGGCCCAGCCGGGGGTGGAGGTGGTCAGCTCGACCACGCGGCAGCCGGCGGCCAGCAGGGCGGCGGTCCGGCGGACGGCTCCGTCCGCGTCGGCCTCGCGCAGGACCGGCAGCAGGCACTGGGCGGCCATCGCGTCGTACGGGTGGCAGGACAAAGGACCCCTCCCTCTCCATCTGTTCCGCTGCTCCGCATGGCACTTGTTCCACGTAGCGGAACGCAGTACCGTGTAGCGGAACCACTTCCCGCAGACCCTACCCCCACCCGCCCTGCCCTGGGAGAGCGCATGCCCGACGACGGGCCCACGAACGACGCGGCCGAAGGCCCCGCGCGCGGCGGCCGGACCTCGGCCGCCGGCACGGCGCTGGAGAAGTCGATGCGGATCCTGGAGGCCGTGGCCGCGCCGGGCGGACCGCACCGGCTCACCGATGTGGTGGCCGCGGCCGCCGTGCCGAAGTCGAGCGCCTTCCGGATCCTCGCCTCGCTGACCGAACAGGGCTTCGTACGCCCGGAAAGCGGATCGCGGTACGGGGTGGGCCCCCGGCTGCGCGGGCTGTCCGCCCTGGTCAGCGGCGGCGAGCCGCACAGCATCGGGCGGATCCTCGGCGAGCTGCGCGAGGCCGTCGGCCAGACCGTCCACCTGGCCCTGCACAGCGGGGAGACGCTCACCTACATCCGGAAGCTGGAGAGCGACCAGCCGTTCCAGACGGCCTCCCGGGTCGGGATGCGGATGCCGCTGCACAGCACCGCGATCGGCAAGAGCATCCTGGCGCACCTGCCCGAGGAGGAGGTACGGGCGCTGATCGCGAGCGCGGGACTGCCGCGCCGCACGCCGAGGACGCTGACCGGCCCCAAGGCCCTGCTGGCGGAGCTGGAGGCGGTCCGGGCCCGGGGCTTCGCCGTGGACGACGAGGAGAACGAGCCGACCATCCGGTGCATCGGCGCCGCGGTCCTGGGCCCCGGGGGCCGTCCGATCGGCGGGGTCAGCGTCACCACGGTGACCTTCCTCGTCTCCCGCGAGGAGCTCGAGGCGTACGCGCCGGCCCTGCGCGCGGCCACGGAGGCGCTCGCCCCGCTGCTGTGAACGGCCGAGAAGAATTTCTTCGGGTTCTTTTCCGGATAACCGTTATCGGGGCCGCGCTCGACGGTCTCCCAGGTATCGGGCATCATCGACCGCCGGTACGGACAGGGAACCTCACATGACTACACAGCACACGGCAGAGCTGGTGGCAGCCGCCCGCGCGGGCGATCCCCGCGCGCAGGACGAGCTGGTCGGCACCTATCTGCCGCTCGTCTACAACATCGTCGGGCGCGCCCTGAACGGCTCCGTCGACGTGGACGACGTGGTGCAGGACACCATGCTGCGGGCGCTCGACGGACTCGGCACCCTGCGGTCGGACGACAGCTTCCGGTCCTGGCTGGTGGCGATCGCCATGAACCGGGTGCGGGCGCACTGGCAGGCGCGGCACAGCGCCCCCGGCGAGAGCGGGCTCGAAGCCGCCTGGGAACTGGCCGACCCGGGCGCCGACTTCGTGGACCTGACCGTCCTGCGGCTCCAGCTCGAGGGTCAGCAGCGGGAGACGGCCCGCGCCACCCGCTGGCTGGAGACCGAAGACCGGGCGCTGCTGTCGCTGTGGTGGCTGGAGTGCGCCGGCGAGCTGACCCGCGCCGAGGTGGCCGCGGCCCTCGAACTGTCCCCGCAGCACACGGCGGTACGGGTGCAGCGGATGAAGGCGCAGCTGGAGTCGGCCCGGGTGGTGGAGCGCGCGCTGGGCATGCAGCCGCCGTGCGAGGGTCTGCGCGGGATGACGGGCACCTGGGACGGGGCGCCGTCGACGCTGTGGCGCAAGCGAATAGCCCGGCACGCGCGTGAGTGCGTACGGTGCGCAGGGCTGTGGAGCGGACTGCTCCCGGCGGAGGGGCTGCTGGCGGGCCTGGCCCTGGTCCCGGTCTCGATGGCGCTGCTGGCGGGCATACGGTCGGCCGCGGCCGCCGGCTACGTCCCGGCGGGCGCGGGCTTCGCCCCGGCCGACGCGGCGTACGCGTACGACGGCGGCGCGGGCGCGGGCGCCCAGGCGTACTCCCCCGACGGCGGCACGGGCTTCGACGGCACCGACGTCTCCGACGCCGCGACGCAGCTCACCCCCACCGTCTCCGCCCAGGGCGGCATACCGGACGCCACCCCCGGCGGCGGCCGCAGCGTCCTGCGCAAGCGCCGCCAGAGCCGCCGCCGCGCGGTCGGCGGCGCGGTGCTCGCCGCGTGCGTCGCGGGCGGCGGGCTCGCGTACCTCGGCGGTTTCCCCGGCTCGGACGACAAGGACACCGGCGCCGCGCCCGCCGCCCCGCTGTCCGCGCTGGCGGCTCCCGACCCCGCCTCCGCCTCCCCCTCGGACTCGGCCTCGCCCTCCGCGTCGGCCTCCCCGTCCCCCTCGGCCTCCGCCTCGCCGAGCCCGTCCGCCGAGAGCCCGACGCCGAGCCCCACGCCGACCAAGTCCAAGGCGCCGGCTCCGCGCCCGTCGGCGCCCGCTCCGGGTCCCGTCCCGTCGGGCGTCGCCGGGCAGGTCATCGCGCTGGTCAACTCCGAGCGCGCGGCGGCCGGCTGCGGCCCCCTGAAGGAGGACCCGCAGCTGCGGTCCGCCGCCCAGGGGCACTCCGACGACATGGCCGCCCGGGACTTCTTCGACCACACCAACCCCGACGGCGCCGACCCGGGGAAGCGGACGACGGCCGCCGGGTACCGCTGGTCGACGTACGGCGAGAACATCGCGCGGGGCCAGCAGACCGCGGCCTCGGTCATGGACTCGTGGATGAAGAGCCCGGGCCACCGCGCCAACATCCTCAACTGCTCCTTCAAGGACATCGGCGTCGGCATCCACCAGGGCCCGGGCGGCCCCTGGTGGACGCAGAACTTCGGCGCCAAGATGTGATCCATCCGCTCCGCTCGCGGCGCGGACCCGCACGCTTCACATGTCGTGCAGGATGGAGTCTGGAGCCGAAAGGGCTGATCGGAGCCGAGGCGAGCGGGCGGACGGAGCAGGGCGCATGGCGAGGAAAGAGCTCCGTCCGCACCAGCGGGAGGCCGTCGACGCGGTGCTCCGGGCTCTCGAACTGCCCGCCGACGGCCGGGTGCCGGTATCCGGGCTGCGGACCCAGGTGATCATGGCCACCGGCTCCGGCAAGTCCCTGGTCGCCGTCCGCTCGGCCGAGGAGCTGCGGGCCGGGCGGGTGCTGGTCCTCGTGCCCTCGCTGGACCTGCTCGTACAGACGGCGGCGGCCTGGCGGGAGGGCGGCCGGACCGGGCGCGCCCTCGCGGTGTGCTCCCTGCGCCCCGCGGACGCGGGCATGCAGGCTACGACCGATCCCGCCGAACTGGCCCGCTGGGCCGGCCCGTCGGCGGACCGGGTGACGGTGTACGCCACCTACGCCTCGCTGGGCCTCGGCACGGTCGAGCAGGCCCACCTCGCCGGGCTGCCGGGCTGGGACCTGATCGTGGTCGACGAGGCGCACCGTACGTCCGGGCGGATCGGGAAGCCGTGGGCCGTGGTGCACGACAACACCCGGATCCCCTCCGTCCGGCGGCTGTACATGACGGCCACGCCCCGGGTCTGGCAGGACGGCGCGGAGGAGGACGAGGGGAGCGGCCGCGGGCGGGGCGAGCTCGTCGCGTCCATGGAGGACGACCCCGACGGCCCCTTCGGCGCGCGCTGCCACACCCTGACCCTCGCGGAGGCCATCGACCGCGGCATCTGCGCCCCGTACCGGGTGGTGTGCGTGGACGTCAGCGATCCGGGGTTCCAGGCGGCCGTGCTGCTGGGTGCGGACGCGCGCTCCGACGCCGTGCGCGGGTCGCGGCTGGCGGCCCTGCAGGCGGCGCTGGTGAAGGCCGCCGCCGACCAGGGGTTCCGGCGGACCCTCGTCTTCCATCACCTGACCCGGGAGGCCGAGGCGTTCGCCGCCGGGCTGCCGGCGGTGGCGCGGCGGCTGCGGGCCGCTGCCGGAGCGCCGGAGCCGGTCTACCCCCGTACGGTCTGGGCGGACTGGCTGTGCGGGCAGCACACGGCGGTGCACCGGCGGCGGGTGCTGGCGCAGTTCGCGGCGGACGGGGGCGCGGACAAGGCCTTCCTCGGCAGTGTCCGGGTGCTGGGCGAGGGCGTGGACACCAAGGAGTGCGATTCCGTCTTCTGGGCCGACGTACGGGGGTCCATGCCGGACCTGGTCCAGGCCGTCGGGCGGGCGCTGCGCATCCGCCCCGGCGAGGGCAAGGTCGCCTCGCTGGTGGTGCCCGTACTGCTGGGGCCGGACGAGAGCGCCGATTCGATGCTGACCTCGCGGGCGTACGGGGACCTCGCGCGGCTGCTGGAGGCGCTGCGGGCGCACGACACCCGGCTGGTCGAATCGCTGGCGCAGCCGCAGGCCCCCAGTCGGCCGCGGGCGGGGTCCGAGGCCGTGGCCGAGGGGGGAGGCGGGATGCGGACCGGGGCGCGGGCCCTGCTGAGCTTCTCCACCCCCCGGGATCCGGCGCTGCTGGCGGCGTTCATCCGGCTGCGGGTGCTGCATCCGGAGCGCGAGCACTGGCGGCGCGGGGTGGAGGCCGCCCGGATCTACGCGGCCGGGGCCGGGGACCTGCGGGTGCCGTTCGCGTTCAAGGTGCCGGCCGGGCCGCCTGTCGCGACGGGCACGGAGGCCGGTCCTGGAGCCGGTGCGGAGGCCGGTCCTGGAGCCGGTACGGAGGCCGCCGCCGAGGCCTGGCCGCCCGCGCTGGCCCGGTTCCCGCTCGGCCAGTGGATCGCGGACGTGCGGCGCACCCACCGCCGGGGCGCCCTCGGCCGGGAGCGGGTCGCGCAGCTCGACGAACTCGGCATGGTGTGGAGCCACTTCGACGTGGCCTACGAGGAGGGGCTCGCGGCGGCCCGCGGCTGGGCGGCGGAACACGGCCATCTGCTGCCGCCGGCGGAGGCCACCTGGCGCGGAGCGCCGGTCGGGGTGTGGGTCAAGAACCAGCGGGCCGCCGCCCGCCGCGAGGGCCGGGGCGCCCTGTCGGAGGAGCGCCGGGAGGCCCTGGAGGCGATCGACGCGTCGTGGTGCCCGGCCTGGGACGTCTCCTGGCAGCGCGCCTTCCACCTGACCCGCGTCCACCTCGACGCGGGCGGCCGGCTGCCGCTCGCCCCCGGCGAGGTGGTCGTCCAGGGCGAGGACCTGGGCCGGTGGGTACGCGTTCAGCGGCTGGCCTGGGAGCAGCTGTCCTGGGCGCAGCGCTGGCTGCTGGAGCACACGCTCGGGGTGACCGAGGCGGGCGCGGCCGAGCGCCCGCGGCCGCGGCGCACGCAGGCCGAGAAGTGGGCGCAGCACCTGGCCGCGGCCCGCCGGTTCCACGACCGCGAGCAGCACCTGCGGGTCCCGCGCGCCCATGTGGAACGGGTCGGCGCGCAGGACGTCCGCCTGGGCGTCTGGATCGCCAATCAGCGCTCGCGCGCGTCGGCCCTGCCCCCGGACCGGATCGCCGCCCTCGAGGCGCTCGACATGCGCTGGTCGACCTCCCCCTGAGCGCCGCCCGGCCGGGGCCCGACTGCTGGGCCTAGGGGGTGCCCGCACAGTCGTGCCGGGCGCCCGCAGGGCGCCGCCCGCGGCGTCTGGTGTCGTGCATCGCAAGGCGGAGGGGCGCCCGTGTACTGGACGTACTCGGGCGCCCCGACAACGCGGCGAGGCGCGGCACCAGACGCCGCGGGCCAGGCAGGACTGTGCGGACACCCCCTAGTGGTGGAATCCCGAGCGGGGCTCGGTCGCCGGGACCGGCGGGGGTGTGGCGGTGAGGTGTTCCACCGCGTTGCGCAGGTCCGTGACGAGGAGGGCGATCTGGTCGCGGGTCACTCCGTGCCGGATCAGCACGCGCTGGATGACGGTGTCGTCGCGGTTGGCCGGCAGCGGGTACGAGGGCACCTGCCAGCCGCGCATCCGCAGCCGGTCGGAGAGGTCGTACAGGCTGAAGCCGGAGGCGGCCTGGTCGGTGAGCCGGTAGGAGACGGCGGGGAGGCCGCCGGTGCCGTCGTACAGGATGGTGAAGGGGCCCATCGCGGCGATCTCCCCGGCCAGGTACTGCGCGGTGTCGGCGCAGGCCTGCTGGACGCGCCGGTAGCCGCCGCGGCCGAGCCGCAGGAAGAGGTAGTACTGGGCGATGACCTCGCCGCCGGGGCGGGAGAAGTTGAGGGCGAAGGTCGGCATGTCGCCGCCGAGGTAGTCCACGTCGAAGACGAGCTCCGGGGGCAGCAGGTCACCGGTGCGCCACACGATCCAGCCGACGCCGAGGGGAGCGAGCCCGTACTTGTGCCCGGAGGCGTTGACGGAGGCGACGCGCGGCAGCCGGAAGTCCCACACCACGGCGGGGTGGAGGAAGGGGGCGACGAAGCCGCCGCTGGCCCCGTCCACGTGGATCGGGACGTCCCAGCCGTGCTCGGCCTGGATCCGGTCGAGTTCGGCGGCGATCTCGGCGACGGGCTCGTAGTCGCAGGTGTAGGTGACGCCGAGGATGGCGACGACGCCGATGGTGTTCTCGTCGACGTACTCGGCGAGCTGATGGGGGCGCAGTCCGGTGGCATCCGCCTCGAGCGGGATCTGGCGCAGCTCGACGTCGAAGTAGCGGGCGAACTTCTCCCAGCAGATCTGGACCGGTCCGCACACCAGGTTGGGCCGGTCGACGGGGAGGCCCTGGGCCTGGCGGCGGGTGCGCCAGCGCCATTTGAGGGCGAGGCCGCCGAGCATGGCGGCCTCGCTGGATCCGGTGGTGGAGCAGCCGGCGGCCCGGGCTCCGGCCGGTGCGTGCCACAGGTCGGCCAGGATGTTGATGCAGCGGGCCTCGATCTCGGCCGTCTGCGGGTACTCGTCCTTGTCGATCATGTTCTTGTCGAGGCACAGGTTCATCAGGCGGTGCACGCCGTCGTCCGACCAGGTGGTGCAGAACGTGGCCAGGTTCTGTGCCGCGTTGCCGTCGAGGAGGAGCTCGTTGCTGAGCAGCTCGTAGACCACCTCGGTGGGCGAGTGGTCGTCGGGCATCCGGTACTTCGGGAGGACCTGGCCGCTCAGCGCGGACGCGAACACGTCCGTGTCGGCGTCAACGGCGTTCGCGTCTTTCGTCTCATGAAGAGCCATATCCGGACTATATGTGACTGATCCTCACAAATATTGCTTTAGCCGCCCGAGCGGAGAATTCGGACGCGCCACCGAGAGCTTCCGGCCGACTCCGCGGCGTGACGCCCCCCATAGGGGCGGCATGCGACCGGACAACTTACTGTCCAGTACACTTTTATATGAAGATCTTCCCGTCCGGGCCGCTGGAGCCGGTTCGGACGGGAAGATCGACCAACTGGTTCTACGGGCAACTTATCCGTCGATGTCCGGATAACGGTCAACGGCCCCTGCCGTCCTGATAGTTCTTCGGCCCATGAACAAGATCACCCGCCGGCAGGCCTTGGGCACCGCAGCCGGCGCACTCTCCGCCCTCGGCATAGCGGGCGCCACCGCGCACGCAGCCGCCGCCGACTCCCGCGCCTCCATACCCGGCGGCACGGTCGACGAGGTGTACCAGGGCCGCCGCATCCAGATCACCCCGGGCGCGACCGGGGGCGGCCACCACGGCGGCCATCACGGCGGCGGCCACGACGGCCTGCCCACGGTCCGGATAGACGGACGCGAACTGCACGTCATGCGCAACGCCGACGGCACCTGGATCAGCGTGGTCAACCACTACGAGACCTTCGCCGATCCGACCTCGCTCGCCCGCGCCGCCGTGCGCGAGCTCCAGGGCGCCGTCCTCGCCCCGTTCGCGCCCATGGGAGGCACGGCATGACCGTCCGCAAGAACCAGGCCGCCCTCACCCCCGAGGAGAAGCGCGCCTTCACCAACGCGCTGCTCGAACTCAAGCGCACCGGCGCGTACGACCGCTTCGTGACCACCCACAACGGGTTCATCATGAGCGACACCGACTCGGGCGACCGGGTGGGCCACCGCTCCCCCTCCTTCCTGCCCTGGCACCGCCGCTTCCTGCTGGAGTTCGAGGCCGCGCTGCAAAAAGTGGATCCGAAGGTCTCGCTCCCGTACTGGGACTGGACCGCGGACCGCACCTCCCGCTCCTCCCTCTGGGCCGCCGATTTCCTCGGCGGCACCGGCCGGGCCCGCGACGGGCAGGTCATGGACGGTCCGTTCGCGTACTCCACCGGGAAGTTCAACGTGAACGTACGGGTGGACGGGCGCGCCTACCTGCGCCGCGCGCTGGGCGAGGGCGTGGCCGAACTGCCGACCAAGGCCGAGGTGGAGGCCGTCCTCGCCATGCCGGTGTACGACATGGCCCCCTGGAACAGCTCCTCGAACGGCTTCCGCAACCACCTGGAGGGCTGGCGCGGCGCCAACCTGCACAACCGGGTGCACGTCTGGGTCGGCGGCCAGATGGGGACCGGGGTCTCCCCCAACGACCCGGTGTTCTGGATGCACCACGCCTACGTCGACAAGCTGTGGGCCGAGTGGCAGGCCCGCCACCCGCAGTCCACGTACCTGCCGGCCGCCGGCACCGCGAACGTCGTCGACCTGCACGACACCATGCGGCCGTGGAACGACGTGGCACCGGCCGACCTGCTGGACCACCGGAAGTTCTACACCTTCGACACGGAACCGGTCCCGGCCGCCGCCAGCCAGCGGTAGTGCAGTTCGGGGCGGCCGACCTGCCCGTAGCGGGGGGTGCGGTCCGCCCGCCCGGTGTCCACCAGGTGCTCCAGGTAGCGGCGGGCCGTGATCCGCGAGATCCCGGCCGCCTCGGCGGCCCCCGCGGCGGTCAGCCCCTCGGGCGCCGTCCGCAGCAGCGCGCCGACCCGGTCCAGGGTCGGCGCGCTCAGCCCTTTCGGGAGCTCGGCGGGGGCCGGGGCGCGCAGGGCGGCGAGCGCCCGGTCCACGTCGTCCTGGCCGGCGGCCTCCCCCGCGGTGGCACGGAACTCGGCGTAGCGCAGCAGCCGTTCGCGCAGCGTCGGGAAGGCGAACGGCTTCAGTACGTACTGGACCACGCCCAGCGAGACGCTCTCGCGCACCACGGCCAGGTCCCGCGCCGAGGTCACGACGATCACGTCCACGGGATGCCCGGAGGCCCTCAGCCGGCGGGCGAAGCGCAGTCCGTGCCCGTCGGGCAGGGTGAGGTCGAGCAGCAGCAGGTCGACCCGGGTCCGCTCCAGGACCCGGGTGGCCCCGGCGAGCGAGTGGACGGCGCCGACGACGGTGAAGCCGGGCACCCGGCCGACGTACAGGGCGTGCGCGTCGGCGGCGACGGGGTCGTCCTCGACCACCAGCACCCGCACGTCGGGCGCCCCGGCGGTCTCGTGGGCCCCGTGCGCTTCGTCGCTCATGCTGTCGGCTCCCTTCGCATGGGCAGTCGTACGGTGAACTCGGCTCCCCCGCCCGGCCCTTCGGCGGCGACCGCACTGCCGCCGTGCCGGTGGGCCACCTGCCGGACCAGGGCGAGGCCGAGGCCGCGCCCCTCTCCCTTGCCCGACCAGCCGCGCAGGAACACATCGGCGGCGGCGCCCGTGGGCAGCCCGGGGCCGTTGTCGGCGACGCGGAGCAGCAGTCCGTCCCCGTCGGGCCGGACGGTGACCGCGATCCGGGCCCCGGGGACGCCGGTCAGGGCGTCGACGGCGTTGTCGAGGAGGTTGCCGAGGACGGTGACGAGGTCCCGGGCCGGGAGGGCTCCGGTGCGGCCGTCGACGGCCCGGCTGTCGGAGGTGACGACCAGTTCGACTCCGCGCTCGTGCGCCTGGGCGGCCTTGCCGAGCAGCAGGGCCACGAGGACGGGCTCTCCGACGCCGGTGACGACCTCGTCGGTGAGGGCCTGGGCCAGCTGCAGTTCGGCGGTGGCGAAGTCCACCGCCTCGTCCGCGCGGCCGAGCTCGATGAGGGAGACCACGGTGTGCAGCCGGTTGGCGGCCTCGTGGGCCTGCGAGCGCAGCGCCTCGGTGAATCCGCGTTCCTGATCCAACTCTCCGGTCAGCGACTGGAGTTCGGTGTGGTCGCGGAGGGTGACCACGGTGCCGCGGCGGCCGCCGCCCGCGACGGGCGAGCTGTTGAGGACGAGCACCCGGTCCGCGGTCAGGTGCACCTCGTCCACACGGGGCCGGTCGGCGAGCAGGGCGCCGGTGAGCGGGGCGGGCAGCCCGAGGTCGGCGGCGCCGGTGCCCCGGACGTCCCCCCGCAGGCCGAGCAGTTCGCGTCCGGCGTCGTTGATGAGGGTGATCCGGCGCTGGCCGTCGAGCATGAGCAGGCCCTCGCGGACCCCGTGGAGGGCCGCCTGGTGGTAGTCGTACATCCGGCTGAGCTCGGCCGCGTTCATCCCGTGGGTGTGCCGGCGCAGCCGGGCGTTGACGACGTACGTGCCGACTCCGCCGAGGGCGAGCGCACCGGCCGCGACCCAGGCGAGGGCGGTGAGCTGCTCGGCGAGCCGGGCGCTGATCGCGCGGACGGTGATGCCGGAGCTGACCATGCCGGTCACCCGGCCGTCGTCCATGAGCGGGGTGACCACGCGGATGGAGGGCCCGAGGGTGCCGGTGTAGGTCTCGCTGAAGGTCTCTCCGCGCAGGGCGGGGGCGGTGTTCCCCATGAAGGGCTCGCCGATGCGGCGGGGGTCGGGGTGAGTCCAGCGCCGCCCGTCCGGGGCCATGATCGTCACGAAGTCCACCCCGGAGTCCACGCGGACCCGCTCGGCGTAGGGCTGGAGCGCGGCCGAGGGGTCGCCCCCCTTCGCGGCCCCGCGTACGGCCTCGCGTACGGACGGGGAGTCGGCGACCGCGCGGGCCACGGCCCCCGCCTGGCGCCGGGCGGCCTCCTCGGCCTGCCCGCGGGCGGTGGCGTACGCGAAGACCGCGCAGCCGGCCACGACCACGGCGACCAGCAGCACCTGCATGGCGAAGAGCTGGCCGGCGAGGCTGCGCGGCGGTCGGGGGAAACGGAACATGACGCTCAGTGTGCACCGGGCCGTGAACTCAATGAACGCAAGGGTGACCGGGGTCACAGCCTCGGGCGATGGTCCTCCCGGGACGTATTCACCATCAGGAGGCGAGCCGTGGCCGGCAGACGCGACAAGACCCACTATCTGTACATCGCGGTGATCGCCGCGGTGCTCCTCGGCATCGCCGTCGGCTTCGCCGCACCCGGCACGGCCGTGGAGCTCAAGCCGCTGGGCACCGGCTTCGTGAACCTCATCAAGATGATGATCTCGCCCGTGATCTTCTGCACGATCGTGCTGGGCATCGGGTCGGTGCGCAAGGCCGCGAAGGTCGGCGCCGTGGGCGGCCTCGCCCTCGGCTACTTCATGATCATGTCCACGGTGGCGCTGGCGATCGGCCTCCTCGTCGGGAACCTGCTGGAGCCGGGCAGCGGACTGCACCTGACCGAGGCCGTCAAGCACGCCGGCGAGGCGCAGGCCAAGGCGGGCGGGGCGCAGAGCACGCCCGAGTTCCTGCTGGGGATCATCCCGACCACCCTGGTCTCCGCCTTCACCGGCGGGCAGGTGCTCCAGACGCTGCTCGTGGCGCTGCTGTGCGGGTTCGCGCTCCAGGCCATGGGCACGGCGGGCGAGCCGCTGCTGCGCGGCATCGGGCACGTGCAGAAGCTGGTCTTCCGGGTACTGGCGATGATCATGTGGGCGGCGCCGGTGGGCGCGTTCGGCGCGATCGCGGCGGTGGTCGGCGCGACCGGGATGGACGCGCTGAAGTCACTGGCCGTCATCATGATCGGCTTCTACACGACCTGCCTGCTGTTCGTGTTCGTGGTGCTCGGCACCCTGTTGCGGGTGTGCACCGGGCTCAACGTGTTCTCGCTGCTGCGCTACCTGGGCCGCGAGTTCCTGCTGATCCTCTCGACCTCCTCCTCGGAGTCGGCGCTGCCCCGGCTGATCGCGAAGATGGAGCACCTGGGCGTCTCGAAGCCGGTGGTCGGCATCACGGTGCCGACGGGGTACTCCTTCAACCTGGACGGGACCGCGATCTACCTGACGATGTCCTCTCTGTTCATCGCGGAGGCCATGGGCAAGCCCCTGGCCATCGGTGAGCAGATCTCGCTGCTGCTGTTCATGATCGTGGCCTCGAAGGGTGCGGCGGGCGTGACGGGCGCGGGGCTCGCGACGCTGGCCGGCGGGCTGCAGTCGCACCGGCCGGAGCTCGTCGACGGCGTCGGGCTGATCGTGGGCATCGACCGGTTCATGAGCGAGGCCCGGGCGCTGACGAACTTCGCGGGCAACGCGGTGGCGACGGTGCTCATCGGCACCTGGACCAAGGAGTTCGACCGCGAGCGGGCCACCGAAGTCCTGGCGGGACGCCTGGAGTTCGACGAGACCACGCTGATCGACGACGGCCACGGCGCGGAGCTCCCCACCGTGCCCGCGCCGTCGCCGGCCGGCGCCAAGGACGGCGTACCGGTCTGACCGGAACGCCCGTCACGGGCCGGCCGGGCCGGGCTCGCCCCCACGGTGCCCGGGCCGGTCGGCCCTCACATCCCCTTCACGCCGCCCTCACGCGGCCCCATGGTCGATTTTCGGCCACGGGGCCGTTAAGTGTCGTGCGGTAAAAGGTACTTCCATACCGGGGCACGCGTCTGACATCTTGCGTCCACCACTCGTTTTCGTACGGCCCGGTGGGTGTCATGAGCACCTCCAGGCCGTCTTCGGAGGACGCATTGATACCCCACATATCCAGCCGACCTCGACGCACTCTCGTGCTGGCCGCCACCCTCGGCGCCGCTCTCGCCTTCGGGGCCCCCGCCGCGCTCGCCGGCACCGCCCCGGTCTCCCCTTCCGGCCAGACCGCCCCCTCCGCCCCCGCCAAGGCGGCGGGCAAGGCCGCCGCGGCGCCGACTTCCCAGAGTGCGACCTGGGTTGCCGGCACCCGCGCCTACCTCGTGATCACCGCCCCCGGTGACAGCTCGGCGGTGCGTTCCGCCATCGCCGCCAACGGCGGCACCGTCTTCTCCAACTTCGACTCCATCGGCGTGATCGTCGCCCACTCCGCCTCCGCCGGCTTCGCCGCGACGATGCGCGGGGTCAGCGGGGTCCAGCAGGTCGGCGCCACCCGCACCTCGGACGTCCCGGCCGACGCCTACAACCCGGCGCTGCCCGCCAACCCGGCCCAGTCGACGACCCCGGCCGGCGAGCCCGTCCGCGCCGACATGAGCCAGATCAAGGCGGACCAGGCCTGGGCCGTCACCACCGGCTCCGCCTCCGTCAAGGTCGGCATCCTGGACACCGGTGTGGACGACCAGCACCAGGACCTGGCGCCGAACTTCAACGCCGCCGACTCCGTCTCCTGCGCGTACGGCAAGCCGGACACCCGTACGGGCGCCTGGCGGGACGTGGACAGCCACGGCACCCACGTCGCGGGCACCATCGCGGCCGCGAAGAACGGCAAGGGCGTCGTCGGCGTGGCCCCGGGCGTGAAGATCTCCGCGGTCCGCGTCGCCGAGCCGGGCAACTCGTTCTTCTTCGCCGAGAACACCATCTGCGGCTTCGTGTGGGCCGGTGACCACGGCTTCAAGGTCACCAACAACAGCTACTACACGGACCCGTGGCAGTTCAACTGCCCGGACAACATCGACCAGGCCGCCATCATCGAGGGCGTCAAGCGCGCCCAGGAGTACGCGGAGGGCAAGGGCTCCCTCCAGGTCGCCGCGGCGGGCAACGAGAACTACGACCTCGCCCACAAGACGACCGACTCCGCGAGCCCGAACGACTCGACGCCGGTCACCCGCACCATCACCAACGCCTGCCTCGACATCCCGACCGAGCTCCCGGGCGTGGTCACGGTCGCGGCGAACGGCACCGGCACCTCGAAGGCCTCGTTCTCCAACTTCGGCTCCGGCGTCATCGACGTCGCGGCCCCGGGCAGCGACGTCTACTCCACCGTGCCGGGCGGCAAGTACGGCACCAAGAGCGGTACGTCGATGGCCACCCCGCACGTGGTCGGCGTCGCGGCGCTGCTCGCCAGCACCAACCCGGGCATCACCCCGGCGCAGCTGCGCGACAAGCTGGCCACCCAGGCCAACGACATCGCCTGCCCCTCGGACAGCCGTTGCACCGGTACCGCGGCCAACAACTCGTTCTTCGGCGAGGGCCAGGTCGACGCGCTGAAGGCGGTCGGCTCCACCCCGCCCCCCGGGAAGTACTTCGAGAACCTCGGCGACTTCGCGATCAACGACAACGCGACCGTGGAGAGCCCGATCACCGTCAGCGGGGTGACCGGCAACGCGCCGGCCACCCTCAAGGTGGGCGTGGACATCAAGCACACCTACATCGGTGACCTGAAGGTCGACCTGGTGGCTCCGGACGGCACCGTCTACACCCTGAGCAACCGGGCCGGCGGCGGTACGGACAACATCGTCCAGAGCTTCACCGTCAACGCCTCCTCCGAGGTCGCGAACGGCCTCTGGAAGCTGCGCGTGAACGACAACGCCAGCGCGGACACCGGCAAGATCGACGCCTGGAACCTCACGTTCTAGTGCTGCCGGACCAGGCCTGATCCGAAGGACACGGCCTAACGCCGCAGGACGTCGGCGAGCCAGTCGAAGACGACGTCGCAGTGCTGTTGCGGGGCCATCGGGGAGCAGTGCAACTGCGCCCCGGTGGCCTCCGTCATTTTCACGTACGCGCGCTTCGAGCGCAGCAGGTCGTACATCTGCCGGGGCTGGCCGGGGTAGAACTGCTCGAAGTCGTAGTCGAGGACCAGCGCCGGCGCCTTGATCCGCGGTACGACCTTGGTGATGTCGAGGCCGATCGCGACCTGGGCCGGGGTCCAGAGGTCCTTGAACATCCGGCCGGCCCGCGCCTCGCGCAGCACCTCCGGCGAGAAGATCTCGAAGCGCTTCTTGACGGTGGCGGCGAGCTCCGGGGTGAGTGCGGGGACGACCTCCTCGTTCCAGACGCGGTTGGTCTGCGCCTTGTCGGGGGTGACGATGTCGCGGAGCTCCTTGTCGAAGCCGAGCCACGGGCTGAGCACACCGGGCAGGCACGCCACGGCCGCGAGCCGGTGCTCGAAGGCCGCGGCGCGGGCGACCAGGTTGCCGCCCATGCTGAGGCCGGTGATCGCGATCCGGCCGCTGTCGACGTCCTTGCGGGCGTCGAGCCAGTCGACGAGCGGGGCCACCACCTGCTCCCACCGCGTGGTGAAGGGGATCTCCTCGACGAACAGCAGCTGGCCCTGGCCCGGGCCGTCGTAGACGAGCGCGTTCCAGCCCCGGCCGAGGGCGGCCGCGACGCCGTACGTCCACATGTCGACGTTCTGCCCGTCGCTGCCGTTGGTGAGGATGACCGTCGGGCGGGGCTCGTCGGGGCCCTCGGGCCGGAAGAACCAGACCGGCAGCCGGGTCTTGCCGTACGGGACCTGCGCGCGGACGGCGGCCGGGGAGCAGAGCCGTCCGAAGGTGTCCCAGGCCTTTCGGCCGGCCAGGTAGAGGGCCTTCTCGTCGCCGGGGCTGCGGGTGCCGAGGACGTAGAACAGGGCCTGGGCGTAGTACTGGGCGGCCCGCAGCGAGCGGAACCGGCGGGTCTGCGAGGGGGTGTCGCCGCCGTCGCGGCCGGCGGCCGGGGGCGCGGCGAGCCGGTCGCCCCAGGACCGGAAGGTGTCGGTGAAGGTCTGCGCGGACAGGCCCGCGGTGTTGATGGCATTGACGGCGGTGAGCACCTCGCCGACCTCGGAGGCCCGCATCCCGGCCCCGCCGAGCGCGAGGAGCCCGGCGAAGTTGTACCCGGGGTCGTCGAACAGCTTCATGGCCCCCGGCGTGGGATCGGGCGCCGCCGCGGCCGCCCGGGGCGTGGCGGCCGCGCAGCCGGAGGCGGCGCCGACCGTGAGGACCCCGGCGCCTGCGGCGAGTCCGGTCAGGGCGGCGCGCCGGGACAGCCCCGCCGGGGGCCGCGACGGGGTCCGCGACGGCGGCAGGGGCTCCGGATGCGGTGTGCGAGCGTGCGTCATGCAAGGGACCGTAGGAGGCCGCCCCGGCGGACCGGCGCCCGCCACACCCCCGGCTGCTCCGGACGGCCCTGCCGGGTTACCTGGTGCGCAGTACGCAGTCCCCGCAGAGGCCGCCGCCGGGGACCTGGTAATAGAGGCAGCAGCTGCGGCGCACGAACGCCACCCCGAGGCCTTCCTCGTGGATGAAGGTGCCCGTTCCGCCGAGCGCACCGCCCTCGGCCAGCAGCTCCGCGGCGAGGGACACCGCCGGGCCGCCCGGGACCCGGTCGATCAGCACCCGGAGCGCTCCGACCAGCCCCGACGCGGCGTTGCCGCGCAGCACCTTGGGCGAGACCCCGTACCGCTCGCGCAGCCGCGCGTCCAGGGCCGCGAGGTTGCCGAGCACGGTCTCCCCGAGGGACTCGACCGGCAGGTCCCCCCGGCCGGGCTCGGGCAGCCACAGTTCCAGCGAGCCCGCCGCGGGCAGCCGCCACCACACCCGGTCGGCCCCCAGGTCCGGCACCCGCCCGCCCAGCGCGGCGCAGCCGAGCCCGATCGACCACAGCCGCGAGGCGATCCCGAACTGGGCGGTCGAGGCCGCGACGCGCCCCGGCCCGCTGCCGATCCGCCGCCCGACCTCGGCGACGTACGGCTCCAGCCGGGGCCCGTACAGCCCGCTCAGCGGCCGGAAGCCGTCCCCGGGCGGTTCCTTCCCGTACGGGACGGTGAAGAAGGGCCCGACGGCGGCGAGTCGGCTCAGTAGCAAGTCCATGCGCGGATGATCTCAGGTGGTCTCAGGTGCTCTCGGGGGGTCTCGGGGGGCGTCAGGCGGCGGACTCGCGGATCACGGCGAGGGTACGGGCGGCCGTCTCGGCCATGGAGGTGCGCATCGCGGCGATCCGGGAGGCGGCGAACTCGCGCTCGAACTCGCCGCTGAACGTCAAGGTGAGGGCGCCGGACGGGTCCTCGTCGATGACGTTGTCGATGGTCCAGACCTCCTTCTCGTCCGAGCGGCGGAAGCTCACGCGGTGGCCGATGTCGAAGACCACGACCTCGCGGAAGCGGTCCCCGGCCCGGGCTATCTCCCGGACCAGGCCCTGCGGGTTCTCCGACAGGACCGTGCACTCGGTGATCGCCGGTACGAAGGGGCGCGGGTCGGCGGCCTTGGCCACCAGGCCCGTCCACAGGTCGTCACGGCTCAGCTGGACCTGGTCCTCGGCCACGGGGTCGTTCACGGGCAGGGTGTACTCGATGCGGGTGACGGTCTCGGTCATGCCGGGCTCCCCTGGTTTTCGATCTTGTCACGGGGCAACCAGCGTCGCAGACCAGGCATTCCCCGCAGCACCCCTAGGGTCGGGCCGGGGCGAGATCAGGGGGCCGGGGGCCTTGCGGCGTCGCCTGCCGGGGCGTAGGCGGCCACCTGGAAGGCGGACCTGTCGAGGCCGCCCTGTTTGGTGTCGCCGTTGGCGAACACGAACGACTCGATCGGTACGCCGCGTTCGGCGCTGAGCTGGGCGGCCAGCTCCTGGAGCACCACCGCCTCCAGCACCACGCGGACGGCCTCCGGGACGTCGGGGAGGCGGATCACCGACAGGCTGTCCGACGGTTCGGCGTCGGCCGTCGTCAGCAGCAGCGTGAGGTGCCCGGCGCCGGCCAGCGAGCGGGCCAGCTCGATCTCGCGGCCGTGGCCGAAGACGAGGTGCAGGGTGTTGCCGGCCGACTCCATCCCCCCGTGCAGGTAGTTGCGGGTCGCGGAGGCCGCCGCGGTCATCCGGGCCACCTCGCGCAGCAGCAGCGCGCCCTCCTCGGCCGAGGCCCGCGAGGCGCCTGCCGCCACCGCGTCGGAGGCGATGCAGCGGGCTCCGCGCTCGCGCAGGCCCGCGACCGCCTCGGCGGCCTGCCGGTGGACCGCGGCGGCCTGCTCGGCGATGTCGCCCCACGGGTCCCGCTCTCGGCCCGCCATGGCCCCCGCGACCAGGTCGAGGGCGACGACCGTCCCCGTGTAGCCGATGGTCGAGGCGTACGAGTCGGGCTCGTTGCCGAGGTCCACGGTCAGGTCGGCGAGTGCACCGAGCGGCGACGGTACGACGTTGAGCAGTGCGGTCTTCGTGATGCCTGGGGCCGCGCGCCGTAAGGCGGCGATGGTCTCGGAGCTGCGGCCGCCCTGGGACACGGCGATCAGGCAGTCGGTGTCGAAGCCGGCGGTGCCCGTCTCGATCTCGCTGGACAGCACGCGCTGGGTGACGACCCCGGCCGCGCGCAGCTGCTGTACGGGGACGGCGAGGGCGGCGTACGAGGCTCCGATGCCGGTGAACAGGGGGCGCCGGGCGGTGCGCAGGGCGGCGTACTCCGGGGAGCCGAGCCGGGTGCGGACGCGGGCGGCGATCCGGGCGAGGGCGGCGCCCTGGCCGGCCTGGCCCTCGAGGAAGGTGATGCGGGGTCCGGACATGGTGTGGGTCTCTCGTCTTTCCTGGAAGGTCTGTGACGGTCGGTGAACGTCCGCGACGGTTCCCGGACGGTCCGTGCGGGAACGGCGCGTTGGAGGGACGGTAGGGGGCGGGAGGCGGACTCCGGCACCGCCCGCCCCGTCCTCCGCGCGTTCGCGGCCCGCGGTCGCCAGGTCGAGCGCGGCGAAGGCGAGACAGATCGGGACGAGACGGGCAGGGTTTGGTGGCGATGCCGTGGTTGACGAGGCAGTCGATCGGCACGCTCGGCCACTCGTTCGGTCGGGGGCCGGTCGCCGAGTACGGCGGCGAGCGCCACCGGCCGCGGACACCCTCCGGGCGGGCCGACACGCCCGTGCGGCGCCCCCTGGCGCCACGGGCCACCGACCCCGGCGGCGAAGGGCCCGGAGTGCGACGCCGGACACATCACCGACGGCCGCATGTTCGATGGCATTGCGGACCGGGCGGGGCCCTGGGATCATCCGCCGCGCCTGCGCTCGGGGCCACCGTGGGGACCACCCGGGGCTCATGACATCCGTGCAGGTCAGAGGGTGTTTGTACGCCGATCGGACGCCGTCGGGGCGGCCGTCCGGGGGACCCGTGCGGCGCGCCGGAACGGATGTCCGCGGATCAGGATTACGGGGGCTCCGGGGCGGGGACCAAAGTCATCGAAAAACATGGCCGCGGCGTTGCCAATTTGGGGGTTCATGAGAGCACATTTAGGGGCTACATTGAGCCACTCGCGTTCACCTGACAGCCCGTTGCCTTTCACCCGTGTTTTGCACGGGGGGCGACGTCAGGAGCGCACACTGTGCAACCACCCCACCGCCCAGAAGGACCGAAGGCTCCGTGCCCGTACCCGTACTCCTCGCCGGCCGCAGCGTGCGGCTCGAGCCCCTCGCCCCCCACCACACCGAGGCCTTGGCCCTGGCCGGGGCCGAGGATCGTACGACTTACGCCTTCACCCCCGTACCCCATGGGGTGCAGGCGTCCCACGAGTACATCGACCGCGCCCTCGCAGATCAGGCGGCGGGTCGATCGCTCCCCTTCGCGGTGGTCAGAGCCACCGACGGCCGGGTCGTCGGTTCGACCCGGTTCCTGGACCTCGACTACTGGCAGGGACCACTGGTGTGGCCCGCCGTGCCGGGCGTCCCGTTCGGTGATCCGGCGACGGCGATCCCCGATGCCGCCGAGATCGGCAATACCTGGCTGTCCCCGGGCGCCCAGGGGACGGGCATCAACACGGAGGCGAAGCTGCTCATGCTCCGCCATGCCTTCGAGACCTGGGGCGTGCGCCGCATCTCGCTGCGCGCCGACGCCCGCAACGGGCGCTCGCGGGCCGCGATGGAGCGGCTCGGGTTCACCTGCGAGGGGGTCCGCCGGGCCCATTCGCGGGGTCTCGACGGCGCCGTGCGCAGTACCGCCTTCTACTCGATCCTCGACGAGGAGTGGCCGGCCGTACGGTCGATCATCGAGCTGAAGCTGTCGGCGGGGGCCCAGCGCAAGCGGCGCCGCAAGACACTGGTCCCGGCGTAACGGTCCTGCGGTCCTGCGGTCCCGCCGGTCCTTGCCCCGGTCCTTCCTCCCGGCGTCAGCCGAGGAAGGCCGGGGCGAGGGCCGATGCCATCAGCGGGGCCGGAGCGCCGCTGCCGTCGGCCGGCAGGGCGTACAGGTCGGCGCCGAAGTCGCCGGGCAGGGAGTAGACGACCGTCTTGTCGTCCGTCCACACCACCTGGTCGTCGACGCTGCGCTCCTCGGCGAGCGGGGTCTCCCGCATCGAGGCCAGGTCCAGGACGTACAGCCGCCACGGGGCGTCCGGCGACAGGCCGGGCACCCGCTTCTTGAACACCAGCCGGGTCCCGTCGGGTGACAGCGACGGGCATTCCAGGTTCTCGCGCAGCGTGGTCACCGTGCGTTCGGCGAGGTCGCCGCGGACCAGGTGGGTCTGGCCGCCGGTGGCGAGCGTCGCGTAGAAGGTCCGCTCGTCGGCGGCGAAGGTCACGCCCCAGAAGTTCACGTCGGCGTTGCGGTACGCCTTGCCGTCCTTGCGGATCTCGAAGTCCTCCAGCGAGGCGTCGAGCCTGCCGGTGCGCAGGTCGAGCAGCGAGGTCCGGGTGGAGAAGTTCGTCCCGGCGTACGAGTCCCCGCCGACGAAGACCGTCCAGGCGGCGAGGTGTCCGCCGGGCGAGACCCGGGCGCGGGTGGGTATGCCGGCCAGCGGGTACGCGGAGACCTCCTTGAGGTGCGCGTCGAGGACGACGGCCCGGTAGCTCTCCTGGACCCCGCCCTTGTCGGCCTGGAGGCAGATCCCGGTGCCGGCCGCGGCGTGGAAGCGCAGGCAGCTCACTCCGGAGGCGGTACGGGGGCCCTGGGGCGCGTCGGCGGGGACGGTGGCGAGCTCGTCGCGGTGCGGGCCCCACGCCATGTTCCGGAACACGATCCGCCGTTTGTCCCCGTCCGGGGCCAGGGACACCTCGCCCCTGGTGATCTGCGGCCCGCCGGCCTGGGTCTGGTTCTTCTCGTCGGCCCGCGAGGAGGCCCGTACGACGGCGAGCACCCCCACCGCGGCGAGCAGCACGACGGCGGAGACGAGGATCAGGATCCGGCGTTGGAGGGTCATGGGGGCCTTTCGGGGATGTGGGGGAACGTCGGAGGCGGCCGGCCCGGGGGCTGGGGGCCGGGGGCCGGGGCTGTCCGGCCGGACAGCCCCGGCGGGCTCAGTCGGCCCGCGCCCCGGCAGCCGCCTCGGCGGCCGTCGCGTCCGCCGGCCGGAGCCGGGCGCACGCGGCGGCCGCGACGGCCAGCAGGACGGCCGCGACCGCGAGGGCCGGGCGGGGGCCCCAGACGGTCCAGGCGGCGCCGAAGCCCAGCGAGGCGGCGAAGCGGGCGAGTGCCTGGCCGGTCTGGACGAGGGCGAGACCGCCGCCGCGGTGCTCCTCGGGCACGGCTCCTGCGGCCGCGGCCATCAGGACGCCGTCGGTGGCCGCGTAGAAGCCGCCGTGCAGCAGGAGCACGGCGTACGGCAGGGCGGGATGGTGTCCGCCCGCCAGCAGCAGCCCGTACGCGAGGAGCAGCGCGAGGTGGCCGCCGAGGAAGACGCGCCAGCGGCCGATCCGGTCGGCGAGCCGGCCCAGCGGCAGCGCGAGGAGGAAGAACGCGGCGGCGGTGCCCAGCGGCAGCAGCGCGAACCAGCGGTCGGCGATCCCGGTGGCGCGCTGGAGCAGCAGGAAGACGAAGGCGTCGCTGACGGTGCACAGCCCGAGCAGCAGGGCGCACAGGCTGATCCGGCGCAGGTCGCGGCGGCCCAGCAGCCCGAAGGCGGCGCGCAGCGAGACGGGCTCGGCGCCGGGGGACGGCTCGGTGCGCCGGCCGGGGACGAACAGGACGAGCACCAGCACGCCGAGGGCGGCGACGCAGGCGCTGACCGTGAAGACGGCGTCGTAGCCGTCGGCGGCACCGCGCAGGATCAGGAAGGCGAGGATCGGCCCGATCAGGGCGCCGGCGGTGTCCATGGCCCGGTGGACCCCGAAGGCCCGGCCGCGGTCCTCGGGGGCGGCGGCCAGCGAGATCAGCGCGTCGCGCGGGGCGGTGCGCAGGCCCTTGCCGGTGCGGTCGAGGGCGAGTACCGCGCCGATGGCGGGGAGGGTGTGCACGAGCAGGAGCAGCGGCTTGCACAGGGCCGAGAGGCCGTAGCCGAGGCCGGCGAGGGCCTTGTGGCGGCCGAGGCGGTCGCCGAGGTGGCCCCCGGTGAGCCGGACCAGGGCGCTGATGCCGTTGTAGATCCCGTCGAGCAGTCCGAAGCCGAGCGGGGACAGGCCCAGGCCGGCGACGAGGTAGAGGGGGAGCACGGCCGTGACCATCTCGGAGGAGACGTCGGTGATCAGGCTGACCGTGCCGAGGGCGAGGACCGTGGGGGCGAGCGCGGCGCGCCGCCCCGGGCGGATGCCCGGGGCGACGGCCTGCGGCTCGGGGGTCACGGCGGGCGCGGGGGTACCGCGGCTGTCCGCAACGTACATGGTCAGGAAGCCCAGATACCCGTGATGTCCTTGGCGCCGGCCGCGTTCCCGGCGTGGGTGGTCAGGCCGGCCAGGCCTTCCAGGGTGCGCAGCACGTCGTAGTGGTTGTAGGTGGTGGACGACGTGCTGCCGGGGGTGACGGGCTGGCCGTAGAGCACGGTGGGGATCTTGTTGCCCGCGAGCCGGTTGTCCTCGTCGAAGGTGACGACGAGCAGGCTGTTGTGGGTCTTGGCCCAGTCCGCGTAGGCCTTGAGGTTGTTCTTGAGCCAGGTGTCGCCGGTGCCGACGGAGCAGTCGTGCATGTCGCTGCACAGGTTCGGGACGACGAAGGACACCTTGGGCAGGGTGGTGTAGTCCGTCGGGAACTGGGTCATGGTCTTCGCGGTGCTGGTGGGCACGTTGGAGAAGGCGAACCAGGGGTTGTGCTTGCGGGCGTAGTTGCCGCTGCTGCACGTGGTGGAGCCCTGGCTGGGGAGGGTCTCGTTGTAGCTGGCCCAGCTCTTGCCCGCGGCGATGAGCTCGGAGGCGAGGTTGGGCGCGGAGCTGAAGCCGGGCGTGTAGCAGCTGTCGCCGGTGACGCCCTGATTGGAGCCCGAGAACAGCTGGAGGTAGTTGGGCTGGCTGGGGTGGGTGATGCCGAACGACTGCGTGAGGTTGGCGCCCCCGCTCTTGAGGGAGTTGATGTACGGGGCGCTGGAGCTGCCGATGACCTGGTTGTAGGCGTGGTTCTCGAAGACCACGACGACGACGTGGTCGGGGGCCGGCAGGCCGGCCGCGTGCGCGGGCTGGGCGGCGCCGAGGCCGGCCCAGAGGGCCGTGCCGGCGGCGGTGAGGCCGAAGGCGGTGGCAAGGGCGGTCTTGCGGGCGGACCGTGATGAGGTCATGCCAAACACGGAAGGTACCTCCGGGCAGGGGGGTCGGGTGGCGGCGCGCAGGCACCATACCCACGGGCATGTGCATGGGCCAGGGACAGTCGGCTAACAGACCGGGAACTCCGGTGGCCCTGCCGGTGTTCGGCAACGCCCTGGCCTACGGCAACCCAAGAGCTGGGAAAAAGGGGAACCAGGCAGCACGTAGGCTCATCCTTCGAACAGAAGAGACCACCCCCAGACGGGGAAAAGACCATCCCCCGACGGGGCAGCACCAGCCGGAGAGCAACCGCACATGTCGTACTCACCCGACGGACAGCACCAGCCGTACCGGTCGGAAGGGCAGTACCAGCAGCAGCCCTACGGCGCTTCGTACACGCAGCAGTACGAACCCCAGTACCAGCCCGAGCCCCCGTACGGGCCGCCGCAGCCGCCGTACAACGAGCCGGAGGAGCCCCCGTACGAGGAGCGCCGGCCGCGCAGGGGCAGGCGCTGGCTGATCGCGGGTGTCTCCGTGCTCGCCCTCGCGGGCATCGCGGCCGGAGTGATGTACCACTTCGAGATACCCCCGTTCACCGACAAGGGCAAGGACGTCTCCTTCGGCCAGGGGGCCGCGGGCGGCGGCCAGGCGGGCGGCGCCGACGGCGGCACCGCGAAGCAGGCGGCCAACTCCAAGGCCCTGATGCCCACCGGCCCGAAGGCCGAGTTCAAGAACTCCATGACCCTGGCCGACGGCACGCACGTGGCCGTCACCACGCTGGACGGCAAGAAGTCCGGCTTCAAGGGCAAGGTGTGGGTCTGGGCTCCCAAGGAGTACAACGACCCGAAGTTCGCCAAGAGCGGCTTCCCGGTCATGATCGCCCTGCCCGGCGGCGCCGGCTACCCCAACAACTACTGGATGGGCACCGACCTCGGGCTCCAGACCAGCATCAGCAAGTGGTACGCCGAGGGCAAGAGCAAGCCGTTCATCCTCGCCATGCCGGTGCTGAACCCGGGCCCGGACGACAAGGGCATCTACTGGGACGGCTCCGACATCCCCGACCAGCCGAAGATGGGCACCTGGCTGACCGAGGACGTCCCGGACCTCATGAAGCAGAACTTCCGCACCGTCAAGTCCCGTGACGGCTGGGCCTACATGGGCTCCTCCACCGGCGGCTTCGCGAGCCTGAAGGCCGTGCTCAAGTACCCGGAGAAGTTCAAGGCCGCGATCTGCTCCGGCCCGGACATCGTGCCCGACTCCTCCCTGTGGAAGGGCCACGACAAGGAGAAGGCCGAGAACAACCCGGAGCTCCTGGCGAAGGCCATGATCGACAAGAAGGGCGCGCCGGACGTCTACCTCGCCTTCCAGGTCGGCGACAACGAGAGCAACAAGAAGACGCTGCCCGATGTGCAGAAGTTCGTCGCGACCTACGGCAAGGGGCCGATCCACACCAGCCTGAGGGTCATCCCCGGCGGCCAGCACAACGCCAAGACCTACGTGCCGAACATGGGCGAGGGCCCGATCCAGTTCATCAGCAAGGTCATGGAAGGACCGGTGGAGTAACCGCCGGTACGAGGGATTCCGCGCACGGCCCGCCGAACACCATCGGCGGGCCGTCGCCGTCCCAGGCCGCCCAGCCCGGGTCCCCGGTCACGGCGAAGCGCACCCAGGCCGCGTGCATCCGGTCGGCCAGCTCCTGCGGGGCGTCCGGCCCGGCCAGCCACGAGGCCTCCGGCACGTCGAGGGTGTCGAACACGAAGCCCAGCTCCAGGGCGTGGCAGGCGCCGAGGCCCGGCAGGCCGGAGGGCCAGCCGAACTCGTACAGGAAGCTGGAAGCGGACCGCCGCGCCCCGGCGAGGCGGCGCAGCGGATCGCGCAGCAGCCCGTCGGTGAGCAGCTGTCCCGCGAGCTCCGCCGGGCCGGCCCCGGGAAGTACGGCGCGCAGTGCCCGTACGGCGGCCCGGTCCTTCCCGCTGCGGGCGCGGGCCAGCGCCACGGTGAGCGGACCGAGCCGGTCCATGACCCGCAGGGCGCCGGTGGGGGCGAGCCAGAGCCGGTACTCCTCGGTGGTCCAGCCCAGCAGCAGCGGTACGTCCGCCGCCGCGGCGGCCTCCAGGGGGTCGTCCGGGAGCGTGTCCGGGTCGGCGACCAGGCCGAAGGCGGGACCGCCGGTGAGCGGGCTGGAGCGGCGCAGCACGGCGCCCTGGGCGGCGAGCAGGTCGGGCAGGGCGGTGGCGGCGAAGGCCCCGGCGGTCGCGGGCACCTTGAGCAGGGAGGCCATCCGCCGGACCATGGCGCGCACCTTCTCGCGGGGCAGCACCTCCGGGGCGCCGCTCTGCAGGGCGGCCTGCGCGAAGAGCCCGGCGGCGCGCGGGGCGCCGAGCAGGGCCCCGACGCTGATGGCTCCGGCGGATTCACCGAAGACGGTGACGCGGGCGGGGTCCCCGCCGAAGGCCTCGATGTTCTCCCGGACCCAGGTCAGGGCGGCGATCTGGTCGAGCAGCCCGCGGTTGGCGGGGGCGTCGGGGAAGAGCCCGTAGCCGAGCACGCCCAGCCGGTAGTTGACCGAGACGAGCACCACCCCGTCGCGGGCGAAGGCGGAGCCGTCGTAGACGGGGACGGCCGAGGATCCGCGGGTGAGCGCCCCGCCGTGCAGCCACACCATGACGGGCAGCCGGGCCCCGGGAGCCGGCTCCGGGGTCCACACGTTGAGGTTCAGGCAGTCGTCCCCGGGGACCTCCGGGTCGGGCAGCAGGGCGGCGAACTTCGGCGGGTAGGGCACCTTGGGCGCGGTGGGCCCGAAGGCGCCGGCGTCGCGTACGCCGTCCCAGGCGGCCGGCGGCGCGGGCGCGGCGAAGCGGAGGGCGCCGACGGGCGGGGCGGCGTACGGGATGCCCCGGAAGGAGGCGGTCCCGCCCGGGCCGGTCCGGCCCTCGACGACGCCGTACCCGGTCCTGACCCGGGGCCGGCCGCTGCCGCCCGCTGTGCTCATCGTTTCCTCCGTAGACCCGTAGACCCGTGGACCGCAGACCCGCGGACCGCAGACCCGCGGACCCGTAGACCCATGGACCCGTTAAACCACTGAATCCGCTGTTCCGCCTCCCGGGCACGGTCGCACAGGCCTGCGAGGGGTGACAAGGCGTGACCCGGCGCGGGGCGGGCCTGGTTGGAGCGGGCATGCGATCCATGCGTATCCACTCCGGCGTCCGCGGCTTCGTCCGGGCGGCCGGGCCGGTCCCCCCGCTCGCGCCCGTGCTCGCGCCCGTGCTCCTGCCCCTGCCCCTGCTCCTGCTCCTGGCCGCAGGCCCGGCGCGGGCCGCGGCCGGGCCCGACTTCCAGTACGTGGGCCAGGACGACAAGATCCACGGGCTGACCGCCCCGAAGGGCTGCGTGGCGGCGGAGGGCGGCGGATCCCGGGCCGTCACCAACTCGACCCGCGGAACGGCGACCTTCTACCGGGAGCCGGGCTGCGCGGGCAGCCCGGCGGCGGTGCTGGAGCCCGGCGCCGCGGGCCAGATCAAGCCGTACTTCGCCTCCGTGCGATTTTCCTTCATCAGTAAGGCCCAGCGGCCGTGACCGCACGGCCCCCGCTGCGTTGTACGCCATGTCAAATGCCACAGACCCCTGTGGCACCACACATCTCACAAGGAGATCTTGATGTCGCGTATCGCGAAGGCAATCGCCGTCACCGCTGTTGCCGGTAGCGCCCTGGCCGCCGGTGCCGGTCTGGCCGTCGCCGATGCCGGAGCGCACGGTGCGGCGGTCGGCTCCCCCGGTGTCCTCTCGGGCAACCTGGTCCAGGTTCCGGTGCACGTCCCGGTCAACGTCTGCGGCAACACCGTGAACGTGATCGCCCTGCTGAACCCGGCGTTCGGCAACACCTGCGTCAACGCGTCGGGCGGTGGCGAGCACCACACCGAGGGCTACGGCGGCTGACGGCCGGATCGAGGACCGAGGGCCCCCGCCGCACGGCGGGGGCCCTTCTCGCGTCCGGACTCGCGTGTCCGCGTCGGGGCAACGGGTCATGCGTACGGGCGCATGCGTACGGGTCATTCGTAGCGGTAGAGGCCCTGGTGGCCGAGCATGTCGCGCGGGGTGAGGTCCCACGGCGGCATCGGCTCGTCGAGGGCGATCACCCGGCCGCGCTGGAGGTCGCCCGGTTCGAGCGGGGCGGCGGGCAGGTAGCCGGAGCCGGGGTGCCTCAGCTGCCAGCGGTCCCAGAGCAGGTCGACGAAGGCGTGGTGCAGCCAGAACGCCGGATCGTTGGGCGCCGTACCGCCCGTCATGTGGCCCCCGATCCACTGGTGGACCTTGTTGTGGTTGCGCCAGCGCTCGCTCTTCGGCGCGGCCCAGCCCTCCAGCTTGTTGCGGAACCCGCCGCCCTGCGCCGTGGAGTCCCAGGGCGAGCTGTCGTACTTCGGGTCGTCGAGCGCCCACTGGAGCTCGGCCGCGGTGGGCAGGGCGATCGGGTTCTGCGGCCGGCCGAGGTTGCGGGTGAGGAAGCGGGCCTCCGTGATGCCCACCGTGATCTCCCAGTTGCCGTTCCCGTAGGCGAAGGGGCCGGTCATGACCCGGCGGTCGCCCTCGCGGCCGGTGCCGCCGAGGAAGTCCTCGGCCCAGAGGGGGGAGACGGGGCTGTTGTCCGCGGTCCAGTCCCAGTACGGGACCGAGACCCCCGGGTCGACGGCCTGGAGCAACCGCTCGAACTCGAGCAGGTAGCGCCGGTGCCAGGGGAAGAAGGACGGGGACATGTGCCCGACGCGGAGCTTGCTGTCCCGGTCGGGCACGAAGTACTTGTCGTGGGTGCGCACCAGGTCGTCGTACGCGCCGCTGCGCTTGACCTCCAGCACGGCCGCCGTGAACCGCCTCTTCTGGGCGCTGGTCAGGTTCTTCTGGTTCTGCCGGGTGTACATGCGGGGCTCCTCAGCCGTGGTGCGGGGCCGCGAACGCCAGCTGGGTGGTGCCGAGTTCGTCGACGGCGGCGCGGGCGAGTTCCAGCGGTGTCCCGAAGGACTGGAAGTGGTTGATCCCGCTCAGGTAGCTGCCGTCGGCGCGGCGCATGACGTGCAGGGGGCGGCCGTCGATGCGGACCCCGGCGAGGTCGACGGCGATGTGCCGCCCGCGGTACGTCTCCTCGGCGAGGGGGGCCGGGGTCAGGGTCTGCCGGGGGCGACGGGCGCGCAGTACGGGGGCCAGCGCGGCGGCCGTGCCGGCGAGCACGGCCGCGGTGAAGGCCGTACGAAGGGCCGTGCGGCGGGTGAGTACTGCGGAGGCGGGTGTGGCGTACATGCGGTCTCCCTCGCTCGGTGGTCCGCGATACGGGGTCTAACGCGGCGCGGCGGGCGAGGTCACCTCGGCAGCTCAGGATGGTTGCAGAAGAGGGCGGCGGGGGGCAGCAGTCCCGGCCGCGAGGACGGGGATCAGCCCGCGGCCCGCTGGAGGCGGGGCAGGTGCAGGTCGCGGAAGACGGCGGCCATGCGGAGCGTGAAGACCAGCCCGGCGGAGACGGCGATGTTGAGGGTGTCCGCGGTCCCGGCCCAGTGCAGGCCGAGGTAGCAGGCCGCCCCGGCGAGCGCGGCGGTCGCGTACACCTCCTCGCGCAGGAGCAGCGGCGGGAACTCCCCGCAGAGCACGTCGCGGACGACCTCGCCGGTGACCCCGGTCAGCACGGCGAGGATGAGCACCGCCACGGGCGTGACGTGGGCGTCGATGGCGGCGCGGGCGCCGATGACGGTGACGACGGCGAGCCCGACGGCGTCGACGACGACGAGGGCGCGCTGCGGGAGCTCGCGGCGGCGCAGGTAGAGCATGGTGGCGACGGCCACGGAGGCGATGACGACGAGCAGGAGCCAGTCGCGGGTCCAGTAGAGCGGGTGGCGGTCGAGGATGAGGTCGCGGAGGGTGCCGCCGGAGATGGCCGCGGCGAAGGCCAGGACGAGCCCGCCGAAGGGGTCCATGTTGGCCCGGTGGGCGGCGAGGACGCCGGAGGCGGCGAAGGCGGCGATGCCGAGGAGGTAGAGGGCGTGCAGCATGGCGCCTCCTTCAGAGGACGGGGCGAACGATCCGAGTCGACCTGTCGACCCTGCCGCACCGCCCCGCTCCCCCACATCGGCCGTTCGGCCATGCGCTGCCGGGTGCCGCCCCCTGCCGTGACCATTGCGCGGGGCTTCTCCCCGCCCCGCCCTCCTCCCGTTCACCGGGACTCCGCCCCCGGACCCCTGGGGGTCCGGGGGCGGAGTCCCCGGGTTCGGACCGGAGCTACGGGGACGGGAGCTCGGCGAAGTCCGCCACCAGGGTGTGGTGGTGACCCGGGGTGCCCAGGGTCAGGGCGTCGGCCTTGGCTCGCTTCAGGTACAGGTGCGCCGGGTGCTCCCAGGTCATCCCGATGCCGCCGTGCAGCTGCACGCACTCCTCCGCCGCCCGCACCGCCACCCCGGAGCAGTACGCCTGCGCGACCGCCACCGTCAGCGGTGCGTCGGGGGCCCCGGTGGCCAGGGCGTCCGCCGCCGCGCGGGCCGCGGCGCGGGCCGAGGCCACGTCCAGCCACAGCTGCGCCAGCCGGTGCTTCAGCGCCTGGAAGGAGCCGACCGGCCGGTTGAACTGGTGGCGGCCGCGCACGTGCCGCACCGTCTCCGTCAGGCACCACTCCGCGAGCCCGAGCTGCTCGGAGGCCAGCAGTCCGGCCCCCGAGAGCAGCGCCCCGGCGACCGCCGCGCGGGCCGTCGCCGGGTCCGCGAGCAGGGTCCCCGCGGCGCCGTCCAGCGTCACCGCGGCGAGCGGGCGGGTCAGGTCCAGCGGGACCCGCCCGGTCAGCGAGGCCTCCGCCGCCGGGACCGCGTACAGCCCCCTGTCGGCGAGGACCAGCAGGACGTCGGCGGCCACCGCGTCCGCCACCGAGGTGACGGTGCCCGTCAGGATCCCGCCCCCGGTGTCCCGTACGGCGGTCGGCAGCGGCGCGCCCGGGGCCTGCGTCAGCGGCAGCGCCGGTGCGCACACCTGCCGGCCCGCGGCCAGCTCCCGCAGGAGCCCGGCGACTTCCGGGGTCTCGGTGTCACAGCCCAGCAGGATCTCCGTCGCGAGGACCGCGCTCGTCAGGTACGGCACCGGCGCCACGGCCCGCCCCAGCTCCTCCAGGACCACGGCCGCCTCCCGGTGGCCCGCGCCCAGGCCGCCGAGCTTCTCCGGTACGAGCAGCCCGGCCGTGCCGATCTCCGCCGCGAGCGTGTGCCACAGCTCCGGGTCGTGCGGCCGGCCGGTCTCCGCCCGGGCGAGCACGCCCGCCGGTGCGCAGCGGTCCGCGAGCAGCGCCCGTACGGCCGACCGGAGCTCCTCCTCCGTCTCGGAGTACAGCAGGTCGAACGCAGTGCTCATCGGGCCAGGTCCTTCCAGGCGAGGTCCTTGTCGTCGCGCGGCTCGGCGGGCAGGCCGAGGACGCGTTCGGCGACGATGTTGAGGAGGATTTCGCTGGTGCCGCCCTCGATGCTGTTGCCCTTGGCGCGCAGGTAGCGGTAGCCGGCGTCGCGGCCGGTGAAGTCGACGAGCTCGGGCCGGCGCATCGTCCAGTCCTCGTACAGCAGGCCCTCCTCGCCGAGGAGTTCCACCTCCAGGCCGCTGATCTCCTGGTTGAGGCGGGCGAACGTGAGCTTCATCCCGGACCCTTCGGGGCCGGGCTGCCCGGCGGCGAGCTGCTGGCGCAGCCGTTCGCCGGTCAGCCGGGCCACCTCGGCCTGGACCCACAGCTGGAGCAGCCGCTGGTGCAGTGCGTGGGTACGCAGCTCGGGCCGCTCGCGCCAGGCGGCGGCGACGCTTGCGATCATGCCGCCCTCGCGCGGGATCCGCATGCCGCCGATGGAGACGCGTTCGTTCATCAGGGTGGTGCGGGCGACCTCCCAGCCCCGGCCGACGGCGCCGAGCCGGTGGCTGTCGGGGATGCGGACGCCGGTCAGGAAGACCTCGTTGAACTCGGCCTCGCCGGTGATCTGGCGCAGCGGCCGGACCTCGACGCCGGGGGCGTGCATATCGCAGAGGAAGTACGTGATGCCCTGGTGCTTGGGCAGCGCCGGGTCGGTGCGGGCGATGAGGATGGCCCAGCGGGCGGTGTGGGCGCTGGAGGTCCACACCTTCTGCCCGTCGACGATCCAGTCGCCCGAGCCGCTCTCGCGGACCGCGCGGGTGCCGAGCGCGGCGAGGTCGGAGCCGGCCCCGGGCTCGCTGAAGAGCTGGCACCAGACCTCCTCGCCCACCCACAGGGGGCGCAGGAAGCGCCGCTTCTGCTCGTCGGTGCCGTACGCGAGGATCGTGGGCGCGGCCATGCCGAGGCCGATGCCGATCCGGCGCGGGTCGTTGTCGGGGGCGCCGGCGGCCTCGAGTTCGGCGTCGACGACGGCCTGGAGGGTGCGGGGCGCGGCGAGTCCGCCGAGGCCCTCGGGGTAGTGGACCCAGGCGAGGCCGGCGTCGAAGCGGGCCCGCAGGAAGTCGGCGCGGTCGGTGTCGGCGGGCGGGTGGGCGAGGAGCAGGTCCCGTACGCGCGCGACCAGTGCTTCGGAGGTGATCACCGCGGGTCCCCTCCGTTCAGGGCCGGTACGACGACCAGCCGGCCGGTGGTGGTCCCGTCGGCGAGGCGCTGCACGGCGTCGGCGGCCGCGGCGAGCGGGACGCGTTCGCTGACCAGCGGCTTGATGGCGCCCTCGGCGGCGAGCCGGGTGAGCTCGGCGTGGCAGGCGGCGATGGCGGCGGGGTCCTTGGCGGCGTACAGGCCCCAGTGCAGGCCGAGGACGGCGTAGTTCTTCACGAGGGCGTGGTTGAGGGCGGGGGCGGGGATGGTGCCGCTCGCGAAGCCGACGACGACGATCCGGCCCTCGAAGGCCACGCATTTGGCGGAGGCGGTGTACGCGTCGCCGCCGACGGGGTCGTACACCACGTCGGCCCCGCGCCCGGCGGTGAACTCCTTGACCCGGGCCGCGATCGCGGCCGGGTCCTCGCCGGTCCGGTCGATCACCAGGTCGCAGCCGAGGTCCTCGGCGGTGCGCGCCTTGGCCTTGCCTCCGACGACCCCGATGACGGTGGCGCCGGCGGCCTTGCCGAGCTGGACCGCGGCGCTGCCGACCCCGCCGGCGGCGGCGTGCACGAGGAGGGTCTCGCCGGCCTGGAGGCGGGCCCGGCGGTGCAGGCCGAACCAGCCGGTCTGGTAGCCGATGTGCAGGGCGGCGGCCTCGGCGTCGTCGAGGGTCTCGGGGGCCGGCAGCAGGGCCCGGGCGGAAGCGGTGACGTACTCGGCGAAGCCGCCGTGCGGCAGGCTCGGGTTGGCGATGACGCGGCGGCCGTCCTCGGTCTCGCCGCAGATCTCGACGCCGGGGGTGAAGGGCAGCGGCGGGCGGATCTGGTATTGGCCGCGCACGAGCAGCGCGTCGGGGAAGTTGACGTTCGCCGCGAGCACTTTGAGCCTCACCTCGCCCTCGCCGGGCACCGGTTCGGGAACCTCTTCGAGGCGCATGGCCTCTCGGGGTTCGCCGGGGGAATGTACTCGCCATGCCTGCATCCGGGGCCTCCAGCCGCCGTCGAGGAACCACGCTCCGCGGGCATACTAAGCAGTCGCTTGCCTCTCTGGGAACTGTCGGCGGGGCTGATTCCGGGTCGGGCCGAAACCCCACGCGTCAATCCGGCCACTCCCGCCCCCGATCAGGCAACATGTGGCGTGCACGCGTCATGACTTGAGTCCAGGGGGGACCACCACATGAGAAGAAGCATGTCCGCAGCCGCGACCGCCGTCGTCCTGGCCGGTCTGATCACGGCGGCCGGGCCGGCGGCCGCGGCCGGGCCGGCGTGCACGCCGGACATCCTCCGGCTGCCGTCCCTCGCGGACGGACCCGCGCCGGCCGGCGGGGCCGTACGGGCCTTCGGGGCCGGCGGCCTGGTGGCCGGCGACAGCGCCGGGCTGCCCGCGTACTGGACCGCCGACCACGCGGTGCACGCCGTCCCGCTGCCCGAGGGCTTCGTGTCGGGCCAGGTCCTCGCGGTGAACGCCAAGGGCCTGATGGTGGGCACCCTCCGGCGCGCCGGCGAGTACACGACCTCCTACGGGTTCACCTACCAGCGGGGTGCGTCGGAGGTCCGGCTGATCGGCGGCGCAGCCGCTTCGAGCGCGGTGACGGACGTCAACGACGCGGGGCGCGTCGTCGGCATGGAGGGCGGCGTCGCCAAGGAATGGCTGAACGGCGCCGTGGTGCGCGAGCTGCCCGTTCCCGCGGACGAGCACCCGAGCGTCCGGATCGTCTCGGTGGACGGGATCAACGCGCGCGGGGACATCGTCGGCACGGCCCAGACCTCGTACGAGGACGACCAGCTCAGGGGGAAGACCTTCCCGGTCGTCTGGCCCTCAGGGGGCGGGTACCCGCCGTACAGCCTGCGGGTGTGGACCGAGGACGACTGGACGGTGCGGACGGCCGCGGCCGGCATCGACGACCGCGGCCGGGTCGTCGGCCACGAAGACCTCAGCCACCGCGACTGGCAGGAGCGCAAGCCGGCCGTCTGGAAGAAGCCCTACGACGCCCTGCCGAACGATCCCGGACGGGTCAAGGGCTACGACCACGTGACCTTCGACGGCCTCAGCCCGGCCACGAACGTGGCCGTCGGCTCGGCCATGACCTTCGTCGAGGGGTACGCCAACTTCCTCCACGCCGCGTACTGGCCGGGAACGGGAGCGCCGCTGGCGCTCCCGCACCCCGCCGGTACCAGCCCGGACTCGCGCAGCTCGGCCTTCGCGGCCTCGGACGACGACCGGGTGGGCGGTACGTTCTACGACTGGGGGGCCATGAAGGGCAGCGCCGTGGTGTGGAACTGCGCGAGCAAGCAGGCGTACGCACCGCAGTAGCGGCCCGGGCGCCGCGGGCATGGTGATCTGAGCTCCGGCGCGCTATCGATGGGCGCATGGAGACGCCTTCGCAGGATACCGCGCCGGAACCTTCGCCCGGGCCGCCCGTGCCGCCCGGGCCGCCGCCGCCGTCCGAACCGCCCGGGCTGCCCGCGCCGCCGCCGGCGGGCGCCGCCGCGCTGCCCGCCGGTACGTACGCGGGGCAGGTGGTCCTCGTGACCGGCGGCGGCACCGGGCTGGGCAAGGCCATCGCCGCCGAGTTCGCCCGGCTCGGCGCGGACCTGGTGATCGCGGGCCGGCGCGCGGAGCGGCTGGAGGCGGCGCAGGAGGAGTTGGCGGCCGTCCCCGGCGCGGGCCGGGTGACGGCCGCCGTCTGCGACATCCGGGACCCGGAACGGATCGCCGAGGTCTTCGACGCGGCGCAGGCGGCGCTCGGCCTGCCGGACGTCCTGGTCAACAACGCGGCCGCCAACTTCCCGTGCCCGGCGGAGGACCTGTCCCCCAACGCCTGGCGGGCGGTCGTCGACATCACCCTGACCGGCACCTGGTTCACGACCCGCGAGTTCGGCCGCCGCCACCTCGGCGCCGCCTCATCCGGGTCCATCGTCAACATCGGCGCCTCGTACGCCTGGACCGGCGGCCCGGGCTTCGCCCACAGCGCGGCCGCCAAGGCCGGGGTGAAGAACCTGGTGGAGACGCTCGCCGTCGAGTGGGGCCCGTACGGCATCCGGATCAACGGCCTCGTCCCCGGCCTGTTCCCGCACGCCGACATGACCGAGGACATCCGCGGCGGCCTGGAGCGGGCCGCGCCCGACGCCCGGGACTCCCGCCAGCCCGCCCTGCGCGTCGGCGCCCCGCGCGAACTCGGGTGGGCGGCCACCTTCCTGGCCTCCCCGTACGCCCGGTTCATCACCGGGCACACGCTGGTGGTCGACGGCGCGAACTGGCAGCGCCGCTCGCTGGTCAACCCGGAGGTGGTCCCGGTCCGCACGCAGTTGGGGCGCGGCCCGTTCACCCCCTGAGCGCCGGTTGTCAGTGGCCGGTGCGAGGATCCCCTCATGTCTCTCGCCGATCTGACCCTCGCCCACTGGCGCTCGCTCGACCGGGCCGCCGCCGGGCGCATCGCGCACGAGGCCGCCGCGCAGGCGGGCGGCCGCGTGGTGCTGCTCGACACCGTCGACCACCTCGGCGGGCCGCTGCACCGCGTCCGCATCGAGCGCGAGGGGCAGGAGTTCGCCCTGATACCCGGCGGGGCGGTGCGGCTCGGGTTCGACCTCGACGCCTGGGTGCCGACGCCGGCGCAGGTCGCCGACCACGAGGAGAGCCGGGCGGAGGGGTACGGGTACGAGCTCCCCCTGAAGGACTACCTCGCCGAGGTGCTCAGCCCGGTCCGGACCACGGCGCTCGCCACCGTGCTCATGGCGGTGGAGGACGAGACCCTGACCGAGCGCCCGGAGGCGATGGCGGACGTGCTCGCGGCGCGCGGGCTGCGGATGCCGGGCGCCGACGAGTGGGAGCACGCCTGCGGGGCCGGGGCGGGCACCCTGTTCCGGTGGGGGAACGAGTGCCCCCTGGACGAGCCCTCGTACGGGGGCGCCGGTGGCCTGCGGCACGAACCGAACGCCTTCGGGCTGCACATCGCGTACGACAGCTACGGCACGGAGCTGAGCAGCGACCCGGCCGCGGTGCACGGCGGTGACGGCGGCGAGGCCGTCTGCGGCGGATACGGCGACCTGCTCGCGTGGCTGCCGCTGGCCACCGCCAACCGCAACCCGTCCACGGCCGAGTTCGCGTACGGGCCGGACGGCGAGGGCATGTACGAGGAGTTCTCGACGCGGCCGGTGTTCAGCCTCCGGTGAAGTGCGGCGGGCGGCGGGCCGCTTTGGCGGTGTAGCCCTCGCGGCAGTCCTCGGAGGTGAGGGTGAGGGCCGCCGTCATCGCGACGCGGTCGAGGGCCGGGGCGAGGGCGGCGTCCGCGTAGGCGTCGATCGCGCGCTTGATCCCCTGCACCGCGAGCGGGGCGTTGGCCGCGATCTCGGCCGCCACCGCACGCGCCGCGCTCTCCAACTCCTCCGGCGGGACGAGCAGTTGGACCAGGCTCAGGCGGTGCGCCGTCGCGGCGTCGATCCGGCGGCCGGTCAGCGCCAGGAACTTGGCCCAGCCCGCACCCGCCTCGCGGGCGATCCGCAGATCGCCGCCCGCGTCCACCGCCACGCCGAGCTGCGCCTCGGGCAGGGCGAAGACGGCGTCCTCGGCGGCGATGCGGAAGTCGGCCATCAGAGCCAGTTCGAAGCCGAAGCCGAGGCAGTAGCCCTGCACGGCGGCCACCACCGGCTGCGGGAGCCGCGAGAGCACGGCGAAGCGTTCGTGCACCCAGCGGATGCCCTCGTAGTAGTTGCGGGTCCGCTCGGCGGCCGTCGCGCCCGTGATGGCGCCGCCGGGGGCGCTCACGTCGATGCCCGCACAGAAGGCGCGGCCCTCGGCCCGCAGCAGGACCACCCGTACGTCCGGATCGAAGCGGATCCGGTCCGCGAGCAGGCCCAGCTGGCGGGTGGACTCCCAGCTCCAGCCGTTGAGCCGGTCGGGGCGGCAGAGGGTGAGGACCGCGATCCCGTCCGCGGTCTCCAGCCGGACGCGCTCCTCGCCCTCAGCGACCTCGCTGCCGATGGTGTCGATCACGGAAATCCCCTATTCTGACGATCCGTCAGAATAGGGCTCCGCGGTCAGCGCGTGAAGACTTCGAACGTCACCGCCGGGCGGCCGCCGAAGCGCGCGGACGCCTGCTGGGCGTAGCCGGTGAGGAAGGTGCGGCAGTACTCCTCCGGGTCCTGGTCGGTGAGCACCTCGATGTACGCCTTGTGCTCCATCAGCGACTTGATGGAACGCTCCAGTCCGGGACCGGCGTCCACGGCGTGCGTCGGCGTCGAGGACCCGGCCACCGCGACCCAGCGCACCCCGTCCCAGGGCTCCAGCCCCTGCTCGGAGATGAGTTCGGGGAAGATCCACCGGTTGCCGGCGTCGGCGGCCGCGTCCAGGGTGGCCCGGCCGACGGCCTTGTGGTCGGGGGTGTTCCAGTTGCCCCCGCCGCCCTGCCCGCCCCAGGTGTCGCGGTGGTTGAGGGTGATGAGCAGTTCGGGGCGGTGCCGGCGGATGGCCGCAGCGATGTCCCGGCGCAGGTCCAGGCCGTACTCGACCACACCGTCGCGGTAGTCGAGGAACTCCACCGTGGACACCCCGACGACCGCGGCGCTCGCGCGCTGCTCGGCCTCGCGCAGCGGGGCGCACTCCTCGGGCGGGATCGTGTCGATGCCGGCCTCTCCGCGGGTGGCCAGGAGGTAGACGACCTCGCGGCCGCCGTCCGTCCACTGGGCGATCGCCCCGGCCCCGCCGTACTCCAGATCGTCGGGGTGGGCGACCACCGCGAGGGCGCGCTGCCAGTCGGCGGGCATCGGCTCCAAGGGCGCGGGCTGATCCAGTTGTTCGGTCATGCCCGCACAATAGACGCACCCCCGCGCACCCCCGCGCGCCGGAAGCAGAGTTCTAGACGTCGTCGCGTACGAGGGCCAGCAGGCGGTCCAGGACGCGGGGGCCGCCGGCGCGGACGCCGTCGTGTTCGAACTCGTCCGTCACCCACGTGCGCAGGCCCCGGACCGACGCGGCGGTGTGCAGGGAGTGCGCGGTGTCGACGTACAGGTCGTCGTGGTAGATCGCGGCGGCCACCGGGACCTCGTTGGCGGCGAGCCGGTCCGGGTCGTACAGGGGCTCCCAGCCGGTACGGGCGGCCAGCAGCTCGGCGGTCTCGCGCAGCGGGGCCAGCGCGGGGTCGGCGGTGAAGTGCCAGGGGTGGATGGTCTCGCCCGTGAACAGCAGGGGCCCGTCGCCCGCGAGGGTCTTCCCGGCGTCGAAGCCGGGGTGGCCCGCGCGGACCCGCTCGGCGGCCCAGGCGGTGGGCGCGGCCGGGTCCTGGGCGTAGATCGGTTCGTGGAGCAGGGCGTACAGGGGGTGCGCGGCGAAGGAGAGCAGTCCCTGTACCTGCTCCAGGAACGCGTCGGCGAGGGCCGGGCCCGACGGGGTCGGGACGAAGGCGTCCTCCAGCAGGTAGTGCAGCTGGTGGCTGCCGTCGCCGGTGCCGAGCAGGATGCCGAGGGACTGGAAGGCCTCGGCGGTGAGGCGGTGGCCGCCGGGGAGTTCGGCCGGGCGCTCCACGAGGTGGGCGGCGATGCGGCGGGCGCGCTCGACGTCCATCGGGTAGCGGGCGTAGTGGGCCCGGTTCTTGCGCTCCATGCGGGGGTACGCCGCCGCGTACACCTCGTCGGCGGTGGCCGTCAGGGACGGGAGGCCGCCGGTGATCAGGGCGGCGGTCAGGCCCTCGGGGGCGGTGGAGAGGTAGTGGGTGGTGCAGAAGCCGCCGAAGCTCTGCCCGAGCACGGTCCAGGGCGCGCCGGTCAGGCCGGGTCGGATGGCCTCGGCGTCGCGCACGATGGAGTCCGCGCGGAAGTGGGCGAGGTACTCGGCCTGCTGCTCGGGGGTCCCGCGCAGGGGCAGGGTCTGCCGGTTCGCCGGGGTGGAGCGGCCGGTCCCGCGCTGGTCGAGCAGGAGGACGCGGTACTCGGCCAGGGCCCGCTCCAGCCAGGCCTGCCGGCCGGTGAAGCGGCGGGCGCCGAAGCCGGGTCCGCCCTCCAGGTAGAGCAGCCAGGGCAGGGTCTCGGGGTCCTTGCCGGTGGCGACGGCCTCGCGGGCGTACAGCTCGATGTGCTCCCCGTCCGGGCGCGCGTGGTCGAGCGGGACGCTGAAGCGGTGGTCGGTGAGGACGACACCGGGCTGACGGTAGCTGCGGTCGATGGTCACGAACGGCCCCTGGGTCGTGTCTTTCGGATCAGGTCGGCCGCGAGCCCGGCATGATCCGAAAGACCCGACCCGGGTCGGCGGCGGCCCCGGCCGGATCGCGACCGGGGCACGGGTCTGGCGGCCCGGCCGAGTGTAGTACGGGACCACCGCGCACCCCGGCCCCCACCTGCGCCTACGTCAGCCGGGGGCCGGGGGCCGGGTCACAGCGGTCCGGCGGGTCTAGAACTCGACCACCGAGCGGAGGACCTCGCCGCGGTGCATGCGGGTGAAGGCGGCTTCGACGGCGTCCAGGGAGATGGTCTCGGAGACGAAGGCGTCGAGGTCGAGGCGGCCCTGGAGGTAGAGGTCGATGAGGAGGGGGAAGTCCCGCTCGGGCAGGCAGTCCCCGTACCAGGAGGACTTGAGGGAGCCGCCGCGGCCGAAGACGTCGAGCAGCGGGAGTTCGAGCTTCATCTCCGGCGTCGGCACGCCGACCAGGACCACCGTGCCGGCGAGGTCGCGGGCGTAGAAGGCCTGCTGGTACGTCTCGGGGCGGCCCACGGCGTCGATGACCACGTCGGCGCCGTTGCCTCCGGTGAGGGCCTGGACGGCCTTGACCACGTCTTCCGTACGGCCGTTGACGGTGTGGGTGGCCCCCAGGCCCCGCGCCCACTCCAGCTTCCGGTCGTCGAGGTCGACGGCGATGATCCGGCCCGCGCCGGCGAGGCGGGCGCCGGCGACGGCCGCGTTGCCCACTCCCCCGCAGCCGATGACGGCGACGGAGTCGCCGCGCCCGACGTTGCCGGTGTTCAGGGCGGCGCCGAGGCCGGCCATCACCCCGCAGCCGAGGAGGCCTGCGGCGGCCGGGGAGGCCGCCGGGTCGACCTTGGTGCACTGGCCCGCCGCGACCAGGGTCTTCTCGGCGAACGCGCCGATGCCGAGCGCCGGGGAGAGCGGGGTGCCGTCCTCCAGGGTCATGGGCTGCGTGGCGTTGTGCGTGTTGAAGCAGTACCAGGGGCGGCCGCGCTTGCAGGCCCGGCAGGTGCCGCACACGGCGCGCCAGTTGAGGACGACGAAGTCGCCGGGCGCGACGGAGGTGACGTCCGGGCCGACGGATTCGACGATTCCGGCGGCCTCGTGGCCGAGGAGGAAGGGGAACTCGTCGTTGATGCCGCCCTCGCGGTAGTGGAGGTCGGTGTGGCAGACCCCGCAGGCCTGGACCTTGACCAGGGCCTCGCCGGGCCCCGGGTCGGGCACGAGGATCGTCGTCGTCTCCACCGGTGCGCCCTTGCTCCGGGCGATGACCCCTCGTACACGATGCGTCACGTCGTACCCCGCTCTGGTCGGATCTGTCTGGATCAACGAACGTACACGGGCGCGGCGGTGGAAGGGACCCGTGTCACGCCGGGGAAGTGGGAGTGGCGAGTTCCGGCGGTACGGCGGCGCGAAGTGCCGCTGCGAAGGCGGCCACGGCGGGGTGGGCGGCGGCGCCGCTGCGGAAGGCCACCTGGGTCCGGCGCTCCATGAGGAGCCGGGTGAGGGAGACGGCCGGGCCGGCGGGCCCCGTGACCCCGAGCTGCGGGACGACGGCGACGCCCTGACCGGCCGCGACCAGGGCGAGCACGGTGGGGAACTCGTCGACCCGGTGGCGGATCCGCGGGGTGAACCCGGCGGCCTGGCAGGCCCGCAGGGCCATGGCGTGGCACAGGGTGCCGTGGGTGGCCGTGATCCAGGGGGCGTCGGCGTGTGCCCGCAGGACGGCTCCCTGGTCGGGACCGCGGCCGGCGGGGGCCGCGGCGGCCGCGGCCCCCGCCGGGGCGGCCAGGTACATCGACTCCCGGTAGAGCGGCCGCGTCGCGAGCCCCGGCTCCTGCGGGACGGGGACGAAGTCGTATTCGTGGATCAGGGCCACGTCCAGGTCTCCGGCGCGCAGCGCGTGCGCGACCGCCGCCGGGTCGGTCTCCGAGACCATCGGCTCCAGCCCCGGGTGGCGCCGGGCCAGGGCCACCAGGGCGGCCGGGACGATGGCCCGGATGGCGGTGGGGAAGGCCCCGATGCGAAGGGCCCCGGCCAGGCCGCCGCGCGCCTCGGCGAGATCGGCGTCGGCCTGTTCCAGCCGCTCCAGCACGGCCTCGGCGTGCCGGACCAGGTTCTGCCCGGCGGGGGTGAGCCGGACCCGGCGGCCGGTGCGTTCGAGGAGCGGCAGCCCCGCCTCGCGTTCGAGGACGGCGAGTTGCTGGGACACCGCCGAAGGGCTGAAGGCGAGGGCCTCGGCCACGGCGGCGATGGTCCCGCGGCGGGCGAGTTCGCGCAGCAGGCGCAGGCGTCGTACGTCGAGCATCGGCTCAGCTTACGGGTGCGGTAAGAAACGCGAACTGGATTTGGTGCTCGGGGCAGATGAAGCTCGTCGGCATGGCACAGGACCTCTCCCTCCACGGGATTCACGTACCGCTCGTCACCCCCTTCACGCGCGCCGGGGACATCGCCGCCGACTCCCTGGAAGCGCTCGCCCACCAGGTGCTCGACGAGGGCGCCACCGGGATCGTCGCCCTCGGCACGACGGGCGAGGCCGCCGCGCTCGACGAGGCGGAGCGCGACCTCGTCACCGGCGTCTGCGCCCGGGTCTGCCGCGAGCGGGGCGCGATGCTGACGGTCGGCGCGGGGGCGAGCGGCACCCGGGCCGCCGGGGCGGCGCTCGGCCGGCTCGCGAAGTGGCCCGAGGTGCGGGCGGCGCTGGTGACCGTGCCCTCGTTCGTACGGCCCGGGGCGGCGGGGGTGCTGGCGCACTTCGCGCGGCTGGCCGAGGTGAGCCCCGTACCGCTCGTCGTCTACCACATCCCGTACCGGACCGGGCAGCCGCTGGACGCGGCCGCGCTGCGGGCGCTCGGGGAGCTGCCGGGGGTGGCGGGGATGAAGTACGCGGGCGGCGGCGTCGGCGAGGAGGCGGTGGCGCTGCTCGGCGGGGCGCCGGACGGGTTCGCGGTACTGGCGGGCGACGACCTGTACGTGTCCCCGCTGCTGGCGCTGGGCGCGGCGGGCGGGGTACTCGCCTCGGCGCACCTGGCGACGGCGCGGTACGCGGAGCTGGCCGCGGCCTGGCGGGCCGGTGACGTGCCGCGGGCCCGGGCCCTGGGCCACGCTCTGGCCCGGCTCTCGGCGGCGCTCTTCGCCGAGCCGAATCCGGTGGTCGTGAAGGGCGTGCTGCATGCCCAGGGCCGGATCCCGACCCCGGACGTACGGCTCCCGCTGCTGCCGGCGGGCGGGGCGGCGGTGTCGGCGGCGCTGGAACGGCTGGCGGAGGTCTGAAAACCGTCCGACAGCGCGACGGGCATGCCGGGAAGCGTCCCCTGTGGGCGGTTCGCAAACAACGGGCGAGATGCCCGAATCGGACTAGGGTTTGGGCGACTTGTCCGTTTCCCTGAAACGGTTCCGGAGCTCGTGATGTGAGTCACTCGAATAGGAGCAACATCATTAATCCGGAGTAGACGGTTCCCTTTTCCCGGAAAGGAATTTCGGCATTCCCGGAAGGCGCCCCCAAGGTCGTTTCCGACCCTGAAACCGGCAAGACGATCACCCGGGGGAATTCGAGCCTTGTTCCCGCCCGGCGCACTCGCTTACCTTCTCGTCATTCCCAGCGGGCAGCTGCTGAAACCGGCGGCCGCCAGGGATCCCCCGCACCCCCACGTGAGGAATTCCGCCATGCCCGGACTCGGTAAGCACCGCCGCCCGAAGCAGCGCCCGATCGCCCGCAAGCTGGCCTTCGCCGGCACCGGCGGCGCCGCCCTCGCCCTGCCGCTGATCAGCGCGACCACGGCCGGCGCGGCGGTCACGCAGCCGGCCGCGGCGCCCGCCGTGAAGACCGTCACGCTGCCCGCCGTCAAGCCGGCGGCGGAAAAGGCGATGGCCCCCCTCACCTATTCCGTGACCGTCGGCGACACCCTTTCGAAGATCGCCGTCGAGCATGCGGTGAACGGCGGCTGGCAGGCCCTCTACGAGGCCAACCGGGGCGCCATCGGGTCCAACCCCTCGATCATTCGCCCGGGGCTGAAGCTGAGCATCGGCGCGGCGGCCAAGGCGGCCGTCGCGAAGGCGACCGCGGTGAAGGCGGCCGCGGTGGCCAAGCCCGCCACCACGTACGCGAACAACCTCGACGGCTGGATCCGGCAGTCGCTGGACATCATGGCCCAGCACGGAATCCCCGGCAGCTACAACGGAATTCACCGCAATGTCATGCGGGAGTCCTCGGGCAACCCGATGGCCATCAACAACTGGGACTCCAACGCGGCGGCCGGCATTCCCTCCAAGGGCCTGCTCCAGGTCATCGACCCGACCTTCCGGGCCTACCACGTGCCCGGCACTTCCCTGAACTCGTACGACCCGGTCGCCAACATCACGGCCGCCTGCAACTACGCGGCGGCCCGTTACGGCTCGATCGACAACGTCAACGGCGCCTACTAGGCCCCCCGGAGGGCCGTCCCTGAGCCGGGTCCAATGCCAGGTGCCCTAGAGCCAGCCCTGGCGGCGGGCCGCGCGGACGGCCTCCATGCGGTTGCGGGTGCCCGTCTTGCCGATGGCCGAGGACAGGTAGTTCCGTACCGTCGACTCCGACAAGTGCACCCTGGCCGCGATGTCGGCCACGGTCGCCCCGTCGACCGCCGCGCCCAGCACGTCGACCTCGCGCGCGGTCAGCGGGTTCGGGCCGGCGCTGAGCGCGGCCGCGGCGAGCGCGGGGTCGATCACGGTCTCCCCGGCGAGCACCCGGCGTATCGCGGCGGCCAGTTCCTCCACCGGACCGTCCTTCACCAGGAACCCGGCGGCCCCCGCCTCCATCGCCCGGCGCAGGTAGCCGGGGCGCCCGAAGGTGGTCAGGATCAGCACCCGGCAGCCGGGGAGGCGCGTGCGCAGCTCGGCGGCCGCGTCGAGGCCGCTGCGGCCCGGGAGTTCGATGTCGAGCAGGGCCACGTCCGGCCGCGCCTCGACCGCGGCGGGCACGATCTCGGTCCCGGCGCCGACCTGCGCCACGACCTCGATGTCCTCCTCCAGCCCGAGCAGCAGGGCCAGCGCGCCGCGCATCATGCCCTGGTCCTCCGCGAGCAGGACCTTGATCATCGACTCTCCTCGTTCTCCGCCGGCTCCACCGGGAGTTCGGCCGTGACCCGGAACCCCCGCCCCGGGCCCGGTGCCGGGCCGCCGACCAGGGTGCCGCCCGCCGCGGCGAGTCGTTCCGTCAGCCCGGTCAGTCCGCTGCCCGGCGGGGTCGAGCCTACGCCGTTCCCGTTGTCGGTGATCACCAGGCGGACGCGCTCCGCCGTGCTCCGCACCTCGATCTCGCAGGTGGTCGCACCGCTGTGCCGGATGGCGTTGGTGGCGGCCTCGCGCACCACCCAGCCCAGCAGCGCCGCCGCCTGCGGGGGCAGCGGGGGCCCTGACTGCCGTACGACGGGCTCGATCCCGGCGGCGGTCAGCGCGCCGCGGGCCCGGTCGAGTTCGGTGGCGAGGCTGGCCTCGCGGTAGCCGGTGACGGCCTCCCGGATCTCGGTGAGCGCCTGGCGGCCGACCGACTCGATGTCGGCGACCTGGGCGAGCGCCGCGTCCATGTCCCGGGGGGCGATCCGGCGGGCGGCCTCCGACTTCACGACGATCACCGACAGGGTGTGGCCGAGCAGGTCGTGCAGATCGCGGGAGAAGCGCAGCCGCTCCTGGTCCACCGCGGCCCGGGCCAGCTCCTGCCGGGTCTCGCGCAGCTCCTTCACGGTCTCGGACAGGGCGAGGATGGCCGCGGTGACCATGCCGGAGACCAGGGTCCCGTACACGATGCCGAGGGTGTCCCAGCCCTCGTCGAGCCCCGCGATCACCCCTGCGAGGCCGGTGACGGCGAACATCACCGGGCCGAGCTTGCGACCCCGGACCACCGCGCCGGTGGCCAGGCCCCAGAGCGGGAAGAACAGCAGCCAGTTGCCCCCGTACGCGAAGGCGAGGGCGCAGGTGACCGCGCCGAGGGCGGCCAGGCACCACCGGGTACTGGCCGCCTCCCGGGCCCGCCGGTCGAAGGCGCGGAACACCAGGGTGACGTAGAGGGAGTTGAAGAACAGCAGGCCGAGGGCGCCGATCCACGGGTTGGGGGTCTCCCCCTTGATGACGTTGGAGATGGCTCCCATGCCCAGCAGCAGCCACGGCAGCAGCGTGAAGGCGTTGGGCGGGCCCATGGGGCCGCGGCCGTAGTCCGGGGCCTCGCCGCACTCCTTGCGCCTCTTCTCCCGCGCCCGCCATTCGGCTTTGCGGACCGCCCAGTCGGCCTTCCACTCAGCCTTCCACTCGGCCTTCCTGTCCGCCCTGGCCCTGCGGGCGGCCTTCCGGTCCTGCCCGGTCCCCCGCCTGTCCTGCGTTTTCATTCCCGGTCCCTGCTCCATGCGTTACACCGTCCTCGCGGACCGACGGTACGAGAGCACCGCGTACGAGCCGAACAGCAGGGCCCATGCCGCCAGTACGGCGACCGCGGCCAGGCCGGGGGCGGAGCCTGCGGCGAGGGACTGGCCGATCTCGGCGAAGCGGCGCGTCGGGGTGAAGCCGGACAGGGAGCGCAGCCAGTCCGGGAACAGCTCGACCGGGAACCAGAGTCCGCCGACGATGGAGAGCGCGAGGCTGCACCCGACGTTGACCACGCCGGTGGACTGGGCGGTGAGCCGGTACCCGTTGCCGATGCCGAGCAGGGTGAAGGGGAGCGCGCCGAGCCACAGGACGAGGGTGACTGCGGCCCACTGCCAGGCCTCCAGCCGGACCCCGTTGACGAACGCGCCGGCCGCGAGTACGGCGGCCACGGCGGGAAGCACGGTCACCGAGCCGGTCAGGGCCCGGCCGACCACCACCTGACGGGAGGTCATCGGGGTGACCCGCAGCTGCCGCAGCCAGCCGATGCCCTTGTCCTCGGCGACTGCGGATCCGGTCCCCAGGGCCGAGCCCAGGGCCCCGTACGCGGCCATGGCCACCATGGAGGCCGTCTTCCACCCGCCGGTGTCGGCGCCGGTGCCGAGGTTGGTGAAGAGCAGGTACATCAGCACCGGCATGCCGATGCCGAAGACCACGAAGGAGGTGTCGCGCAGGGTCCGGCGGACTTCCAGGCGGACGTAGGCGGTGATCATCGGGCGCTCCCCGGGGCGGCGGTGTCGGTGGTGTGGTGGGTGTGGGCTTCGGTGAGGGCGAGGAAGGCTTCGTCGAGCGAGGGCGCCATGACCTCGATCCCGCGGACGGCGCCGAGGCCCGCGAGCGCGACGACCGTCGCGTCCGGGTCCTCCGTACGCAGCCGCGCGCGGTCTCCCCGTACCTCCACGGAGACCACCCCGGGCAGTTCGCCGAGCCCCTCGGTGGGGCGCCCGGCCAGGTCGACGCAGACCAGCGATCCGCCGGCGGCACGGCGCAGCTGCTCCCCGGTGCCGTCGGCGACGATCCGGCCGGCGTCGACGACCACGATGCGGTCGGCGTGGGCGTCGGCCTCCTCCAGGTAGTGGGTGGAGAACAGGACGGTGTTGCCGCGCCGGGCGAAGGCGCGCATGGACTCCCAGAAGGCGCGGCGGGCCTCCACGTCGAGGGCGGCGGTCGGCTCGTCGAGCACGATGAGCTCCGGGTTTCCGGCGAGGGCGACGGCGAAGCGGACGCGCTGGGCCTGGCCGCCGGAGAGCCGGTCGATGCGGCGGCCGGCGAGCTCGGTGAGCCCGGCGAGCTCCAGCGCCTCGGCGACGGGCATGGGGGCGGGGTAGGTCCGGGCCACGAACCCGATGAGCTCGCGCACGGTGATCCGCGGTACGGCGCGCCCCTCCTGGAGCATGGCGCCCACCCGGCCTGCCCGGACCGCCCGGTCGGGGGTCTCGCCGAAGAGCCGTACGCTGCCCGCGTCGGGCTCGTCGAGGCCGAGCAGCAGGCTGATGGCGGTGGACTTGCCCGCGCCGTTGCGGCCGAGCAGGGCGACCGTCTCGCCGCGCCGGACGTCGAGGTCGATGCCGGCCACGGCGCGGACGGCGCCGAAGGACTTGGCGGCGTGCCGGAACCGGACCGCGGGCTCCTCGTGCGGCGGCTTCGCCGTCCTCGTCGTCTGCGCCGACCGCGTCGGCTGAATCGTCTTCGTCATGCCCACCACGCTACGAATCGGGGCGGGTCCCCCGGCAGATCCGCATGTACGGACCCCACCGGTACAAATGTCCCGGCCGCGACCCGGCCACTACCAGGCCGCTACCCCGTCGGCCCGAGCCGGGACCTGCCGGCGCGGGCGAGCAGCAGGGTGCGGACGGGGGCCGCCAGGCCGTAGCCGACGTCCTTGCGCAGCGCCCGGACGCCGGCCCGTTCCACGGCCGCCAGTTGGTGTCCCATGAGCTCCGTCATCGCGGCGATCACCGGGCGCAGGCCCGGCTCGACCAGGTCGAGGATGCCGTCGGTGGCGTCGAGGGCACTTCGGGCGCGCCGGGTTTCGGCGGCGAGGAGGGCGCGTACGGCCGGGGTGTCGCGGGCCTGTTCGAGGTCGGCCCGGGTGACGGAGTGCTCGGCGAGGCGGGCGCGCGGGAGGCAGAGCCGGCCGTCCGCGAGGTCGCCGGAGAGGTCGGCGAGGAAGTCGACCCGCTGGGCGGCGTCCACGAACCGCCGCCACCCGGCGGCCTGTTCCTCGTCGGGGCCGCCCTGGTACTGGAGTCCGGTGAAGACCAGCACCCCGGGCCAGGCATAGGCGTCGAGGTAGGCCTGGAAGTCCTCCTCGGTGTCGAAGCCGTCGAAGGCGGCCTCGGCGGTGGCCGCGCCCTCCAGGAACCGGGTGACCCAGTGCTCCGGCAGCCCGCGGGTGGCGACGGCGTGGGCGTACGCGCGCAGCAGCGGGTCGGGGCTGTCACCGGTCTTGAGCGCCGCCTGCGCCTGCCCGGCGAGCGCGGCCAGACCGGCAGAACGTTCCTGCGGAGTGCCGGTCTCGGCCACGTCGTCGACGAGGTTCATGAAGGCCACCCCCGCCGTCAGCCAGGGCACCAGCGGCGGCGCGGCGAGCAGGCGCAGCGTCACGTACGGGGCCGGTTCCCGGCGCAGGACCCGGCGGGCGACGTACGTGTAGTCCTCGCGCAGCCGGGGGCCGGTGATACCGGCCGCCGTGAGGGTGGTGCGCCAGCTGGGCATGGTGGTGAGACTCCCCGAATCGAACCGCTCGTACGGGTACACGATGTCAGGAGCGGTAGACCTTCTTCACCTTGCCCTGGGTGTCGGCGTAGACGTACCCGCCCTGGCCGTACTCGTCGGTGAGGTAGGGCCGCATGGACGGGGTGTTGTCCATGAGCCAGGGTTCGACGATGACGTAGCGGGAGGTCGGGTTGGCCACGCCGAGCTCCTGCTTGGCCTGGTCGAGGAGGCCGGGCAGGGCGTCCCAGTTGACGGTCGCCATGTCGATCAGCGGCTCGTCCGCCTTGATGGTGCTGCCGGGGCCGGTGCGCTTGGCCTCGCCGTCGCGGTACTGGTAGCGGTCGTAGGTCTTGGCTCCGGGGGCGGTGGGGATGGACGCGAGCACGTACTCCTCGTAGATGTTCATCTCCACGAACTGGGTGGTGCCCGTCTTCTGCTTGAGGGCCTCGATCGCGGTCCGCACGTTGGCGGGGGTGAGCAGGCTGCCCTTGGGGGCGGTGACCGGGCTGCCGACCGGCTTGGGGAGGCTCTGCTTGGGGCCGGGGGTGGTGCCGGAGGGGCCGGCGCTCGCGGTGGTGCCGCCGCCCTTCGCCTCGCCGCTGCCGCCGCCGGAGTTTCCGTCGGGCATCCACTTGACGAGCCCGATCACGCCGCCGGCCAGGACGAGCGCGAGGACGCCGCCGAGCAGCACCGGGCGGCGGCGCGGGGCGTGCGCGGCCGGGACGGGCGTGGTGACCGAGTACGGGGAGCCGCCCCCGGGGGTGAACGGCGCCGACGGCGCGTAGGGCTGCGGGATCTGCGGCTGCGCGGGCCGGGTCTGGCCGGAGCCGATGCCGGCGCCGATGCCCATTCCGATCCCCTGCTGCGGAGTCGGCGGCCCGTACTGGCCCAGCACCGTCGGCGGCGCGGCCCGCGAGGCCCCGCTCCCGAGAGCACTGCTCGCATCCCGGAGCAGTTGTTCCAGCTGCGCCGCGTCGGGCCGTACGGACAGGTCCCGTACGAGCAGCCGTTCCAGTACGGGCCCCAGCGGGCCGGAGCGCACCGGGGCCGGGATCGGCTCGTCGAGCACGGCGACGACGGTGGCCAGGGTGGTGGCCCGGCGCAGCGGATGGACCCCCTCCGCGGCCACGTAGAGCAGCATGCCGAGCGACCAGAGGTCGGAGGCCGCCAGGCCCTCCTCGCCGCGGGCCCGCTCCGGGGCGATGTACTCCGGTGAGCCGATGAGCACGCCGGTGGAGGTGAGGGCGGTCGAGTCGTGCAGGGCCGCGATGCCGAAGTCGGTCAGCACGGCCGAGCCGTCGGGGCGCAGCAGCACGTTGGCCGGCTTCACATCGCGGTGGAGCACCCCTTCGGCGTGCGCGGCCCGCAGCGCGGACAGCACGTCGAGGCCGAGCCGCAGCACGTCGGCCACGGGCATCGGCCCCGACTCCAGCCTGTCGTGCAGGGAGCCGCCCTTGACCAGCTCCATGACGATCCACGGATGTCCGTCCGGGCCGGCGGCGGGCTCCACGATGTGGTGGATCGTCACCACGTGCGGGTGCGCCAGCCGGGCGAGGGCGCGGGCCTCGCGGATGGCGCGTTCGCGCATTTGGGCGGTGAGTCCGGGTTGGGCGGCGGCGGTCGCCGGGTCCGGCGGGCGCACCTCTTTCAGGGCGACGTCGCGGTGCAGTGCGATGTCGCGGGCGCGCCACACCGTGCCCATACCGCCGGCGCCCAGCGGCGCGATCAGTTCGAAGCGGCCGTCGACCAGCTGTCTGCCGGCCTCACTCATGTCCATGGCCGGTCATCGTAGGGGCAGCCGCTGTCAGCAGCGTCGGCGGTCCACCGTCACCGTGCCCTGGGCGGTGGACACCGTACGGTCGTAGCAGCCGCGCCCGGCGTCCGACCCGTACAGCTGGTAGTGCTCGGAGCTGGTGCCGACCGCGTGCCGCTGCTCGCGCGGGACGTTCGCCGTGTAGCTCGCGTCGCCCGTGTACCGGTCGTCGAGCCTGCTCCGGTCCACGGTGCGGCCGCCGCGCAGGGTGCTCGTCTCGGCGCGGTCGCCGAGCGCGATGACGGTCCGCAGCCGGTCCCCGGCGCCGAGGGTGGTCTCGCCGTCCATCGTGTACGTGCGCGCGGTGCGGACGGTGGCGGAGCCGCGGGTGACGCTCTCCTCGTCGGTCCAGGTGGCGGTCAGGGCGTCCTGGTCCTCGCCCTCCGTCCAGCGGTGCACGGAGGTGTTGTGCACGGCGCGGGTGACGGTGGTGGTGACCCGGCCGTGGGAGGTGTCGAGCCGGCCGGCGACGGTGAGCCGGTGGCCGCCCTCGGTGTCGAGGCGGTGCTGCGCGGCGGGCGTTCCCGGTGTCCCGGGCGTGGCGGGCGTCCAGCGGGTGGAGTTGGCCGGTTCGCCCTCCTCGTGGCGGGTGAGGGAGCCGGTGACGACGGCGCGGCCCTCGTCCTGCCACAGGAGCAGGTTCGTCGGGGTGCTCCAGCCGCTCTGCCCGGCCGGGACGCCGGCGACGGACACCTCGATCCGGTGCGGGCGGCCGTCGTTGAGGAGGGCGGCGTACGGGGTGAGGTCGTACACGACCGGCTGGACGTCGAAGGCGCGGGGCGCGGGGGTGACGTACCAGAGGAAGGGGTTCGACCAGCCGCCGGTCCACACGGTCGGGAAGGGGGCCGCGATGCCGGCGAGCTGTCCGTCGACGGAGATCCGGACCTCGCGGTACGGGCCGTCGGCGGCCTTGCAGGAGTACGGGGCGGCGTCGGGGGTGGTCATGTACCAGTACTCCTCGCAACCGCCGCCGGAGCCGGTGGCGTACACCTCGGCGAGGAGCCGCTCGGTGTTGCGCGGGGTGGTGACCGCGGGGGTGGTCAGCGGCAGGACGCGGTCGGGGGTGTCGGGGGCGATGGTGTGCCGGTCCCGGTCGGCGGCGTAGAAGGTCAGGGTGACCTTGACGTCGATGACGCCGGTGTAGGTGTCGTTGACGACGTTGCCGATCAGCATCTCGACGGGCTGCGGGCGGCTGAGGGTGTCGCGGTAGCGGGTGACGTCCTTCTCGACGGACCAGGTGATGCCGTCGGGCGAGGGCTCGGGGGTGGAGGTGCGCAGGATTTCGACGCCGCCCAGGGAGAGGTGGCCGAGGCGGTCGTACTGGCGGCCCTTGACCTTGCCGTCGAGGCGCAGGACGACCTTGGCCCAGGTCCCGCCGCATGCGGCCGGGGGCGCGTAGCTCCCGACGTACGGGGTGTAGTCGCGGAACTGTGCCTCGGCGACGGTCACCTCGCAGGACCGGGTCGCGGGGCGCGCGACGGGTGGGGCGGCGGTGAGGGGGTCGTGCCAGTCGCTCCCGAACTCGGCGGGCGGCTCGGTCTGCCGCTCGGCGGTTGCGGCGCTGCGGAGCCCGCTCTCGCCCGCGGTCGGGTCGGCGGCGGCCGCGGGTCCCGCGGCGCCGGCCAGGGTGCCCGCGGCGAGCGCGAGCGCGCCGAGCAGGCCCATGATCCTGTGTCGTGTCATGGCCCCGCAGTGAATCCCGCCCGGCGGGCCCGGCACCAGGGGCCCCGGCCCGTCCCTGGCCGAATTTCGCCCCCGGCCAGGGCAAGCAGCGGGGAGTCCGCCGAGGGCCACGCTGTCGCGGACCGCGCCGTTGCCGCCCGCCGAACCGGCGGAACCGCGTGGTGCGGAGGGCCGGGGCAGGCCCGAGGCCAACCGGTGGCCCCGGGGCGGCTCAGTCCCGGGAGTTGCCGAAGAGGATGCGGTAGCCGATGAGCAGGACCAGCGAGCCCGCGATCGCGGAGCCCCAGGTGGCGGGGTCGTAGAAGTCGTGGCCGATCGGCTTGTCCAGGAACTTCGCGGAGAGCCAGCCGCCGATGAAGGCTCCGGCGATGCCGATGAGCGTGGTCCCGATCAGGCCGCCGGGGTCGCGGCCGGGCAGCAGGACCTTGGCTATGAAGCCGGCCAGCAGCCCCAGGACGATCCAGCTGACGATCCCCATGGTCGTTCACTCCGCTTCGCTCGTACGTACGTGTTCGCGTTCTCACCGGGGAGGACGCGAACACGTGCGAAACGGTTCTCGGCTGCTTCAGACCGCCACCCGGCCGGCTACGGGTGCGGAGGCGGGTGCCGGTACGGAGGCGGCGGCCGGTGCTGAGGCGGGTGCCGGTGCGGGCGCCGCGCCCGGCGCCGTCCGCGTCAGCAGCAGCACCCCGCGCGCCGCCGCGAGGGCGCCGGCCACGGCGAGCAGGAGTCCCACCGCGCCGCCCTGGAGGCGCTCGCCGAGCAGGATCATGCCGATGGCGGCCGCGGCCAGCGGGTTGGCCAGGTTCACCACGGCGAGCGGCGCCCCGAGCCCGCCCCGGTAGGCCCGCTGCGACAGCAGCATCCCGCCGACCGCGAACACCACGACGAGCAGGGCGACGGCGACGACCCGCACGCTGAGCAGGGCCCCGCCCCGGCCGCCCGCGACGGCCACCGTCTGGGTCAGGGCGGAGGCCACGGCGGAGGCCAGCCCGGACGCCGTCGCGTGCCGCAGCCCCGAGCGCACGTCCCGGCGTACGGTCAGCAGCGTGATCGCGGCGACCGTGGCCCCGGACACGGCGAGCGCTTCGGCCAGGGTGAGCGTGTCGTCGGGGGCCGGTCCGGAGGCCGGGAGCAGCAGCAGCCCGAGCCCGGCGACCGTGGCCAGGGTGCCCCGCCATTCGGTGGCCGCCACCCGGCGGCCGGCGCCGTGCGCCCCGAGCGGGACGGCGGCGACGAGGGTGAGGGCGCCCAGCGGCTGGACCAGGGTGAGCGGCCCGTAGCGCAGCGCGGCCGCGTGCAGCAGGGCGGCGCCCGCGTTCAGCCCGGCCGACCACCACCAGGCCCCGTTGCCGAGCAGGGCTCCGGCGCTGCGGGCCACGGCCGCGCGGGCGAGGCGCTCCTGGGCCACGGCGGCGGCCGCGTACGCCACGGCGGAGGCGAGGCAGAGCAGGACGGCGAGGACGGTGGCGTTCATCGGCCGGCCCCCACGGCCTCGGCCGCCCCGGCGGTGCTCCGCGGGCGCGGCAGGTGCCGTACGACGGCCGGCGATCCTGCGCTGACCCGCGGGCGCGGCACGATCAGCAGCGCCCCGCCGAGCAGCACGGTGGCCACGATCGCGTCGAGCCAGTAGTGGTTGGCGGTGCCGACGACCACGAGCAGCGTCACCAGCGGGTGCAGCAGCCACAGCACGCGCAGGCGGGGCCGGGTGGCGGCGATCATGCCGAGCGCCAGCATCAGCGCCCACCCGAAGTGCAGCGAGGGCATGGCGGCGAACTGGTTGGCCATGGTGTCGGTGGCGGGCGCGGCCCGGTAGACGGAGGGTCCGTAGACCTGTGCGGTGTCCACGAGGTGCGCGGCGCCGAGCATCCGCGGCGGTGCGAGCGGGAAGGCGAGGTGCAGCGCGAGGGCGGCGCCGGTCAGGACGGCGAGCACGCGCCGGGCCCACAGGTAGTGGCCGGGCCTGCGCACGTACAGCCAGACCAGGAAGAGCACGGTCGCCGGGAAGTGCACGGCCGCGTAGTAGGTGTTCGCCGTGTGCACGAGGGCGTCCCCGTGCAGGAGGAGGCGCTGGATCGCGCCCTCGCCCGGCAGGTGCAGGGCGCGCTCGGCGTCCCAGATCCGGCCGGCGTTGCGCAGGGCCTCGTCGGTGCGGTCGGTGGCGAGCATCCGGCCGGCCTTGTAGACGGCGAACAGGCCCGCGACGAGCAGCAGCTCGCGTATGAGTCGGCGCCTCGGCCCCGGTACCGGGCCGTCGGCCGGCCCGGCGGGTGTGGTGTGGGAGCTCATTTCCCCCGCTTTCTCTTCTCTGTGCTCGCGCGCCGCCTGTACGCGGACATCGACACGCCAGTGTATCGATACATTTGCGTATCGATACGCGGGTGTACCGATACGCTTGCGTTCCCGTACACTTTCCTCACGGATACATCAGCTGCGGAGCCCCCGAGGAGAGCCGCTCACCATGACGTCGACAGCGCCGGCCGCGCGCCGCTCCAAGATCACCCCGGAACGGGTGCAGGAGTTCTACGACGCCGTCCTGGACCAGCTGCGCGAGCACGGGTACGAGGCGCTGACCATGGAGGGCGTCGCCGCCCGGGCCTGCTGCGGGAAGTCGACCCTCTACCGGCAGTGGAAGACCAAGCCCCAGCTCGTCGCGGCGGCCCTGCGCGCGAACCGGCAGGGCACGCTGGCCGCGGTGGACACCGGCACGCTCGCCGGCGACCTGCGCGAGGCGGCCCGGATCGCGGCAGGCAACTCGGGACGCGACACCCGCCTCACCCAGGCGCTCGGGCACGCCGTGCTCAGCGACGAGGAGCTGCAGGCGGCGCTGCGCGAGGCGCTGGTCGAGCCGGAGCTGGCCGCGTTCGACGCGATGGTGGCGCGGGCCGTGGCGCGCGGCGAGATCGCGGCGGGCCATCCGGCCGTGGAGTTCCTGCCGGCCCAGCTGATGGGCGTCCTGCGCATCCGGCCGGTCCTGGAGGGTCAGTACGCCGACGCCGACTACCTGGTCCGGTTCGTCGACGCGGCTCTGCTGCCCGCCCTGGGCCTGGTACCCGTCCCGGCCCCCGCCCCGGACCCGGACCGGGCCGAGGCCCCCTGAACCGGTGGGCCGCCGTCTCCGATGACCGGACGGCGACCCGCCCGCGCTGCCTCGTGGGGACGGCGGCAGCGCGCCACCGGACGGGGCGGTGGTCACTCACTCGAGGGAGTGACCACCGCCCGGTCTGTGCGGCCCCACGTACGGGCCTGCGTCAGGACAGCGGCGCGCCCATGATCCGGGCGAACTCCTCCGGGTCCGCGTCGAAGCCCCGTAGGGCGGCGTCCAGCGACCAGGCCCCCGAACCGTCGCGCCTGAACTCCGCGATCGTGGCCGCCGTGGCCTGCGGGACCCCCGTGAAGTCGGTCACCGCGAGTTCGGTGTAGCCCTCCCGGATCCGGACCCCCGTACCGCCTATGGCCGCGAAGGTCTTCGTACGCGCACCCCGCTGCCCGGTGTCCTGGATGACCACGCCGACCACGACCCGCCCCAACGCGGGTGCCATCCGGTCCAGTTCGAGGGTCATCACCTCGTCGAAGCCGAAGCCCTGGCCGGTGTGGCTGTCACGGTTCAAGGTGATGGTGCCGTCGGGAGAACGGCTGCCGAAGTGCACGAGGTGGACCGGCTCCCCGTGGGGGTCCGCGGCGCCGAACACCGCCGCGATGATGTCCAGGTCATGGGCGGGCGTGCCCGCGGGGCTCGGATCCCACCGCAGTGCGATCTCCACCTTGGCCAGGCCCTTGCGTACTCCGCTCGTCGAAGTGCTCACCGAACTCCCCCTCCGCTTGCCGGGTGTTGCCCGGCCATGCTGTCATGCGGCGGCCCCACCGGTCCGGACGAGCGTACGTTCCCGGCCAGTTGAGCCGGATACCGTCCGTCGCTCAGGACCCGGGAGGGACGCGTACGGTCTCCACCCAGCCCGGCGGCTGCGGTGCGTCGGCCCCGATCAGCGCGGCGATCAGCCGGCAGGACGGGGTCTCGTCCGGCCACGGCGTGTACCCGTCGGTCAGCACGACGACGATGTTCGGCCGGTCCGGCAGCGCCAGCGCGGCCCGGATGCCGACGCGCATGTCGGTGCCGCCGCCCCCGGCCAGGGTCACCTGCTCGGTGCTCGTCACCCGGGCCACGGTGTGCACGTCCGCGTCGCAGGCCAGGACGGCGACCCGGTTGCCCCGGACCCCGACCTCCCGCAGCACGCCGGTGACCTCGCCGAGCGCGGCGGCGAGCTCGTCCTCGCCCATCGACCCCGAGGTGTCGATGACGATCGCGACCCGCGGCAGCGGCCGGCGCAGGCTGGGCAGCACCACGCGGCCGCCGAGCGCCGGAGTGCGCCGCGAGGGGCGGCGGTAGGTGTAGTCCACCGCGCCGCCCGCCCAGGCGGCGGCCTCCCGGACCGCCCCGGACAGCGCGCTGCGCCAGTCGACGGTGGGCTCCAGCAGCTCCTGCGCCCAGCGCTGCCAGCCGGCCGGGAGCCTGCCCCGGGCGCGCTGGTGGGCGCGCATGGCCTGGGCGGTCTGCCGGCGCAGCGCCTCCGCCTCGACCGGGCCGATCCGGGCGGGACCCGCCGCCTCACCGAGCTCCCAGGGCATCGGCGTGCCGTGGGCCCCCGAGCCGCAGTCCGGTGCGTGCGGCGGGGTGGCCGGGATCGCGGGCAGGTACGTCTCGAACATCCCGCCGGTGGCGAGGCCGAACAGCCGGGGCTCCATCCGGCCCTCGGGCAGCGCCAGTCCGTCGGCGAGGAGGTCGTCGTTGATCTCGCAGTCCTGGGCGATGTTGACGCGTCGCCGGTCGCGCTGGTCGGCGGCCGGGAGCCGGTCGGCGCGGGCGTGGTGGTCGCGCAGCAGGTGGGCCACCTCGTGGACCCACACCCCGGCCAGTTCCGCGACCGGCGTGGCGTCGACGAACGCGGGCGAGACGTAGCAGCGCCAGTGCCGGTCCACCCCCATCGTCGGGACCCCGGCCGAGGGGACCACCGTGAGCGCGTACAGGGCGGAGGCGAGGTACGGCCGGGCCTCGGCGGCCTTGTACCGGGCGGCCAGCAGCTTGGCCCGGTCCAGGCGGGCGCCGGCGGGGGCTCCGTCCTCGGGCGCGCCCGTCGGGCCGTCGCCCGTCGGGCCGTCGCCCGTCGGGCCGTCCATGGGCACGCTCACCCGCCCGTCAGCCGCCGCCCGGCAGGGCGCCGGAGAGCTGGAGCAGTTCGATGAAGGCGTCGATCCCGGCGGGCACCGGCCAGTCCAGGTCGCGCATGGCGGCCAGGTCGGTGGCCGCACGCGCGGCCACGTCGGGCACGCCCGCGTCGACCGCCTTCGCGAGGACCGCCCAGCCGGCCTCCCAGCGGGGGCGGGTGAGCTCGCCCTGGACGGCGGCGACCACGGCGATGAGGAAGGCCAGCTGCCGGTCCCCGCGTTCGGGCAGGGCGAAGGCGTCCGGGTCGGCGAGCACCCGGTCCGGGTCGGGCAGGTCGAGGTGTTCCACGTACGAGAGCAGCTCGATCCCGGCCGCGTCCCCGACGGCCCCGGTGAGCGCGGCGGCCAGGGCCTCCCGGCCGGCGCCGGCCGCGTACCCGGTGGCCAGCAGCCGCAGGGCCATCTCCCAGGTGCGCGGGGAGGGCCAGGCGCGGCCGCGGCCCTCGGCCTCGTTCGGCATGTGGTGGACCAGGCCCGGCCGGGCGGTCAGGAAGCCGGAGATCACGCCGCGGGCGCGGGCGACGGCCCCGGAGGCGCGGGCGGGGTCGACGGCCGGGATGGCCACCTCGGGCCAGGTGCCGGCGAGGCCGCGGGCCACGGTGCGCGGGCTGTGGGTCCAGTCGAGGTGGACGAAGCGGTTGGCCAGCGGCGGGCTGAGGTGCCAGCCGTCCGCCGCACTGGACGGCGGATTGGCCGCGGCGACGATCCGTACGGACTCGGGCAGGACGAGGCTGCCGATCCGGCGTTCCAGGACCACGCGCAGCAGGGCCGCCTGCACGGCGGGCGGGGCGGAGGACAGCTCGTCGAAGAACAGCAGTCCGTGGCCGGTGCGGGCGAGGCGGACCGCCCAGTCCGGCGGGGCCATGGGCACGCCGGTGGTGGCGGGGTCCTCGCCGACGATGGGCAGCCCGGCGAAGTCGGAGGGCTCGTGGACGCTGGCGATGACGGTCTCCAGCTCGACGCCGAGGGCGGTGGCGAGCTGCTGCATGCCCGCGGACTTGCCGATGCCCGGCTCGCCCCACAGCAGGACGGGCTGATTGGCCGTCACGGCCAGGGCCAGCGCTTCGAGTTGGGGGTTGGTCGCCGGCTCGGTGCGGGTGGCGCGGAGCCGGGCGCCCAGGGCGTCGGCGGCCGCCAGGGCCCGCGAGGGCTGCGACTGCGGCTGCGGCCCGCGCTGCGGCTGCGTGCTCATGCGTCCTCGTACTCCTCGTCGGACTCGCGCTCGTCCAGGTACTCGTCGAACCACTCGGAGCCGATGTCGGGGAACTCCTCCTCCACCCGGCTGCGCAGGAAGGCGAGATCCGTGCGCTTGTGGCGGCGGATCACCTGGCCCAGCGACAGGTCCGCGTCGTCGACGACGTCGATCCTGCTGCCGGCCGCGAGGAGCATGCGGACCAGGCCGACCCGGGCCCCCCGCTCGACGGCGACCTGGAGCGGGGTGCGCCCCGCCTTGTCCTGGGCCTCCAGGTCCAGGCCCGCCGCCAGCAGCCGCGGCAGCAGCACCTCGTGGTCGAGCAGGTGCAGGACGTGCAGCAGCGTGTACCCGCGGGCGTCCCGGACCCGGGGGTCCGTGCCCGCGTCGAGCAGCGCGACGACGCCCGGGGTGTCCCCGTGCTGGACGCGCAGGAACAGCTCCTGCCGCTCCGCCCGCAGGGCGCGCGGCAGCCGCCCCTCTCCCGTGGTCCAGATCTGCTGCACGGCGAAGCAGCCCTGGATCGCGCCGCCGAACGCCCGCATGGCGCGCTCGCGTTGCTGCTCCTCGGGGCTGTGCGGGAGCAGGTCCAGTACGCCGCCCTGGGAGCGGACCTCGTGCCACTCGCCGCGGCAGCGCACCCGTACGGGCTTCGCCTCCGCGGGGCCGGGCGGACCGGCGGCGGGGCCGGCCCCGGGGAACAGCGCGGCGGCGACCAGCGGGTGCAGCTCGCGCGGGGTGATCCGGCCGGTGCGGACCAGTTCGAGGTCGGGGAGCCGCTTCCAGGCGAACAGCGGGAGCGCGGGCACTCCGCCCAGCTCGTCCCGGCCGGCCGCCCGGACCCGCAGCCCGTCGTCCGGACCGGAGCCGGCCGGTTCCAGCAGCAGGCAGCCGCGCCAGTCGCCCATCTTGAAGCGTTCGCCCGCGCCGGCCGCCACGAGGCGGCGCACCTCCGGCCCCAGCCGCGCCAGATCGGCCGAGGAGGTGGCCATGAGGGTCTCCGGGTCCGCCGTCCTGCCGTAGCGCGGGTTCTCCGCGGGCTTGGTCAGGTCCCGTTCGATCCCCGCGGCCGCGTACGCCTCGGCGAAGTCTTCGCGGGCGTGCAGCAGGGCGACCCACTCGGCGTGCCCGGCCGGGTCGGCGGTGCCGGGATCGGCGGTGGGCAGCTCGTCCGCGGGCAGCGGGGTGCCGTCCGGGCGGAAGAAGGGCAGCCGCTCGCCGCCGCCGAGGCGCTCGCGCAGCGCGGCCGTGTGCCGGGCGTCCCAGAGCGGGCGGGCCGCGGTCCAGTCCTCGGGGCGCAGCCGGTGGGCGCCGCCGAAGGTGCGGTGGGGTGGCGGGGGTTCGACCGGCGCGCAGTGCAGCAGCAGCCGCTGCGGCCCCTCGATCATCGGGCCGGTGGACACGGACAGCACCGGCGTGTCGGCGCCGGCGCCGTAGCGGGCGAGCAGCACGCGTACGTCGGGCTCGACGGTCGTACGGCCGCCCAGGACGCGGGGCAGGTGCCAGCGCACCAGGTCGGGCGCGAGGTGGCGCAGGTCCTCCGCCACCGCCTCCGCGAGGGGTGCGCCGTACCGGGCGGCGAGTCCGGGCAGGTCGAAGGTGACGTCCACGGCGGCGGCCGCGCAGGCGGCCTGCCAGTCGCCGGCCAGCCGGTGCGCGGTGGCGCGCTCGATCATCCAGCCCGGGACGGCGTGGCGGCGGATGCGCTGCCAGGCCGCGCCGTCCTCCGCCCGAACGCCCCCGGGCAGTTCGCCGGGGCCGGTGTACCCGCTCACCGGTACACGCTCGTGATCGCGCCGAGGTCGGGGTGGGCGGGCCGGGCGGGCCGCAGCCGGGCGGTGAAGGACCGCTTCACCTTGCGGGGCAGACCGGGGCCGAGGCCCACGTACTCCAGCGGGGAGTCCTCGGGCACCGCGGCCAGCAGGCACTTCGCACCGCGCCCGGTGAGCCCGGTGTGGCGCAGTTCGAGGCGGCGCAGCGGACTGCCCGGGAGGGCGGCGGCCAGGGCGTACGCCCCCTCGTCCCCGGTGTCGTTGCCGGCGGAGCCGAGGCTGCGCTCGGACATGGCCCGGCCGAGGTCGAGGGCTTCGATCCCGCCGAGGGCCTCGGCGAGGGACCGGGCGCCGGCCGGGCCGATGCCGTTGCCGCCGAGGCCGAGGCGGACGGGCCGCGCGGGGTCGGCGGCCGCGGCGGCGGCCAGGACGGCGGTGCCCTCGTCGCCGAGGTGGTTGGCCGGGAGGTACAGCTCGCGCACCCCGGCCTCCCGGATGAGGGCGGCGAGCAGGGGTGCGGCCTCGGCGGTGAGGCCGTTGCCGCCGAGGAAGAGCCGTTCGAGCGGGGTCTCGCGGGTGCGCAGGGCGTCGAGGAGGAGGCGTACGCCGTCGGTTCCGATGCCGGTGTTGACCAGGTCGAGGGTGCGCAGCGTCCGGTTGCGGCGCAGCAGGGCGGCGAGGGTGCGGGCGCCGTCCTCGAAGACCGGATTGCGCTTGAGCCACAGGGCCTTGACGCCGGTGTCGTCCGCGAGGGCGTCGGCGAGTGCGGCCACGCCGTCGGGGCCGATGCGGTTGCAGCCCAGGTAGAGGGTGTGCAGTCCGTGCCCGTCGGTGAGGGCGCCGGCGAGCGTGCGGGCTCCTTCGTCGCCGATGGAGTTGGTGCCGAGGAGCAGGTGCCGGGCGTGGGGCGAGCCGGCGGCGACGGCGGCCACCCGGGCGGCGCCGGCCGGTCCGAGGCCCTGCTTGCACAGGTCGACGCGGCCGTCCGCGCGCAGGGTTCCGATCGGGAAGGCCTCGTCGGCCCCGACGGCGTCTTCGGCGGCGAGCCGCGCGAGCAGCGGGTCGAGCCCGGCCGGGTCGGCGATCGGCAGGTCGGGGTGCTCGATCGCGGGGCACCGTACGGGTGTCGGCTGTGTCATCACCACTCCACCGGTCCTTCGCCGGTGCCCGGCGTCCACAACGACAAGAAAGAAGAAGACGCAAGACCGGTCGGATTCGAACCGACGTCCTCCAGCTCGATGCGTGGGCGCGACGACCTCTGCGCTACGGCCTTGCTGCCGGAGATCATACCCATCCGCAGGCCTGAAATCGATCACCAGTTTGAACGGTTTGCACCCCTTCGCTCAATAGCAGTGCTTTTCCGGCCACCCGTACCGAATCCGCCATGCAGCAGCCCGCTTTGTCCCGTTCACGGCGCAATTCGCCGGAGAGACACCGGTCGCGCCGGATCGTTACCTCAAGTTTTCCTCAATTGCAGTGACATCGCGGCGGGCGCCTTCCTAGCTTCCTCGTACACGCGTCTCGACTCTTCTTGACGCTTCGTACCAATCCGCGGTTCCCCCCGCTGCCGGCGATCCCCGCAGCGCATCCCGCGGCCCCTAGGAAAGAGTGCAGCATGAAGGTTCCCAAGGCCGGTGCTTTGGTCGCAGTGGTCGGCCTCGCCCTGACCGCCTCCGGGTGTGGCGGTGACAGCGGCCCCAAGGGGAACCTCTCGATCGGCATCAAGTTCGACCAGCCGGGCGTCGGGCTGCGTGAGCAGGGCGGGACCTTCTCCGGTTTCGACGTGGACGTCTCGACGTACATCGCCAAGGAGCTGGGCTACAAGCCGGAGCAGATCGAGTTCAAGAAGGTCGACAGCTCCGACCGCGAGCTGCTGCTCCAGTACAACGAGGTCAAGTTCGTCGCGGCCAGCTACTCGATCAACGACAAGCGCAAGGAGAAGGTCGACTTCGCCGGCCCGTACTTCCTCGCGCACCAGGACCTGCTGGTCCGCGCCGACGACACCACCATCACCAAGGCCGAGGACCTCAACAACAAGAAGCTCTGTTCGGTCACCGGCTCCACCTCGGCCGAGAACGTCAAGAAGACCCTCGCGCCGAAGGCCAGCGTCCTGGAGCTCGACGGGTACTCGGAGTGCGTCGTCGCGCTCCAGGACGGCCTGGTCGACGCCCTCACCACGGACAACTCCATCCTGGCCGGGTACGCCGCCCAGAAGGGCAACACGGGCAAGTTCAAGCTGGTCGGGCTGAGCCTGAGCAACGAGAACTACGGCATCGGTGTCAAGAAGGGCAACAAGGACCTCCAGAGCAAGATCAACGCCGCCCTGAAGAAGATGGTCCAGGACGGTTCCTGGGAGGCCGCGGTGAAGAAGAACTTCGGATCGGCCAACTACAAGAACGAGCCGGCCCCGCAGATCACGACGGGCAGCTGACGATCGTCGACGCGGTGGCGGGATCCGACCAGCCGGAGCCGAGGGCCGCGTCGACCACGTAGAGCACGTGGAGCACGTAGAGGCGGCGCCGAGGAAACCGCGCCGGCGCCGCCGCGTACGTCAGGCCAGCGGGGCCTTGGCGCGCAGCACCTTCAGGAACTCCCGCATCCAGGCGGAGTGGTCGGGCCAGGCGCGCGCCGAGACCAGGGTGCCGTCGACCACGGCCTCGGAGTCCTCGTACGCGGCCCCGGCGGCCTTCATGTCGGGTTCCAGCGCCGGGTACGCCGTCACCCGGCGGCCGTTCAGCCCGCCGCTCGCGGCCGTGATCAGCGGGCCGTGGCAGATCTGGGCGACCGGCTTGTCGGAGCCGGTGAAGGCGGCCAGGATCCGCCGCACCTCGGGGTCGTTGCGCAGGTACTCGGGCGCCCGGCCGCCCGGGACGACCACGGCCGCGTACTCCTCCGGCACCACGTCGGCGAACGCCACATCGGCGGGCCAGGTGTAGCCGGGCTTCTCGGTGTAGGTGTCGAAGCCCTCCTCGAAGTCGTGCACCACGAACCGCAGTTTCTTGACCGCCGGCGCCGCGATGTGCACCTCGTACCCCTCCTCGCGCAGGCGCTGGTACGGGTAGAGGACCTCCAGCGACTCCGCCGCGTCGCCGGTCACGATGAGGATCTTCACTGCCATGGGCTGCTCCCGGTAGGGGGTGTTGACGGTGTGCACCGTCCGCGCGGCCCCGGTCGGGGCCACCGCCACCGTGCCCGCGGCGGAGCGATCTGCCAAGGGGCCCTCGCCCGTTCGGCCCAGTGGCCGCGAGGGGCAGAATCCGGCCTTCCGACACATGGATTTAATCTGTAGGGCACATGACAATGTGAGCCTCGGCTCTGCCACCTGATGCCCCGCCAACTGCCTTGGCGGGGGCGGTGCCTGCGAAGAGGTATCCCCCACATCATGAAATCCTCCCCACGCGCCCCCTGGGTCGCCGGGCTCGCCGTCGCGGCCCTGGCCCTCATTCCGGCCACCGCGTCGGCCGGCTCCCAGCGCACGGCGGCTCCCCACGCCGACGCTGCCGCCGCCGACGCGGCCACCACCACCGCCTCCGTGGACGCGTACTACGCGGCCGCCGAGGGCAAGACCGGAGCCGCGCTGAAGACCGCGCTCCACAACATCATCAAGACCCAGTCCAAGGTGACCTACGAAGGCGTGTGGAACGCGCTGAAGGTGACCGACCAGGACCCGGCGAACCCGAACAACGTCATCCTCGTCTACTCCGGCCGCTCCCAGTCCAAGTCCACCAACGGCGGCGGCGTCAACGACTGGAACCGCGAGCACGTCTGGGCCAAGAGCCACGGCGACTTCGGCACGTCCACCGGTCCGGGCACGGACCTGCACCACCTGCGCCCCGAGGACGTCACGGTCAACAGCACCCGCGGCAACAAGGACTTCGACATGGGCGGCAGCCCGGTCGCCGAGGCCCCCGGCAGCTTCACCGACTCCGACTCCTTCGAGCCGCGCGACGCGGTCAAGGGCGACGTCGCGCGCATGCTGCTCTACATGGCCGTGCGCTACGACGGCGGCGACGGCTTCGCGGACCTGGAAGTCAACGACAAGGTCAACAACGGCAGCGCCCCCGCCATCGGCCGGATCAGCGTGCTCAAGCAGTGGAACCAGCAGGACCCGCCGGACGCCTTCGAGCAGCGCCGCAACCAGGTCATATTCGACACGTTCCAGCACAACCGGAACCCGTTCATCGACCACCCGGAGTGGGTCAACTCCATCTGGTGACCCTCCCCCGGCAGCCAGGGGACGGCCCGCGAGGGTTGGGCCGCCCCTGGTCGGGTATGCGCAGGCCAGAGGCTGTGGTGCGCGCCGCCCGGTGACGCCGGCCGATGGAGGTCGTCATGGACGGAGCCGGACTGTCCGACCACGAACGGCGCGCCCTCTCGGCGATCGAGGCCGATCTCGAGGCGGACCGCTCTCTCCAGCGGATCCTGCGCTCCGCGCACACCCGTCCGCGGCACCGCACCGCGGCCGCCTGTCTCCTCGGTGCGGTGACCGTGGCCCTGCTGGTGGCGGCGTCGATCACGGTGTCGCTCCCCCTGATCTGGGGATTCGCCGCGGCCTGGACCCTGACCGTGGTCCTGGCCCTGCCGCTGTTCGGCCAGTGGGTCCGCCGCCGCTGGCAGCGCAGGGAGCACGCCGAGCGGCCCTAGGGGCCCCATCGGCCGTGGCGGCCGCTCCTCCGCTCCCCTACTGCTCGCCGAGCAGCATCCACTTCTCCTGGTCCGCCAGGGGCTCGAAGCCGACCTCGGCGTAGACGCCGTGCGCGTCGGCCGTGGCGAGCATCACCCGGCGCAGCCCGTACGGGGCCAGGTGGTCGCGGATCGCGGCCACGAGGCCGGTCCCCAGCCGCTTGCCGCGTGCGGCGCGGTCGATGTACACGTCGCACAGCCAGGCGAAGGTGGCCCGGTCGGTCACGACGCGGGCGTAGCCGAGCTGGGCTCCCGAGGCCGCGTCGTAGACGCCGAAGTTCAGGGACTCCGCCATGGCCCGGTCCTGCTTCTCCCGGCTCCGGCCGAGGGCCCAGTACGCGTCCTGCGACAGCCAGCGGTGGATCAGCTCGGCGTCGAGGCGGGCGGGGTCGGTGGACAACTCGTAGCCGTCCGGCAGCTCACTGTTCATCCCGGCATCCAAGCAATGCGGACGGCGTCCGGCCAGCGAATATCCGGGGCGGTGCGGGACACGCCCTCCGCAGGTCAGCCCGGCGGCTGGAGCCGGTCGGCGAGCGCCTTGAACTCGGTCCAGGCGGGCTGCGGCGGGCGGGCGTCCCAGACCTTCTGGGCCAGCGCCGCGAGCGGCAGCCGTATCCCCTCGGCGACCTGGGCCTGGGTCTGGGCGCCGGCCAGGTCGGACCACACGGCCAGCCGGGCGCCGAGCACCTGCGCCGCGTACCGGTCGGGCACCGGGGTCGTGCCGCGCAGGACCAGCGGGGTCCACTGCTCGTAGATCCGCTTGCCGGTGGGATAGGTGAACTGGTTCGGCTGGCCGAGCACGTAGTAGAGGTACTCGTCGTTGAGGTTGACCAGCTTGCGGCCCTCCCGCAGGTACTCCAGCGGCGGCCGGGCCCCGATCTCCTTGCCCGTCCAGTACTCGACCTGGATGTCCTTGGCCGCCTGGACCACGCCTCCGGCGAAGAAGCCGTCGTTCCACGCCTTGGGCACCTTGCCCGCCGGACGCACCACGTCCGCACGGTCGTCGAGCCAGCCCTCGGCCAGGTCCTGGATGCGCGCCTTGGGTCCGTACTTCTGCTGGGCCGCCCGCGCGAGCTGCGGGAAGGAGGCCTGCGGGTCGCGGTAGACCAGCGCCTGGTACTCGTCGGCGCCCAGGTGCCAGAACCCGCCCGGGAACAACGGCAGGTACTCGCGGAGCAGTTCGTCGATCAGCTTGGCCGCGGCCGGATCGGATATGTCCACGGCGCCCTTCACGGCCCGCCCCTGTACGTCGCGCAGCTGGAGGGCGGGGTGGGCGCGCAGCACGGCGCCGAGGTGGCCGGGCGAGTCGAGCTCGGGGACGACCGTGATGTGCAGACGGGCGGCGAGGGCGGTGATCTGCCGGACCTGGGCCTTGGTGAGGTGGGGCGTGGAGACGATCTCGGGATGGGTGTCGGACTGGATCCGGAACGCCTGGTCGTCGGAGAAGTGCAGGCCGAGCTGGTTGAGTTTGAGGTCGGCCATGCGGCGCAGCTCGTCCTCGATCCAGCCGACGGCGAAGTTCTTGCGGGCGATGTCGAGGTTGAGGCCGCGCTGGGGCTTGGCGGGGGCGTCGCGCACGGTGCCCTCGGGGGCCGAACCGGCGGATTTCACCGCCTGTTTGAGGGTGCGCGTGCCGTAGAAGACCCCGGCCTCGTCGGGGCCGGTGACCCGGACGCGGCCGTTCTGGACGGTGAGCGTGTAGGACTCGGGCGGTCCGGAGTTCTTTGCGCCGAGGGCCAGTTCCACGTCGCCGGGGCGCGGGTCGGCGCTCTCGGCGAAGCCCATGCGCAGTTCGCCGGCGAGCAGCTTGCCCTCGTCGGCGAGTGCGGCCGCGTTCACCGGCGGTACGACGACCCGCGCGGCGGCGGCCGGCTTCCAGCCGGGGCCGCGGGCCGGGATGTGCTCCCGTACGGCCGGAATGGTGCGCGGGGCCGTGGACAGCGCGTACGACGGGGTCGGCGAGGGCGGCGGGGGCGTCGGCGCGGCGACCGTGGTGACGGGGGCGGCGGAGCCGGTGGTGCTGGCGTCCCCGGGGCCGCGGCCCTCGTCGGAGGCGGCCGTGCACCCCGGCACGGCGAGGGAGGCCAGCGCGGCGACGACCGCCGTCGCGATGACGTGGCTCCGCCTGACCTGCCTGACCTGCCTGGACGACCTGACCTGCCTGGACTCTCGCATCATGCACCCCTGTCCCCCGTACCAACGTGGCACGGAGGACCGGGGCGCGCGACCCGGAGGCCGGGGCGGGAGGGTCAGACGAGCGCGGCGAGGGCAGCCGCTGCGAAGCCGTGGTCCTGGTCGGGGGCGCCGCCGCCCACGCCGATGGCGCCGATGAGGCGGCCGTCGCGGTGGACCGGCAGCCCGCCCGCGATGAACAGCAGCGGCCGGTCGAGGGCGGTGGGCAGGGTGTGGAAGGGCCCGCCGGGCTGGACGGCGTCGACGAGGTCGGCGGTCGGGGCGTCGAGCTGGAGGGCGGTGAAGGCCTTGCGGGTGCTGGTCTCGCCGGAGATCAGCACGGCCCGGTCGTCGCGGCGGAAGGCGAGCAGGTGCCCTCCGGCGTCGAGGACGCTGACGCTGACCGTGACCCCTGCCCGCTCGGCGGCGGTGCGGGCCGCCGAGAGGAGCAGTTCGGCGTCCTCGGTGGTCAGCGGGGCGACGGCGGTACGGGCGGGGGTGGTGGTGCCGGACATGCGGGTTCTCCTGAATCGTGGTGCGGGGGATCTCGTACGAGGGCTGCCGTAGGGGGGTGGCGTACCGGGGGGGTCGTACGCGGGCTCGTGGATCAGTGGTGGACGGGCACGGGGGCGGCGGCCGGGGCTGCGGCCGCGGCGACCCGGCCGCCGGCGCCCGGGCGGGCGGCCGTACGCCGCTCCAGCGCGCCGGAGACGAGGGCGAGGACCAGGGCGGAGGCGGCGAGCGCGGCGCCGACCCAGTTCGGGGCGGTCCAGCCGAGCCCGGCGGCGATGACGAGGCCGCCCAGCCAGGCGGCGAGCGCGTTGCCGAGGTTGAAGGCGCCGATGTTGACGGCGGATGCCAGGGTGGGGGCGCCGGCGGCCTGGTCGAGGACCCGCTTCTGCAACGGCGGCACGGTCGCGAAGCCCAGCGCGCCGATCAGCACGATCGTGGCGGCGGCGGCGATCTTGTGGTGGGCGGTGAAGGTGAACACGGCCAGGACGACGGCCAGGGCGCCCAGGGACACGTACAGCATCGGCATCAGCGCGCGGTCGGCGAACCGGCCTCCGATGAGGTTCCCGGCGACCATGCCGAGGCCGAAGAGGACGAGCAGCCAGGTGACGGAGGTGTCGGCGAAACCGGCGACGTTGGTCATCATCGGCGTGATGTAGGTGATCGCGGCGAAGACCCCGCCGAAGCCGAGGACGGTCATCGCCATCGCGAGCAGCACCTGGACGTTGCGGAAGGCGGCCAGCTCGTGGCGGATCCGCACGCCCTCGGGCCGGGGCAGCTCGGGGACCAGCCTGGCGATGCCGACCAGGCCGAGGACGCCGAGGGCGGCGACGATCAGGAACGTGACGCGCCAGCCGAGGGTCTGGCCGACGAGGGTGCCGAGCGGGACGCCGACGACGTTGGCGACGGTCAGGCCGGTGAACATCATGGCGATCGCGCCGGCCTTCTTCTCGGGGGCGACCAGCCCGGCGGCGACCACCGAGCCGATGCCGAAGAAGGCACCGTGGGCGAGGGAGGCGACGACGCGCCCGGCGAGCATGACGCCGAAGGCGGGGGCGAGCGCCGAGAGCACGTTGCCCGCGATGAACAGGCCCATGAGCAGCATCAGCATGCGCTTGCGGGGGACGCGGGTGCCGAGGACGGTCATGAGCGGGGCGCCGAGGACGACGCCGAGGGCGTATCCGGTGACCAGGAAGCCGGCGGTGGGGATCGAGCTGCCGTAGTCGGCGGCGACCTCGGGGAGCAGGCCCATGATCACGAATTCGGTGGTGCCGATCCCGAAGGCCCCGATGGCCAGGGCGAGGAGTGCGAGAGGCATGAGGGGGGTGCCCTTCAAGGGGGAGGTGGTGGTGCAGTCCGCGGCACTTGCCGTCGCCGCTTACGTGCGTCCACATTAATTGCAGACGCGGGATAATTGCAAACGCGGGCTATTGCGGTAGTGGCCTATCCTGGGAGGACACCCGTGGGAACACGGGGCACAGGACCACCGGACACGGGAACACCCGTCACGGGAACACCCGACACGGGAACACCGGAAGCGGTGTGAAGGAGCAGGGAGCAGCCATGACGGCCACCGACAGCGCACTCACCGGCCTCGCCCAGGGCTGGTGCGCCCTCTCCCTGCTGCACGGGCGGATCGAGGCGCACATCGAGCGGGCCCTGCAGGCCGGCCACGGGCTGAGCGTGCGCGAGTACTCGCTGCTGGACGTCCTGAGCCGCCAGCACAGCGGCCCGGGCGGGCACCTGCGGATGCACCAGGTGGCCGACTCGGTGGTGCTGAGCCAGAGCGCGACCACCCGGCTGGTCAGCCGGCTGGAGGACCGCGGGCTGCTGAACCGCTACATCTGCGACACCGACCGCCGGGGCATCTACACCGACGTGAGCGAGGCGGGCCTGGCCCTGCTGGCCGCCGCCCGGCCGACCAACGACACCGCGCTGCGCGAGGCGCTGGCCGAGGCCGGCCGCAACCCCGAACTCGCCCCGCTGGTCGCGGCGGTGGAGAACACCCGCGCCTGACCCGCGAGCAGGGCCTACCCCTTGGACGGTCCCGCGCTCGGGGGCGGCGAGGACCGCGACGGGGTGGACGACGGGGTGGCGGACGAGAACGGGGACCTCGACGGCGGGGCGGCGGAATGCGCGCCCGACGGGGTCGGCGTCGGCCCCGGCGGCTGCGGCGAGCGGGTCCCGGGGGCCGTGGAGGGCGTCGGGGACGACGGCACCACGGACGGGTGCGGACTGCCCGTTCCCGTACGGGAGTCCGGGGTCGGCCCGGGTCCGGTGATCTCGGGCGGCGAAGCCGGCGGCACCGGCCGGGCCGGGGAGGTGTCCGGGCCCAGCACGAGGTACCCGGCCACGGCGGCGGCAGCCGCGGCCAGCCCCGCCAGCGGCAGCGCGAACCGGCGCAGGCCCAGCCGCAGCCGCGCGGCGGGCAGCCGCCGGACGTGCAGGGCCGGCGGCTGCGCCGGGCGCAGCTCGCGGACGGTGATCCCGGCCGCGCGGGCGTCGAGGGCCTGGCGCAGCCTGCGTTCGACGGGGCGTTCGCCGTGCGTCATATCCGTCCCTCCAGAATCCGTTCCAGCGCGTCCAGGGCGCGGCTCGCGTTCGACTTCACCGCGCCCCGGCTGATTCCGAGGGTGGTCGCTATCTCCGCCTCGCTGAGTTCGGCCCAGTAGCGCAGTACGAGGACCTGCCGGCGGCGCGGGGTCAGCCGGCCGAGTGCGTCGAGGACCTCGCGGTGTGCCTCGTCGAGGACGACGTGGTCCTCGGCGGACGGGATGTCGGCCGCCGCGGGCGGGGTCCACGCGCGGGCCGTGCGGCGGCGGCGCAGCACGGACCGGGAGGTGTTGACGACGGCGGTGCGCAGGTACCCGAGCGCGTTGTCGACCTCGCTGACCTGCTCCCCGTGGCGCCGGTACAGGGCCGTGAAGGCGTCCTGGACCACGTCCTCGGCGGTGGCGAGGTCGTCGACGAGCAGCACCGCCAGCCGGACCATGCGCAGCCGGTGCGCGTGGTAGAGCTCGGTGACGGTGGGCTGCGGCGCGTCGGTGCGCGGGCCGTCGTCGTACGCGGCCCCCGCCCCGTACGCGGCCCCCTGACCGTAGGCGTGCCCGTACGGATGGGCGGGCGGCGGCGGGGTGGCGCGCTCGCGGCGCAGCACCGACGGCCACAAGCCCCGCCACGACCACGAGCCCCGCCACGCCCGGCCGAAGCCGAGCGTGAGGGGGCGGGGGGAAGGTGCGGGTGGTACGAGGTGGAGCACTGGATTCCCGGGTTTCTGGGTGCCTAGCCGTTGGCGCGGCGCCGGACGGCGTAGAGGGTGCCGGCGCCGGCGGCGATGAGCACGGCGGCCCCGCCCCCGATGGCGGCGGTGGTGGCGGAGGAGCCGGTCTTCGCGAGCTCGTCACCGGCCGGCGAAGGAGACGCGCTGGGCGCCGCGCTCGGAGCGCCCGTGGGCTGGACGCTCGGCGCGGCCGTCGGCGGAACGCTGCGCGAGGGCGTGGGGTGGGCGCTCGGCGCCGCGGTCGGCGGAACGCTGCGCGAGGGGGTGGGCGTCGCGCTCGACGGAGCGCTGGGGACGGGCGACGGGGTGGCCGAGGCGCCCTGTGCGGCGAAGGCGGGCCCGGCGAGCGCGAGGACCGCCCCGGCGGCGGCAGCGGTGACGGCCGCCCGGCGGACGGTCGAGGGGACGCGCTTCAGGTTCATCACAGTGGTTCTCCACGGTCGGGTCACGGTCGGTGCAGGGCGCGGAATGCCGCCCTTCACCCCCGCACGACGCGCGACCCCCCGTGAGGTTGCCGCCGGTTCCGAAGTTTTTTCGGCTGGAAGAAATTTCTTCAGGCCGTGGGCAGCGGAATCCTGCGGACCACCTCGAAACTCAGGTTCCCGTACGAGGTGAAGAAGGCGGCGGCCGTGAGTTCGGTGGCGCCGCCCGGGTCGCGGGCCAGGACCTTGGCCCGGCGGGCCGTGCGGTCCAGCTCCGGGGCGTGCCGGCGGCCCAGCCGGACCGTACGCGTGACCCCGTCCGCCCGTACGTTCAGGAAGCAGTCCCAGGTGCCCGGCGGCAGCGGACCCCCGCCGGCCAGCGTGGCCAGGTCGAGCTCCGCCAGGAAGCCGGCCATCATCAGCTCCGGGTTCTGCTCGGTGAGCTCGGGCGCCGGCCGGGCCAGGAGGGGTACGAGGTGCTCGTCGCCCGTCTCCCGCGCCCGAAGCAGCAGTTCGCTCTCCATGCGGCCGGTCCCGAGCGACTGGATGTACGCGTGGCCGGTCAGCCGCACGCGGCCGCCCTGCCAGGTCAGCGACGCGAGCCGGTGCTGCGTCTTGAGCTTGTCGGTCACGTCGAAGAGCACGTCCGGCAGTCCCGCCGCCGGGTCGCGGAACAGCGGGTAGCAGCGGTACACGCGGCCGTTGTCGACGAGCTCCTGCGGCGCCGGCTCCAGGGCCGGGTCGTACTCCATCAGCTGCTCGAAGGCGGGCAGCGGGCCGCAGGCGAACGCGTACAGCCGGATCCAGTCGATCGGCGGCAGCTCGCCGCCCATGTCCGGCCGCCAGTACGTCTGCACCAGCGCCCGCGCCCGGTCGTACACCTCCCCGGTGAAGCCGGGGTTCTCCTGGCGGGCCTCCACGGCCGGCCGCAGTGCCGTGCGCAGCAGGCTGCGGAAGTGCCGGCCGAGCATCCGGCGCCGCCCCACCGGGTCCTGGACCCGCTCGGCCACCAGGGCCATGACGCGCTCGATGTGGGCCACCGTCTCGCCGGCCGTCCGGGGGCGCGCGGTGATGTTCTGGCCGTCGTCGCGGCGGCGCAGGAAGTAGCAGTCGTAGTCGCCGACGACCGATATCTTCCCGGCGGCCAGGAACACCTCCGTCACGAAGACCTGGTCCTCCCCGTACCAGAGGTCCTCCGGGTAGCGCAGGCGGGCGTCCTCGATGACCTGGCGGCGCATCAGCTTGGCCGAGTGCAGCGAGCGGTAGACCTCCGAGGTGTGGAGGGCGGCCTCCTCGGCGTGCCGGTGCGCCTTGTCCGACACCGTCCGGCCGAGCCCGACCTGCTTGGCGAGCACCACGTCGCTGCCCTGGGTCTCGGCCATGTCCAGGAGCCGCTCCAGCGCCTCGGGGCCGAGGTAGTCGTCGGCGTCGAGGACGAAGACGTACCGGCCGCGGGCCAGGTCGAGGGCCCGGTTGCGGGGGCCGCCGGGGCCGCCGGAGTTCGGCTGGTGCAGGACGCGGACCTGCGGGTACCGGGCGGCGTAGCGGTCCAGCTCGGCGCCGCTGCCGTCCGTGGAGCCGTCGTCGACCGCGATGACCTCCAGGCGCTCGGCCCCGAGGCTCTGGCCGAGCGCGGAGTCGAGGCACTCGTTCAGGTAGGGCATCGCGTTGTAGACGGCGATGATCACGGTGATGTCGGGGACGGACGCGTGGTGCATGCACCTGAGCATAAAGTTCCGCTTCGCCGGCTCCGGAGGGGGTGCCCTTCCGGCCGGATCAGACCGGACCGGGTTCAGCGGAGTCGGCGCAGGGCGCGGCCGAGCAGGGCGATGCCTTCCTCCAGTTCGCCCGGCGGGCCCGCCGCGTAGCCGAGGACCAGGCCGGGTGCGCCCGGTCGGATGCGGTGCCAGGACAGCGGGTGGGCCTTGACACCGAGGGCCAGGGCCTCGGCCGCGAGGGCGGTGTCCTCGAAGGCCGCGCCGTCGAAGGTGACCATCAGGTGCAGGCCGGCCGCAGCGCCGTGGACCCGGGCGCCCGCCAGGTGCTCGGTGATCGCCTGGAGCATGGTGTCCCGCCGGCGGCGGTGGCGGCGCCGGACGAAGCGCAGGTGGCGCTCCAGCTCGCCCGAGTCCATCAGCCGGGCCAGCACCAGCTGTGCGAGGACCGGATTGCCCAGGTCTGCGTAGCGCTTCGCGGCCACCACCGCTTCGCGCAGGCCGGGCGGGACCAGCAGCCAGCCGAGGCGCAGCGCGGGGGCGAGCAGTTTGGACACGCTTCCGGCGTAGCAGACGCCCTCGGGCAGCAGGGCGCGCAGCGCGGGGACGGGGGCGCGGTCGTAGCGGTGCTCGGCGTCGTAGTCGTCCTCGACGACCAGTCCCCCCGCCGCCGCCCAGCCGAGCAGCTCCCGGCGGCGCTCGCCGTCGAGCACGACCCCGGTCGGGAACTGGTGCGCCGGGGTGAGCAGCACCGCCGGGGCTCCGCTCGCCCGGAGGGCGGCGGTGTCCAGCCCGCCCTCGTCCACCGGTACCGGTACGGTCTCCAGCCGGCCGTACTCCAGCTGCTGCCGGGCCCCGAGCGAGCCGGGGTCCTCCACGGCGACCTTCCGTACGCCGCCCTCGCGCAGGACGTGGGCCACCAGGGCCAGCGCCTGGGCGACGCCGGCGACGATGACGACCTCGTCGGGGTCGGCGCGGATCCCGCGGTTGCGGGCGAGCCAGCCGGCGACCGCCGCCCGCAGCGCGGGCACGCCCTGCGGGTTCCCGTAGCCGAAGTCGGCGGGCGTGAGCGCGCCGAGCACGCTCCGCTCGGCCTGCAGCCAGGCGGTGCGCGGAAAGGCGGTGAGGTCGGGCACCCCCGGCGAGAGGTCGATCCGGCACGGCACGGCCCGCAGGGCATCGACGAGCGCCCCGGCCGCACCGGCCGCCGCCCCCGGCCCGAACGGCCCACCCGGCCCGAACGGCCCACCGGGCCCGGCCGGCCCGCCCGGCGCGTTCCGGCCGGCCGGCGCGGCAGGGGCGGTCGCGGCGGCCGGTGCGGCCGGCGGGGGGAGGGGGGCGGCGACCACCGTCGTGCCCGAGCGGCCGCGGCCCTGGACTTGACCGGCGTCCGCCAGGCGCTGGTACGCCTCGGTGACCAGGCCGCGGGAGACCCCGAGCTCCGCCGCGAGCACCCGGCTCGGCGGGAGGCGGCTGCCGACCGGCAGCGTGCCGTCGGCGATGGCCGCTCGGATGCGGGCCGTCAGCCACTGCGTGCGGCCACCCGGCGGCACCTCCCGCCGGTCCAGCTGGAGGAAATCCGAGCCGCCGGCGGGCTCGGCCGGTTTGGACCCCTTGGATCGATGCGGTTCGGCACTGCCCATGGGGCCAATGCTCGCAGAGGCTGGGTCGTATGAACACCTTCGCTCCCCTCGCCCCCGGCGCCCTCGGCATGGTGTTGGTCGGCAGCAGCGTCACCGTCTCGCGCTCCCTGGTCCACGCCCCGCTGTTCGCCACCCAGGCCGTCCGTTACGCGGCCGCCGCCCTCCTCCTGATCGCGTTCGCCCGGGCCGCCCGGGTGCCGGTCCTGCGTCCGCGCGGCCGGGAGTGGCTGTGGCTGGCCGGGATCGCGGCCACCGGGCTCGTGCTGTTCAACGTGGCCGTAGTGCGCGGGGTCGCGCACGCCGAACCGGCCGTCATCGCCGTCGCGGTGGCCTCCGTACCGGTCCTCCTCGGGGTGCTCGGCCCGCTGTTGGAGGGCCGCCGTCCCACCACTCGGATCCTGGTGGCGGCCGTCGTGGTCGTCGCCGGGGCCGTCCTCGTCGAGGGGACCGGCCGGACCGACGCCGCCGGAGTGGCCTGGGCCGCGCTGGCGCTGGCCTGCGAGGCCGCGTTCACCCTGCTCGCCGTACCCGTACTGAGGCGCCACGGACCGTGGGGGGTCTCCGTACACGCGGTATGGCTGGGGGCCGTGATGCTGGCGGCGCTGACGCTGCTCACCGAGCACCCCGCCGGTCTGCCGGCCCTCGGACCGGCCCAGTGGGCGGCCGCCGGGTACCTGGCCGTCATGGTGACCGCGGTGGCCTTCCTCCTCTGGTACCGCACGGTGGCCGCCGTCGGCGCCGGCCGGGCCGGGCTGCTGGCCGGGGTCGCGCCCCTCGCCGCGGCCGCCATCGGGGCGCTCTCCGGCGGCGGGATGCCCGGCCCGCCGGTCTGGCTCGGCCTGGTCGTGGTGGTCGCCGGGCTGGCGGCCGGACTCCGCGCCCCGGGCCGCGGGCCCGTACGGAAGGAGGCGCGGCCGCGCAAGGGCCGGGCGCCCGCGTCCCCTTGAGGGGGCCCGGCCCGGTGGATCACAATCCGCAGATGCCGAAGCCCCCGTACAGCAGTTGGATGCGGTACTTCTCCCCCACCGCCAACCACCGGCGACTCGGTCTGGTCTGCCTCGGCGTCGGGGTGCAGGAGGGCCTGCTGCCGGTGGTCGGCCCGCGGGCCCTCGACCACCACGTCGCGGTGGTCGTCACCCGGGGGCGCGGCTGGTTCGGCCACGACGGGCGCCCGCCACAGCCGGTGACCGCGCCCGCCCTGCTGTGGCTGGTGCCGGGCGTGGAGCACCACTACGGCCCGGACCCGGAGACCGGCTGGGACGAGTGCTTCGTGGACTTCGCGGGCCGCAGCGTGGAGGCGTACACCGACCTCGGCTACGTCACCCCGGACCGCCCGCTGGTGCCGCTGAGCGGGACGGAGGGCGTACGGCACGTGGTCGACGGGATCGTACGGGCGGCCCGGCGCGGCGGCCCGCTGCTGGAGGTGGAGGCCGCCGCGGCCGTGCACGGACTGCTCGTGGCACTGCGCTACGCCCGCGCCGAGGTGTCCCGGCACGGGGACGCGGTGATGGACGCCCTGGCCCGGGACGCGCTGCTGCCCATTTCGGTGGCCGAGCACGCGGCCCGGCTCGGGATACCCCTGCCCGAACTGCGCGGGGCCGTACGGCGCAGTACGGGCGAGGGGGTCAAGGAGTACCTCCTCGGGATCAGGCTCAGCCGGGCGAAGGAGCTGCTGGCCCGGACCGACCTGCCGGTCGCGGGGGTCGCCCGGCGGGTCGGCTACGAGGATCCGGCGTATTTCAGCAGGCTGTTCAGCCGCCGGGTGGGCATGGCACCCGTCCGGTTCCGCCAACAGCAGTCGGTGCCTCAGCAGTCGGTACCGCCCCGCCCCCAGCCTCAGGGCAGGTAGCCGATGTTGAGCTCCGCGACCGAGGTCCAGGGGTTGCCGCCCACCTCCCTGGTGGCCTTGAGCTTGACGTACCGGGCGGTCCTGGCGGTGAACGAGACGTCCTGCTGCGCGGTGGTGTTCGCGAAGGTGCCCGTGGCGGCGGCCGTCCCCCAGTTCACCCCGTCGGTGGAGGTGAACACCTGGTAGTCGGCGATGCGCCCGTTGCTCTGCGTCTGCCGGGGCAGGCAGTGCAGCGCCGAGACGTTGTACGAGGCGCCCAGGTCGAGGGTGATCTCGTGCGGCATCGGCGCGGTGGCGGCGTACCACTCGGTGTGCCAGATGGTGGCGGCGTCGCCGTCGAGGACGTTGGCGGCGCTGCCGTTCTCGCCGGTGGTCTCCTGGCTGTCGACGGCCTTCACGCCCATCTGCGCCTGAGGTACGAGGAGTTCGCCGCCACCGACCGGACCGAGGTCGTCCACGGCGAGGTCGTCGAGGATGAAGTCGGCCTCGTTGTGGGAGTCTTCTGCGGTGGCCTTCCGGATGCCGATCCAGGCGTCGCTCCCGGCGGTGAAGGTCTTCGTGAACGTGGTGGCCGTCCGCGCCTGGTTCAGCGCGGTGGCCGTCTCGGTGCTGCCGGAGCCGGTGATGAACTGGTAGTCGCCGGAGAAGCCGTTCTCGTAGCCGAAGGTCACCTTGTACGCGTGGCCGGGCACCATCCGCAGCGTCTGCGGGAGGGTGCGGTAGACCAGGCCCTGGCGCTCTTCGTGCGATTTGAGCGAGTTCTGCCCGGAGATCACGTCGTCGACCGGCTTTCCGCTCCAACCCGCCTGGGTGTACGGGGCGTTGCGCTGGGCGATGTGCGTCCGCGGATCGGTGGCCGCGCCGCCGGCGCCGCCGAAGGCGAAGGGGCCCCAGCCCGCGTCCACGTTCTCGAAGTCCTCGGTGAACCAGTGGCCGGCGAGCGGGGTGCGGGCCGAGCGGACGACCCGTACGTCGTCCAGGTAGACGGTGCCGGAGCCGGCCGCGGCGGAGAGCTTCAGGGTGGCGGTGGACTGCCCTGACGGCACGTCGAAGAGCACCTTCATGCGCTGCATCCTGGTGCCGTTCTTCTCGCTGCCGCCCAGGTTGTTGGTCAGCGTCGAGGAGTCGGCGTACACGGATGCGGCGGCGCCGCCGGCCGGGGTGGCGGTGAGGGTGGTGGCGCGGCCCGTCGGGGTGGAGACCCAGACGGAGGCCGCGTAGGTGCCGGGGGTCAGGCCGGTGAGCTGCTGGGAGACGGCGGGGGCGGTCCCGGGGGCCAGGGTGAGTTCGTTCTGGCCCTGTGCGTTGCGGGTGACGGCGGCGCCGGTCCCGGTGACCGTCCAGACGTTCAGGTCGCCCGCGTAGAAGGAGGGGTCCTTGACCTTGACCGAGGTGCCTTCGCCCCACTTCGGGTCGGCCTGGGCGGGCGCTGCGCCGTCGGTGACGACGTAGGCGGTCTTCGCGGTGGCGTTGAGCGTGACCCGGCCGCCGCTGACGGCGAGGTCGCCGACCAGCTGCCGGCCGGTGTCGGTCAGCTTGTAGAGCTTGGGCGCGGTCCATCCGGCGGGCAGGGTCCAGGTGGTGGAGCCGCCCTTGTCGTTCCAGTGGTAGAGCTTTCCGTCGCGCGGGAGCAGGTAGCTGCCTCCGCTGAGAACGGTGCGCCCGCCGGTGGTGATCTTCCGGGTGCCGCCGGCGGTGGTGGCGGTGGTCCCGTTCGCGAGGGTGACCGTGTCGGAGGTCCACTTCACGATCGGGGATTCCTGGAGGTACTTGGTCGGCAGGTTGACGGCGAAGGTCGTGTTCAGGAAGGCGGTGTAGTCCTTCTTGCCCTGCCAGCCCTCGTACGCGGCGAGTTCGGCGCCGCCGAGCAGCGGGTTCGCGGCGATCCAGTCGTCCTTCGCGTGGTTGCCGATGAAGCGGGCGATGGTGGAGTTGATGCCCTTCAGGTCGCTGCCGCCGTAGTTGACGTCGGCCGCCCAGTGGTGCCAGAGGGACTGCTCGGTCAGGGTGTTGGGGAACTCGGTGGCGAGCTGGAAGCCGAGGCCGCCGATCTCGCGCTGGAGCTTGCGTGACACGTACCCGTCCCCGTACCAGACGTCCACGTAGAGGAAGTCGAGCCCGGGCGCGGCCGTCTTGAGGTCCTGGAGCCGCTTCAGCCGCTCGCCGGACTGGCCGTCCTTGCGCGTGTCCACGTAGTACGACTGGTCGAGCCAGTCCCAGCCCAGTCCCCCGCTCTGGTGGGCCGGGTCGAAGGTGGCGGAGACCGGGTACTCCTCGGTGGCGTTGATGTGGACGCCGAAGTCGGCGTTGTAGGCGTGTCCGGCGGTGGTGAGGGCGTTCAGGTCGGCCGCCCCGCCCGGCTTGGAGCCGATGTTCTTGTAGTCCATGTGCGCGGAGTCGTGGCCCTCGGAGGCGTACCCCTTGAGGAGGACGAACTGGCCGAGGCCGTCCGTGGCGAGGCTGACGCGCTTGGTCTCGTCGAGGGTCTCGGCGAAGGGGTGGGTGGCCTGGGAGGCGAAGTTGAAGGGGATGCGCTGTACGACCCGGTCGGCGGTCTGCTGCCAGCCGGTGGGCGGGGTCCAGATGTCCCGGTAGGCGACGGCGGCGTCCTGCCAGTCGACGGTCGCATCGCCGTTGCGGTCGCCGGTGATCGCGATCCGCGCGTACGGGAGCGGCTCGGTGTCGGTGTCGGCGGCGCCCGCGGCCCGGTAGAGCCAGGCTCCGCTCCACAGTCCGGCGCGCCGGTAGGCCCCCTTGTCGGTGACCCGCTTGCTGATCCGGCCGTTCTCCCGGGCGGTGCCACCGGTGGGGGTGTCGTAGAGGGAGTTGGAGTCGATGGCGGCGGCCAGCTTGGCGGTGTTGGCCAGCCCGTACATCACCGTCGTCGCGGCGGAGTCCACGGGGGTGCTCGCGGTGACGGGGGTGAAGGTGTCCCCGGTGCCGGTGGTGGCGGTGTACATGTTCGCGGTGGCCAGCGCGGCGCCGGGCTGGTCGCTGCGGACGCTGACGAGGGTGTGGTCGGGGATCGCGAGGCTGCGTACGCGCAGGGCGGCGGTGTCCTCGATCGCGGTGACCTTGAACTCCACGACCGAACCGGTGACCGAGAGCCGGGATCTGATGGTCACCCCGGAGAAGGCCAGCGCGTAGTCCACGGAGGAGGCGGAGGGCGTCGAGGTCACGGTGGGGGTGTACGTGGTGCCGTTGACGACGATCGCGGAGAGGGCGTCCTCGTTGCCGTTCAGCACGTCCCCGGTGGCCCGCCGGGTGTAGCTGACGACCCGGGGGAAGCCGCTGTCGACGCTGACGGACAGCTCGGGCGAGGTGATCGTCACGGGCGTGGCGGCGGTGGCCGCGGCGGCTTGGGCGGCCGCGGCGGCGTCCGCCGCGGAGGCCGCCGGCACGGAGACGACGAGGGTGGCGAGGAGACCGGCGACCGCGGCTGCGGTCGGCCAGAGGGGGGTGCGCATCGGGCCTCCGGGAGTCGGTGCTTCCTGGGCGGAAGACCGCACGGCACGGAGGCCCGCGGTCCGCTCACTGACCTGTCAGCTTGCGGACCGCGCCGCCGCAGGCCCATGGACAAAGCGGAGCCCCGTCCTGGACTTACGGAAGTGGATGGAGGGGATCAGGAGGCGGCGGGGGTGATCACGACGGCCGTCCCGTACGCGCACACCTCGGTCCCGACGTCGGCGGCCTCGGTCACGTCGAAGCGCATCATCAGGACCGCGTTCCCGCCGCGCGCCTTCGTCGCTTCGATGAGCCGTTCCATGGCCTGGTTGCGGGTCTCCACCAGGGTCTTGGTCAGGCCCTTCAGCTCGCCGCCGATCATCGACTTCAGGCCGGCGCCGATCTGGCTGCCGAGGTGGCGGGAGCGGACGGTGAGGCCGAACACCTCGCCGATGACCTGCTCGACCCGGTACCCGGGCACGTCGTTCGTCGTCACGACCAGGACGCCGGTCTGCTGGGCGCCCGGGCCGCCGCTGTAATCTTCGATACCCATGACAGCCACTCTGGCGGCGGGCGCGGACCCGCGCATCCGGAGGGGGCCCGTTCCAGCCATCCCCCAGGTCCCTTGGGCCGGCCGTGACGTGCTCACCCGGTCAGGCGGTCAGGCGGTCAGGCGATCACGCGGTCACCCGGAGTTCGCCGGCGCTGAACTGGCGCTGCGCCGTGCGGATCAGGCCGGTGCTCTCGTCCACGGTGGCCGCCGCGTTGCGCACGTTGGTCAGGGCGGTGCGGTAGTCGTCGAGGGCCCGCGGCCTGGTCACGTAGTTCGCGCCGTTGATGTGCTCCACGTACGCCACCTCGGCGTGCTCCCCGTCGCGGAACCTCAGGTGGGTGATCGGGTAGGGCGGTGTGGCCCCGTACGCGCGGGCCATCGGGAGGATGCGGATGCTCACCTTGCCGGTCTCCCCGGCCCGCAGCAAGTGGGTCAGCTGCTCGTCCATCACGGCCGCGTTCCCGCAGCGGCGGTGCAGTACGCCCTCTTCCAGCAGGGCGGTCACCCGGGGCAGCGGACGGTTCATCAGCCGCAGCTGCCGTTCGGCGCGGAGTTCGACGACACGGTCGACCTCCTCCTCGCCGGCGCCGGGCATGACCGCCCGCACCATGTGCCGGGCGTAGGCGCGGGTCTGGAGGATGCCGGGGACGACGAGGTTCTCGTAGACGCAGATCTCCTCGGCGTCGCCCTCCAGCTGGATGAGGCGCTTGAGGAAGTCGGGGGTGACATCGCTGAACTGCTCGTACCACTCGGAGTCCCGCGCGTGTTCCAGGAGCCGTTCCATCGCCCGCATCTCTTCGGCGTCGACGCCGTAGTACCGGGCGAGGTCCCGTACGTCGCGCGGTCTGGGCGGGCTCTCGCCGCGCTCCATCCGGCTGATCTTCGACACCGAGCCGCGGATGACCGGTGCCACCTGACGCAGGGTGAGGCCCCGGGCCTCACGGCACCTGCGCAGTTCCCGCCCCAGCAGGCGGTCGGCCGCCGCCCGGGCCCGATCGCCGCCCATCGGTCCACCCCTCACGCTCTGGCCTCGAATCGAGCCGTCATCCGGTCAGGTGGTCGAATTCCGCGTCTTTGGCGCCGCGGAGGAACGCCTCGATCTCGGCGGCCGTGAACACCAGCGCCGGCCCGTCAGGGAAGCGCGAGTTCCGCATCGCCACTCCGCCGCCCGCCAGGGCCGCGACTTCCACGCAGTTGCCGTTGCCCACGCTGGCACTGCTCTTGACCCACACCACGCCGGGAATCGCGCCGGCCACCACGCCGTTGTCGAGCTGCATGACAGAAATGCTAGCCAGATGTACGGGGCACGGGAGTCCCTCGAATGGGTGCCTCGGCTGCGCGATATCCCGATGATCCGACCCCCGGACCGAGGGGCGGATATTGCGCATTTCGGGCTAAACGGCGGTGAGTCACCGGGGCTGCTCGACCCGGCCTGGCCATAGTCGACCGTGGCAGCCGACTGGCTGCCACCCCGGCCCGCGGCTCACCGCGGCCGGGCGGAAGTCTTCGCAGAGGAGCCTGCACATGCGGAAGCCCACCAGGACCATCCTCGCTCTCGCCGCCGCAAGCCTGGTGCTCGGCGGGGTCGGGGCGGGCGCCGCCGTCGCGGACGAGGGTCCGACGACCGACACCCCCTCGCAGGAGATGGTCGTTCTCGAACCGGACGGCGACCAGGCCGGCACCTACCAGGGCAAGGAGTACACCGTCGGCAAGGTCGTCTCGCGCGGACCGCTGAAGCTCCGCTCCAAGCCGACCACCCGCTCGAAGTCCGTGGGACACGTGAAGCCGGACCACAGGGTCGCCATCGTGTGCAAGGTGCGCGGTGAGTCGGTCGACGGCAACAACGTCTGGTACCTCCTCCACGTCAAGGAGAAGGAGAAGGAGAAGGAAGGACAGCAGCCCATGGAGCAGTCCATGGAGAACTCCATGGAGCAGCCCGCGGTCTCGAACGCGGAGAACGGGGCGGACGCGATGGAGGGGAAGGACGGCAAGGAGCGCAAGGACGCCTGGGTCACCGCCCGTTACGTGAAGAACCTCCACCACGTGAAGTGGTGCGACTGACCTTCCGGACCCCGTCCCCGCACCGGGCGGTCATCCCGCCGGGCGTACGGTACGCGGCCCGACGCACCGCGCCCCGTACGCCCGGACCCGCTCGCGCAGTTCCCGGTCCGCCGTGACCACGACGCAGCCGCGCTCCGCGTAGGCGGCGGCCAGTTCCACGATCCGGTCGTCACCGCTCCCGGGCGCCGGGTCCACCCGTACTCCGGGCACGGACTCGACGCCCCGGGCCGCGCCCTCGACGACGAGGACGATCTCCTCGATCGCCCCGATCCCCTCGATCTCCCCGCCCGCGGCCGGGTCCCGCTCCGCGAGGCGGTCGCGCAGCCGCTCGGCCGCCCCCCGCCGGTCCCGCCACCAGCCGTCCGGCACGGAGCCGACCACGTTCGCGGCGTCCACGATCAACACGCTCATGGCCCCAGTATGGGGAGATCCGGCAGCCGCCCGCGTTCTAGAAGTCGCCGTAGTTGACCTGCCAGGTCGGCAGGCCCATCCGGCGCCAGACCGCGACCACCCGGTCCCGGTCGTCCAACGAGACCCGCACCGCGTACCGGTGGCGCACATGCGCGTCGAACAGCTCCGCCTTCACCACGTCGTCGCGGCGCGTGTCGCCGAGCGGCCGCATCCACAGCTCGTCGTACGGCACCTCGTGCCGGCGCAGCCAGGCCTCCGTCTGCGGCCGGTGCTCCTCGCCGCGCCCGGACAGCAGCACGATGGTGTCGCCGTCCGCGCGCCGGAAAGCGTCCAGCGCGTACCGCACCGGCTCGTTGAGCGCGTCGATCTCGCAGCGCGAGAAGTCGTACGGGCTGCGGTCGCCGGTGAGCGCGAGCGTGCCGTCGATGTCGCACATCACCGCGGAGGGCAGCGCCGGGTCGGCCACGTACGGCTCGACCACGGGCTGGTCGTTCAGCCACTCCGCGGTGAGCCGCCAGCCGCCCTTCTTGGCGCTCATCCGCTTGTCGTTCAATATCCGGATGATCTCCTCGCCGACCGGCCGCTCCCGCGCGGCGTCCCGGCGCAGGCACTCCTCCACCGGAACGTCGGTGAAGTCGTGCACGACGAAGGTCGCGCGCCCGGCGACCGCCGCCTTGAGCCGCTTGGGGATGTGCGAGGTCAGGTGCGTGTTGTCGACGACCACGTCGAAGCCGCCGTCGACGGCCGCGCGCACGGCCGCGTCCTGCACGGCCAGGACGGTCTGCTCGTGCCGGTACGAGCGGCCGCGCTCCGGGTCGGGCAGGTCGAGCATGGCCCGCAGGTCGTCCAGGTTGACGCGGCGCATCCGGCCCGCGGCCTCGGCCTGCAGGGCGCGCGCGGCCGTCGTCTTACCCGAGGCCGGCAACCCCGTCATGACGTGGACGACGGGGCGTGCGGGGTCTTCGGACACTGGTTCAGTTCTCCTCATCGGTCGTGAAGGGGTCGGACGCTTCGGGCCGCACGTGCCGCCATACGACGAGCTCCGTGGACCGGCCGTCCAGGCGCAGGAACATCGCGGCGCGGATCGAGCGGTCGGGCAGCGCCTTGGCGGCGCGCGCGAACGCGCCCCGGTCGTCCGCCAGATGGGCGAGCTGCGCGTACGCCTCGTCGATGGCGCGCTCGCGCCGCGCCGCCGCGTCCTCGATGCGGGTGACCACCTCGCGCACCCAGGTGTCGAACTCGTCCGGCACCTGCTGCAGCAGCGCTTCGAGCGGCTTGCCGCCCGAGGCCTCGATGTCGGCGACGGTGCAGTTCAGGCCCTGCGCCAGCTCCTTGACGGGGAGGCCGGCGAAGCGCTCGATGCCGTGGCTGCGCCAGATGTCCCGCTCGGTGACACCGGTGACCAGCTTGTGCAGGCGTACGTATTCGGACAGCTTGGCCTTCGCGCGCACGCCGGAGGCGAACCGCAGCACGAAGCCCTCGGCTTCGGTGCCCGCGGCGTTCTCGCCGCCGGGCAGGGTGTTCGACTCGGCCAGCGCCAGGAGTTCGGCCAGCGGCATGGCGGGCCACACCGTGACGACGGAGCCGATCCCCTGCCAGTGGCCGGCGGCCTCGGCGAGCGGGACCTCGGTGCCGTCCAGGCCGAACGCGGCGAGGAGCACCAGGTCCCGGCGGTCGCCGTAGTCGACGACGATACGGTTCTGCGGGTACAGGATCTCCGCGAGGTAGGTCACGCCGGGGACGAGGGCCGAGGTGTCACGGCCGTCGAGGTGGCGCTGGCCCCAGGTGGCCTGGGTGCTGATGAAGGATCCCTTGGAGGCGACGCGCCAGCCGCCCGCGTAGTGGAAGACCACCGCGAGGCTGCCGTCGACCTTGTCGTACACCTCGAACGGCTCGTCGGGCAGCGCCGGTGCGTACGGCTGGCCGGACTCGTGCTCGCCGACGTTGAAGAACTTCGGCAGCGGCAGCGCGACGATCGCTCCGGTGGCGTCGTCGGCGACGAGTCCGCGGCAGCGCACGGTGATCCGGTTCCAGGCGCGCTCGTACTGTGCCGTCCGCGTGTACGTGTAGATGGACAGCGGCAGTTGAGGGTGCGCCTTGCGGGTCACGAGTCCGGCGTCGATGGCGGCCGCCAGCTCCTGCTGCGGCAGCAGGTCGTGCAGGGTCGGGTAGGCCTGGTTCTGGCCCATGGGTTCCTCCCGGTTCGAGATGGCTCATTCTCACGTGCGGGAGGGTTGGCCCGGTACCGAATTATCGCTGGTCCGAAGGGCTGCGGCCCAGCCGGTTGATGTCCTGGGGCCGCAGGATCCGGGTGCGGACGCCGGCATCGGGCCTCGCGACGGCGATCATCGCGCGGCCCAGGGCCTCGGTGGTGGTGACGAGGTTCGGCGCGAAGCGGCGCAGCAGCGGGAAGAGCGGTGCGGTGACCAGGTAGCCGGCCCGGTAGAGGAGGGTCTTGGAGGGCATGCCGCGGACGGGCTGTACGAGCCCGGGGCGGAACATGTAGGCCTGGAACGGCAACTGGAGCAGGTCGTTCTCGGTCTCCCCCTTGACCCGGGCCCACATGGTGCGGCTCTGCTCGGTGCTGTCCGTGCCCTCGCCGGAGACGTACGCGAACGTCAGCCGCGGGTTGGCGGCGGCCAGCGGGCGGGCGGCGGCGAGGGTGAGGTCGTGGGTGATGCGGCGGTACTCCTGCTCCTTCATGCCGACGGCGGAGACGCCGAGGCAGAAGAAGCAGGCGTCGAAGGAGGCCAGGTCCAGGTCCGGATCCGGATCCGGGCCCTGGGCCGAGAGGTCGGACGGATCGTCCTGGACGCGTTCGCGCAGCTTAGGGTGGGAGACGCCGAGCGGGGTGCGGCTGACGGAGAGGACGGCCGTGACGGAGTCGTCGCGCAGGCATTCCCGCAGAACACCCCGGCCGATCATTCCGGTTCCGCCGAAGAGGATGACGTTCACATGCGCAGCCTAAGTGCGTCAGTGCGAGACGCAGAGCTCATTGCCCTCCGGATCGGCGAGAGTGGTCCAGGTGTAGGGGCCCTGGCTGCTGTCGTGCAGGTGCCGGGCGCCCTTGGCGATCAGGCGCTCGACGACCTCCCGGGGGTCGTCGGAGCCGGTGCGGACGTCGAGGTGGACCCGGTTCTTGACCGTCTTCGGCTCGGGGACGAGCTGGAAGAGGACACGGGGTGCGCGCTCGATCCCCTCGGGGTGGCGGATGGCCGCGCCGACCTTCCAGACGAGGGCTCCGCGGTGGGTGGTGGTGTCCTCCTCGGAGGCCTGGCCCTCGGCGACCATCTTGCGGATGAACTGCTCGTCGGTCGGCTCCACTTCCCAGCCGAGGGCGTCGGCCCACCAGTCGGCGAGGGGGTGCGGGTCGGCGGAATCGATCGTCACCTGGAATGTGTATGCCATGAGCGGGACCCTACTGAGGACCACTGACAACGACCTCGGAAGGCGTCCCGGGATTCCGGGTCGTTGCTTCGATGCCGCTCGTTCGGCGGGTACGGTTTGCGCCGTAAGTCCCTTTCGGAACGGGGTTGGCGCATGGAATTCGGCCGGCGCGGGATCCTGCGGCCGCTGGCCGCGCTCCTCTTCCCGCCGGGTCCGGAGGGCGGGAGCGGGCCGCACGGGGTGCTGCCGACGCTGCTGGTCGCGCTGACCTTCGTGAGCGGGGTGGTCGACGCGGTGAGCTACCTCGGGCTCGACCACACCTTCGTCGCGAACATGACCGGCAATGTGGCCTTCCTCGGGTTCGCGCTCGCCGGCGACCGCCAACTGTCGGCCGCGGCCTCCCTGCTGGCGCTCGGCGCCTTCCTGGCCGGTGCGACGGCCGCCGGGCGGCTGCGCCGCGGCCGGGAGCCGGCGCGGATGTTCGCTCCGCTGGTGGCGGCGCAGGCCGTACTGGTGGCCGGGGCGCTCGCGCTGTCGGCGGGCGGGGCGGGGGCGCTGCCGGTCGTGGGGCTGCTCGCGCTCGGCATGGGCCTGCAGAACGCCGTCGTGCGCCGGCTGGGCGTGCCCGATCTGACCACCACCGTGGTCACCCGGACGCTGACGGGCCTGGCCTCCGACCCGTGGGACCGGGCCGCCGTACGAAGGGTGGTCTCGGTGGCGGTCCTGTTCTGCGGGGCCCTGGCGGGCGGGCTGCTGACGATCCACCACGGATCGCGCTGGGCCCTGGCGCTGGCGGTGGCCCTGCTCCTCGGGATCGCCCTGGCGGGCGCCCTGAGGGTGGCCGGACACCCCACCGCTTAGGGGCTGCCCGGGCGGGTGGCGACCAGGGCGGCGAAGGTCAGCAGCCAGGCGCCGACGGCGATCCACAGCAGCACCTCGCCCAGCGGGCGCAGCCAGCCGACCCCGGTGGGGCCGGCTGCCGAGAGGCAGGCGGTGGCCGTCATCCCGAGGGGGAAGACGGTCGCCCAGCGCCGGATGTCGTAGTGGGGCCGCCACTGGCGCAGCTCGGCGGCGAGCAGGAGCACGTACCAGCCGAGGGACAGGGCGAGCGTCACCAGCGTGGCGGTGCGCAGTGCCGTGTGCGCCGAACCGGTCCCTACGGGGGATGCCGTGAGCTTCGATCCCGCCAGCGCCGAGATGGCGAGCGCGCCGCCCGCCACCCAGTGGTCGCCCGCGCCCCGCAGCACCTCGCGGAAGTCGAAGCGTACGAGGGCGACCGCGTACAGCAGCAGGCCGAGGCAGAAGGCGGCCAGCGCCGCCCAGGCGAGCCGGTCGCGGTGGACGGCGGCGGCCAGGGTCGCCGCCAGGACGGCGAGCCCCTGGGTGGCGACGCACACGAGGAACGCGGCGCCGGGCGTCCGCGGTTCCCAGTGCCGTACGACGGAGATCAGCAGTCCGGGCCAGAGCACGGCGGCCAGTACCAGCAGGGCGGCGGCGAGCCCCTGCCACCCCAGCTGGGAGATCCGGGTTCCGAGCACGGTCGTGGCGGCCACGGCCGTCAGGGCGGCCGGGGCGTCGGCCTCGGCCCGGAAGCGGCCCCGGTCGCCCACGAGCCGGGTGGTGAAGTCGGCGGCGAGTACGAGCCACAGCGCGGCGGCGAGGACCAGCGCGGCGAGGGACAGCCCGTCGAAGCCGATCAGGTGCAGGCCGACGGAGAGGATGCCGTCGGCCATGACGGCGGCGCCCGCGGCCGGGGGGAGTCCCGTCCACCACCGGCGGCCGGGCAGGGGGAACACCTGCTTCACCCTGCCAGCGGACACCGCCGGGCCGCGGCCCGCGAGCGCGGTGGGCCACCCGGCCCAAGCCACGCGCCCCGTGCCCGTGCCTTGACTTCCCGAGGTCGCTGCCCGAACCTCTGCCCTCATGGGACAGCTCGACGGCAAGGTCGCGGTGGTCACCGGCGGGTCCGCCGGCATCGGACTGGCGACGGCGCACCGGTTCGTACGGGAGGGTGCCCGGGTGTTCGTCACGGGGCGTCGCGAGGCCGAACTCGCCGCCGCGGTGGAGGAATTGGGGAGCGGCGCGGTCGGGGTGCCGGGCGATGTCACCCGGTCGGCGGACCTGGAGCGGCTGTACGCGGCGGTCGCCGCCGAAGGCAGGGCGATCGACGTCCTGGTGACCAACGCGGGCGGTGGAAAGGCGGGCGGTGTCGCCGAGTTCACCGAGGAGCAGTTCGACCTCGTCTCGGACCTGAACTTCCGCGCGACCTTCTTCACCGTGCAGCGGGCGCTGCCGCTGTTCGGGGAGCGCGGCTCGGTCATCCTGGTCGGCTCGACCGCCGGTTCGTCGGGGTCCACCCGGTTCGGCGTCTACGGCGCCACGAAGGCGGCCGTACGGTCGATGGCGCGCAGCATGGCGCTGGAGCTCGCGGGGCGCGGGATCCGGGTGAACGCGCTCAGCCCCGGTCCGATCGACACCCCCGCGCTGGCGCGGGCGCCCGCCGCGATCCTGGAGGAGGTCACGTCCGGGGTCCCGCTGGGCCGGACCGGCCGCCCGGAGGAAGTGGCCGCGGCGGCGCTGTTCCTCGCCTCGGAGGAGAGCAGCTACATCACGGGCATCGAACTGTTCGTGGACGGCGGAGCCGCCCAGGTCTGACCCGGCCTGATCCACAAGACACGGCCTAGGCTCGGGGCATGCGCATCGTCTCCCTGCTTCCCGCCGCCACCGACATCGTGGCCGAGCTCGGGCTGGCCGCCGATCTGGTGGGCCGTACGCACGAGTGCGACTGGCCGCCCGGCGCCGTGGCCGGGGTGCCGGTGGTGACCGCCGCGGAGTTCTCTTCGGACGCGCTGAGCAGCCGGGAGATCTCCGAGGCGGTCGGCGGCGCCGCGCACAGCGGCTCCTCGCTCTACACGCTCGACACCGAGGCGCTCGGCGCCCTCGCGCCCGACGTGGTGCTGACCCAGGACCTGTGCGACGTCTGTGCCGTCTCGTACGCGGGGGTGAGCCGGGCGGTGCGCGTGCTGGACGGCGGGCCCCGGGTGCTGAGCCTCGAACCGCGCACCCTCGGCGACGTACTGGACTGCCTGGTCACCGTGGGCGGGCTGCTGGGCGTACCGGAGGCCGCGACGGAGCGCCGGGCCGCGCTCGCGGCCCGGCTGGAGGCCGTACGGGCGCGGACCGCGGGCCGGCCGCGGCCGCGGGTGGTGGCCGTCGAGTGGCTCGATCCGCTCTGGCCGGCCGGGCACTGGGTGCCGGAGCAGATCGCGTCCGCGGGCGGCGAGGCGCTGATCGCCGCGCCGGGCGAGCACACCCGGCCCATGGACTGGGAGGCGGTCCGGGCGGCCCGTCCGGACGTGCTGCTCCTGCTGCCCTGCGGGTTCAGCCCGGAGCGCACCGTACGGGAGCGGGAGCTGCTCACCTCGCTGCCGGGCTGGGCGGAACTGCCGGCGGTACGGGCCGGGGAGGTGTGGGTGCTCGACGGGCCGGCGTACTTCAACCGGCCGGGCCCCCGGGTCGTGCGCGGGGCGGAGGTCCTGGCGCACGTCCTGCACGGGGTCGCGGTGGGCGATCCGGTGACCCCGGCGGAGGCATTCCGGCTCGCCGGGGCGTGATCAGGGGGTTTCGGTCTCGGGACGGGCGGTGGTGAGCGTGAACATCGCGCCCGCGGGGTCGCGGAGGCTGACCCAGCGGTCGGTGGCGCTCGACATGATGGTCGACAGCGTGGTCCCGCCGGAGGTGGTGGCCGCCTCGATGGCCTCGTCGAGGTCCGGGACGCGGAAGTAGACGTGCCAGCGGGGTCGGGTCTCCGGTGCGTGCGTCGCGGCCTCGGTGATCCCGCCGTTCAGCCGGGCGACGGGGTCGCCCGCCTGCCGCAGGACGACCTGGTCGTCCTCGTACGAGACCTCGCAGCACCCGGGGCGGCCGGTGGCCCACTCCAGCACCTCGCCGTAGAAGATCGCCGCCTCGAAGGCGTCCCTGGTCCGCAGCTCCAGCCAGGCCGGCGCCGGCCCGCGGCCCACCCGCCAGTCGGCGGACACCCCGCCCGCCCAGATCCCGAAGACGGCGCCGTCCCGGTCGGCGACCAGCGCGCCGCGGCCGCCGGAGGGGAAGGAGACCGGGCCGACCGCGACGGTGCCGCTGCGTTCGCGGATGCGGTCCGCGGCCTCGTCGGCGTCGTCGACGGCGAAGTACGGGGTCCAGGCCGCGGCGACCGGCAGGTCGGAGGTCAGCGTGCCGACGCCGGCCACCGGCACCCCGTCCAGCTCGGCGACGGTCCAGCCCTCGCCCAGCCGGGCGGGCCGGAACTTCCAGCCGAGAACCGCGCCGTAGAACTGCTGGGTCCCCTGGAGATCGCGGGCCATCAGGCTGACCCAGCACGGCGCGCCGAAGACCTCCCTCGTAGAAATCTCCACCACACACGCTCCGTCCCTCGTCCAGCCCATCGTCCCGTCGGGGCCACCGCCCCGCACGTCGGCCGGGTACCGACGCGGCCCGCTCAGCGGCCGCTCCCGGCGCCCTGCCCGGTGATCAGGTCGGCGAGGGCCGCCATGCCCCCGTCCGCGAGGGCCCGGCGCTGGCGGTCGGCGGGCGTGCCCTCCCGCAGGAGCCGGTGCAGCAGGGAGCCGACCTCGCGCTGGTCCCCGGCCTCCTCCAGGGCGGGCGTGATGTGCCCCATCAGCAGCGACAGCACGTCTCCGGCGCTGCGCCGGCGGCCCTGCGGGTCCACCAGGGCGCCGTCGAGGCCGTGCCGGGCCGCGTGCCACATGGCCGCCTGGAGCAGCTCGTGCGAGCACGCGACGGGTGCGGCTCCCGCCTTCTCCTCGGCGATCGCGGTGGTGACCAGCGCGCGGACGATCCCCGTGAGCAGTACCGCGTCGGTGGCGTCCAGCTGTACGTCGAGGCAGCGCACCTCCACCGTGGGGTAGCGCTCGGACAGCCGGGCCTGCCAGTAGAGCTGGCCCCGGTCGGCGATCACCCCCGCGTCCACGAGCGCATCGGCGCGTTCCTCGTAGTCGGCGAGCGTACGGAAGCACGGCGTCGGGCCGCTGACCGGCCAGCGGCCGAAGACGATCGTGCGCCAGCTGGCGAATCCCGTGTCGCGCCCGTCCCAGAGCGGCGAGTTCGCGGACATGGCCAGCAGGGTCGGCAGCCAGACCCGCAGCCGGTTGAGGACCGCCACGCCCATCTCCCGGTCGGGCACCCCGACGTGTACGTGCATGCCGTTGATCAGCTGCTCGTCGACGAGGCGGCGGGCTTCCTCCCGCATCCGCAGGTACCGGGGCTTGCGGGTGACCGGGACGGGCACCGCGTCCCGCAGCGGGACCGCGGCGGAGGTGGCGAGGAGGCAGCCGTACTCCTCGGCGGCGGAACCGACGGCGTGCCGCAGCCTCAGCAGGTGGCCGGCGACCTCGTCCAGGTCCGTGCAGACGGGTGTGGCGACCTCGATCTGGGCCTGGAGCAGCTCGTTCTGTACCTCGCCGGCGTCCACGAACGGCCCCAGGCCGGCCGCCGTCCGCACCTCTTCCGCCCGGGACACGGGCAGATGGGTGACCGGATCCAGCAGGACGTACTCCTCCTCAACCCCGACCGTGATCATGTCGCGTCGGACTCCTGCCTCGAGTTCTGAATCCCAGGCGCTCACGGCAGCCACGGCGGCGGTCCGTCGTGGCCCCGTCCATGGGCCTTGCGTCTGCCCGGCCGGGGGCCGCCTCATGCAGGGGCGGCCACCCCGCTTCGGGCGTGGGCATTCGGCGGTTCCTTCGGGCGAATCTGGCTCCGGGTGCGTGGGGTGCCGGTTCCAGCGTGGCAGTTCACAGGGAAATGCACCCATCGGGCCATCGGCAGAGGCGGTACATGACCAGGCGATCCGCAGGCCGGCCGGCGTCCCGCCCGGGCGGGGAGCGTACGGGGGCGCCGCGTACGGGGGCGCCGCGCTCCCGGGTGGCCGTCCGGCGCGCCCGGGCCCTCGGCCGCCGCCCGGGCGGGAGGCCGGTCGACCGGCCGTACGCGACCGTGTCGCCCCTGCTGCGGACGGCCGCCGCGTACTCCTGGCGGCTGCTGGTGGTCGGCGCGGTCGTGTACACGGTGTTCATGGTGCTGGGGCGGTTCCACGAGCTCGCTGTGGCCGTCTTCCTCGGCCTGGTCGCGTCCGCGCTGCTGCGCCCGGTGGCCGATCTGCTGGCCCGGTGGATCCCCCGCTCCCTCGCCGTGGCCTGCTCGCTCCTCGGCAGCATCGTGCTCGCGCTGGGCGCGCTGGCCTTCGTCGGGGAGACGATCGCCTCGGAGTGGAACTCGCTGGTGACGGAGTTCCGGGAGGGGCTGGACCGGCTGGAGCCCCTGCTGGAGCGGCCGCCCCTGCGGCTGAGCCCGCACGCGCTGGGCGATCTGCGGGACCGGATCGGCGACTACCTCTCCAGCCACCGCGCGAGCCTGCTCAGCACGGCCGTGAGCGGTGCCGGGCGGCTGGTGCAGGCCCTGACCGTGGTGGCGCTGTCGATGTTCTGCTCGGTCTTCTTCATCTACTCGGGTGACCGGCAGTGGCGCTGGGTGTGCTCCCAGTTCCCGAAGGGCGCGCAGCAGCGCATCTCGGTCGCGGGCCGCGCCGCGTGGCGGACGTTCACCGGGTACACCCACGGGATCGTGCTGGTCGCGGCGACCAACGCCATCCTGGTGGGGGTGGCGCTCTACGCCTTGGGCGTCCCGCTGGCGGTGCCGCTCGCGCTGCTGGAGTTCTTCGCCGCGTTCGTCCCGCTGATCGGCTCCCCGGTCGCCCTCGCGGTGGCCGTGGTGGTCGCGCTGGCGGCCAAGGGGCCGCTGATCGCCGCGCTCGTGGTCGCCCTGATCGTGATCATCGGGCAGATCGAGGGGCACGTGCTGCACCCGATGCTGATGAGCTGGGCGGTGCAGCTGCATCCGGTGGTGGTGGCCCTGTCCGTGGTCGCGGGGGCCATTGCCGCGGGCGTGCTGGGCGCGGTGGTCGCGGTACCGCTGGTCTCGGTCGTCTGGGCGGTCCGCCAGTCGCTGCGGTCCCCGGAAGCAGGACTCTGAGCTGCGCCTCCCCGATCGAGCGGCTTCATCCGGCCGGGAGGGGGGTATATGTACGGAGAACAGCTCACGAGACGGCCGTGCCGCAGCCCAGTGGCGCGACCACCCGTCGGAGGAGCCGACATGCCGTACGCAGAGGTCACCGAAAGCATTCCGCAGGACCCGCTGAGCGTGAGCACAGGCGAGGCCCGGGCGCTGTCGGGGGCACTGTTCCACCGGCTGCGGAGCCTCGACGAGGGCAGCGGAGCGTACTCGTACGTGCGCAACACGCTCGTCGAGCTCAACCTCAGCCTGGTGAAATACGCCGCCCGCCGGTTCCGCGGCCGCAGCGAGCCGATGGAGGACATCGTCCAGGTCGGCACGATCGGCTTGATCAAGGCGATCAACCGGTTCGACCCGGAGCGCGGGGTGGAGTTCACGACCTTCGCGATGCCGACCATCGTCGGCGAGATCAAGCGGTTCTTCCGCGATACCAGTTGGGCCGTCAAGGTGCCCCGGCGGCTCCAGGAGCTGCGGATCGACGCCGCGAAGGCGCACGACGCGCTGGAGCAGGACCTGGGCCGCGAGCCCACGGAAGCCGAGATGGCGGGGCGTCTGCACGTCACGCCCGAGGAGCTCGTGGAGGGTCAGAAGGCGGCGCACGCGTACTCCGCGCGCTCCCTGGACGCGCCCGCACAGGAGGACGGCGACCACAACACGTACGCCGACCGGCCCTCGCTCGGCGCGGAGGAGGCGGCGTACGACACGATCGAGTGTCTGGAGTCGCTCAAGCCGCTCCTGGCCGAGTTGCCCGAGCGGGAGCGCACCCTGCTCTCGCTGCGCTTCGGCGACGGGCTGACCCAGTCCGAGATCGGCGAGCGGCTGGGGCTGTCGCAGATGCACGTCTCGCGGCTGCTCAACCGGACGCTGACCGCCCTGCGGACGGGACTCCTGGAGGATCCGCCGGAGGAGCCTGCGCAGCCGTGAGCGGCGCCGGCGCCGGGACTTCCGCCCACACCGTCTTGCCGCTCCGCCCGTCGCCGTAGGGCTCGCAGCCCCAGCTCCGGGCGAGCCGCTCCAGGATGAGAAGGCCGTGGCCGCCGGGCTGGGCGGGGCCGGCGGTCCGCAGGCGACGGGGGTGCTCGGGGCTCCCGTCGCCGACCTCGATCCGCAGCCGTCCGGGGGTGCGGCGCAGCACCAGTTCACGGGGGCCGCCCGCGTGCAGGCAGGCGTTGCCGACGAGCTCGGAGACGAGGAGCAGGACGTCTTCGGCTGCCTCCCGCCGGTCCGGGTCGTACGGGCTCTGTGCGTCGCCCTCATCCGTCTCGTCCGTGATCCACTGCCATGCGGCCAGCGCGCGCCGGGTGAAGTCCCGGCACCGGGTGACGGTCCCCTGCGTCCCGCCGCCGAGGATCAGCGTGCGGGTGTCCTCGCTCATGGGGGCCGCCTACCCAGGCCGGGGGAGAAAACACCGTGCCTTCATGATCCGGTCATGATCCGATGGCCTGGCCGAAGGAGAAGAAGTCCTCCGGGTCCACCCGCTTCTTGATCTCCACGAGCCGCGGATAGTTGGCGCCGTAGTACGCGGTGCGCCAGTCCGGCAGGTCGGGGTCGATGAAGTTCTGGTAGGCGCCCTCGCCCACGTACGGCGCGAGCGCCTCCCGCAGCTCCGCCAGCCAGCGCAGGTTCGCGGCCACGGTGGCCGGGCTGTCGTGTTCGGCCCAGGAGGTGTCCATGCTGACCAGGAACCGTGCGTCCCGGTGGACGAAAGCGGTGTCGGCCGGGGCGACCCGGTTGATCGCGCCGCCCCAGGTGTACAGGGCCAGTCCGCAGCCGTCCGGGTTGCCGCTGCCCGGCCAGCGGGCGAGCCGGTCGAGGACGGCGGCCACGGCCTCGGCGGGCAGCGGCCCGGCGGCGAAGTTCGTCCGTACGGCGAACGGCCCGGCCGAGGTCTCGTGCAGCAGGTAGTCCTTCGCCTCCCAGAACGTGCGGTCGGCGATGTCCTCGCGCACGGGCCGGGTGGCCGCGAGGACGGGGGCCAGCAGTTCCCGCAGCTCGCTCGCGGGGCCGAGGTGCAGTCCGACGGCCGACACCACGGGGTTCCCGCCGGAGGCGGTGCTGACGCCGAGGCGGACCGAGAACTCGTCCGGTGCGTGCTCCGCGGCCCGCTGCACCGCGGCGAACGCGGCGAGGGCGTGGGCCCCGTCCCACAGCAGCAGGCAGGTGGAGACGTCCGGCACCTCGGTGGCCCGGAAGGTGAAGGAGAGGTTGATGCCGAAGTTCCCGCCTCCGCCGCCGCGGCAGGCCCAGTACAGGTCCGCGTTCTCCTGGGCGTCGCAGGTCAGGACCTGTCCGTCGGCCGTCATGAGGGTGGTCCGTACGAGGGCGTCGGCGGTGAGGCCGAGCTTGCGCGAGGTGGAGGAGGAGCCGCCGCCGAGCGTGAGGCCGGCGATGCCTACGGAGGCGCCGTTGCCCAGGGCGAACGCCATCTCGTGGGGCTGGATCGCGGCGTAGACCTCGGCCATGCGGGCTCCGCCGGCGGCCGTGACGAGCCCGGTGGAGCCGTCTGCGGACACGGCGTTGAGCGCGCCGAGGTCGACGACGAGCCCGGTGGTGACGGAGTGGCCGGCGTAGCTGTGGCCGCCGCTGCGGGCGACGAGGCCGACGCCGGTGTCGCGGGCCCACGCGAGGGCGTGCCGTACGTCGGCCTCGTTCGCCACGGACACGACGCCCTGCGGAGTGGTGGAGGCGAAGCGGGTGTTGAAGGGAGCGCAGGCCGCGCGGAAGCCGGCGTCGCCGGGCCGCAGGACGCGGCCCGCCACGGTCTTCTCCAGCCGCTGCCAGTCCGCCTCGGAGGCGCCGTTCACGGCACCTCCTCGATGTAGGAGATCCCGGTCGCGGCGTGCGGGCCGTAGCGCTCCCAGACCTCGCGCAGCCGCAGGCGGCCGTCCTCGGCCACCTCGGGGGTGTTGACGGTGCGTCCGCAGACCACCTCGCCGGTCGCGAACACGAGGGTGTAGCCCATGGAGAGGGTGCCGTCGGGGGTGCAGGTGCCGACGGTCCAGCCTCGCCGCACCTCTCCGCCGAGGACCTCTCCCCAGACCAGGTCGCCCTGCTGGTGGTAGACGGCGACGGTCCGGACGTCGCCCTGCGGTTTGCGGAACCTGCGGCCGTCGTAGTCGATCACGTGGCATCGTCCGTGGCCGCGAGGAACTCGGCCGACATGCTCCGGCCCCACCAGATCGCGTAGTAGGAGAAGTCCTCGTCGTGTCCGTTGACGATGTGGTGCTCGGTCCCGCCCTTCATCAGCGCGATGTCCCCCGCGGCGAGCTGCCGGCGCCGGCCGTTGCAGACCACCTCGGCGCGGCCGGCCATGGCGATGAACATCTCGCGTTCGTGGTGGGCGTGCGCCTCGGACACGTCGCCGGGGCGCAGGACGCACCAGGCTCCGCGGAACGGTGCCTCCAGACCCGGCCACGGGTACAGGAGCTTGAGGTCCAGGCCGTGCTCCCGGAGCAGGTGCTCCGGCTCCGCTGTGCGGATGTCCACGTCGGGCTGTTCCCGGTCGGTCAACTTTCCGCTCCGATCGACGTCTTCGTTTGCCTGCGCACCGGAATTCAGGGAATTTCCGCATTCCGGTGGATGGCGACGTCGGCCAGGTTAGGGGCAGGCGATTCCCTCCCGACAGGGGAATTGTTCCCCAGTTTCCCCGGCCGAAAGGGAATCCACCGGATCAGCCGTGCCCCAGACCCGCGTCCCGGGCGAGCACGATGGCCTGGGACCGATCGGCCACGCCGAGTTTTCCGAATATCGCGGAGACGCGGTTGCTGATGGTCTTGGACGCGAGCACGAGCTCCCGGGCGATGGCGGCATTCGACTTGCCGGCGGCGATGCGTTCCAGGACGTCCCGCTCCCGGTTGGTCAGCTGGGGGAAGGGGTAGCCGTACTGCCCGGTGGGCGCCGGGCCCATCAGCGCCCCGAGCCGGTTGGCGATCGACTTGTCGACGATGCCCTCGCCGGCCGCGACGGCCTGGATGCCGCGCAGGATCTGGTCCGCGTCGGCGAATTTGAACAGATAGCCGCGCGCACCGGCCTGGAGCGCCGCGGTGATGACCCGGTCGTCGTCGACCGAGCTGAAGACGAGGATGCCCGTTTCGGGCCATAATCTCAGCACTTCGGATATCACCCGCATCCCGGCGCGCTCGTCCATGAGCGGGTCGACCACGAGGACGTCGGGCCGGCAGCGGGAGGTCTCCGCCATCACCTCGTCCGCCGTGGCGGCCTCTCCGACGACGGATGTCCCTCCGGAGCGCTCCAGTACGGAACGCACCCCGTGGCGGATCGCCGGCTGTGCGTCGGCGAGCACGACGGTGATGGTGGCGAGGGGTCTGGCGAGGGGTCTGGCGACGACCGCGAGGTCCCCCTCGGGTCGCCGGCCGGCGAGGTCTCTTCGCGCCTCACCCTGTGACGAGAGTGGCCAGAGCAGCCCCTTGATGTCTGTCGTCTGATGCATTTCTACCTTCCCCCCGACTCGATCTTTTACGGTGGCTCAGGGCCGACCGGCCGTTACCAGAATGGTGCACGGGCCAGTCTTACCGCAACGGTCGGGGGGATATCCGTATGGCGCGATAACCATGTCGGCAACGACATTCACATCCGGCCACGTCACTTTTCCGCGGACTCTGCCATTCCTACCTCTTGTGCCTGGCGGAGAATTTCTTCCCGGTCCCGCCAATGCGCCCAGAACGCTCCGGTGTATCCGAGTCCGCTGAGACTGGTCAGGAACGGATTGTCCGCATAGTTGTTGTCGTGCTCGCTCATGCCCGCCAGCGTCGGCAGCATGACCCTGTGGTGGTCGGAGGGGTCGACGAGCTCCCAGAGCAGTTCCACGGACCGGCGCCGCAGCCCGGCGGGGTCGTCGACCGTTCCGGCGTCCTCCAGGAGATCCGGCGAGAAGTAGCAGACGAGGCGGAAGTTCCCCGACGCGTCGAACATGAACTGACGCTCGTACTCCACCGGTCCCGAACACCGGGCGAGCGGCTTCAGCACGATCGGCTCGGTGGCCGTATTCGACTGGAGTCCGGGCACCGTCCGCACCCCGTCGCACTGCTCGGCGATCGCGATGCCGAGCGGCGTGTACGGGAAGAGCCGCAGCCCCAGCGAGAACCCGGTCACCGTGGCGTCCAGCGCCATGAACGCCTCGACGCATTCGCGCATGGTCTGCGCGGTCTCGCCCGGCATCCCGAACAGCGCCTCGACCATCGTCATCATGCCGTTGGCGTGACAGAGCCGGACCAGGTTCTCGGTGTCGGCGAAGGAGTAGTACGTGGTGCCCTTCTCCGTGACCTTCCAGCCGCGCAGCATGTCCTGGCGCACGTGGTCGGAGCCGACGTTCACCCCGCGGCACCCCGCGGCCGCGAGCAGCTGCGCGAACTCCTCGTCGAACGGCGAGGGCTGGCAGTAGACCCACAGCCGCAGCCCGTTCAGCGGATTGCCGGGGTCGGCGTGCTTGCGCCGGACGATCTCGCGCAGCAGGTTCTTCGCGTGGTTGACGGACAGGTTGAACTCACTGTCGGTGGTGTGCTGGTCGAGGATTCCCTGCGCGGCGAGCGACTGCATCTCGTCGACCACGGCGGCGATGTCGCGCCGGCCGAACCGGGTGCCCTTCGCATCCGGCTCGACGCAGTGCGAACAGCGGTAGGTGCAGCCGTTCTTGGTGAGGATGCCGGCCAGCCCGCCGCGCTGGTAGTACAGCAGGTTGTCCACCTTGTGCGGCGCGCCGGAGCGGCGCCGGTACGTACCGGCCCGCTCCACCTGCCACACCCGGTCCTCGAACTGCCCGCCGGACAGCGGCGGCGCGGCGCGCCGGGGTCCCGGGACGAGCGCCGGCGGCGGTACGCGGGTGACCCCCTCCCCCGTGTTGCGCAGCAGCCCGGACACCGTGCCCGTGTCGCGGCCGGTGACCAGCGCGTCGGCGAGGTCACAGATGATCTGCTCGCCGGGACCCTTGACTCCGAAATCGATCCCGAAGTAGTCGACCAGCGCGAAGGGCATGGAGGAGAAGCCGATGCCACCGCCGACGATCGGAGCGTCGGTCAGCCGCCTGATCTCGGTGATGATCTCCTTGTGCTCCCCGATGAAGGGGCGCTGCTCGAAGGCGTAGACCGTGTCGGTGTTGCGTATGGTGACGCCCACGAGCAGGGGGCTGCGCGCCCCGAAGTACTCACAGAGGTACGACTTCCAGTCCTCCCGGTGAAACGTCAGGTCGACGACCTCGACGTCGAAGTCGGCGGCCTCCAACGAGGTGGTGAGCACGTCGAGCGCGTACGGTGCGATCGGCGGATGCACCTTGTTGGGATTGACCAATAACACGAGACCTCTGCCCATCGGTTTCTTCTCCCCTTACTTGACGATGCCGAGGCAGATGCCGAATTCGGGCTCCGAGCCGAGCAGGTAGGCGCCGGCCGACTGGAGAATGCGGTCCTGCGCGGTGGCGTGCTGGCACATGGTGGTGGTGTCGCGCATCCAGCGGTCCATCGGCGAGGACTGGTGGATCGACCAGGTCTGGAGCAGGTCGAAGAGCCGGCCGACGATCGACCGCGAGGTGCGGAAGGCGTGCACCCAGGCGAGCGGCGACGCGGCGCGCTCCTCGGGGGTGAGGTCGTCCGGGGTGCCCCCGGCGGCCAGCACCTCCCACTGGCGCCGCTGGCTCCCGTACACCGCGTTCCGGGTGGCGAGGAAGTCCGCCTCGCACTCGGCGAGCGTGACCTGGGCCCGGAAGTGGTCCTTCCACGCCACGCCGGTCATCCGGTCGACCCGGGTCCGGGCGATCTCCCGCGCGTGGTCCAGGGCGGCCCGGGCCACTCCGAGCGCCACGCCGCACATGCTGCGCGTGAACGCGTCCGGCTGGGCGAGCGGGCCGGGCCTGCCCCGTACCTTGCCGAAGCTGTACGTGTGCTCCTCGGGGACGAAGACGTCGGCCATCGTGTAGTCGCAACTGCCGGTGCCGCGCATCCCCATGGTGTGCCAGTTGTCGATGACCTCCACCCGGGCCCGGGGTACCAGGAACTGCCGCGACTCGTGCGGATTGCTGCCGTCCGGGCTCGCGTACGGCTTGCCGTCCTGGTAGACGAACGCACCCGACGTCACCCAGTCGCAATGGGTGATCCCGCTGCCGAACGACCAGCGGCCGGAGAGCCGGAAGCCGCCGGGAACCCGCTCGGCGTGACCCGTCGGCTGCAGCAGCCCGGCCATGATCGTGTCCGGGGTCGGAAAGATCTCCTTGGCCACCCTCTCGTCGAGGAAGGCGCTGAAGATGCCTCCGCTCGCGCCCATCACCGCGCACCAGGCCGCGGAGGCGTCCCCGTGCGCCAGCGTCTCGACGACCCGGGTCTGCTCCACCGTGGTCAGAGCCAGTCCGCCCAGCTCACGGCCGAAGGCCATCCGGAACACCCCGGCGTCGCGCAGCACGTCCACCACGTCCGCCGGCAGCCGCCGCGCCTCTTCGATCTCCGCCGACCGCTGCCGCAGCAGCGGCGCCAGCTCCTTCGCACGGGCCAGCAGCTCCGCCGCGGTGGCGGGCACCGCGGCCCCCGGGGTCCCGGTCATGCTCATGTGATCGCCTTTCACTTGGCCCTACTTGACGATGCCGAGGCTCATCCGGAACTTGGGCGGCCGGCCCAGCAGGTAGGCGCCGCCGGATTCGAGGATCAGGTCCGAGGCGGCGACGTGCTGGCACATGGTCGCGGTGTCGCGCATCCAGCGGTCCATCGGCGAGGACCGGTTGATCGACCAGGCCTGGAGCAGGTCGTAGAGCCGGTTCACGATCGCCCGCGAGGTGCGGAAGGCGTGCACCCAGGCGAGCGAGGACGCGGCCCGCTCGGTGGCGGTGAGGTCGTCCAGGGTGCCGCCTCCGGCCAGTACGTCCCAGTGCCGCTGCGAGCTGCTGTGGACGCCGCTGCGGGCGGCGTTGAACTCCGCCTCGCACTCGGCGAGGGTCACCTGCACGCGGAAGGTGTCCGCCCACGGGGTGCCGGTCATCTTGTCCACCCGGGTGAGCGCGGTCTCGCGGGCGTGGTCCAGGGCGGCCCTGGCCACGCCGAGCGGCACCGCGCACAGGCTGCGCATGAAGGAGTCGGGCTGGGCGATCGGGGTGTCGGTCCGGCCCCGCACCTTGTAGAAGGTGTAGGTGTGCTCCTCGGGCACGAACACGTCGGTGATCGTGTAGTCGCTGCTCCCGCTGCCGCACAGGCCCGTGGTGTCCCAGTTCCCGACGACCCCGACCTCGTGGGCCGGCACCAGGAACTGGCGCGACGCGTGCGCGTTGCTGCCGTCCGGACTCGCCCACGGCTCGCCGTCCTGGTAGATGAACGCCCCGGAGGTCACCCAGTCGGCATGGGTGATCCCGCTGCCGAACGACCACCGGCCGGTCAGCCGGAAGCCGCCGGGTACCCGCTCGGCGTGCCCGGCCGGCGCTATCAGCCCGGCGGTGATCATGTCCAGGCTCGGGAACACCTCCTTGACCACGGCGGGGTCCAGGAAGTTGCTGATCGCCCCGGTCATCGCGCCGATCGCCGCGCACCAGCCGGCCGAGGCGTCCCCGTAGGCCAGCGTCTCCACGACCTCGGCCTGCTGCATCGACGTCAGCTCGGGGCCGCCCCACTCGGGCCCGAAGCACATCCGGAACACTCCGGTGCCGCGCAGCATGTCCACGACGTCCGCCGGGAGTTGCCGGGCCTGTTCGATCTCCGCCGACCGCTCCCGCAACCGCGGAGCCAGGGCCTTGGCCCGCTCCAGGATCTCCGCCGCGGTCGTGGGTGCTTCGGTGCCCGGGTTCCGGGTCGTGCTCATGCGTTCCCCCTCGGGTGGTGGTGTGTGCCGGTCATTCGTCTACGTCGAGCAGGCCGGCCGGCATCTCGAACGGCGCGTCCGGATCGGGCGGGCCGATCGGTTCCGCGTCCAGCTCGACGAGCGCGGCCGCCCCGTCGAGCCGGTCCAGGCAGGTCCGGGTGTCGTCGGCCTCGCACACCACGAAGGAATGGCGTGCCAGGTAGCCGCCCGGGGGCAGCCGCAGGGTGGTGCCGGGCTCGGCCATGGGCGCGGCGGCGACCAGGCCGGGCGCCTCGGCCGGCACGGTGACCGAGCGCAGCAGGCAGTCCCGCTCGGGGTAGCCGAAGCGGATGCCGGCGACGGCCCGCCGGGTGGGCCGGGTGTCGGGCCGCACCCCGGTGGCCACGTCGAACAGCACCTCGCCGGGCTCGATGCCGGTGGCGGTCCGGCCGAGGAAGGGGATCAGGTCCCCGCCGAGCCGGCCGTTGACCTCGATGATCAGCGGGCCGCGGCCGGTCAGCCGGACCTCGCTGTGGGTGATGCCGTCCTCGATGCCGAGCACCTGGTGCGCCCGGGCCAGGGTGCGCATCAGCTCGGCGTCCGCCATGAGCGGGTCGGCCGCGTCGACGAGGTGCCCCACCTCCTCGAAGTACGGCTGGTCGCTGCTGTGTTTGCGGGCCACGAACAGCGGGAGGTACTCGCCCTTGTGGACGGCGCCGTCGACGCTGATCTCCGGCCCGGGCGCGTACCCCTCGACGATGGCGCTCGCCCGGTAGGGCCCCGGGTCGACCTCGCTGGCGGCCAGGGCGGTCCGGAAGGCCGCCTCCAGCCCGTCCTCGTCGGCGGCGAACACGACGCCGATGCTGGCGCCCATCGCGCGCGGTTTGACCACGACGGGGTAGCCGATCCGCTCGGCCGCCGCCCTGGCCTGCGCGGCGGTGGTGGTCAGCTCGAACCCCGGCTGGTACAGGCCCGCCGCGGTGAGCTCGGCCCGGGTGAGCCGCTTGTCGCGGCAGCCGCGTACGCCGGGCACGGACAGCCCCGGCACCCCGAACTCGGCGGCGAGGAGCCCCGCGTCCAGGACCAGCGGCTCGTCCCAGCACATCAGGCCGACGATGCGCCGGCGTGCGGCGACCTCGCGGGCCGCCGCGCCCATCGCCTCGGAGTCGAAGACGTTGGCGACGATGATCTCGTCGAAGTACGCGTGCTGCCAGGTGGGGTTGAGGTTGTTGAGCAGCACCATGTCCAGGCCGGCCGCGCGGGCGCGGCGGCGGATCGGCGCGACGAGGTACTCGCGGTACACCTTCAGCCCGCTGCCGATGACCAGCAGCGTTCCCGTGTCGGCGGTCACCGGGCGCTCCCCGTGGTCGCGCCGCGGCGGGCGAGCAGGTCGGTGAGGATGTCGTGCGAACGGTTCGCGAGGACGCTGATGAGGGAGTCGGCGATGCCGTGGGTCTCCTCGTTGACGCCCTGGAGGTAGACGGCGCCCCGGGCCGACTCGCCGAGGTTCACCCGGTGGGCCCGGCTGACCTCGACCTCGTCGATCCCGACGCGCGCCGCCAGCTCCCGTACGAGGGCGGGCTTGCGCGGGTCGTAGCCGGTGCCGAGGAGTACGAGGTCGCAGCGCAGGGGCTCGGTCTTGCCGTAGTTCGTCAGCCGCATCTCGTCGAGGACCTGCGCCCTGACTTCCGGCGGGCTGTCGTAGAACTCGTCCACGAACGAGGGGAAGAACAGCTCGTTCACGAACTTGCTCGTCTGGTAGTTCTGCAGCCCGATCGACCGCACCAGCATGGTCACCCGGCTCTGCGGAAGGTTCTCGTGCAGCGCGTAGAACATCTCGGCGGCGCTCTGCGCCCCGCCGACGACCACGGCGCGGACCGGCTCGTCCTTCGGGAGCTTCCCGATCCGGGTGCGGTACTGGGCGCTGTGGATCAGCCGGTCGGCCGGGAGGCCGGCGAAGACCTCCGGTACGCGCGGGTCGCGGCCGCCGCCGACGACGAGGTCCCGGCAGCGGATCTCGTCCCCGTCGGTCAGCAGCACGCTCCACCCGGAGACCGAACCGTCGGCGGCCGGCACCGGGTCGATCCGCGCGGCCCGGGCCCCGTACTGGATCCGCACCCGCTTCAGCGAGGTGGCGACCCACTGGAGGTAGTCGGAGAACTCCCACCGGTACGGGTGGAAGGTGCCCAGGTTGATGAACTCGTCCAACCGCCCCTGCTCGTGCAGGAAGTTGAGGAACGTGAACCTGCTCGACGGATTGCGCAGCGTCACCAGGTCCTTCAGGAAGGACACCTGGCTGCGCGCCCACGGCATCAGCAGGTCGCGCTGCCATTTGATGTCCGGACTCTGCTCCAACAGCAGGGTCCGGTCCGCCAGTTCGGGCGAACCCGATTCCTCGATGGCCACCGCGAGCGCCAGATTCGCCGGGCCCGCGCCGATCGCCAGTACCCCGACCTCCCGCACCGTCACGCTTCCTCCTCGATGTCGATCCGGACCGCGGCCGCGGCGGCTTCCGCGCGCCGCAGTGCCTCGGCAGAGCTGTCGGCGGTGGCCATGACGATCCCCGCCCGGTCCCAGGAATGGCGCAGCCCCGTGAACCGGTCCCCCGGCTCGGCGGTGACCGCGACCAGGAACACGCCGTCGACCTGCCGGGCGTCCTCGACGCCGTGCACGGCCGCGACCCGGCCCGGCCCTGCGGCCAGGAACCGTACGGCGGCTCCGCCCTTGGCCCGCCGGGGCAGTTCGGCGGGCGGCTCCTCCCCCTTCAGCACCGCGTAGTAGCTGCGCATGAGCTGTACGGGGTAGGCGAGTTGGATGGTGTCGACGATGCCGCCGCCGGCGAGCCGGCCCGCGCATTCCACGAGGTACGGGACACCGTCCGCGACGATCCACTCGCAGTGCACGATCCCGTCGCGGAAGCCGACGGCGGACACCACGCGCGCCGTCTGCGCGCCGAGCGTCCGCGCGAGCTCCCGCGGGATGTCGGCGGGTACGAGGTGCGCCATCTCCACCGGGTGGGGGCCGGGGAAGAGCTGCTTGCCGGTGACGTTGACGAACAGCGGGCGTCCGTCGCGGACGAGCATCTCGACGCTGAACTCCGGCCCCTCGACGTACTGTTCGGCCAGCATGGACAGTTCCATGGGCCGGTCCGGCACGAAGACGCCCTCGTCCTGGACGAGGCAGTCGGCCCAGGCCTGTTCGACCTCGTCCGGACCCCGGATCACCCGGGTGCCCACGGCGGCCTGCCGGTTGGCGGGCTTGAGCACGACGGGCCGCCCGTCCTGGCCGCGCAGGAACTCCCGTACGTCGGCGGGGCCGTTCACCCGCACGCCGGCCGGGTTGGCGATCCCGGCCGCCGCGCTGACCCGGCGCAGCAGGGCCTTGTCGCGCAGGATCTGCGCGGCTCCGAGGCCGGAGCCGGGCAGGCCGTAGCGCTCGGCGAGGCGGGCGGCGAACGGGGTCGCGTACTCGATGGCCGGGACGACCGCGACGGGAGCGAGGTCGGGGTGGGCGTTGTGGAACTCGTCGGCCTTGCCGGCCAGGTGGTACTCCCATTCGATCAGGCCGCGGACGAAGGCCACCCCGTCGAGCTGCTCGTGCACGTGTCGCTTGCGGACGACGTCGGGCTCCTCGATGTAGATCACCGAGTCGTCCGGCTGGAACTCCCCGATCGCGGCGAGCGTGACGCCGACGAATCCCACGATCAGCACCGGCCCGGTGGCCGGCCCCGGCTGCGGCTGCGGCTGCGGCTGCCCGCTCATGAGGTGCCTCCGACGACTTCGGGTTCGCCCTCGGGGCGCGGGTCCGCGTCCTTGGCCGGGGGTGGTTCGGGCGGCTGTCGTACTCCGGCCAGGGCGAGGAGTCCGGCCGCGGCGGTGACGATCCCGCACAGCAGCCAGAACCCGCCGCCGAGCCGGGTCCAGAGGAAGACGCCGAACAGCGGCGCGAGGGCGGAGGCCGCCCCGCCCACGGCCTGCATGGTGCCGATGTAGCGGGCCTTGACCGCCGCGGGGAAGGTCGCCGGGTGGGCGAACATGCTCGGGGCGGCGATCATGATCCCGAAGACGACCAGGACCGCGCCGGCGATGGTGAACGCGCCGGACCGGGAGGACAGTCCGTAGACGGCGAGGCCGACGGCCTCCACCAGGTGGCCGGTGATCACCCGTACGTGCTTGGGCAGTCTGCTGAGGTACGCGGTGATCTTGAGTTCGCAGGTGATCAGGACGACCGAGGACACCGTGAGCACGGTGCTGTAGAAGCTGGTCGGGTAGTGGTCCGCGGCGAGCTCCAGCGGCAGGGCGATGTGGCCCTGCGCGTAGGTGAGCGAGCCGAGCAGGATGGCGCCCAGGTAGAGCAGGTACTTCCGGTCGCGGAGCATCGCGGCGTACGCGGAGCGGCCGTCGGCGGCGGCCGGCCCGGAGGCGGCCGGCCCGGAGGCGGCCGGCCCGGAGGCGGCGGCTGCGCTCTCGGCCTCCGTTCGGGCTTCCGGCTCTGCCTCCTCCCGCTCCCCCTCCGCCTGCGCCTGCGGGGCCTGCTTGGGGAGCAGGGCGAAGGCCAGCAGCGCGTAGACCAGCGCGGTCCCGCCGTCGATCCAGAACAGCAGGTCCCAGTCGACCAGGATGACGACGGCGGCGATCAGCGGGGCCAGGGCGGCGCCGATGTTCAGCGCGATCCGCATCATCGAGAACGCCATGACCTGGTACCGCTCCGGCATCAGGTCGCTGAGCAGTACGGCGGCCGCCGGCCGGTACGCCTGGGTGAACAGGCCCGCGAGCCCGACCACCACGAGCAGCGGCCACAGCATCCCCGGCCCGCTCAGCCAGGAGATCGATCCCACCAGCGGGGCCGAGGCCGCCATGGCCGTCATGATCGTGGTCCGCGGGCCGAACCGGTGGGTGATCTCGGCGCCCAGCATCGTGCCGAAGATCGAACCGATGCTGTAGGCGACGAGCGCCAGACCGGCCACGCTGACCGAAGCGCCGCGGAAGGTCAGGTACAGCACGAGGAACGTCTGTACGAACGCGCCGAGTTGGTTGACCAGTACGCCGCCGAGGAGATAGCGGACCGGTGTCGGAGTCGCCTTCAGCGCATCGAACACCCGGACCGGAGGATCGTCCGTCATGCCGCCCCTTCCCTGGAATCCCTCAGGATTTCGACGATGTGGCCCGCGACGAGCGGGGCCGAAGCGAATCCGGAGCCGCCGCACGCCGCCCGCGCCCAGACGGCGGGACCCGCGCGGGTCAGCAGCGCGCCGCCGGTCTCCGCGTCGGCCGCGTAGTGGCACGCCTTCACGGCGGCCACGGTGTAGCGGTGCAGGCCGGTCAGCGGCGCCGCCGCGGCCAGCCGCTCGGCCCAGGGCGCCTGGTCCTCGCCTTCGCCGTCCTCGGTGGTGTCCACCGCGCGGCAGACCGCGTCGGAGCTGATCTTCAGGAGCGTGCCGTCTCCGGGCGGCACCGCCCACCCCCGGCCGTCCGGGCCGAGGCCCCCGGCCGCGGGCGCCCGCTCCCACCACCGCGCGGCGTCCGCCGGCGGGTGCAGGTAGACCGTGGTCTGGCGGTGCAGCACGACCGGCTGCCGCCCGACCAGGTCGCGGGTCCACGGCCCGGCCGCGACGAGGACGAGGTCGGCGCCCAGCCGCTCCCCGCCGGCCACCAGCACCTTGCAGGAGTCCGTGTCGACCTCGGTCACCGCCCGGTACGGCCGCAGGGTCACCGCCGGATGCGCGCCGAGCCACCGTGCCGCGGCCTCCAGGGCCCGCTGCGCGAGCAACACCCCGGCGGCCGTGTCCAGTACGCCTGCCGAGTCCGGCGGGAACTCCAGGTACGGCAGCGTCCGCGGTTCCACCGTCCGTACGCGGACCCCCGCCGCGGCTGCCGAGGCGGCGAGCGCGGGGAGGCGCTCCCGGGGCCAGGCGGAGACCACTCCGACCGGGCGGAACAGGCGGGTTCCGAGCAGGGTCTCCAGTTCCCGCCAGCGGCGGCGGGCCGCGGCCATCCGCCGCGTCGCTTCCGCGTCCTCCGGGCTGAACGTACGGATGACCCGGTGCTGGTCGTGGGAGGCGGAGCGCGGATTGGGGATCGGTCCCCCGTCCAGTACGGTCACGCGGTGGCCGGCCAGCGCGCACTCCACCGCGGTCAGCAGCCCGGTGACGCCCGCCCCGACGACCACGACCGCCGCCGCGCTCACCGTCCCGGCTCCGCCAGGCGCGGCGGCCGTACGGGGGTGAACTCCGTGGCGTGCGGCGCGGCGGGGATCGAGCGGTCCGGGAGCGCCGCCTCGGCCAGGTCGATCAGGAGCGGCGCGGCGCAGCGCAGGAACACGTCGGCCTCGTGGCAGAAGTCGCCGGCGTCGGCCGGTCCCGCCTCCCACCGGTCCAGCCGGGCCAGCTGCTCGGACAGGGTGAAGGCGGCCGCGGTCAGGTTGAACCGGCGGACGTCGTACGCGGCGGCGAAGCGCTCCAGGAGGCGTGCGGCCGCGTCCCGGGACCGCTGGGACACGGGCAGCGGGCCCTGGCCGGGGCCCGCCCAGCGGTCGATCTTGTCGGCGACCCGGTTCCACGGCCGTACCAGCCGTTCGCCGGCCACCCGTGCCAGTGCCTCGCGGGTGAAGTTGGTGCGCTGGAAGTCCGGGCTGGTCGCGGCGAGGTAGAACCGGATGACGTCCCGGGGCACCTCACCGGCCAGTTCCCGGCCCGAGACGACATGGCCGCGGCTGGTGGAGAACTTGTCGTGGTCCAGCTCGTAGAACTCGTTGGTGACGAAGTGCTCGGGCAGGACGTAGCCGCCCAGCGCCTCCAGCATGGCCGCCCCGACGACCGCGAAGGCGAAGCCGGCGTCGGACCCGAAGAAGTACACCACCTTGTTGCCGGTCTCGGAGAACCACAACTCGTCCTCGGCGGCCGGCACTTCGCCCCGCTGCTCGGCGGCCAGCGCGGTGCAGTGCATGCTCCACGCGATGGTCTCGGCATCCGCGTAGATCACCTGGCCGGCGACCTCGGGGAAAGGTGCGGGGATGCCCCAGGCGATGGGGAGGGTTACGGGATAGTCCGGGAGCGGCCGGGCGAGGATCTCCTCGATCATCTGCGCCAGGCGCGGGCGCATCGTCGCGCGCTGCCGGGCGAAGTACGCGACGAGCGCCTCGCGGTGGTCTTCGAGCGGCAGCACCAGCACCTGCTGCTCGCGCAGTTCGACGGGGTCCTCGGGGTGCAGGGTGGAGCGCGGGTCGATCAGCTCGCCGGACGCGATCCAGTGGCCGCAGTTCTCGCAGAGCCCGGCGCACCCGTCGGCGAGGCAGACCGGGCAGCCCCCGCGCACGTACGCGTCGGTGAGGAACTCGCCGGTGCGCGGCGCGTACGGGAACACGACACCCCGCAACCGGAGTTTGCCGCTGCCGTGCAGGCGCTCGAAGAAGGTCCGGACGGTTTTGACGTACCGGTCGCCGAACCGGACGAACCCGTCGGGCACGATGCCCATGGCGGTCAGCGTTTCCTCCACCTGACCGGCCGAACGGACGCGCAGCTCTTCCGGCGGTACGCCCAGCCGGCGGGCGGTGGTCACGATGTAGTTCTGCGTGAAGTGCACGCCCGTGCCGAACAGCACGTCGCGGCCCGCGGCGCGGGCGTACCGGGCGCAGACGTCGGCGGCGAGGAACGGGCCGGCCAGGTGGCCGAGGTGCAGATCCCCGTTGGCGGTCGGGCCGGGGGCGATGACCAGTGTCCGCTCCATCAGGCGCTCCTGGATTCGGTGGCGCCGGCGCGGCGGGCGAGCAGGTCGGTGAGGATGTCCCGGGAGCGGTGGGCGAGGACGCTGATGAGGGAGTCCGCGATGCCGTGCGTCTCCTCGTTGACGCCCTGGAGGTAGACGGCGCCCCAGGCCGACTCGCCGAGCTCCACCCGGTGGGCCCGGCTGACCTCGACCTCGTCGACGCCGACGCGCGCCGCCAGCTCCCGTACGAGGGCGGGCTTGCGCGGGTCGTAGCCGGTGCCGAGGAGTACGAGGTCGCAGCGCAGGGGCTCGGTCTTGCCGTGCGCCCTGACTTCTGCCGGACTGTCGTAGAACTCGTCCACGAAGGAGGGGAAGAACAATTCGTTCACGAACTTGCTCGTCTGGTAGGTCTGCAGGCCGATCGACCGCACCAGCATCGTCACCCGGCTCTGCGGAAGGTTCTCGTGCAGCGCGTAGAACATCTCCGCCGCGCTCTGCGCCCCGCCGACCACCACGGCCCGCACCGGCTCGTCCCGTGAAATCCCCGCGATCCGGGTCCGGTACTGCGCACTGTGGATCAGCCGGTCGTCCGGAAGACCGGAGAACACTTCCGGTACGCGCGGATCGCGGCCGCCGCCGACGACGAGGTCCCGGCAGCGGATCTCGTCCCCGTCGGTCAGCAGCACGCTCCACCCGGACACCGAACCGTCCGCCCCGCACACCGGATCCACCTGCGCCGCCCGCGCGCCGTAGCGGATCTCCACCCGCTCCAACGACTTCGCGACCCACTGGAGATAGTCCGAGAACTCCCACCGGAACGGGTGGAAGGTTCCCAGGTTCACGAACTCGTCCAACCGCCCCTGCTCGTGGAGGAAATTGAGGAACGTGAACCTGCTCGACGGATTCCGCAACGTCACCAGGTCCTTCAGGAAGGACACCTGGCTGCGCGCCCACGGCATCAGCAGATCGCGCTGCCATGTGACGTCCGGACTCTGCTCCAACAACAGGGTTCCGTCCGCCAATTCGGCCGAACCCGACTCCTCGATGGCCACTGCGAGCGCCAAATTCGCCGGACCGGCACCGATCGCCAGAACACCGACCTCCCGAACAGCCACACTTCCCCCTCGAACGCAGTGATCCCAGTCGCGGACAGGCAGTTGCGAGGCTAGATTTCCGCCGTTCCCGAGAGATAGGGGAACTTGTCCCGTCGAGCGGGGAATCTGGGTGGGGAAGGGGTGAGCGGGGAGACCGGGGTGTCGGGTCAGGCCACCGGCGCGGGATCACTCCCCGTCGCGGTACGGGAGCCGGCCGGCGCGGCGCCCGTGGCCTCCGCCCGCTCCATGGAGTCCAACCGCCGCAGAGCGGTCCGCCGCTGGACGAGCGAGACCCCCGCGACGGCCGCCCCGAGCACCAGCCAGCCCGCCGGCCCGGCCGCCATCACCACGCCGGTCAGCAGCAGTGGCCCGGCCGACTTCTGGATGGACTGGGACATGCCCGCCACCCCCAGGTACGAGGCCCTCGCCTCCCGGGGTGCGAGGGAGACGGCCAGCTCCCAGGAGCCCACCGAGCGCAGCAGCTCCGCGGCCGTGGCCAGCACGGCGGCGGCCAGCAGGGCGATCGAGGCGGCCCAGGCCCCGTGTTCGGGGGTGAGGGCCAGGAGCGTGCAGCATCCGAGCAGGGTCAGCCCGTACAGCCGGGCCGCTCCGGCGGCCTGGCGCGGCCGCCGGACCCTCGCCGACACGGTCATCTGGAGGGCGACGACGAGCACGGTGTTGACGAAGAGGAAGGCCGGGACCACGGCGTGCGGGGCGTCGGTGTGCCCGACCAGCCACAGCGGCAGCCCGACCCCCAGGATCGAGTCGTCCAGGCACAGCGGGATGTCGAGGAGGACGAACCGGAGGTAGCCGCGGTCCCGCCACGGGTTCGCGACGCCCGGGCGGCCCGCTTCGGGCATGTCCGCGCGCTCCGCGGCGCCCGCCCGGTCCCCGCTCCCGAGCCCTTGCCCGAGCCCTTGCCCGGCCCCGTCCCCGTCTCCGGCCCCGTGTCCGTGCCGCTGTTCCCGGGTACGCCACACCAGCGCCGCGGCCAGGACGAACGACAGCGCGTTGCCGAGGATCAGGACCTGGTACGCCCCGCGCGTGCCCACCGCGAGGCCGATGGCGGCGAGTCCCGCGCCGAGCGCGTACCCGGCGTTCGCCACGCTGCGCGACAGCGCCTGGTACGTGCCGCGCTGCTCGCCCGCCGCCCGCGTGGCGAAGAGCATCTCCAGCATCTTGGCCGCCCGGTCGCCGAGCGAGGTGACGGCGACCACGAGCAGCAGCACCTCGAAGCGGGTGAACACGAGCAGCGCGCAGATCGCGGCCAGGCGCAGCAGGTGACAGCCGATCAGCAGCGTGCGTACGGGGAACCGGGCGGCCAGATGGCCCGCCAGCGGCGAGCCCGCGATGCCCGCCACACCCGCCGCGCCCAGCAGCAGGCCCAGCTGCCGCCCGTCCAGGCCGACCACGAAGGTGAAGAACAGGACGCAGGAGGCGGCCCACACCCCGGTCCCGGTGCGGTCCAGCAGCTGGGCGAAGAGCATGATCCGGGCGTCCCGCCCGCCGGGCGGACGGCGCAACTGCGCCAGCAGCCCGGTCCCGCCGTTCCGGACCCCCCGAGCCCCCCGGTCCCCCCGGTCCTCCCGCTCCCCCCGGTCCTTCCGCTTGCCCATGCCGCGCCGCCAGGTCATTCCGGGCCTCCGCATCCCCCGCCAAAGTATCTCGATGTCGAGATACCTCGCGGTAGCCTGCCCGAAATCAATCTTGACGTCAAGATAAATCCGCGGCCCCCGCCACATAGGCTGAGCGCACAGACGAGAGGAGCAGTCGTGACCGACCGCAAGCCACCGGGCGTCAGCTTCGAGTCCTGGGTGGACCGGCAGATCAGGGAGGCCGCCGAACGCGGCGAGTTCGAGCAGCTCCCGGGCTACGGCAAGCCCTTGGCCTCGATCGACGCCCCGTACGACGAGCTGTGGTGGATCAAGGGCAAGATGCACCGCGAGGGGTTCGCCGCCCTGCCGCCCGCGCTCGCCCTGCGCAAGGAGGCCGAGGACGCCCTGGAGGCGGTCCGCGCCGCCCGCTCGGAGCGCCAGGCGCGGTCCATCCTCGCCGCGATCAACGAAAAGATCCGCACGGCCCTGCGCCGCCCGCCGCCGGGACCGCCCCTCCACCTCACCGAATTCGACGTCGACGAGGTGCTCAGGACCTGGCGGGAGAGCCGGACCGACTGACGGCGCGCCCCGACGGCGCTCGCGGCTCTCCCGGCTGCGAACCACCGACAGTGCTACAAATGGTCTCGTGACCCATCCTTGCAACCCGTGCCGGGGACGTCGGTGCGGTCACTGAGCCAAAAGCGCCCGCGCAGCGTCGCCCGACAGGTATTCGTCCTTCAGGTGGCGATCGTGGTGCTGCTCGCCGCCGGTGCGGTACTGGCCCTCGTACTCCAGTCCCGGCACGACGTGGACCGGGAGGCCCGGACCCGCTCGGTGGCGGTCGCGCAGACCTTCGCCCATTCGCTCGGGCTGCGCCAGGCCCTCCTGACCCCCGACCCCTCCGCGATCCTCCAGCCGCTCACCGAGGTGACGCGCAAGGACGCCGGGGTGGACTTCATCGTCGTGATGAACGACCAGGGGATCCGCTACACCCATCCGCTCCCCGACCGCATCGGCAAACAGTTCGTGGGCACCATCGCGCCCTCACTGGCCGGCCAGGTGTACACCGAGAGCGTGAAGGGACCCCTGGGCCAGGAGATCCAGGCCGTGGTGCCCGTCTTCGCCGACCCCTACAAGGACGGCGGCCCGGTCGTGGCCCTGGTGTCGGCCGGCCTCACGGTGAAGAACGTCACCGGTGTGTTCCAGCGGCAGCTGCCCCTCATCCTCGGCACCAGCGCGGCCGGCCTCGCCCTGGCCACCGCCGGCGCCGCGCTGATCAGCCGGCGCCTGCGCCGCCAGACCCGCGGGCTCGGCCCCCTCGAGATGACCCGCATGTACGAGCACCACGACGCGGTGCTGCACTCCGTACGCGAAGGGGTGCTGATCACCGACGGCAGCGGCCGGCTCCTCCTCGCCAACGACGAGGCGAAACGTCTGCTCAGGCTGCCGCCCGATGCCGAGGGACAGCACATCCGGGAGCTGTCGGGGCTCGACAAGCAGATGGCCGACCTCCTGCTGTCCGGCCGGGAGGCCACCGACGAGGTGCACGAGGCCGGGGACCGGCTGCTGGTCGTCAACCAGCGTCCGACCCGTACCCGCGGCAGGTCCGAGGGCACGGCCGTCACCATCCGGGACTCCACCGAGATGCAGGTGCTCAGCACCCGGGCCGAGGCGGCCCGCAAACGGCTCCGGCTGCTGTACGACGCGGGGGTCGGCGTCGGTACCACCCTGGACGTGGAGCAGACGGCCCAGGAGCTCGCGGACGTGGCCGTACCGCGCTTCGCGGACTACGTCACCGTCGACCTGGCGGAACAGGTCCTCCTCGGCGACGAGCCCACCGCGGTCAAGGCCGACCTGCGGCGCACCGGGGTCAGCGGCATCCGGGACGACGTCCCGCTCTACCCGCGCGGCCGGCTGATCGACTTCGTGCCCTCCACGCCGCAGGCGCGCGGGCTCAACAGCGGCCGCGCCGAGATGGTGACCGATCTGGCCGACGCTCCGGGGTGGCACGCGCAGGACCCGCCCCGGGCCCGGGCCATCGTCGAGTTCGGCGTGCACTCCCTGATCACTGCTCCGGTCAAAGCCCGTGGGGTCGTCCTCGGTCTGGTCAACTTCTGGCGCTCCGAGAAGGAGCCCTTCGACGAGGAGGACCTGTCGCTGGCGGAGGAGCTCGTCGCCCGCGCCGGGGTCAGCATCGACAACGCGCGCCGCTACACGCGCGAGCACGCCCTGGCCGTGACCCTCCAGCGCAGCCTGCTGCCGCGCGATCTGCCCGAGCAGAGCGCCGTGGAGGTGGCGCACTACTACCTGCCCGCGCAGTCGGGGGTGGGCGGCGACTGGTTCGACGTGATCCCGCTCCCGGGCGCCCGCGTCGCCCTCGTCGTCGGCGACGTCGTCGGGCACGGCCTGCACGCCGCCGCGGCCATGGGCCGGCTCCGTACGGCCGTACTGAACTTCTCCTCCCTGGACCTGCCACCCGACGAGCTCCTGGCCCGCCTCGACGACCTCGTCCAGTACATCGACCAGAGCGTGGCGGGCGGCGACGGAGCCGAGGGCGGCCTGATCGGGGCCACCTGCCTGTACGCCGTGTACGACGCGGTGACCCAGCGCTGCACGGTGGCACGGGCCGGCCACATGCCGCCGGCGGTGGTGCGCCCGGACGGCACGGTGGAGATCCCGGAGCTGCCCGCGGGCGCGCCGCTGGGGCTCGGCGGGTTCCCCTTCGAGTCGGCGGAGCTGGACCTGAGCGAGGGCACCCAGCTGGTGCTGTACACCGACGGGCTGATCGAGGACCGGGCCCGCGACATCGACGAGGGGCTCGCACTGCTCCGCTCGGCCCTGGCGCACGCGGACCGCAGCCCGGAGGAGACCTGCCGGGAGGTCCTGGCGGAGCTGCTGCCGGTGCGTCCGCGCGACGACGTGGCGCTGCTGGTCGCGCGGACGTCGGCGCTGCCGGCGGACCGCATCGCCGAGTGGGAGGTCCCGTTCGAGCCGAGTGCGGTCGGGGCCATGCGGGCCGTCGCCATGGAGAAGCTGGAGGAGTGGGGCCTGTCGGAGCTCACCTTCGGTACGGAGCTGGTGCTGAGCGAGCTGATCACGAACGCGATCCGGCACGGCGCCGAGCCGGTCCGCGTACGGCTCCTGCACGACCGGGTGCTGACCTGCGAGGTCTTCGACGGCAGCAGCAGCTCGCCGCGGCTGCACTACGCCAAGACCACGGACGAGGGGGGCCGCGGCCTCTTCCTGGTGGCGCAGCTCAGCCGCCGCTGGGGAGCCCGCTACACGCCGGAGGGCAAGGTCATCTGGTCGGAGCAGTCGCTGCCGGACCCGGAGGAGACCGACCCGGCGTGACCGGGCCCGGCCCCCGGTCCGCCGGACACCCCTTCGGAGTCAGGCCAGGTCCAGGAGCTGCTCGTGGAAACCGCCGAATCCGTGCGGCCCGTCGACCAGATGGATCTCCAGGATCCAGTGGCAGCGCCACCCGGCCCGGTCGGTGCGGCGCAGCGGGGTGTCGTTGTCCGGAGCGATGTACGACTCCGCCCGGGCGCCGTCGATCGTCTCGTGCGGGAACTCCCCGACGAGGTGACCGGCGTGCCACCCGCCCAGCGTCCAGCCCGCCTCGGCGGCGAGCCGCTCCACCTGCGCGTACAGCTGCTTGCCGGTGATGTGCGGGTCGGCGCGGAAGGCGGCGCGCCCCGCCGCGAACACCGTGGCCAGGTCCTCCCTCAGCCGGTGCTTGACGGGGTCCGCCCCGAAGACGAAGGTGCGGCCGAAGTCCGCCTCGTACTCCTCGAAGATCGGACCGAAGTCGGCGAACGCGATGTCGTCCTCGCCGATGACCCGGTCCGGCGGGTTCTCCCGGTACGGGAGCAAGGTGTTCGGGCCGGAGCGGACGATCCGCTTGTGCCAGTGCTTCGTGGTCCCGAACATCTCGTTGGCCAGGTCCCGGATCCGGTCGCTGACCTCCCGCTCCGCGGCGCCGGGCGCCACCAGCCCGCGCGCCTCGATCTCGGCGAACAGGGCCTCGGCCTTGCGCTGGGCCTCGACCAGACCCAGGACGCGCAGTTGTTCGTCCATACGGTCAGGTACCTCCATCGTGGTGCTCCTCTGTCCGGTGCTCGGGTATCGCGCGCACGATGACGAGCGACCCCTCGTAGAACGGCCGGCTGCGCAGGTGGCCGAAGCGCTCGTCCCAGGCACCGGAGTCGAGGTCGTCCCGCAGCCGGGTGGTGAACCGCTCGCGCACTCCGTCGTCGACGAAGCTCCAGGCGGAGCAGGCCTGCCGGGCCGCGGGGTCCAGCAGCATCTCGGGGCGGCCGTAGTAGGCCTCGTTGAACCCGTCGGTGCAGTCCAGCGGGATCGGTACGGTCCGCACCGTCCCGGTGCCGCCGAGGGCCGCTGCCATCTTCTCGAGCGGCGGGTAGCGGCGGGCCTCGGTGTCGAGGACCTCGGGGGCGTACTCGTACAGCCAGAAGTCGCGTACGCGGTCGGGGTCGCAGGTCAGCACGACCGCCGGGCCGCGGGTCACCCGGCGCATCTCGCGCAGGCCCGCCTCGACGTCGCTCCACTGGTGCACGCTGAACAGGGTCATCGCCCCGTCGAACTCCCCGTCCGCGAACGGCAGGTCCTCCGCGACGGCGTCCACCGCCCGCGGCAGGGCCTCCGAGCGCTGGGCCCGCATCGACCGGGAGGGCTCCACGGGAGTCACCGCGGTGGCGGCGGACTCGTACGATCCGGACCCGGCGCCGATGTTGACCACGGTGCGGGCCCCTTCGAGCGCGTCGGCGATGACGCGGGCAATGCGGGGGTCGGGGCGGCGGAAGTCCGCGTAGCCGGAGCCGATGGCGCCGTAGTCGACATCGCCTGCGCTGCCGTCCCAGCTGCGTACATCCATGGATCCATACCTCGCCTCGTGAGCAGGAGTCGGGAGCGTTGCCGCCCGGGCGGTGGCCTCCCCCATAGTGCATCTGCAAGGTCACTCACGTAAATCGGTTGGCAGATGCCTGGCAAAACAAACAAGAGCCCCGCACATGTGGACATGGAGATCTGCTCAGCGGATCCGGTGCACCCGCTGGCTGGTGAGTTCGTACCGTGCTCCGACCACGGCCAGCCTGCCGGCCGCGACCCGGGCGGCGAGATCGGGTTCCGCCGCCAGCCGGGAGCGGACGAGCCGGACGTTCTGGGTGACCGCCGCATCGACGCGCGCGTCCCGGCTCAGCGAGCGGTCGACGGCCGGACGGATCTGCTCCGCCAGGTAGCGCAGGTGTCCGGGCAGCTGCTCCAGCCCCTCGGCGGCGCGGACCGCGGCGGTCACGGCCCCGCAGGACTGGTGCCCGAGGACCACCACCAGCGGAATGGCCAGCTCCACGACCCCGAACGCGATGCTTCCGAGCACGGCGTCGTCCAGCACCTCACCGGCCGACCGTACGGTCATCAGATCGCCCAGCCCCTGGTCGAAGACCAGCTCCGGCGGGACGCGGGAGTCGACGCAGCCCAGGATGACGGCGAACGGATGCTGTCCCCCGACCAGCGCCTGCCGTACGGTCCGGGTGGCGTCGGGATGCCGCTCGTGGAAGGTCCGCCAGCGGGCGTTCCCGGCCGACAGCTCCCGCAGCGCCGCCTCGGGCGTGCCGGGCCGCGGACCGTTCGGCCCGGTCCGGGCGGAACCGCCGGTGGAGCCGCCGCCGGCCGCCAGTCCGGCACCCAGGGCCAGGGCCCCGGTGAGGGCGCCCCGTACCAGGCGACGCCGCCCAGGAGTCCCGTCGGCCCGGTGCTGCTCGGCAAGGACGCTCATGCGGGCCCAAGCTAGGCCCCGCACGGCCGGGGACCCGGAGGCGGGCCCGCCCTTGGGGAACTCTTGGGCAAATGCCGGGGCCGGCGTGGCGGTTCAACGGCCCCACGACGTGCCCTGGCCCTGGTCGAAGTAGGCCGACAGGGCCGGATCGAGCGACGGTACCCGTCGGGGGGTGCCCCCGTCGCGCAGGGATTCCGTCGCCATGCAGCCCACCGCGACCGCCATCCGGGCGGCGACGGGCGAGGTGTCCGTCGCTCCCCCGTGGCGTACGAAGCGCAGGAACTCGTCGATCAGCAGCGGGTCGGCGCCCCCGTGCCCGCCCGTGCCCTCCGTATCGGGGACGGTGTACGAGGCGTCCGGCGCGGCCCGGTAGCCGGAGCGCCGGGCGTTCCAGACCCGGACCTCGGCGCCCGGGCCGTCGCCGAAGTTCTCCAGGCGGCCGGCGTCGCCGATGACGGTGTAGTTGCGCCAGTAGTCGGGGGTGAAATGGCACTGCTGATAGGCGGCGAGCACCCCGCCCGCGAGGCGGAGGTTGAGCAGCGAGACGTCCTCGACGTCGATGACGGGGTTGAGTCCGCGCTGGGTGTGCGGGGGCCAGTGGCCGTCCTGCGTGTACCAGTCGTCGGTCTTGGGTTCCCCGGGAGCGCGCCGGTGCGGGTTGTCCCCGTAGACGAGCAGGTCGCCCATCGCCTGGACGTCGTCGGTGTAGGCGCCGGCCAGCCAGTGCAGTACGTCGATGTCGTGCGCGGCCTTCTGGAGCAGCAGACTCGTGGTGTGGCGGCGCTCGGCGTGCCAGTCCTTGAAGTACCAGTCGCCGCCGTAGCCGACGAAGTGCCGGACCCAGACGGTCCTGACCCGCCCGATCGCACCGGCCGCGATCAGCTCGCGCATCGTCCGCACGACGGGCATGTGCCGCATGTTGTGCCCGACGTACAGGCGGGTGCCCGTCGCACGGGCGGTGCGCAGGATCTCGTCGCAGCCGTCGACGGTGATGGCGAGCGGCTTCTCGACGAAGACGGGCTTGCGGGCGACGAGCGTCCGGCGGGCCAGGTCGGCGTGGGTGTGGTCGGGGGTCAGGACGAGGACGGCGTCGACGTCCGGATCCTCGATCACGGCGGCGGGATCGGGGGTGGCGTACGCGCCCGGGAAGGCCGCGGCGGCCTCCGCCCGGGCCCGCGGATCGGGATCCGCGACGGCGGTGACGGTCGCGCCGCGGCCGGGCCGGTGTGCCGTCCGCGCGATGCTGCCGCGCAGCCCGTATCCGAGGACGCCGATGCGAAGGTCGGTGGTCATGGCGGAGTCCCTTCCCGGCGCGGCCGCGTTCATCCGCCCGGCCGAGCACCGGATGCCGCCCGCGCCCGGCCGGGGCAGGCTGTGGGCAAGGCAGTCACCACCGCACAGACGAGGACCGCGCCATGTCCCAGAGCCGGCGTATCGGCGTCATCACCGCGGCCGCAGCTCTGCTGCTGACCGCCACCGCCTGCTCGGGCCTGGGCCGGAGCACCGTCGGCATGCTGACGTTCCGCAGCCACGACTCGCCGGCGGAGCTGAGTTACTCGAACACCTCGGTGAACGGATGTCACAGGATCGCCCTCCCGAAGGGCGCCACCCACGTGGAGAACAACACCCTCGTCGACGTCGTGCTGTACAGGACGGCGGACTGCAGCACGCCCTTGGGGAACGAAGGCATCTACGTCGCCACCACGCTCTCGAACGTCACGGCCCCGGTCAGCCTCCCCTGGCGCAGCTTCAGCGTCATCCACTGACCCGGGATCCACGCCTCGGGAGGCCCCGGACCGACCGGTTCGGGGCTCTCCCGCGTTCCGGGGCGTCAGGCCGGGAGGGACTCGACCGTGGGGGCCACCGGGGCGAAGAGGTCGGCGATCGTGGTGAGGCTCGCCGACTGGAGGGTGGCGGCGGGGATCAGCGTGCCGTCGGGCGCCGTGAGGGTGCGCGTCGCGGTGGCCTCGGCGACGACGGTCGGGCGGTAGCCCAGGTTGAAGGCTCCCTGGGCCGTGAACGTGACGCACATGTGCGTCATGAACCCGGCGATCACCAGGTCGGGTCCGGCGCCCAGCTCCCCCAGGGTCTTCTCCAGCTCCGTGGCGTGGAAGGCGTTCGGGAACTGCTTGACCACGACCGGTTCGCCCTCGCGCGGCGCGACCTCGGCGCTGATGGCCCCGATCTCGGCCCGGATGTCGTACGGGGTTCCCTCGCCGCCGTCGTTGACGACGTGCACGACCGGCGTGCCGGCGGCGCGGGCCGCGGCCAGCAGGCGGGCGCCCGCCGCCAGGGCCGGTTCGGCGCCGTCCAGGGCCATCACACCGGAGCGGTAGGTGTTCTGGAAGTCGACCATGATCAGGACGGACTCGGCCAGGCGGGGCAGGGTGCCGGGCAGGCCGATGACATCGCGCAGGGTCTTGGGCGCGTTGGATGCGTTGGATGCGGTGGGTGCAGACATGGTGAAGGCGTCCTTCTCTTGGGAAATGGGCACGGCGAAGCCGTCGCCCGGCGTTCGATCGCGCCGGGCGGTCAGTGGGCGGTGCGGAAGCGGCGGCGGTATGCGGCCGGGGTCGTCGCGATCTGCTTGCGGAAGGCCCGGTGCAGGGTTTCCACCGAGCCCAGGCCCGCCGCCGCGGCGACCTGTTCCAGCGGCTGGTCGGTGGTCTCCAGCAGCCGGCGGGCGGCTTCCACCCGTACGGCCTCCACGTAGGCGGCGGGGCTGGTGCCCAGCTCCTTGCGGAACGTACGGGCGAAATGGCGCTCGCTCAGGCTCATCCGGGCCGCGAGCGCGGCCGCCGACAGGTCCGCGCCGAGGTGTTCGGTGATGTGGGCGCGCAGGGCGTCGATGTCCCTGCGGGAGGCCGCCGGGCGGCTGAGCGGCACGCTGAACTGGCTCTGGCCGCCCTGCCGCTTGAGGTACATGACCAGCTGCCTGGCCACCGCGAGGGCCAGTTCCTCGCCGTGGTCCTCGGCCACCAGAGCCAGCGTCAGGTCCATGCAGGCGCTGATCCCCGCCCCGGTCCACACCCGGCCGGACCGGACGAAGATCGGGTCCGGGTCGACCTCGACCCGCGGGTGCTCGGCGGCCAGTTGGCCGGCAGTGGACCAGTGGGTGGTGGCCCGGCGCCCGTCCAGCAGGCCGGCCGCCGCCAGCAGGTGGGCGCCGACGCACACCGAGGCCACGCGCCCTGCGTGCGGGGCGGTGGCGGCGATCCACCGCACCACCGCCTCGTCCACACGCGCGACCGGGCCTTCCCCCGCGAGTTCGACGGCGCCGGGCACCACGAGGGTGTCCACGGCGGCGCCGACCTCGGCGAAGGTGAGGTCGGTGACCAGCCGGACGCCGGCCGAGGTGGTGACCTGGCCGCCGTCCGGGCCCGCCAGGCGTACGTCGTACAGCCGACGCCCGGCCTCCCGGCTCGCGAGGGCGAAGACCTCGGCGGGGCCGGTGACGTCGAGCAGGTCGACGTCGGGGAAGACCGCGATCACGACGCGGTGGGGCGTGGACATGTGTCCATCCTGGCCGGACGGGCAGATGTCCGCAATGACGGTTGTCTGTCACATCCGGACACCACACCCCGTGGGCGCCGACTGGAGCCCGCCGCGTGCGGCGCGGATGATGGAGGGGCACAAGGTCCGGGGCCCGACGACGCCGGACACGGGACGGTGACGCAATCATGTCCGCGAACGCTTCCTACCACCGCTCGGTCAGGGTGAACGCCGACCTCGACAGCCCGCTGTCGCGCTGGCTCTGGCTGGTGAAGTGGATCCTCGCGATCCCCCACTACATCGTGCTGTTCTTCCTCTGGATCGCCTTCCTCGTGGTCAGCGTGATCGCCTTCTTCGCGATCCTGTTCACCGAGCGCTACCCGCGCGGCCTGTTCGACTTCAACGTCGGCGTGCTCCGCTGGTCGTGGCGGGTCTCGTTCTACGCGTACGGCGCCCTCGGCACCGACCGGTACCCGCCCTTCAGCCTGGGCCCGGAGCCCGGCTACCCGGCACGCCTGGAGATCGCCTACCCGGAGCGCCTGTCCCGGCCGCTGGTCCTGGTGAAGTGGTGGCTGCTGGCCATCCCGCACTACCTGATCATCGCCTTCTTCATCGGCGGCGGCATGCGCCACGGCTGGTGCGGAGGCGGCGGTCTGATCGCGCTGCTGACCCTGATCGCGGCGGTGGCGCTCGCCTTCACGGCGACGTACCCGCGTGGCCTGTTCGACCTGATCGTGGGGCTGCACCGGTGGGTGCTGCGCGTCGCCGCGTACGCCGCGCTGATGACGGACGAGTACCCGCCGTTCCGGCTCGACCAGGGCGGCACCGACCCGGCACCCGCCCCGGCCTCGGACCCGGCGCCCTCGCCCGATCTGACCTGATCCGACCTGTCCTGACCCGAACCGGAGCGGATCCGCCGCCCGCCGCCGGAACCGGGACCGCTCCGCGTCCGACCAACTCCGCGTGCCGGGAGCCACCCGGCACCGGACGACGGGAGGGCGCCGGATGGGCGGACTGGACGTACGCATGCGGGGGGTCGCCTGCCGCCACGGCCGGGTCGAGGCGGTCGCCGACGTGGACCTGGAGATCGCGGCGGGCGAGCGCGTCGCGCTGACCGGGACCAACGGCTCGGGCAAGACCACGCTGCTGCGCGCGGTCCTGGGGCTGCACCGCCAGGTGTCCGGGAGCATCCTGGTCGGCGGCCGCGGCACCGGCTCGGCCGCGGAATGGGCCTGGCGGCGGCGCTCCTGCGCCTGGATCCCGCAGAAGCCGGCGGCCGGCCGGTTCCCGCTCCTCGGGGACGAGCTGCTGGCCAGCGGCGGCGCACCGGCCGAAGCGGCCGAAGCGGCACGGAAACTGGGCGTCGGCGCACTGCTCGGCAGGCCGCTGCACACGCTGTCCGGCGGGCAGTTGCAGCGGATGTACCTGGCCCGGGCGATCGGAGCCGTGGCGGCGGGGGCCGAGGTGCTCCTCGCCGACGAGCCGACCGCCGCGCTCGATTTCGGCGGCCAGGAGGAGGCGGCCGACGTACTGGCAGCCCTGCCGGTGACCCTCGTCGTGGTGACGCACGACCGGGCGCTCGCGCAGCGCTGTGACCGCGTACTGGAGATGGCCGCGGGCCGGCTGCGGGAGGTCGCGTGATCCTCGCGGGCGCCGACCTCGGCGAACTGCTCCAGCTGGTCCCCGTACAGCGGGCGGGCTTCGCCCTGCTCCTGGCGGCGATCGGCCTGCCGGTGATCGGCGTGGTCATCGTCGGGCTCGACATCATGCCGGTGCGCTTCGCGATGATGCACGTCGCCCTGCTGGGCATCGCGGTCGGGCTGCTGACCGGGCTCGATCCGATGCTGTGCGCGCTCGTCGCCTGCGCCCTGGCCGGGGCCGGGGTGGCACCGCTCGCCCGTACCCCGGACGGGCTGTCCGGGGCGATGGGCCTGCTGATGAGCCTGGCCATCGCGGCCGCGCTGCTCGTCCTGGCCGTGTCGGGGGTCAACGCCTCCGGTGCGTTCGCCCTGCTGTGGGGTTCGATCCTGTCCGTGGGCACCGCCGACCTCGTGGTGCTCGGCGCGCTGGCGATCCTCGTACCGGGGCTGTTCTGGTGGCGGCGGCGCGATGTGGCCCTGCTGCTGTACGACCGTGAGCTGGCCCAGTGTTCGGGCGTCCCGGTCCAGGCGCTGACCGTCGTACTGCTGGTCCTGGTCGCGGTGGCGGTCGCCGGCGCGATCAAGCTCACCGGCGCACTGCTCGTCGACGCCCTCACCCTGCTGCCGGCACTCGCGGCACGCCGCCTGGGCACCTCGCTGCGGTCCATCACCCTGTGGGCGGTCGGCATCGGGGTGGCCGTGAACCTGACCGGGTTCCTCGTCGCCCTGCGGCTCGACTGGCCGCCGGGGCCCGTCCTCGTCCTCACCGCGGGGGCGCTCGTCCTCGCGGTCCATCTCATCCCCGAACGGAGCATCAGCACATGGCGCGCACCCGCGTCCGATTCGCATCCCTCCTCGCACTGACCGCGGCACTGACGGCCCTCGTCACCGGCTGCGGCAACGGCAATACCGGCACCTCCTCGAAGGGCGGCACGCCCGGCGACCACGGCGGGAAACCGGTCGTCGTGGTCACCACCACCTGGGAGGGCGCCTTCGCCAAGGCCGCCGGCGCCGAGGACGTCAAGGTGATCGTGCCGCAGTCGGTGCACCACGCCCCGGACTACGACCCCAAGCCCTCCGACCTCGCCGCCGTGGGCAAGGCCGACTTCGTGCTCTACGCGCCTTTCGAGCCGTACGCGGCGAAGATCAAGGAGGCGGCCGGCTCGAAGGCCGAACTGGTCGAGGTGAACCTCGACAACGACGCCGACAAGGTCAAGACCGAAGTGGCCAAGCTGGGCAAGCTGTTCGGCACCGAGGAAGCCGCCGCGCGGTGGACGGCGTCGTTCGACGCCGAGTACGCGAAGCTGTCGAAGGACGTCCAGGGTTCCTGGCCGGGCGGCAAGAGCCCGGCGGTCGTCAGCCAGGTGTTCACCACCTGGTCCGCGAAGCTGGCCGGGGCAGCGCCCGTCGGGACGTACGGCCCCGAGGCGGTCACCCCGGCGCAACTCGCCGAACTCTCCGGGAAGAAGCCCGCCCTGGTCCTGGACAACGCCCACATGTCGACCGGGACCGTCCTGCCCGATTCGGGCGCCCGGCAGATCGAGATCGTCAACTACCCGGGCGAGGATCTGGACTTGCTGCCCGTCTACCGCAACGCGGCGGCCGAGTTGAAGAAGGCCGCCGGCACTTCCTGACGCGCGTACGGAACACAGGGAGGGGGAGGGCAACTCCGGTTGCCCTCCCCCTCCCTGGTGTCCCCGGCGCCGCGGGTCCGCCCGCGCGTCAGCCCGCGTGGGCGAGGGGAGGGGCAGGAGCAGGGGCAGGGGCGGCCGACGTGGGGGCGGGGCGCGCGGGCTGCGCCAGCCGCTCGCGCAGGGCGGCGCGGTCGGGCTTGCCGGCCGGCGTGAGCGGGAGTTCCGCGAGCACCAGCAGCCGCTCGGGGTGCTTGCGCTGTTCGAGCCCGCGGCGGGTGAGGTGCTCGCCGAGCGAGTCCAGCGTGGGGGCCTGGGGGCCGCGCGGTACGACGCAGGCCGCCAGGCGCTCGCCCATCAGCCGGTCCGGGATGCCGACGCACACCACGTCCCGTACCCGGGGATGCGAGGCGAGCTCCCGCTCGACCTCGGCGGGGCTGATGTTGGCCCCGCCTCGGATCACGATGTCCTTGAGGCGGCCGACGAGGTGCAGGACCCCGTCCCGGTCGATCAGGCCGAGGTCTCCCGTACGGACCCAGCCCTCGGGGGTGCGGTAGCGGGCGTCCAGCTCCGGGGAGGCCACGTAGCACATCGGGGTCATGGGACCGCGGGCGATGATCTCGCCGATCTCGCCGTCCGGGAGCTGCTCGTGCGTGTCGGGGTCGGTGATGTGGATGTCCGCGACCCGGGGGTCGGGGCGGCCGGCCACCACTCCCGTGGCGTTCGCCTCGGCCTCCGTGACCTCCTCGCCGAGCCCGGTGTGGCAGTTGACCCCGTCGGCCGAGCCGTAGAGGTTGACGACCGGGCAGCCGAAGGCGCGGGCGGCGTCCTCGGCCGTGGTCTCGTCCAGGGCCGAGCCGCCGAGGACCAGCGCGGTGGGCGCGGGCAGTTCGCCCGCGCCGGGGTCGGGGCCTTCCAGCCGGTCCAGCATCATGCGGACCATCGTCGGGACGCCGAGGATGTGCGTCGGCCGGTGCTCGCGTACGGCGGCGAGGGCGGCCTCCGGGGTGAAGTGCTCGAGCAGGATCAGCGTTCCGCCGTGCCGGGCGAGCGTGACGGCGGTGCCGTTGGACCCGAACGCGGACCCGAGCGGCACGAGGAACAGGCAGCGCGGCGGGGTCCCTTCGGGCATGAGCGAGGCGAGGAAGTTGCCCCGGCCCCCGGCGAGCGCGTTGTGGGAGTACGCGACCATCTTCGGCTCCGCCTCCGAGCCGGAGGAGACGAGGATGCGGGCGGCGCTGTCGGGGTCGGGCCGGGCGGGCACGAACGCGGCCGGGTCGGAGCGCAGCAGTCCGGAGAGCGGAATCGTTCCTTCGGGCTCACTGCCGACCCGCCCGGCGGCGATGACGTGGCGCAGCTCCGGCAGGGCCGGGACCAGGGCCCGCAGCTCGGCGGCAGGCCGGCTGCCCCGGTGTTCGACGGGGGCGATGACCGCGACGGCCTCCGCCCTGCGCAGCAGGGCTTGTGCCTCCAGGCTCCCCCGGCCGACCGGGAAGGGCAGCGCCACCGCGCCTACGGCGGCCAGGGCCAGATCGGCGATGACCGCGCCCCGGCCGTTGGGGAGTTGGACGCCGACGACCTCGCCGGGGCGTATGCCGAGGCCGGCGAGGCCGGCGGCCAGACATCGCACCTTGCGGTCCAGCGCGGTGTAGCAGAGCTTGCCCTTGGCGTCGACGACGGCGGTGGCGTGCAGGTCGGCGATCTGCCGGGCCCGGAACAGGCTGTAGAGGTCGAGGTCGGGGCAGATCCCGTCGGCCGCCCAGCCGCGGCGGAGGCCGGCGGGCAGCAGGTCGTGCAGGGCGACGGTCATAGGAAGCTCCAGGGGTCGGGAACGGCGGGGGCACCGTGCGCGTCGCGGCTGATCGAGCCGGGGAAGCGCGGGTCGTGGTGCAGGTCGGCCGGATCGGCGGTGACGGCGGTCGCGGACAGCCCGTGGCCGCGCAGCTGCGCCAGGGCCTCCGCGGTGGGCAGTTCGCGCAGGTCGTACGAGGCGGCCGCGGGCGCGCAGGTGTCGGTGGGGGCGATCCAGCCGTCCGCGGTGCGCAGCGGCCGCCGGAAGCCGGCCGGCCGGCGCGGGTCCTCCCCGCGCCGCGCCCGGCGCAGGGCCGGGGCGGTGAGCGCGTCGGCGGCTCCGAGCAGCGAGGAGTCGACGCGGACGCCCGCTCCACCGCTCCGCTCGCGCAGGAGCAGCCCCGCCAGTACGGCCTCGGCGCCCAGGAGTCCGCCCAGCACGTCGAGCAGGGTCATCAGCGAGGGCGCGGGTGCCTCGTCCTGCGGGCGGGCGGCTTCGCCGACGCCGGTGCGGGCCTGGACCATGAAGTCCGTGCCCATCGGGGCGCCGGGGATCCGGCCCGCCCAGCCGCCCGTGTAGGTGTAGACGAGCCCGGGGTTGACGGCGGCCAGATGGACGGAGTCGAGTCCCAGAGCGGCCGCCTTGCCGGGGGCCCAGTTGTGCAGGAAGACGTCGGCGTCGGCGGCCATCTCGCGCAGTCGGCGCCGGCCGGCGGCGGACTTGATGTCCAGCTCGACGGCCCGCTTGCCGCGGTTCAGCGCGAGCCAGCGGGCGGAGATCCCGGAGCAGGCGGGCGGCATTCCGCGCAGCGGGTCTCCGCCCGGGGGCTCGATCCGGACGACATCGGCGCCGAGGAGGCCCAGCAGGTGGGCGGCGAGGGGGGCCTGGATCCGGCGGCCCGCTTCGAGCACGGTCAGCCCTGCCAGCGGCCGGGCGGGGTCGGGGCCCGCGGGGTCGTGGTGCGTGGCGCGGGGCCGGTGGCCGAATCCGTACGGGGCCAGGGTCCAGGGCGCGGCGCCGTCGTGTTCGGCCGCGCGCTCGGCGAGGGTCCGCAGTCGGCAGACCTCGGCGCCGGAGGCCGCGGCCGCCGCCTCGATCCGCCGCCAGGAGTGCGTACGGGCCGTGCCGTGCAGGGCCGTCGGGAAGGGTGCGCAGGCGGTGGCGTACCGGAACTGGAACGGCCGCCACCCGGCTCGCACGGCGTCGAAGGGAGCCTCCAGGGCCCGCCAGAACGCGGCCCAGGCACCCGGGTCGAGGGTCTCGAGCTCGAAGAGGATTCCGTCGGCTGACGTGAACGGCGGCCCGCCGGGGGCCAGTTCGGCGGCCTCACCCTCGTCGGCCCCGGCCGCGGCGAGGTACTGGGAGACCGCCAGCAGCCCGGCCCGGTCGGCGCTCGTGGCCACCCCGGTGGCCCGACCGCCCCTGGCCTGGGCCAGCAGCCCGGCGAGCAGCCCCTGTACGGCGAGCACGCCCGTGGCGATGGCGGCGTAGTCCACGGCCAGGCCGCGGGGCGCGCCGTCGCGCCGCCCGTGCACGGCCATGATGCCGGTGGCCGCCTGGACGGTGGCCTCGTCGGTCATACCGCTCGCCCGGTGCGCCGACCAGCGGACGGTCGCGTCCTGCCGGTCGAAGCCGCTGCCGGACAGGGCGATGTGCGCCGTACGGCCGTCATGAGGGCCGCCACTGGGGCCGCCATGGGGGCCGTCACGGGGTTCGACCGGCTCCGGTCTCGCTCCCGTTTCCACTCTCGCGCCGAGGAGCTCGAGGTGCTCCAGGGCCGGGCCGGTCAGCCCGGGCGGTCCCGAGGCGGCGAGGTGCAGTCCTTCGAGCGGCCGGACCGTGCGGGTGAGGGCTGGTGAAGCCATGCCTCTCCTCTTCTCGGATGTGCGCGTCGCGGGAACCGGGTCGGGTGCGCACCCGACCAGTTCCTCGGGGAGGCAGTCGGACTGTCGTTCCCACGGGTTCCCGGCATGTTGGAGGAAAGTGGTGCAGAGCCACGGAGACACCGATCGCGTCCATCCCGAACTCCGTTCTGGAGATGGGCAGTTGAGGGATCGGGTCGCGGACTTCATCCGGAGCCGGGTCATGCCCTGCGAGCCCGTGCTCGACGCGGGCGGCCCGCACGCCGCGGCGACCCTGCGGGAGTTGCAGGCCCAGGCGAAGCAGGAGGGCCTCTGGGCACTGCCGCTCCCCGCCGAACTCGGCGGCCAGGGCCTCCCCTTCGCGCGCTACGCGCTGCTCGCCGAGGCCGAAGGGGCGAGCGACCACGGTCCGGCGGCGCTCGGCTCCGCGCCCCTGCTCGACGCGACCATGCTGTGGAAGCACGGCGGCGACCAGGTTCGCGACCGGTACCCCGGGCGGCTGGCCGCCGGGGAGCTGCGCGCCTGCTACGCCATGACGGAACCGGACACCCCGGGCACCGATCCGTTCGGTACCGCGACCCGCGCCGAGGAGCAGCCCGACGGCAGTTGGCGCGTCAGCGGCCGCAAGTGGTTCGTCTCGGGAGCGGCCGGCGCCGGTCTGGTGACCGTCCTCGCCCGGACCGACGGGGAGCCGGGGGACCGCGAGGGCCTGTCCCTCCTGCTGGTCGCCACCGACTCCCCCGGTTTCCGCGTCGTACGCGAACTGCCCGTGTTCGGAGCCTGCGGCCAGTGGGAGATCGACTTCGACCAGGTCGGGGTGGACGCCGACCACCTCCTCGGCCGGCGCGGACAGGCCCTGGCCATCGCCGCCGAACGGCTCCAGCTGGGACGCACCCTGCGCTGTCTGCGCTGGCTCGGCCAGGCCCAGCGCGCCTTCGACCTCATGTGCGCACGCGCCAACTCCCGTACGGGATCACGCGGTCCGCTGGCCGGCCACCAGCTCGTCCAGCAGCACGTCTTCGAGGCGCTGCTCGCGCTGCGCACCACCCGCCCCCTGGTCCACGAGGCCGCGGCGAAGATCGCCGCCGGCCTGGACGCTCACGTGGAGGTGGGGCTGGCCAAGGTCGCCGCGGCCCGGATGCTCCAGCAGGTCGCGGACGCGGCCATCCAGGTCCACGGCGCGGCCGGGCTCGGCCCCGACACCCCGCTGCCGGCGCTCTTCCGCACCGGCCGAGCGGCCCGCATCCTCGACGGCCCGGACGAGCTCCACATCACCTCGGTGGCCCGCCGGGTGCTCCGTGCATACGAGTACGAGGAGTAGGGCCCCTAGACCTCCCCGACCTCGACCAGCCCGGTCAGCGCCGCCAGTCCGAGCGCCAGGAAGAAGTCGCCCCACACCAGCTCGTGCCGTACCGCGACGCCCTTCCCGGCGTCGTAGCAGCCGTCCAGCAGCATGCCCCGGGTCAGGTGCTCGCCCACCAGGCGCTCCAGGATCGCGGCGGCCCGGTACGCGTACTGCGCCGCGGCCGGGCAGCCCGGCACCCGGGCGAGTTTCAGCAGCGCGACGGCCGCGATGGCGGCGGCGGAGGTGTCCAGGGGGCCGGCGGGCCGCGCCTCGTCCGCCAGGGGGACGAACGGGGTGCAGGGCCGCGTCCACGCGTCGGCCAGCCGCTGCGCCGCCGCCTCCAGCCGGTCCGGGGCGCTGCGGGCGACCTCGGGGCGGTGCAGGGCGTCGGCCACCGCCAGGAGCAGCCAGGCGCTGCCCCGGCTCCAGCCGGGCGAAGGTTCCCCGCATGCCCGCCAGCCCGCTTCGGCGTCGAACTCCCAGGCCGGTACGGTGCGTCCGCCCGCGCCGAGGCAGAGGTCGAGATGCCGGTGGAGGTGGGAGGCGGCGGCCCGTTCGCCCTCCGGGCCCCCCGCGGCGAGCAGCGCCACCATGCCGGGTACGCCGTCGACCCGGGCCAGCAGCCGGGGGCCGCCGAAGGCCGACCCCCAGGGCACCAGCCCGAGTTCAGGGTCCAGCGCGGCCAGCGCGGCCTTGGCCGCCCGGGTCCGCAGCTTCCGCGCCCCGGCGTCGGCGCCGGCGAGGGCCGTCCCGTACCAGAGGATCAGCCCGCGCGTCGCGGTGTCGGCCTCGACCCAGTCGGCCAGCCGTGCCGTGCACGCGGCGGCGGCCGCCCGGTCGTCCGCGTCCCCGGTGTGCCGGGCCCGCAGCCACAGCAGCCCGGCCCAGAACCCACCGGTCCACGCCCCGCGGCCGGTGGTCGTCCAGCGGCCGGTGTCCGGGTCGGCGTACAGCGGGAACCGGTCGCCGGTCTCGGTACGGGTGGCGGCGGCCCGGTCGAGTACGTCGGCCAGCGCCCGCCCGGCCCAGTTCACCGGGGTCACGCCGGGACCTCCGTACGCGGACCGCGCCGCCGTTCCCGTACGGCCCAGGCCGTCGCGACGGCGGCGGCCGCGCCGAACTCGGCGGCGACCAGCAGCCAGCCCGGCCCGTACCGGCCCGCTTGGGCCAGCAGTCCGAACAGCGGCGGCCCGACCGCGAACCCGGCGAAGAAACCGGCGGCGACGAGCGCGGAGTCCTGGCCGGCCCGGCCCGGGGCGGCCCGCTGCATCACCAGCACCATCGAGACGGCGTTGCCGGACACGGCGAAGACCCCGACGGCGACGGCGGCGACCCAGACGAGCGGCCGCGCGTACAGCGCGGCTGCCAGCAGGCAGGCGGCCAGTACGGCGCCTGCCGCCAGGGCGCCGGGCAGCCACTCGGCCCGACCCGGCCGGGCCGCCTTCGACCAGCCCACCCGGCCGGCGATGCCCGCGACACCGAGGACCGCCACCAGGGCCGCGGCCTCGGTCGGCCCCATGCCGAGTTTCTGGACGCCGAAAAGAGCCACGTACGTATTGACCGAGGCGATTCCGCAGCCCAGGAAGAGGGAGAAGACCGCGAGCCAGGCGATGGCGCCTCGCGGGATGAGCGAAGCGCCCGGCGCCGCGGCCTTCGCCGGCGGATCGGCGGGCAGGGCGCGCTGTGCCCAGAGGGCGGCCAGCGCGGCCGCGGCGGCGGCCGTCCATACGGCGCCCCGCCAGCCGACGCCCCCGGCCAGCGCCGCCAGCGGCAAGCCTGCGGCGAACGCGCCGAGTTGGACCCCGGACTGCTTCATCCCGGTCACCGATCCGCGCCGGGCGGGCGCAACGGCGGCCAGGATCGCCTTGTTGGTCGCCGGATTGGCGAGCGCCTGCGGCAGTCCGCCCAGCGCCACGGCGGCGAGGAGGAACCCCGGGCGGGGCGCTGCGCCGATCAGTGCGAGCGCGGCCGCGGACACCAGCAGCAGGGCGACGAGGGAGCGGCGCGGGCCCGTCCGGTCCACCATGCGGCCGCCCAGCGGCGAGAGCACGGCCGCCGTTCCGAAGCCGATCGTGGTCGTCAGGCCGAGGAGGGTCGGTGAGACCCCCAGTTCGTCCACGAGGCGCGGGCCGAACGCGCCGAGCAGGAACAGCTGGAGCATCGAGAAGGCCATCGCACTCGTGAGCAGCGCCGTCAGCCGGCCGTCCGCGGCCACCTCGGCGGTCTTCTCCGATACCGTCCGCTCCCCCACCACCGACTCCGTTCCGCTGGCCGCCATTTCGGTCCAGGGCAGGAGTCGGAGCGGTGAACCAGTGGGTTCCCGGGCCCTGTTGTGGCGTGCGACACATATGGTTTTGTCCGGTCGTGCCAATTCCCGGCGCCCCTCTGTGGCCGTCTTGAGAGGGGTGCGACGATGAGCCCGCCATGACTCCCGGTCGATGTTGCCGCGCATTCAGGGCCGCGTTGTTCGCGGCCATCTGCGTGCTGCTCGCGTCCCTCGGCCACCTCCTCATGTCGGGGACGACCGTCCCCTGGTGGGCGATGGCAGCAGCCGTGGCGGCCACCGGAGCGGTCGCGTGGTTCCTCGCCGGTCGCGAACGCGGCCTCCTGGCCGTCACCTCCGCGACCGTCGCCGTCCAGGCCGCCCTGCACACCGGGTTCTCGCTGGCCCAGGCAGCGGCCCGCCCGTCGATGGACCGGCCACTGCCGCCCGGCACGGGCGGGCACGCCCACCACGCCGCGCACGCGATGGCCGACGGCGGCATGACCATGCACACGCAGATGCCGATGCCGATGCACATGCCCGCCGGCCACGGCATCGGCTCCACGTCATCGACCGGCATGCTGGCCGCACACCTCCTCGCCGCCCTGCTCTGCGGGCTCTGGCTCGCGTACGGGGAGCAGGGCGCGTTCCGCGTCCTGCGCGCCCTGGCCGGACTGCTGCTCGTACCGCTGCGGTGGGCCTTCCGGCTCCCCGTGCCGGCCGACCGGCCGCGCCCGCGCGTGGGCCCCGACCTCCGCGCCCGGCCGCTGCGCGGGCTGCTCCTCGTCCACGCCATCACCTCACGGGGTCCGCCTCCCGGGACCGCTGTCATCTGACAGCCGGTTCACCGACGCGCGCGACGCCGCTCCGCCGCGCGCCTCGGTCATCGGCCTCGCCGTCCGGCGGGCCGTACCCCTCACCGGCCCGCTCACCGGCCCGCCGCGCCACGCAGTGCGCAGGCGGCGCCGGACCCGGGTCCCGGATTCCCAGAAGGACATCAGGCGATGACCCCTGCCCTGCTTCCCCGTCCGACCGCCGCCGAGACGGCACCCGCACGCCACACCGGCGGCCCGGACGAGTCGACGACCCTGCTGGCGCTCGCCGCGCGCGACGGCGACCCCGACGCGGTGGACCGCTTCGTCCGCGCCCTGCACCACGACGTCCGGCGCTACGTGGCCTACCTCAGCGCCGATCCGCAGTCGGCGGACGATCTGACGCAGGAGACCTTCCTGCGCGCCCTGGGCAGCCTGCACCGCTTCGAAGGCCGCTCCTCCGCCCGTACGTGGCTGCTCTCGATCGCCCGGCGCACGGTCATCGACAGCCTCCGCCACAAGGCGGCCCGCCCCAAGATCTCGGACCGGGACGACTGGCAGACCGCCGCGGAACGGGCCCAGCCGCGCGATCTGCCCGGCTTCGAGGACGGGATCGCCCTCGCGGAGCTGCTGGGAACGATCCCCGCCGAGCGCCGCGAGGTCTTCGTCCTCACCCAGGTCCTGGGGCTCCCGTACGCCGAGGCGGCGAGCGCGCTCGGCTGCCCGATCGGCACGGTCCGCTCCCGCGTCGCGCGCGCCCGCACCTCGCTCGTGGAGCTCCTCACGGACGCCGAAACCGACACGGATGCCGACGCCGGAGCCGAAGCTCCGGCCCTCGCGGGTTCGGCCGCCGCCTGACCCGCGGCTCCGGGGCGGGGCGAACCGGGGCGGGGCGGGGCTTCGAAGCTCCGACCCGGCCCTATCCCCCGCCCTTGAGCCGGCGGATGACCTCGTCGGACACGCGCCGTTGGAGGTCGGCGAGTTGCTCGGGGGTGTACGCGGTGAGGTCGCCCGGGTCCTTGGCGGCGCCGCCCGGGCTCTGGCCCGCCTGTTGCTGTTTCTGTTTCTCCTGTTCCCTGCGCTGGAGTTCCTGCTCCTCCGGCGATCCGGGCGCCGCGTACGCGCACTTGATGAGGGCTCCGTCGGCGGCCTTCAGGCAGGTGGCCTCGCGTCCGCCTACCTGGCCCCGGCCCTCCACCCGGTACCGGATGTTCTGCTCGCTGCCGATCGTGGCGGTCCAGGTGCTGCCGCCGGTCGGCACGACCTCGAACACCTGGTCGTCGTTGTAGCAGCAGACGTCCCGGTACTCGGCCTTGATCAGTGCGACGAGCGCCTTCGGTGACGACCAGGTCGGATCGAGCCGGTGGACGGTCATCGGGGCGAGTCCGCCGCCCTGGTGCCGGGTCGGCACGGTCGACACGGCGACCACCGAGCTGGCCTCCCCCTGCGGGGTGAGGGGGGTGACGTACGCGCTGCGCCCGCTCCCGTCGCGGTACTGGAGGGTGAACTCCGACTCGTTGCCCGCATTGGCCCCGTCCTCGGACGCGTCCCAGCCGCTGCGCTCGAACCACCAGTCGCTGAAGCTGCCGACGGCGGCGGTTCCCTCCCGCTGCCGGGACGCGAGACTGAGCGGATAGGACGGGCCGGGTACCTCGGCCGTATCGGTGGTGATCGTGAGCTTCCCGGTCCGCCCGTCGTAGAGCGCGAGTCCGGCGGGCCGTTCGGTCACCACCAGGATCCCGGTCTGGCGCTTGAGGGGCACGACCACGATCGGGGTGGTGCCCGAACAGGTCACGTACGCGTCGTCGGCGTCGAAGCGCACCCAGCGCTGCCGGGCCGAGATCTGCCGGCCCAGGTTGTGGCCGAACCAGCCGCCGATCCGCGCGTCGGCCTTGTCGATGTCGAACGAACAGCGTTGCTGGTTACGGCTGTTGCCGCCGAGCGGGATGTCCTGCTCCAGGCCGACTTCGTACCCGGAGAGCCAGCCGCGCCGCTCGACGAGGGTCGCGAACCGGTCCGAGTCGGGCAGGTACGTGATGTCGGAGATCTCCCCGGTGACGTCGCCGAGGTGCGGGGCGGCCTGCGCCTTGCCGACCACATAGGGCGCGCGGGCGGCCAGTTCGGGCACCGGCTCGCTCACGATCTGCACGTTCTGCATGTACGCCCGGTCCTGGAGGTACGACCCGTACACCAGCCACCAGATCCCGATGCCCAGCCCGAGGACGGCGCACAGCCATCCGAGGACCACCCCGGCGCTCCCGCCGCCCGCCCCTGAGCCCCTCTTGCGCCGGACGAGCTTCACCGCCAGCCCGGCCAGCAGGAGGAGGGCGACGAGCAGCAGCGGGGCGGCCAGCCAGGACAGGAGCTTGCGGCCCTCCCAGACGATGATCGTGGTGGCGTACGAGGCCCACCAGAAGAACAGCCCCGCGAGAAGAACGGGTATCCCCACCCACAATGCGCGCGCCACCTGCGATGCCCGCGATGCCTGCCCCATGACCGCCCCCCGACGTCAGCCTGCCCAATTCTGTACCGGGCACGGGAAGTTGTCAGCCAGTCGACGGCTTCGGGGCCGGATCACCGGGCGGCGGCAGGGGCCGGACACCTCGGGAGCGGCGGGCGGTCCTTCGTGCGTACGGCCGGCAGCCAGGCGATGGCCCCCGGGTCGGCGCTCGGCAGGTGGACCCGGAACCAGTGCGTGGAGCGCGTGTCCGACTCGTCGATGACCACCTCGCCGCGCAGCAGTTGGCAGTCGGCGTCGAGGACGTCGGCGTGCCAGACCCGGGTCGGCACGACGTTCCCGGCGATGTACGGCCGCATGGGGTCGATGGCCAGGCCCAGACTGCACCGCGGGTCCCGGTCGGTACGCTCCTGGCAGACCTTCTCGGCATTGAACACCCGTACCTGGAGCGGCGGTTCGGCAGTCCCGACCTGCGCGGCTCCATCCCCCTCCCGGCCGGCCTGCCCCGCGTACGACCAGATCGCGGAACCGACCGCGCCGCACGCCGCGAGGGCGAGGAGGGCGATCCGCGTTGTCCGCCGAAGGCGGCGCGTCCGGGTCCGGGCGGCGGTCCGGCCCTCCTGCCGGGCCGCGATGCGCTCCAGCAGGCTCTCGGCGGTGTGCGCGGCCCGCGCGGCATGCGTCGGGGCGAGGCAGTCGGTGGCCAGCACACGCCAGAACTCGGGGACCCCGTTGGCCATGCGCAGGGGCGCGCGCCCCGCCGCGTACTCCTGCACGGCGGCGCCCCGCGCCACCGGCGTGGCGCCGGAGAACAGCGGGGCACCCGAGGCGAACACCTCGTGGATCACGATGCCCAGGGCCCAGATGTCCGCGCTCGGTCGGATCTCCACGCCCAACTCCCCCAGCGGGGCCCGCCAGCGCTCGGGCGGGAGGTAGTCCAGGGTGCCCATCGGGGGCCCGTGACCGTGCGTACCGGTGGTCAGCTCGGCGGCCAGCCCGAAGTCCGAGAGCTTGACCGAACCGTCCTCGCCGATGAGGACGTTCTCGGGCTTGAGGTCGGCGTGCACCCAGCCGGCGCCGTGCAGATGGGCCAGCCCCTCGCAGATCCCGGCGATCAGCCGGGCGCCTTCGGCCTCGCTCACCCCGGCGTCGAGCAGATCGCGCAGGCTGCCCTTCGCCCGCTCCATGACCAGGACGATGGCGCCGTCCAGCGCCGGGTGGTCCGGTGCGCTGAGGACGGTGCTGTCCAGCAGCCGGATGAGCCGCGGATGCCCTGCCCGTACCCCGATCTCGACCTCGCGCCGGGCCGCCTCGGCGACGTTGCGGGCCTGGCGCGGAGCGAGTCCGGAGGTCGGCATGATCTTGAGGGCGACCTCGGCGGGCTCCGTGACCACCGCTCCCTGCCCTCGCCCGCCGGCCGCCCGGCCCGCGTACACGGTGGCCCAACCCCCGGACCCGATCGGCTCGGTGACCACCCACTCGCCCACCCGGTGGCCCACGGGCAGCAGTTCGGTGTGGCTGCTGTCCCACGAGGCCCCGGCACCGCCCGGACCCTGCACCCGCATCACGTCGCCTACCGCCCCCGCGCGCCCGCTTCGGCCCGGGGCGGCAGCAGCGCGAGGTGCTCCTCCCGTACGATGCCGAACTTCAGCGCGAGCCCGACGACCGCGTCCCGCTTGCCGTTGCGGCGGTCCGCGCCACCCGTGCCGCCACCCGCCCCACCGCCCGCACCGGCCTCGGGCGCGGCGCCCGCGACACCGATCCGCAGCTTCTCGTCGGCCAGGTAGTCGATGTGCGAGCTGACCGCGCGTGCCGTCAGCCTGCCGCCGGTGGCATGGCCCCGCAGCCGCTCGACGACCTGCGGGGTGGTGGGCACCGCGACCGGCGACTGGTCGCGCAGCCAGGGTTCGCAGAGCGCGACGAGCACCAGGAAGTACGTGGCCGTCTCGTCCAGGGAGTACGCCGTGACGGTGCGGCTCGCCCAGGAGCCGCCGGTGCCGGGCGGGTCCAGATAGACGTGGTCGGGCGCGAACACCTGGAAGGAGACGGTGGTGCCGCGGCGCGTGGGCAGCACCACCCGGGAGAACTCGAACGGGATGGGCGCCCCGGCTCGCCGCGGCGACACCCGCAGGTACTCGCCGGCCCCCTCCGGGTTCTCCACGAGATAGCTCTGGGTCGTGCTGTGGTTGGTCAGCTGCCAGTGGTCGTCGGTGACCCGGATCTCCCCGGCCAGCCGGGAGATCGCCTCGTCGGCGAGCCGCAGTTCGACCGGGGTCGCCGACGAACCGCGCCCGAACCGCGCGACCTCGCCCGGCCCGAGCCGTAACGTCACCGCGCCACCGCCCGGCTCCCCGTCGGCGCCGCCGCCGCTCCCCTGCGGCAGATGGACGACTATGCCGCTCACCACTCCCCCTGTACGACGCGTGCTGACAAGACGTCGTACAGGGAACGTTACCGGTTGAAAGCCTGACCACAGGGGGGTACACCGGCCATTTACGGGGCCCCGCGAGCGCGGCCTCAGTACCCCGCGGTGCCTGCCGGGAGCGGCGCGACCAGGCGTTCCCCGAAGGCGTTCCACGCTCCCCAGCCGCCGCTGGGCCGCTCCTGGACGCGGGTACGGATCCGGCCATCGGCGGTGACGGCGAAGACGTGGATGCGGCCGGTGGCGTCGGCCGCGGCCGTGGGGGTGACGGCGAGCGGCACTCCGGGCTCGCCGAATTCCTCGGCCACGGCCCAGGTTCCGCCGGAGTCGGCGTACCAGCGGTGATCGAGCCGGGCCCCGCCGGGCGACAGGGCGAAGGCCTCCAGCCTGCCGTCCGCGCTGGGCGCGAGCGCCGGGGCCGCGGCCGACCAGCCGAACAGGTGCTGCCATTCGCCCCAGCCGCCGCTGGGTACGCTCTGCCGCCGGTGGAACGTGGCCAGGCCGGAGGGGGCGACGGCGGCGACGGTGAGCCTGCCCGTACCGTCCCGTGCCGCGCGCGGCGCGCCGCCGGCCGCCGTACCGAACGCCTGCCATCCCGCGGCCCAGGCTCCGCCCGGGGCCTCCTGCCAGCGGTGGCGGATCGCGGAGCCGCCCGGCGCGAGGGCGAACACCTCCAGCCGCCCGTCCGCGTTGGCGGCGACGGCCGGGGGCGCGCCGACCGGTCCGCCGAACGCCCCGTCCCACGCCTCCCAGACCAGTGAGCCGGGCGACCCTTGCCTGCGCCGCGCGAGGGAGGCGCCGCCGGGGGCCGGAGCGAAGACCTCCAGCCGGCCGTCGGCGCCCCGGGCGACGGCGGGGGCGGCTCCCGCCGGGCCGCCGAACTCCTCCCAGTCGTACCAGCCGCCGTCGGGCCGCTGCACCCGGTGGTGCAGGTTGGCGCCGCCCGGGGCGAGGGAGAAGACCTCCAGCCGGCCGTCGGCGTTCCGGCCGAGCGTGGGGACCGCCCCGGCCGGCCCGCCGAAGGACTCCCACGGCGACCACGCGCCCGGCTCCGGGCCGAGCTGGACGCGCCGCAGCATCGACCGGTCACCGGCATCGAGCGCGAACACGGTCAGCCGGCCGTCCACGTCGAGTCCGGCGACCGGGTTGTCCATGCTCTGCCACGGCGGCGGTGCGTCGTCCCGCCAGAGCAGGGGTGCCACGTAGAGGCCTTGGCGGAACCAGCCCGCGGCGCTCGCGTACCACTCCTGCCCGTCGGAGACCACCTCGACGGCGTGGCCGGGGACATGGCCCGCGTAACCGCCCTGGCCGAAGCGGAACGGGTCCCGGGACGCGAACACGTCCGTACCCTCGTAGCCGCCACGCGGCCCGATGAACAGGTGGTACCAGCCGTCCCGTTCGACCACGCACGGCGACTCGGTGACCGACAGCGTCGCGTCGGTGCTCGCGTCGGTGAAGGCGGTCTCCGGCGCGCTCCAGTGCACCAGGTCGGCGGAGCGGCGTACGGCCACGATGTGGCGGCCGTGCGGGGCGGACAGCTCGGTGTAGTACATCACCCACTCGTCGGCGATCCGCAGCACCATCGGATCGCGTGCCGCGAGCCCCCGGAAGAGGGGGCCGGACGGGACGCGGGTCCAGGTGAAGAGGTCGGTGGACGTCGCGAGGTTGATCGCGGCGCCGCCGCGGCCGCCGGCGGCGTAGAACATCCAGTACGTCCCGCCCGCCTCGACGACGTACGGGGCCCACAGGTGCTCCTCGCCGAAGTAGGACCGGTCGACGGTCAGCGCGTCGGCGTGGGTGGTCCACGGCCCGTACGGATCCGGGGCGGAGGCGTGGGCGAACGCGACCTCGTCCGCGCTGTCCGGGGATTCACCGGGCCGTGCGCTGTCGCCGACGATGCCGAACAGGTGCCACCGCCCGGAGGCCTTGATCAGCGTGTGGTCGTTGAGGTAGCGCGGCCGGCCGGGGACGGACGGATCGTGGACGTGGGTGAACGGCCCGGCGCCGATCCACCGGTGCGGTGGGCCGTCCGCGGCCGCGCTGCCCGTCCCCGGCAGCGCGAGCGCGCCCGCGACGGCGGCCGCACCCCGCAACACGCGCCGTCTGCTGATCGGATGCACAGGTCCCTCCGGGGTCAGTTGACGGCGGGGCCGGAGGTGCCGCTCACCCAAGCCCATTCGGACCATGTGGTGAATCCGGTCTGCCATTTGTGGTGGACGCCGGCGCTGCTGGTCCCGAACACCTCGATGCGGCCGTCGGCGTTGGCGGTGGCGCTGATTTCGGTACCTCCACCGCCGAACTCGGCCCACTGTTCGTACGGGGCGTTGACCCCGCTCTGCCAGATGTGCTGGGCGGTGGTCGCGTTGATGGCGAAGACCTCGACGCGGCCGTCCGGGGACCGTTCACTGGTGAGCTGGGCGTCGGCCGGGCCCCCCGTGGGCTCCCAGCCGGACCAGCCCGACGCACCGGTCTGGTATTTGTGGAAGACGCCGACCGGTCCGGAGGCGAAGACCTCCAGGCGGCCGTCCTGGTTGTGGTCCACGGTCAGGTCGCGACCGCCGCCGCCGAAGTCCTCCCAGGCCGACCAGCCGCCGCTGACCGCCGTCTGGTAGAGGTGCTGGAAGGTGTCGCCGTTCAGGGCGAAGACCTCCAGACGCCCGTCGAGGGACTTCTCCATCTCGATCCGGCTGTTGGCCGGACCGCCGCCGGCGGGCTCCCATTCGGACCAGCCGCCGTTCGGCGCGCTCTGGTACCTGTGGAACACCCCGACCGGACCGGAGGCGAACACCTCCAGACGCCCGTCGCCGTTCGCGCCGACCGCGATGTCCTTGCCGCCCCCGCCGAAGGACTCCCAGCCGGACCAGCCGCCCGAGGGCTGGAGCTGGTAACGGTGGGAGAAGGTGTTGCCGTTGATGGCGAACAACTCCAGCCGGCCGTCGGCGTTGGGGCCGATCGCCAGCTCCGCACCGCCCGGGCCGCCCAGGGCCTCCCACTCGGACCACGAGCCGTTCACCGTGTTCTGCCAGGCGTGGTGGATGCCGTCGGCCCCGGCCGCGAAGACCTCCAGCCGGCCGTCCGCCGACCGGGCCGACACCACCCGGCCCGACTCCGCCGGATACGTCAGCGGGCCCGGTCCGGGTTCGTGGTGACCGAGCCGGTCGACCGCGGCCCGGGCCTCGTCCATGTGCCGCCAGTGCACGCCCGCGGTATATGTGGACCAGGGCTGCCAGTTCGTACCCCCGGCGGAGATCTTGAAGGCCGCGTTCGCGTTGCACTGGGCGTCGTAGGCGCAGGTGTCGTCGACCTCGGAGTGCCAGTAGTCGTTGATCTGCCACAGGCCGCGGTCCCTGGACGGCGGCTGATTGTTCTGGACGTTGGTCGCCGCCGGGTTGCAGCTGGACTCCGCGAGGGCTACGGCGACGGCGGTCACCAGGCCGTCGCCGCGGAAGCCCGCGTTGTAGCCGGTCTGTGCGCACAGATCGCTCGACGCGGCGGATGCGGGCGTGGCTCCGGCGACCGGTCCCGCCACGCCGAGCAGCACGGCCAGCGCCGGTGCGGCCAGGCGGCGGGCGGTGCGGCTCCGCGGTGACGACGTCGTGCCGGTGGGTAAGGAGCGCTGGGTTCTGGACAACTGCTTCCCCCTTCGGGCGTGCTGGGTGCAGGGCAGTGAGCTCGGGTCAGTTGACCGCGGGGCCCGCGGTGTCGGTCACCCACGCCCATTCGGACCAGGTGGAGAATCCGGTCTGCCATTTGTGGAAGACGCCGGAGCCGCTCGTACCGAACACCTCGAGACGCCCGTCGGCATTGGTGGCGGCGGTGACCTCGGTTCCGCCGCGGCCGAACTCGGCCCACTGGCTGTACGGGGCGTTGAGCCCGGTCTGCCATGTCTGCATGGCCACGGTGTTGTTGATGGCGAAGACCTCGACCCGGCCGTCGGCGGTGCGTTCGCTCGTCAGCTGTGCGTCGGCGGGTCCGCCGGAGGGCTCCCATTCGGACCAACTGGACGCACTGGTCTGATACTTGTGGAAGACGCCCACGGGACCCGAGGCGAAGACCTCCAGCCGCCCGTCGGCGTTGTGGTCGACGGTCAGATCGCGTCCGCCACCGCCGAAGTTGTCCCAGGAGGACCAACCGCCGTTGACCGCGGTCTGGTACTGGTGCTGGAAGGTGTCGCCGTTGATCGCGAACACCTCCAGCCGCCCGTCCGGGGACTTCTCCATCTCGATCCGGCCCTGCGCCGGCCCGCCGCCGGTGGGCTCCCACTCGGACCAGCCTCCACTGGGCGCGTTCTGGTACCGGTGGAAGATCCCCGCCGGACCCGAGGCGAACACCTCGATCCGGCCGTCGGCATTGGTGCCGGCGGCGATGTCGCGTCCGCCACCGCCGAAGCCTTCCCAGCCCGACCATCCCGCGGAGGGCGCGGTCTGGTAGCGGTGCTGGAAGGTGTTGCCGTTGATGGCGAGCAGTTCGAGCCGGCCGTCCGCGTTGGGGGCGATGGCCAGTTCGGCGTTGCCGGGGCCGCCGAGGGCTTCCCAGGCGGACCAGCCGCCGTTGGCGGTGGTCTGCCAGGCGTGGTGCACGCCGTCGGCCCCCGCCGCGAACACCTCCAGCCGGCCGTCCGCCGACCGGGCCGACACCACCCGGCCCGACTCCACCGGATGCACCACGGGAGCAGGCCCGGGTCCGGGACCCTGGCCCGGCATGCAGGGGAAGGTCACCCCGCGTTCCGCGAGGTACGGCTCGGGGTCGGTGCGGACGCTCGCGTTCGGGTCGCCCCAGATCCGCAGGTGGAGGTGGGGCCCCTCGGACTGGCCTTCGCTGCCCACGAGCGCGATCTGCTGCCCGGCCGTGACGTGGTCGCCGGTGGCGACGTCCCGCCGCTGCATGTGCCCGTACTCGGATATCGTCCCGTCGCCGTGCAGGATGCGGATCCACTGGCCGTAGCCGTCTGCGGGACCCGAGTTGATCACCTTGCCGTCGCCCACGGCGTAGATCGGGGTGCCGTAGTCGCTCGCGATGTCTATGCCGTTGTGCTCTTGGCTGTAGTGCTGGATTATCCAACCGGAATTCGGGCACGAGGCGGCGAAGCCGGCGGCCCGGGCAGCCGCGGTGGACGGGGCCACCAGCGGCGGCAGTACGGCGGCTGTCGCCGCCAGGACCAGCCCCAACGCGCGTCGCGAAAGACCGAGAACCACGTGACGTTCCTCCCCCTGGTCGTCAAGCCGGGACGTACGGGAACGTAGCAACGGCCCGGGACCAGGGGATCCGGAACATTCCGGAATGACACGCGAGCGCGGCTCGGGTAGGGCTGGACGCCCCTGCTTGCGCTCAGCCGGCGGTCAGCCGGCGGTCAGCCGGCGGTCAGGGCCTCCACCTCGGCCGCGTAGAGCCGGGCGGGGTCCAGGCCCATGCCCGTGAAGTGGCCCGCCAGTTCGAGGGACAGCACGCCGTGCAGACGGCTCCAGAAGGCCAGCGCCAGGCGCAGGGCGGACGGCGGGGCGTCGGGGTGGCTGCCGGCCCAGTCCCGGTGGCCGGCCAGGTGCTCCTCGAAGCCCCCCTCCCCCTCCCCCTGTTCGGCGGCCACACAGGCGTCGAGCAGGACGGACATCATCTCGGCGGTGATCGCGGTGGTGTCCTGCGGCGCGTGGTAGCCGGGTACCGGGGTGCCGTAGACGAGGAAATAGCGGTGCGGGTCCTCCAGGGCCCAGCGGCGCAGCACCTTCGCCAGTGCGGCGAGGCCGGGCCGGCCCCCTCCCGCGTCGCCGGCGGCGGCGAAGGCGTCGGCGAGGCTGCGGTACGCGTCCCGGATGAGCTCGGTGATCAGCTCGTCGCGATTGGCGAAGTACCGGTACAGCGCCGGTCCGCTCATCCCCATCTGTTTGGCGATGGCGTTGAGGGACAGCGCGGAGGCGCCGGAGCCGGCGATCTGCTGCCAGGCCTTCTCCTTGACCTCCTCGCGCACCTGCTGCCGGTACCGCTCGCGAGGGGTCTCCGTACGTCCGGTCGTGCCCATGCCCGCCACCTCTCTTCGCCCGCCACATCCGTATCGAGTTAGAAGCTATCACTAACGGCAAGTCCCCTCACGATCGGACGAACGATTCGCTTGACATCCTCGATATGCCCGCTCATTCTAGTTACAGCTTCTAACAAACACGAGAAGCCGAAACAACAGCCGAGGCAACGAGCCCCTTCTGGAGGTCATGGTGAACACCGTCGAGCGCGTGGAGATCGTTCTGCCGGGCAAGGTCGAGCCCGAGGGCCTGGAGCTGCACCGGGGCCCGGTCCCGGCGCCCGCGGCCGGACAGGTGGTGGTCGCGATGGAGGCGACGGGAGTCTCCTTCGCCGAGCAGCAGATGCGCCGCGGCCGCTACTACGACCAGCCCCCGTTCCCCTTCGTCCCCGGATACGACCTGGTCGGGACGGTGCAGGCGGTGGGTGAAGGCGTCGGCTCCGGCCTCCTCGGCCGGCGGGTGGCCGCCCTGACGAAGACCGGAGGCTGGGCGAGCCACATCGCGCTCGACGCCGCCGACGTGGTGGAGGTCCCCGACGGAGTCGGCGCGGTGGACGCCGAGACGGCGGTCGTCAACGGCATCACCGCCTGGCAGATGCTCCACCGCAAGGCCCGGGTGCGCGCCGGCCAGACCGTCCTGGTCCACGGCGCGAACGGCGGCGTCGGATCGGTCCTCGTCCAGCTGGCGCTCGCCGCGGGGGTCAGCGTGATCGGCACCGCCTCCACCCGCCACCACGACGGACTGCGCGCACTCGGGGTGATCCCCATCGACTACCGCTCCGGCAACGTCTCCGCACGGGTACGGTCGCTCGCGCCCGGCGGGGTGGACGCGGTCTTCGACCACGTCGGCGGCGAGGGCATCGTCGATTCCTGGCGGCTGCTGGCCCCCGGCGGCACCCTCGTCTCGTACGGCACCGCCGCCACCCGCGACGACCAGGGCTCCGGCTCGTGGCCGGTGCTCAAGCTGCTGGGCCGGGTGTGGGTGTGGAACGCGCTGCCCAACGGCCGCCGCGCGTACTTCTTCAACGTGTGGGCCGGGCGCGCCTACGCCAAGAACCGCTTCCGGGCACGGCTGCGCTCCGACCTGACCCAGGTGTTCACGGCCCTGCAGCGCGGCGAGATCACGGCCAAGGTCGCCGCCGAGATCCCGCTGACCCGCGCCGCCGAGGCGATGCGCCTGGCCGAGTCGGGCACGGTCGCCGGAAAGGTGGTCCTGGTCCCCTGATCCGGCGACCGGTGCGGCAACCCGCCGCGCACCGCACCATCCCCCACCGCACGCCCACGCCCACGCCCACGCCCACGCCTTCGCCTACGCCTCCAGGAGACCCGTCATGCTGACCGCCCTGCTCGCCAAGACCGCAGCCCTGCCCGTCGCTCTCACGATCGGCATCTCCGGTACCGCCCGGCACCACCCCGTGGAGATCGACCGCGACGCCCCGGTCATCACGCGCGACGACATCGTCATCCACGCACCGCTGGAGCGGATCTGGAAGATCCAGACCGACGTCGAGGGCTGGCCGGCCTGGCAGCCCGAGGTCATCGAGGCGACCAAGCGCACGCCCGGCCCGCTGCGGCCCGGGTCCGTGTTCCGCTGGTCCGTCCACGGCCTCGCCGACATCGACTCCACCGTCAAGCAGGTCGTGCCGCAGCGCCGTATCGCCTGGGGCGGACCGGCGCAGGGGATCACCGCGGTCCACGTGTGGACCTTCACGCCGTGCAAGGACGGGGTGCGCGTCCACACGGAGGAGTCCTGGTCCGGCGCCCCGGTCGAAGCCAACGCGCCCGCCCTCCAGCAGGCCCTCGACACCTCGCTCGACACCTGGCTGCACCGCCTGAAGGCCGAGGCCGAGAGCCGGTCCTGAGAGGGGTGCCCCCCGGCCCGGCCGGGGTGTCAGCCGGCGGACGGCAGCAGCGCGCGCAGCCCGACGGTGTCGATGACATGGGCCCGGGCCGGGAACACCCTGTCGAGCAGCACCCGATGGGCCTCGGGGTCGCGGTCGGCGACCCCGTCGGACAGGACGTAGACGCGGTAGTCGCGGTCCACGGCGTCGACGAGCGTGGACAGGACGACGCCGCTGGTGCTGATCCCGGCGAGGACCAGCGTGTCGATACCGCGGTCGCCCAGCTGCCGGTGGAGGTCGGTGGTGGAGCCCGCGCCGATGCGAACCTTTCGTACGACGATGTCGCCGTCCTCGGGGGCGATCCGCTCGTCGATCCGGGTGGCAACGTCCTCGTGGTGCAACAGCTTCGCCGCGGCGATCGGGCTGAAGGTCTTGTTGGCCTCCGGAACCGCCGCCCAGTCCTCCTCCGTGAAGGCCACGCGGACGTAGCCGATGGTGCCGCCGGCGGCACGGACGCCGGCGATGGCGTCCTTGACCCGCTCGACGAGCGTGTCGGGCTCGGGTGTGCTCGCGACGATCCCGTTCTGGAAGTCCATGACGAGCAGGGCGGTCCGCTCGGGGACGAGGGTCGGGAGGGTGATGGCGTTCACGCGGGGGTCTCCTTGGCGTCAGGGGTACGGGAGATACGGGCCGGGCGGCTCGTCCCGCGGGCCGTCAGCCGGCGGTCGAACACGGCGAGCAGCAGGGCCGCGAGGCCCGCGACGACCAGCACGAGGCCGAGGACGTGCAGGCCGTGGTCGCTCGCCCCGCCGCGGAAGACGAGGCTGCCGATCACGGCGGAGGCTATGGATCCGAGGTATCCGCAGGTCCGGAGCAGCCCGGAGGCGGTGCCGATCTGGTCGGGCGGCGCCGCGAGGTAGAGGGCGGTCTGGTTCCCGACCGTGGTGGTGGCGGTCGTGATGCCGAAGACCAGGGTGACGAGCACGATGGCGATCGCAGGGCTGTGGGAGGTCAGCAGCATGATGCCGACCGAGCCGAGCAGCATGGTCAGCGCCGAGGCGATCACCGGTCCGCGCACCAGGTTGCGGCGGGCGAGCGGGCGGGCGAACAGCGCGGACACGGCCCCCATCGGCAGCAGCAGGAGTCCGGCCTCCAGGGTGGACAGCCCGTGTGCGGCCTCCATCCACTGGGTCATTCCGTACATCACGGAGTAGACGCCGAGCAGGATGAGTGCCTGCCGCAGGTACGTACGGGCGAGGGCGCCGTTGGCGGCGAGGCCTCGGAAGTCGAAGAACGGCGACGCTTTCCGCAACTCCCATATGACGGTGGGTACGGCGACCAGTACGAAGGCGGCGAGCGCGGCCCACCGGACCTGCGGAAGGCCCGTCAGGAAGACGACGAGCGCGCTCGTCGACGCGGCGAAGCCGAGGATGCCGGGCAGGTCGATCCGGCCGGCGAGCTCACGGAAACGGTTCTGCCCGCCGCCGAGTGCAGGATCCGCGGGATTCGCAGGATTCGCGGGCAGCACGGGATCCTGGGGAAGCCAACGCACGGCCACCGTCATCGCGATCACGGTGACCGGGATGTTGATCAGGAAGGCCCAGCGCCAGCCCGCGGTGCCGACCAGAAGGCCGCCGATCGGCGGTCCGACGGCGGCGGTGGCCATGCCCGCGATCGCGAGGCCGCCGAGCACCGCGCCCGGCGGGGCGCCGAGGCCCGCCTCGTCGGCACGGCGCCGGATCAGCACCATGGCACAGGGAAAGGCGGCCGAGGTGCCGATGCCGACCAGGACGCGGGCGACGGTCAGCATCGCGAGGTTCCGGCCGAAGCCGCCGACCAAGCCGCCGAACAGCACGAGCACGATGCCCGCGAGGAAGATCCGGCGCGCGCCGATGACCTCCGCCAGCTTGCCCGCGGTGGGCTGGGCGACGGCGCTGGCCAGGTAGAGCGAGGTGATCAGCACGGCGGTGCTGCCCACCGGGACGTGCAGCTCGGCGGCGATCGGCACCAGGGCGGTCGCGATGATGGAGCTGTTGACGGCGTTGAGACTGGAGCCCACGTAGAGCGGGGCCGTGAACGTCCACGCGAACGGCTTGCGGGCGAGGCCGGATGCCGTCGCGGTGGCCCGGCGGGTGCCGGTCCTCATGCGCTGCCGTCGCTCGGGTCGGCCGGTTCGGCCGGGGCGGCCGGTTCGGCCGGGGCGGCCGGTTCGGCCGGGGCGGCCGGGCCGCCGGTCAGGTCGGCCGCGGCCAGTCGCTCCAGCAGCTCGACGGCCTTCTCCACGTCCTCCAGCCGGTCCGGTGGGACGAGCCGGTCGATGGCACGGGCCAGATAGGCCGCGCGCCCCGCGAGCAGCTTGTCGATCAGCTCGGTGGCGGCGGGATCGGCGCTCATCAGCTTCCGGCGGCCGTCCTGCGGGTCCGGCTCGCCGTGGATCAGGCCTGCGGCCTTGAGGACCGCCAGGCTCTGCGCGATGGACTGCGGACTGACGTGCTCCAGCGAAGCGAGCCGGGCCGCGGTGACCGGGCCCTCCCGTACGACGCTCGCCAGGACGGTGAGCTGCGTGACGGTCAGGCCGGTCGCGTCCTGCCCCGATTCCGCGCGCAGGCGGGCGCGCAGCCGCTTGATCGCATCGTTGAGGCGCTGCGCGGTCGCAGCGGACGCCCGCGGCCCGGGGTTCGTGGTCATGCCTCCACCGTAAAACTCCACAAGCAACTTTGCCAAGTTACTTGTCGAATTCAGTAAGTGGATCGAATTATCCACTTACTGCTACGGTGGAGGCTCGCTCGTCGACGAAGAGGAGTCCCGATGCCGCGCAGGGTTTGGCTGCCACTGGCAGCGGTCGTCCTGATCGTGAACGCGGCGCAGTGGGTGATCGCCGAAGCGATCGCCGCGACGTCCTGGACCGATCCGACGTACAGCTATGCGACGAACTACATCAGCGATCTCGGCGTGCCCGACTGCGGCGCCTGGTTCCAGGGGCGCGAGATCTGTTCTCCGGCGCATCAGCTGATGAACGCGTCGTTCGCGATCCAGGGGATCCTGTTCGCGACGGCGGTGGTGCTGCTGGCCCGCCTGGTCGAGGGCCGCGCCCGGCGCGTCGTCCTCGCCCTCGCGATCGCGCACGGCGGGGCGTTCGTCCTGGTCGGCCTGTTCCACGGCTCGGCGGATGCCCCGGACCACACCCTGGCCATCCACGTCGTCGCGGCGGCGGCCGGCATCCTGTGCGCGAACACGGTCGCCATCCTGGCGGGCTCACTGCGGAGCCTCGAACTGCCGACCGCGTACCGCGTCTTCAGCATCGCGGTCGGCGTACTGGGCCTGCTGAGCGAGGTCTTGGTCGGCATGTCCGCACGTACGGCGGGGGTGTTCGAGCGCGGTGGCGTCTACTCGTGGCTGCTGTGGAGCGCCGTGACGGGCGCACTGCTCCTGGCCAGGTACGTACGCACCCCGGCCGTGATGAAGAATGTCCCGGTGTGACCCGGGAAACGCAACGCCCGCTGCGCGCGGACGCGGAACGAAATCGCCAGCTCATCATGGAGACGGCGGACCGCATGTTCGCGCGGCGAGGAGCCGCCGTCACCCTCAACGAGATCGCCCGCGAGGCGGGCATCGGGGTCGGCACGGTCTACCGGCGCTTCCCCGATCTGCAGGCGCTGATCGACGCCCTGTTCACCGAGCGCTTCACCACTTTCCTGGACCTCGCGGCAGCGGCCGAAGGGCAGTCGGACCCGGGGCAGGCACTGCGCCACTACCTGCTGGAGGCGGCGGAGTGGCGGGCCCGGGACCGCGCGCTGGAGGTCATCCTCGCCCACGCGAGCATCGAGGCGGGGCCGATCGCCCGGATGCGCGACGACCTCGGCGTCCACGTGGAAGGCCTGGTGGAACGGGCCGTGGCGGCGGGCGCGGTCCGCGAGGACTTCGCCGGCGCCGACGTGTACGCCTTCCTCTACATGATCGGCGCCGTCGCCGACCGAACCCACGGCATCGACCCCGAAGCGTGGCGCCGCTACGCCGAGGCCCTGCTGATCGGCTTCGGCCTGGACCGGGCACCGGCAGCCCACACCTCGGCGATGACCGACGCCCAGATCCGCCGCACCTGGCCCGAACCCGCCGCGCACCAGGGACGGCGGCCCGGCCGGGACCCCGAGGGGCCGGCCGGGCGCGCCCCGGGGCTCAGCTGACCGGCGCCGTCCTGCGGCGTCCGGCGCGGTGCGGCCGCGGCTGCTGGAGGGGCAGCGTCGACGGTTGCACGGTCGTCGGGTACATCGCGACGGCCTGACGGGCCACGTACACGCGGGCGATGAGCTCGTCGCGGTCGGTCTCCGGCACCTCCATGCCGAACAGGTCGCGCAGGAGGCCCGGGATCTCCTCCGGGGTGTAGGTCTGCGCGGTGGCCGTGCCGTCGGGCCGGGTCCGGGTGAGGACGCTGCCGTCGAGGAAGACGTGCTCCCGCTCGTGCATCTGCTGGACGAGGAGCCGGCCCGCGAACGGCGAACGGGCGTGCGTGGACAGGAAGTGGTTGGCCACCATCCAGTCCTGCGGATAGCGCTGGTCGAGGGTGAAGGCGTGCAGGTCGTACCAGCCGTCGGCGCCCCGCGTCCGCATCGCGTACAGCCGGTCGCCGGTCTCGGTGGTCGAGCCCTCCAGCCGGAAGCCCCAGCCGCTGAACGAGGTCTCGGCGCCGTCCGCGAGCTCGATGGGCTCGATGGGGTTGCGGCCGAAACCGGGGTCGCACACCCACACCTTGCCGGTCTCGGGGGTCTCGGCCGTCTCCACGCGCAGCATCGCGTGCGTGGCCGCACGGACCACCCCCTCGGAACCGATGCGGACCCGCGAGGCGAGACCGGTCACCCGGAAGCCGACGCGTTCCAGCACCGCCGCGAGCAGCACGGTGTGCTCGTAGCAGTAGCCGCCGCGGCGTCCGTGGACCAACTTGTCCTGAAGGTCCTGCAGTTCGAGGGAGATCGGCCGGCCGAGCACGATCTCGACGGTCTCGAAGGGTATCGAGGTGATGTGCGCACGCGTCAGCGCCCGCAGAACGTCGAGGGTGGGCGCGAGCTCTCCGTCATAGCCGGTACGCCGGAGGTACGCATCCAGGTCGAGGCTGCCGCCCTGCCAGGCCGTGGCATCGTCGTTCGTCGTCATGGCAGACATGGTGCATAGAAAACCGGTCATGGCCGGAGAGCCCGGGTAAGAGAAAGTCACGTCCGCGGGATCCCCGGGAAACCCGGGAATCCCGCGCGGCCGTGTCAGGGCCAGGTACGGGAGCAGAGCACCAGCCGGTAGCCGTCCGGGTCGGCGACGGTGACTCCGTGCTCGTCCCAGTAGGGGTTGTGCGCGGTGACGCGCGTGCCGCCGTGCTCGACGAGCCGCTGGACGAGCTCCTCGTCGGGCGCGGCGCCCAGGTAGACGACGAACAGGTCGTCCACGGTGGGGACGGGCACGATCGGGTTGTCGGGGTCGTGGGTGAGCTCGAAGTGCCATCCGCCGGCGGCCGGTCCGACCATGAGCAGATCGTGCGCGCCTGGCGTGCGTTCGGCACTGCGCCACTGCACTTCCAGGCCGAGCCCTTCGACGTAGAACCGCTCGGCGGCCTTCAGGTCGAGGGAGGGGCGGGCGACGCGGACATGGGTACGTGAATCGATCATGGGGCAGAGGGTACGGGCGCACCTGGGCCCGGGCCAGAGGGCCCGGGCAGGGTGTGGCAGGTCGGGGGGCGCGGTCAGCGCAGGTTCATGGAGACGTGATGGGCGTCGATCCGGAAGCCGTTGCGCAGGTAGGTCCGGTGGGCGGCGTGGCGCTGGTGGCCCGTGTCGAGGTGGAACTCCTCGCATCCCTCGTCCGTTGCGACGGCCTTCAGGGCGGTGAGCATCAGGCTGCCGAGGCCCCGGCCGCGGACGGCCTCGTCGGCGACGAGGTCGTCGAGGTACAGGATGCGGCCCGAGATCATCGTGTGCATGATGCGGAAGCCCGCGACGACGCACACCTCGCCGTCCTCCTCCAGGTAGACGATGCGGTAGCCCTCCGCGGTCTGCGTCCGCCAGCGCTCGGCGAACCCGTCCTCGTCCAAGTGGGGCCGCAGCTGCGAGAAGACGGGCCAGCAGCGGCGTACGGCACTCTCGTCCTCGGCAAAGATCACATCCATGGCTGAAGGGTCGCACGCCGCCGCCGGCTCCCCGCCACCACGGACCCGATCCGACCCCGTAGCCGTCAAGTCCCGTGTGCGGCCGGGAATATACGGGCGCCCCGCGTCGTGTTCCGGCCCTTCCGGGGGCGCGGCGCATGGAGCGGCGGGTGGCGGGGCACCGATGCCCGCGTGCACCTTGCAGACGGGGCACACCGCCGGCCGGCGGACTGACCGGGCCCCGCCGAACGGCCCCGGGGCCGAAGGAGGCGTCACATGCCGTCCGGCTCACCTCCCCCGTCCCGGGCCGTCGCCAGGGACGCCTGCCCGCACGGCACGTGGGAAGTGGTGCGCAGCCTGCCTCATCCGGGGCTCCGGCCGGGTGTGCGCGGGTACCGGGGCTACCGCATGGATCTCGGGTACGGGCGCCGGCGGCTGGAGGTGCCGGACGCCTGTGTCTCGCTGGTCTTCAACCTCGCCGACCCGGTGTGGGTGACGCTCGGCACGCAGCGCGACGCGACCGCCCGCCCGTACACCGCGCTGCTCTCCGGCCTCCAGACCCGGCCCACGCTCGGTGAACACGCGGGCCGGGTGGAGGGCGTGGAGGTGCTCCTCGCGCCGTGGGCGGCGTTCGGGCTCCTCGGTCAGCCCATGAGCGACCTGGCCGACCGGATGGCCGAGCCGGGTGAACTCCTCGGCCGGCGGGCCGATCTGCTGGCCGAGGCCCTGTACGACGCGGTCGGGTGGGAGCCGCGGTTCGCCTTGCTCGACGACACGCTCCGCACCTGGACCGAGGCGACCGGTGCGTGTGCCGCCGAGCCGCTGCGCCGTGCGTGGGGGGAGTTGGTCCGCAGCGGTGGCAGCCTCCCGGTCGGAGAACTGGCGGTACGCACCGGCCGCGGCACGCGGCGGCTGGAGTACCTCTTCCGGGAGCAGATCGGTCTGACGCCGAAGACCGCGGCGCGCGTGCTGCGCTTCCAGCGCGCCCTGTGGCTGGTCAACCACGGCGGCCGTCCGCTCGCCGACGTGGCCGCGGCCTGCGGGTTCAGCGACCAGGCCCACATGAACCGGGAGTTCAAGGCGATGAGCGGGCGCTCGCCGCGGCGGTTCCGGTCGGAGCGCGGCGCCGACCTGCCCGGCCCGGCCGGGGTCGACCGGGTGACCGGGCAGGTGACCAGCATCGTGCTGCCCGGCCGGGTCAGTCGATCTTGATGGAGCTGACCCGGTTGTCCCAGCCGCTGCGCATCGAGTTCTCGATGTGGTTGGGGCCGGTGTTGCCCGGGTACCAGTACCCGCCGCCGCCCGCGTTCTCCGCGAGGTGCGCCGTGCAGGCGCCGGTCCAGTAGGAGGACGTGGAGTTGTCGAAGCTGTACGCGGAGAGGTTCTGCCAGTACCCGCGGTCGTAGAACTTCAGGTCGCGGCCCCCCTTGTCCGTGTACTGGTACAGGTCCAGCGGGGTGGAGCAGGCGGCGAGGACCTGCCGCGTGGTGGCGGTGGCGCGCAACTGCCCGGCCCGCGCCTCCTGTTCGGCGGCCGTACGGAAGCACTCCACCGCCCCGCGGCCCTGCCACACCATGCAGACCCTGGCCTCGCCCCAGTCGCCGGACAGGTCCAGGGTCCGTCCCTCGAACGAGGCGTGGCGGGCCGTGGCGTCGGCGACGGGGGCGGTGGCCGCTCCGGCGGGTGTGCCGAGGAGCGCGGAAGCCGCGAGCGTTCCTGCCGCGACGACGCCGAACGTCGCCTTGCGCGTGTCGAACACGGGATGCGTCCCTTCACGAGGTACCGCCCGGCGGCTGCCGGGACGCCCCCATCCTGGAACCGCCTCCGCGCCCGCTTCTTGAACAAACGCGCACCCGCACTCTCCCGAACCCGCGACGGGTGTCCGTCGGGAACGGGACGCGGCCCCGCGACGCCGAGGCGCCGGGGGCCGCGTCCTTGCTCACCCGCGAGGCCGAGGGCGCTCGCCGGGCGGCGTCAGGTCTTGTCGCGCAGGGAGTCCTGGATGCCGCGGGCGCGCTTCTCGGCCTCGCTCAGGGCTTCCTTCGTCTTGCCCTTGGCTTGGTCCGTCTTGCCCTCGGCCTTCATCCGGTCGTTGCCGGTGACCTTGCCGACGGCCTCCTTGGCCTTGCCCTTGGCCTGGTCCATCTTTCCCTTGTCAGCCATGGTGAACTCCTTGGTGCGGGAATGAAATCTCGACGGTCCCCAAACTAGGCGAAACCGGACCATCCCGCGCGGCGGTGCCCAGGGTTTGCCGTGGCCATGCCGGAAGGTGCCGGCATGGCGCAGGCCGGGCGCCGCATTTTCCCCGGTTCTTCTTGTTTGAGCCTCCGGCCATGGGCCATACGCGTGAACGTCGGCGGGTCGCCGTTTCGAGCGGGGCGGCGACCCGCCGAGATCGGCGGCCGCGCGCCGGCGTCCCGTCCCCCCGGGCGCCGGCGCACGGTCGCCGCGCGTGGCGCACGACCTCCCGGCGTCAGAACGCGTAGACCGGGTTGCCGTTCAGGGTCGCGGACATCGCGCACGCGTTGGGGAAGGTGTGCTTCCACGCGACGTGGGCACCGCGCCATACGCCGTCCGCGGTGACGGTGACGGGGTCGTAGTGCATCGGGCACGCCCGGTCCGGATTCGGAGCGGCCAGCAGGCGGTTGAACTCGCCGCCGGTGGCGCCCAGGGCGTCGCAGGCGGCCCTGGGGGCGGGGTGCGTGCCCTCGGCGGTGTAGGCGCAGCTGAGGACGGTCGCCCGCAGGACCGTACCCGTGGCGGCGGCGTCCCCCTGGGTGATGGCGAAGACCATGGCGGAGGGGGCGTACAGGCTCGCAGGGCTCGCCTCCGCCACACCCGTGGCGCCGGCGAAGCAGAGGAGAGCGGCGGCGGAGACGGTGGCTAAGCGGTGACGCATGAGACGACTCACTTTCGATTCGAAGGCATTCGGATGCACTACGGCTTTCATGCATCGCTCAACTGGGGCTGACCCTGCCAGGTGTGAAGGCCCGCCGCACATCGGCGGTCGATTTACGGACAGTTCGTTCGCATATCGGTTACGTGAGGGGTATTCGCGCAGCTCCCGCCGAGTGCCCGCAGGCCCACGCCGTGCGGGAGCGCGGTGCGTGGACCGGCGTGACGCGACCTCCCGGACCTGCCGCCCAGGTCGCGGCCACCCCCCGTTTGCCGAACGGTCCGCCAGGGTGACCGGATCGATGCGGCTCCGCAGGATCCGTCATCGCGCGGCGCGGAGGGTGAGGATGTACGTCGCGGTGAGCGCGACGGCCGGGTCTTCGTCGTGTGAGAGGCCGGTGAGAGCGCGCGTGGCGGTGGTTCCCGGGATGTCCGCGAGGGCCTGGGTGAGCCGTCGGCGCGCGGGTGATGCGTCGGCGCCGTACGGGAGGCGGGCAACGAGTGCGGTGGCGATCCGTTCGGCCGGCTCGGGGCGGCCGGCCAGCGCGCTCAGCGCGTCGGCCGCATCGACGTCGCTCGTACCCTCGACGATCATGTCGACGAGTACGGGGATCACCTCGGCTGCTCCGGCTGCATCGCCCGCTCCGGCCGCTGCGAGCGCGAGGGCCGCATGGCTGCGGACCGTGGTGTCGGGGCTCGTGAGGGCGCCCCGCAGCAGAGTGACCGCCTGTTCGCCCGGAATCTCCGCGATGGACCGGACCGCCCGCTCCCGTACCTCGGCCGCCGGCGAGGCCAGGCCCTGCGCCAGCAGCTCCAGCGCGCCATCGCCCGATTGGGCCACGGCCCAGCGAAGGGCTCCGGCGACGTTCGGATCCGTCTCGCCGAGCGCCGCCTCGACGAGGGCATCCACCGGCAGCGGCGCCGCTTCGGCCCACGTCAGCGCCGCGCGCTGGCGTTTCCCGGCGTTCTCCGAGCCCAGCGCGTGCAGGAGCGCGACGGTCTGGAGAGCCTCCTCCCAGCCGGCCGGTTCCGCGGCGCCGATCCGGCGCAGGCGCGTGAGCAGCGCCGTCTCGACGGCGATGCGTTCCCGGGTCTGGCGGATGAGGTCGTCCACGAGGTCCGAGGGCCGGAACCCCGGGTCGTCCAGAGCGCGGGCGACGTCGCGCAGCGACAGGCCCAGGGAGCGCAGGCTCTCGACGTGGAAGATCCGCCGGATGTCCTCGTCGGAGTACTCCCGGTACCCGGAGCCGGTGCGTCCCGTCGGCCGCACCAGGCCCAGCGAGTCGTAGTGCCTGAGCATGCGGGCGCTGACCCCCGACCGCCTGGCCACCTCACCGATCAACAACGCCCACTCCCCTCATGCCCGGACCCCTGCCGGGCCAGGCCGTACCCGACCGCAGTGAAGACCTTGTCACCGTGTCAAGGTCAAACAGGTCAAACGAGGCCACGCCACGAAAGCACACCCTGCACCGCCGCTGACCTGCCTGCGGCATCGCCGCACGTCAGGAGCCCGTCAGGAGCCCGTCGGAAGCCCGTCAAGGCCAGGCCCGGCTTCTTGCCCGGAGCCGTGCCGATCCGCTGGGATGGGGCCATGAACAGCGGTCCGCGCCACGAAGACCGGCCACCGAATACGGTGCCGCCGGCAGCGCCCGCTGCCCGCACGGCCGTCTGAATCCGGCCGCGCGTCATCCACTCCACGTACCTGACTCGGGCCCGATGAAGCCCGTGGCGGCGGCGCCGTAGGAGTCCACCCTTTCCCCGCATGACCTGAGCCCACGCCCCACGCCCCGCGCTCCACGCCGGTGCCGGGTGCCGGGCGTCTGCGTCATGCCTGCATCCAGGAATCACACATGTCCTCCACCCTGTCCGGCCGTACCGTCCTCGTCACCGGGGCCACCTCCGGCATCGGCTTCGAAGCCGCCCGCATGCTCGCCGAGAGCGGCGCCTGCGTCCTCCTCCACGGGCGCACCCCCGAGGAGGCCCGGGCCGCCGCCGACCGCCTGATCGCCACGGCGGGCATCGACGGCGCTCTCCTGCACCCGCTCGCCGCCGACTTCTCCCGCCTGGAGGAGGTCGAGAACATGGCCCACGCGGTCGTACGGAACCACCCCCTGCTGCACGCGCTGGTCAACAACGCCGCCATGGCCGCCCCCGAACGGCACACGCTCACGACGGACGGCAACGAGATCGCCTTCCAGGTCAATTTCCTGGCCCACTACCTCCTCACCAACCTCCTGGAGCCGGCCCTGACCAGTGACCCCGGCGGCCGGGTCGTCAACGTATCCTCCTCGCTCCACCGCACCGGCGCGATCCAGTGGAACGACCCGCAGCGCATGCGCCGTTACGCCCGCCTCGCCGCGTACGCGCAGTCGCAGCTGGCGCTGACCGTCTTCGCCGCCGACCCGCGCGTCACCGCCGTCTCCGTGAACCCGGGCGTCTGCGAGACCGGCCTCCTCCCCCTCTACGGACACGAAGGCGCGCCGGCCGCCGAGGGCGCGGCCCACGTCGTACGCCTCTGCGACCCGGCGACCGAGATCGTCAACGGCGCGTACTACGACCGCTCCGAGCGCGTCGCCCCGGCCCCGGCCGCCACCGAGGACCGCACGGTCAAGCGCCTCAACAAGCTCGCCGGCCTCCTCGTCGGCCACACCGCCTGAAGGGATCCCCTACCTTCCCTCCCCGCGGGGCGGCCCTCCGTCCAGGCCGCCCCGCCGGATCGCAAACCCGGCGAACGGTGCGCCGGGCGGGATCCGGACCGCTCAGGCGGTGCCGAGTGCGGTGCGCAGGGTGCTGACGGCCTGGCTGATGGCGGCTTCGGCGGCGCGGGTCTCGCGCAGGGAGTCGAGCATGACGAAGTCGTGGATGATGCCCTTCTGGCGGCCGGCGGTGACGGGGACTCCGGCGCCGCGCAGCTTGTCGGCGTAGGCCTCGCCCTCGTCGCGCAGGACGTCGGCCTCCGCGGTGATGACCAGGGCCGGGGGCAGGCCGGTGAGCTGCCCGGTGGTGGCGCGCAGGGGTGAGGCGGTGATCTGGGCGCGCTCGGCGGGGTCGGTGGTGTACTGGTCCCAGAACCACTGCATGCCGTCGCGGCGCAGGTAGTGGCCCTCGGCGAACTGGTGGTAGGAGCCCGTGTCGAAGGCGGCGTCGGTGACGGGGTAGAAGAGGACCTGCTGACGCAGGTCCAGCCCCCCGCGTTCCTTGGCCATCAGGGTCAGGGCGATGGCCATGTTCCCGCCGACCGAATCGCCTGCGACGGCGATCCGGGTGGCGTCGAGGCCGTGCGCCGCCCCGTCGGTGACGACCCAGCGGGCGACGGTCCAGTTCTGCTCGATCGCGACGGGGTAGCGGTGCTCGGGCGAGAGGTCGTACTCGGGGAAGACCACGGCGGCGCCGGTTCCGACCGCGAGCTCACGGACGAGGCGGTCGTGGGTGTGGGCGTTGCCGAACACCCAGCCGGCGCCGTGGATGTAGACGATCACCGGCAGCGGGCCGGACGCCCCCGGCGGGCGGACGATCCGCGCCTTCACCTCGCCGGTGGGGCCGCCGGGGACGGTCACCCATTCCTCGTCCACATCGGGCTTGGCGATTTCACCCGATTGGAGTTCGTCCAAGGCCTTGCGGCCCTCGGCCGGCGGCAGCTGGAACAGGAACGGCGGATTCGCCGTGGCCTGCGCGAGGGCGGTGGCAGCGGGCTCCAGGACGGGAGGGGCACTCTTCTCGGTCATGTCGGGCTTCTCCGGTTCGCGGGAGGTCGAGGTCAGGCGGCAGTCCTCGACGTTCGCCATACCCGCAGGCCGGCAAGACGTACCAGAAGCGTCACGCTGCGCTACCGGCATGCAGTACGTGGGTGGTCCAGGTCCGGAACCTCCGCAGACCCCTGCGCACGGCGCGGTACAGGCCCTTGCGGCAGCGGCTCGCGCCGCCGCGAACGCCTCGGCCAGGGAGAGGCTGCGCTCTCCGGACTGGGGGGCCGCGGTGTGCGTGGAGGTGGTCACGGCCGGTCCCGTCTGCCGGGCGGACGGGGGCCGCGGCGGGCGGCGCCCGGCGCGGCCCGCGGGCCGCGTTTCCACTGGCTGCGGACTGGGGAGTGCGTCAGCTCGGCCAATCGCGGCAGCGCCCCGCGCGGTGCCGTCGGCCCCGTGGCCCTATCCTCCCTGCGGGCCGGGATCACGAGGCGGCCAGGTCACTTCCCGCAGCGCCGCGATCGCGTGCAGCGTCCCGTCCGTACGACCGGCGAGCAGGCCCCGCGGAGTGTGAACGCTCCAGAGGGCGCCCGAACTCTGCTCGGCCCTGCCCAGGGGAAGCGGGTGGGTGATGTCCGTGACGTCCTGGATGACGACCGCGCCGCCGGATCTCGCCGCACTGTAGCTGCGGCCCATGCACTTCAAGACCGTAGGCCGCGAAGTGATCTCATCGAGTCCCAGAGGGGGAACCCCCTGCTCGAACTCCCCGCCGGACAATGGACCGCGCATGACGCCTCCGTTACAGCACGCGACCGATCAAACGCCCATGGTAGCCACGGCAGGGCGACGAGCTCACCGCCGGACCGGCCCACCCGGTCCGTTCCCAGGAGCGCGGTACCCCCTGCGGCACGGCCTTCCACGGATACGGCGCGGGATCGAGTCTCATGGTGACGGTTCGTCGGCCGGCTCCGGTCGACAGGAAGAGGAGGTGGCACACGCATGGCGTTGCTCGGTTCGTACGTCACGCTCGGCTGCTCGGGGCTGAGGGTGAGTCCTCTGGCGCTGGGCGCGATGACGTTCGGCGACGAAAGCTGGGGGTCCTCTCAGGAGGAGTCCTTCGCGATCACCGACCGCTATCTGGAGGAGGGCGGGAACTTCATCGACACCGCGAACCAGTACAACGGCGGGGCGTCCGAGGAGACGCTCGGCTCGTACTTCGCGGGCCGGCCCGGGGTCCGCGACCGCGTGGTGCTGGCCACCAAGTTCGGCGCGACGCCTGACCCCTCGGACCCGAACGCGGGCGGCGCCGGGCGCAAGGCCGTCCTCGCGCAGTTGGACGCGTCGCTCCGGCGCCTGCGCACCGACTACGTGGACGTGTACTGGATGCACATGTGGGACCGGCACACTCCCTTGGAGGAGACGCTGTCGACCCTGAACGACCTGGTCCGTGCGGGCAAGGTCCGCGCCGTCGGACTGTCGAACACGCCCGCCTGGTGGGTGGCCCAGGCCGCGACGACCGCGCGGCTGCGCGGCTGGGAGTGCGTGGCCGCGCTCCAGGTCGAGTACTCGCTGCTGGCGCGTACCGTGGAGGGCGAGCAGTTCGGCGCCGCCCGCGCGTTCGGGCTGGGCATCACCCCCTGGAGCCCGCTCGCCTCCGGGGTGCTGTCGGGAAAGTACTCCCGTACCCGCACCACGGCTCCGGGATCCGGGCGGGCCGGCTACGCGGCTCCGCTGCTGACCGAGGACACCTTCGCGGTACTGGACGTTCTGGAGCGCATCGCGCACGACCTCGGTACGACGGTCGCCGCGGCGGCCCTGGCCTGGGTGCGCCAACAGCAGCCGGTCACCTCGGTGCTGGTCGGAGCACGGAACCTCGACCAGCTGGAGAAGAACATGGCCTCGGCGGCCGTGACCCTGGAGCCGTCCCAGCTCGCCGAGCTGAGCGCCCTGACCGCGCCGGAACTCAACTATCCGTATCCGCTCACGGAGTCGGTCGGCATCGGATTCCAGCAGGGTGACACCACGGTCAACGGTGTCACGTCGACGGCGTTCCGCCGGGCCTGAGCCGACGACCGTGTCACCGGGGCGGCGGTTCGTGCACTCCCGCCCGGGCCGTGGGCCGGTCGGTCCCGTTCTCCCCGAGGAAGTCCGCCACTGCCATCACGAAGAGGAACACGAGTGCGATGCCGACGATGACCCAGCCGGTCGGGTAGTTCCACAGCACGAGGGTCAGCACGGCCGCGGCGACCAGGATCCAGGTGATCCACGTGCGGTAACGGCGGACGAACGGGCCCACCGGGCCGGTCCGCAGGCCCGCCCGGTCCGCCGTGGAGCGGGCGGCGCCGATGCCCGAGTGCCACATCTGCCGTACGAACGTGGCCCAGCGGCCGGGGCCGGTCAGCCAGGCGGCCAGCGCGATCACCACGCCGAGCGTCACGGCCATCCGGACCGTCGTGCGGAGGTAGTGCGTCAACGCGTCGTACACACTGCCGGCCGCGGGCTGCGAGACGCTGTCCGGCAGCGCGTTCAGGTACACCACGCGGAAGACGGTCAGAGCGACCCCGAGCATGAGCGTGGCGAAGGCGAAGGCGAGCGCCGCCGTCACGAGAACGCGGCGCCGGTGGCGGGAGAGGAGCACACCGGCGGCGATCAGCAGCACCGAGAGCACCGGCAGCCAGTTGCCGGCGATCTGCAGGAGACGGAAATAGGTCTTGACCTTGCCGATGTCGTCCGCCCGCAGGACGGTGAAGTCGGTGTGCACCTCGGGGATCTTCGCGGCCACCGTCATTCCCTCGTCGACGAGGCGTTGTTTCACCTGGTCGACGACCGGGCCCAGGTCGACGGTCACCGAGTCGTTGTTGATCTTCACGGCGCCCCCGCCGCTGCCCGTGAGGGCCTTGTCGACCGCGGTGTGGATCCGGCGGTTGGCCTCGGTCCAGATCCGCTCGAAGGTCTCGGAGGCGATGACGTCCTGCGCCTTGTCGTGGACGAAGCTGCGGACGGCGTTCTCCAGCGAGTCGCCGAGTTTGCCGAGTGCCTTCTCCACGAGTGGCCGGTCGTCGGGCCCGACGCCTTCCAGCAGGGACTTGAGGTCGATGTGCTCCATCACCGCGTTGGTGACCCTGTTGGCCGCCGCGGCCTGGACGTCCGGGTCGGAGGCGAGCGGGGCGACCGTCGCCACGTAGCGGTCCGTGTCGCCGACCACGCTCGACGTCCACGCCGCGACGGCCGCGAGCGGGGCGAGCACACAGCCGATGACGATGAGCAGGGCGGCGAAGAACGACTTCCACCGGTGCCGGGGCGCGCGGGCCGCCTTGTCGGCCTTGTCGGCCTCCAGCGCCGCCACCCGGGCGCGCAGCCGTTCGAGTTCAGAGCGCTCCGCGTCCGAGCCGGGCTCGCGTGGGGGCTCCCCGCCGGGGGCGCTGGCACCTTCGTCCGTCATGACACGTCCTCTCCTGCCCATGAGGGTTCACCTTGCAGCGGACCCCGCGGAGCGGCCGGGCGCGAGCATTACGCGTCCGGACGAGTGAACGGCCGGCTCATCGGGAGGGTCCGCTCCGGGGACGCCGCCCACCGCCGACGCCCTGCCGGTCGGCGGTCTGCGCGGCGGCGCGCCGGGCGGGGTCGGTGAACGTCCGCCGGACGGCTTCGTCGAGGAGGACGAGCTGTGCGCGTACGGCCGGCAGGCGCTCCGCCGACTGGGTCTCCAGCAGGTCCTCCAGCAGCGCGCGGAGCCGCCTGCACACCTGGAGGGACGTGGCCCCGTACTCGCGGATCTCGGTGACACCGACCTGGAGGTAGTCCTCCCAGGTGCGGCCCGGCACCACCAGCCGCGGCCGGCCCTGGTCGTCGCCGAGCACGTACTGATCGCGCAACCGGGCCCGGCCGACCGTGTGCAGGAACGTGTCGATGTGGTTGAGCACCTGTACGGCGGTCGTGGGGTCGTTCACGGCGGGAGAGAGGGCGCGGATGGCGATGTCGACGAGGATGCGCAGGGCGAAGGCGGGGTCCTGCTCGATGGTGCGCTCGGTCCCGAGGGCGACGAGTCCGGTCACCCGGCGCGGATCGGGCGACGGCGCGGAGCCGTGCACCTCCACCAGGGTGGTGCCGGGCGGTACGAAGTCGCCGATCTGGTGGGCCAGTACGAGGACGCAGTCGTCGCGGGAGGCGGCGGCGATCAGCCCCGCCGCGTCGAACGCCTGGATCACTCCGCCGCGTTCGGAGCGGATGGGGGTCACCGGACCGGCGTGCGGCAGGGAGGCCCCCTCGCGCGCCGCATGGCGACGGAGGCGCTCCGTACCCTGGCCGAGCACCTTCTCGCCCAGACGCCCCACCAGGTCGGCGATGGCCACGGGCCGGAGGTTGTGGGTGAACCGGTTGAGGTAGATGAGCAGCAGCATGAGGCTGACGGAGACGGCCACGCCGGACAGGCTCACCCCCAGGTTGGGGACGGAGTCCGACTCGATGCCGCGCAGGAGGGAGTAGGCGAAGGCGAACGTCCCGGTGAACGTGGCCAGCACGGCCTTCTGCAGCCGGTCTCGGTACCACAGGCGCATGTAGCGCGGGGACAGGGTTCCCGTGGCCTGCTGGACGACGAGTACGCCGATGGTCACGACGAACCCCAGCAGCGCGACCATGGACCCGACGACCGAGCTGAGCACCGTGCTCGCCGTCGAGGCTGAGTACTGCCAGGTGCCCGGCAGCCAGCCCGCTCCGTCCACGCCGGCGACCCATTCGGCGAGCAGGGCCCCCAGCAGGAGCCCGATCAGGGGGACGATCCACAGGCTCGCCTTGGCGTACTGCCGCAACCGGAAGCGGGCCGCCCAGGACATCATCGTCCGCACCCGTGAATGATAAAGCCGTTTCCCGGCGGGTGCAGGGGCGGCCCGCTCGGCAGGCCCGCCGGGAATCCTGTGCTTACGCTGATGGGGTGGCGTCGGAAGGGGTTCTCCCATGGCTGACTACCCGCTGATCGAAAACCATGGCCTGATCGGTGATCTGCAGACTGCGGCGTTGGTGACCACGGACGGAACGATCGACTGGTTCTGCTGTCCGCGTTTCGATTCACCCAGCGTGTTCGGTGCTCTTCTCGACTGGGAGAAGGGCGGCCATTTCACCGTCAAACCGACGGAAAGCACGTACACCACGAAGCAGTTGTACCTCCCGGACACCGCGATCCTCGTGACGCGGTTCATGACCGAGGCCGGTGCCGGCGAGGTGGTCGACTTCATGCCGGTGACCGGGACGACAGCCACCGACCGCCACCGCCTGGTGCGCATGCTCCGCTGCGTACGGGGCAGCATGACCTTCCAAGTCGACATCGCGCCACGGTTCGACTACGGCCGCAAGCCCCACACGCTGCACGTCACCGCGAACGGAGCGGTGTTCGCCTCGGACGACCTGGAACTCACCCTCAGCGTGGTGCGGGAGCCCGAGGACGACCGGCTGGTACACACCGTCACCGGCGAACAAGACCTGCGCGTCGAGCTCGGGCTCGAGGCCGGACAGCAGCGGGGGCTGGTCATGGAGTCGGCGGCGGACGGGCCGCCGCGCGAGATCCGGGTCGCCGAGTTCACGGAGCTCTTCGCCGCCACCAGGGAGTACTGGCGGTCGTGGCTGCGCCAGTCCCGGTACACGGGCCGGTGGCGCGAGACCGTGGAGCGCTCCGCCGTGACGCTGAAGCTGATGACGTACGCGCCCAGCGGCGCCCTGGTGGCGGCCCCCACGGCGGGGCTGCCGGAGCAGCTGGGCGGCGAGCGCAACTGGGACTACCGGTTCACCTGGATCCGAGACGCGTCCTTCTCCGTCTACGCCCTGCTGGGACTGGGGTTCACCGATGAGGCGAGGGCGTTCATCGGCTGGCTGAGCGACCGGGTGAAGGAGAAGGCCGGGCGCGACACCGACACGGGACCGCTGAACATCATGTACCGGGTGGACGGTTCCTCCGACCTCTACGAGGAGACCCTGGACCACTGGGAGGGGTACCAGGGATCCGCCCCGGTGCGCATAGGCAACGGCGCGGCGACACAGTTGCAGCTGGACATCTACGGTGAGGCGCTCGACAGCATCTCCTTCGCCCACCAGCACGGCATCCACCTGGACGTCCACGGCTGGTCATCGCTGCGCACGCTGCTCGAATGGCTCGTGGACCACTGGGACCAGGCCGGTGAGGGGCTGTGGGAGACCCGCGGCGGGCGCCAGCACTTCACCTACGGCCGGGTGATGTCCTGGGTCGCGTTCGACCGCGCGCTGCGGCTGGCGGTCGCCCACGGCCGGCCGGCCGAGAGCGCCCGCTGGGCCGCCGAGCGCGACAACATTTACGAACAGGTCCTGGCGAAGGGCTGGGACCCGGGCCGCAAGGCGTTCGTCCAGCACTACGGGAGCGATGTGCTCGACTCCTCGCTGCTGCGGATGCCGACGGTCGGGTTCATCACGCCCGAGGACCCGATGTGGACGTCCACTTTGGATGCGATGGACCGGGAGCTGGTCACCGACAGCCTGGTCTACCGCTACAACCCCGAGGCCTCCCCCGACGGGCTGCGGGGATCCGAGGGGACCTTCTCCCTGTGCACCTTCATGTACGTCGACGCCCTGGCGCGGGCCGGGCGGGCCGATCAGGCCAGGCTGGTGCTCGAGAAGATGATGACGTACGCCAACCACCTGGGGCTGTTCTCCGAGGAGATCGCCCTGACGGGCCGTCAGCTCGGCAACTTCCCGCAGGCCTTCACCCATCTCGCGCTCATCGATGCGGCCATCACGCTGGACGACACCCTGAACCGCTTGCAACAGGGCGCCGGCTAGGCGGCGACTAGGGGGTGTCCGGCGGAACGGGGCCGAGCAGGACCGCGAGGTCGCCCTCGTGCGGGGGCACGGGCTGCGTCTCGTCGACCGGATCCAGCCGGCCCCCGGCGGTGACCACGAACAGCTTCTCGTGCCCCGGCGGGACGGGATCGGAGGCGGGCCGCACCAGGAACCGCGCGCCCCGTTCGTACCGCGCCGCCAGGACGTGTCTGACGAGTGAGCCGCCGAACAGGACGGCGCCGCCCGTGTAGGGCGCGACGACACCGTGGCTCTCGTGCGGCGGTCCCACCCGGTAGACGGGGCCCTCGACGTTGTCCTGGACCACCACCGAGGCGAGCGCGTTGAAGTCGTCGTCATCGGTCAGCAGGTAGACGGCGTTGACCCCCTCCAGCCGCGCCCGGGGGTTGGTGGCCGTTGCCAGCAGATCTCCTCTGGCCAGCTTGATTCCGGCTTCCTTGATCCGTTCGCGTTCCTCGCCCAGTCCCGCCCACATCTGTACGTCCAGCCCCGCCGACCGCAGGGCTCGTGCCAGCGCGATCGCCCACGGAGCGCCGCCCACGAGCAGCGGCCGGGTGAGGTTCGGTTGGGCGACGCGGAGCCGCCGGGCCATGGGGCCGGCGGTCAGGGCGTACAGCACGACCGTGGAGACGATCACCAGGAAGGTGATGGGAAGGATCTTGGAGGCACCGCGCAGGCCCAGTTGGACGAGGCTTGCGGAAAAGGCCGCGGCGGTGGAGGCCGCGACGATGCCGCGCGGAGCCATCCAGCCCGTGAACGCCCGTTCCCCCTTGGTCATGTCCTTGCCCATGGTGGCGACGAAGGCCACGAGCGGCCGCACCACGAGGACGAGAAACGCGACGAGGACGAGCGTGGGCAGGAGCACGGGCGTCAGGGAGGCCGGGGTGACGCTGGCCGAGATGGAGATGAACAGCAGACCGATGATCAGCTGGACCAGTGTCTCGAAGAAGGGCCGGCGCGCGGGCATGTCGAAGCCCCGGATGTTGGCGGCGGCCATGCCGATGACGATGGCGGCGATGAGCCCGGTGTCGTCGCGGACGATGTCGCAGCCCGCCGACACGGCGATCACCGTGGCCAGTTGCGCCAGCGTGCCGAGCGCCTCGCCGAGCCGGAGCACGCGCAGGGTCAGCCACAGCAGCGCGACCCCCACGCATCCGCCCACGAGGCCGACCGCGATGCTGATGAGGAACTGGCCCAGCTGGTAGCCCCGGCCGATGTCGATCCGGTGCGTCGTGTCGATGGCGTGGAAGACGACTGCTCCGAGGATGGCGCCGATCGGGTCGGTCAGCGTCCCTTCCCAGATCAGCAGGCGCCGCACCTTGTCCGTGGGCCGCACGTACTGGAGCAGGGGCCCCACGACCGTGGGACCCGACACGACGAGGATCATGCCCACCATCGCGGCCACCCTGAGCGACATGCCGAACAGGGCCGGACCGACGGCGCAGACGGCCAGGAAGGTGATGGCCACCCCGAAGAACAGCAGTCTGCCCACGATCGCGCGCGTCTGGCCGGTGAGGTTGCGCAGGTCGAGGCCGAGACCGGCGTCGTAGAGGATCACCGCCACGGACAGCGACACGAGGGCGGAGAAATCGTCCCCGATCAGCTGGTCCGGATGGATGACGTCGGTCAGGGCGCCCGCGGCGAACCCGACCGGCAGCAGCAGGATCAGCGCCGGGATGCGCAGCTTGCCGGCAAGGATCTGGCAGACGGCGGCCAGGGCCACGGTCAGGGCGATGCCGAGGAGGACGTCGTTCTCGCTCACAGCGGATTCCTTCCTCCCCGCACGGGCGCGATGAGGGACTCGACGAGGTTCCGGCGGCCGCGTTCCCGGCAGTGGGCGGGAACGCGGCAGCGGGGACGGCGCGGCGCCGCGAGCTCAGTCGCCGTCGACCACGTCACCCCTCGTGGGGCCGGACCGCCGCAGGTCGGATTCGGTGAGGGGTTCCAGCTCACCGTGGGTGTCCATCCAGTAGAGGAAGAAGACGGCCGGGGCGACGAGCAGCACGGCGACGAGGCTGACCACCGACAGCCAGACCAGCGTCTGGGAATCGCCCGCGGCGTCCGCCACCGTCAGGGACGTGGGGATGAGGTAGGGGCGCTGTGCGAGCCCCCAGGCGAAGACGGCCGCGGCCACGATGCCGACGGCGCTGAAGCGGGCCCAGTGCGTCTGCCCCCGCAGCACGAGCAGTCCCGTGGCCGCGAAGAACACCGCGGACACGATCACGAGGGCGAGCCCCGCACCGTGGGTCAGTCCGTGCCAGACGTAGGGGGCGTCGCCGTGGGTGACCAGGAGCACGCCCACGGCCAACAGGGCGACCGCGACGAGACCCCCGAGGGCGCGGATCCGGAAATAGCCGACCAGGTCGGGCGCGTCGAAGCGCGCGGCGTCGGCGGTCAGGAACACGGCGCCGAGGAGTGCGGTCGCGGCGACGGTGAGCAGCCCGAACAGCAGGGACGTGGGGTTGGCCCACGCGTCCGCCGAGGCCTCCGTACCCGGCGCGACCCGGCCGGAGGCGACGCCGCCGACGGCCGCCCCGAGGAAGAACGGGGTGAGCAGGGAGGCGATCGCGAACACGGCCCCGTAGAGGCGCCGCCGGGCGAGCCGACGGCTGGGTTTGCGCAGGGCGAACCCGGCGCCGCGCAGGACCATGCCGAGGGCGGCCAGCGCCAGGGGGAGCCACATCGCGGTGAACACCGTCTCGAACAGCACGGGGAACCCGGTCCACATGAGGATGAAGACGAAGATCAGCCAGACGTTGTTGACCTCCCACACGGGCGCCATGGCGTGGTCGATCAGCCATCTGGGGCGTTTGCCGCGCTCGGCTCCGCCGGCCGTCAGGTCCCAGAAGCCCGCCCCGTAGTCGGTCCCGCCGGCGCAGGCGTACGCGGCCACGGCCAGCAGCATCACGAAAGCGACGAGGTCGGCCATCACGTACCGCCTCCCCCGGACGGGGTGGAGCCGCCGTCTCCCGAGGACGGGACGTCACCGGCCGGGACGGCAGGGCGCGGACCGTAGGGGGTGACCGCCTCGGGTGCTTCCCCCGGCCGCCCGTCCGCCTGCTCGTCGGCCAGGCGCCAGCGGTCGCGCAGCTTCAGCAGCACCACGAGGAACGCCCCGAAGACGGCCACGTACACCACGACCACCAGCCCGAACATGATCCAGAGGGTGGTGGAGCGGGTCGAGGTGACGGCCTCCGCGACGCGCATGTTCTGGTAGACGATCCAGGGCTGGCGCCCCACCTCGGTCGTGATCCAGCCGCATTCGACGGCGACGACGGAGCCGACGCCGGCGCAGGCCGCGCTGCGGTAGAACCACTTGGAGCGGGGCAGCCGGCGACGGCGCAGCCAGACCAGGCCGTACCAGAGGGCGAGGAGCAGGAGCAGGCTTCCGATCACGACCATGATGTCGAAGGCCCAGTGGGCGATCGTGGCCTGCGTGGCGTTCGGGCGGTCACTCGCCGGTACGGAGGTCAGCCCGGTCACCTTGGTGTCCGGGCTGAACCCGGCCAGGATGGAGTCGAGCTGGGGGACCTTGATACCGCCGGAGACCGTGCCGTCCGGATGGAGCCGGCCGAACAGGTACTCCGGGACGTGGGTGTCGGTTTCCCAGACGATCTCCATCGCCGCGAACTTCACGGGCTGTTTCTGGAACACCTGCCGGGCGATCGAGTCCCCCAGCATGAACTGCACCGGAGTGGCCACCGCGGCGAGGGTGAAGGGGACCGTGAAGCCGAGCCGGTGGTAGCGGTCCCGGCGGCCGCGCAGCCACCCGACGGCGTACACGCCCGCGACGACGTAGCCCGCCGTCACCAGCATCGCCACCACGAAGTGCCAGTACTGGGGCCCGAACATCGGGGTGAAGATGGCCTTCCAGACGTTCACGTCGACCGGGTTGCCCTGGGCGTCGAGCGTGAACCCCTGGGGGGTGTTCATCCACGAGTTGGCGGCCAGGATGCCGAAGGCCCCCAGGAGCGCCGTGGCCGGCAGCGGCAGCCCGAGCAGGAAGTGGGTGCGGGGCTTCAGCCTGCGCCAGCCGTACAGGTAGATGGCGATGAGCACCGCTTCGAGGAAGAACGCCCAGGCCTCGACACCGAACCCGATGCCGAAGACATCCCCCCACTTGCCCATCAGCCCCGGCCAGAGCAGGCCGAACTCGAACGACAGCACGGTTCCGGTGACGACGCCGATCGCGAACTGCACCGCCATCACGGCCGACCAGCGCCGGGCCAGCAGCAGGGCCGTGGCGTCGTTCTTGCGCAGGCCGCGGTAGTGCATGACGAGGGTGATGAGCGGCAGCGCCACTCCCATCGGCACGAGGATGATGTGGGAGGCGAGGGTGAACGCCATGAGCTCCCTGGCCGGGAGCATTTGGGCGGGGGCGTCCGCCGCCAGCAGATGGAGCGTGGTGTGCATACGTTCCTTCGGCGCTCGGGATGACAGGTCGCAGGTCGCTCAGCCGCCGGTGGCGAAGCCGGGGAAGAGGGTCATCCCGCCGTCCACGTAGAGCGTGGTGCCCACGACGTAGTCCATGAGGTCGGAGGCGAGGGCCACGGCCGCGTGGGCGATGTCCTCGGGGTCGCCGATGCGCACGTACGGGATCAGCTTGAGCAGATCCTCCCGGGCCTGTGGCGTCTCCCACGCGCTCCGGTTGATCGGGGTCTTGATGGCTCCGGGAGCGATCGCGTTCACCCGGATCTTCCTGGGCGCGAGTTCCTGGGCCAGGGTCGCCATCATCATCTGCACGCCCCCCTTGGAGGAGGCGTAGTTCACGTGCCCGGCCCAGGGAATGATCTGGTGGACGGAGCTCATGCAGATGATCTTTCCGGCCGCCCGGGACACCTCCGGGACGACGCCGCGCCGCAGGAACTCCTTCGTCGCCTCCCGCGCGCAGAGGAACTGGCCGGTGAGGTTGACGTCCAGCACCTTCTGCCACTGGGCGAGCGTCATCTCCTCGAAGGGGGCGTCGCGCTGCAGTCCGGCGTTGGCGACCAGGATGTCGATCGTGCCGAACTCCTGGACCATCCGGTCCATCATGGCCACGACCTGGTCCTCCTGGGACACGTCCGCCTCGTACGCGGCGGCGCGCACGCCGAACGAGGCGATCTCCTCGACCACCTTCTCGGCATCTTCCTTGCCCGCCACGTAGTTCACGACCACATCGGCGCCGGCCCGGCCCAGGCCGATGGCCGTGGCCTTTCCGATCCCGCTGTTGGCGCCGGTGACCAGTGCTTTCTGACCTTTGAGCAGGTGGGCGGGGATCACTCCCCGCGGTACACCCTCGGTGGAACTCACGATCGACTGCCTCCTCGAATGCCCGGTCCGGTCCGCCGGACCGCGGCCCGGCAGGGCCCGACGCCACCAAAGCACCCCTCGGGGGAATCGGCGTCCCGGGCGAGGCGGTCTTGGGCCACGCGGCCGAGCATCGACGCCCGGTCGGAGGAACCTGCGGGGTCAGCTCAGCCGTTCCACCAGGTGGTCGCCCACCCGCAGGGCGTTCGCGATCGCCGTGAGGGACGGATTGACCGCGCCGATGCTCGGGAAGAAGCTCGTGTCGACGACGTACAGGTTGTCGAGGTCGTGGGCCTTGCAGTTCACGTCCAGGGCGGAGGTGGCCGGGTCGTCGCCGAACCGTACGGTGCCGGCCTGGTGCGCCGTGGCGCCGATCGGCATCCCCTTGTGGAGGTAGATGCTGCGCGACAGGAGATGGTGCTCGTGCATCCCCAGACGGCCGAGCATGCCCTGGAGCTTGTGCCGCAGGCGTTTCAGCCCCTCGATGTTGTTCTTTTCGTCGAGCACGAGACGGATGGTGCCGTCGCCGTCGACGGTGACCCGGTTGTCGGGGAGCGGAAGGTCCTCGCCGCACAGCCAGAAGTCGACCGCGTGGTGGGCCATGACCTCGAAGGGCATGTCGGGGGTCACGGCGCCCGCCCAGCGCGGCGCCTGCCCGTGGATCTGGTCGGCGTCCGACTTGCCGAGCATCTGGATGCCGCCCAACGGGTAGTCCCAGTCGTCGGCGCCGAGGTACCAGTCGTGCAGGGCCAGGGTCTTCTGGAACTTCGTGCCGTTGGGCTCCTTCGAAATGGCCATCAGGGCAAGGTTGTTGTGTCGCATGTAGTGCCGGCCGACCACGCCGGAGCTGTTGGCCAGCCCGCCGGGGTGGCGGTCGTTTGCCGAGGCCAGGAGCAGCACCGCCGAGTTGACCGCCCCGCAGGCGACGACCACGATGTCCGCGGAATAGGGGGTCTCGACCCCGTCCTCGCTCCGGGTCACGACCGTGCTGACGCTGCGTCCGGTCGGGTCGGTCTCCAGCCGGACCACCCGGGCATTGGTGATCATCTCGACGTTCGGGTGCCGCAGGGCGGGCTCCACGCAGATCACCTGGGCGTCCGATTTGGCGCGCACCAGGCAGGGGAAACCGTCCACGCGGTCACAGCGGATGCAGACGCTGGAGCTGGTCGCCCGCCCGTTCTCGTCCTGGCTCAGGTCGACGCCGATGGGCAGGTGGAACGGGTGCAGGCCCTGCTTCTCCAGGTCGTCGCTCAGCTGCTGGATCCGCGGCTCGTGTTCGACCGGCGGATAGGCGTACTGGGCGCTGTACGGACCCTCCCACGGGTCCTCCCCGTGGCGTCCGTGCACCTTGTACAGGTGCTCGGCCTCGGTGTAGTACGGCTCCAGGTCCTCGTACCGGATCGGCCAGGCCGGCGACAGCCCGTCGTGGTGGCGCAGCTCCCCGAAGTCCTCGGGCCGCAGCCGGAAGAGGGCGGCGCCGTAGAACTTGGTGTTGCCGCCGACGTAGTAGTTGACCTCGGGCGGGAACTCCTCGCCGTTCTTGTCCAGCCAGAACTCCGGGGCACGGTACTTGCCCTTCACGAACACCGCGGTGGAGTCCCAGTTGTCCCGCTCGCGGGGGAGGTAGTCACCCCGTTCGAGGATGAGTACCCGCTTTCCGGACGGGGCGAGCCGGTGGGCGAGCGTACCGCCGCCGGCGCCGGTGCCGATGATGACGACGTCGTAGTGCGGGGTGTCGCCCACGGCGACCACCGTCCTTGCGCTCGCGGGCCCGCTCTGTCACCGGGTCCTCTCTCTGCGCGCCGCCGAGACACGGCAGCCACCCCACCCCTTCGAACGTATCCCTCCTTCCCGGGTACGGCGACCGCACGAAGGCCGTACGAAGCGCCGGGCCGTCACAGGACGGCGATCGGGTTGACGGGCGAGCCGGTGGCCGACGGAAGCCTGAGCGGCGCCACCATGCACAGGAAGGACCACCGGCCCGCGCGGGCGCACGCCCGGGTCAGCTCCTCGAACTGCAGGTAGTCCATCAGGTGCAGCCCTATGGCGTGCACCGCCAGCACGTGCACGGGAAAGCCGACGCCGTCCACCGCGCTGGGGGCCGTGTCGTTGTTGCCGTCCGAGCCCAGCGCGGCGACCTGCCGGTCGGCCAGGAACCGTACGGCTTCGGGATGGAGGCCGGCCCGGGCCCGCGCGGCGTTCCACGCCCCGCGCTCCTCGCGCCGGGGGCGGTGCCCCACCCGTACGAACAGCACGTCCCCCGGCCCGACCCGGACCCCCTGGGCCGCCTCCGCCGCCGTGAGGTCGGCGGCGGTCACGTGCTCCCCGGGCTCCAGCCAGGGCACGCCCCGCAGCCGCGGAACGTCCAGGAGCACGCCACGGCCGACGATGCCGTCCCGGACGACCTCGACGGTGAGCGCACCGGCGCCCTCGGACGTCACGCTGCTCGCCGGCACGCCGTTGTAGAGCTCGCCGTCGAACAGCACGTGGCACAGCGCGTCGAGGTGGCTGTCCGCGTCCCCGTGCACGTTCATCGCGAACCGGTCGCGTGCGAAGTGCAGCCCGTCGCCGCCGGTCTCACCGGTCTCACCGGCCGCGGGCGCGATCATCCGGTGGCGTGCCGGGTCGGGATTGTCCGGGCCGGGCAGGGTTTCGATGGGCGCGGCCAGGGAGACCGTACGTCCGGAGCGGACCTCTGAGGCGGCGGCCACGACCCGCTCGGGCGTCAAGTGGCCGAGCGCACCGCGCCGGTCATCGGGGGCGCGCGGGCTGCGCTCGCGCAGCTCCTCGTACAGCGCGCGGAAGGCGTCGCCGGTCATGCGCTGCGGCCTCGACGGCCCTGGCCCGGTGTCCGGGGTCACCAGGACCCCCACGGGGCCAGGACCCACCGGAAGACGTGGCTGTCGCCCGGTTGCAGGACGGTGAGCGCCGTGCCGCTGCGGAAGGCGTCGGCCGGGCAGGACATCGGCTCGACGGCGACACCGCGCCGGCGCCGCCCGGGCTCCGGCAGCGTGTCCCCGGTGTACACCTGCACGTACCGGATGCCCTCGACGAGGCGTACGTCGATGCCGTGACGCCCCGACGGGTGCGCGAGCCGCACCGTGCAGTGGCCGGCGGGGTCCCGGTCGAGGCCCGTGTACGCGGTGTCCAGCTGCTCCTCGCCGATGGGCCGGGCGGTGCGGAAGTCGTAGGCGGTGCCCTCGACCGGCTCCTCGCCGATCGGCAGGCCGTGTGCGTCGGTGCTGAGCCGGCGGCCGGCCGGCACGGTCAGCAGCGCGGTGTCCACCAGGTCGGTGCCCACGGTCAGATAGGGGTGCTGGCCCACCCCGTAGGGCGCGGCGGTGTCTCCCGGGTTGGTGGAGGTGACGGTGGTTTCGAGGCCCTCCGGGCCCAGCCGGTACTCGGCGCGGACCTCCAGCCGGTAGGGATATCCCGGCTGCGGGAAGAGGGTGGTGCCCACCGTGACCGCGTCCTCGCTGCGGGCGAGCAGCCGCCACGGAACCCACCTCAGGAGGCCGTGGATGGCGTTGTCGTTCTCCGGTTCGGTCAGCGGGAGTTGCAGGTCCTCGGTCCCGAACCGGTAGCGCCCGCCGCCCACCCGGTTCGGCCAGGGCACGAGGAGCTGCCCGCGACCGCCGGTGATCGGCTCGTCGGCGGCGAATCCGTCGAGGAGCGGCCGCCCGGCCACCTCGTAGTGGCGCAGAGCACCGCCCAACTCGACCACCACCGCCTCGTGCGTGCCGTGGCGCAGCCGCCACTGTTCTCCTGATGCCGTGGGGGGCATGTGCGGCTCCTCGGTGTCCGTGCCGGTGGCGGTGGCAGTGGCGGTGTCCGTGCCGGAGCCGGTGCCCGTGCCGGAGCCGGCGCCGAGCAGTGCGACGACGGCCGTGACCACGGCTTCCGGGGGCTGGTCGACGTCCACGACGCAGGCGTGTTCGTCGGGCTCCGGCTCCTGGAGATCGGCGAACTGGCTTTCCAGCAGCTGTGCGGGGAAGAAGTGGCCGTGCCTGGACTGCAGCCGGGACCGGATGAGTTGCCGTGAGCCGTGCAGGTGCACCAGCCGTACTTCGGGCCGTCCCGCGGCCAGTTGGTCCCGGTAGGCGCGCTTGAGCGCGGAGCAGGCGATGACGGCGGGATCCCGCGCTGCGATCCGCCGGTCGATCCATGCCGCGACCGCAGCCAGCCATGGGCGTCTGTCCTCGTCGGACAGGGCCTCGCCGGCCGCCATCCGGGCCCGGTTCGCCGGTGTGTGGAAATCGTCCGCGTCCTGGTAGGCCCAGCCGAGCCGGTCGGCCAGCAGCAGGCCCACCGTGGACTTCCCCGACCCCGCCACGCCGGTCACGAGCACCACGGACGCGGGCGCTCCCGCCGCGCTGGCTTGCGGCTCGGCCCTCGCGTGGTGACGCGCCATACGGCCTCCTTCGCGCACTACGAACGGACCCGTCCGGCGGTCGGCGGCTCCGCGGGCGCGGCCGCGGGCACACCCGGACCGCGCGGCAGCAACTGGGTCGTCACGAAGGCCACGACGGCCGCCAGGATCACCACGGGGGTCATGGCGACGCTGCCGAGCACGAGGACGACGAGCACGATGCTGCTCACCGGCAGCCGCAAGGCACTGGTCGTCGCGGCCGCCATGCCCGCGCCCATGGCCGGTACGACCCCCAGGCCCGGCAGGGGCGCGAGCAGCACACCCACCACGGCACCCAGGAACAGCGACGGGAACACGGGGCCGCCCCGCAGACTGCCCAGGCACAGGGCATAGGCGGCGCTGGTGCAGAGCAGCACCGCGATCAGGGCCCCGACCCCCCATTGGTGCGGATCGGCGGCCAGCTCGCCCAGCGTGTGCTGGCCGGAGGACGCCACGTCCGCGGGCGACCGGCCGGTGGTGAGCGCGTACACGGCGGAGCAGACGCCGGCTGCCAGGGCGCACAGGGTGGTACGGGCGACGGTGTGCTTCGCGACGAACCGCGCGGTCAGCCGCCCGCCTTCCATGATCAGATGGACGAGGACGCCGATGGCCACGGCCATCAGCACCGCCCAGAGCACGTCCCCGACATCGAACTGGGGCAAGGGCACGCCCAACTTCACGGAGAGGGTGGGCGCCTCGAAACCGGTCCAGCGGCCGATGCCGGTGAACACGAGTGCGCCCACTCCGCTCGACAGCAGCGCGGGCAACATGACCGCGAAGAGCTGTGGCCCGCCCACCCCGGCCACCTCGATGAGGATCACCGCCGCGACCAGCGGGCTCCCGAAGATCACCGCGACCGCCGCCGCCGCCCCCGCCGCGCCCAGGAGCGCCGTGCTCTGGGGGGTCGCCGGCACCCGCGCCAGATCCCTGAAGAGCAGGGCCAAACCGCCGCCGAGGGCGATCAACGGGGCCTCCGGACCGAGCGTGGCGCCCAGGGGAAGGCTGAGCAGCGCGGCGAGGATCACGCCGGGCAGGGCTCCGGGCGAGATGCCGCCCGTGTGGAGTCCCGAGGCGGGGACGTGGCCGCCCGTGCCGGGCAGACGGGTGACCACGAGCCCGACGGTCGTACCGGCCACGAGCAGCAACGGCAACGGCCACCACCACGGCGGGACGCTCCACCCCAGAGCCTGCGGCAAGCCGCCCCACATCAGGTGCTCCAGCTCGTGGAGTGCGACCAGGAACCAGAACGCGACCAGCGACACCGGAATACCGATCAGGGCGCAGAACACGAGCGCCTTGAAGTAGCCGGGACTGCGCAGCAGTTCACCCAGCCGGTCCGCCTCTTCGGGCTGTGTCGCCGCGGAAGGCCCTGCCGGGGCCGGGGCCGGGCGTGGATCCGACGCCGTCATGGGGTGTGTCCCGTCTCGGGTCCGGACGTCCGCGTCAACCGAGGAGTTTGGCCTTCTCGGCCGCGAACTCCTCGTCGGTCAGCAGACCTTGGGCCTTCAGGTCGCCCAGTTGCTTGAGCTGCTCGATCTTGGTGCTCATGTCGTCGGCGGGGGCTGCGGCGGGCGCCGCGGCAGGCGCCGGCTCCGGGGCGGGCGGGGGCTGCTGGGGTTCCTGTTGCTGTTCGTTCTGCTGTGCCCATCGGCCCGCCTGCCGCCGCGAGACGCGGTTCGACACCGCGGTGGCGGTTCCGGCCACCACGGCCGTACGGGCGACGCCACGAAGGAGTCCAGGCATGTGCGTTCATCTCCCAGGGGTGTACGGGTGGGCCGAACCGACCGGATGGCGCGGCCCGGGTCTTCAAGCCGCCGCCTCGCCCGCCTCGAGCGAGGCCAGCAGGGCCTGGACGGGGATGCGGCCGCTCGCCACCAGCTGGGCGCCGCCGCGGCGCAGGGCCCGGGCGAAGGGGGCGGCCCACACGTTCTCGTACACGAGGATCGCGGCGGAGTTGCCGGGCTCCAGCGCCGCCCCTGCCTCGTCGAAGTCGCCCTGGTCCAGCAGTCCGGACGACGCACCTTCGAAGACGGTCAGTTCGGGCTCGTCCCCGAAATCCGTGAGTTCGACGGCGACGACCGAGCCGTCGCTGTCCTTCCGGACGAACTTCAGGTCCAGGATGCGGATGAGGCCGCGATCGACGAGGTCGACGAGCAGGGGCAGGCCCTCGCCCGTCATGCGGTTGCCCCGGAACTCGACGATCAGGTAGTCGACGGGACCCATGTCTTCGATGTCTACGCTCATGGCCACTCCTGACGAGCGGATTGGAGTCTGGGCCGTGCCCGCAGCCCCTGGTCCAGGGGTGCACGCCACGACACACGGCGACGGACGGCCCGCCACAGCCATTGCAACATCCAGCCGGAGCCCGCGCACTTCCGGACTCCTCCCCCGGGACCCTCCGCCGTCGGCCTGGTCGTCGGGTTCCCGGAGCAGCCGGCCCGCCGCCGTAACGCCGTGTCTCAGCCGTCCCCGTCCGACAGCCAGCGCAGTTCGATCTCGAGCCATTGGCTTTCGTGACGCCACGTGTCCAGGACCGCCACCATCCGGCGGCTCACCGCGTCGGCGGTGAGGGAACGCCACCGGCAGCCCGTGAGGAACTCGACGAGCAGACCGATCCGCTCGTCGTGGCGGGGCACCGGTACCCGGTCCGTCGCCTCGGGGTGGTCCATCGCGGCGAGCGCGCGGCGGCTGACCATTTCGGGGGTGAGCTTTCGCCACTCGTACGGGCCGAGGGCGTTGGCCACCGCGCACACGCGGGTGTCCGTCAGGGATGCCGGGCGCAGCATGCGGGCCCTCCGCGGGATCAGAGGATCAAAGGGGGTGAATTTCGCAGATCGTACGCCGGCGCTCCGGCTCCTCGCTGTGTCGCCGCTCACAGCGCGCTGTGGACGTGCGCGCGTACGGCGCTCAGGGCGCGGCGCTGGACCAGCCTGATGACCGGACCACTGACCCATAGCAGTGGGGTGACCAGGGAGGTCGGCTGGATCGCCATCGTCCAGGTGAGGCGTGAGCCGGAGGGTGTGGGCTCGATGGTCCAGTCCTCCGCCGCGTGGCGCAGCCCGGGACGGGATGCCTCGTAGACGCTGAAGGTGTACCGATGGCCTTCGTCCCAGCGGAAGAAGCGCTCCCGTGCGGTGAAGCATTTCAGCAAGGTGACATCGCGTACCGTGCCGACACCGAATGGGCGGGGTGAATTCCACTTCAGGCCGGTGAATGCCCACACCCAGTGGACCAGCTGTTCGCCGGTCAGGATTTCCCACATCCGATCGGCCGGCGCCGTGGTCTCCACGGAGTGTTCGTAGCGGAAGGGCGCAGATGCGAGGAAGCCGTCTCCGATTTCGGTGACCGGGTACCAGCGGCGGGCCATGACGTGTGTCTTCCCTGTGGTCTCACCATTCATGCAGCATTGTTCTTCTTCAGGTCTTCGAGGACCACCCACTCGTCGGATTTCGTGTACATGGAGCCTTGCAGGACGAATGCGCCCAGTACGGCATTGCACGGCAGGAGGCGGCCGATCGGGTCCTCTTCGGAAGGGTAGATCTCCATGCTGGCGGCCTCGCCGGCGTAGACGTCCGCCTGCGTGATGTGCCAGGGGGTGCCCACGAGCTGGAGCACTTCGGCTCCGGCGTGGCCGTTCGGTCCCGGCCCGACGCCCGGGAAGCGCTTCAGCGCCACCGTCGGCAGCACGTAGTCCTGGGGTTGTCCTGTCGCAGGGGGCAGCGGCAGCAGCAGGTCGTAGGGGTAGGGCAGTTCGTCCGTCCGATCGGCCGGCAGGGGTACCGAGAACAGCTTGTCGCCCTTGGTGACGCCGGAGGAGGCCAGATCGTTGAAGTTGGGATCCACGGTCTTCGTCTGGATCGAGCCGCGGGACATCTGGCTCAGGAAGAGGTTTCCGTAGTTCCGCATCGTGATCCGGGCCATCTTCTTGGGGTAGCCGCCCAGTTCTCGCCCGGCGAGCAGGGCCGCGTCGTTGTCCACGTAGATGGCGGGGACGTACCCGAAGGGGCGGCCCTGGTGGAGGACCGAGATGGAGATGATCACTTCCATGTAGGGGCCGAGGTCACACTCTCGGTACTTGGCGAACACCAGGTTCGCCGATGCCTGGTCGGGCAAAGCGGGAATCTTTATGAGTTCCAGCTCTTTCGGGATCAGTGCGGCCGCCTTTTCGGCGTCGGTGGCGAAGGCCACCGAAACGTAGTCCATGCCCTTGTATCCGGCCATTGCCCCGTCGTAGGTCTGCCCCCAGTGAGGCATCGTCTTCGTCGTGTACTCCTCCGGTGGCAGAGTACCCCTAAGCCCAGGTTCAATAGCAGGCGTATTCATATTCTTTTCCTTTGGATTGCGAAACGCCGGACCTGCGGACGGCCCAGTGGCAGCCACTCCCTGATGGAACTACCATATTCATGCTGCTGCACGCATGACAGGCGAGCAACTGGGCCTCCACGTCGGCCGCAGGGTCGAATAAGCACATCCTCGCGCGGTTTCGCGCCACTGAAATTCTGACTTCTGAGCCCCCGTAAACGGTTCACGGTTCTCCGGGTTTCCGCGAGCCGCCGATGGAGCGGGGCCCGCAACTGCGCGGGCGCCGTCGCTCCGCGCACATCGGCCCGTCTGCCGACCGGTCCAGAGGGTCGCCAGGAAGGGAGGACAAGCACGATGCCAGTGAACGAATACAAGCCGGGCAGCGCCTTCTCCGGAGTGATCGGGCGGACCACGGACGTGTCCAGCCCGGCGTGGCCCGAGCCGCCCGGGGCGGTGCCGGGATCACCCAACGTGCTGACGATCGTGCTCGACGACACGGGCTACGGACAGCTGGGCTGTTACGGGAGTCCGATGCAGACGCCCCGCCTCGACGGTCTGGCCGCGGGCGGACTGCTGTACAACAACATGCACACGACGGCACTGTGCTCGCCGTCGCGTTCGTGCATCATCACCGGTCGCAATCACCATGCCAACGCCATGGCGGCGATCACGGAGCTGGCCACCGGCTACCCGGGGTACAACGGCAACATCCCGTTCGAGAACGGGTTCCTGTCCGAGATGCTGCTGGAGCACGGGTACAACACGTACATGCTCGGCAAGTGGCACCTGATGCCCTCGGCCCAGGAGTCACCCGCCGGCCCCTACAACCGCTGGCCGCTGGGCCGCGGCTTCGAGCGGTTCTACGGTTTCCTCGGCGGCGACACCAACCAGTGGTATCCGGAGCTCGTGTACGACAACCACCAGGTCGAGCCCCCGGCCTCGCCGGAGCAGGGCTACCACTTCACCCCGGACCTGACGGACAAGGCCAAGCTCTTCATCTCCGACGCCAAGCAGGTCGCCCCCGACAAGCCGTTCTTCCTCCACTTCTGCCCCGGGGCCACCCATGCTCCGCACCACGTGCCGCGGGAATGGGCCGACCGCTACCGGGGGCAGTTCGACGACGGCTGGGACGCCTACCGCGAGGTGACGTTCGCCAACCAGAAGCGGCTCGGTGTCGTACCCGCCGACGCCGTTCTCTCACGCCACGACCCGGACGTCCCCGAATGGGAGTCCCTGTCCCCCGACGCCCGCCGGCTCGCCGCGCGCATGATGGAGGTCTTCGCCGGGTTCCTGTCCCACACCGACCACGAGATCGGGCGGCTGCTGGACTTCCTCCAGGAGATCGGCGAACTGGACAACACGCTGATCATGGTCGTCTCCGACAACGGGGCGAGCGCCGAGGGCGGCGTCACCGGGACGGCCAACGAGGCGCAGTTCTTCAACAACGCTCCCGAACCGATCGAGGAGAGCCTGAAGGCCATCGACGACCTCGGCGGTCCGACCACGTTCAACCACTACCCCTGGGGCTGGACCTGGGCGGGCAACACGCCGTTCCGGCGCTGGAAGCGGGAGACCTACCGCGGCGGCGCCAGCGACCCGTTCCTCGTCCACTGGCCCGCCGGCATCAAGGCACGGGGAGAGGTCCGCACCCAGTACGCACACCTCGTGGACATGGTCCCCACCGTGCTCGACATCCTCGGGATCGAGCCGCCGGACACCATCAAGGGCGTCACCCAGTCCCCCCTGCACGGTGTCAGCTTCGCCCACACCTTCGACAACCCGGCCGCGCCGAGCCTCCACCGCACCCAGTACTTCGAGATGCTCGGGCACCGGGCCATCGACCACGACGGCTGGCGCGCCGTGTGTCCCTGGCCGGGCCCGTCCTTCACCGAGGCGAAGCAGCCGTTCGGGACGCCCATCAGCTCGGAGAAGCTGTCCGAACTGGACGCCAACGCTTGGGAGCTGTACCACATCGACGAGGACTTCGCGGAGACCCGCGACGTCTCCTCGGAGCATCACGCCAAGACCATCGAGCTGATCTCCCTGTGGTACGTGGAGGCCGGAAAGTACGGGGTCCTGCCGATCGACGGGAGCGCGCTGGCGCGGATGGCAACGGAACGTCCGCAGATCAGCAAGGCACGGACCAGCTACACGTTCCGGCCCGGCACCCAGTCGCTGCCGCCCTCCGTCGCCCCCAGGGTGCTCAACCGTCCGCACAGCATCACCGCGGATGTGGAGATCCCCGCCGACGGCGCCGAAGGCGTACTGATGAGCCAGGGTTCGATGGCCGGCGGCTGGAGCTTCTACGTCAAGGACGGCAAGCTGACGTACGTGCACAACTACGTCTCACGGGCCCTCTACTCGGTGTCCTCGACGGATCCGGTACCCGCCGGCCGGCACGAACTGCGCTTCGAGTTCGAACCGACGGGCAAGCCCGATCTCGCCGCGGGCAAGGGCTCACCCGGGCGTGCCGAGCTCTACGTCGACCGGCAGCTGGTCGCGGTGGCCGAGTTCCCGGTGACCACCCCCGTCATGTTCAACCCGGGCGGAATGACCTGCGGCGCCAACCCGGGCCAGCCGGTGACCCCCGACTACCGGTCACCCTTCCGGTTCACCGGCCGGCTCCACACCGTGACGATCGATCTGTCGGGCGAACTCATCACCGATGCGGACAGCGAGATGCGCATGCACATGGCCCGGCAGTGAACCGTGGCGGAGGCTGAGAAGGTACCGGTGTTTCAAGACTCGACCACTCGGTTTGGACTGAGGAAGGGGACTGATGATGACTGAGGCATCCCTCGACGAACTGGGCCCCGTCGATTATCTCGTTGTCGAATTCCCGGCAGGAGCGAGCAATTTCACGGGGCAAATGGCGACAGCGCTTGCGGAATTGGTTAAATCCGGCACGATTCGCGTGATCGATGTCCTGATCCTCACCAAGGACTCGGATGGAACCGTCGAGGCGTCAGAGCTCTCCGATGTGGGCGGTCTCGGAGAGCTGGAGGTCATCGAGGCCGAGCTCGGAGAGCTCCTGGCCGAGGAGGACGTCGAGCACCTTGCGGCCGCCATGGAGCCGGGAAGCACAGCCGGAGTGCTCATCTGGGAGAACCTGTGGGCGGCACCCTTCGCATCGGCGGTGCGGCACTCGGGCGGCCAGCTGATCGCCAACGGACGCATCCCGATCCAGGCGATCATCGCCTCGATCGAGGCCGACGTAGCGAATGAGACCGTAGGAGACTGAAAATGCCACTGCGACCTGCACGTGTGGGAAGAGTAGGTGTCATCGGCGCGCCGGTGGCGAAGACCGCGGTGGTCGCCGCGGCCGTCACGCCTGGGCGCGGGGCGCCTGTCGCGAAGACCGCGGTCGTGGCCGCGGCCGTCACACCTCGGGTGGGCCGTCGTCGGCGCATCTAGCGTCGCGACTCCTCCGCATGCGCCGTACTACGGGTCGGCGCACCCTGTGAGCGTGGGGGCACGAGCGGCGCAAGGCCCCCGGCCGGCGAAGGAGGGCCTGTGAACCAAGATCCGGCCATGGCCGACCACGGTCGGTCGGCAGCACAGCGACGGGTCCTCGCCCCGCTCGCCCTCGCGCAGTTCATCTGCAGCTTCGCCGGCTCGAACATGAACGTGATGATCAACGACATCAGCGAGGACCTCGACACCACCGTGCAGGGCGTGCAGGTCGCGATCACGATCTTCCTGCTCGTCATGGCCGCGCTGATGATCCCCGGCGGCAAGCTGACCGACCGCTACGGCCGCAAGCGCTGCTTCCTGGCCGGCCTCGCCGTGTACGGGATCGGCGCCCTGCTGAGCGCCGCCGCCCCGGGCCTGGGCGTCCTGATCCTCGGCAACTCGATCCTCGAGGGTGTCGGTACGGCCCTGCTCATCCCGCCCGTGTACATCCTCACGACACTCCTCTTCACGGACATGGCCTCCCGGGCCCGCGCATTCGGGGCGATCATGGCGCTCGGCGGCATCGGCGCGGCGGCAGGGCCGTTGATCGGCGGGCTCATCACCTCATGGCTCAGCTGGAGGGCCGCCTTCGTGTTCCAGGCCCTGGTGATCGCGTTGATCATCGTGCTCAGCCGCCACATCGAGGACCCCCTGCCACCGGATCCGACGCGCCCCTTCGACACGGTCGGAGCCGTCCTCTCGGCCGCCGGCCTCGTCCTCGTCGTCATGGGCATCCTGGCCGCCGACAACAATGTCTGGCTGATGATCGGCCTGCTCGTCCTCGGCGCGCTCACCCTGCTGTGGTTCTTCCGCCACGTACGCGCCCGCGAGGCGGCGGGCGAGGAACCGCTGCTGTCCACCAGCCTGTTCCGCGACCGCACCTCCAACCTCGGCCTCGTCACCCAGAACGTCCAGTGGCTGCTGCTCATGGGGTCCTCGTTCACGGTGGCGGCCTACCTGCAGGTCGTGCGCGGCTACGACGCCGTCGAGACCGGCGTGATCTTCACCGCGGCCACCCTCGGCCTGCTCGCCACGTCCCTGGCTGCCGAGCGCCTGGCGAACCGGTGGCCCCAGCGCACGCTCATCACGGCGGGATTCGTCATCGCGGTCGCCGGAATCGTCGTCCTGATCGCCCTGGTCAACAGCTTCCCGAGCGCGTGGGCCTTCGCCCCCGGACTCCTCCTGCTCGGACTGGGCCTGGGCCTGATGCTGACCCCGTCGGTCAACGTCGTCCAATCGAGCTTCCCCGAGGAGCGGCAGGGCGAGATCTCCGGCCTGTCCCGCAGCGTGTCGAACCTCGGCTCCTCACTGGGCACGGCCGTCGCCGGCACCATCCTCGTCGCCGGACTCACCACCAGCGCCTACGCCGCCGCCATGATCACACTCGCCGCCCTGGGCCTCGTCGGCCTCGCCGCCGCGCTCCTCCTCCCCAAGCCCCGACCACGGGAGTCGACAAGAGCGTAGACGCAGAGGGAGAGATTTAGGTTAGCCTTCCCTTATGCAGCTCATACATCTGGCCGCCGCGGCCGGCTACACCACGCCTCCGCTCTGGCGCGTCCTCACCAAAGCCGGCTACTTCGTCGGCCTGTCCGGGGCCATCGGCGCCACCGTCACCTACGCGACCTCAGTACGCCCCACGCTGCGCGGCCCCGAAAGCCATAGCGGCGACGTGGCGGTCATACGCCGAAGAACGGCAGGCTATCTGGCCTGGGCCGGAGTTGTTCTCCTCGTCGCGGGCTACTTCCAGCTCGCGGCCCGCCTGGCCCGTGCCGGAAAGGGCATGCCGTTCGGCGACGCCCTCTCGCCCAGCCGAATCCGGGACTTCCTGGTCGCTCCTGCGGCCAAGGGTGCCTGGATCGCTCAGGGCACGATCTACCTGGCACAGAACGTCGTCCTGGTCATCGCCTCCGCCACGTTGATCGCGCTGTTCGTTCCGAAGGCGCGTCAGCGGCTGAACGTCCTCGCGCTGACCGCCCTGCCCCTGAGTCTCGCGGTCACGCTCATCGGGGCGGTGCCGGCCACCAAGCCGAAGGACGCGGACAAGGTTCTGGACCTCGTGTTCGGCCAGACCCACATCATCAGCGGTGTGGTCTGGGTCGGCGGCCTCGCGTTCCTCGCCGCACTCGCCGCCTCCCGCAGCCGCCTCGGCGACAGCGCGGGCCTGCTGTGGGCGGACATCTGGCGCCGCTTCTCCCTCGTCGCCCTCGTCAGCGTCGGTGCGGTCCTCACCTCCGGGCTGTGGATGAGCTGGAAGCACGTCGGCGCCATCAGCCAGCTGTGGACCACGACGTACGGGCTCTTCGTCCTCATCAAGATTCTCCTGGTCCTCGGCATGATGGCGGCCGGAGCCGTCAACCAGTTCTGGCTGATGCCGCGCATCGTCAAGGCGCGTGAGGCGGACGACACTTCCTCGCTCCTGCACCTGACCCTGCGGCACTTCCCGAAGGTGGTCTGGGGTGAGGTCGCCCTCGGGATCGCCGTTCTGGCCGTGGTCCCCTTCCTCAGCGGCTCTGCCCGTTCCGAGGCCGGCAGCCCGGCCGCCGTCTCGAGCGGCAGCATCTTCGCCGTGGGCGCACTCCTCGTCCTCACCCTGGCTGCTTCGCTGTACGTCACCGTCAAGGCGTCGGACACCCTTGCGCGGCGGGCGGCTGCCACCACAGCCTGACCCCCGATACGCACGACACCGCCGTGGCCACCACTCGAGGCCGCAATTCCCCGCCATGCACCACAACGTGGCCGCCGCGGCGGTGCAACCGTGAGGGCGGCCCCGTTCCGGGGCCGCCCTCACGGTTGTATCTCAGGCTGCACCTTCCGCATTTCGGGTCACGACGCCCTGCCCATCTCCTTCGGCAACCGGCCCGCCGCCGCCCTGGCGGACGGCGCGTACGCATCCCACGCTGGCCGGCGGTGGCGCGGCGAACCATTACGCGACGGCGGGGGCGGCGTGTGCCTGTTCGTGGCGGGTGAGGGAGCTGGAGTAGCGCCGCAGGAGGAGGACGGCGGTGGTGGCGAGGCCCGTGAGGAGGCCGAGCCAGATGCCGAGGGTGTCGAGGTTCAGGGCGTAGGCGAGGAGCCAGGAAGCGGGGAGGCCGACCGCCCAGTAGCCGATGAGGGTGATGCGGAAGCCGCTCTTGGTGTCGTCGAGGCCGCGCAGGAGGCCGACCCCGATGTTCTGGGCGCAGTCGAAGAACTGGAGGAAGGCGGTGACGATCAGGAGTTGGGTGGCGATGGTGAGGGCCTGGTCGGAGCCGGAGTCCAGGAAGGGCGCGAGGACCAGCCTGGGGATGGTCAGGTAGAGCAGTCCGACGACGGCCATGACGGCGGCGGCGCAGGCCAGGGCGGTGTTCTTGATGCGGCGGGCGTCGTCGTGGTTGCCGAGGGCGAGTTCGCGGCTGACGTTGATGGAGGCCGCGTGGGAGAGGCCGACGGCGACCTGGAAGACGATGTAGACGAGCTGGTTGACGGCGGTGTGCGCGGCGAGCGCGTCGGGGCCGAAGGAGCCTGCCATCAGGGCGGTGATGGAGAAGAAGCCGGCCTCGGAGCCGTAGGTCGCGGCGATCGGGACGCCGAGCCCGACGAGACGCTTGACGGTGGCCGCGTCGGCCTTGGTGAGGTCCAGGGTGAGGAGTGGTGCCAGCTCCTTGTCCTTCTTCGCGGAGAAGTAGAGGGCGAGGAAGGACAGCAGGTAGACGCCGGAGGTGGCGATGCCGACCCCGGTGAGGCCGAGGCGGGGCAGGCCGAAGGTGCCGTGGATCAGGATCCAGTTCAGTCCCGCGTTGACCGCGATCGAGGCGATGGTGATCTGCAGGAGGGCCTGGGGGCGACGCATGCCGACGGTGAACTGGCGGACTGCCTGGAACCACAGGCAGGGCAGCAGGCCGGGAGCGAGCGCGAAGAGCATGGTCTGGGTGAGGTCGACGACCTCCGCGTCCTGGCCCAGCCAGGTCAGGGCCTGCCCGATGAGGATCATCAGGACGGCGCCGGCGAGTCCGGCGAGCGTGGCCACGGCCATGCTCGCCCGGACTATGGAGCGGACCTCGTCCTGAGCTCTCTCCCCCGCGTTCCCGTCGCTTTCGTCGGCGGCCCGCTCGGCGAGGGCCGCCGCAGTGGCTATCTGGTTGCCGACGGAGGTGACCAGGCCGACACCCATGGTGCGGAGCTGGTTGAAGATGACGATGGCCAGGCCGCCCGCGGCCAGTTCGGTGGTCCCGAGGAAGCCCATCATCACCGTGTCGGTGGTGGTGAGTGCCACCTGCGCGAGCTGGGTGAGGATCAGCGGCACGGCGAGGACGCCGAGTGCGCGGCTGTCGCGGAGGAGAGTTTTCAGCATGGGTTTACCGGTTCCCGCGGAGTTTGGTGAGGAGCTCGTCGATGTCCCGCTCGGCCTCGGCGCTGAGGAGGTCGCGGTCCTGCATCCACTCGTCGTTGAAGACGGTGTCCATGTACTTTTCGCCGCCGTCGTTGATGAGGGCGACCATGGTTGTGCCCGGGGGCAGGGTGGGCAGCCGGGTCAGGGCTTCGTAGACGACTCCGCCGGCCGAGCCTCCGATGAGGAGTCCGGTGCGGGCGACGGCGCGGCAGGTGGCGAAGGCCTCGATGTCGCCGACCTTGACGCCTTCGTCGATGAGGTCGAAGTCGACCAGGGCGCCGATCTCCGCGCCCTCGGGGGTGCCGGTTCCGGACTGGTAGTAGTCGTGGGCAGGGCCGCCGAAGGCGATGGAGCCCTTGGGTTCGACGCCTATGACGGTGAAACCGGACATGAGAGTGGTCAGTTCCCGGCTGGTGCCGCACAGGGCGCCGCCGGTGCCGACGGCGCCGATGAGGACGTCGATCCTGCCGTCGAGGGCCTCGTGGAGCTCGTGCGCGACGGGGAAGTAGCCGACGCCGTTGGCGGGGTTGTTGTGCTGCTCGGTGAAGATGGTGTTGTCCTGGCCGCGGGCCATGTCCTCGGCCAGTTCCTCGCGGGCGGCGGTGGCGAGTTCCTCCGTGCCGTCGTCGACGACGTAGACGAGCTCGGTACCGAGGGCCTTCATGCCGCGGAGCTTGTCCACACAGGCGTGGTTGTCGACGACGGCGGTGAAGGTGTAGCCGCGTTCGGCGGCGATGACCGACAAACCCAGGCCGGTGTTGCCGGAGGTGGATTCGATGATCCGGCCGCCGGCGCGCAGTTCACCGGCCTCCTCGGCGGCGTCGATCATGGCCCTGGCCATACGGATCTTCGCGGTGCCGGTGGGGTTGAACATCTCCAGTTTCAGCAGCAGGCGGCTGCCGGTCTCGGTGGAGGCGAGCTCGAGGAGGGGGGTGTAGCCGATGAGATCGGATACGCGGGAGACCACGGCGGGGCGCTGGAGGGCTCCGGGCATCGACAGCTCCAGAAGGGTGTGGGTGGCGGCGGGGTGCGGGGG